>CAZVFC010000070.1:0-45817 GCA_964625855.1 uncultured Verrucomicrobiota bacterium | reverse complement strand
GTTCAACCACACGGTTCCGTCCACCGTTGGCCCCGCACCTCTGCTACCGCTTACAGATGACCACGGCCGCAAGTGCTACGAGGAATCTGCGCATAGTGTGAATGGCCAACGATAGCGCTCAGGCGCGGCCTTTAGGACGTTGGCTGCAGGAGATGGTTCTGCATGCTTATGCATCATGCTTGAGAATCTCCTTGCGCTGACCGGACGGTCGGCGATCAGCTTTCCATCGTAGAGAATACTGAACATGCCATAGGGCGTCGGGAGCTCCCTGGACGCCTTCGCGCTCCTGACTCGCACCACCCTCGGCTCCAGCCCCAAAGCCCTGGACATCTCCGCAATATCCGCCACACACTTTGGAACCATCGGGCATTGATCCGCCGCCAGGATCGTGAGCCCTTTCTTGTACCTTTTCAGGACTCGCTCCCCTTGGACGATGAAACGAGGATTCGGGGCTGTCTTCTTGAGCTTCTTGACGAGCAGCTCGTAAGGAGGGGAGCTATCCACCGGGATAAAACCGGCTTTGATGAAGAAATCACTTCGTGCCATGAAACTATCGGAACTGGTCACCACGGCGACTTCCCGGCACTCGCTCTTCTTTGCGTCCCTCAGACAACTATCCAACAGGCGCATCCCAAGCCCTTTCCCTTTGTGTTTGCCGTTGACCATCAGGCAATGGATGAAGAGGTAACCTGCCGCCTCCACGGGTCTCCATGCATGATTGCCATAGGCGTACTCGATCATTCCAATATCACCGAATTCCTGTGAGCGGAGCACTTTGAACCTCAGGCCTTCCGCGTAGCGCTCCTTGAGCCAATCCGTCTTCCGACGATGTCCCATGTTGCTGCCGGCCGTGTAGCCGCAGAAGCCGCACCCGCCGATGTTTTCGGCGCAGGTGTCCACGATTTCGTACCCTCTCATCTCTTGGTGCCGATCGTTTGCAGAACGATTCAGCTCACCGAGGGCGCCCCCTCGGTGGGTCCCGAATTGCCAAGCTGCGTGGCAGGGCCGCCATTCGGTGCAGCGGCTTGGCCCTTCTTCGTTCTCCGCTGCTTGGCCTTAGGCACCCGGGAGGAAGCCCCGCGCAGTTTTTCCGGATAAGGCTCCGGATACTCCAGCATCCGCTCCCCGTTGACGAAGCGTGCCTGATTCGCATAGTCCTGCAACTGCCGGATAATCACATCTACCGTCTTGGGGGGCAGCTCCAGTTCCATCGTCGGCGCGGCGGCACCAGCGGGCGTGTAATTCAGATTCACGGCTTGGTGAATCTGGTCATCACAAGACATCGTGCCCACGCACAGCACTGCGCCGTCGGGAAACCTCATTGAGGTTCTTGGCATGAACTTGTCGAATGAGCTTGGCATAGTCAGGTTTCGGTTCGAGTGGGCCAACCTACGCACATCACTGGCGGCGGGGCATGTGCGATATCAATCACAACGGGAATGCCGCCGTCCAGTGCATGTGCCGGGTTAGCACTCGCATTCAATGGTGAAGCAGATTCACAGTCTTTGTGCTGTCGTCAACATCCACGAAGAAATCCGAATGAAGCTGCCAGCGGCTTTGGTTCGGCCGGAAATGCACAATCCAGCGATTGCTTAAGGACCGGTTTGTTGTGTCCCCTGCAAAGCAAAGGAAGTCACAGAGGTAATTTGTAATGTCTCGGCGATACTGTTGCGCTCTCTCCCAGGCGAGTTGCATAACCTCATTAGTCGAGAGCATCGGTGGTCGATTACCTTCCTGATGGAAGACAAAATGCATCTCGTTGGTGGTTTCCTCCGCTGTGCCTCTGTCCTGTAAACGCTCCCCCACACAGCCCGTCAGGAGGCATGTCGCAATGCAAGTGAGCAAAACTGTGTACATGCTAACACCCGCTCTCACTGGCGCCCGGCCAGTGACCTTCGGCATGGAAACGGAGCGCCGTCCGGGCGTCCAGTGTAGAGCGCGGGTTAGCTTTCATTGCTGTCTCCTCACTCCAATCTCCCAACTCTTCTGACTGAAAAGGTTCAGGTCCACAAAGTCGATATCCGCAACCTTCACAATGTCGGCCAGCAGAACCTCAATGCAGCCCAACGAGAACACCTTGTTCAGGTCCTTGGACATTTTGGCCGAGAAAGCCTTCATCTTCATTTGACTGGAAAATGCTGGCAATCGCTTCTTCCCATCAATCTCAAGAATCCATAGCTCAACTTGGTTGCCACCCAATTCCTTGGACTCTTGTTCGATCAACTCCATCAACTGATCCTGCGTGAATGTAGCCGCATCGAGAAATCGCATCGGCCTCTTGGGGAAGAAAAGCCTCCGAGTCTTGAGATAATCGTTCAGTAGTTGGAGGTCTTCCTTGTAGGCGACGCGCTCCACGTCGTCCTTTCCTGTGAGCGTCTCAAGAATCTTCGCGATCATGGCGGTGGCTTAAAAGCTGACAACTGATTACACAGGTCTGTCTATCCACCCATTTCGGGGTGATATCCACACGACTCCCCTGATGAATCCGTTCCTTCATCGTGTCCACTCTTGCCCTGCGCCAGGTCCCCTGTAAAGCGGATTCCGCCACTTGGTCCGCCTGAGGCCCCGGCACAGGCAGCGGGGCTAAAGGGGGGGTGGCGGGTCGGTCCTTCGGCAAGTTCCTGCGCGACCTCCGCTTCCTCGGCCCCTCCTCCGGAGTCGGTCGGCGGCGGTTGATAGTCTTCCCCAACAAGCGGCGGGCATTTCCCAGGGGACAACGAACTGGCTGGTCTCGTCCGTCTCGAACTTGTCGAGCGCGGGCGAGTAGGTGCGGACCTCAAGCTGGCGGCTCGCCGGCACAAAACGAATCAGCCGCAGAAAGCCGTCGCCGCCGTTGGTGCGCTTCTGATAGTCCGCGAGAATCTCGACCACCTGATTGCCCGCCGAATTCGTCGAAACCTGGTGGTACTCATCCGTCCGCCCCTCGTGCCCGCAGAGCACGAGGAAGATCTGCGGGTTGTCCCGGATGAGCTTCTGCCAGATCGCCTCGCCCGAGTTGCCGCCGGTCCGCATGTCATGCTTGGGATTGCGCGCGACTCCGTCCCGCCCCTTGAGATAGGCATGGGTCGCAACAGTGGCCGCGCGGTTGGGATGCTCCTTCAACACCCCTTGCGCCCACGCAATGGCCGCGTCGGGCGCCTCGACTTCAAGTTGCAGGATCAGGAAATCAATGCCCCCGCCGGAGAACAACTGGTACGAATTCAGGCCGTTGGGCGACGCCCCTCCATACCAGGGGCAGCCCTTGAACCGCTCGGGGCCAAAGTAGCGCAACCAGGTCGTGGCCACGCCCTGTTTGAGCAGGTCCGATTCGTAATCGTGGTTGCCGATGGCGACGCCCCAGGGCACTACGCCATCCAACCGCGCCATCGCGTTGGACGCCACCGTCCACTGGGACATGATCTTGCTGCGGTCGTTGATGATGTCGCCCACCTGGGTGACGAACACGATGTTCTCCCTGTCCCGCGCCTGCTTCACCCAATCGGTCTGCGCGTAGAACAGCGCCGGGTGGCTTTTGCTGTAGATCTGGGTGTCGGGCAGCATGACGACGGTGAAGGGGGCCGCCGATTGCGGCGCCAGCGCCCGGCAACCCGTCCCGCCGAGGACGATTGCCAGGCCACAGAAGCTGGCCAGGCACCATGGGGCGCGGCGGACCCTGGTGGGATGTCTATCTTTCATAAGGGCGGAAGTTAAGCCACCTCCTGGCGGCTCGCCACTATTGGTTTCTGCACCCGCGTTTGAATTTCCTGCACCAGCGCGGCTCGCGGCAGGCTGCACCATGCCCTTCCGCTGCGGCGTCAGAACCTGGGCAGCACGTTGATGATGCCCCCGTCGAGCGGCAGGCGGTCGGGGACTGCCTTGTGCCGGCGCATCAGGCGCTTGTGCTCCTTCTTCAACTCGGCCAGCTTGCCCGCCGCCGCCGGGTCATCCACGAGGTTATGCAGCTCCAGCGGGTCCGCCGCCAGGTTGTAGAGCTCCGCCTCGTAGCGGTCCGGTCGGCCGTCGCCGTGCGGGTAGTGAATATACTTCCAGTCGGCGCTGCGGATGCCGCGCACATTCGGCGTATAGGGAAACTCCTTTTCGTAGTTGTAGAAGTAGAGGAATGACTTGCGGAAGCCCTTGGTCTTGCCCGCCAGCAGGGGCTTCCAGGACTGGCCGTCTATGTTCTTCAGGGGCTTCGCGCCGCAGATGTCAAGGATGCTCGGGGCCAGATCGAGGTTGAGGGCCATCTCGTTGATCACGGTGCCCTTGGGAATCAAGGGCGGGTAACGCACCAGCAGCGGCACGCGCAGGCTCTCCTCGTACATCGTGCGCTTGTCCACCCGCCCGTGCTCGCCCAGCGCAAAACCGTTGTCCGATGTGTAGATGATCAACGTGCGGTCGAGCTGCCCGGCCTGCCGGAGCGCCTCGTAAATGAGGCCAACGCTGTCGTCCACCGATAGCAGCGTGCCCAGATAGGCGCGGACGAATTTGTCGTAGTCACGGTAGTTATAGAGCGGGCCGCCGGCGCCGTGCCAGGTGGGGAAGCTCTCCGCCAGCCAGGCCGGCTTGCCGTCTTTCCAGGCGTCGTAGTTGGCGGGTTTGGCGATGGTGGCGCTGTCAAAGGCGCGCTCGTATTTGGGCTCGGGTTCGATGGGGCCGCCGTGGGGCGCTTTTTCGCCCAGGATGAGCAGGAAGGGCTTTTCATGTTTGCGCTGCAGCCACTCGAGGGCGTGTTCGGTGACCACCGTCGTGTAGTAGCCTTTCATATACTGGGTCTGCCCGTTGATATTCCATTCGTTGCCGAAGTAATTGCCCTGGCCCTTGTGGCTCATCCAGAAGTCGAAGCCCGTCCGGGGCGCGCCGTTCGTCTCGCCCATGTGCCACTTGCCGAAGTAGGCGGTTTCGTAACCCGCCTCGCGCAGGCGCTTAGGGTAGCTGGGCAGCGAGTCCGGGTATTCGGTGAAGTTGTTGAGCACCCCGTGGCGGTGCCCGTACAGGCCGCTGAGGATCGAGGCGCGGCTCGGCGAACAGAGCGAGGTGGTCACGAACATGTTGGCGAACCGCGCTCCTTCGCCGGCCAGCCGGTCCATGTTCGGCGTCTTGAGCAGCGGATGCCCCGCGCAACTCATGGCGTCCCACCGCTGGTCGTCCGTGAGGATCACCACCACGTTGGGGCGGGACGCCGGGCTGGCGAGGAGCGGAGGAGAATCTGCAGCCAAGACTGCGACTCCCAGGACAAGCGATCCTATCCAGAGTGGTAATCTCATACGACCCGAGCGTAAGAGAAGCAGCCCACCGCACAAGCGCAAAGACCTTCGCCGGCTTCCAGCCGGACCTGGACGGCAATTCTCATTTGGCATCCGGGCACTCGGCGCGGGTTGCTCAGTTCGGTTATTGCGGCGTCGGACCGTTCCCGATACTATTTGCAATATGATCAGTGCGGACCTCCGGAGTTCCGCTTGCCGGGACGCTCCCCGGCACTCCTGCACGATCGCGCAAACCCGAATGAATCTCTATTTATGAAGACTCTCCAGTTCCTGGCGGTGATGATGAGCCCGGCGTTGGCGGCACTGCCCGCCCGGGCGGCGTCGCATCCGGTGGAGGAAGCGCTGCCCATGGTCGGAACGGCCGATCACGGGCATGCCTATCCCGGGGCGACCGTTCCTTTTGGCATGGTGCAGCTCAGCCCGGATACGCCGATTCAGGGGTGGGATGGCGCTTCCGGCTACCATTACTCGGACACGGCAATCCGCGGGTTCAGCCACACGCACCTGGCCGGCACCGGAGTCGGCTGCCTGGGGGACGTGCTCGTCATGCCCATGGTCGGCGAGCTGCGCCTGGAGGCCGGGTCGCCCGGCAAGGGCTATACGTCGCGATTCTCTCACTCGGAGGAGAAGGCCACGCCGGGCTATTACCGCGCTTTTCTTCAAGACCCGCAGATCCTGGCGGAGCTGACCGCGACCGCCCGCTGCGGCTTCCACAAATACACGTTCCCGGCGGCGGAGAAGGCCCATTTCGTGGTGGACCTGGTGCATGGGGTGGGCAACCGGACCTATGAGGCCTCGCTCGAATTCGAAAACGACACCACCCTCAGCGGTTCGCGCATCTCCGACGGCTGGGGCGGGCGGCGGGCGATTTACTTCGTGATGCAATTCTCGAAGCCCTTTGCCGCGTTTGGCCTTGAACAGGGCAAGACGCGCCTCCCGGCGGACACGCGCCGCGGGAAGGCACGGGAGCTCAAAGGCTTCGTCAGCTTCAAGACGGCGGCCAAGGAAGTCATCCTCGTCAAAGTCGGCATCTCCGGCACCGGGATCGAGGGGGCCAGGAAGAACCTCTCGGCGGAAATCCCCGGCTGGGACTTCGACGGCGTCCGGGCGGCGGCGGTCAGTCAATGGAGGAGCCTGTTGGATCTGGTGCAGGTCGAGACGTTTGACCCGCACGTCCGCAACACGTTTTACGCCAATCTCTACCTCTGCTGCCAGGCGCCGGTCCTGTTCAACGATGTGGACATGACCTATCGCGGCATGGACCGCAAGAACCACTCGGGGGCGAGCTTTCAGAACTACACGACCTTCTCGCTGTGGGACACCTACCGGGCCGAGCACCCGCTGTTGACGCTGCTCCAGCCCGGCCGGGTGGATGACATGATCCAATCCATGCTGGCCGAGTATCGGGAATCCGGCCTGCATACGACGCCGATCTGGCCGCTGTGGGGGAACGAGACCTGGTGCATGATCGGCTATCACTCGGTGCCGGTCATGGTGGATGCGTATTTCAAGGGCTTCCGCGGCTTCGATGCCGAGGAGGCCTACCAGGCGATGCGTGACACGGCGATGCAAGACCGGAACGGCCTCAAGGACTACAAAGAACTGGGTTATGTGGCGTCGAAGCCGCGCGCCGAAGCCACCTCGCGGACGATTGAATACACGGTGGATGACTGGTGCCTCGCGAAGATGGCCGAGGCGCTGGGCCACCAGGAAGACGCGCGGCTCTTTTACCAGCGCTCTGCCAACTACCGGAATCTCTTCGACCAGACCGTCGGCTTCTTCCGCGGACGCAAAGCCGATGGTTCCTGGCGCAGCCCCTTCGTCGCCAATGCGTTGGTCGGCGACGAATATACCGAGGCCGATGCGTGGCAGTACGCGTTCGGAGTCCAGCACGATGTGCCGGGCCTCATCGCACTCTATGGCGGTGACGCGGGATTCATCGCGAAGCTAGACGCGTTGTTCGCGGCTGACTCGACGATCCAGACTGAGATTCCGGACATCACCGGCCTGATCGGGCAGTATTCGCAGGGCGACGAACAGTGCCATCACGTGGCTTACCTCTACAATTACGCCGGGGTCCCCAGCAAGACGCAGCACTGGGTGCGCCGGATCATGGCGACGCTTTTCAACGACACCCCGGCGGGCCAGTGCGGGAATATTGACTGCGGCCAGATGGCGGCATGGTATGTCTTCAGCGCGCTGGGCTTTTACCCCGTCAACCCGGCCAACGGCATCTATGTGATCGGCAGCCCCGTGGTCAAAAAGGCTGTGATTTCCCTGGACGCCAGGAAGTACGGTGGCCGCACGTTCACGGTCCTGGCCGAGAACAACAGCCCGGAGAATGTCTATGTCCAGTCCGCCTCGCTGAATGGCAAACCGCTGGCTCAGTCCTGGCTGACGCACGACCAAATCACTGCGGGCGGCACTCTCCAGTTCGTCATGGGGCCCAAACCCAACCTCGAATGGGGCCGCGCCCAAAGTGTCCGCCCCCCCGCCACTATGCCGGCCGGATTCCGCTACCCCGAGCTACCCGCCCCCGCGGACGATAAGCCAGTGGTCTTCTCCGTGCCCATTCGGATCATCTGCGGCAGCGACGAGGCGGCGGGGGAATTTGTGCCCGATCCCATCATGCTCGTCGGCAACGTTAATCAGCGCGCCGCGACGATTGACACCAGCGCGGCCCATGCGGCGCCCGCCAGAGTCTATCAGACGGAGCGTTATGGCCGGGACTTCTCTTATGTGTATCCCGTGCCGAAGGACGGCGGTTACCTCGTGCGCCTCCACTTCGCCGAAATCTTCGATGATGGCGCCGGACGCCGGCTCGAAAACGTGCTGATCAACGGCCAGACCGTGCTAAAGGACTTCGACATCTTCGCCGCCGCCGGCGGGTTGAACAAAGCGATCGTGAAGAACTTCCGGGGCATCACACCCGACGAGCGGGGCAACATCATCATCCGCATCACGACGACCCCGGAGAGCCCAGATAAGAACGCCAAGATTAGCGGCCTCGAGATTCTGAAGGACTCAAATGGCCGGTGAGGTAGCCGCGGCTTTGATGCATTGCCGCGGCTGATCACCCACAAGAGGAAACCGTCAGCCGCGTCGTCCTGCCCGGACGGCGGGGCTGGCTGGCGCGGGCGCTGATCAGGCCGGCCGGTCGAAAAAGGGACTTTTCCCGGTAATGCTGAGGGGGATGCCCAGGGCCAATTTGACGTCGGCATCAAAGACCCCCAGTGCCAAAGCCGCCCGTCCGACCGAGAACATAAGCCGGGTGTCAACGCGGGAGTCGGCGGCCACGCTGACAGCCGAACTGGAGGCGATCCCCAGGTCAATCGAGTTGAACGAACAAATCCCCTTGGCGCTTTCAAGCTGCTGGCACGACGCGTAGCCGCAGTAACCGCAGTTCAAGCCCGCTGGGTTGGATACAACGCCAATCGCCACGACTGCCGCTGAACGGTCAACGCAAGTCGCGTCTCGGTCAAAGCTGGGGCGCTGCTCGGATCGGGCCATCTGGCGCATCTGGTCAGCCAGCCGGTCTTTGCCGGCTTTATCATCTATCGCCACCACCCGGATGTTATCAATGCCCCGGGTCTTTGGCGCGGTTCGGGCGGCGGCGGCCATCAGGCCGGCGACATGCAACGCGGCCTGCTGTTCGAGTTCGGATGAGGTCTTCATAGTTCTTTGGGACAGGAGAATCTCTAACCCAGCCAGACCGTTCTGCACCAGCCTTTTCCCAGTTCGCCCCATCCGTCACCGCCAGTCATGCCTTCACCGGTGTAGCGTCATGGCCCGATCCGGAAGACGACCGGCCTGACCCCGAGCATCACTTCTCTTTCTGTTCTTGTCTGTCGGGCGGCCCCATCCAGCCGGCCTTCTTCGGATCGCGTTCCACCGCCGGGGCGTCGGTCAGCTTTTGGGGCAGGCTGGTCACGTAGCCCGGGATGCCCAGCGCCGTGTCGGCCACCTCGATCATGAACGCGTCGGGCATGGCGCCGGGAACCCTTGCCTCGAAGTAGTCGCCCCGATTCTCCATCAGCCAATCGTACCACATAAGGTCGCTCCAAGTGGGATTCGTCGCGTACACGTACCAGACCCGGAGCAAGCGGATCTTCGCTTGGCTTTCAATCCTGGCGCGATAGACATTCACGCCGGGGCGGTGCTCGTGCTTCAGTTCGGTGATTCGGGTAATCGGCCGACCGTCGAACACATGGCTGACCCACATCATGAAGTCAATGAACTGCTTCTCGTCGAAGTTATAGTGATGGTAGTTCGGGATCAGCTCGATGGTCATGGGCCGCTTGAGCCGCTCCTGCATGAGGTTGACATTGAAAGAGCCGGTGCGTTTGCCCAGAACCCCATAACCTGGGCCGACCTCCCGCGCGAAACCAGGTTGAGCCGAACTCCTCAGCTTACGGTCACTTCTTCAATCGGAAGTACTTCGTCCCAGGGCCGATAGTCATGGCGACGGGGCTGGCAGTGCCCCCAGCATTTGCCGTCCACCCGTTTGGATTTGCGACGTTGGTGTTCTCCTGTAATGAGTAACCCGCGGCTGCCCACGACAAAGTGAGCTGCGATCCACTTCGGCGATATTCAAGGATGACTGGCGGCGGAAAGGCGCCATTGGCCGCTTTGAAATAATAAATATCTACCGTCGAAGCGGAATTCGTGTTCTCCACGAACCCCCATTCGAGTCTATACCCGTCGGCTGATGCGCCGGCGCCGTCAATGAGCGGCTTGAGCATGACGCCATCCAGATATAACGAACTGACTCCCGCCTGATGCACAATCCGGTAGGTGTGGGGCAGATTGCTATCGAAAGCCGTCGGGGCAATGTTCACATTATTCCGTGCGTTGTAATCCTCCAGTTCATTCAGCCTATAGCCGCTGCTATACGTTCTGTCGAAGCACAAGAGGTGGTTCCAGGTGCTTGAGGTCGAAGTCTGGCTCTGCGAAACGTACAGATTGCCACTAGCCCCTTGATGGAGCGCCAGTTTGAACTCGAGGGTGACATCGGCGTTAGGGCTGCACACGGCCCACCCGGGTGCACTGCTGGGCAGCTTGACGGGATAATGTGGGGCACTGCCTCGCGGGAGACTCAAGGTTGCCATGTTCGAAGCCAGGCTTTCCACCAGCGCTGTGCTTCCGAACGCGTAGTAACAACTGGCATTGAACGACAGGCGGCCCAAGCCGCTGCCGTATTCTTCGTCAATCACATCCCAAATCAAAGGCTGGCCCGATTGAACCGGTGGGCCAACCAACCGCAGACCCGCTGCGCTCGAGGTCGCGCCGCCGCTGACGTTCGTGACAATGCACCGATAGTCAGCAACGTCCGAGACATCGGGAGTCGAAATCACCAGAATCGAATTATTCACGCCCGAGTAGTGGCCTCCGTTAGTCAGCACCATGCCGTTCTTCTGCCATTGGTAAGCAAGGGGAGAATCACCCGTTGCCGACACCTGGAAGGCCACTGCTGCCCCGGAACAAGCATTGGTTCCGGTCGGCTGCTGAGTGATCGTCGGCCAGCTATACTGCACCGTGCGCAAGATGACATCGTCATAAGAGATGGTCCCTACGTCGTCATTGAGAAGATTTATACCCAGGGTGTTTTCAACGGGCGTTATTTGCGGGACCATGACCTTTTGCCACACGTTGGTTTCGTCGGCATTCCCGGATACGTACACCAACGCAGCATCCGACAAGTTCGTTCCGTTTGATACATAAGCCGCGGTTGTGCCTGGAGGCTTCGTGCCTGAGGGTTTCATCCAGCAACTGAAATAATAGGCCAGGCCCGGCTCCACTGTAACCGTCTGATGCCACAAGGCCCGCCCGGGGCTCCCGGTGCAAACCCCCTTGGCGGATTTGCTCCCGGAATGGGCATCGGTCGTGTCTATCGAAAGTGTGTACTGCCCACTTTGATACATCGGCGACCATCCGGCCGTGCCATTCTCAAAGCCCGGGTTCACTACGAGGTTCGGAGTATCGGGGGCATCTATATTGGATTTTCCGTGCAGGTCCCGGACATACGTTTCGTACCGCGTTTTTTCCCCTGCGGTTCTGGCGTAATAGTCCGTTCCCGGCGCGACTTGTGCCAAAGCAGTGTTCAGGTTGGTCTTCAGACTTCGCAAAATGGCCGGCGTAAGGACCGCGTCCACATGCGCGATGCTTCCGCGGCGGAAGGCTCCCAACGAATTGGACACGGCACTATCCAGTGTTCGGTAGTATTGTTTCAAAGCGTTCGCAGCGGGCCCAAAGAAGCGCGAGCAGAAGTCGTCGAGGATGCTGTCGTAAGTCAAATTGACATCCCAGGCCACTTTCGCTTCCACATAGTAATTGAGCTTGAGCATCTCCCAACTTGGACTGGCTGCATCAACCCCCACGTCCGCGAACCCCGCCATTCCCTGACGGTGGAGCCATTTCAGATCGCTGGCGAGAATTCCGGCGGTGGGCTGGGGCATGTCTTCCCAAGGGTCCGTATAATCCTCCCAGGCAAGACGCGCGGGGTTGATTTTGCCGAGCCAGCCGGAGATCTCGCTAAGGCGCACCGCGTTGTCCGGACAGCTCGGATCGTCGAGCGTGTGTTTGTAGCAGCGATCGTTCCGGACGTAATCAACCTTGACGTAGGGCAGCGGGATCACCGAGGAAGGCGGCGGGGTTCCGTCAGCGTAGGCATAGGTTCCAATAACGACATTGGTGCAGGTGAGATGCACGTTCGCCGCGACGCGATTGACGAACGCCACCAGGCGGTCGGTGATCGTGGGGCCAAACGCCTGGCACGGCAAGCAGGTGGCATCACACCATCCAATTCCTCCGCCCCGGCTGTCATTCTGGGCCACCCCAAAGACCTTGATGTCCGGGTAGGTTGCGATCAGTTCTTTAATACGATTGGCACAGATCGTCGCCACCTCCGGGTTGGAGAGACAGAGTTGCACATCAATGCTCCAATACTCGGCAGGCCGAACTCTCACACCGCCGATCAGCGGATAGTACTCCGGGTGAGTCGCCCAATATGTATCCGCCGGGACCAGCACCGCAAAATTGTGGGCCACATTCTCAGGCTGCATGGCCCTGGCCCGCAGCCTGGATATGTCGCTGCTGAGCACATTGAGCATGGTCTTCTTGTTGTTCATTTTATTCCGGGCCATCCAGTCAATGACACGCTGGTCGAACTGGTGAGTCCCCCCGCTGAGGATCATGCCCCGGTACTCCAGGCTTGGCGCCGACGTGTGATCCATCTGCCCGAGACTGATGGTGGCACGTTGCGGAATGACCTCGCCTAAATCGGCAGGAGTAAACCATCGGCAGCCCAGGTATTTCTCCAGAAAATCGTAACTGGCATAAAGAGCGCCCGGAGTTCCGCCTCCCGCCAGAACGAGATAGTTGCCGACCGTCTTCACGGTGAAGGCTTCGGTTCCCAGCGAGGCGATCGCGCCCAACCGCCCTTGGAGATTATTGATCAGGTTGTTTGAGGCCAGGGTCCCGATCAGAATCTGAACCCCCTGGACGGCGTCAGTGGTTGTCTGGATGGGAAGCAGGGCCCCGGAAATCTGCTGCACGTACTTCTGCAGTTCCTGCGCAGCGTAATTCTCGGGCGCGGGAGCATTGGGGCTCTTCACAATCGTGGCGGCAGGTTGTCCATTCAGCGCGAGGACAAGATTCGTGACCTGGTTCACTGCGTACGACAGGAATGCAGGGCGATCCGGGGCGGTCGCAAAGATTGCCAGAGCAGGGGATCCCGAAGCGGGGTCGGTCCTTGCCAACCCGGCGGTGTCAGCCGCGACGTAAAGCAACCCATCCGGCCCAAAGCTGAGCCCTTTGGTAAGATAACCGGGCGAAGTGACAGTCCAGGAATCCTGCGCTCCGGATGTTAAGTAGCGATAGATTTTTCCGTAATAGTGCGAAACATAAATTCTCCCGTCGGGCGCTACGGCCACACCATAGGCGAGCCCGCTGTTTGGAATAATCACGTCGAACCCGGCATCCCGCACCCAGGTGTTTGCGTCGTAACGATACACGTGCGAAGTCCCGCCACTGTAGGTTACCAGATACGCATTGGTCCCGGCGGGATCAAACGCCACGTCATAGGCGATGCCGACCCCAACGACGACCGTTGCCCGTGTCCTTGCCGCCGTGTCAATCCGGTCAAGCGTGCCTGCCTGTCCCGCAACATAGAGATAGTTGCCCGGCCCGAACCGCAGCCCATTCGGGCCAGTCACTGTGATCGTCCACGACACATCCTGCACACCGGTGGTTCCATTTAAACGCAGAACCCTATTTGAGTAGTAGCTTCCTGTGTAAAGGTATCCATCGGGCCCGTACGCCAACCCACGAAATCCGCCTTGAGGCGCCGCTCCCAAAGCAGTTCCCGGCCCTCCGGCCTCACCATACTGCCAAACCGCGTTGGTTCCTCCCGAGTACCACAGCACGGCATTCTCGGCACGGGCGCAGATCCCCAGCCCGGCGAAAATGACAAGGAAAGTCAATCGCAGCCCAACTCGAGTGGGGTGCGATATGCCCCACACCCGCAAGGCATACTCGGCCCCAGTGAAGCATGACGCCACGCCTTGGGCGGTCAGGTTTAGCATGAGGTCTCTTTTACCAAGCTTGGCGACGCCCATCAACGACAGGCTTTCTGTTTCCAGGGCTGCATCACGCTGGGCCAAACCTGCGGGTCTGGAGCCACGCCAAACCCAGCGCCAATAGGCGCTCTGTCCACTTTCGAGACAGTGTGAGTTACCGGATTCGCCGGCAGGGCGGGAATCTACCTTCTTATGGCCACCAGCAATCGCAGGCTCCCAGCCCGCAGCACCAGCGTGACCAAGGCGTCACCCCGGCGATATACCGGTGAGGCTCCCATGGGGAGCGGTCCCCATGGGAGCCTCACCGTAGTCCCTCCGGGGAGTCACCGTCGCGTCGTCGTAGCCGAGCCGGGGGTGTGGTGCCGGGGGTGTGGGGTGCAGGGGCCCGGTCCGGCCCAGCGAGTGGCCACGGCGACCGTCGGTTGTACCGGCGAGATACGCTCTTGCTGGGGTTGCTGGGCTGCCAGCGCTATTCACGTTGTTTTTCATAGTGGCTGTGCTTTCATGTGAAGCATGGCTGAACCCCAAAGACCGCGCGACCCCGGTCCCCGACCTGCCCGAAATCAGGCGCAGTCTCTCGCTTCGGATTTCGTGAGCACGGCCGCGCGCAAGGAGATTGGATGTCACTGAAAATCGTGGGAAAAGGAACGGTGGTCCACAGCGAGCTGGGGACGGACCGGCAAAGCTGCGCGTTCCCGCAGGTCGCGGTGTTGCCGACCGGCCGCTGGCTGGTGAGTTGGCGCGCGGCTGCCACGAAAGGCGGCAACGCGGGCCAGTTCGTGTCGTTCAGCCTGTCGGACGACGAAGGGCAGACGTGGAGCGCGCCGGCGGCGCCGTTTGTTCCGCCGCCGGTAAATGGCAGACCCGGCCGATTCCGAGTGTTGGGGTTCACCGGCCTGGGTGGTTCAAGGGTTTTCGCGACGTTGTTGTGGGTGGACCACTCCGATCCGACCCTGCCGTACTTCAACGAACAGACCGAGGGCTTGCTCGATTCGCGTATCTTGTTTGCCGAGTCGGCCGATGGCGGTCGAACCTGGTCCGCACCCACGCTGCTGGACACCTCGCCGTTCAACGTGCCCACGCCGATCACCGGCCCGGTTTTACGGCTGCCCGACGGCGAACTGATCTGTCAGTTCGAGACCAACAAGCCGTACTTCGACACCGCGAGATGGGTGCACTCGTCCGTGATGATATTCTCGCGCGACGGCGGGCGGACCTGGCCAAGGCACAGTATCGTGACGTGTCACCCGACCGTCTTCTACTGGGACCAGCGGCCACAGGTTTTAGCTGGGAGCCGGATCTTCGAATTGTTCTGGACCTATGACAACCATGCGGCGCGCTATCTGAACATCCACGCGCGCGAATCGCGCGACGCGGGCCGGACCTGGTCAGAGCTCTGGGACACCGGCGTGCCGGGCCAGCCGGCACCGGCCGCCGAACTCCCGGACGGCCGACTGCTGATGGTTTACGTGGATCGCACGACCGCGCCAGCGATCCGCGCGCGGTTCAGTCGCGACGGCGGGCGCACGTGGCCGGCCGCCACCCAATTCTCAATCTACGAAAGCCAACTCCCCACACAGACCCGAAACAAGGCCGCGATGACCGACGCCTGGTCGGAAATGGGCAAGTTTTCGGTCGGTCTGCCGGCCACCGCCGCACTTCCCGGCGGCGACGTGCTGGTCGTCTATTACGCCGGACCCGAGACCGATCGCACCGATGTGGAGTGGGCGAGGGTACGGCCTTGAGGAGCCTATGAAGACGCAAGGATCAGACAGTTGGCAAGTACTGACCGGCTCCCAGATCGAGCGCATCCGGCGGGCAGCGTGGGGCCATCTCGAACGCCACGGTTTTGTTGTGCAGCACGACGGTTTGCTGGCTTTGGCCAAGGCCCGGGGCGCCCAGGTGGACGAGGTATCGGGCCGAGTCCGCCTGTCGCGGTCGCTCTTCGCCGAGCTGATGGCGCTGGTGCCGCCCCGTTACACCATCGGCAACATCCTGGGCGAGACGTGGGAGATTGGCGGCAGGGAACAGTATGGCACCGCGATCGTCACTGATCCCTGGATTATAGATTATCAGACGCTCCAGCCGCGTCACCCATGCCTGGAGGATGTTCGACGGCATACCATCATCGCCGAGCAACTGGAGCCGGTGGTCAGCATCAGCCGCATGGATTACCCGGTAACGGATGTGCCCGGGCCAACCTCCAGTCTGCGCGCGCTCGAGACCCATTTACTGCATCACACGCGGCATTACCAGGTGATGGCAGCCAGCCTGGAAAGTTTCGAGCAGTGGCTCGGCATTGCTGATGTCCTGGCCCGAGGGGGCGACGTGAGCCGCCTGATCAGCGCGGGCGTCGCCGTGGGGTCGCCCTTGGTGCTCAACCAACTGAACGGCGAACTCCTCGTGCGCTCGGTCGAGAAAGGCTTCACGATCGTGCCCACCGTTTGTCCAATGGCGGGTTCGACTGCGCCCTACTCTCTGGCCGGCACGCTGCTGCAGTCGCATATAGAGGTCCTGATGATCGCTCTGATGGCCCAGATACTGCGCCCTGGGCATGCGGTCGAATATGTGTCCGGATTGTCCGTGACCGACCTGCGCAATGGCGCCGACCTCTACTACACGCTGGACAAAGTGCTCTGGAAAAATGCCGCCGTCCAACTTGGGCTTGCGGAGCACATGCCCGTCGGCGCGGAGTGCAGCGGCACGCTGACCCACCGCTACGACCCGCAGGCCGGGGCGGAGGGGATGCTGTTCATGCTGGCAGCGCACGCGTCGGGCGCGCACCGGATCGCCGGGTTCGGTTCCTGCCACAACGCGGTCGGGATGTCGGCCGAGATGATGGTGATTCAGCAGGCCTGGTTGCACGCCGCCCGCCACATCACCCACGGGATCCGCACCGACGATCTTCGCCTCGCGACAGCCAGCCTCGAGCGGGTCGGTCCCGGCGGCCAGTTCCTCGACGACGATCTGACCGTGGAGTTGATGCGGTCAGATGAGTTCTTCCGAGATGGCGTGTTCGACCTCAGTGGCGGGCACGGCGCCAGCCGGCCGATGCTGGAGCGAGCACACGACCGGGTCGAGGGGTTGCTGGCCGGTTACCAATCGCGGGTGCCCGGGGACATTCAGGAAGGGCTGCGGCGGTATTTCCATGACCTGTACGGAAAGAACAAATAGAGAGACCGGCGCCGTATGACGCCGGTCTGCGGTTTTCTATCTCCAGGCGCGGCAGTTCTTGCCGCAGCTTGTCCAACCGATTTGGATGTTCCGGTCTATTGCGCCTGCAAACGGAAGTATTTCGGTCCGGCGCCAATCGGCACGTTGACCGGGCTGAGAGTGCCGTTGAGGGTATTTGTCCATCCGCCGGCATCGGTGAGAATACTATTTTCCTGCACGACAAACCCCGGAGCGTCCCATGAAAGGGTAAGCTGGTCTCCGTTTTTGGCGACGTTCAAGGTAACCCCCGGCAGCACTGCGCCATTGGCCGCCTTGAAGTAATATAACTCCACCGACGAAGGCGTATCCGCATTCGGGTTGAAACCCCACTCCAATCGGAGGGAGCCGTCACCTACTGCCCCGGGACCTATCACCAGCGCCTGCTTCAAGAGCTGGCCGTCGAGGTACCAGCTATTGGTGCCCGCCTGACGCACAATGCGATAAACATGGGGCAGGCTGCTGTCAAAGCCCACCGGAGCCAGGTTCATCGCGCCGGCACGCATGTAGTAATCCTCGAGGTAGTTGGCTTCATAAACGCCGGTGTTGTAGTTGTTGTTGAATGAGAGAATATGTCCCCAACTGGACGAGCCCGAAATCTGGCTTTCGGAAAGCCAGAGGTGTCCCCCGGCTCCATTGAGAAACGCGAGCTTCCACTCGATGGTCACATCGGCACCGCCGCCCGCCCAAGCCGGCACGTTCGCAGGCTTGACGGGATACTTAATCGCGGCCCCTGGATCGAAGCTCAAGGTCGCTTTCCCCGGCGAAAGGCTTTCCAAAGGAGGGTCGGCGGCACCAAAGAACGCATAGTTATAGTTGGTGTTAAACGAAACCTCGCCCGGACCGCTGCCGTATTTCTCATCCATCACATCCCACAGGGGCAGATTTGCGATCGTCACCTGCGTGTTAAGTGCAATGGCATTGCCCGCCAGGTCCTTCACTCCGTTGATCGTTAAAATATTCGTATCGGCGTCGAGCAGCCCGGAAGCGAGCGTAAGCACGAACGAGGTTGCGTTGACTTCGGATGCGGCAACGACCGGGCCGCCATGATTAATCGAGTAGTGGCTGGTGTCTATGGCCGTGCCAGCTTGCACCGCTTCGGAGTAAACCACCGTCACTTTGGTATGATCAATATTCCCCCGTGCGGCGGATACCACAGCAGGCGCGGTGGTGTCAGTCGGTCCCGGGATTAATGCGGCATTGGCTGCCTTGAGGTAAAGCACGTCCACCGACGAGGGCGAACTCTCATTCTCATAGAATCCCCATTCCAATCGCAAGCTGTCCGGCGCCGCCCCGCCGCCATTGACAACCGGCTGCTTCAGAAGCTGCCCGTCCAGGTACAAGCTATTGACGCCCGATTCACGAACCAGGCGATAAACATGGGGCACGCTGCTGTCAAAACCCGCCGGGGCCAGGCTCGCACCATTACGCGTATAATAATCCTCGATCTCGTCGGGCTGATAGATCGTGTTGTTGTTGTTGTAGTCACGGTTGAACATCAGAATGTGGCCCCAACTGGACGATCCGGAACTCTGGTTCTCGGCGAGATAAATTAATCCACTGCCGCCGCCGTGGAACGCGAGCTTCCACTCGAGAGTAACGTCGGCGCCGCCACCGGTCCAGGCCGGGAGGCTCGGGCTCTTGACCGGATACTTGATGGCCGCACCTTGATGAAGATCCAAGGTCGCCTTGCCGGGTGACAGGGTCTCATCGGGCGCGGTGGAACCCCATGCGTAGGTGTAACTCGCGTTGAACGACACCTCACCCGGGTCGTTGCCATAGTTCTCATCCATGACATTCCAGACGCTGCCAGGCACACTAATGGTCACTTGCGAGTTCGGGGCGATCGAGTTGCTCGCCAAGTCCTGCACCCCGTTAACCGTTAGAATATTTGTCACGGTACCGACCAACCCTGAAGCCAGCGTCAGCACGACGTTGGCTGGCCCCGTTCGGGTGGCCGCCAGGACCGGTCCGCCGAAATTGACCGCATAGTTCGCGGCGTTGGTCGCCGTCCCGGGTTGCACCGCCTCCGAGTATTGGACGGTCACCTTGGTAGGATCGGTCACCGCGCGCTCGGCTGAGACAATTGTAGGCGCGATGGTGTCCGGCGGAAGAAAAGCGCCGGACGCTGCCCGGAAGTAGTAAATATCTACCGACGAGGGTGAACTTGTATTCTCATGAAAACCCCATTCCAAGCGATAGCCGTCGGGCGCCGAGCCACCGCTGCTTATGACCGGTTGCTTCAGAAGCTGCCCATCCAGGTACAAGCTGCTCACGCCTCCCTGGCGAACGAGGCGATAGACGTGGGGCACGCTGCTGTCAAAACCCGGCGGAGCCAGGCTTGCGCCGTTACGCGTATAGTAATCCTCGATCTCATTGGGTTGATAACCGGTGACGTAATCCAGGTCAAAGAACAGAATGTGTCCCCAGCTCGAGGCACCCGTGCTCTCGGCCTCCGAGAGAAACACCGATCCACTGGCGCCGTCCTTATAGGCGAATTTCCACTCGAGCGTCACGTCGGCGCCGCCACCGGCGTATGCGGGCAGACTGGGAGCTTTGACGGGATACTTGATGGCCGAACCTTGGTCGAGGTTCAACGTCACCTTGCCCGGCGACAGGGTTTCCGTTGGCGCCGTGGACCCCCACGCGTAGCTATAATTCGCGTTGAAAGAAACCTCGCCCGCGTCGCTGCCATAGGTCTCATTTATGACGTCCCAAGTCTGCGCCTGGGCTTCGCGCGAGGCATAAGTGAGTAAACCAACCGCCAAAGCGGTCATGAGGGTTAGTGTGTTTCCGTGTTTCATGACGTGATCTTCTTTCTGTGTTTTGCTGGTTTCTGTGTACGAGTTACTATTTGTTGACTGGCACCACGAATACTTTCAGCTTGTCGTTGTGAACGCGACGGAAACTGACTCCGAGGTCCGGCCATTTATGGTTTTTGTTTTTGGTTGGTATCGTTTTCAGTCTAATCGGAGCGCCCGTTTGCGTCTTGGGGATTCGGGCAGCATCCCCTTGTCATTTTGGGCAAAATGGGACTTATCGCGCATGCCCGGGTTAGTTCCCAAACTGGAACGCGTAAAGGCTGGCATTTTGCATCTCGACGCGCATCTTCGTCGGTTTACCGGCGCGTCCGGAAACATCGGTACCGGTGTTCCACTGCACAAGCAGAGCCACACCATCGCCCGCGATGGGTAGACAATCTTCCACGCCGCGCCCGGTCACGGGAGCGCCGCACGCGTCCAGCAGGCCAACTCGCACTGCTCCACCAGGGCGAACCTGAACGTTGAGCCTGAGTTTATCCCCGGTGAATACCAGTGAGGGGGTAACGAAATTGCCGCCACCCTCTGTAGCATCTGCCGAAACAAAGCCGTCCAAACGGCTGACCACACGGCTGAAAACCCTGCCGTTGCCTGGGAGGATCAGTTGGTCCAATTCCGCTTCGTTGTGTTTGAGCGGTGAACCCGAATAGTAAAGCCAAAGTTCGTCGCCGTTCCGAATCAATCCTTGCCCCATGTAAAGGCTGCCGGAATCGAACTGGCCGGTTGGTCCGAGTGGAATAAAAGGCACTCGTTCCGGCCAGGTCCAGGTCACCCCGTCGCGGCTCACCGCCAGGCGGATGTCAAGGGTATCGGGTGTGTGCTGGTAGAGACTGGGGAACATTAAGTAGACGTTGGTCGCGTAAGGATATTGTAGAGCCGCCGGATTATATAAATCGCTGTTGGTCGGATCGTTCGCATCGGTTGCCAACACCAGGTTCAACTCTGCAAAGTTGGTGAAATCGGCGGATTCCGAGCGTCCCAGGGCTCGGCCGGTAGCACTGAAGGCCCGACCGTAGATGACGTACTTCTGCAAGCGCACGTCCCACAAACCGGAGTACTGGCTGTCGGCAAAAACCGGGCAGACCGGTGCCGGGTAGCGTGTCCACTGCAAGCCGTCGGCTGAATACATCCCCGCGACCCGGTACGGGGGTGTGAATGCGTCGAATAGCCCCTGAGAAACCGCCTTGTAACGAGACGCGGGCGGCGCGGTCGGATCAATGAAAACTCCCGTGCCATGCACCCGCGAATGGGCCGTCGGCGGGCCGATCTGACGAAAGAGAATGTTGTTATTCGTGCTGCCCTTGTACGTGAACAGCCCAAGATCCGGCCTCGTCCAATAAATACCATTCGTGGATTCGGCATAGCAGAAAGAGGTGTCGTCGGCCGTCGGCCAACCATCGACATCATAGCACTCGTACCACATGCGATAATTGCCCCCGTCCTGCATTACATTGAACCAATTCAGGGTAGCGCTTTCCCATGGCTGCTCTCCTTGCAGGTTTTTCTCTCCTGTCTTCACCGGCGGATGTACCTTCAGAGCCACGTTTGTGGCGCTCTCGAAAAAGAGGTTGTCAATAAACAGTTGCTTGCTGCTGCCAACGTTCAGGAAACGCGAGGTGGCCATTGAGGCTTCGGCTAGACGATAAAACCTGGCGATGGCATCCAGGGGGACCACGATGGGACTACTCTCGCCATTGTTTACATTCCACCAGCAGCCAGGGCTGCCCAGGTTGCTGGTCTCCTGCAGGATGTAGCCGGCGGCATCCCAAGTTAAGGTTAACTGAGTGCCATTCCTCGCGTAGTTGAGCCTGACTTCGACCGGTGGGGTCTCCGGCAGAAACGCGCCGTTGGCTGCCTTGAAGTAATACACGTCCACCGATGAGGCCGAACTCGGATTCGGGTTGAACCCCCACTCCAATCGCAGGAGGCCGTCGCCTGCTGCCCCGGGACCAGTTGCCAGCGCCTGCTTCAAAAGTTGGCCGTCCAGATACCAGGAATTTGTGCCCGTTCTGCGAACAATGCGGTAAACGTGCGGGAGGCTGCTGTCGAAACCCGGTGGTGCGAGGCTCACGCCGTCGCGCGTATAGTAATCTTCGATGGAATTGGCTTCATACGCCCCGGTGTCATAGTCATTGTTGAATGACAGGATGTGTCCCCAACTGGACGAGCCCGCGCTCTGGTTTTCGGACAGCCAGAGGTGTCCACCGGCTCCATTCTGAAAGGCGAGCTTCCATTCGATGGTTACGTCGGCCCCGCCGCCAGTCCAGGCCGGCACGGTTGAACCTTTGACGGGATACTTGGGTGCCGCACCCTGACTGAGGTTCAAGGTTGCCTTGCCTGGCGAGAGCGTTTCTGTCGGCGCAGTGGAACCGAAGGAGTATACGTAATTAGTGTTGAACGACACTTCGCCAGCGCCGTTGCCGTAAGTTTCATTTATCACGTCCCAGCTCAGTGGCGGAAATGCCCCATCGGCTGCCCTGAAATAGTACACGTCCACGGAGGAAGCCGAATTCGGAGTCTGATTAAATCCCCACTCCAATCGGTAGCCATCCGCTGCCGCTCCGCCGCCGTTTGCGAGCGACTGCTTGAGAAGCTGACCGTCCAGGTACCAGCTATTGACTCCTGATTTGCGAACGAGCCGATACACATGGGGCAGGGCGCTGCTAAAACCTGGCGGCGCGAGGCTCGCGCCATTGCGCGTGTAGTACTCCTCGATTTCGTCGGCTTGATAGCCGGAGTTGTAATCCCGGTCGAACGACAGAATGTGCCCCCAACTGGACGATGTCGTTTTCTGGTTCTCTGCAAGGTAAACGTATGCACTTGCGCCATTGTGGAATGCGAGCTTCCACTCGAGCGTGACGTCGGCGCCGCCGCCCGCCCAGGCGGGCAAGGTCGAGGTCTTAACCGCATACCTGGCCCCTGAACCTTGTGGGAGGTTCAACCTCGCCTTGCCCGGCCAGAGGGTTTCCCCGGGTGCCGTGCTGCCGAACGCGTAGGTGTAATTCGCGTTAAAGGACACTTCACCCGTGCCGTTGCCATAGGTCTCGTTGATTACATTCCAGGTCTGTGCCTGTGCGTTCTGCAAGCTATACCCTAGCAAGCCGACCGTGACCGCGGTGACAATTGCTGACGCCTTCGCTTCGTTCATGGCTTTCATTGATGCTTGTTCATCTTGCTGACTTGGAGTGTGTTCTGAAATTGTAGCGGCCAACCCCAGGAGGCGGACCGTGCCAGGGTTTCGGGCGCAAAACTCGCCTCCTTAGCAAACTCGGATCGAGCAGTTCTTCCGGTAGTGCGCATCGTGCGCTCCGCAGGGGACGACGGTCTCTCCGTCTTCAGCCAGAATCGGGTGCCGTCGGTTTGAATTTCGATGTGACCGTGCTCCCAGGTGCGGTAGATCCTAATGCCGGTCGGCAGGAGTTGCCGCCAGACACGCAGGCCGCGTTCGTCCTCGGAGAGATATTTCGGCATCGGCGCGATACCGACTTTCGCGTCAATGGCCTTGGCCCAGGCAGTGCTGGTGCTGCCCGCGCCTGCGTGGTGGCCGATCTTTAACACATCAGAGGCGAGATCTCTGGTGCGGGACATAACTCTGTCCTCTTCCTCAAAACCTGCGTCTCCGCAGAAGATTTCAGAGAATTTGCCAAAGGTCAGGCGCATGACGATGCTGTTGTTGTTGACGTAGTTCGGGCAGTCAAAATTGGGATCGGCTGCGGCCAGAATGTGGCCCTGGATGCCGTCGCCAAAACGGATCACCTCCCCTGCTTTGATCTCACGGATGGGCACACCGCGTTGGGCGCAAGCGTTTCTGACTTTGCCGGTCCATTCCTCGCATTCCTGCACAGATTCGGAATCCAGCCTTTTGATCTTCTCCGGCGGGGGCAGCGACCAGAACAAGGCTTTGACCTTCACCTCCGGTGAGAGGAGGATGTCCGGCATTCCGCCGATATGATCGTTATGGGGATGGCTGGCCAGCACCCAGTCAATCTGAGCGATGCCCTCCCGCTTCAGGAAGGGCAGAATCACATTTGCCCCGTCGCCCGGCGGCGGCCAACCCGCATCGAGCAGCATAGTTTTGCCTGAAGGTGTGATGATAAGGTGAGCGTCGGCGGCGCCTTCGCGGTTGACGTTCAGCGTGATGATTCGGAGCAGCCGGTTCGTTTCAGTCGCCCCGACTGGCGGAGGTTGAGCCAAAAACTCGGCGCCCCGCGCTTCGCGGAGCCTGCCCGGTTCATTCGCGTGGACCGACGGGGCGGACAGCAGCAAGGCGAGCACGAGGAGAGGTTTCGCGGATTTCATTGGGCGTTAGCTTTCGGAGAGGCGGCCAGGACGCGAGTCGTCCCCGAAGGGACGTTCAAATCCAGCGCCAAACCCGCGGAGGTGTCCCGGGTGGCAACGGTTTCACCCGCGCAGGCGTCGGCGAGCCAATTCACAGCCAGCCGCAGGAGGTTCAATCGGGCACGGGTTCTATCGGGCTTGGATTGGTGGTTGATCAGCAGCATCTCGCGAGAGCGGTCTCCCGCCAGGCTGCCAAATGACAAACTGAGCGCAATCGGTTGCTCGCCCAGGACCGCACTGAGCCGGCGCGCCAATTCTGCTCGCTTAATGATCACGTTCCTTTCCAGCATAGCCAACCGTGAACCGAAACGCGTACAGACTGGTGTCCTTCATCTCGACGCACATCTTCGTCGGCTTGCCGGCGCGGGAGGAAACATCTGCGCCCTTTTTCCAGTGCACGAGAAGATCCACATTATCGGCGGTAATGGGCAGGCAGTCCTCCAAGGTGTGGTCTTTCACGGGAACGCCTTGCTCATCCAACAACGCCACACGAACCGAACCTCCTTGATGCACCGCCACATTCAGTTTGAGAATGTTCCCAGCGAAGTTGAGGGGCGGTGTGATAAAGCTGCCGCCGGCCGGCCCGGCGTCCGCAGACACGAATCCATCCACCCGGCTGACCACCCGGCTGTAAATCCGGCCGCCACCCGGCTTGACGAGGTTTTCCAGTTCGCCTTCCTTGTGATTGAGGAACGAGCCGCCGTAGTACTGCCATAGCTCATCGCCTTTGCGAATCAACCCTTGCCCCATGTAGAGCGATCCGGAGTCGAACTCGCCGCTCTTTCCCAGCGGGATAAAGGGCACCCGTTCCGGCAAAGTCCAACGAATGCCATCGCGGCTTACCGCTAGGCGAATATCGAGTGTTTCCGGGGCGTGTTGAAAGAGGCTGATGAACATGAGATACACGTTGGCCGCGTATGGGTATTTCATGGCCGCCGAATTGTAAAGGTCACTGTTTGGCGGATCACGGTCGTCGGTTTGAAGGACGAGACTCAACGGTTCGAAGTGGGAAAAATCGTCTGATTCGGAACGGCCCAGCGCGCGCCCGCGACCAGCAACCCGGCCGTAAATGACGTATTTTTTCAGGCCCTCATCCCGGAAACCGGAGTATTGGCTGTCGGCAAAAACCAGGCAGATCGGCTTTGGATAGCGTGTCCAGCGCAGTCCATCGGCGGAATACATGCCCGCAATTCGGTACGGAGCGTCATATCCCTGATCGAACAATCCCTGAGAGACCACCTTGTAGCGAGACTCAGGCGGTGCGGTAGGATCAACAAAAACTCCCGTGCCATGCACCCGTGAATGGGCAGTCGGCGGGCCGATCATCCGAAACAGGATGTTGTTATTTGTGCTGCCCTTGTAAGTGAACAGCCCAAGATCCGGTCTCGTCCAATGAATTCCGTCAGTGGATTCCGCGTAGCAGAAGGCGGTGTCGTCCGCAGTGGGCCAGCCATCTACGTCATAACACTCGTACCACATGCGATATTTATCGCCCTCCTGCAGAACGTTGAACCAGTTTAAGGTGGCGCTTTCCCACGGACGTTCCCGTTCCAGATTCTTCTCACCCGTTTTTCGGGCGGGATGAAGCTTCAGGGTCACATTCGTTGAGGATTCAAAGAACAGTTCGTCAATGAACAATTGCTTTTCGCTCCCAACCTGAAGAGAGGGAGGGACCGAGGCAGAAGCGGACATTGGCCCGGCCGGAACAAAGGCCCCGTTGGCTGTCCGGAAGTAATACACCTCTACGGACGAGGGTGAGTTGGTATTCGGGTTAAGACCCCACTCCAACCTGAGGGGGCCGTCGCCTGCCGCCCCGGGGCCTGTTACCAGCGCCTGCTTCAAAAGCTGGCCGTCCAGGTACCAGCTATTCGTGCGCGCTTTGCGAACGAGCCGGTAAACGTGAGGCCGGCTGCTATCGAAACCCGCCGGAGCCAGGCTCCCACCATCACGCGTATAGTAATCCTCGATCTCATTGCCTTGATAGCCGGTTTTGTAATCCCGGTCAAAGGATAGAATGTGGCCCCAACTGGATGATGCCACACTCTGATTCTCCGCAACATATAAATACGCGCTCGCTCCACCTTTTAAGGCGAACTTCCACTCGATCGTCACGTCTCCACCGCCGCCGGCCCAAGCCGGCAGGTGTGGACTCTTCACCGGATACTTGGCCGCCACACCCTGATCAAGGTCCAAGGTTGCCCTGCCCGGCGAGAGCGTTTCCGTTGGCGCGGTGGTTCCAAAGGAATAGATGTGGCTCGCGTTGAAAGACACCTCACCCGGGCCGTTGCCGTAGGTTTCGTTCATGACATCCCACGGCTGAGCCTGCGCGCGCAGCGAAACGTAACCGGTTAGACAGATCGCTAAAGAGATAATCTGTACGGGAGCTTTCCCGATCTTCAACTGGTCCGGAGGGCTATTTCCTTGTCGTACGGCATTCATGCGCGAAAACCCTCCTGTCTCGCCATCCAGGGACCAGGCGTAATGGCCGCGATGAGGGCCGCTTCCTTGAATCGATTGTCCTCTCCCAACGGCGATCCGTCGGGAGCCGGGTGACCGCGGTCTTCGCTTCTCCTGGCGCGGTAAGCCGATGGCGAGCAGCCAACGATCTGCCTGAACATATGGTTGAAATGGGACAGGTCATCAAAGCCGGATTCAAAGGCGACTGAGAGAATGATATTGTCGGTGTGCGAAAGCAACTGCCGGGCATGGTTGAGTCGGAGGCCCAACAGATACTTGTGCCAGCTTAGGCCGGTGACCCTGCGGAACAACGCCGTGAATCGGCGCCGACTCAGACCGGTGGCGCGGGCCGCATCGTCCAGGGTTGTCGGCAGATAGAATTCAGACCGCAAACGTGTCGCATAACTGCCCACGCGAGCCACACTGTCGGAGAGCTTCTCGAGGCTCGGCTGGTAATGCAGCGCTTGCCGGGCGCCTAATCGGGCGGTGCACACCACCAGGTCAACCAGGCGCGCCAACAGCACGCTTTCCCAACCGATCTGGTGACAGCATTGTTCGTAAAGCATCTCATTGCAGATGGACGGCAACGTCCGCAGCAAGGGCGATCCAGCGCGATGCACATTCCAATGCAGCATGCCCAACCTGCCGAGCCGCCACACAAGCGAAGCAGGGAGGATCTCTTCACGATACTGGATGGTATACAACGTGACCGCCTGACCGGGCTTGTCTTGAATGTGGTAGCTATTTTTCGCCGGCGTGTGAACAAGACTGCCCGGCCCCAGATGGAAAACGCGTCCGCCGCCTTCGAAACGGGCATGGCCGGCCCGGACCAGCAGAAACTGCGAAAGATCCCGCTCCAGGGCCAAGGAGGCGAAGCCCGGCGGATGCCGGCTTTCACGCACCACTACTCCGAACTCTGGCATCGCCACGCTTTTACAGTGCGACACCAGATCCGCCGCTGGTTGGTCACCGTCGCCGCTGTCGCGCATGTTCCCATGGGGTGGATCGGATTGCGGCTTCGCTTCCCCCAGCGCGGGGTTGGCCCTGGAATTCTGCGAGAGGCGGGGAGTTTGCCTGAACCTGTGGTTTATGATCGTAGTGTTCACATTACGTTTAGTTTGGCAGGACACACTCTCACATGATTCGAACTGCTGCGCTGTAAATCAAGAACATGGTATACCAATCTGTTGGGCGCCGCAACAACGAAAAGCAGTTGAGTAATTCATGCGCAAGTCGCACTCTTTGCTTGTCCAGTTCACCCAAACCAGCGTCTTTGTCGAGGTAGCGTTCAATCCTGGCGGGAGGCGCTGACTCCACCCGGGGTTGAATCGGATTTGACACTTACCCGGCATGGCATACCATTAGCAATGAATGGGACCTCATTTTACGCCCTGAATTATGCTCGCTGATAAAGCCTACAAAGCGCTTAAAAGAAAGATCACCCGTGGCCACCTACAGCCGGGGCAACGGCTGGTTGAGCGGGATTTGTCCCGGGAATTATCGGTTAGCCGCATCCCCCTTCGTGAATCTCTGGTTCGGCTGGAATGCGAGGGCCTCGTGCGCAGTGTTCCGAACAGCGCCACGTATGTGGAGGACTTTTCCGCCGTGGACGTGCTGGAAATGTACTCCATGCGGTTGCTGCTGGAACCGCTCGCCGCGCGGCTTGCAGCCAGACAGGATCGGTTCGCCCTGGTGAGGAAACTGAGGGCACTGTGTGATCAAATGACCGCTTGCACCAAGCGTGGGGATTGGGCGGGCTTGGACGAGGCTGACTATGCATTCCACCATGCAGTCGTGGAGGCCTCCAAACATAGCCGCCTGATGCGGGCCTATGAGACATCACACATTCAGGTCACCGGGATCCGGCGATCCTATACAATTTTGAAGGATTTGCCCCCTCAGACGACAGCCGCGGGGCATCACTTAATCGTCCAATACATTAAAGCAGGAGACGCTGACAGGGCCGAACGGGCCTCCTACGACCACGTCAACCAGGCCATGAGCTGCCTCGAGCAGCACTTGAATATCTGGATAGAAAAGGCAGGCCGCCCCGTATTCCGGTCCAAACAGGACATCGGTACCAGTCGCGCACCGCAATACCGGCCGCGGTGAAATTTGGTCCGTGCGTAAGCCCTATCTCGACCGAAAAACGCCTTCCATCGGGGGTCCTTCAAGGCGTTGGCCCACATCCTTCTTTGCGATAGCCTCGGCGAGCATGGTAAAGACGGCTTGGTAAACCACGAGGGTTTCCTCAATGAGGCTTTCATCGTGGCTGTAGCTCAGCATGTGATTTCCATGCGTCAGGAGCCCACGCTTGAGGGCTTCTTGCTGGAAAAGGGATCGGAGCAGGGGCCAATCGTGGCCTTCTGCGTCGTGAAAGCGTATGGTCGTCCAAGGGGCGGTACCCACGCACATGCAGTGCGAGAGCAGGCCACATTCGCCAAGGATCCGGTTGGTCCCCTCTTTGAGCAGGTTTCCGACGCGCCAGAAGTGTCTCGTCACATCCTTCCGGACCATCTCGTGAATCGTAGCCAGGCCGGCGGCCAAGCTTAACGCTTCGCCCCCGTGGGTGAAGGAGAAGAAGACTTCGGTAAACTTCGACATGATTTCTGCCCGCCCAACAATGGCCGAGAGGGGATAGCCATTCGCCATGCCTTTGCCGAAACAGGCCAAGTCGGGAGTCACCGCGAAGTATTCTTGCGCACCGCCAAGCGCGACCCGAAACCCGGTGACGATTTCGTCGAACACCAGCAAAGCACCATTCCGTTGGCACAAGGTCTTCACTCCTTCGAGGTACCCCGCCTCCGGCAGGTCGAACGTAAGGGGTTCGATGATCACACAGGCGATCTGACCCCCGTGCTCCTGGAAAAGATTCGATAACGCATCAAGATCATTATACGGGAAGGCCACCGTTAAGCGACGCACAGCATCGGGCACCCCCAGGAACCGGGATGTGCTGCCAATGTACCAATCCTGCCAGCCGTGATAGCCGCAACACGCAACCTTGTCCCGGCCGGTCAGGGCGCGAGCCACGCGAACGGCGGCTGACGTTACGTCAGACCCGTTCTTTGCGAAACGCACCATTTCTGCGCAGGGGACAAGCTCACAAAGCCGTTCCGAAAGCTCGACTTCCAGCGTCGCAGGCAAGCTGAAGCTGATTCCCCGTTTGAGCTGCATACGAACGGCCTCGTCCACGGCGGGATTACAATGCCCCAGCACGATCGGTCCCAATCCGTTGATCCAGTCAATGTAGCGGTTTCCATCTACGTCCCATACGAAAGCGCCGTCAGCTTTTGCGAGGAAGTTCGGCGCCACGTTTTGAACGAAGAGCTGCGGACTCTTGCTGAACGTTTGGGCACAGCCGGGCACGACCTTTTTCGCCCGCTCGAGCCAGGCGTGCGATTTTTCAAGAGACCGGGTCAGACAGGCGCCTTGCGGGCTCAAATTCTTCAGAGTGATGGGCATATTTTGTTTCCCTCGGGTTAGCAGAGGACCGTCATTTGGAAAATGGTATACCGCCCTTGGGTTCCGTCAAGAGGTTCCCGGTCACAACCCGGAGGGAATTTCCGGCCGCTCTCGGTGAGGTAGAAGTCGGGAACGATTGTCGTGCGTCCATTCCGGTGAAACCTTTCACGCCGAGTCAGAGCCTGATTCGGGAGGGCACTTCAGGCCGGCTTGCGAGTGGACCCTACCAAGTCCGCAGCGGTATCGTGGAACAGCAACTGAAGCTGCTTCGAACTCAGGCCGAGGCGCTTGGCAGCGCGGCACATCCCTCGAAGCTGCTCATATCGGGTAAAGGTCATGCGCGGGTCGGCGTGGGCCAGGCTGAGGGAATGGTTTTGTTCGGAAAGGAACGACCAGGCAAAACCGAATGTGATGTACTTTCCGCGCATAATGCCGACAGGAATATCGTCGCTGCCATACATCACCCGCTCGACTCCGACTCCGGAGTAAAGGGCGTCGAAAGCGTCCGTGTCGCAGACCGAGGACGTGTCGTACCAGATATTGGGCAGAAGGCGCAGACGCTTCGCTGCTTTCTCAATTGCCCACGGCGAATAACTCCTTGCACAATGAGCCAGGACCCACTTGGCGCCGGGGAATTCTGCGGAAAGATCTTCCAGGTCCCGGACGTTGTCCGGATCGGCGATGGCATTCCGCTTGGACAAATGCATCATGATGATAAGCCCGCGCCGATGGGCTACCGCGATCTGGTGCCGGGGCAGGAAATCGGTGATGCGGCACTCGTTTGCGTCCCCGGTGACGGAATAGGTTCGGTAAGGTTTGAACCCCAAGAATCCTTTGTCCTCCAACTCGGCCTCCAGGTAATCCGCAGTCATGGATGGGTGGACCACCATCAACGCCGAGGACGCCGGATGAGGCATCACCTGCTGGGCGAGAAAGGCATTCGAGGCGGCAAAATCGCAGGACGGGGAAAAGGGAAACGGGAACACCAACCGATGAACTTCGCGGCCCGGCAGCAACCGGCGATCACATTCCTCGAGATCTGACCAGTGAGCTTCGGAGTAGTCCCTGCCGATGAAGCCGTAATCGGCACTCCGGTCCTTGTCAGGGTCGGTGTTGAACGCCCAGCGATAGATATGAGCGTGTGCATCAAAGACTCGCGCGGGCACGAACTCGTCCAGTTCCTCCTCCCAGATCCGGCGGTCCAAGTCAGTCAGATGAATCGGCTTCATCTTTCACTCCGATTTCGTTCTTAGCCACGTGCCCGGCACTGGCACCAGGCTAGCGATCATACCGGAAAACATGCCGGCGACCAGGGAGCCCGGCAGGATCCATAGGAAATCCAGATTCAGGAACTGGAAAAAGGCAATGCCGATCGCCACCGCCGAGCCGCACAGAGCTCCCACTATCGTTCCAAAGGATGTCGCCCAGGGAACGAATACTGCCATCAAAAACAGCACGGAAAGCGGGGCCACGAAGAGGTTTACGACCCGGAAGCATATCTCGATCAGGTTCCCACGCGCAGCACCCACGAACAGGCTGAGCGTCACCACCAGCGCGCCGACGAGGAGGGCAACCAACCGGTTCAGCAGCACCTGCCCTTCGGGGGAGCCTTTCTTCGACCGGAAGCGATTAACAAAGTCCACTACGATGACGGTGCTGGTGGAATTGAGGCCGGAAGCAAGGGCCGACATGGCCGCGGAGAACAGAGCGGCAACGACCAATCCGCTGATGCCGATCGGCAGGCCGGAACCAATGAAGTGCGGGAACAACTGGTCGGCGCTGGCTCCGATCGTGCTGCCGGCGGGAATCCTGTCTGGATGAGCGCGGAAGTAACCGAGCAGGGCCAGCCCGACGGCACCCAAGAACAGGGTCACCAGCCCATCCGTGGTCATGGAAACGGCCAGGGCACGCCGCGCGGATTTGACATCCCGAGTCGCCAGATACCGCTGGATGGCCATCTGGTCCGAGCTGCAAGTGCAGACATACCATACAAACACGGCGAGAAAACTGCCGGCAAAAGTCCGTTTCGTGGAATCGAACCAGAATTTGGGTTCCGCCCAGGTCTCATGCCATTCCCGTGGCCACCAGGCGCTCACGCTGCCGAGATCCGACGTGATCACCATCAACGTCAGTATCGCTCCCAGGAAGAGAATAAAGGTTTGCGCCACGTCGGCGAACACGACCGCCCGCAGACCGCCGGCCGAGGTGTAAATCACCGTGATCAGGCCCACGGCCAGGCACAACCAGGGCTTGAATGCCGGGTCCAGGCCCGTCAACGGAATCAGCACCTTGTCAGTCGTGGCGTAGATGATGACCGACATCCAGAGCAGGCGCAGGGCCAGAAAGAAACTCGCCCCGAGCAAGCGGACCTTCAGACCGAAGCGCGCCTCGAGGAGCTCGTACCCGCTGGTCACCTGGAGTCTCATAAAGCTGGGAATAATGAATTTCCCAACCGCCCACACAATGAGCGGATAGGCCGTGATGCCGGACATAATAATCGGCCCGTATTTGATCATCTCGCCGGGATTTGCAAGATAGCTGAGGGCGCTTAGCAACGATGCGAAGAGTGAGATCCCAATGGCGGTGGCCCCCATTTGTCTCCCGCCCAACTGGTAATCCTCGGCCGTCTTGTTCCGTTTCGCGAAATACCAACCGATAGAAAGCATGGCGGCCACATACGCGCCAATGACCGTCCAGTCCAACACCGATAGGGGGTCCGTAGCGCTACCACTCATGCACGTCCCTTGCTGAAGGGAAATTCCGCCCACAGCGCTCGCCAGGCATGATCCCCAGCATGCGGTGGCAGTAGCTTTTGCATGCCATCGCGACCCTGTTCGCATCGTTCGCTGTGCCGAATGCAACCCTTTGCTTCATGAGGATGAGGGCATTGGTATACCATTAATGACGAGCCGTAAATGAAAAAGCACCAGCGGGTGGCCTCACAACCCCGGCTTCCATGGCCTCGCTCGCTCGCGCAGCGACGGTAACAACCCGAGGGCATTCTCGCGGAGGATTTGACACCCGATGCGCACCGCCTCTTCCTCCCGCAGCTCCTTGTCCCTTACCTTTTCGGCCATGCTATTTGGCCAGAAGATACCATGCCGGGCTGCCTGACATGGGAAGGGATACCTGGTAATGATCGTCGGCGAGTTGAGGGGTCATGCTGACAGGCGACCAATTCGCCGCCGGCCAGAGTTGAGGGGACGAATGCAACACATAACCGCCGGCCCAACTTGGCCAAGTGATGACAATCTGGCCGCCCGCTATCGTGATCACCAACTTCGGCGCCCCAAGCTCCGCCAGTGGAAACCCAAAGGCGCGCAGCTCGGCGACCGAGACGAATTGGGCTGCCGGACCGTCTCCAGCCACGCCGCCGATGGCCCAACCGTACCCCGTTCGCTGCGAATAGGGCAGACGTGAGAGATCGAACACGATGGGGCTGTTGGGCGGCGGCGTGCCGGTCGGCGCATCCACGGCCGAATCGAACACGTTGCCGCTGATCAGAGCGCCGGGAACTTTCGTCCAGTTGATGGGATCGCTCTCCGGGGGAGTCTGGTCTGTGTCCACAGGACGATTCAGCAAATAGACCCTCGGCTCCGCTCCCCAATCGCCGCCGTCCACGAATTGATAGCCGAGATCCACCTGGAGAGCCGCGAACACCTGCGGCTGCGGGTAGGTCAGCCCGACGAAGTCGCTCAGGCCCTGGGCGCCGCCGAAGGTAGTCCAGGTGGTGAGGTTGGCGTCGTGCTGGACCAGACCGTCGGTAGAGCGGGCCAACGCCGCGGCACGGCCCTGTTGGTATTGATTAGCAAAGACGGCGGCCGCGGGAGTCACCAGAGCGAAAACCGGAATCTGATTGGACGCGGAGTTCCCGCCGGCGCCCTGCACACCGCGGGCAAATAACCTGGCGTCGGCTGGCACGGGGCCTGAGACGCCCAGGATCACTTGCAGGTCACGGGCGGCCAGCGATGCGTTAGTGATGCTGACGCCCGGGGCGCCAACCAGGCCGTAGTTCGCCAGGTTAGTGGCGGAGGGCAGCGTTACCGGCGAAGAGAACCAGACCTCCACCGCATTGGTGGCAACAGCGCCGATCGCGTTGGCTGCCGTCGCCACGATGGCAGCGGGAATCAAGGTGTTGTTCTGGATCGTCACAGAAGCCTGGTCTGCATCTCCGACCATGTAGCCCGCGCCGCCCGCCAGCGTGAGCGTCGCCACGCGGTCCGGTTCCGCGAATGATCCGTCTAGCGGCATCACGTAGATCCGCGCATCCGCCGCGCCGGCGGGCAGGGTAACGGAGCCCGGCAGATTTGTATAGTTGACGCCGTTCAGAGCTGTGCCGCTGGTGGCGTAGTAAACCGTTACCGTCGAATTCGTGTTGCCGACGCGGCGGACGGTGAGCACTCCGGGTGGCGCGTTGCTCAAGGCAGTGGTTGGAACGGTGGCCTCGAGCGTGATGCTGCTGAGCGAGGCATCGGCATCACCCGGACCGCCGCCGCCGGCCAGCGCCAGAACCGCCTCCGGACTCAGGACTCGGTCGTAAAGCCGGAAGTCGTCCATCCGCCCCGCATAGTGGTTGTCACCCGTCCAGTTGCTTCGCCCCAGGAAATTCGCGGCTCGCGTTACCACGCCGGGTACGGCGGTCATGCCGGAGGCGATCTCGACACCGTTCCTGTAAAGCACGACATGGCCGCTCACATCGAGCGTTGCCACCAGGTGCTGCCACTGATTCAGCACCAACGTGCCGTTCGGGCTGTCCACTTTGCCGCCGGAGACGCCGCCCTCATACACCTCAAAGGTGATCGCCGTGCTGGTGCCGTTGCGCGCGAAGAGGATATTGTCGCCAGCCGGGCCGTTGCCGAAATCGGCGAACCGCGCCCAGTTCGCCGCGTCGCCCTCGCTTGCGGGTCTTGCCCAAACCGCAACCGTGAGGCCGTTGGTCGCAAAATTCGCATATCCGTCCGGCAGGCGCACATGCCCCCCAACGCCATCGAACTTCAGCGCTCGCAGAATCTTCCCCGCGTAACCCGGAGCGGCCCCTGCGGCCAGCGCGCCGCTGCGATCGTTCCCTGAGGAATCGGCAGCCGTGGCGCCGGTGGTTTCATCGAGCCGCAACCATGTGTTGAGGTTCTGCTCCAGGGCGCGCGTGGAGGTGGTCAAGAGATTGGAGGCCAAGTCAGTCACGTTGCTGACCGTCACCGTGTAAGCGGCGCCGTCGGCAAGGCCGCTGGTTTGAAGCAAGACCGTGTGCGGCGCGCTGCCAAGCCGGGCGTTGCTGATCGCCACGCCATTGTTGATCGCATAATTGGCCGTGTTCGTGGCGCTGGCTGAGTCCACGGCGGTGGAATAGATGACGGCCACCTGGCCGGCGGGATTCCCAAGAATCAATGCGTCGCGCAACACGAGCGGCGGTTCGAGCTTCACGTAATCGAGCCCGAACATATAGGCGCGCACCGCGCTCGGGTTGGCGCCGACAATCTGGGCGCGAAACGTGTGCTGGCCAGCCGTCAAAACGTGGGTTCCAAGATCCAGCTCGCTGTTTGCGATGACCGAGGGATGGTAGAGATCAATGGGCGACCCGAGCGGCTCGCCGTCGAGAAATAGCTGCCCGATGCCGTAGTCCTTGGCCCGGGTGAAGCGGGCGCTGAGCCGGTAGGTACCAGTAGTGGCGACCTCTAATGCGAGGTCGAGCAGGTCGCCCGGCTGCGCGCCGGTCCACCAGAGCTGGGCATCATTGCTCCACTGGCCGCCGGGAAAGCCTGACATATCCTGAGCCTGCGCTGTCCCGGCCGACACGCCGAGCACGGCCATCGCCTCGCCTTCGATGGCGCCGGGCACACGATAATTCACCAGCGGTGTCCAGTAACCGACGCGTTCGCTCAGCGGCACCGGCAGATACGGGTCAACGCCGCCGGGCGCCAGATACCAATAGGCCGTAGCGGCGTAGAGCGTGGGCCGGGAATTCGAGTAGTACTTCTCAATACTGCCCTCGAAAGACTGCTGGAACGGGACGGAGTCGCCGAGGTGCCAGCGGTTCACCGAGAGATGGCCTTTGCTGGCGCCGTCATTGTGGGTCTGGTTGTGGTAGGCATGGCGGAACAGCGCGCCGCTGGACCAGGCGTAGCCGAAATAGTCCTCCGACCCGGTGCCGAAGGTGGAAGGGAACTTCTCACCGTCCACAAAGAATTTCTCGTCGCCCTCGCCCCACCAACCGCCGCGCGGATTCCAGACATGGAGCATCAGGCCGACGTATCGGCCCGCGCCAACGGTCTGGAGCGCCGTCCAATCAATCGAGCGCCCGGGCTCGGTCGGGAGCAGCACATCGCGATGCCATTTGGCGTGGAAGCGGGCAAGCTGGGCGATGGGCTGGTCGAGCGGGGCGTGGGTGATTTCAAAAAGAACCGGCAGTTGGTTGGTGCCTTCATTGATCAGTCGGATCTGCGCAGCCGTTGCAAAGGGCATATACCAGTAGCAATACCACCAGCCGTTCGTCCCGCAGCCGAGCGGCAGAGACGAATAGGCGTTGCTCCCCGGCGCGGTGCCGAAGAAATCGCCCAGCGGCGACCAGATGGCGGGGTTCGTTTCGCCGTCCCAATTGACTTGCAGCGCCAGCTCGCGCAGCAGGTCGTAGTCGGCGGGGGCGGACGGAAGGTCGGCTTTGATGCGGATGCCGATAATGGCGCGGGGGCCGGCCAGTTGCGCCACGAACTGCATTGTGTTGCCCGGCACGGTCAGTAGATTCGTCAGCACGGCCTGGCCGACCCGGACGCCGGCTGGGTCGGAGCCGCAGTTGAGCAGGAACTGATTCACATGGCTGAGCGCAGCAGCTTCCCCGGCGCTGAAAGTCCCGCTGAAGGTCGGGAGCTCCGTGTTGGTGGGGAACGTCTCGTAGGTGAAGTGGAAGTAGAGGCCCCAGTCTGCGTCCGCGGTGATCTTGCACGAGGTCTGGTAGGGAATGGGCACGTAGTTATTCCAGCCGTTGGCCGCCGTCGTGTGCACTAGCGCGGGATAATTGAAAGGCGCGTTGGCGCTGTCGAAGTAATCGGCAAACGGCAGCTCCACGGTCGGCGCATTGGTGCCGTCGAGGTAGATGCGGACGTGTCCCCAGCCGGGCGTGGCCGACCAGATCCGCCAGATGCAGCCGGGGCCCTGCATCTCCGCGAGAACGACCTGGTTTCCTTCCGTGCGGATCACTCCCGTGCCGTCGCCGTTGGCGCTCCAGTTCACGTATTGGCCGGTAGGCTCATCATAGAAACTGCTGCGATCGTAGCTGGACCATTGGGCACAACGATGCCCCGCCGGCGGCAGGACCGCGAGATGCTGCAGATTTGTGAGCCGGGCGACGAGATCGGTATAGGAATAGACGATCGGCTGGCCAGGCGCCGAAAAGGTGAGACAGGTGAGCAAGGTGGCTGCCCACGCCACGGCGGCGGCGCGCCGGCAGACCCGCCAAACCGTCAACCGCAGGGAGAGCCATCGGCCGCCCGGTCCAGCGAGGGTGGATGAGGCAGGTGCTCGGCGCGACCGCAATTCACTAACGGCGTTCATAGCCTCACGATACCGCGGGCAGGGTCAAATGGCAGGAGCGCCTGGGAACGCTCCTGCCGTCGGGCGCATTTCATCGGCTTACTGCAGCAGCAATCGGAAGAACCGGTCGCCCGCCTGCTCCGGGACGACAGCCTGGTTTCGGCCGCCAACGAGGTCCACAGTGGCCGGCACATTCGACCAGGAGGGCGTGCCGAGGCTGGGACTCTCCTGCAACAGGAAGTTCCCGACCGCGTTCGGCCACGTGAACACGACCGTATTGCCGGCGCGCGTGATAGTCAAGTCGGGCAGGCTGGTGAACACGAAGTCCGTTACGCGTTGATTGGCCAACAGACCACCCGAGCCGGCGGTGAAGCCGACGTAGGCCGTGTTCGCCCCCACCGTCCCCGGAATATCCAGCGGCGCGCTGGCGCTGAACGTGCCGGTTGTCACGGTATCCTTGAGGGTCATGGAAACCGTGGTGCCATCGTAGTTCAGGGCAACGGCGATGGGATTGCCGCCGGCGAGATTGACGGGCGCCGTGCTTTGATAGGGCGTGTTCAGCTCGCCATTGATGCCGATGGAGAAGCCCGCACCGCCGGGGGCGCCGCCGTAGATGTTCAGGATGAGGCCCACACTGGGGCTGACGTCCGGCCTGTAACCCAGCTCACCGCCCGCCCAACCCAGGGCCGCGGGACCCGCCGGCGCGTTGTGCAAGGCAAACACCGTTCCATCCGCTCCGCCTCCGCCCACGTCCTGGTACGTGAACGACGCGCGGAACGCACCGATGTAGAGCGGATCGTTGAGGAAAGCGCTCATAGCCTGACCATAATCGGTGGTCAACTGCAGCAGGTTGCCCGAGATGCTGGCGCCGCCGGACGTCGTCCAGTTCGTACCGCCGTTGAAGCTCGGGATGCCGGTCGTCACGGAGACCGTCGCCACGTCGCTGGCGTTCCAGCCGGCGCTGTTCGTCACCATGAGCTGGTAGCTGCCCGCGTCGCTGCTCAACACTTCGGCGATCGTCAGGATGTTCGAGTGCGCCCCGATGATCCGTTCGCTGTCGGTGAGGTTAACGCCGTTGTGCCGCCATTGGTAGGAGAGCGGCTGCGTGCCCGTCACGATGGTATATAACGTGAGCCGGCCGCCCGCCAGTCTTGTGGACACAGCGGGTTGGACGTTGAGAGCGAACTCGGGCGGGCCCGAGATATTCGTCAGGGATTGGGCCGAGGCGGCGAAGCCGCGCAGCTCGGCAACGGTGACAAAGCGGGCCCAGCCCGGAATTGCATTGCCGGGCACCCCGCCGATGGCCCAGCCAAAACCGGTGCGCTGGGCTGCTGGCAAGTCCGAAAGGTCGAACGCGACCGTGGCATTGGGCAACGGCGTTATATTTGCCGGCACGGCAATTTGCCCGTCGAAGATATTCCCGCTCATCAGAACGGCGGGCACTTCCATCCAGTTGCTGGCATCATTTTCCGGCGGATTCTGGTTGGTGTCCACCTGGGTCTTCTGGATGAAGAGGCGCGGCGGTTCGGACCAATCGCCGCCGTCGCCGAACTGCCAGCCGAGGTCCATTACCACCGCATCGAACACCCGTGGCTCCGCGTAGCCGAGCCCGACGAAATCGGTCGAAAACAGCGGGCTGCCGAAGGTGGTCCAGCAGTATTGCTGGTTCGCGTCGTTGATCACAATCCCGTCCGTGGAGCGCACGAGCGCCGCGGCGCGGCCCTGCTGATAGGCATTGGCGACCACCCGGCTGGCGGGCGCATTCAGCGCGGCGACCGGCACGACCTGCGAAGCCATCACGTTGCCCGAAAGGTCCTGCACGCTCGACACCGTGAGGGAGAGATTATTCACGGTGGGCGCGCCGGAGTAAGTCAGCACAACGCGGAAGCCCTGGGTGTCCAAGACCGCGTTCATCAGCGAGAGGCCCGGATCGTTCAGGGCATAGTTGCCGGCGTTCTGCGCGCTGCCCGGCTCAACGCTTTCGTCGAACCAGACATAGATGACCGGGTTCGTCATTCCGGCGGTGACCGTGTTGTTCGGGTCAAATGTGGCGGCGCGCACCACGGCCGGGGTCGCGCGCGGCGTCACGGTCAGCGTCGCCGAGAGGTTGGTCACCGGAGAGCCTCCCTGGCTCAGGACGGCGGTGAAGACCGATGCGTTGTCGGTCGGCGACACCGGCGGCAAGCCGTAGTAGCTCTTGGTTTCGCCGAACAGGTCGAAGCCATCTTTCTGCCATTGAAAAGTCACCGGCAGGGTGGTCCACACTTTGAGTTTTGCGCGCTGGCCCGCAGCCACATTGAAACCGGCGGGGGTCGCGACGAGCTGGAATGCCGGCGTGGCCCCCTGGATTCCGTAAGCGCTCATTTCGCTGATGGAAAGGAAAGTGGCCGAGCCGTCGCCGGCCACACCGCCAACCGCCCACCCATAGCCGGTTCGTTGCGCCGGGGCCAGACCGGAGAGGTTGAAAACGATGGGGGTGTTGGGCGAAGGATTGGCGTCGCCGGCCGGGTCGAAGAGGCTGCCGCTAACGATCGGAGCGGCCACCTCCTCCCAAAGGTTGGTGACCTGCTCCGGGGCGCCAAAGCCATCGGTGTCCACCGGATTCTTGAGGCGATACAGCTTCGGCTTCGAGCCCCAACTGCCGCCGTCACCGAATTGGCGCCCGAGGTCCACTTTGGCCGCATAGATCTCCACGGAAGAGGTGTAGAGCAGCCCGACATAATCCGTTCCGTCGGTGCCCCAGGTATCCATGCCGCCCGGTTCGGAGGTGTTGTCCACAAGGCCGTCGGTGACCAGGCTCAGGCACCCGGCGCGGCTGTTGGGGGAATGATACGAATTGGCGACCAGGTTGGCAGTGTTGCCAAGCAGCGGGCGAACCGGGATCTGGTTGGAAATGCTGTTGCCGCCGGGGTCCTGCACGCCCGTGACGGTCAGCAGGGCGTTGGCGGGAACGGCAGTGGACACTTCCAGCTCGACCCCGAGTGAGTGACTGATGAGCGTGGCCCCGGTGACCGGCAGCGCGGGGTTGAAGGAGTAGTTGGCCAGGTTCGTGGCAGAGGGCAGGGTGACCGGCGATGCGAACCAAACCTGCACGGTGTTGCGGGTCACCGCGCCGCCGGCATTTCGGGCGATGGCCAGCTCCGGCGTGGGAGAAACGTTGTTGTTGGCGATCGTGACCGTGGCCTGATCCAGTTCGCCGATGATGTACGCCAGGCTCGGCGTGAGGCTGAGGATCACCGACCGCTGCGCGTCCGTGAAGGAGAAATTAATCGGTTGCACAAAGATCTCCGCCGTGCTGCTGCCTGCGGAAATGACGCCGGAGAGCGGCAGGTTGGTGTAGTTGACACCGTTGGTGGCCGTGCCGCCCAGAGTGTAGCTGAAACCAAGCGCTGCCGCCGTGCTGCCCGTGCGGGTGACGGTAAACCTGCCCGGCGGGGCGTCGTGAAGAGCCGTGGTGGGAACCGTCGCCGTCACGGTGACCGCCGGTATGGCGGGATCGGTGTCGTCGGGACCGGCACCGGCGGCGAGGGCCTGGACCGCCGCCGCGCTTAGCACCCGGTTGTAGATGCGCACGTCATCGAGCTTGCCGCCGTAATAGCCGTCTCCACCCCAGTTGCTGCGGCCGAGGAAATTGTTCGTGCGGGTTACGTTGTTGGGCACGCCCGTGGTGTTCGTTGCGACCGGCATCCCGTTGCGGTAGAGGATGGTCAGCCCCGAAGCCTCCATCGCCGCGACATAATGCTGCCACTGGTTCAGGACAATCGCACCGTCGGCCGTGACCTGCCCTCCCGAAGCGCCGCCGACATAGACCTCGAACGCGAGGGTGTCGCTGGTGACCGCCCGGGCGAAGAGGATGTTGTCGCTGGCCGGGGCGTTGCCCAACTCGAGGAACCGGGCCCAGATGCCGATGGTCGAAGGATTGGCCCAAAAAGCCATGGTCAGGCCCGAGGAATAATCAGCATAGCCAGGCCCGAGGCGAACATGGTCATCCACGCCATCGAGTTTCACCGCGCGGAGGACTTTCCCGAGGTAACCGGCGGAGGCGCCGTTGAAAAGCGTGCCCGCGAGACTGTTGCCGGAAGCATCGCCGGCCGTCGTCCCGGAAGTCTCATCCAACCGCAGCCAGGTTTGAAGGGATTGTTCCACCGGGAGGGTGCTGCCCGGGGCAATCGTGTTGGGAGTCGCCGCCCGGTCGCGCACATTGTTCACCGTGAGCGTGTACGCGGTGCCGGCGACCAGCCCACTCGCGGTCAACAGCACGGTGCCTGGCCTGCTGCCGATGCGCGCGACGGTGACCGTAGCGCCGTTGTCAAGCGCGTAGTTGCCATGGGCCGTGGCCGTGGCGGTATCCACTGCCTCCGAGAAGATCACCGCGATGATCCCGCCGGGATTGCCGAGGTTCAGCGCGTCCACCAGGAACGGCGCCGTCGTGTCCTGCGAGACCGAGAGCGTGGTGGCGGCCGAAGCCTGGTTGAGGCTGTTGGTGATGGTCACGCTGTAGGTGCTCCCGTCTTGGCTCAGCGCGGCAGCGGGGATTCTGTAGCTCAAAAGGCTGGCGTCGGGAATCGGGACGCCGTTGCTGAACCATTGCACAAAGGCCGGCTGGCTGGCCTCGACCGTGACGGTCATTTCGACGGGACTCCCTTCCTCGACGCTGATCGAGGCAGGCAACGTCGTCACCGGTGCGCCGAAGTAGTCGGACAGGATGCTGGGGGCCGCCGCAACGGGCTGATACGTCATGTCCACCGGGTATGGCCAGACATAATCCGCCGGGATGGGCGTGGCAAAAGTCCCGTCCGGCAACGTCCACGCAACGGAACAATGGTCATCGCCGGTTCCCTCTTTGTGGAGGATCTCGAAGTAGTATTTCTGGCCGCGCACCAGGGTTTGGGGCGCGGATTGCTGTGCCGGTTTGCCGTTGTAGCTGTTTTGGGCGACGGCGCCGACGTTTTCCGCGATCTTGACCTTGCCCGCGGGATCATGGCTGGAGCTGAGCCAGAACTGGCTGTCGTCATCGCTGGCGATCCAGAAGGTGTATTGCCCCGTTTGCGGCGCCTCGATAAAGCCGCGGGTCCAGGCGCCGAACGACTCGCCCCAATTGATCCCTTCGCGGAGGCCGCTCGTCAGCACCTCGTTAAAGGTGGGCGCGTTGGGAAAGATGGGAGCGCTGGTCAGGTCGCTGACGGCGTTGCCTGAGATCGGGTCGTAGTAAAGCTTCAATGCCACGCCCGCCTGCAGCGGGCCAGCCAGCGCGGCCAGCAGCAAGGCCAACGCGCCGGCCTGGGACAAAGCTCGGATTTGATTCGTGAGATTACAGGAGGTCTTGAGGCGTTTCATATTCGTTCCTTTCGCGCGGAAGTCCCCGAGCGGGGGGCATTCCTTGGGTTTATGGGGTTGCATGCAATCTTGCGGATCTCGGTTCCAGTTCGGGTTTGGTTTCCAGGAGTTCCACTCGCGCTGCCGGTAACCGCCAGCACGCGCGAACCGATTGGAATACACCTCGCCGTCGCAGTGGCGACTTCTTCGATCGTCGCTGCACCTGGCTGGCGGGGCGAATGGCCGGTCACTCGCCTTCGCTGGATACGAAGTCCAGCACGCATAGCGTCCAGCAGATCACTTCATGCTCGATCTGTCAAGCGCGAGGCTGCGTTGGCCCCATCCCGCCGCACAAGGTTGCGCGGTCTCCCGGGCATTGGAAGGAATGGCTCGCCGCCGGTCGGGCCGGCAAAATGCGGTTCCAACCTTGCGTAATCCGAGAAAATCACCATCTTACATGGCAAACCTATGAGTAACTTATCCAAGAACCTCAGCACGCTGGCCCTGCACGCCGGCCAGGCGCCCGACCCGGCCACCGGGGCGCGCGCGGTGCCGATCTATCAAACGACTTCCTACGTCTTCAAGAGCACCGAACACGCGGCGAGTCTCTTTGCCCTGAAGGAGTTCGGCAACATCTACACGCGCATCATGAACCCGACCACCGATGTGTTCGAGCAGCGCATCGCCGCCATCGAGGGCGGGACCGGCGCGCTGGCGGTGTCCTCGGGGCAGGCGGCCACCACGCTGGCGTTGATCGCAATCACGCAGGTGGGGGATGAGATTGTGTCCGCCAACAACCTTTACGGCGGCACGTACCAGCTTTTCCATTACACCTTTCCGAAGCTGGGCCGGACGGTAAAGTTCGTGGACTCGCGCAGCCCCGAGGCCTTCCGCAAAGCCATCACCCCCAGGACGCGCGCCATTTTTGCCGAGACGATCGGCAACCCCAAGCTCGACGTGCCGGACTTCGCCGCTCTGGCCAGCATCGCGCATGACGCCGGCGTGCCCCTGGTCGTGGACAACACCATCGGCGTGGGCCTGGTACGGCCCTTTGACCACGGAACAGATCTCATCGTCAGCTCGGCCACGAAATACATCGGGGGGCACGGCACTTCCATCGGTGGGGTCATCGTGGACTCCGGCAAGTTCCCGTGGAACAACGGCAAGTTCCCCGAGTTCACCGAGCCGGACCCGAGCTACCACGGCCTCAAGTTCTGGGACGTGTTTGGCGACTTCCCCGGCCTGGGCAACGTCGCCTTCGTCATCAAAGTGCGTGTCCAACTTCTGCGGGACATCGGCGCGGCGCTCAGTCCGTTTAACGCCTTCCTCTTCCTGCAAGGCCTGGAGACGCTTCCCTTGCGTCAGCGGCAGCATTCCGAGAACGCGCTGGAGGTCGCGCGCTTCCTCAAGCAGCACCCGCTGGTAAGCTGGGTTACCTATCCGGGTTTGCCGGACGATCCGAACCACCCGCTCGCGGCGAAGTACCTCAAGAAAGGCTTCGGCGGCATCATCGGTTTCGGCATCCAAGGCGGCCTCGAGGCCGGCAAGAAGTTCATCAACTCGCTCCAGCTCCTCTCGCACCTGGCCAACATCGGCGACGCCAAGAGCCTGGTGATCCATCCGGCCTCGACCACCCACCAGCAGTTGAGCGCGGCGGAACAGGCCGAGACCGGCGTGAGCCCCGACTATGTGCGCCTCTCGATCGGGCTCGAGGACGCCGAGGACATCAAAGCGGACATTGACCAGGCGCTCAAGGCGTCGCAGAAGTAACCATACCGGGCTGACCGGCTCTGCACCTCCAGCGGATTGCCCGCCGCGGGGTGGGACGAGCGGTGGTGTCCGGCGGCTACCGAGCCAACGCGTGACACGCCGCACCGGAACCCGGTAACATGCGGTCACATTAGACCAACCAAACTATGCAACTCAAATTCGACTGGCTGATCGTGCTGGAAAACCTGCGGCGCGGCATCATGGTCACCGACTCCAACCTCGAAGGCCCGTCCAATCCACGGATCATATACGTGAACCGGGCCTGGCTCAAGATGACGGGCTACCAGCGCAACGAACTCGCCGGAATGACCCCGCGCATCCTCCAGGGCAAGCACACGGACCGGGCCGTCGTCGGGTCGCTGAAACGAAAGCTGCTCAACCGCGAGGTGTTCCACGGCCAGACCTGGAACTACCGCAAGAATGGCGAGCCGTTCCTTATGAACTGGTATTGCTACGCCATCTACGGCGAGCGGCCCAAACCGATCTACTACGTGGCCGAGCAGGACGACGTGACCGAGTTTGAAGCGCTCCGCCTGCGACAACGGCTGCTCGCCAACCCGAACGACCCGGAAGCCCTGCGCTTCTTTGCCGTGCTGGACGAGTGGAAATCCGCGCGGAAGGCAGCGCGCTGAATCGGCGAGCCCGGCCCCGGGCATTGACCCGCCGGGCCATTGGCGATGACCCCCGCCAGAGTCGTTCTCCTCACCGGCGCCACGGGCTACATCGGCGGGCGGTTGCTGCCGTTGCTCGCGGCGGACGGCTGGCGGGTGCGCTGCCTGGCCCGGCATCCGGAACATCTCTCCTCGCGCGTGTCCGCCGGGGTCGAAGTGCTGCGCGGCGATTTGCTGGACGCGGCCTCATTGGGCGCCCGCGCATGACCGTCCGGGAATTCCAATGCGAACTGTGGCTGCCGCTGCCGCCGGATCAACTGTTTCCGTTCTTTGCCGATGCGGCCAACCTCGACGCCATCACGCCGTCCTGGCTGCATTTCCGAATCGTGACGCCCCTGCCCATCGCAATGAAAACCGGCGCGCTGATAGACTCAGACCTCCTGACCCGCCGCATGGTTTTGGATGGGGGGTGGAAAATGAATGAG
>CAZVFC010000069.1:0-48941 GCA_964625855.1 uncultured Verrucomicrobiota bacterium | reverse complement strand
GCCGACCGCACTGCCCCGGCTCAATCGTCTCGTACAACCCTTTTCGGAGAGCCTCGAGCCAGGAGCTGCGGCAGCGCCGGGACGGCACCATCGAGCTCCGCCTGCAGACCTCCAGTCGCAAGGAACTGACGCGGTGGATTCTCTCCTGGATGCCGCACGTCAAGGTGCTCGGTCCGCGGCAACTCCGGGACCGGGTGCGGCAGCGTATGCGTCAGGGACTGGCTCGCTTCGGATGACCCGTGCTGGTCATCCCCTGCCCAGCACACCGCTGGCGCGACATTCGGCACGCTGCCCCGGGCGAAGACCTCGGGGAAGGCGGCCTGCCAGTCAAAGGCTTTGGCGTGGACGGCGGGGTCGCTGATGACGCTGTTGCCCTCGCGGATGGTGTGATCGGGGTTGGTCAGTTGCCACGTTTCAATTTGCCCTTGGCAGGCTCCGCCCTTGGGGTAGGCTCGATCCCACGGCCACGGAGCCATTGCCTCTCCGGCGGCGAGCCCAGGACGGGCTTGCGGCTGGGCAGCACTCCCGGCCGGTATAGGAAAGATCATCGTTCTATGAAAGTCATTGATACCCCCCGCACGGGAAAACTAGGGCCTGTCGTTTATTACCCATCGCCGTTCGGACAGTGCTGCCGAAGTCTCTGCGTGCCGCGGGATCACAAATCCGAAGCTCAGAGCCGGATGCGCGAGGTCTTCGGCGTGTCCTCGCGGGGCTATGGGCTCAAGCTAACCGATCCCCAGCGGCTGCGTTGGATTGTGGCCGCCCAGACGGTCCCGACGCACCCCTCGCTCAACCAGTATTCCTGCATGAGCGGCCAGCAACTCTGCGTCAAGATTAACAGCACCTTGCGCTGCGTCGGCCAGCCGCCCACAGATGAACCCCCGGCCCCGGTTGTCTTCAGCCCGAATCCCGTGGGCGACCTGACCATCGGCTATGACGAAGCCGGCAACGTGCAGTTGCTGCTGGCGGTGGGTGCCGCGGTGGAAGACATCATGCTCCTTGCCGAAGCCCCGCGCAGCGCCGGGCGGATGAAGCACCGGCGGGTCTGTTACCTGAGCCTGTTGGGGCCGGCGGCTAACGGCCACTGCGACATCACCGCCCCATATCTTGCCCGATATGGCCAACCGGCTCCCGGGCAGAAGGTCTTTGTGGTCACCTGCCAGCACAAGAACGGCTGGAAGGCCCAGGACCACGTGACCAGCGCGATTGTCCCGCCCAAGCCACCGTTGGCCGAAAACGCGGGCAACCAGGAAGCTAAGCCCGAAATCGCGGCCAAAACCGAAGCGCCGGAAGCCCAGAGCGCCCCGGTCGAAGGCAGTTCTTCGTTGTCTCGCGCTGTGTACAAGGGGAGCACACCGGATGCGCGAGGGGTGCATAAGGGTCTGCAGCATGTGCATCCGATGAGCATCCTTTGTACATCCCTTGTACACAGCTTTAGAATGGCTATAGCGAGGCTTGGTGGGCTGGGGATGGCTGGGATTGGTGGCTGAAGCCCGCCAATCGAAGGGACGGGAAAGGTCAGTCCGAGTGAGGGCCGCGTTCGCCTCGTGGGCTAGAAGCTCAGCAGCAATTGCCAGATATAGACGTTTCCGAAGGCGTCTATGTCCTCCCATATCTTCTTCACCAGGTCGGGGCTGCCGGTTATCTCGGGCAGCTCCTTCACTCGCTCTTCCCACGGGAAGCAGACGCCGGGCCTGACCCGTGGCTGGGGCTTACCTGTCATGCCCTTGAGCCGTTGCCGATCGGCCACGGAGGCCGGCAGATCACAAGGCGCGGTGGCGGCGGGCGCTTTGTAGGAGCCCGCGGAATACGCGCCGTGCTGGCGCGTGGTTTCCGTCATGGCCTTCAGGTTCTCGATGCTCGCATCGTCCTGCATGATGGCGCCGGCGTCCATGATGTAGCCGCCCTCGCGGGCCACTTCGTCAATGACGCGCCGGCAGAAGGCGCGCACCTCGTCGGGCTTGCCGAAGCTGAGCATCACGTTGGGAATGCCGCCGCTAATGGCGAACTTGTCGTGCAATGTGCGGTGGACATGGAAGACGTCGTCCTGGTCGCAATGGAACACGATGCTGCGGTCAGGCAATTCGCGGAAGGCGTCCAGGTGATGTTTCCATCTGCCCTCGGCGTAGAAGAGCGTCTGGTGGCCGTTCTTCCAGAACTCCTCGATGATGGGCTTGAGCGTCGGCCAATTGTGCGAGGCGAAGGTCTTCGGGTTGATGAAGGGCACACAGCCGCGGTGCATCCAGAAGCCGATGGGCACAAGGCTGGCCGGATCGGCGGTGGTCAAGCCGACGTGGCACAGATGAGGCATGAGCGCTTCGCAGGCCTTGAGGACCTTGTCGGGCTGCGTGTGCATGTCCATCGTCAGGCCGACATAGCCGCGCAACTTGTCGGCAATGATGTCGAACGGGGCTTTGAAGATGCCGGCGATGGCGGACACGGTGCCGCATTCCGAGCGCATCCGCGCGACCTGGGGGCCGAAGGCGTAGAAGTAGGAGAGCATCGCCATTGCGCCCTTCACGAAGGAAAGGTTGTTCCGGTAGGTGGAAGGCTGGCCGATCTTGCTCACCTCGGTCGAGACGCGCGGCAGCCAGACGTTGTAGAGGAAGCCCGTGGGGTCGGCGATGAGCGCGTCGTATTCGTCGGCGCGCATCCAGGCCTGGTCCTCCGGCGGTTCGATGTAGTTAAAGCCGGTGGTGTGCGGGATGCCGATCCCGGGGATGCCGTAGTACCGCAGCCCGACCGCTTGTGCGAGGCCCGTCCACACATACACCATGTTCGGCACGATGGCGTCCCAGCCGAAATCCTTGGCTGTCTTAATGGCCGCCTCGAAGGCTTTGTTGTAATCGTGCGCCACTTCCTGGCAGGTGAAGCCGGCGTATTTGGCCGTGAACTCCGCTACGAAGGGCCGGATGGGAATCATATCCGGCTTCTCATTGCGCATCGCCGTGATATATCGGTTCAGGCGTTCCTGGTAGAGCTGTTCAGTGTTCATAGACCGGGAGAGCAGCCTAGCGGCAACAACGCTTCCCGCCTAGCAGAATCGCACCCACGCGCCGCGCAGCGATCTCAGTCGCAAGGCGCAAGAACGCCCTTAGAGAAGGGTACCAGGGCTCCTATAATATTTGCGTGCGCCTTCATGTTCCTGTTCGATCCCCCGCCGCGCGGCGCTAAAGCCGCCCATGCCAGTTATCCCGCACCCCCGTGCTCGGAACCTCTTTTCGAGCTGACGCTTTCCCGCTATCGGACGTCGTCCACCTCCGTAATCATCACCTTGAAGGCGGGGTGGTCCACCCAGTAGGCGATCACGAAGCCCTCAGCCCGAATATGCTCGATCTCGCGGCCATCCGCGTCCCGAATCCTATAGTCTGATCTAATGAACGGTTTGCTAGCGAGCCGGTTGCACGTATCCACCAGCTTGCGTTGCCTCCGCTTTGGCAAACTTAGAAGCAGCTCGGCAACGAGGTCGGAATAAAACGGGCGGTATTCACGCATGCTGCCTCAAGCCCAGCCGGTTCGCCATCGCCTCGGCGGTTACACCTTTGCCCTTCTGCATGGCGCGAATGCGCTGCGCGGTGACGCGCTTCCAACCCGGCGTGTCATGCTTCAGCCGAACGAGGTAGGCATGAACTTCCTCCAGGTCCCGCCGGCTCAGGTTCGTGAGTTCTTGCTTCAATTCAAGGACGCTCATGCCGCCAACCTAGGCCAATGAGGTCGCATAGGCAAGCCGGCGCAAAGGAGATCAAAGAGACGGTCACATACCCGGCAGGGATTGCTCAGCACACCCGCACCGTCTCGATGCCCAGGAACTGGCCCAGCTTCTCGATCTTCGCCGCGATGTGGCCGACGCCGATTGCGCAATGGTGCGCCGGACCGGCCTTGGACCACTCGTTCATGAAGGCTTTGGCGCCGATCGAGAAGCGGTAGCGGCTGTTCGTGTTGCCGATTTGCAGGACTGGGCCGGGGACACTCTCGCCTTCGGCGGTGAGCAGGAACACCTTGCCTGCCGCGCCTTGCACGACGGAAAGCAGCGTCACCGGGCCGTGCTTCACGGTCATCTGGATGGAAAGGCCGCGGCCCGGCTTGCCGTGATACACTGGCAGAGGGACCAGGCCAACCTGCCCCTCGGCGATGGCAAAGTGCGCGGGGCCGTCGTGGCCAAGGAAGACAAGGTCCTCCTTGAAGTCGGCGAGGTAGAACTCGGAGAACGAGCCGCCTACCCCGAAGAGGTCCATGATCTTCATGGCGAGCACGTTCTTAATCTCGCATTCCCCGGCAACGGGCACGTGGTGGCCGGTCAGCAGCGTGTTGCCGGCGATAACCGAGGTGACGATGTCGCGGTAGGCACAACCGTCCTCGCTCTCGTAGTAGTAGGCGAGGGCGCCCAGGTTATGCTTGGCGACGAGCGCATCGAGGGCGCAGGAGGTCTTGGCGGCGCGGTCGAGTTCGGTCTGGGCGCACTCCTTGCCGACGTTGAACTCGCGGTGGAACTGCCGGAGCTTGCGCCGGAGCTGGGCGGCGGTGACAGCCTGCCGCAGTTTGTACAACTGGCACATTTCCAGCAGCTCGAAATGGCTGCCGAAGACGGCGGATTGCTGCGTGAGGTCGCTATAGACGTCCAACATGCCGCAGTAGTAATGGCCGAGGACGCCGACACGGTTCTCGCGCATGGCAGCGGCGACTTTGGCGGCATCCACCCAGTCAAGGATTTCGGTCCAAGCCGCCACGTCCTCCAGGTAGCCCGTGACCAGGTGGTAGGCGATGCCGGCGCGGTTGAAGACGCAGGCGATCTCCGGCGCCGAACAGGCCTGGCAGTGCTCCAGCCAGACCCCGGTCATTAGCCCGCGATCCCCGAGGCGGTTGAACTTGTCATAGTCGAGCTGAGGGACCGGCTGCAAATTGAGGACCACCACCGGCACGCCGGCCTTTTGCACCACGGGCAATACCGTCGAGGAAAGCGCGTAGGTGGAGACGTAGAGGAAGATGATGTCCACCTCTTCGCGGCGGAATAGAGAGGCGGCGGCCCGCGCTTTGGCGGGCGTATCCACCAGGCCGGCATCGGTGAGGTCCGCACTGAAGCTGCGAAGCCGCTCGGCGATTCGCTTCTGGTAACCGGTCAGGCGTTCGCGCAACCCTTTGAATTGGGGCCAATAGGTGTCCAGGCCTACGCCGAACAGCCCGGCGCGGATCTGCGGTTGCTGGTTTGCTCTCATAATGGCCCGGTGGACTATTCCTCCTTCTCCGACGGATTGATCGGCTTGCCTTCCCAAAGCCAACCGCCGTCGGACTTGACCAGCACGCGGTGGGCGCTGCCGGGGGCCGGAGCAGCCGGAGACTTTGGTAGCCACTGCGACAGCTCCTCCTTCGTGGCGCGGCACTTCGCGTCCGCGACAAGGTTAGTCCACTCGTTGGGGTCGTCGCGATAATCATACAGCTCCTCAGAGCCGTCGGCATAGCGGATATAACGCCAATGTTCTGCGCGCACGGAATCGTTGCCTTGGTTGTGGCTGGTGATGGCCAGCCAGGCGCGCGGAGCCCGCGCCTCCTTCAACTGCGGCACGAGGCTGTGGCCTTCGAGGCCCTTTTGGGCGGGCAGGCCGCAGAGTTCGACGAGCGTGGGGTAAATGTCGAGCAGTTCAGTCGGTTGGGAGCACCGGGTCCCCTGCCCCGCGCCCGGCCCGGCAAAAATGAGCGGCACGCGCGTTGAGCGATCCCACAGCGAGTTCTTGCCTGTGATGGCTTTCTCACCCAAGTGCCAGGCGTTGTCGGACCAAAGCACGATGACTGTATTGGTCCCCCGGCCCGTTGCTTGCAGGGCGTCGAGCACTCGGCCGATCTGGCTGTCCATGAACGTGGTGCTGGCCAGGTAAGCCCGCACCAGCGGCCGCCATTGGTGTGCTGCTTTCAGCCACGAGAGGCGCGGCTCGGGCAGCTTCCAGTGCAGATACCAGGAGAACTCCGGCACGTCATCACGGTCCCCCTCTTTCACCGGAGGCAGGATGATCTCTTCCTCCGGCGGGAAGCGGTCGAACCACTTCTGCGAGGCAAAGCACGGCACATGGGGCAGGCGGAAGCCGACGGCGAGGAAGAAGGGCTTGCCCGCCGGCAAGGACTTCATCTGGGCGATGGCGGCATCGGCGATTCGCCAATCCGCCTGTTCGCGATCGTTGTTGGGATAAACGCCCCAGTCCATCAGCCGCATGGTCGCCGGAGTGCTGACAAACTTTGCGGGGGGCAGCGGCATGCCCGGGGCCGGTCCCCAGACGTTGAACTCATTGGTGCGCAGCCGCTCGGGGATGGAGCCGTCATGGAATACCTTGCCAAAGCCCGCCGTGAAGTAGCCGTGCTGCGTGAAATACTGCGGGAGCGTGACGCAGTCGCGGGTGCGCGCGACATCGCGAAGCCCCGGCGCCAGGCCGTAGATGCCGGTAGTGGTGGGACGCAGGCCAGTCAGGAGACTGGCCCGGGAAGGATTACAGAGGGGGGATTGGCAATGCGCATTCAGGAAGACGGTGCCGCGCGCCGCTAACCGGTCCATGTTCGGCGTCTGGGCCTGGGGATGGCCGCCGAGGCAGCCGACCCAGTCGTTCAGGTCGTCAATGGCGATGAAGAGGACGTTGGGCTGTTTCACCGGCACCGGCGCGCCGCCGGCACGGACGTTCAGACCGAACACGACGCTCGCGAGCGCACAGTACTGTATGAGCCGCGTCATCGCAGTGCGGTTTCCGGGAACCGTTCGAGCGCCCGCGCGACAAGGCGGGTGGCCGTCGTCAGCGCTGGGAGCAGGCTGCATGGCTAAGCGCCAGTCTCCTTGAGCGGGAATGGCTCGAAACGAGGCGCGAGGAGGTGGTGCAGCGCAAAGGCCACCAGATAGATGCAGCCGCAGATGCCGAACAGGATGGCATAGCCCGCGGTAACGTTGCCCTGCGCCTGGAAATGGTCCAGCAATCGGCCCGTGAGCGCCGGGAAGATGATTCCGCCTGCCGAGCCCGCCATTCCGCCAATGCCGATCACCGAGGCCACCGCCTTCTTGGGGAACATGTCGGACACGGTCGTGAAGAGGTTTGCCGACCACGCCTGGTGAGCCGCGCCGGCCAACCCAATCAGCAACACCGCCGTCCAATCGCCGACCTGGGTCACCACTAGAATCGGGAGCACGCACAACGCAAAAACGAACATCCCCGTCTTTCGTGCCCGGGTGACTGTCCAACCCCGCTTGGTCAGGTAGCCGGTCACCCACCCCCCGAAAATACTCAGCACGGTGACAATGCCGTAGATGGTGACGATGTGAATCCAGCTCTTCTTGATCTCCAAGCCGCGGGTCTTCTTGAAGTAGTCCGGCAGCCAAATCAGGAAGAACCACCAGACCGGGTCGGTGAGGAATTTCGCGACGAAGAAGGACCATGTCTGCCGGTAGCTGAGGAGGCTAAGCCAGGACACCTTCTCCTGCGGCCGCTCCTCTTCCCGGTCGCTGCGAATCAAGTCCAACTCAGCCGCCCCGACGTGCTTGGACTTGTCCGGCACGTCGTAGAAGGGAACCCACAGAAACAGCCACAGGAAGCCCGCGATTCCCGCCGCGATAAAGCAGGATTGCCAGCCATACTTGTAGGCCATCCAGGGAATCACCGCGGGGGCAATGAGCGCACCCGCGTTGGTACCGGCGTTGAAGATACTGGTCGCGAACGCCCGTTCCCGCTTTGGAAACCACAGCGCCACCGCCTTGATCGCCGACGGAAAGTTTCCGGCCTCGCCCAGCCCCAATGCGGCACGCGCGCTGATAAACCCGACGAAACTGCCGACGAGGGCATGCGCCGCCGCCGAAATGCTCCACGCGATGATCGAAACAGTGTAACCGATCTTGGTGCCGAACCGGTCCACAAACCACCCAAAACCCAGCAGACCAATCCCGTAAGCGAACTGGAAAGCGGAGTTGACCCAGCCGAACTGCTCGTTGGTCCAACCGATCTCCTGGTCCAGAATCTCCTTGAGCAGCGACAGAATCTGCCGGTCTATGTAGTTGATGGTAGTCGCGAAGAACAGGAGCGCGCAGACGATCCAACGGTAGTTGCCTGCGGTGCCGGGCTGGGGGACTGGACGCGACGGTTTGGAGTTCTCTGAGTTAGTTGTTGCAGCCATCGTGGGCACAGCCTGTACATTGCGGTTGCCAAGGTCAAGCCTCTGAGGGGCGTTTTGTGCTTACGCCGCAACAGCCAGCGAGTGGTTTGCCTCAAACCGTCTTCCCGTCTTCGCGCCTTCGCTGTTAATCGTCAGTTCGACGCCTGAACATCCACTAGGCCGACATCAATGTATTGCCCGCCCCCGGTCTGCTTGCAGTGGACCGCCAGGATGTGCTTGCCCGGTTTGAGCAACTCACGGGCCTTGGTCTTGATGCGCACGGTCTCGTAATCGGTCACATAGCCGGAGACCTGGGTGGCCAGGACACCATCCACATATACTTCGGCATCCTCGTCGTGGTGCATAAGGAACTGGAGATCGCTCCATTTACCCTCCGGCAACACAAACTCGCGCCGGAGCCAAATCCTGGGCGTGTTCCAGTCCGTGCGCACCACCGCGCCAGGCGTGCCCCGCGTGCCGAAACCACCGGAGCCTTCTTTCCACCCCGTCGCATCGAACCCGGGCCTGAACCAATCGTCTGCGGGCGCCTGGGTGGTGTAACGCCATGCCGCCGCCTCTGTCTGCGAAGTGGGCACCACGACGACCATCCGGGGCGGCTTCGGCAGCGGCGCCCAATTCGCCGCCTTCGTCACGTCACGGCTCGCCCACTCCTTCCACACCGCCCAGTCATAAAGCATCTGCAGGAAAACGCCACCCACCACCGACCGCGCCTGGAAACCGACCTTCTTCGCCGTCTTCGTATCATACCAATCGCTCATCGGCACACGGTCGGGCGTCTCATTCAGGAAGCGATAGACCGGGTCCAGCAGCGCGTCGAAGTCGGCGCGGTCCTGCGTCAGCGTCGCCGTCCAGAGCGTCCAATCCAGCTTGGTGTAGTCCTTCCGGCTATCGAGCGGCAAACCGTATTGGTTCTGCTGGCGCAGGTAGAAGTCCATTTCGCGACGCCAGCCTTCGGCCGGGCCGACGTTCAGCCCGAGGATGCGGTCCCACACGGCGTTGTATTTCTGACTCCAAGTGCCCGGCTTGTCGAAGGCCAACCGCGAATGGTCGCCGTCCATCGCCACCTCGCGCAGGCGCCGGCAGAAGTCTCTCACCAGCGCTCGGTATTCCGCCGCCTTGGCCGTCTCGCCTCGCCGTTCGCAGAGCTGGGCGAAAGAGGCCAGCGCGCAAATCGCCTTCCCCGACAGATTCACGTTGTGCGCCAGGTGGCCGGCGAAGTCATCCGTGCAGAGCTGGTTCTCAGGATCAAAGCCCTTGGCCTTGAGATACTCCGCCCACTTCTCGATCACCGGCCAGTACTTCCCGCAGAAGTCAGCATTGCCCTCAACCTGCGCCAGCGCGGCCAGCAGAATGAGCATATTCCCACTCTCCTCGACGGGCATCTGGTTCTCCTCGGTGCGCTCGCCGCCGCCATAGACCTGGCCGTTGGCGTGGGGGTAGGTGCCCAGGTCGTGCGGCGCAAACGGCCAGCGCCAGCGCGGCGAGGCCGCATAGTCCATGATCGGCACGAGCATGGCCTTGGTCAGCGACGGACTGAACAGCAGGAATTGCGGCGCCATTGGGTAGATCACATCCACGGTGCCGATGCAGCCATTGCTGAAGTTCTCTTTCGGGAACATGAGCGGTTGGCCGTTGGCGTCCGCCACCACCTTGCTTGCCGCACAGCACTGCCGATAAGCCAGCGCGCAAATCCGGGCATACTTCTCACCGCCGGCCTTCGTGAGCGCCGCCATCAGTTCCGCGTCGAACTTCTCGCAACGCTGTTTGAGAGTGTCGTAATCCGCCGCCGCTTTCTTCAGCAGCGCCGCCGCATCATCCCCATTCCGCCGCCAATAGGGCCGCAGGTTCTTCTTGAAATACTGGATCGAATACTCGTCGTCGTAGGCCAGAATCAGGTAACGCGAGACAGGCTCCCCCCTAACCATAAAAGGCGTGAAATAAGCAGATCCGCTCAGTCCACTGGCGGGCAGCAAGCGTGGGATCATTCTGTTGTCCAAGAATGCCGAGCCCGTTCCTGAGAACTGCACCCCTGAGCCGCTCTGACTCGCGATGCGCTGCGCCAGAGCAGCCCTCCGCGTAGCGATATAGAAATGGCCCCAGTCAATCCGGAGGTCATCTCCCCTCTTGCCGAGTATTGGCTGTTCTTCGGTTCCCACCCTGTATTTCAAAAGGTCTCCGACCATTTCTTCGGACCAACTGGCAACGCGGCTGACATCGTTGGCCGCGATTTCTGCCGCGGCGTCAAAGAAGAGCTCGACATTGTGCGACCCTGCCGTGGCCGAAAGATCGTAGGTCAGGTAGGTCACAGGCCGCGAATAAACCATCAGATCATCCGGCAGCGCGGCGGTCATGAACGTCAGCGTCAGCCGCACACCCTGACCCTCGAAGGTGTAAATCGTCCGCGTGGGAAGCACTTCGAGGCCAGTCTGGGGCAGCGCAGGCACTTTCACCGGCTCCTTACCCATGACCCGAAAGCCCTTGCCGTCAATGCGCACCAGGCTAGTCAGCCGATGCGGCTTGCCCGTCCAGTGCACGGTGTCGGCGTCGGTCAGCTTGTCCGCCGGGGACCAGATGCTGAAATAGGGATCGCACGCCACCAGCGGAACCGACGGTGGGCGAAGGGCAGCGTCAGCCTGGGAGGCAAAAGCCGGGCGTGGGACGCCCGCCAAGAGCAGGGCGGCCAGGAATGTCCCCGCCGTTCCGTTTAGCCATGTCGTTCGGTTCATAAGCATGTAGATCTGAGTTTCTCCGCAGCACAATTGCGCAAGTCGCCCCTGTTGTGCGAGGAAATTCCCTTCGTGAGGAGCAAAAAGCCCAATAAACCATATACCCACCATATACCGGCCACATACAAACCCGATACCACTCCTTTAGGTCAATACCGTGCCCACTCCCTGCACACCCTCTGCCGACACCGTGAACGCTCCGGTGCCGGACGCCATCGCCCCGGGATTCAAAGGTCACACGGCTGCGACCGCAAGGCCAGCCTTGCCGTGGCCCTTGCGGCCGACGACTCGCTCACCGCTCGTAAGGCACCGTACCGTTGGCGTCAACCTTGTAGCCCCACTGCTTGATGTAAGCCTCGCCGGGCAGGAACTCATCGTGCCGCTCCTTGAGCTTGCGGGCGAGCACGGCGTCAAGTTTGGCTTGCAGCCGGGCCTGCTTCGGCTGGTTCGCGAGGTTATTCGTCTGATAGGGATCGGTCTGGTTATCGTAAAGCAGCCAGGGGCCGTTCAAGTCCCGGACATACGTGTAGCGCGTGGTGCGGACGCCGCGATATTCCTTCCCGCCGTTCCGGCGCACCCATTCGCCGAAGGGCGAGACGCACTGGATGACGGTCGCACCGTCGCCCGGGTCCCTTCCCCCGCGAAGGTAGCGGCTGTAATCGAGGCCCTCGACCGTCCCAGGAATCGGCACGCCGCACAGCCCAAGGAGCGTGGGCATGAGGTCTTCCGAATTGATCGGCGCATCCAGTTGGCGGGCTTTCGCACCGAGGCCCTTCGGCCAGCGCAGGAGGAGCGGGACCCGGATCGCCTCGTCCCAAGGCCGCTGCTTCTTGTAGGCGCCTTGCGAGCCCAGCATGTCCCCGTGGTCGGAGGTGAACACCAACAGCGTGTTCTCCTCCAAGCCGGTCTCGCGCAAAGTGCGCCGCAGCTCGCCGAAGCAATCGTCCAATGCGGTGCAGTGCGCGTAATAGCCCGCCATCGTCTTGCGCGCATTCGCACGCCCCTCCTCCGGCACATTGGGCCGCGTGGTCAGTTTATCCGCGTCGTACAGGGCGCGGTATTTCTCGGGCGCCGTGAAGTAAGGGTCATGAGGCGGACCCCAGGCCAGGACGAGAATGAAGGGCTTTGGCGACTGCGCATGGTCGCGGAGGTATTGCTGCGCGTCCTTCGTCTGGGCGATGGCGTCATAGCCTTCCCAATACAGTTTCTCGGGGCCGTCGGCGTAATAGGCCGAGTGGTTGTAGTCGTGCGTGCATTCGAGCACCTTCCAGTAGTCAAAGCCCTGCCGCCGTTCGCGCGGGATGAAGTTCGAGCGACCGTGAGCATCCACATGCCACTTGCCGATGTAAGCCGTGTCGTAGCCGGCCGCGGCCAGGGCTTCGGCGATGGTCGTCGCCGCCGGGTCAAGCGGCACGTCGTTCAGAAAGACGCCGTGGGTGAGCGGCCGCTGCCCGGTCAGTAGCGACGCGCGGGTGGGGGAGCAAACCGGCATGCCGGAGACGGCATTGACGAAGTGCACCCCCTCGCGCTGGAGCCGGTCGAGGTTTGGAGTCTGAATGTCACGGTTGCCCGCGTAGCCGAAGGCCTCCGCCCGCCACTGGTCGGCGAGGACAAACAGAAGGTTCGGCAGACGAGCGCTTTGCGGGCGTTCCGCTGCCGGGGCCTGGGCTGCGCCGACCGCAAGGACCAGCGTGATCAATCCCATGACGCTCCCCAACCTGAAGTGCTTTCTTGTCTTGCTCATGCTACGTTCAGTCCATTGTGCGACCGGTTGGAAAGCTGCCGCTCCGTCTGGGGTGGCTCGGTGATTTCGCGCGGGACCGGCATTATTGGGGCCGTCGCTGCGCCCAATAAAACGGACGGCGGTGCAGGTGCATCACAGCTTTGATGCAAAGATCATCTCCGCGCACGCTGTAAACGATTGCGAAGGGGAACCGGTGGAAGTTCAGCTTGCGATTCTCTCCCCTGAACTGGCGCCAGCGCTCGGGCTCAGCCAGAATGCGGCGCAGTGTGCGTTCAAACTCGTCAAGAAAGTCATCGCCCAAACCCGGCTGCCGATCTTCGTACCACAGCGCCGCGGCTTCCAGCTCTTCGTCGGCTTCAGGATGGCTGACGACGCGCATGGAGCTTGTTCCGGATGTCGCGGACAACCTGCTCCACCGGGCGACAACTGACGTCGCCGTTCACGATCTCACGGGAGCGCCGGTCAATTACCGACTGCCACTGCATTTCTGCGTCAGGCTCCACCGCCTCGTCGAGGCTGGCGATGAGCTGACGGGCGAGAAACGCCCGGTCTTGTTCCGGCAAGGCCAGCACCTCGGCCACTTTTTCAATGGCAATGCTCATATCACCAAACTATCAGCGTTTACGCCCATTCTGGCAAGCATTCATGCTGCGCGGCGGATCATGAAAGCCTCGGCGGCTCCTGGCCCTGCTTGGCAAACCAGTGGCGCAGGAAGACCAGGTCGCCGGCGTCCTTCTCGCGGTGCGTGACGGCCTTCATCCGCCACAGCAGACGCGGCGAAGCGAATGGGATCGGCACACCCTGAACCTCCCGCACGACCACGTCCTTGGCAGCCTCCTCATACTCAATGCCTCCGGCTGAGCGCATGAGGTCCACGAGAATCTCATCGGCCACGCGGATGACGTTGTATTGCTGAAGTTCGCCCGGCTGCAACTCGCGCACAGCGTTGTCCGGCAGGGTGGAGAGGGCGGCAAAGACCTTGGCTTCATTCTCGCGATCCACGGCGACCATCAGGTCAATATCACCGGTCACGCGCGGCAGCCCGGCCGAGATGATGGCAAAGCCGCCGATCACGACATAACGCGCGCTGCGCTGGTTGAGTTCGCGGCACAGGGCGACAAGGTCGGCCTCGAGGGGCGGGCGCGGCTCTAGGTCCTTGGGGTCTGGCTTCCCACCAGCATTTCGTTCATCCATTCATCAGCCTCTTCGTGCGTCTTGAAACGGTAAACACCCTTGGGGGCCCACCGATGCTTGAAAGAACGGTGCAGCTCCACCGCCAGAGATTGCAGCTTCATCCCGTATTCGAAGGAATCAGGCGTCCTGGTGCGACGCCCGACAAACCTGTCGATCTTTTCCTCAACGTTGATGAACGGCTGCTTCACGACACCGCAAGAATAAGCGCCTGGGCGACCCCAGGCAAGCGACGAAAGAAACCGCCGCGCCTGGGCTGGCCACTGCCTGAACGCTCGGAGGGGGCGACTGCGCCCCAACTTTCCCAACCCGCGAGCCGCACGACCTCTCGTGCCGCACCGGCTCTCTCGACTGCTCCAGGCCCGAGGCGTTCTACCAACGCCGGACCCGGTAGAACCGCGGTCCGGCTGAGGCGGTCGAATCCGTGAGCGCCAGATTCCTCCCCGTGCCTGCAACCAGAGGCAGCGAGGTCCAAGACGCATTCCCCAGGTCGGTACTATACTGGAGAGCATAGACCCGTCCGCATTCGGAGGGGACCGTCCCGCTAAAGCCGGAGGCTGATAGCGTTGGCTGGCTGATAGAAGCCCGAAGCGTTGGCGGACCGCTGCCGACGAGCGCCTGACAGTGGGCAGCCCCCGCCACAATCGCCACAACATTAGTGAGTCTCTCAGGCACGCTGAGGGGGCCGGAGGACTCATAGCCCCACGTAACCACGGTTCCATTCGTCAGCAGCCCCACACTATAACCATCTCCGGCTGCGATCGCGCACACGTTGCTCAGTCCCGCCGGCGCGGTTGCCTGGCCATAAAAATTATCCCCCCATGCGGCCACCGTTCCGTTGGCCAGCAGGGCGACTCCATGCGCCACACCCGCAGCGATGGCCACCACATTGCTCAATCCGTTGGGCACGCCCGGGCTGCGGTTCCCCCATGCGCTGACCGTTCCGTCAGCCAGGAGCGCAAGATCGAAGCCGGAACCTCCGGCGATCGCCACCACGTTGCTCAGTCCCGAGGGCACGTTCGTCTCGCCGAAGAAGCCTCCCCAGGTTGCCACCGTGCCATCCGCCTTTAGCGCCATGCTGTGAGACATTCGGCCGGCAGCAACTGCCACAACATTGCTCAGACCGGCCGGCACATTCCCCGCGCTATAATTCGTTCCCCACCACGCCACGACTGTCCCGCCTGCCTCAAGCGCCAGGGCGCCCTGATACACCGACATAGAAACAATGTTGCTGAGACCGGTTGGGGCGATTGTTTGCAGGCCCCAGCCAGCCAGCGCCCCATCCGCATTGAGTAACAACCCGCAATAGTGACCGGCGGCCAGAGCCACAACATTGGTTGCTCCCGTCGGCACCGTCGTAGCACCCTGGCCACTCAATCCCCAGGCCGTGACTTGCCCAAATTCCAGCAGGGCGTTCGAGCTCACGATGGAACCGTAATCATTCGTCACGAGGACGGTGTAGTTGCCCAACAGGGCGGCTTGCACATTCGTTACTGTGTAGGCGGTGGCGGTCGCCCCTGGGATGTTCGTCCCGTTAAACGCCCATTGGTAGCTTAGCGGGGGAGTGCCCCCGGCGCTGACCGTGAACGTGGCGTCCATACTTGGCACCTGCGACTGGCCGGCGGGTTGCGAGACGATCAGCGGAGCCGTTGGCCCGGGCACATAAGTCACCTCATCCACGTAGCCGTAGTAGGAGTCACCAGGGGGGAAAATCACCGCGTTCACCCAGCTCAGGGTCTGGCTCCCTGATCCCAAGTAGAACGTCTGCGGCTGCCATGAGGAGGAAACCATAATAGACGACATCGCGGTGCCACCGATGCTAAAGAAAAGGTCGTTGTCAAAAGAACGATTGCTCCACCAAAAAGTAAGCTTCCCCGGACCTGTCACGGTCGTTTGCAGCGTGGCTGACTGCGAAACATTCCCCCTGCCCCTGGCGGCGCCAACGCCGTCATGGGTCGTGGTAGTCTGGGGTAACCAACCACCCCCCGCCCCGCTCGTGGTCCAGGTGAGATTGGTAGCGTTCAAGGCCTCCCCCAACGTCAGGCCCGGCGCCATCCGAGGCGCGATGACCATGGCAACCGCAAGCGCGGCCAATACTGAATAATGTTTCGACTTCAATGCCGCGAGACCGTGCAAATGAAAGCTCTGGTTTGTGGTCATAGCTTCTGTGCGATGGTGCAGTAATGCACAGGCACCGAACCGGTGTCAATCTTAAACGGCAGGCGGAACAGCCGCTGCCTCAGTCGCTCAATCCGGCATGCTGTTAGGCCTGCGGGTTTGGAAACCTTGAGAACGGGCGCTCAAGGCTTGGTGGCAAACCGGTAGTTTCCAGACTCTGCTGCCAACACCACTTGGTTCCTTTCCCTATGCAGAAACCTCACCGCTTCCGACTGCACCAGCGGCCGCCCGCCTCCGCGGGACTGAGCATGACACGGTCTTCCGCCGGATCTTGTCCAGTGCTGAAGGCCTGAGCGAACCCACGGTCTAGCGCAAGGACGACGGCGAAGAGCGGCAGCTATGTTCGCCCTGGCTGGAAGGCCCCGGCCCCAGCCCCGGCGATGGGCGGCGCAGTTCGACGAGACGCTGACCCGATTGCAGGTCCTTCACCACTCTGGGCAGGAGCCGTTGCAGCCACCCCAAGGCGATCGAGGTATTCCAGAAACAGCGGGTTGGCCTCCTGGAGGGTTTGGCCGCCCAGCACATGCGCGCTTGATTCTGATGGATTTGAAAGGGATTATAGGGTCAATGACGTTGCGCGTGTTGGAAAGAGAAGTCCTGGAATTGCCGCCCCGTTCACGGGTGCGGTTGGTGGAGAAAATCATCGAGAGCATTGATGATTACGCTGATCCCGGCCTGAAGGGGGCCTGGGACAATGAGATCGAGCGGCGCGTCAAGGAAATCGAATCCGGCGCCGAGAAAGGAATTCCCGCCGTCCAAGTGATGAAAGAGGCCCGCCACGCATTGAATGAAACCCGTCGTTTATCATCGGCTCGCCGCAGGTGAGTTGATCAGGTCGGCGGAATTCTACGAGCGTCGGAACCCAACTCTGGGAGAGACTTTTCTCTCCACTGTGGAGGCAACGCTGCCGACAGTTCAGCGCAATCCAGAACTCGGCAAGCCTGGCCGGCTCGGAACCCGCAGTTGGAAAACGAAGCGCTTTCCCTTCCGAATTGTCTATCTCGAACAGCCAGACCGATTTTGGATTGTCGCCGTCGCGCATTTGAGCCGCAGACCCGATTACTGGATTCGGCGGCTAGGCTGACGCGCTTTCTATACTGAGGCGGTTAGCCTAGGCAAGATGACCTCCGTCGGCCTGGTGAAGCCGTTCAGCGAGGCAGCCAACCTGTTTATCGGCAAGCTGAGCACCACAAGACAGCCCTTTCTCCTCGTGCGGCTACCGGCCCGAGAGCAGGTGTCAGGGCCTGGTCGCGAACCGATAAGTGCCCGACTCCACCGCCAACACCACTCGGTCCCCTTCCACGCGCAGGAGCTTCACCCCTTGCGACTGCGCCAGCGGCTTCCCGCTCTCCGTGATGCCCGCTGCATCGCGCGCCGGCACGAACACTGTGGCGGTTGTGTTCGCCGGAATCACGACGTCCAGGCTGAACCGCCCGCCCTGGACCTTCCACTCACTGGCGATGCGTCCGCGGTTCGAGTCGTAGTGCGCGCGCACCCAGTCAATTGGCTTCTGGTCCGGATTGCTGCCCGGCGACGGGGGCGTGGGGCGAATGATGATGCGCTTGTAGCCTACCCCATCCGATTGGATGCCCGCCAGTTGCGAGAACATCCACTCGCAGACGGCGCCGAAGGAGTAATGCGCGAAGGAATTCATCTCGGCGTTTTGCGGGCCACCGAAGCCCTTGTCCTTGGTGTAGCTGTTCCAGCGCTCCCAGATGGTGGTGGCGCCCTGCTCGACTTCATACCCCCAGGACGGGTATTTGCGGCTCTGGAGGAGGCGGACCGCGAGGTCGGATTGGCCGGTGGCCGAAAGCACGGGCAGCAACGGCCGGGTGCCGAGAAAGCCTGTGCTCATCCGGCCTTCGTTATCCTCGATCTTCTTCGCCAGCCGCGCCCCGGCCGCCGCGCGCTGCCCCTCCGGCAGCAGATCCATGTAAAGTGCCAGCGCGTAGGCCGTTTGCGTGTCAACCGAGAGCGCGCCGTCCGGCTTCACATACTTCTGGTTGAACGCGGCCTTGATCTTCCCAAGCAACTCGCGGTATTCGGCCGCCTCTTTGTTCTTGCCGATCGCCTCGGCCATTTCGGCCATCAGCTTCGTCGAGTAACCAAAGTAGGCCGTGTCTATGTAGTCTATCGGCGTCTTCTCATTCACCGCAAGCCAGTCACCCCACTCATTGCCGTGCGCGACCCCAAGGAACTCCTTGCTCGCATTCTTGCGCCAGGCGATGAACCGCACCATCGGCTCCCAGCACCGCTCGATGATCCGCGTATCGCCGTAGGCCCGCCAGATCGTCCACGGACAGATGACCCCCGCATCACACCAGGCCGTGCCGAAGTCCCAGCCGTGCTGGAACGGATACGGCGCATAACCCGGAAAGGTCCCACTCGGTCGCTGGGACTCCATCAGCTCGCGCAGCCACTTGGTGTAGAACGCCGCCACGTCCGCATTGTAGGTTGCGGTTCCGACGTAAATCTGCGCGTCGCCGGTCCAGCCAAACCGCTCGTCGCGCTGCGGACAATCGGTGGGCAGATCCAGGAAGTTGGCGCGCTGGGTCCACACGACATTCTTGAACAGCCGGTTCACCACGGGGTCGGAGCACTCGAAGTCGCTCGTTAGCGGCGTGTCCGAGTGCAGCACAATGCCTGTGATCGCATCCAGGCCCGGCTCACCCGGGTAGCCGGTCAGTTCGACATACTGGAAGCCATGGAACGTGAACCGGGGCACATACGTCTCGCCATTCGGGTCACCGCGCAGGGTGTAGAAATCCGTCGCGCGCGCCTTGCGCAGGTTTTCGGTCATCAACGGCCCTTCCGGGTGCAGCATCTCGCCGAAGCGCAGACGAATGCGCGTGCCGGCCGGGCCTTTGACCTTTAAGCGGACCACGCCAGCGAAGTTCTGGCCCAGGTTGAAGATATGGACACCGTTAGTCGGCGGCGTAATGGCAACAGGCTTGATCTCCTCGATCGCCCGCACCGGCACGCCGGGAAACGCTTCCAGCTTCGGCGGGCGTTTGAACCCCAGGTCAATCTCCCGGCCCTCAATCTTCAGCTTGCCGCCGGGAGCAGGATTCCGGAACTCGAAGAACTTCGCTTTGGCGGGTGCGTTGTCTTCCGCCCGTATCGCCGCGTCCCATTGGCTATCGTTGAAACCCGGTTGCGACCAGCCCGGCGTCTCCTGACGGGCGTCGTAGCTCTCGCCCATGAGGAAATCCGCTTCCTGAATCGGCCCCTGCCCGCTCGCCTTCCAGGAGGTATCGGTCACGATGGTCTCGCGCGAGCCGTCCGCAAACTCGACTTCGAGTTGCCCCATCAGCGCCGGTGTCTTGCCATAGGTGTAGCGGCCAATGCCTTCGGTCCCAATCCCGGTCAGCAGACCAAAGCCGATGTAGCCGGAATACCACCCGTCAGCCAGCCACGCGCCCAAGGCATTGGCACCCTGCTTCACCAGGGGCGTGACATCGTAGGTATAATAATAAGCGCGCTGGTGATAATCCGACCAGCCCGGCGCGAACCACGCATCCCCCACGCGCTGGCCGTTCAGGTGCAGCTCGTAAATTCCCAGCGCTGTCGCGTAAAGGGTCGCCCGCCGCACTTCCCGGACAGCGGAAAACTCTTTCCGATACTGCCGCGCGGGCGGCAGGAACAGCGACTCCTTGGATTTGTGCACCGGCGTCTTGTCCTCGAAGGTGATGTATTGCGCTGTCCAGTCTCCCGGCTTCAGCAAGCCCATGGACCACCTCGCTGGTTCGCTCCAGGCCGATGCCTTCCCGTCCTTGTCCCACACCTTAACTTTCCAGAAGCAACGCTGCCGCGAGGTCAAGGCTTTGCCGGCATAGGCAATGCCCGTCGTCTCGTCGCCGGTCACTTTGCCGCTGTCCCACAAGTCGCCTTGTCCCCTGCCCAATCGCCCTTCATCGCTTGCCACCAGCATTTGGCAGGCGGTCTGTTTCTGGCCGCGCTGGGCCGATTCTACCACCCAACTCAGGCGTGGCCGCGGCTCATCGAGGCCGAGAGGATTGACCAGGTACTCGCAACGCAGGCGAGCCGGCGTCAAGCCGGAGCTTGCGTCGCGGGCCGGGGCGGCAACCGCGCCGCGGGGGAAGATCACGCCCGGCAGCAGGGCGCAGAGCCAGGCGGCGGAGATAAGCATTCCGATTCTCTTAAGCGACAGGACTTCGGTTAGCGTTGGCATGAGAACAATTAGGATTCAGACTGCCCGGCGCGCCTGGGACACTTGCCCCAGGTTACACGGCCGCGGCAACGCCAGGCATCTTTGGCAAATCCGCGGCCATAGGCAAGACTGCGTTCCAACGGTCTCGCGCTCGGGGTTGGCATAAGCCTCATTCGAAGGGAAGCACCGTTGCGCCCACCCCCCCGCAGCGCGCAGCAGCGAGGTGGGGGTGCCAAGAGAAGCAACTCTTTAAGAGCGTGTTTGAACAATGTAACAGCCGACGTGAGGAGGCTCCGTTTGCTTCGCAAATAGGCCAATTTGCCATTGATCAGAGCCTCCACACCTCGGCTGCTAGAATGGAGGGCATTTTCCAAACACGCTCTAAGTAACAGTTTGGCGCGGAGGCGCCCTTGGTCTATCTTTGCACTCAGCTGATAACCTATGAGCGGAAACCGAAACGGCAATCGCCCAGATCCGACCCAACTCCATCCTACCATGCATCTCCACGACCGTCGCAGTTTCTTGAAGACTACCCTGGCCGGCGCCGGCCTGCTGCTGATCGCCCCGGCTCTGCGCGCGGTGGCCGAACCCGCCGCGAAGTGCCCCGCCACTTCCGCGAGCGACCGCGTCCAGCTCGGCAGGACGGGCATCAAGGCGTCCTTCCTTGCCCAAGGCACCGGGTTCAACGGCTCCCGGCGCTCCTCCGAGCACACGCGCATGGGGGAGGAGAAGTTCAACCAATTGCTGCGCCACGATCTTGACCAGGGGCTGAACTTCCTGGACCTCGCGGACCTGTACGGCTCGCATCCGTTCGCGCAACGCGTCGTCAAGGGCATGGCGCGCGACAAGTACGTGGTGCTGACCAAGATCTGGCCGCGCAAGGAGGACTGGATCACCCCTTCAGGCGGCGCGCAGGAGGAGGTCGAGCGTTTCTGCAAGGAGCTGGCGACCGACTACTTGGACATCTGCCTGATCCATTGCATGGCGGATGACAAGTGGCAAACGGAGTACGCGGGCATTCGCGAAGGTCTCGCCGCCATGAAGAAGAAGGGCGCCGTGCGGGCGGTCGGCGTTTCGTGCCACAACCACGCCGCGCTCAAGCTCGCCGCGCGCGATCCGTGGGCGGACGTCCTCCTCGCGCGGATCAATCACCTTGGCGGCCGGGAGTATTCATGCGACGACACGGCGGAGGAGGTCGCCAAAACCCTCACGCTCGCCCGGGCGAACGGCAAGTGCATCCTGGGCATGAAGATCTTCGGCGCCGGCAAACTGACCAAGCCGGAGGAAAAGGACGCCTCGCTCAAATATGTCATCGGCAACAATCTCGTGGACGCGATGACGATCGGCATGTTGAACACCGAGCAGGTGGACGACACGATCACGCGCATCAACGCCACGTTGAAGGCGTAACGCCCGGCGCTCGAGTTGCCCTCGAGCTGGCGCATCGCGCCGCTTTGGGCGGCATTTCCGAGACTCCGGCAACGACAATCCCGCCGACGCGGGGCAAGCTCGGGTTTCAGGCCCCGAGACCAATGGTCGTTGGCCAAGCGCTTTTTGCTTCGCCAGGATGCCTGGTTTCGGGCATGGTGGCCACGAAAGCGATTTGGCTCCTGACTATGCGTGTACTCATTGCGACGGTAACGGCGGGCGGAGGGCATTTGGCGGCGGCGGCGGCTTTGGACGAGGCCTGGCGGGCTTTGAGGCCAGGCGATGTGGTGGACCGGGTGGACATCGGCAAGCTCTTCTCGCCGATCCATCGGAAGATTGTCTCCGACGGCTATGTGAACCTGGTCAACCACGCCCCGGAGCTGTGGGGTATGATGTTCGCCAAGACGGATAAGCCGAAGATGGCCCGCGTGCTGAACCGGGTGCGGGCCATCTTCCCGAGCAGTTCCCGCCTCAAGTTCGGGCGCTACTTGAAGCAGTTCAAGCCGGACGTGGTCCTGTGCACGCATTACTTTCCGCTGGAAACGCTCAACCATCTCCGCGGTAAGCGTGGGGGTCTGCGGCCCATGGCGGTCAGCGTGGTGACGGATTTCGAGGCGCACGCGTTGTGGATGGATCCTTGCGTGGACCTCTACTGCGTGGCGGCAGAGGAGACCAAGGCGCGGTTGGTGGCTCGCGGCGCCGTGGCTGAGAACGTCGTGGTGACGGGCATCCCCATTTCAGCAAAGTTCTCCGCCAAACTGAACCCAAAGGCGGTGCGCAAGAGTCTGGGGCTGCGTGATGACCTGCCGACGCTGTTGGTGCCGAGCGGCGGGTTCGGCATGGGGCCGGTGGCGCAGATCCTCGCCGAACTGGACAAGGTCGAGCGCCCGTTCCAGTCGGTGGTGGTGACGGGTCGTAACGAGGAGTTGCGGCGGGAACTGGCAGCGCAGGACCGGAAGCATCCAACCCATGTGCTGGGCTATGCCTCGAATATGCACGAACTGATGGCGGTGGCCGACCTCCTTATCACCAAGCCCGGCGGGCTGACTTCTTCCGAGGCCCTGGCCGTGGGCAAGCCGCTGTTCATTCTCAACCCGATCCCCGGCCAGGAAGCCGCCAACAGTGATTTCTTGCTCGAGCGCGGCGCGGCAGCCAAGGTGAATCGCGTGGAGGATTTGCCGTATCGGATCGCGCAACTGCTCGGCAGCCGGAAGCTGGCGGAGATGGCGCGCGCAGCGAAAGCGCTTGGGCGGCCGGATGCCGCGTGCGCCGCCTGCCGTGAGATGGTTCGACGTGCCGGCCAGGCTGCTGACGAGGTTAAATAGGTTGCGGGCTTAACATAGGTTACTTCGTCACGCGAGGCCGACGGCCAGTTGTCTCGAACCAACTTTTACGCCATCCAACCAAGAGAATGGCCAAGCCAAGCGAGATCGAGCTGCCGACAGGCGAGACAATTCCCATCCTGTATGAGGACCGTTCGGTGCTGGCGATTGACAAGCCGATGGGGTGGATGCTGGTGCCCTTCTCGTGGCAGAAGACGGGCCGCAACCTGCAGGCGGCGCTGACTTCCTCGATTGCCGCGGGTGATTTCTGGGCGCGCTCGCGGGGATTGCGGTTCCTGCGGAATGTCCACCGCCTGGACGCCGATACCAGCGGCATCCTGCTCCTGGCCAAGAGCCCAGGGGCGGTCACCACTCTGGGCAAGCTGTTCGAGAGTCGGAGGATGAAGAAGGTTTACCTCGCGGTGGTGCGCGGAGCGCCCAGCCACGCCGAATGGACCTGCCGTCTAAAACTGGCCGCAGACCCGGCTTCGGTGGGAAGAATGAAGGCCGACGCGCGGCACGGCAAAGAGGCCGAGACACATTTCCGGGTGCTCCAGACCATCGAGCGAACCACACTGGTCGAGGCCCGACCGGTGACAGGCCGGACCCATCAAATCCGGGTCCACCTTGCCGAGTCTGGTCACGCAGTGGTGGGCGACCCGCTCTACGGGGCTCAAGAGACCACGGGCAACCAGAATCTTGGGCTGCGGGCGGTGGCGCTCCGTTATACCGATCCGTTTACTCGGCGGGCGGTGAGCATTCACGCCCCATCGGCGGAGTTCCTGCGCTACTACGGCTTTGATTATCAAGAGCTTTGAGAAAGGAGACTCGGCCCATGGAGCAAAGTGTATTCGAGACAGAGCTACTGGCGTTCAAGGCGTCAGCGATCCACGGGCGAGGTGGTTTCGCCAAGGCTGCGATCCGAAAGGGCACGCGCGTCATCGAGTATCTCGGCGAGCGCATCAGCAAGGCCGAATCATTGCGCCGTTGCGCGGCCAACAACGAATACATCTTCGCGCTTAGCCCGGAGCTGGACCTCGATGGCAATGTGGCATGGAACCCGGCACGGCTAATCAACCATAGTTGCGAACCCAATTGCGAGGCGGAACTGCACGACGGACACATCTGGATCGTCGCCAGCCGCGACATCAACCCCGGAGAAGAGATCGCCTTTAACTACGGCTATGACCTGGAGGATTACCGGGACTATCCGTGCCGCTGCGGCGCGCCCGAATGCGTCGGCTACATCGTGGCGAAGGAGTTCTTCGACCATCTGCGGGCTCGCCCGGCAGGCCATCCTTCGTCGCCCGTGAAGCCTCCTTGTCGAGACCCAAAACAGAGCTTGCCCAATCGCACACGGACGCCAATTCATGATACACGTGCGCTTTGATATTCTGCTGCTAACCTCGCTGTTCCTGGCATGTCCGGGCCTGAGCCGGAGTGCCGGCCCAGCGAACGACAATCGCTGTGCCTTTGTTGGGATAGCCGACTTCTCTCCATTCACAAGAAGCCCCGGCGCGGTGACGAACGAGACTGTGTTTCTTTCTCCGGAAATCGTGGCCCCGATCGAATGGGACGAGTTGGTCGTCTCCTGGAATGTCCCGTCCGGGGTGCACCTGAAAGTCGAGGCCCGCGCGCTCTACCCTGACCGCGCGACGCAGTACTACACCATGGGCTTGTGGTCGGATGATCCGCCGCGGTTCCCGCGCGAAAGCGTGCGGCGGCAGCGGGACCGGGACGGCACGGTCCGGATAGATACACTCGTCCTGAGCAATGCCACGCGCAAGGTGCAGCTTCGCATCGCCGCAGGCGGACGTGCCGGCCAGAGCCTGCTCAAGTTTCTTGGCTTGTCGTTCTGCAACAGCGCCGTGCCGCCTCCCATTCTGGAGCCGAATCGCAGCGCCTGGGGAAGAGTCCTCGAGGTGCCGGAACGACGCCAGGGCGAATACGAAGGCGGCGGTGGCTGGTGCAGCCCGACTTCGCTCTCGATGGTCCTGGCGTACTGGAGCCAGAAGCTGCATCGGCCTGAGTTGGACCAGACGGTGCCCACAACAGCCCATGCCATTACCGACGGGCGTCGCGGCGACACTGGCAACTGGCCCTTCAACACGGCCTACGCCGGGCGTTATCCCGGAATGAGAGCCTACGTGACGCGCCTGGGGAACATCGCCGAGCTGGAGGATTGGATCGCCGCCGGCATCCCGGTGATCATCTCCGTCTCCTCCTACCTAACCAGCGATCGGACCAGCGGACCAGACAACGGCCATCTCATTGTGGTTGTGGGCTTCACGGACAAAGGCGACGTGGTGACGAACGATCCGGGAGTATCCGTCCGGAGGAACGTGCGCGCCCGGCGCGTTTACACGCGGGAGAAAGTCGTCAACGCCTGGAAGAAATCCAAGAACACCGTTTACCTGATCTACCCGGAGACAGCCAGGATTCCCGCCGACCGGCAGGGGCATTGGGATAGCGGGGCGTCAGGAACTCCGGGCGCCGGTTAGCGAGACGTTCATTTTGCTTTTCTCCAGGGTCGAAGGCACTTATGTTTGCGTGAAGTGCAGAAACCGGCAACAGGGCGACATTATGAATGAAAGCCAGCGCAAGCCTTTAACCAATTCGGGGGCAGGTGCCGCGGAGCAGCGTTCGTCCGGAGAGGAGGCGGCCAGGCTCCAAGCCCGGTTGGCTGCAAAAGACCTTTGGAAGGCCGAGGCCGGGAACCGCTATACGCCGGAGGAGCTTAAGCGGATGTCCGAGGTTGCTGACGTGAAGATACACCGCCGAAAGCGCGTCGTAATGCGATTAGCTTAGCCATGGCGGACAGGAATTACAATTGGGACGCCATCCATGAGGCCCTCAGACGCATCGCAGCTCACAATCCGGAGTTCCTGGCGAACACGGTCCTGGTCGGCGGCGCGGCGTGCTGGTATTACCGCTTGGCGTTGAGCAAGGCCAACGACCCCGACTTCCCGATGCCGGTTTATACTCCCGACCAGGAAAGGATCTGGTTGAGCAAAGACCTCGACTTCATGGGAGAGTCGAGCGAGGAGATCGGCCAAATCATCGGCCAGCCCTGTCCGCCGATGGGCGCCCTCTTGGAGTATGCCGGAGCGACCCTCGACTTTATCGAGGAGGGCCTGAAAATGACGCGCCAGGCAGCCAACCAAACCGCCCGCAAGGCGCAGGTGGGCGATTTGACGTTCTACATCGTCAGCCCCAGCCTGCTGTTCGCCGAGAAGCAGGCGTGCATGTTGCAGAAGAAAGACCGACCTCAAGACGCCCTGCATCGAGAGGTGTTGGCACGCTTCATCAGGATGGAATTGTGCCGGAGCCTCGAACAGCCAGAGGACCTCGACACCAAAGAGTGGCTCAGCGAGGCAAAGGAGTCGAAGACGGCGGACAACCACTTCTTCGCGCAAGACGCTGCGCTCACCCGCCGTTTACACACTGCATCTGCCGGGCTCGCGCCTGAGCATCGCGCCATACTGCACTGGATTCGGCATCATGTCCCTCAATTACCCTCCTAGCGAAATCTAACCCCGCTGCGAACGATCGTATCAACGGAATGGACGGCGGGCATCTCATCGTTTGTATGGCTTTCACCGACAAGGGCGACGTGGTAACGAACAAAGCCGTGGATACAATTCCCGGACCGATCCATCCGGGTCCCTCTACGGGGTTGGGTTCCTTTTAGCCTTTTCTTCCGTGAGGCCGCCTTTAAGCTGTCGCCCATTCGGATATGGCCTTGAGACTGTTCAATACGTTGTCCCGTTCGGTGCAGGAGTTCGTGCCGCTCGACCCTGCCGGCAAACGGGTTGGCATGTACTGCTGTGGCCCGACGGTGTACGACCTGGCTCACATCGGCAACTGGCGGACCTTCGTCTTTGGCGACCTGGTGCGTCGCTACCTCGAGTTCAAAGGCTACGCCGTCCAGCACGTGATGAATATCACGGACGTGGACGACAAGATCATCAAGCGGGTGCGTGAAACCGGCATACCCTTGCGCGAGTTCACCGGCCAGTTCGAGGCGGCGTTCTTCGATGACCTCAAGACGTTGAATTGCCGGAGGCCGCACCAGATGCCCCATGCGACGGAATATATTGGGGACATCCTCTCACTGATCGAGAAGCTGGTGGCGCGCGGCCTGGCTTACAAGACTCCCGACGGTTCGGTCTATTTCAGCATCGAGAAGTACCGGTCCGGCGGCGGCCAGTACGGGCAGTTGGTGAAGCTGAATTTCGAGGAGATGCGCGCCGGCGAACGGGTGCGCAACGATGAGTACGCGAAGGAGGCAATTGCCGATTTCGCACTGTGGAAGGCGCGGGTGCCGGAAGACGGCGTCGTGTTCTGGACCAGCCCGTGGGGCGAAGGCCGGCCCGGCTGGCACATCGAGTGCAGCGCGATGAGCATGCGGCTGCTCGGGCCGAGCTTCGATCTCCACCTCGGCGGGGAGGACCTCATGTTTCCTCATCACGAGGATGAGATTGCCCAGAGCGAAGGCGCCGGAGTGCAACTGCCCGGCCAGCCCTTCGTCAAGCATTGGTTGCACGGCGCGCACCTGCTGGTTGAAGGCAAGAAGATGGCCAAGTCGCTCGGCAATTTCTTTACACTGCGGGACTTGCTGGCGAAGGGCTTCACCGGCCGCGAGATCCGGTTCCTGCTGCTGTCGGCTCACTACCGCGAGACGTTCAACTTCACGCTGGAGGGCTTGCAGGCGGCGCGGGCGGCCTTGATGCGGATTGATGATTGCCTGCGGAAGCTGCGGGAGATAGCCCGCCCCGCCCAGCTTGCGGAAAACCCGCCGTTGGTGGATCAGTTCTCCGCTGCGCTGGATGACGACTTGAACGTCTCTGCCGCCTGGGCCTCGATCTTCGATGCCGCGCGCGAGACGAATCGAAAGCTGGCGGAGGGGGCCATGGACGCTGCAGCGGCCGCCGTGGCGCTGGCCACCTGGGACAAGCTGGATTCAGTGCTGGGCGTAGGGGCGCCCGCAGAAGTGGAGGTCCCGGCCGAAATCTCGGCGCTGCTCGAAGCGCGCCAGGCTGCGCGCAAAGCCAAAGACTTTAAGCGCGCGGACGCGGTCCGCGACGAGTTGAAAGCCAAAGGCTGGGTGATCGAAGACACGCCGAAGGGCGCGAGAGTCAAGCGGCTGTGACATGAAGGGCCTGTTCATCACCTTCGAAGGCACGGAAGGGAGCGGGAAGTCCACGCAGATTTCCCTGCTGGCGCAAGCCCTGCGCGCCAGTGGCCGCAGTGTGCGCATCTTGCGCGAGCCGGGGGGCACGCCGATCGGCGAGGAGATCCGCCACACGCTCAAGCACAGCGTGGTGAACCACGCGATGACTGCCGAGGCAGAATTGCTGCTGATGAACGCCAGCCGGGCGCAACTGGTCCGCGAAGTCATTCGGCCGGCCCTGGCGGTGGGTGAGGTGGTGCTCTGCGACCGGTTCTATGACTCCACGACGGCTTACCAGGGCTATGGCCGGATGCTGGATTTGAAGATGGTGGAGGGGATCATCGCCGTGGCCGTGGGTGAGACACGGCCAGACTTGACCCTGCTGTTGCTCGTGCCGCAAGCCCTCAGCGAGGCGAGGCGCCTGGCGCGTCAGCCCAGCCTGCCGATGTCTATCAAGCGCGACCGTTTTGAGGAGGCCGACCAGAGCTTTTTTGAGCGAGTGGCCAAGGGCTATCAAGCCATCGCCGCGAGCGAACCGCAGCGCGTGAAATCCATCCCCGCTACGGGAACAGTGGCAGCCGTGGCGGCGGATATTTGGCACGCGGTAGAACCTTTACTCGGAACCTGACCGCGATTCTGCGGCCGTGTCAGATGGCGCGCTCCGCTTCATGCGAAGATAAGACAAGCGCTTACGCCGTCTTCGGCCGGTTGAATCGGGCCACGATCATCCAGAGCACGATAAACCCGAACAGGCTCAAGCCAAGTCGCGTGGCCCAGCTCGGGACCTTGGTATTCTCGGCCAGCAGGCGAATGGTCATCGGCTTGCGTAGTTCGGTCTGCAAAACCTGGCTGAAGCTGTAGCGGACGCCGCGAGTGGGCAGGTTCACGTGCAGGGGGGCGACCTTCGCCACCGCCACTTGCTGTGCCTTTTCCAGCTTATCCCATTGGAGGCTGGCGACGTTGGCATCGTAGTTCAGGTATAACCCAGCGAGCCGTTCCGCTTGCGGGGCGGCCTGCTGCTGCTGGCCGGGGGCGTTGATGAGCATCTGCCCGGCCTGAAGCTGGAGCGCCTGCGGGTCCCCGATCCGCCCGGCGTTGTCGAGGAAGTAGTTGTTCTGCGCGGCGATCAGGTTGCTGCTCTGGGCCCGGCGGACCTCCTGCTCCAGCGCTTTGAGCTCACGGCCTTCGGTTTGCTCGGCTTGCCCTTTGACGCCCTTGAACTTGGCGCGGCCATAGCTGCTGACGGCCTGGCGGAGATTGCCGCCCGCGAGGTCCTTGCGCGCCGACTCCAGCCCATATCGCCACTCAGATTTGCTCTGCTCTTCCTGGGCCCTCTGCTGCACGTTATATTCGGAGAGGGAATAGACTTGCTCCATTGGCAGCGTCGCGTCGCTCGTGCGGTTCATCGAGCCGGCGAACTTGCTGTAGTCGTAATCCGGCGGCAGGTAGAGGTCCCAGCGCGCGTTCTTCATCGGCAGGTCGAACTTGGGTGAGACCAGCGACACCGTGCCGCTCCGCTTGGGGAACTTGTCCTGCCCCACAAAGGTCAGCTCGACGGTGACGGGCGCATCGGAGGCGACGTCACGCTCCAGCGGCAGCAGCAACTTGCCCTCGCGCTTGCTCGGGCGGACCGGCTCGCCGGCGACGAACGCCGACCATACCGTCGTCTTCTCCGGCAGCTCAATCTCCAGGTGCTGCCGGCCATTGTTGCGGATGCTCAGCGAAAGCTCGGTCATCATCTGACCGTCATCGGCGACCACGGTGGACAGCCGGGCGTTGTCAATCAGGCCCTGCAGGACTTCGGCCTCGTCGTAGCGCCGGGCTTCGAGCGCCAGGTTATACCCGGGACGCAGGTAGCGATAAACCAGCACTGTTGCGAGGTCGGGGCGGCCTGGCCACGCGGGCAACTCGCGCACGTCAATCTTGCTGAGCAACTCGCCGCTGGATTGGTCGGCAACCTGAAGCGGTGGGCGGGCGACAATCGCGATGTAGCCAGCCTCTCGCTCCACGCCCAGCGCCTGGATGCCTGCCAGCTCGACGAGGTTCGTCTTCCCGGTCCGGGGCATTTCCCACGTCACGGTCAGCAGGTAGTCCCCGCGCACCTTGCTTTGCAGCTCGACCCGCCACTCGCCGTTGGTTTCGTCCCGGCGGCGAATCTGCGCGCCGATGAGCTCGACGTTCCTGTATGCCGCCGGCACCCGCAGGCGGAACTCCTTCAAGGGGGCGTTGGCGATGTCGTATTTCAACTGCGTGCGGCCACTGACCAGCGTCTCGGTCAGGGTAATGGTGTTCATGATCTCAGCGCGCAGCCACGGCTCGACGGCTTCGGTCGTGACGCTGAGTTTCCAGGGCGGCACTGCGGCTGAGGCGGTGGCAATGAACTTGTAGGCCAGGGCGCTTCCGCCGCTCGCGGCCCGTTCGCCTGGCACGCTGGCATAGGGGATTTCCGTGAGGCCCTCGAAGGTGCCGGTCTTGGCGGCGACGCCGTGCTCGGTGGCGACCGTGATGTAGCCACTCAGTTTCTCGGTGCCGAGCGGGTGGACGCCGGCGATGGGCAGCGTGCCGGGCAGTTGCCGGTAGTTCTGCGCGAGCGACAGGTTCAGCTTATAAGCACCGGTCGTCCTCTCCTTGAGGGTGACCTCGACCAGCGGCGCCCCGTCCTCGTTGCGTTCAACCCACTGGGACACCTTGTCTCCTGCAACGCTCTCGAGCCGGTAGCCCGCCGGCAGCGCAACTCGCAGGGCAAACACCCCCGCGCGCTTAATGGTGTACTCAACCTGCGCGGCAACCTGCACAGACTCGCTGCCAATCTGCACGGCATTGTGCACCACCGCCTCGATCTGGGGCTGCACCGTCTCGGCACGGACGGTTAGGCTGAACTCTGTCTTCAGAAAACGGAAGGCGCTGAGGATGCCCTCCTTCTTATCCGGGGCGGCCCGCTGAAACTCCTCGGCATCCACGCGCTGCAACTCCTGCGCGTTCTCGACGGTGAGAGTCACCTCCTCGCTGGCGCGCAAGGCCACCAGGCCGGTCTCGCGTTTCACATCCAGCGCGTGCGGGAGTTCGACCTTCGCCGTGGCGGGCAGCTTGTCCAGAACCTTCTCGGTTTCCACCGTCAGTTGCCAGGCGGGAGAGACGCCTTTGAGCAGGTCCACCACCAACGTGTCGTCCTTGATCTCCCAACTGCGAATGGCTTCACCTCCGACGCGCAGCAAGCGCTGGCCGGCTGGCACTTGCACGCGCACCTGTTTCAGCTCGCCCTGGCTGATCTGGTAATCGAGGGTCGCTCGGGTGTTCATGACCCCGCCGCCGATGGTCACCAGCGCGGTTTCCTGCACGAAGACTGTCGCCACGATCTCCGCGGCGCGCTTCACCCGCGGCGTCCAGTTCAGCTCCAGGCGCTCGGCGGGGCCGATGATCGCCTCGACGCGCGTCTGCTGGTTGGCGCTGGTCCGCTCGAACGACACCGCGGTGGGGAACTCCACATCCGCCTCTGCCTCGTCAATGACCACGCTGACCCGGCTGGAGAGGGCCGGGGGAATGCCGAACGCAAGCTGCCGGCGGGTCACGTCGCCGCCGAGCTTGGCGATAAGCTTAAGCTGGAGCGCGACATTGCCCCGCGCAGGCAACAGCACACCGACGGTCCGGCCGTCGCGCACCAGCCGAGCATCGCCTTTCGCGGAGAAGGACTCGAGGGCGACGTCTTCGCCGAACAACGGCACGATCTGGTTGGTGGCGGTGGTCGCGATCTGCAAGGTGGCATCGAATTGGGCGACTTTGTCCTGCACGGTGCCGGTGTAGGTGGCCGAGAGGATGGACACGGTGTTCGAGAGGACGGGTGGAGCAGCGTCCTGGGCCAACGCGGGGGGCATCGAAGCGGCCAGGAATATAAGCAGGGCGGCGCCTGAGGATGCGGCGGGACCGCCGCCCGTGGCCGGATAGATTGGGGGAGAGGAGGACGGGTATGACCCCGCCCCTGCTTTGCGGCGCTGTTGGAATTTCCAGACTGCCCAGGCGATGAGTGCGAACAGCAGTATCGGCACGGCGGCGATGAGGCCCACATGCAGCACGCGCCACATAGTGAGCAGGCGTGCGACCGACCAAAGGATGAGCACAAACGCGATGGTCATCCATAAGCTGCTGCGCTCGGAACGCAGCGACAGCCACCACAGCATGAGCAAGCCGAGCACGAAGGCGCTGGCCTGGACCACCATCTGCACGCCACGATATGCCTTGAGCCGCATCATCGAGAAACTGGCGGTGAGCGGGTCCTTGCTGGCGTTGAGGACTTTGGTGAAACTGAACGACTGACCGGTGCGCGGCACCTCGATGCGGATGGGGCGGACGCCGGTGGCCGTTGCTTTGAGTTGTGGCGCCGCAACAACGGGAGCGCCACCCCCAACCCCACCACCGCCCATCGGTCGCCCGTGCGCGATGGGACCGGGCTGTGCCACGGCTTGCGGCGGCGGCTCGACGGGTGCTGCCGCCGGAGGCGGAGCGGGGGTCAGTGCCACACCGGGCGCCTGAACCGCACCTGCCGCGGTCTCGGTCATTGCCACGCGCGGCAGCGCAGCGTCGCGCTGCACTGCTTCCTGGAACTTCTCCGCCGACATCACCTGCACGCTCCCGTCGGCAAACGCTACCGCGCGGCCATTCACGTCCGAGGGCGAATAAGCGATAATGGCCTCCGGGTTGGCCGCGCTTTTGCCCGCGCCGACATACACAAACCTCTGTCCCGTGTTGGGGTCAATAGTAACCTTGTCCGTGCTGAGCTCATTCTTCATGGCCTCGAAGCTCGGGGGCATCGCGTCGCCGTTGTCTATGGACCAGGTGCGGGCTGCCAGGGCGATCTGCTTGAGGCTGTTGACAGCGCTGATGCGCTGCGCCTTGCTCTTGGCCCGGCTCAGTGCCGGCAGCAGCATCGCGGCCAAAATGGCCACGATGGCCACGACCGCCAGCGCTGTAAGCAGGCCCTGGGCACCTCGCCGCACAGCGGCCACGATCAGCACCAGCACCAGTCCGCAAAGCAGGCCGAAAGCAATCATGCCCATGTGGTGCTCGATGATGTTGCCATAGAACTGGAGAAACCGGTCCCAAGCGTCCTTGAGGTCGTAGGTGGTCCCGCGCGCGACGGTCATGCTGCCGTCAAAGCTGCTCAGGCGTTGCGAGACGGGCGCGAAGAGCTGCCACTCCGCGTAGGTATTCGGGATGTCCGTCAGCGGCGCGGTCAAGTCCACGCGGCGCGGGAACCACGACGATTTGAGGCTGATCTTCTGCGCATAGACGATGTCCACCGCGAAAGCCTGGTCGCGGTTGGTGTCGCGCGGCAGCGGCACCAGGAGCCAATCGCCGTCCCGCTCCGGCTTGGCGGGCTGGCCGTTGACGTAGCTGGACCAGAACTCGGCCCCCTGGGGGAGCTTGAACTTCTGGAACTGCTTCTCGTTGTTCTTCACCATGAACGAAGACTGCGTGAGCAATTGGCCCTCCTCCGTCAGCACGGTGGTCAGTTCGATGCGGTCCGCCACGGCGTCGAGGCCCTGCACCTCTTCGAAGCGCGTCACCTGGGCGGTGTGCCGATAGTCGCCGCCGGTGTATTTATAGGCCAGCAGCAGCGGGCGGGTGCAGAGCGAGCGGTCGCTCTCGGACAGGTCGGCCTCGTCCACGCGGCGCAGCGGGTCGGCGGGGGAAGCGGGCGTGAGCTTGAGGCTGGCCGCGGTCATCAGGCCGAGCGAGCCGGTCTCGCGCTCGACGCCCTGGGCATGCGCGCCCGCCAGGTCCAGCGCGCTGCCCTTGGGGTCAAACTGGTAATCGTAGGTTAGCACCAGCGTGTAGCCGCCCCAGGCTTTGTCCTGGAGGGTGATAGTCCACACGTTGGTCTGCTGCTCCTTCCGCCGGATGTTTGCGCCGGTGAACTCCAGGTTCTTCCAATGCGCCGGCACCGCGATGCGGAATTGTTGCACGCCCTGGTTGAAGATGCCGTAGCGGATCGTCGCGCTGCCTCCGACGACGCCGTCGCCGACCGTAACGAGGTTGAAGACCTCCGCAATAACGCGCGGCGCCAGCTTCTCGGCGGCCAGGGTTAGCTTCCAATCCGGCTGCTCGCTTGCGAACGCCAGCAGCTCGTCCGAGCGGTTTGGCAGCGACGTGATCGGCACCTCACGCAGGCCGGCCAGCTCAGCGGTCTTGAGCCGGATGCCCGGGGACGATGCCGCACCGAGCTGCGTGGTCACATTTGTCGCGTCCGTGACCGCCAGGGGCAGCACGATGATGCTGTCCGGGAATTCCTTGTTCGCCTGTTCAAGCTGGATGTTGAACGTGCGCGCGCCGAGGACGCGGCTGGCGAAGGAAATCTTCAGCTTGCCGTCGGTGGCCTTCCAATCGTCAATGCCCTCGCCCTTGACCTCGCTGACGACGAACCCTTGAGGCACCGCGAGGTCGAGCGCGTAGATGCCTGCCTTCTCGACCGTCAGGCTGAATGCATGGGACACGACTTGCCGGGTTTCTTCCAACCGCGCCGTTACCCGGTCGGCCAGCTTCAGGACCGGCGTGATGCGTTGGATGCGGGCCACGATGGACACGGGCCGGCCGTTGAATCGGTAGGCGGCCAGCGCGCCGGACGGGGCGTTGACCTGCCGCAGCCCCGGCGCGGAGTCAATTTCGACGGTAGTGTCGTCCGCGCTCAACGTGAAGGAGCCCGACTCGCGCTCCACTTCGAGCGGGTGGGGCGGTTCGAGCGTGGCGGTCAGCGGCGTGGTCTCGACGGTCTGCTCCGAGAACAGCGTCACGGCGCAGGCCTTCTCGACCGGCTTGATGAACTCGATGGTGAGCACCTGGCGCTCGCCGTCCGGCTTCACCTGCCAATCGCGGATTTGGTCTCCCTGGATGCGGGTCAGCGCATGGCTCCCGGGCAGCGCCACGGTCAGGCGTGGCACCGTTGCCTGCAGGATCTCGTAGTGCAGGGCTGTGTTGAACTTGATCACGTTGGGCGTAATCTGCGCGCTGGCCACGGTGTCCACGGTGACGAGAGATTTGCGCGTCACCTCCGCCGCTTTGCTTTGCCAGCGCATGGTCAGCGTCCTATCGGCCCCCAGAAAGCCGCTCACCTTCGAGGTAGCCTTCTTCTCCGGCTCAAGCTGCGTGCCGCTTAGCAATTGCATCTCGACGCCCGGCGCGCTGGCGGTGGCGGTCACCGATGCGATGGCCGCCGGCGGGCCGGTGAAGCTGATCTGGTTCCACGGCTCCGCCTTGCTGATCCGGGCAATGAGGTCGAGCTTCACCGGGTAGCTGCCCGGTGCGGTGCAGAACAGCCGCGTCTGCCGTCCCCGGCTGACAATGCGGAGCGCGTCCGGCAACTGTGGCGAGACCAGCGCCACATCTCCTTCAAACAGGGGCGCGGAAATCTCGTTCGTGGTCATGGACTCGACGTCGAACGCCACCGCGAAGCGCGCCTCGGTATCCGACACCTTCCCCTCGTAGCGGATTTCGCGGAACAGGAGGTTGGTGCTGGCCGGCGCGGGGGCAGGCGGTCCCGCCGCCAACAGGCGGGGCGGGCTGGTTCCCCGTGAGATGATCTGGAGTCCGTTCAGGACTGCCACGCCATTCGGGCCCGGGGCCACGTCGAGCATGACCGGTTTGCCGTCAACCGGCACGTCGCGGAAGACTACATACTGGGCACGCTCCTGCCAGGGACTGCCCGCCTTCCAACCGCTGCCGCCCATTTGGGTGATCGGCCCGAAGCTGTTCGTGCCGGCCTTGAGGGTGAACGCCGAGTTCTGCTCGCCCGTCACATCCGGGTCGGCGTGGCCGTAGCAATAGAAGTGGTATCGCCCTGCCGCCAGGCCGCTGACCGTGACGGTGAGGTTGCTGCCGTTCTGGGCGAAGATGTACGTGTCGTACATCGGGTCGCCGCTGGAGTTGCCCCAAACCCCGGGCGCGTTATTGACAGCGACGGATACCCCGGACTCGCTGCCGTCGGCCAGCCGGAGCTTGTCGAGCTTGCCGTCAGCCACCAGCGCCATCCCTGGCGTGAACTTCGGCTGGTAGTGCCGGTAGAGGTTCCAGTAGTCATTGGTGCCCATCCCCGCTGCCGCCAGGCCCGTCTTCAGGCTGGCGTTGCCGACGCCGAAATCCACATTGATGAGCGTTTGCCCTTGGACGGTCGCCGCTAGCGCCACGCAAGCCGCCAATGCGCCGCTTCGCAGCATGTTGCCGAACTTCATCTCGTTGGTCATGGTCAGGATCATAGGTCTGAGAATATTAGACATAGCAGTCACTCCGGAGTGTTGTTTCCCCCGATGCCTCGCTTCCAAAAGCAGGTTCATGCCTGACGCATTAGCATAAGCTGTGCTGGCCTGGCAGTGAAAAGTTGTAAATGTTTTGTAAGGTCGCGCGAACTGCGCCCTGGTGCATTCAATCTTCATCTCATCATATAGAGGTCCACAAAGCTTCTTAGCGGGGCAACAAGGCGGACTGCGGAGCCTGAATTTGGACTTCCTTCGTACTGGTCACGCCTCCCCCACCCTTCTCCCCATTGCGTAAAGTTCACGCAGGATGCGCGAGGGCCACGCTCTGTTGGCCCAAATGGGGTGTCCCGTTTCTGCCTCCCACTAACTGGCTCTAGTTCGACTTCACCAAAGGCGCGGACGCTGGGTACACCAGATGCACCAGCGATGCACCAGCGATGCACACCAGTCATGCGCGTGTGCATCCGGTGTGCATCGCTGGTGCATCGCTGGTGCATGAGGCGGGACAACCGGGAGCCGTCCCGGGCTGGAGCGGGCTGAGCCTTCGCCGTTCCTGTTTCGGCTCCTGCCACACGAGTCATCGGCCCATCGCCAGAAGCGATCGGGCGGCGCCCGGCGAGGCTGCCAGGCTGAGATACTCCAAGGCGGTCGCGGCGGCGGCGGTTTGTGGCACCTGTCTTTCCACCCGGCGCCCCGGTGCGACGCCCGGTCCGAGCATCAGCATCCACACCCGCCGACACCCCTCGTCCTCCCCTTCGCGCGTGTAAAAGTCACTGTGATGCACGTAACCCATGCCGCCGGCCCGTTCCAGTTCCCGGCCGTGGTCCGGGACGATGAGCATGAGCGTCTGGCCGCGATACGCCTCCAGCGCTTGCGCCGCCTGCCAGAGGCGCCAGGTCAGCTCATCCGTTCGCTGGATCGCTTCCACATACCTCGACCACGAGCCGTAATGCGCGCAGTCAATTTCACCGTAGGCCAGCGTGATCACGTCCGGCGCAAACTGGTTCAGGCAGGCGATGGCGCGGTCCGTGAGGAACGCGTCATGGCTGGTAGTGCCGGAGCCTGACTTCCACGCCTCGTACTGCTGATCGAGGAATTGCCGCGCCGTCTCGGAGCGGAGCCCGCCTCGGCTGATGTGGCTGTCGGCCCGTGCCCATCGCCCCGCCTCGCGGGCTGCCGCCAACTCCTCTTCAACCGAGCCGGTCGCCGCCGCCGCCTGCAGTCGTGCCCCGATCCGTTCCGCCGTCGGGCGCGGGACCGTAGGCGGCTCGACCACGTTGGCCGCATACGCCGACCCGAAGCCGGAAGCCCGGCTCTGGCCCACGTTGGAAAGGATCGAGGCGTACACGAACGCCCAGGCAGCCGTGTCCGGGGCGGCCCGGGACTTGCGCACGATCTCGAGTAGGGTCGGATGCTCCACGGGCCGGGACCAGTCATTGTCAGCATCGTATTCGCGATGGCCGGTCAGGATGGAGGCCGTGCAGTTCGTATGCACGACCCGGCCTTCCACCCTCACGTCAGTGAACAGCGTCCCACGCGGGATCAGCTCGCTCCACAGCCTGGGGATGTGGCGGTGCTCCGGGTCCCCAATGGACTCGCTGTAGCGCGTGCCGCCGCCGAACACGACAATGATCAGCTTGCGGCGCCGATCCTCGGCCGGCACGGTGCGGACGCGTGGCAGGACCGTGCCGGCTGTGCACAGCGCCCCAGCCAGGGCTCCAAAGGTTCCACCGAGGAATTGTCTGCGGTTCATGTTCAGCGCACTAGAGCACGCCTTTGCTCTTTGTTGGAGTCAGACCTGTCTCCGCCGTGACGTTCGGCTTCGGCTCGACCAGCTTCTTCCAGCCGTCGGCGTCCACGTCCAGAAACAGCTCGCCGGTCTTCTGGGTGACCGTCGTACGGTGAAGCGCCACCTTGACCTTGGTCTTGTCGGGAGTGATGCCCGGCAGGTCTTTGGGCAGCTCACGCTCCTCGACGCCCGCCTCGCGGCAGGGCACCGACGCCCGCACACCCAAGCCCTCCGGCACCGCAACCTCCAGCTCGATGGGGCCGAACTCCTTCCACAACGACGCCGGATGCACCACGTAGGCAAGCTGGAAACTGGCCGGCTCGCGCGTGTCGGCGTAGGCAAACTGCTTATAGCTCACCGTGAGCGTTCTGGTGCTCCGGGCGGGGAACTTGGCCGTGTAGTGCAGCAAGTTCATCGGCGCGAACGTGAAGGTCACAGGGAGATTCTTGATCACTGCCTCACACGAGGCCTTCTCGCCCTCGGTGAGCCCGGCATTGGGATTGATGTATTCCATGCGCGCGTAAATGGTGGGGTCCGCCGCCCCCGCCCCGGCCAGGGCCTCACTGGACGACTTCGGATCGAGGCTCAACTCCCTTGGGCGCACCTGCCCCGTTTGGAGGTCCACCGAGCGCTCGCGCACATCCCCGCCCCACGCGGTGAAGATGGCCTCGTAGGCTGGCTTGACGCTCGGGTCGAAACGCGAGGCCAGCTCGGCAAAGAGTTGCGTGGTCTTCTGTTCGCCGATTGCGGCCAGCCGCCCCAGGTTGGCATACGCCAACTGGCCCAACTCCCCAGGGTTCCCCCAGTAACCGCGAAAGCCCGCATCCGGCACCCCTCCCACCACCTGGCCCAGCTCCATACTGGCGTACTCCACCATCAGGGTGGCTGGTCCTTTCTCCCACTTCAGCGAGCCGGTGAGGTAATCCATCATGGCCTGCCGGGCGGCGGTCCGGTCCGGATCAGCCGCATCCGATTTGGCAGCGAACAGCTTGGCCAGGTTCGCGTCTGCCTGCACCGCCCTGAGCAGCACTTCTTGCCCACCAGCCAGCCGTTGAATCGCCTCTCGCGCCCGCTGCCGCACGTAGCCGGTCGTGCGCACCGTGGCCACCAGCCTGGCCAGCTCCGGGTCGGCGGCCAGCGCCTTGTCTATGACTGCCTGCGATCGCTGGCGAATCAGGCCGTAGAGCATTGAGTTGGAGATCAGGTCCGGGCGGATCTGCTCCGTGTCGAGTTTAACCTGTGCATCCGCGGTGGGCATCATGCTCCAGGGGTGCATGTAAATGCCGCGCAGAATCGGGAAGCCGAACTCGACCTCGATGGCTTCGTCCGTCGGGTTCTCAATGGTGTAGATCGCCGACACCAAAGCCAGAGGCGGCTGTTGCTCCAGCAGGCTGGGCATCGGCGCCGAGGACTCGCGCCCAGCGGCCGCTACCGGCCGGAAGCGCGGGCTCGGGTCTCGCATGAACAGCACCTTGAGGTCCTCCTTGACCACCCGCAACCGCTCTTCGCGGCCCGGCTTGAGATCCGGGTCTATCCGCGCCAGCACGCCCTTGGCGGCGGGGTCGCCCCCCGGATACTTGATCACGAACGGCCCGCCGTTGGCCGCCGCCCACGGGGCATACGCCATCCCGAGCGCCAGCGCAATCCAGCCAGCGTTCCTGCTTAACCATTTCTGCTCACACATAATTCTCTTCCTTTCTGTTCTGGTTCCTATTTACGCGGCGAGTGTGCGCTGCCTGCGGGGGCAAGTTGTCAGGCAATTGTAAGAAAGGGGTAAAATGTCTGTATGCAAGTTGGCGCTGGCAGCAATGGCCTTCGGCTTCGTCCTGTGCCTCGCGCACGGTCGGATAGCCAGGGGCCTGCAATTTCGAGCACCACGAGTTGTCAATCCGTCCTTTCACGCTATGATGGGCTCCCGGGATGCAGCAAGAGCTTCTGCCAATCGCAAGACGTGAGTTGCGGGTCGCCGCACGGCGCAGGAGCGCCGCTCGTTTCCGGTGGTGGGCGGTATTGCTGGCCATAGTTGTCAGTGGCATCTGGCTCGTTTGGTTTCCAGGATGGGCCATCGCCACCAGGTCCGTTGGTTCCCTCTTCAGTCTCCAGACCGCGTGGGCATTCGGCCTCGCCCTGCTGAGCGGACCCTTTCTCACCGCGGATTGCCTGAGCGAAGAGAAACGCGACGGCACGTTGAGTCTTCTGTTTCTGACCGGTTTGAAGGCACCCAACATCGTATTGGGCAAGTTCATCGGGGTGTCGCTCACCGCCATCTATGGCTTGCTCGCACTGCTGCCGGTCACAGCCGTTCCGATCTTGCTGGGTGGTGTCGGGCTGCTGGAGTTCGGGCGCATGGCACTGGGCCTCATCAACACGCTGTTCTTCTCGCTGGCTGTGGGCCTGGGCGTCTCCGCCTTCGTCACAGACTACTCCCGGGGCGTCGCGGGCACGCTTGCCTTGCTGACCATAATTGGAGGGGTGCTTCCAGCTCTCGCCGAGCTTGGTTCGCGAACCGGCTGGCCTGCGGCCTGCTTCTACCTCGCGTGGTTCAGCCCATTCTATCCGTTCTGGTGCGCGCGCGACGCGATGTACGCGCTCGCAACGCACAAGTTTTGGATCACACTGCTTGCTTCTCATTTACTAGGATGGATCTTCCTGGCTTTCGCCGGCTCCGGCCTGAGGCGTTCGTGGAACCAACCTGCGATAGCCCTGCATCGCTCAAGGCATGGACCGCGCCCGGGGCGTGCCGGAAGTCGGAGTCGCCGCCGGGCGTCTCCCGACGTGGCCTTCGATCCGGTGCTCCGCCTTACTGGAGATTCCGCACTGTACCGCTGGGGGGCGTGGCTGATTGCCATCGCTTGGGCCGCGCTGCTCTGCGCGAGCCGGTTCGGGTCGCCCGCAGGCCTGCCCGAAGTGGTCGCGGCTGGCGTGTTCGCTTTTCTTCTCAAAGTCCTGGTCGCGTTCCAGGCTTGCAGGTTCTTTGTCGAGGCGCGGCGAAGCGGAGCGCTGGAGCTGCTGCTCTGCACTACTTTGCGCAACCCCGAACTGATCAGCGCACAATGGCGCGCAGTGCTCAGAATCTTCCTTTGGCCATTGATCATTTTCCTCGGGCTGACCTGGGTTGCATTTGTCTCTCCCTCAGACCCGACTGCGGTTAGTTCTATTGCACCGACGCCGAGCGGCCTGCCCCGTATGCGAGCCGGCGGCCTGGGTGCCATCTTTCTTACCGTTAGAATGGGAGCAGATATTCTGGCTACCGGCTGGTTCGGAATGTGGCTGGCCTTGACGGTGCGAAAGCCGGGGCTTGCGCCGGGACTAACCGTCCTCGCGGTATTGATTCTGCCCGCGATATTCTCTGATTTCGACCTGGTGGCCGACATGCTTTTCATATCGTGGGGCACCACTCGCTTGCAGGAGGATTTCCGCCGGCTGGCGGATACAACGTTCGTCCGACCCGAAGCTCCTGTTGGCACTGGTCAGCCCTCGCTAACGACAGTTACTCTCGGTCCAACGAGCGGCCTCCGGTGAATCAAGGCCCTGGCCGGAGAACCTCCCCTGAATGTTCCCCGCATGAGTTGGACGTGAGCCCGTCAGCGCCCCACCCGTCCCGCTATCGCAAGGCATTGCGTTTCAAGTCGTTGGGAAAGCTGGCACCGGAGGGTGGCCCGGCTCGGAAATGCGTCAGGCCAGGAACCCTCCCCCCAGCCTTCCTTTGCAGCCCATCGAACTCAGTTGACGCAGCGCCTCAAGGCTTCCTAAAGTGGCTGCCTCAGTATGGCTCAGCCATGAACTTCACTACAGCAACCCAAGGCTCCCGATGAAGATCCATGCCGAGAACGGTCTTGGGCTTACACTTGTGTTGGCCGCGCTGGTGCCTTACCTATCCGCTCTCCGAGAGGTGGAGGCCGCCCCCGGCCAATTCCAGTTCACCGACGAGCAGGCCACGAACAGCGCCCGCCGTTTCTACCGCATCCGCTCACCCTAAGAACAACTATGCGAACCGACGACCTGCATCACTCTCACCTCTTCACTTCCCTGGCTCTGGCGGCTTTGGCACTCAACTTGTCGGCGATTGCAGCCGCCAATGCCGCCTCGTGGGTTCAGACGGGTTCTTTGCGCAGCTCGCGGCAGAATCATAGCGCTACGTTCTTACCCAACGGCAAGGTGCTGGTGGCTGGGGGATATTACGGGACAAGTTATCTTTCCAGCGCGGAGCTGCGCGACCCGGCCACGGGGTGGTGGACGGCCACCGGCAACCTGACCACCGCGCGCGCGGAGCATACGGCTACTTTACTCCAAAACGGCAAGGTGCTGGTGGCAGGCGGCGTCAGTAGCAGTGGCGGCGCCCCTCTTCCTCACTCCGAGTTGTACGACCCAGCCACGGGACAATGGACGGCCACCGGTTCCCTCGGACACGCACGCTTCGCCCATACAGCAACGCTCTTGCCCGACGGCAGGGTTCTGGTCACCGGCGGCTGGGCGGGCCCATCATCGGCCCTTGCCAGCTCCGAACTCTACGACCCGGCGACCGGGCAATGGACAGCAACCGGTTCGTTGAATGCCGGGCGCCGCGAGCACACGGCGACCTTGTTGCCGAGTGGGCAGGTGTTGGTCGCCGCCGGAGGCTATGGTAACAACGCGGTTACGAACTGCGCGGAACTGTATGATCCCCGTACCGAGACCTGGACCTTGACTGGAGCACTCAACACCAAGCGCCGTCAGCACACGGCAACCCTGCTGGCAAACGGCCAGGTGCTGCTCGTCGCGGGCTACGATCCTGGCAGCGGCTATCTCGCGAGCGCGGAATTGTATGATCCGGGCCGCGGAACCTGGTCGGTGACCAACGCGCTCACGCTCCGGCGGAGACAACACTCCGCGACGTTGCTGCCCGACGGCAAGCTGCTGGTGGCCGGCGGCTATGCCAGCGGCTATGTTGCGGGCGCGGAATTGTATGATCCCACCACCGGGACGTGGACGACTGCGGGCCAAATGGTCATGTCACGCTATGCGCATACGGCGACCCTGCTGGCCGGCGGAAGGGTTCTGTTTGCAGGCGGCAGTTGCAACGGTAGCCCGGACGGCACGGAACTGTGTGATCCGGCTGTTCGGGCCTGGACCGCAACCAGCGCGCTGACTATCGGTGTTTATTACCACACTTCCCTCCTGCTGCCCACCGGGCAGGTGCTGGTTGCGGGAGGCTACAACAGCACCAACGGTTGCCTCGCCCGCGCCCAGGTGTACGATCCCAGCACCGGCTCGTGGACGGCAACGGGCGACCTCATCACCGCGCGCTCTGGCCACACGGCCACGCTGCTTCCCAACGGGAAGGTTCTTGTCACCGGAGGCACTAACAACAGTCCCAGCGGCGTTCTTGCCAGCGCTGAGCTGTACGAACCGGCCAGCGGGATGTGGCGGCCAACCGGTGCGACCGCCAGCTCACGCCAGTTCCACACGGCGACCTTGCTGCCCAGCGGGAAAGTGCTTGTCGCCGGTGGCACCACGAGCAATTCCGCCGGCCTCCTTTCCAGCGCAGAGCTGTACGATCCGGCCAGCGAAACCTGGACGATGACCAGTCCGCTGAGTACCGCGCGCTACCGGCACACGTCCACCCTGTTGGTTAACGGAAAGGTGCTGGTCGTAGGTGGCTACAATCATACCAGCGGGTTTCTGCGCAGTGCCGAGCTGTATGATCCAGCCAGCGGGACGTGGGGCCCGGCTGGGTCGCTGATGACCGGCCGCTCTGACCACACGGCGACGCTATTGGCTAACGGCAAGGTGTTGGTCGCGGCAGGCTACAACAGCAGCCTTATGAACTGGTTTATCTCCAGCGCGGAGCTTTATGACCCGACCTCGGGTGCGTGGACGATCACCGGCGCCCTGAAAACCGGACGCTACACCCATTCTTCCACCCTGCTGGCTGATGGCCGAGTGCTGGTCGTGGGAGGCTATGGCGGCAACACATTCCCTACCCCTACTGCCACCTATCTCTCCAGCGCGGAGCTGTACGATCCGGCCAACTGGAGCTGGTCTTCCGCGTGGAGCACGGCTACCCCGATGGCCAGCCCACGGGCCTGCACCACGGCGACCCTGCTCCCCAACGGAAGGCTCCTGGTCGCCGGCGGGGTCAATATTGATAGCCTTCCCAACTCCGAACTGTGCGATGCCAGTAGCGGGTTCGGCGCGTCCTCGCAGCCGCAGATTGCCACGGTCACCTCGCCGCTGGATCTGGGAGGTTGCCTGGTACTCACCGGCCCCACTTTGCGGGGCCTCTCAGGAGGGTCAGGCGACAATACACAGAACTCGGCGTCCGATCAGCCCATAGTTCAGTTGCGGAGCTTGGAAAGCGGCCAAACCCTGTTCCTGCTCTCGACCAACTGGCAGACCAATTCCTTCACCTCCGCGCCGGTATGGGGATTCCCGCCCGGCTACGCGCTGGCGACGGTGTTCGTGAACGGAATCCCGAGCACAGGCAGCGTGCTCAATATCAGTGTCCCGGTTCCGACGCGTACCCGCCTGACCGCTGCCCGGATGCTGACCAACGGCGCGTTCCAGTTCTCTTTCACCAACAGCGTCGGAGCGCTGTTCGGTGTCCTGGCGACCACGAATCCTACCTCGCCATCAAGCAACTGGACGGCGCTGGGCGGCGTGGTGGAAGTCGCCCCCGGCCAATTCCAGTTCACCGACGAGGAGGTCACCAACAACGCCCGCCGCTTCTACCGTCTCCGCTCGCCGTAGCCTTCGAGGATGCCCTTGCTGCTTGCATTCCGGCTGTGTCCGACGTAGAAGCCCGCCCATGCTCTGCCAAACGAGAAGCCCGCGGGACGAACAGCATGCTCGGCGATTTGTGATCCGGCCTGCGGTCGGTTGCTGGCGGCGCGCCGGGTGGCTACTCCTGCTCGCGGCCTGGGCGCAAGCCTTTGGCCAGGTCAGCGTGTTCGATCCCTCCTTCCGAGTCGGCTCGGGAGCAGACGACGTCGTCAACGCCATGGTTTTGCAGGCCGATCAGCGCATCCTCGTTGGGGGAAGATTTACCGCCATTAACGGCTGTTCCAATTCCTTCCTGGCCCGCCTCAACGCGGACGGGTCCGTCGATGCCTCGTTCAATCCAGCCGGGCAGACGGATGGGAACGTCACATGCCTGCTGCAGCAAACCGACGCCAAGGTGTTGGTTAGCGGTGCCTTCCGGCGGTTGCTGGGGCAGCCACGACAGCGCCTGGCGCGGTTGCTGGAGGATGGCTCGGTAGATGCCACGTTCGATGCGGGCGACCTGTTCAAGACCAACGACTGGATGTTCTCACTGGCGTTGCAGGCAGATGGCCGGGTCCTCGTCGGCTACACCGCCGGGGATGAAGGAGGGCTGTCGAGAGTGGTGCGGCTCCATACCAACGGCACGCCGGACTCCACGTTCGCCTGCACGAACACCCTTACCAGCTATCTCTTCGCCTTGCTGTCCCTGCCGGATGGCAGCGTGCTCTGCGGTGGAAACCCTCTCATGTACCCCACCGACATCCGCTCCATATTGTTCCGACTCAAGCCGGACGGGCAATTCGATGACGCCTTTGAGCCCGGGCTCGACTTGTCCTCCGTGTTCTGTCTCGTCAGGCAGACCAACGGGCAGATTCTTGTAGGCGGCGCGCTCCGCCGGACCGGCGCTTCCAACAGCGTCCCATTGCTGCGTCTGAATCCGGACCTTCAATGGGACCAGACCTTCAAGCCGGATTGCTTCGACGCCCCCGGCAGCCAGATGGTATCGGCCGCCTACTCGCTGCTGCCTCAACCAGACGGCAAGCTCGTCGTCGGCGGGCTCTTTCACGAGGTTGGCGGCTACTGGCGCCGGAACATCGTCCGGCTCACCTCCGAGGGACACGTGGACGGGTGCTTCGATCCGGGACTCGGGCTCGCGGAGGGCTCCGAGGGGGCTCCTGTTAGGGCAATGGTGCCGCAAGCCGATGGACGCATCGTGATAGGAGGGGCGTTCTATGGGATTGACACCGTTTTCAACCAGCTCAACCTGGCTCGGCTTTTGCCGCGGAGCGACTGTGACCTGATCCGCGCCTATCTCGTGAACCCGGGTCCGGTTTACGCGGTGGCGACCTTCCCCCCCGGAGGCACCAACTACCTGGAGATGTCGGCCGATCTCAAGAGATGGCAGACCGTGCAGAGCAACACTAGCCCCTTCCTTTGGTACTGGGACTTCTCCCTGACCGACTCGCCGCGGGGGTTTTTCCGGGCCAGGCAGGAGCGCTGAGGACGCAACGGCCTCGCAGCTCAGATGCAGCCGGGTCCTCGCGATGGAGGCTAACGGGCGGTTTGTCCCGCGCCGGCCGCTGCTTTCCGGATCGCCACGACGGCTTCTTTGATTGCATCCACGAACTCATCGTAGTGAGAGAGGACTTCCGCGACCCTCAGTTCGTGAGAAAGGGAGCCGGGGTGCCGACGATGCGTCGGCACGCCGAAGATCTTAGAGAGCTTGTTTGCGTATTCCAGACTGATGGATTTCGGCAACCCAACCCGCTCAAGCTGTTTGTTCAAATAGCCAATGTAGAGTTCACCTGCCGTCGTAAGCACGACGAGCGTCAGTTTCGCATCGGAGCCGTTCGGGTCGGGCAAACGGAGTGAGACGCTGCTCGCACGCCATGTCTTTTCAGCCCCAAGCTCCGCTGCGAACACAAAGAGCCTTTCATAAAGCTGGCGGGTGGTCTGATCCGGAAGTTCCCGCAGGAACTCGTCTTCAGACAACGTGCGACGGTGGTAGCCGCCAGCGATTTCCTCGTCCTCTCGCGCAGTGATAACAGACACATTGGCGGGGCCAGCCGTCTCCACCTGCACAACGGCGCGCACAACTTCGGTGGTTTTGGCGACAAGGGACGGGATGAGAATTCTGCCGGGAAACACGGCGGGGTTTTCGTAGATGCCCATCTCCACGAGGCCAAAGGTGAAGAGCCGCTGCGGGTGGTCGTGGAGATGGCCAAGCATCCTTTCCACCCCCTCGCGGATGCCGTCCCCGACGATCAGCAGCAGAAAACGGCCAGTGCGGAGCGTCTTTTGCACCGCGTCAATGAATTCACTCTCCCCCAGGACGTCCCGCGGGAAGGCCCGTTTTACGTGCTCGTAGAGCGGTTCTGTAGAGCCGAGCGGCGACTGCACCGCGCATTGTGCCTGGCGCTGCAACTCCTCGTATGACCAAGCTGACAGCGTGGAGGCGTAATCCAGAACTTGGCCGACAACTTCCCTGCCCGATTCCGGGTTGCGCCAGAGTTTGGTCTCCACTAGGGTCAAACGGCCGGTGGGAGAGATGAAGAGGTTATCAATGGAGGCGATTTCCCGGCCGATGGAGGTGAGGGGACCGAAGGCGGTGTCAATCTCATCTATGGGCAACAGGGCTGGATTCTGATTGAGGGCCTCCTGAAGGAACGTCTCCACAATGCGGCGGTCGGTGAACTCCGCCCGCTTTAGGGGCAGGTAGTTGCCGTCGGATGTTACGGCGCAGGGTGTTAATGTGCGTCTCATGAATCAATTAACGGTCCCAAAAGGGACATGTTGGCTGCACCACGCTGTGTGCTTGGGTCGCGCATGACGTAAAGTCGTGCAATGATGAAACCATGGCCGAGGGATTGCACGCACATTCTGTTTTGGGACGTGAGATGCCGGAGCATGCTTCAGCGGTTTGAGTAGTCCTGTGACTGCTTGGGTTACTTCTGTTCAATGTAATGGTTACTCCCAAGGCTCGCGTGTTCGCGGTGTCTTTGGCTAGGGAGCCTCCGGTACCGCCAGTCTGCGTTATATCGTCAATTTAAATCGCTTCATCGTTGTTGTCATAGTTTCTATCGGCGTCGAAGCCGGGGAATTGCGGGAGACTGAGGACGCCGATGCCATAGGGTCGTATAAGTCGTGTAATGACAGCAGGTTGCTTGCGGGAAATGTGGCAAACACCGCGAATGCTGCTTTGCCGGGTGGCTTCTAGCCTAAATCCATGCAGGAAAGGATGTTACGTCAAAGGGGGTCCGAAAGTTATCTACGGTGAGTATCCGGTGAGTATCCGGTGAGTGTCCGGTGAGACTAAGGTGAAACTGACTCGCCGCTGGCCGCTGAGTGCGAGTGCATTGTAAAGTTACATCGGTTCGTGTCCCTAGCGCCAAACCCTGTCTGGCAACACAGGTTGGATCAAACCGGGCGCGCGCCGACAAGCTCCCGTGCCGCTTCTATTGCTTCCGCTCAGCGGGAGTGGAGTTGCGAGGTGCGGTTTGGTTCAACGCTCCGCCGTGCCTGGCGAAACGCGATCATTTCCCATAAGCGGCGTTTTCCTTTGGGGTATAGGGGATCGCCGGCTGCGCCGTGGCGGAGATCTTCCAACGCTGCTGAGAGTAATCCGTCACCTGGTTCCGCATGGCGTTTCGGAGGCCGGAGTGGGCTCGGTCACCCGTTATGCGGACATAGGAAGTGTCGCCCTGGTCCAGCTTGACCTGGATGGGTGTGATCATGCCCTCGCGGACTTCAACCTCGATTTCCGACGGGGCCTCGACCGTGTGGTTGACAAACCAGATACGAGCCTTGAACGGCCCGGGCCGGGCTGCGATCCGGAAGATGGCCTGCTCGGGCGCTTTGAATTGCGCGGCGAGTTCCTTGTAACGCCCGGCGCGCGCGTCGAACACGTCCACCTTCCACCAGATATCGGTTTTCGGCTGGGTATAGAGATCCACGTAACCGCGCCCGGCGCGGGGGGCTGATGGATTCACATCGGGGTTGGCACAGCCGTTTGCGAGCAGCAATGTCCCGCACATCGCACCTAGCCCTAAAACAAGCGAGTTAGGAAATCGTTATCCGCAGAATGCAGTTCGCCGCTTGA
>CAZVFC010000068.1:0-49648 GCA_964625855.1 uncultured Verrucomicrobiota bacterium | reverse complement strand
CTTTGTTACCAACCGCCGCCCAAATATCATCTGAACCCTTCATGCATACGCGCTGAGAGCCGAGCGACTCAACGAATAAAGACTTGCGCGCCCGTTAGCTTGGTTTAGTTTCCGATCAAGTCCATCGGCGGGGTAGCCAAGTGGTAAGGCAGGGCTCTGCAAAAGCCTCATTCGTCGGTTCGATTCCGACCCTCGCCTCCATGCCTAAGTAGTTGATACTACGGGGCCTCTGGAGCGGTGAGGGGTGAATCTTCAACGAAACCTTCAACGAATTCCACTCTCGCCCACTATCCGGCGCGCGCCGGGGCTCTACAAGCCCACCGCCCGGGTGCGAGAGAGAATCAGCGGCATATCCTTACAAACATGAAAGTAGATATGACGCAACGGTATCGAAAGTTCAAACGCACGTGGGGGACGTACTACGCCTACGACAACTTCACGGGCAATTCGGTCAGCCTCAAAACCAAGGTGAAAGCAGAGGCCGTTCAGAAGGTTAACGCCATGAATGAAACGGAGCGGCAACCGGGGATCAGCCTCGGCCTGGCCAAGGTGTACCTCAACGCCACCGATCCGAAACTCGCCACCAGGACCTGGCAGGAAGTGATGGAGAACATCGTCGAGAAGAAGACCGACGAAACGCGCCGGCGCTGGGAAGTCGCCGTCAAGGACAAGAACTTCGACTGCATCCGCAAGCTGCACGTCGCCGAGACCAGGCCCGAGCACTTCGACCGCGCCCTGGCCGACGGCAAAGTCTCGACCAACGTTTACCTCCGTCGCATCCACAACCACGCCCTCGGCATGGAATGGTTGCTCAAGTCCGTCATCCCGCGCCTGCAATGGCCCCGGCCGGTGTTCGGGCAGAAACGCGCGATCACCAGCGCCGAGCACGCGGCGATCGTCGCCCGCGAGCTCAACCCCGAGCGCCGCGACTTCTACGAACTCCTCTGGCACACGGGCGCCTCGCAGAGCGACGCGGCCTGCCTGAGAGCCGAGGACATTGCCTGGAGCAGCCGCACGATCTCCTACACGCGCAAGAAGCTGAAGTCCCGTGGCAGCAGCGTCAAACCGGCCCTCATTCGCTTTGGCGACGACGTTGAGGCCATCCTGAAGCGCCGCCCGCAGACCGGCCCGCTCTTCCCCTACCTGTGCACCGTGCGCCCCGGGGACCGTGCCACGGAGTTCAAGCAGCGCTGCGTCGGGCTCAAGATCAAAGGCGTGAGCCTCCATTCATATCGCTATGCGTGGGCTGAGCGGGCGCTTAAGTGCGGCTACCCCGAGCGGTTCGCTCAGCAGGCCCTGGGGCACAACTCAAAAGCCGTGCACCATGCCTACTCGAAACACGCGGAGGTAACCGTGCCGTCGCTCGACGACTGGGAGAAGCAATGGGATAAGAACCCCCAGGGCATGGAGAAGCCCAAGGTGGTTGTGGTGGATTTCCACGCGCAACCGGCGAGCCCCGAAACAACTCAGGCCCAGGCGCCAGAGAGCGCCCAGGCCCAAGCCGTCTGAACCAACCGCGCGGCCCCTAGTTCAACTCTAACGCCGCCGCACTGGTTCCCCGCAGGGAGCCGGTGCGGCGTTCGTTCTTGCGCCGCCAATACTGGCCGATGGTCTTCGTCGCCTCGTCGAGCCAGTCCCGGTCCGCGACCAGAGTAATCAACTCAATAGCGCTGAAGTACTTCACCGCGTTAGGCCGAGGCTTGCCGAGCGGACGCAACTTGCCTGAGCTGGCGAGGATCGTGACGTCATCCGTCGAACAGTTTAACAGTTTGGCGACCTGCGTCGCGTGGAGGCGCGCCGGAAGGTCCTTCGCCGCCCAGGTTGTCATTGCCGCGTGGATAACGTCGCTATTCATAAACACTCGCTCCGAGAAAGGATTCCCTCACCATCTTCACGCCGCCACGGCCTGGCCAGCCGTCCGCTGCTGCTGTGCCTGCTGCACCCGCGCAGCAATCTCTTGCGCCGTCAGCTTCGCCGCCGGGTTGTCGCTGAGCTGCTCGACCAGGCCCGACACCGTCGTAAAGACGCCGGCCTCCTTCTGGTGATCCATCAGCCACTTGACGAACTGCGCGTCAACAGCCTGCCCCTGCGGTGTAGTAGTGAGCACAGCCCGCGCTGTCTCGACGCCCTGGACGAGCGCCTCATTCACCTTGCGATTGCGGACCTGTCGGTACCCGTGATACAAGCCGCCCAGGGCCAGCGCCAGGATGCTGCCAATGCCCGGCAGGAACGTATTCGTAACAGACCCGACCGCATCTAACGCGGCCAGCACCTCGGGCTTGGCGACCAAGTTGGTCACCGGCACTTGCACGATGTTCGTGTAAAACACCGGCACCAAGTTGGTGACGACCGCTGTGACGATGTTCGTTGCCACCGGCTCCCGCGTCGCATAGCCAGACACAGCGCCCGAGACGGCATTCGTCACATAGACGATGCTCGTTCGCTCCACCACCTGAGGCACGGTGTTGGTGACAACCACCGTATTCGTCACCACCTGCACCACTGGCGCATTGGTCCACGTCACTTCCTGCTTATACGCCCGGTCCAAGGTCGAGCAACCGCTCAAGCCGTTGACCGCCAACAATGCCGCAACAACCATTACGGCCGCACCACACCACACACCGCGCTTCGTAGTTTTCATCGTCGTTTTCTCCTGCAGGAGCACCTGAGTTCATCCCGGCACTCCTCCAAAACCTTTGTGTTGTTGTCCAGGCACACCACCAATTTGCCGTTCATGGCGCTCTGCTCGGCGACAACGCCGCGCAAACTCGCCTGATAGCATTCCCGAGATTGCCGGTGGTCATCGAGCAGCCGCTCGTGCTGCTTCACGAAGTAACGCACCACCCACACGCCAAACAGGCCCAGGAGCACCAGGCTGGCGATGAAGAGCCAGCGATCATCCTTTGCCGCTGCGTGGTCCACGCCTCGCAGAAATTCACTCATGTTCATGTTTGTCATGGCACCATCACTCGCTCGATCAGGAGCCGGTTCACTCGAAACCACTCCGCCCGGTTGGTTGCCGGGAACCACGTTGCCTCGCCCGTGACGCTGCTCCAGGCCGCCAGGTTCGTGCTACGCCCAAAGACGGGCGTGAGCCGAACCCAAGGCTTGCCCGCCATCACCGGCGCTGTTGGCCTGCTCTCCCACGACACTTCATTGCTGAAGTCCGACTCCAAGCCGTTGGTGCTGACCACCGTTGCCGCGAAGAACCAACGCCCGCCGTGCGGCAACACCACCGATTGCGTGAGTATCAGGGCTGTGTTGGTCACGAACTGATACGAGCGAGTATTCGTGCCGTAATAGAGCCGATAGCCAGCCGCGCATGCGCACGGCGATGCATCCCACGCCAGCGTCAACCGCTGGCCGCTCGCTGCCGTGGCCCACGCCAAGACCAGAATTGCGCAGAGCCACTTCATGCGCGCACCAACTGAACCGAGCCGCTGCCACCGACGATCAGCGCGCCATACTTCGAGAGCATGGCCTGGGCGACTCGCGAGATAATCGGTCGCGTGTCGCTCTTGTTGTACTTCGTCGTGGACGAAGTGCTGTCGCTCCCGGTCCCGGTCGCGGCGTGCGTCGCGTGAGCAGTCGTCACCGTGTCAAGACCCTCACCAGCCGGGGCCGCTGTCCGATCCACAATCAGGAGCTCGCGCGCCATTTCACAGACGGCAGCCGCAACGCCCTGAGGCACCGACGTACTCGGCACGAAATTGGTCAGCACCGGCGACAGCGTCGTGCTGGTCACCAGGTTGCGGTCAGGATCAGGACATCGCTCACGCGGCCATTGCAACGCCTGCGTGTCATGCGCGCGATACCCGTAGAACTGGTATTGCGAATCCACCAGCCGCGTCGCCATCACGAGCGCCGCGGCCTTCGTCGCCGCAGTCGCTGCCGTCCAGGCCGACGCATACAAGTGCGCCTCGAAGTAGGAATCCGCCTCAGCAGCCGTGGCGTAACTGTTCGCGTCCGTCCTGCCGGTTCCGTCTTCTTTGATCAGTGTGAGAGCCATAACGATTCACTCCTACGGCGCCACGTAAACCATCGGATAAGCCTCCGACATAGGGCCAACGATCTCAGTGCCATACCGGTAGCGCATTCGGTAAGACACGATGTCGCCCTCGAAATCGCTGAACGCCCTCACCTGTCGGTAAGTCCGCAAGGTGCTGGAAACCGCACCAAGGTAATTCTCAACCCAGCCCGTGGACTCACGCGCCCAGAAGACCTCGATCGTTCCATCAGGGAAGCGCCCTTGCTCGAAAGCAAACGTCAGCACCACATCAAACCAGTAGAGCGGCTCCCCTGTGCTTTCCTCTAGGACATGGCTAAGGATCGCCGGCTGAGCCGGCGTTCCAGTGCCCGCATTGCGCCGCCGCCGCTGCTGCCGCAGGGCCAGCCAGGTGCGGACCACGTTGCTGAAGCGCTTACTTGCTCTGTTCGCGTGCAGCAGCCTTGCCATTGTCAGCCTTCGGTTGAACGTTCTCAGCATTAGCTGCCGGCTCGGTGCGTTTCACCGGCTGGGTAGCAGGCTTGGCGTCCGCCGGAGCCTCAGGAGGCAACAACGGACGCCGCACCCGCCGAATGATTGGGAGCAATCCGCTCATGAGTTAGATGGCGTTTGCACCAATCGCGATCTGCTTCCAGTTCGCGCCGTCGCTGATGGCCAGGCACGGCACAGAACCAGTCCCGCCGGCGCTCAGGTAGATGACGCGCCGCGGGAACTTAGCGGCGGTCACACCGGCAGCGTTGGCGGCGGCAACGTTGGTGAACGTCGGGATCTGAATGACCTCACCCGACCGAATCCTCTCGAAACTCCAGGGAATCAATTTGCCCATACTTGTGTCCTTTCAGGGGAGGCAAGCGCCGGGGATGTTGCCATCCCCGGCTCATGCTCAGTTGTTGTGGGTGATTGCCACCAGGCGCACGTTCTTGTTCTCCCAAACGCGCACCCAGTTCGCCGCCGTCTCCAGCTCGGCAGCCGTCGGCGAATCGCCCGCCACGCTCGCGCTGGTGAACTTCACACCCCGCGGATGCAGGATGTACCGCCGGCGGTTGATCAGGATCGTGTCACTGTCCAGCGGCACGCGGGCCAGTTCCACGCCTTCCGTGCCAATGCCACCTTGCAGCGGCGTGCCGTCTAGCGGTGCAACACCCTTGGCGAACGCGCCCTGACCGAACAGGTAGGTCGTGTACACCGTGCCGTCAGTGGTGCCAGCCCGAGTGGGCAAGCTGTCATCGACGACCACACGCCGGCCCTGAAAGCTCGCCAGGCTCGGCTTGCCCTCGCTGTCGGGCAGGAAGTCGATCAGATCCAGCTTCTTGAGCGCTGCTTCCGTGCCCGAGTGCATCGCCACCGCGGTCAGTTTGCTGGCCGCATCGCCCAGCTTGGCGCACGCATCCACGAAGGTCGCACCATTGAGCTTCGTCGCCGACGTGGTACCCGCCACCGACTCGGAATGAATCGCGAGCAGGTTGCCCGCCATCGAAGCCGCGGCGAACATTCCCTTCAAGCAGGAGATGACCAGCGACTCATCAGTCCGCGCCCAGTAGGCGCCGACCAGGTCCACGATCGCCTGCATCGGATCATCGCCCGAAACCACCTTGGCCAGGTGGTTCACCGACCACACCTGCGCATCGTTATGGATGCGCGCGATGTCGGTATCCGCCGCGATCTTGTTCACCGACAGCGACGCGGCGTCACTCAGCAACTGGCGCGTTGCGGTCAGGTCCTTCCAGAACGGCATCTTGACCTCACGGCCGCCGCCCTGCGCCAACGTATTAAACTCGGGCGCCATCTCGATGATGCCCGACTCGCCAAAGCGCGACAGCTCAGCCGTCCGCTCAATGGCGTACCTCTCGAACTCTGTGGGGATGATCACATCCGCCACCATCGTCTTAGCCATACTCGTTTATCTCCGGTTGTAGCGGCGGCTCGTGAGAGCGCCGCGGGTTAATTCACGCCGCTGCCCTGAGCCGAGCCGCCAGGCCCGGATCACTCTTGGTCAGCCGCATTTGCTCCGTGAGGTTCCAACTCTCCTTGCGGAAGGGATTCTTCACGGACCGATTACCACCACCAGCTCCACCGGAGCCGTTGCCGGCAGCACCGCCACCAGCATTCGATTCAAACAGATGAGGAGCGTCAGCAACCTGCTGCTCGACCCACTCATCCAAAGTCATAGGCGTGATGCCATCCTTGCCCACGCGCACAGTCTGGCCATCGGCCTCATAGGCGCGCGGCGCACCATCCACCAGGCGGAACACAGTTCGGGCTCGCGCCGTGATGTCAGGAATCGCAGTAGGACGCAGCCCGCGCTTCGTTGCCGTAGTGATGACGCCCTGGTCAATCTGAATTGCGGTGAGGCGCGCATTCAGCGAATCACGTTCACCAGTCACAGCAGCGAACTGCTTGTCCCATTCCGTCTTTGCAGTCTTGAGCCGGTTCTCGACGACCTTGTCCACCTCGCCCGTCTTGAGCTGCTGCGCTTCCTCGAGCCGCTGCTTTTCCTCAGCCAACTTGCGCACTTCGTCGGGATCAATCCCTTCGAAGCGCTTCTTCTGCTCCGCGAGCTGGTTGCTCAGCGCGATGTTGTTGGCGCGGAACTCATCCAGTTTGGATTTGTCCGCCGCGCCATCGACATCCAGCATCCACGCACCATCACGCTCCACATAGAGCGCTTGCTGCTCCGCCGGAATTTCATCTTTCGATTTGAACTTGAACTTCAGTGCCATAACTCACTCACGCTGCTACGGCGCGGCTGCTCGCCACGCTGTTGGTTTTGCCATCTGCCATTTGCGTTTGGCCATTCGTGCCATCCGCCAAATTCTTCTTCGTGACATCAGGCCTCTGCTGCGCAATCAGCTTCGCCTCCTCCTCGTTGGTTCTACCTTCCGGCAGGACCTCACCACGGCGGAACAGATCAAACATCGAGTCCTGGCTAAACGCACCGGCCTGCCAAGCACCCACGATTGCCTGAATGTCCTGGCTGGCCAGGCCCTTCACGCTGAAATCGGTATTGAGTGTCATCAGCACCTGCTCGCCCTTTACATCGTCGGGCAGTTCCTCGGTCGAGTTCCACCAATAGACCCAACGCAGGACCTGCGTGAGCGATTCGCTCACACTCAGCGCCACATTGCCGAGGATGCTGTATTCGCCAGCCTGCCGGAGCTCGATCGCGGTGGCGGTCTCACCGACCTTCTTCTCGTCCGCGAGCATGCGAGAACCGAGGGTGGCCATGAGCCGCTCATCGCGGTCCATCGCCCGCTCATGGGTCGTGAGTCCCTGGCCGGTGAACTCCAGGAAGCCGGCGGTTGCACCAGGCGTCTCGCTCACCCAAGCCGTGCTCGACCCGATGCGAAGTGACGCGCCCTTATCGAACCCGCTGACCCACGCAGTGGGCAGTGCGGTGAAATGCAGGCCATGCTTGAAGTCAGCATTGAGGCGGTAATGGTCAAGGTTGACCGCGATGATGTCCTCCAGCGGCCCGCGATCCACATCGGGCCGCGAATGCCTCGGTCCATGAAACACGAACGGAATCAAGGGCAACGGCTTGCCCAGCCGCAGCGGCGTTCTCGTCCCGACCAACTGCCATTCCACCTTTGTGCCTCTGCGCTGGGTCTTCTTCGGCTGCCACAGCTCCACTACGCAGTGATAATCCTGCTTTCCAGCGACCGGCTCACCATCGCCCGGCACTAGCCTCAGGACACGCATCTGGTCCACCATCCGAAGCTCGAAGCCATCATCATCCAGATCCGGCCCAGCGAGGACCTGCTCCTTCAGCACGATCAGCGTCGGCACGTTACGGCCGTTCACCCGCTCAACTCTCCAGTTGATAACCTGCTCGGCGCGGTAGAACACCACGTAGGCCCGATGCTCGACCACATCCTCCCAGTCCACCAGCGTGCCGCCACGACCGAGACCGATCACGTCGCCCACAACCACCTTGGCGTAGCCCGTGAGGGTGGTGCCGAGCATGTCGGCGTCGTTCTGGAAAACCCCCATCGCCCGACCGACGCCAGCACCATCCGCCGGCAGTTTCACAAACGGCGGACGCCGGAACATCAATCCGAGGTAGGCTTCAGAGGTGCGCGCGCTGGCGTTGAAGAACGACGCCCGCTTCACATAGGCCGCAAACTCTTCATCCGTCTGGCAGTCCAGCCGAGGCAGATACTTCTCGCCGCCAGCCTTCACCGCATCCTCGCCGGCCAGCACATCACGCGCGCGCGACCACACTGTGGCCGCGGCGTCGTAATCAGGATGCGTCGAGTTCACCGGCATATGTCTGCATTTTGCCGTGGCTCTCGATCTTCCCGCCACTAGTCAGGTCGCAAGGGTACTCGGGAAACCGGCAAGCGCGCACCGAACGGGAAGAAGAAACCAGCCCAGGCTCAGCACGCCAGCGCGCCGCTCCTGCCAGGCTCCGCGCCGGATGCGCCTCGGCGGCGCAACCGGCGCTCCGCCTGCCAGTCGCTCAGGCGACTACTACCGGTCGCAGCCTGCCCCTCCACCCCCGATGCTGCGCAACGGGGGTTCCGGGGCAGGCCGCGGCCATCGCTCAACCACCGGGGAGAACGGCGCTACAAGAAGAGAGAGAGAGAGAGCCCGGCTACCGCTCGGCCCTAGGGTACTCCCGCCAAGGGATTTCCCAAGGGTCCATCGAGTCGAGAAGGGCAAGCAAGTCGGGCGAGCCATGAAAGTCAAACCCCCTGGCTTTCGCCGCAGTCGCGAAGACCAGAGGCATCCCCGGAAAACAAGCCTCGTAGGCCGCCCGAGCCTTGTCCTCTTCGGCTTTGGAAGCAATGACAGAGGAGTCCACAAGGACAACCGCAAAGGCAGCTTTCTGCTTTTTGACTACCGCACCGTAGGCTTTCATACACGTGCGCTACAAGGACGCCAGGGGACAGTGTATAAGCGGGGTGTCCGCAGGGTCAATGCTTTTCTCTTCGGTTCTTATCGGCCAGTACTCTCCCGGTCGCCGCTGCCTCCTCCACTCCCCTGTGCTTCGCAACGGGGAGTGGAGGAGGTAGCGGCTCACGATCAGCAATTCGACCAGCACCCCGCTGGCGCGACTTGGAACACGCCACCACAATGCGAACGTCCGCGGCGCAGCCAGCGCGCCAGGCTAACGCCTGTCACGCTGGCTGCTTCCGCTCGTTCCACATCGAGCGCCTCACCGCTTCGCGACCATGAACGCCAGTCGCGAAACCAACGCCCTCAGCAATTCCAACGTCCCCAGACCGCTACGTTCGGGCGCGTTTACGATGCAGTAGTCGCGCCAGCCTCCCCTTAACCCCGCGGCTGGCACGCCTACTGCAACCATTGGAATGCGCCCTGCCACTCCGCTCCGGACAAAGGCAAAGTTAGATAAAACGACTCCTTCGGGCTGTCGGGCGTCTTGCGTTCTCCTACGCGTCCAGCGCTGCCCGCGGCCCTACCGCCCTGAAGAAGCTCTCTCAATAAAAAAGTGTGAGAGAGCTTCTTCAGGTCGGTAGGGCCGCTAGGCGTTGGCAGGTCCTGGTCGGCGTTCGTTGGGAGCGGCTTCAGTGTCGGGTCGCTCGGTTCTATTTCCAGCGCGTTACTTTGCCGGTGCAGTGGTGGCGCGCGTGCGGTTGTCCTCCTCAGTTCCGTCCTCGTCTCCCGTGGTGGCAGCCGTTCGTTTTCGCGTGGCTGCGCGTCAGCGGCTGGCAGCGCTAGCCTCTTACATCACGCGTCATTTCCTAATCAACCACCTCTTCGCATCGTCCACATCATGAAATACCCGCACGTGCATGTAGCCACGATTTTCGGATACCGTTTCAAAGAAACGAAAGCCTTCTGGCTGGTCCGATGGAATGAGTGCTCTCTTGAGTCTCTGTGGATCAAGCCCCAGCGACGTGGCCATCTCTTCAAATAATTTATGCAGGTTATAGAGCTCCACCGTTGAAAGCGCTAAAGTCGCCCCTCGATAGTTGCTCAAGATCAGGCAGGACCCACTCTTTGCTGCTAGCTCTAGGACTTCAGAGAACATCTCCTTCACCCCCGCCAACGTCACAGTCCCCTGATTTGTAACTTCTAGGATTTGTGTCTCTGCATCGTAACGAATGCTGTGAGGCATAACTCGCTTCTATCGCGTCGAATGTTCTTCCATCTCACCCGCCCAACAACTACACAACAAACCACCAGCTCGTAAATCGAGCCTCGCGAGGTTGAAGTGCAAGCCCGGTCGGTGGAGCAGCTTAGGCGCTTCGCCACCACCAGGTCAACACTCCCGCCACCAAACCAACGCCGGCAGAACCACCAACGTCCCCAGACCGCTACGTTCGGGCGCGTTTACGATGCAGCAGTCGCGCCAGCCCCCCCTTAACCCCGCGGGCTGGCACGCCTGCTGCAACAATTGGAATGCGCCCTGCCACTCCGCTCCGGACAAAGACAAAGTCAGTTAATGGACTCCTTCGGGCCGTCGGGAGTCGTGGGTTATCCTACGCGACCAGCGCTGCCACGCGGCCCTACCGCCCTGAAGAAGCTCTCTCAAGAAAAAGTGTGAGAGAGCTTCTTCAGGTCGGTAGGGCCGCTAGGCGTTGGCAGGTCCTGGTCGGCGTTCGTTGGGAGCGGCTTCAGTGTCGGGTCGCTCGGTTCTATTTCCAGCGCGTTTCGTTGCCGGTGCAGTGGTGGCGGGCGGCCGGTTGTCCTCCTCAGTTCCGTCCGTCTCTCCCGTGGTGGCAGCCGCTGGTTTGGCGGTGGCTGCGTCTCTCTGGCTGGTTGCGGTAGGCGGCCAGTTCGCCCAGCAGCTCCGCCAAGATGAACGCCGCAAGACAGGAAACCAACCCCGCCGGCCAAGCGTCGCGAGTTCCTGCTCTCCTGTCGCTTTGACTTCGTCCGCTAAGTCGTGGCAAGCCACCGCAGAACTCGCGACCCTTGGCCGGCCCCCAGGAACACAACGCCTGACTCGCCGGCTTTTCACTACGTTGCACTGCGCTCCGCTAACGGTCGGCCCCGCGCCCGTGCGCAACCCCCACCGCGCCGCCGAAGAGAAGGAAAGCGGCGGCACTGTCCCGGCGCACGGCGCGAAGCCTCCCTAACGCTCCGCTGCGTTCCACTTCGTGAAAACCGGCGAGACAGGCGAAAAGAACCCCGGCCAGCGCATCACCAGTCCTAGCTACGGAAACGCTCTCAAGTTCGCTGGCCTCCGCTGCGGCCTGGTCATGCGCTGGCCCCCAATGTCAGCCTCACCTCTGGCCGGGAGTGCGGAGCGCTTGGCCTGAAGGCTTGCCCTGTAACCCTCAAGCCACGGCCAGGCGCTCCGCACTCCCAGCCAGAAGTGAGGACAGCGCGTGCCCCCGCGACCCAAACGAAGCGCGCCAGACTGCCAGCTTATCAGCGCCGCAAGCTCAACGCTGAAAGCTGGCAGACTGGCGCGCTAAGCAAAGTCAGTCTGGCCTCCGGCTCGGCAGGCCAACTCGTCCCTGCTCCCATTCCTCCTCAGCCTGCCGAGCCGGAAGCCAGAACAGCGCGACCCCCGCGTCCCCCACGAACCGCGACCCCGCCAGTTGGTGATCCGCTTCGTTCGGGGTGTGGCATGAAGGAGTGCTTCCGGCTCCAGCCACAAGAGCTGTTATCTATAGTGCCGCCCCGTTGCCGTATCCCGCTGACGCGGGAACCCCTCGGCAAACGGGTCCCCGCCGCCTCATCGCAAGGCCTCCTGCCGCAGGCGCAACTCAGTCGGCCCTTCGGCGGCCCGGTGCACTAAAGATAACAGCGTCTTGTGGCCGGGAGCCTGTCGCGCCTGTCACGCTCACTGCTGTGCTGGTCCCTGCGCCCCAAGACCAGCGCAGTGCGCGCGCCAGTCGCTCCCGCATCCTTCACGCCACACCCCTCACTCCGCTCCTTTGTTCAGTTTGGCGGGGTCGCAGCCCACCCACCCCCGGGAAGAGCGCTGGCCCCCTCCATCCCAGGGGGCCGCGCTCAGAGGCCGCGCAGCTTGCGCTGCGTCACAGTGCGCGACTTCGTCGCCACCAGATACCGCAAGCAGTCGGCGGCATCATCGCCGCCGGTCCCGTCCTCGTCGCAATCCACCTTCAGCACGTCCTCAGGCCGACTCGGATCGTGCTGCAACGCCGGCAGGCACTCCACGAGCCGACCACACCGCTCGTGGATAAACAGCCGCGGCTTCACTCCGTTCGCCGGATCACCAAAGCGGTGCAGGATCTCCGCCCACCCACTCACCCGCTCCATGTTCGCCGGCTTGAGCGTGATGCCCAGCTTCGCATACTGCGACGCGACGGTTGACCCGTCACTCTGTCGGCTGAACACATCCGCGCCGGCAACAAACCTCTTCAAATCGGCTATTTGCAATTGGCGGTCGGCCATCTTGTGCCTTCCGAGCATCGCCGTGATGGCCGGCGCGTGCCGCTGCGGCAGCCACAGCCGCTCTGCGTGCTCATCGACAACAAACAGGTTGCCGTCCCCATCGGTGCAACCGAGCAGCACGACGGTGTAATGGGTGAACCCATAGTCCAAGGCGCAAAACCACTCTCGCGCCCTGGTCTCATCGAAATCGGAAACGATGTGCACCTCCCGGCGCAGCGTCGTGAAGAACTGCCCGGCGGCAATATCCCAATCCCCATCCAACCAGGCCCGCCGCTGCCAGCCCGTCAGACCTTCCAGCACCCGCATGTACTCTGGGTTGTTCCAGCGGTTGTCGGTGACCCGAGCCGCGACGAACCGCGTCTCGGTCTCCGCCTGCCGCTGCCACGGCTCGATGAACCGCTTGCGGTACCACGCGTGCCCGACACCGCCCGGATTCGTCGTCGAGTAGATGCGCGGTCGATAATTGGGCTTCGACGTCCGGCAGCAGGTCGTGATGTCCTGGTACTTCCGAGCCGTCAGGGTCGTGGCCTCCTCAATCCCGATCACGTCGTATTCCAGCCCGAGATAGGCATCAATGTCCTTCTCGTTCTGGAAATGGCCCGCGATGATCCGCGACCCGTTGTTGAACGTCAGGATTCCCCGGAACCCTGAGAACTCATGTCCCAGGTTCGCGAACAGCTTCCGCCGGAGATCCTCAAAGTGCTCCAGGTTGGCCTTGCCAACCTTCCGCAGCAGCAGGCACTTCAGGCCAGGCACGCGTTGACAGTCGTCAACGCCCATCTGCGCCAAAAGCCAATGGCTTTTGCCGCCGCCCCGGGCCCCGCCGTAGCCGACTGCCGTCGGCCCGTCGGCCCGGTCGCAGAGCCGCGCCGCCGCTGACGCGGCGAGCTGGCGGCTCTGCAGGACCACATCGGCCGCCTGGAACCGGTCCATCTGGTCCATCGGGCAGCCAGCCCGGCGCCCGACCAAAAAATAGCGCTCCCAGGGCGTCATACGGTCTTCTCCGGCAGTTGCGGCACCGCTTCAACGTCCACCACTTCCCCTGGAAGTGGTTCGCCGTAAATCTTCTCCAGCGCCACCCTGACCTCGACCCGCACCGCCGGCAGCTCGTCGCCCTTGCGACGCTCGCCGTCCGTGCCGAGTCCGGTCGCCAGCCTCCCCAGCTTGCTGGCGATTTCCAGCATCCGGGCGATGTCCGCCAGGTTGGCATAGACCTTCTCGCGCGCCATGTAGGCATCCAGCCCCCGCTTCGCGGCAGCAATGGCCCGCTCGTGCATCGCCCACTCCGTTTCACGGAGTTGCTGCTCGCGGCCAGCCCACTCCGCCGCCTTGCTTCGCGCCACGGCCTCGATCGCTTCGCGCTCGACGATGGCCAAGTGCGCCGCGTGCGCGGCCACCCGCGCCGGCCAGTCAAACTTGCTCGACCACTTCCCCACAACCGTCAAACTCTTGTCCAGCTTCCGTGCCACCTCCCGCAGGCCGCGCTCCGGCCCCAGGCTCAAATACACACTAAACGCGGCAAAAGCCTTATCGCTCTCGCGGGGTTGCTGTTCAAATGCCATCGCCATACTCATCCTTTCGGTTTCACCGTAAATTTCAGCACCAACGGCGGACGGCGCTTCCGCTCGCCGACCGCTTCCCAAATTGCCCTCCGATGCAACCACCCGGCATCGCCGGGGTACACCACGCAGCCGAACCGCCCATCCGGGTAAACGACGAGGTGGTCGCCTTTCCGATCCTGACCGCCAGCCGCACACGCCGGACACCGGGCAACGACGGTCCCATCCTCCAGCCGCCGTGACACCGCCAGTTTCCGCACGTCCACGCTCACAGCACCATCCTCTGGGGCGACCTCGGGCAACCTCGGGCAACCTCGTTTTCAAGGTTGCCCGCGATTATCTCGCTGCCAGCAAGCCACTTACCGATTATCCGGGCAACCTGGGCAACCTTTTGCCAACTCCTTCTACATAGGGAAGAAAACGCCTTTTCCCCTCGCGCATGTGTGAGACTTTCAAAAAGGTTGCCCAGGTTGCCCGAACTCTTTGCAAACCCCTGCAAAACAAGCACTAAACTCCGGGCAACCTCACTTTTTAGGTTGCCCGAGGTTGCCCGAGGTTGCCCGGTCACCTGGCTAGAACGGCCCACCGCTACCTCCTTCCGGCTCCCCGATGGCATCGCTACTCTTGAGTACAACGCCTTGGAACCCTCGCTGATCGGCAGCCAGTCCCTCGCGCCGGACATGCTTGCTCGGGCAAGCACGGTGAATCTGGACCATCAGGTCCTTCGCCTTCATCTCGAAGGCCCGCTGTGACAGCGGCGTCCAACCGCGCTCGTCGCAAAACGCCAGGTAAGCGGCGAACAGTTCGGTGGATGTCACACAGTCCAGCGGGAAGGCCGACCGTTCAACGCCGGTCATAATGAACGTCCTGGCCGCGTCCGACTCCGACAGCAGGTTGTTGACCCGCTCCCGTTGTTCGGCGGTCAGCGGAAACGGCTCATGCTCATCCAGCACGGCCAGCAGCCTGACGGCCCCCTCCAGCATCCAGTTCAAAATTCCAGACCCTTCATGGCGCAACAACCAAGCGTCGAAGCCGTGAATCGGCTTGGCCGCTTTAGGTTGGTTGAACTCCACCCACAACAGCCGCCGCGCCCAGGCCTCGGCATCCCCCTGGAGCTTCACCATTAGCCGCGAGTTGCACGTCACGAGGATGTTGAAGTCGCCCCGAATCAGGTCCGACATCGAACTGCCCTTGTGCTCGGTCGTCATCAGGTCGTTCCCCGTCAGGGCTTTCAGATGGTGCGCTGCCGGCGTGTTCAGGAAGTTGGGCTCCACGTCAGCGCCGCACAGCAGCGTCTTGTCGTGGTAAAAGCTCGTTTCGAACCGCGACCCCAGGTGCTCAGTGCGGAGCTGGTGGATGTTCCTCTCGCCGATGACGCCGTGGATGACGTTGACAATGGTGCCCTTCCCGCCCCCCGCCGTGCCGCTCAGGATCATCATCACTTGCGGAATGTTGCGACCCAGCAGCGCCAGGCCGCACCAGTTTTGAAGCAGCCCGATGTCATCCTCGCCCAGGGCCGGCCGCAGCAACTCGTTCAGGAACCGCGGGCACTTCGCCGCCGGGTCATAGGCAAGCGGCGACTGGTTACGGCTGTAAAACTCCTTGGCGAACCCCTTGAATGCGAACGGCCGCTCCGTCAGGTCCACCATGCCGTTGGCCGCGTGCATCACGCGGTTCGGCTTGTGGAACGCCCCCGACCTTGCCGCAGCCCCCTTTAGCATGTCAGCCAGGTTGCGCAGCAATGTCTGCGTGATGCTGAAATAAAGGTTGTCCAGGCGCGGGTCGCCATTGTTGAGCGCCTTTAGCTCCGCGATCAGCCGGCGCAACTCCTCGTCGAACCACTGCCGGATCTTTACCTCCGACACATGCGACCAGACGCCGTTGTCGGCACCGTACCGGTAGAAGCGGCCCGTCAGGTCATCATACAGGACGTCATGCTCTCGCATGAGCTTCCCCACGATAAGGCCCTGGTTCAGCTTCACGGCGCCCTTTTCCGAGACCGACATGGCCGGACCGAGTTCGCGCTCGAGTTGCTGCAACGGCGTTAGCCGCCAGGGCAGTTCCCAATCTTCCGGCCACACAATCTCACCAAACGGCAACTTCACCGGCGGCGCCTCCACCAGCAGGCTGTAATCCATCCCCTTCGGGTGCCGCCCCGCGATCGTGGACAGGCGTTTGTCCGCTCGCCACTCAAAGTGGCTCGTGTTGCAGCTTGCCGGGTATTCCCCGTCAATCCGCAACCAAACCATCCCGCCCCGGCTCCCGCGCGACCTAGTCGTTCGCGCCAGCTTCGGATTGGCGGCCAGGAACGCCGCCAAATCCTCATCGGCGTCAAAATCAATCGCGCACAGGCCGCCCGAGGCTTCGCCCAGGTAAACGGCGATGTTGCGCGGCTCGCTATCAAAGACCGCCACATACGCCGGCGACTTCGTCCCCTCGAACGGCCGCTCAACGTAAGTCACCACCGGCTTCTTCGTGCCCCACTGACAGGGCACGAGAAACGCATCCTCGCCAAACAGGCCAACAGCGGTTTCGTAGGCCGTCATTTTCGGTAGTTAGTCGGGTGCAACTGGTCCAGCCAACGATCGGCCCAGTCCAACATCCGAGTCCGCTCCTCTTGGGACTGCTGTATTTCGGCATACGCCTTCACGTTCACATAGCAGCGCCCGTCATCCACATCCAGCATCACTGTCATGTACGGGAACTCCACCAGCTCCTTTGCAACCGCGTCCACCATCTCAGGCCGAATCCCCAGCGCCGCCGGCTGCATCCACAGACTCCCATCCGTGCCAACCCCCACCTTCGCGGTGACCTCGCCGGTGCTCTGGCGCATGATGTAGTAAAACTGCACGCCGCCAACGATTTTTGTCGCATTCATACCGCGGTTAATGAAATTCGTGTTCATCGGTGTAATCCGTGTCTCAGTTCCAAAATCCCGCTTCCGCGACACACCACACGCAGACCTCACTGCGCGGCTCGCGCCGATCCCGCCCCCCGCGCAGCTTTCCGCAGCACACGCAGCGGAAAGCATGTGCCCAAACACTTTCACTCTCCGGCGGCCCAACTCGCGCGTGCTCGCGCTCGCGCTCAAAGGCCCGCGCAATTGGGTCCTTGAGAGGCTCCTCGGCCTTGCGCCCCACGGGCCTGCGCCCCTTGCGTCGTCGCCGCTCAGTTGTTTTCATAAACTCGAATCGCCTCCGGGCTCATCGCTTGCCGGCCAAGCTCATCCCGGCAGCCGAAAGTCAGCGTCCAACCCTTCCACGAAAGCACCTTGCCGCTCGCAGCCTGCAACCTCCCTAAACCCACCGTCGCCCGGCTCTGGTAAGAGGAAGACTGCCGCCTGTAGCCGACCACGTCGGCCGGGTCGAACAAATGTTGGTGGCTCCGCACGAACTCGCACAGGTTGTCCACCTGGTACGGCACGCCCGCAGGCGTCCTCACAGTGAAATGGAGCGCCTTGAAGTGCCGGGCGCTCCCGCGCCGCGTAATCTCCGTTTGCATCTCGCGGCCAGTCACCATTTCCCTCATCCGCTCGCGATGCTCCGGCGCGCGCAGCGCCTTTAGCCAATTCTCGCGCGCCACCGGGTCTGTCACGCTCGGCAGCGGCTGCCCCTTAAGCCGCGTGGCCCGATACGCCGCGCCGCACTCCCCGCAACGCTGAAATCGGCGGGCCTCGTTCGGCGTGCGCATTTCCACCCGCCCGCAATCCTTGCAGCGGAACTCAACGCGCCGAATCTGCGCCAGTGCCTGGCATTCCTTGGAGCAAAACTTTCCTCCCGTGCCCCCGCAACGCCTCGGCCCGCCCCGGCGGTAAGTCTTGCCGCACTGCTGGCACACTTTCTCCTTCGTCGCGTAATGCGCCTGGTAACAGGCCAGCCCGCAAAACTTCGTCCGCGCCAGCGACGGCGGACGCCGAAACTCAGCGCCGCAATGCCCGCAGATTTTGACTACCGGTGGTTTGACGTTCATAGCATGACCTCAGTTGTTTTCATAAAACTTGATCGCCTCATCGCTGACCCACACCCCTTTGAACCAATCCTTAAAATGCAGTCCCGCCAGTGTCCGCACCCGCGACACCGCCACATACGCCTGGCCCGGTTCCCGGGCCGCTCGAATGTCCAGGTAGGCAGAATCCAGCGTCAGCCCCTGCGCCTTGTGAATCGTCATCGCGTAAGCGAGCCGCAGGGGAAACTGCGTCAGCTTGCCGCAGTTCGAATCGTTCCGGTCAAACTCCCACGTGAACGGCGTCGCCATCACCACGCGCCCCGAGCGCGACTGCACCTCGATCCACTCCGCCGCGGGATTGATTTGCTGCACCACCCCCAGTTCGCCGTTCACGTGCAGGACCGGCCCCAGCCGATACTCGCCGCTCTCAACAGTTCCAGGCTCGTTTCGATTGATGGTGAACATCACCAGGGCGCCGGGCTTGAGCACCAGCGTTGACGGCGTCAGCAGGTTCTTCTTCAGGAATTCAACCTGGTGTTCCGGCCCCTCTGTCCTCGCCTCCAAGACCACCGGCTCGCCCGGCAGTTCCGAAAGCTGAAATCCATTCCACTTGTCCACCTGGACGTTATGCGTGAACAGCCGAGTCAAACTCGCCGGCGGGAAACTCCGAATCCGGCTCTGCAAGAGCCTTGCATCCTCGCCCCAGACCCGCCCGCGTCGAAAATTGGCAAGCGCACGGACGAACTCCGGTTCGTCCTGCCGCTTCACCTCCTCCAGCAGGATGGTCCTGAAAGCCGCCTGCTCCCACGCTTCCGACGCGAAGGCCCAGTCATGCGGTTCCTTGTCCGACTTGCGGACCGGCGGAAGCTGGAGGAAGTCACCAGTGGTGATCACCTGGCACCCCCCGAAAGGCGCATCGCTGCCGCGCTCCAGGCGGAAAAGGAAATCCACAAAATTCAGCACCCGCCCCGGCAGCATGGACACCTCATCAATCACCAGCACCTCGCACCGCCGGACGCGCCGGAATCCGGCCAGAATTGCCGGATGCCTCTCCTGCCTCAGCTCTCGATAAAACTCGGCATCGCTCTGCCCCGTCTGCGGCCCCAGCCGCATCCCGCAAAACCGGTGGATGGTCATGCCGCCCACATTCAGGGCGGCCACGCCCGTCGGCGCCGTCACGCTGACGTGCCCAGCGCGTTCCGCGATGAACTTCCGCAGGAGCCAGCTCTTTCCTGTCCCGGCCATGCCGGTCAGGAACACATTGCGCCCGCCATGGGCCAGCGCCAGGAACCGATTGCCTTCGTCAATCGGCGCGTCCATCTTCGCCAGCTCTTCCGCCGACCACCGGCTCGGCCTGGCCGGCGGAAGAAACCGTTTCGCCGTGATCGGCTCCAGGAGATCAAGTTCCATGCGTGCCCACTCCTCCCTGCGCCGTCCGCGCCTTCCCGCCGCGACTCACGGTGCGACCGCTTTCCCACTTGATCAACCCAGCCTCCACCGCCCGCCGGCACAGGCTCACCGGGTCCTGCACCCCGAAAAGCTGATACAGCTTGGCCCGGTGGTAATCCACCGTCCTGGGGCTGATCCCCAGCTCCGCCGCGATCTCCTTCGTGCCCTTGCCGGCCCACATCCACCGCAGCACCTCCTCGCGCCGTCCCAAACACGAAACGCTCTTTGCCATCGCAGGATAAAGGGTTGAATTCATACCCCTCGCCTAGTTCAACGCCGGTCGTTCGCAGGTCATCACCGGATGCACCGGGTCATATCCCTTCACGTATTTCCACAGCGCCAGCGCCGCGACGAACGAACCGAAGTAATCCACGTCCGTCCATTGCTTCACGTGGACAGGCCCGGGCTGCGTGCTGTCGATCACCACCGAAACCAGCCCCGTCACATGCTTCGCGCCGCTCACCAGGACCGCCTGCCGGTACGCCGCCAGCTGCAGCGGCCAGGTCTCGTAAAACGTCGGCTTGGCTTCGCCTTTCGCCGACCGCTTCACCTTCTGCGTTTTGAAATCCACCACCGCCCAGCCCAGGCCCTTGACCAGAGCCACCATGTCCACGCGGCCCGCGTAGCCATATTCGGGATGAACGAACACCTGCTCGATGCACCCGATGCGCTCCACATTTTCATCGAACCACTGCCGCCACGGCTCAAACAAACCCAGCAACTGCGGGTCCGTCGGTACCTGCTTGTTGAGCGCATACACCTCGCAGGCGTTATGAATTGCCGACCCGAGGTCCGCCGCCTTTTCCACCTGCTCGCCCATGTCAGTCACCACCCGGCGCGCAAACACATCCAGCGGCTCATCCTGCCGGCGCGGCAGCGTCAGCGCCGCCATGATGCCCTGCTCAATCTTCCAGGCATCCAGGCCAGGCTTGGCCAGCACGCCGAGGACGTTCGTCACGCTCGGAAACGCCATCACCTTGCGCGCGTCGCGCAGCGTCACTGGCCGGTTGCCCGTCCCGGTTGAATTCGCAATTTCGTGAAACGGCCGTCCATCCTGCAAATACCAATGGCTCGGCGCCTGTCGTTCAATCAGTGTCATAAATCCTTTCTCTCGGTGTAGCAGCCGAGGTGACGAGGCTCACTCGTCACCCCGGCTACGCCTTGACTCAGTACTGGACGTCGTCAGCGGCCTTCTCGCGCTCCGCCGCCCACCATTCCAGCGCCGCAATCAAGCGCTTGTCATCCGCCGTCGGCTTGGCATTCGCCTTCGCCGTCGGCAGCCACTTGTCCGCCAGCGCCTGGACCGCTTCGGGGTTCAGGTCGCGCAGCTCGATGCCTGCGTACTTACCCACATGGACCTTCACCGCCCCGTGGTCGGTGCTGCCGGCCCCCCCGGCGCCCTGCGCCCGGCGGTAGCCACCGCCGCCGTTGCCATCTTGGCCAGCTTCGCCGGCCTCGCCGCCCTGGCGATCTTTCCGGCGCGTGAATTTGCCGGAGGGCTTCAGCGGCGCGCCGCTCTTGTCCGGCGTGCAAGCCGCGATGTTGGCATAGACCTGGCCATCCTTGTGCTCATGCACAACCACGAGTTGCGCCGGCTTGCCGATCAGCGTCTCCGTGTCGAACTCGGCCATCTCGCTCTCCATCAGGTCCCGGCCAAACCAAGCCCGCAGGAACTTGCGGAAGTTGGCCTTCTCATTGAGCGAAGGCGTGAAGTTATGCGACCACACACAAAACCGGCTGCCGTCCTCCTTGTCCATATCTACCTCGAACACGAGCTTGAACACGTCGCGTTCGCCGAATTGACTCTGCTGCTTGCGCAGCGGCGTCACGTCCACACACACGGCTTTGCCGGTAAATTCCGGGCAAGCCTCGAAGTTGCTGTTGTTTCCTTTGATTTTCATACGTTTCTGTTTTCTGTTGTTGTTTGTTCTCCGTTGCTACCGGCCGCGGGCTACACGCCCACAGCCAAAATCGAGTGCTCAAGAATGAGCAGCGCGTCCGCTGTCTTGAGCGTCACGTTGAGATGAGGGAACCGCCGTTGCGCCTCCGCCTTCAGCTTGTTCTTCCAGATGCTTTTCGACGCGCAGCTCGAAGCCGTGCCCAGGCCGAAACCCTTTTGCCAAACCTGCGGGCGCACGAGCACGAGCCGGATCTCCAACGCCTGGACTACGCCCTTGATGAATCCGAAATGCTCGCCGAACCGGAACATGGCCGACCCCGGCTGCGCGTGGCCGGCAAACCCGCTCACCTCTTCCAGCACGCAAACCAGCTCATCGCCTTCGAGGCCGGCCACGCGCTTGATCTCCCGCAGCCGTTCCAGCAAATCGCCCTGCGTCTCCGGCATCCCCCAGCAATCCGTCTTGCCGAACCATGACACCGCCACGCCGCCCGAAAGCCCCGGGTCAATCGCCAGGATCGTCCTCATCCTTCCCCCTTTCGGATTTCGGCCGTCAGGCTTCGAAAATTGTTTCTGGTCGCCAACATGAACATTTCGTTTTTGTTGGCGGCATCATCGGCCCCCTTGGAGCCGCAAAATAGGGAAACAGAGTCAAACGGGGCGCCCTCGTTGCAGCCAATGTTTATGCGGGTGAAACACGCTTGGTCAAACCGAGTCAAACGGCGACCGCCCTAACCCACCCTCAAGAAATAACGTCCGTCCCCCCGCACGGACGCAATCAACTCTCTCCGCAGCGTCGGCAAATTTCCCCTCCGGTCGTGGAAATAATGGTCAATCTTGATGGTGGCCAATCGCGGGAAGTTTCCTTTCTCCCTCACGTACGGATCAATCTCATCAACCAGGTGCCGGGCCGACCCGACGTCAAACGCCTTCATCTCCACCAGGTATTGCAGGCACAGCCGGGCCTTGTTCCGCTCGCGCAAATCGAAGTGCGTGTCCCCCACCCACACGTCTTCGAATCCCGGCCGGTACCTCAATCTGCCCCGCGCTACAATCCCTTCCTCTGGCGCCCCCATCGACGACCTGACCTGCGCCTTGCGCCTGCGCACACTCCCGCCCGCCGGCTCGCACTCGTACATCAAGAGCGCCCCCACCAGCCGTCGCCCGGGTCCCAGGACCTTAGCGAAAGCCGCCAGCTCTGCTGGCGTCGCGGGCACGAGACCCACCGGTTCCCCGTTGAAAGGAGCGCTATTCATGACCCTTTTCCGTGGTACTGGACAGATGTCCAGCACCACGGGCAAAAAAGGGGAATCACCCCTACACCGGAGCAACCCAGCGTCTGCAATCGACCCTGCGGACCCGGGCTTGCGCCTTCTGCCTCTCCCCCTTGAGCCGCACCTTGATAAAGCATCCCAGCGCCCGCTCCCACTTCGCCGCGGCCCGCGCCATCTCCAGGGATTCACTCCCCTTCGCCTCGCGCAGGAGTTTGGCCACGGCGCGGATCACCGCCCTCTCACCTGTCGGCAGCGCCGCCCACCAATCCGGCCTAATTCCCGGCTTCTGATTCCGGACCTTGTCTCTGCCCAGGCCCGCACTGACTTCAATCGTTGCTGTCTGATTACTAATCATGCGGCCAATTCTACCGAGGGGGGTGTCGCAAATAGGGTCCCACCCCCAAAGATTTTTTGAAAAACTTATTCACAGCGCGCAGTCCGTACTCCTACCTACAAGCAGGTTGGATTTCCGCCAGCACCGGCCTATCATCCCCCCGTGGCGAGAAAACGCATCCTGATCGCCCTCGTTTTGACCGGAGCCGCCATCATGGCGGTCGGTGCGGTTGTCTTCCGGTCGAGGGAACCATCGTGGCACGGGCGCACGCTCAGCGCCTGGTTGAACGACTTCGACGCAGACAAGATGGAGAAGCGCGAACTCGCCGCGCAGGCCCTCAGCCACATTGGCTCCAACGCCGTGCCATTTCTCATACCGCGACTGCCGCATGCGAGATACGCTCCCATCACCCAGTGGAGCGGCCTCAAAACGCGGCTCCTCGTCCTCCTGAGCAAGCAAAACTTCATCAAAGTTTCGTCCCCACAGCCCACCAGCCCAAGGCACCAGGCGCTGGCGGCCATAGACGCACTCGGCCCCGCAGCACAAAGCGCCCTGCCCGCGCTTGAGACACTCCTCCACGAAACACCGCCCGACCCGCGTGCCCCCTACATCTTTGCGCGAATTGGCACTGCCGGGGTCCCATACCTGAACCAGGCGCTCACCAACAATGAACGCGCCATACGAATGGGGGCCCGCGCCTGTCTGGACGCGCTCAAATCTCCCTCCGACCCACTATTCCCACCGCCAGGCCAGGTCCCCTCCAACTACGATCGCCGCGGCTGCGAATACAACCTGCGTATCTTGAAAGCCGCCCTCGTCGATTACAAACGTCAACACCCCGAGATGGACTCTCCCAACAACTTCACGGACACGCCGCCGGCCCGGCTTCCGCCAGATTTCACTCCAGTTCAGGCCCCGCAGCCTCGGCAATCCAAATGAATTTGCTCAAGCGTAGGTGGGCTCTCACCCTTGCGGCCTCTGGCGTGGCCTTGGTTGTCGCCGTCCTTTGCTACAACTCAGCGCGCGTAGGCAAAGTGATCGACACCTACCGCGGCGTGCAGGTGTACGACAACGGCCTGCTTTACTTCCGCAGCTATGGCAAGCACTACGGTCAGGACGGCTACTACTACGGCCAAAAGTGGCAATGCGTGGAATTCATCAAGCGATTCTACCACGACGCTAAACGGCACAAGATGCCGGACGGGATGGGCCACGCGAAAAGCTTCTTTGACACGAGCCTTGCGGATGGTGGGCTCAACTCACGGCGAGGTCTGGTTCAATACCGGAACGGCTCTACCCACAGCCCCCAGCCCGACGACCTGGTCGTCTTCACCGACACCAAATACGGCCACGTGGCCATAGTCAGCCAGGTGGCCGCAGACTCCCTCGAAATCGTTCAGCAGAACATCCTGGCCGGCCCCCGCCGGCGCTTGTCGCTGGTGGTCAGCAACGGCCAGTACTTCGTCACCTCACCGCGGGTCCCCGCCGGCTGGCTTCGCGCCCCTTAGCGTGCTTCGCGGGGCAAATGCACGCCTCACCCCTCAGCCCTTCACGCACACGCCCCGCCATCGCGGCTTCTTCTCCAGGATCTCTCGCACGCGCCGAATTTGCTCCGGCGTAGCCCGGCGCAACTTCGACCAGATGCGCAACAGCCACACCCGACGTGCGTAGAAGATGTCGAATCTGTGCCGCTCTTCCGGGGACAGCCTCAGGTACGCCCACATCATTTCATGCGGTTTCATTGTCTTGCCAGGTTTTCCGCGATCGTGAAACCATCATCCTCAAACTCGATCTCACCCTCCCCGCAGATATCGTGCTCTACAAACACTTCCGCGAACACCGGCCGCCCATCCTTCTCCTGACACACGTTATCCACCAGGACCTGAATTCCACTGGGCGGCCCAGGGGTGGTCAGCGAGTCGGGGATAGTCTCACGGGCCATGCTGATCAGGTCATCACGTGTCACCTTTCCGGCCAGCTCGTCCGGCACGTCCAGGGTTACCATTACAGACAGGGTTACAGTTGCTGTTGCCATTCTATTTCCTTTCATTGTTTTTTTCCGGTTCAGACTCTTCGTTCCGTTCGTTTCCTTTTGTGAAGTCTTGAGTATCTAGCCTCCAGCCTTCACATCGTACTTGCTCGCCACCGCCCGGGCGGTCCTGGCCACCCGCTCGATTAGCTCCGGCGGCTCCACCACAGTGGCATGCGCCCCCCAGCTAAGTACGTACTGCTCCATCTCCTCCAGCCCGCTCAGCCGCATCCGCAATTCCGAGCCGCCGTCAGCCAGTTCCGTCCTCACCTGGCTCGGGTGCCACCGGCGCCCCCGCAGAACATCCGCCAGCCAGGCATCCATCTTGATCACCACTTGATAATTGCCCTTCCCGCTCATCACCCCCAGGCTCCCGCCCAGGATCTTCTTCGGATCGAAATCCTTGGGGCGCTCGAACCGCTTGTCGAGCAGCGCGGCCTCCCGCATCCGCCCCAAAGCAAACGTCCGCACCGCCTTGCGTGCCAGGTCATGCGCCAGCAGGTACCAGCGGTTATCACATTGGAGCAGGTGGTAAGGATGCACTCGCCGCGCCTCCACCCGCTTCTCGCCAGGCTTCCGGTACTGGAACTTCAACACCTGCTGCCGACTCACACCCCGCGTCACCAGTTCGAACACCTCCAAATCACCGTCCTCCGACGCGAAAGCTCGTACGGACATCACCTCATCCAAGTTGTGCAACGTGAAACGCTGCTGGTCGTCGAGTTGTCGCGAAACCCGCCTCAGGAACGCCTCCAGCGGCTTGGCCGCTGTGCTGCCCCGGAATTGTTCTGTTGCCTTCCCGAAGAAGCACAGCTCGAATAGCTCCCGCTCCGACAGCGCCACCGTCCCGAACTCCGGCGCCGGCCCGTCAAAGTAATACCCGTGCCGCTTGTCGTCGTACGCGATCGGCATGCTCATCTGTTCTTTCATGAACTCGATGTCCCGCAATGCCGTCTTCCGGTCCATTTCGAACTCCGCCGCGATCCGCCCGCAATTCGGGAACTCCCCCGCCTTCAGCCAGCCGTGGATCACCTGTACCCGTCCAAGTACTGGCCGCTTCACCCTGACGGTGCCGGTCGAGGCATTCAGCCTTCCTCCTTCCCGTCGCTTCGTGCCCATTCGTGTCTTCTTCGCTGATTTCAGCCCGTTTTTCATGAATTTCTGATTTTTCATGCGCCCATCCTATCAGAGGGGGTGGGACAATTAGAGGGGTACCCCCAAAATATTCTTAAAATATTTTTGTAATCGGGGGTGTCGTTATTTGTCACCCCCCCGCGCTCGCCGACGTTGCCCAGGGCGATTGCCCTGGCCAACGACGGCGCCCGCCCCCATATCAGCCTCTCACCATCCGATGGAGAGAGGATTGGGGTGAGGGGACCCCGACCCTCGGATAAGGCCCCGAGCCCTTCCCTCTTTCCCTTTCTGTTCGTTCCCCGTTAGCCCCGTTTTCAGATCTTTTTGCCGCCCCGGGCTCACTCTGCTGCTAGGAGGCTTCAGTCTCTCGCTCTCACCAGCCCGCTTTCATCAGGGGGCCAAAACAGGTGGTGCCCTCTGAAGACTACTCCCACCGGCCGCCCTGATACGCGGGCTTTTTTGGTGAAGAGCGAGAGACCGAAGCCGAGCAGCAGAGCCCGAAAAAAAAAGACCATGAAAACGAACAAACAGAACAAAGCAGAAAAGAAAAACAAGTCAGAGCTCCAGAGCCGATCCGAGCAGTTGAGCGGAAACAACAACAGCCAAACGGCAACGACACCCGAGCAACAACCCACCACCGCACCGCAGAAAACGGTACGCCCCTACGTGAATTTCGAGGAACGCGACCGCAATCGGCAACTCCCGGTTGATAAAGTCCTAGAGACCCTCCGCCAATGGATGCCCCGCGCGTACGAACTCGCCGAAGTAGTTGGCAAATGGATTTGGATTACCTTCCCCGAGCAGCCGGTTGAAAAGCTTCGCGCCGACCTCTCGCAGCTTGGCTTTCACTGGAATAACACCCGCAAATGCTGGCAGCACCCGTGCGGTGAGACCCTTCCCCGCGGCCAGCAGAACCCCCGCGAGAAATACGCAACCTATTTCCCCGCCGACCGCATCGCCGCCTAACGCCTACCTCCTAGCGAAAATGAACTCTCAACTTTCGCCGACGATGAACCCGCAACCCACTTTGCCCGGTCTGGACGAGCTTGTTAAGCCCTTCAAATTCAACTCGCAGCCTCACGAGTACAAGGTTGTCCCCCTCCGCGAATGCCCCACGCCGGAAAGCTTGCAGCTTTGCGACACCCCGCAGAAAGCCGCCGACTACTGGCGCTTGCACGTTCCGAGCAACCCCTATTTCAACCCCGAATGCGAATGCTTCACGGTGTTGCTCCTCAACACCCGCCGCCGAGTCAAAGCGCACCAGATTGTTTCCTTCGGGACACACGACACAATTCTAGTTCACCCGCTGACAGTGTTCCGCCTAGCGGTCATCACCTCCGCCGCCGCCCTCGTGCTCATGCACAATCACCCGAGCGGCGAAAGCGCCCCCAGTGAAGCCGACATCAAAGTTACCCGCGACCTCATCCGCGCTGGCCAGCTTCTGAAAATCGAAGTCCTCGACCACGTAATTATGGGCAACCCCAATCACTCAAGCTTGCGCGAGCTTGGCTACTTCTGCGCCTAACCCCCACCGCCTGATTTATGAACAACAGCACAAACAACAACACCGAAAACACCGCCGAGCCCTTCGGCCCGGTCATCTACCAGTACACCCGCTCGCAAGCGATTGCGGACGGCTTTCAAATCGAAGTGACGAAAACCGCGCAGGAAGCGGGAATCCGCTTCCCGGTTTTCATCACTCGCGGAGTCTATGAGCAATGCGTAGCCGTCCCGCCCGGTGTCACCGGCCAGGACGAAGCCGGCCGGCTCTGGGATGTCGTTTGGATGTTGCGCTTCGCAATCATCCGCTCCCAGCCCGGCACCAGCCGGTTGACGGTGGCGCTCTACGTGCGCAACTCCGACACCCGCCCGCCCCGCCTCACGAAGTTGATTGCCACCGCTGGCGCGGTGGACATAGACGACCCCGCCCCGGCCATCACAATACTTTTGCCGGACGAGGATTGAACCCGCACCGCTGGCCCGGGCCGACCCGGGCCAGCCCTTCACCATGAGCCAAACCTTTCTTTCCTTCGAGCAGCAGACCCGCGACGCCGAGCAGGCTTTGATTGACGCGAAACGCGCCGCCAAGGAAGCCGCCGCCAAGGCCCGAGCCGACGCCAAGGAGAAGGAAGAGCGCGAGAAATCCACCCGCCGCTTGATGCGCGAAGCCGCCTACCGCCGCAAACACCCGCCCGGCTTTGCCCAGTGCGGCATCAATTGGTACCCCGCTGGCAGTGGCTGGACCCACTGCCACAAGTGCGGGCAAGCCCTCGTTTACACCACCGTCCACAACGCCCCCCGCCGCGACTGTCCCGGCCACCGCCCATGAATATCCTTGCCGCCCGCAAATACGCCACCCCGCGCAACGGCCCGCTCACCCTTGAGCAGACCGAGACCCGGCGCCTGGCCTACTCGATCAAATCCACCGCCAGCCCCTCGATTGACTTCGACACCGCCGCCCGAGAAATGGCCGCGCTCATCACCGGCCCTTGCTGGCTTGTCCCCATCCCCGACAGCACCGGCAACACCGACGCCAACACCCGCCTCGCCCATCACATCGCCAACCACGTGAACGCAAATGCCGCTGGCATCGGCGCTCAGGTTGTCAAAGCCATCTATCGCACGCAGCCCGTGCAATCCCAATGCGCCCGCCACAAGCTGGCGCTTGGCCCCATCGCACCCGAGCAACACCACCTTGCCCGCAATCGCAAGGTGTTGACCCTCCGCCAAACCTATTTCGTGGACAACGTCACGACGAGCGGCCACACGCTGGAAGCCGCCCGCCTCGCTCTCGGCTTCGGCGCTGGCCTCGTCTTTGCCGACGCCGCGACCCGCCGCACCCAAATTCAAGCCACCCTCCTTTGAACTCGCACTTTCGCCAAGGGGCAGCCACCCGGACGCAAGTCCGTAGTGCGGCACAATAATCTGCCAGCCGGTGGCTGCCCCTGGCCAAAATTTCGCGCGCTTCGCGCGCTCTCCTTTCCTGCGCCGCTGGGCCTCACGCCGGCCCAGACCCGCGCCAAAGGATTTATCCTCTGGACTCCTTCTCGCTGTCCGGACCGGGCTCTGCCCTGGACCCGCCAGGACCTGGCAGCCCTGGACCCGCCTCTCTCTTCCCCCGCTTCTTCGTGGCCTTAGTGATCTTCTGTGGCCGCGGTTTTCTAAGCAGGAATCGTCTTTCAACCAAGCCCCCGACCGCCTAGTTTGCTCGCTACGCGAGACTGATATGTCCAGGTCCAAAAAGAAGCTCGATGTCCGCAAGCAAACCATTCGTGGCGAGAAGCTCGCCTATGGTGATGCCCCGCTGACCCGCCTGCTCAACTCCACCTTCGAGAACTGCGACATCTCCCTCTCCTGCCCGCTGAATGGTCTTGAGGTAGAAGAGTGTGTCTTTCGCGATTGCGCGATCCAGGCCACCACGACCCAACCCAACCTCGACTTCGACACAACCATCTTCGAGCGCTGCACATTCACCGGCGAGTTCCCAGGATGCGACTTCGGCGCCCGCTCCACCCCCAACGGCAAGACCCGCGGCACTCTCAAAGACTGCGACTTCCGAAAGGCCATCCTGGACATCGTCGGCTTCAGCAACTGCGACCTCAGCACGCTCAAGCTCCCACGCTGGCCTCACTTCACCATCACCAACCCGACCGCCACCTGCCCGCTGATTCCCAACCCCCTCAACTGCCCCGAAATCGAAATCATAAGAGAGGTAGGAAACGACCTAACGCCACTCACAAAGGGAGTCATCTACTACGCCCCCCTTCTGGTCTCCGAAACGCTGTACAACGAAAAGCAGCTCCGCCAGCTCCTCTCCAGCGTGCCCGGGATTATTCTGTAGCCGGTTCACTCGCTCGAATCCCCGACCGGGCCGAAATCACCCATGCCGCCACCACGGCGCGCAGCGGGCCGTCGTCCAGGTTGCCCAGGCTCCGAGCGGTCAGGCCCGGTGACGCCTTCTCTCAACCCTCAACCATCGACTCTCAACCAGTTCCGCGTCAGCCCGCGGACTGCCTGGCCGTGAGGCTGACCACGAGGACGCGCCAGGATTGCTCTGAAGCATGATCCCGGGGCCGCTGCAATGTTGTTGGGGTTGTCGTGTTCACTTTTGTTCCAGTCCCTTCGCCCTTCACCGCGCGGCTTTGGTGCGGGGGCCGGGACAAGTGGTGCCCTCTGAAGACCACTCCCACTGGCCGCCCGCAGTCGCCGCGCTTTTTGGTGAAAGGGCGAAGAGCCCGAAACAAATAAAAAACATGAACACGACAAATCAAAACAACATCGCAGCCCCATCCGTAACCATCGCTCCCCGCAATCCCGCCAAGGGCGTCCTCAACTTCGTGGTCACCCTCACGACCCACAAAGACGTCCGCTCCTACCCCTGCCGCTCCATGGAGAGTGCGATCAAGTTGGTTGAGCGCTTCATTGCCGGCGTCACCAAGCCCGCCCGCCCCTCCACCCCGGAGGCCGAAACCAACCCGCACCAGTACGACGGCCCGCCGCGCACCGCCGAACAGGTGGCCGCATAGGTCAGACATCCCCGATTCCGGTCGGGGATTTTTTCTACTCGCGAACCCGGCCCAACCGCTGACTATCGGCTATCGGCTAGCCCCGCCGTCGCCACGCTTGACTTGCGCTTCCCCGCTAGCGAACTTGGAGGCCCGGAACGGAATTTTATGGCAACGATCATCTCATGCGTGAACCTGAAGGGCGGCGTCGGAAAAACCGCAATCGCTGTTAATTTCGCGGCCTTCTGTGGGCTCCGCGGAAAACGGACATTGCTGATTGATTGCGATCCCCAAACAAACGCGACCTTTTCCTGCATATCCATCGAGCAGTGGAAAGAGCACGCACAGAAGCAAGGGACCATCGCCAACCTATTTGAGCTCCGCAGCCACACCGCCGCCGAAGACAAACCCATCGACGCGGCCGCCACGGTCAAGAAGGACGTGTTCACTAATGTCGACCTGATCCCTTCGCACTTGGATCTATTCACGATCGACTTGGATGTCGCCTCTGCCACCGCGCGGGAGACAAAATTGTCCCGTGCCATCAAGACGATAGAAAAAGACTACGAGTTTATCATTTGCGACTGCCCTCCAAATCTAACGATCCCCACGCAAAACGCGTTGGCGATGAGCTCGCACTTCGTTGTGCCAGTGTCCCCCGACTACCTGTCCAGCATCGGAATCGCCCTCTTGCTCAAACGGGTTCAGAAATTCTCCGAAGAACTGCAGCACACACTTGAGCATGTGGGCATCATCGTCTCCAGGGTCGGCCGCCGGTCCGGTTACCGCATGCGCACCGTGGCTACGCTCCGCAGCGAATTTGGCAACTCAGTTTTCACCGCCATTCTCAATGAGCGGAGCGCGGTGAGCGAATCCGCTGAGCGAAACGTGCCGATCTACTCACTTGGCGATAACGAGGCCGCCCAGGAATTCCGCGATGTTTCGCTCGAAATGATCAATCGCATGAAGCTTAAAATATGAAGAGTCACACTTTTGCAGACGCCCTGCTAGCCTGGGCCGAGAAGCTAAGAGCGGGTCCCAACGTGGAGATCTCCGATCTCACCCCTGTTGCAACCCAGCAATCGGCCCCGCTCTCGACACAGAACATGACCCTGGGGCTATCCCTGCTCTCGCAATTGTCCAAGGTCAACAAACAAGAATGGGCGCAGTTCGTCCGCGAACACTCAATCCCCATAAACGTCGAGCAGAGGGATTCATCCCGCAACGTGCTCGGCAAGCTCCTCAATTATCTCGAAACCCACCCCGAGGCGCAAAAGAATCTGAGCGCGAAATCCCTGTCGTCCACCGAAACCTCACCCAAGCTCGCAAAGGCCCTTCAAGTCCTAATGGGCGACTAGAATGGCCAGCGAGCTTGAAAAGAACTTCGACGAGTTCAGCACGAAGTTTACCTCCGAGCTGGAGCTGGTCTCAAAGAAACTCGCATCGAGTCGAGCCGTCTTCCTCGACAGCTACACACGCATCGCCTCGCTAAGTGCCTGGAGGCAATACCATCTAAAATCCAGGATTTCCGCGGCTTCACTCGATTTCTTCATAGAGGCGCAGAACGACGCGCTCACCTCGCACGCGTTCGCACGCCTGGGTTGCTGGCGGTCCGCTTGCCAGGCACTTAGAGGGTTCCTCGAGAATACCCTCTTTTGCCTCTATTACATGGACCACCCCGTCGAACTGGCCCTCTGGAAAACCAATTCATTCAAGATCGGCTTCAGCGCAATACACAGCTATCTGGAGAGCCACCCCGTGGTCGCCTCGGTTAGCAAACCGTTAAGTGGCCTGGAAAGCGTGGCAAGTGAATACAAGACGCTTTCGCGTGCGGTCCACGCGTACGCGTCATTTCGGATGACCGGCACGACGCACGGTACCCAGCTCTGGACGGCCGATAAAGCCGCCCTAGGCGCTTGGGAAACGCGAGAAATCCACACTATTGGGGCCATCAACATGCTTCTCATATCCGCCTTCAGGGAAGATTTGGAAGGCGCAAAGCTGCCGCTCCTCAGACAAGCGATTGCCAAGTGCGTCCCAACAACGAAGCACGCTCAGTACAAAACGGAGCTGAGAATCACCCTGGCCTGAACACGCACCAGCTCAAGTTCTGCGGGCCGCGTTGAATCCCCACCACAGAACCGCCCGGGCGCCACATTGTCCTATCCGCCGGCCCGTGTAACAAATTCGCTTGCCAGGAATTCAAACCCATGTTACAAGGGTTCATCATGGCTCGCTCATCAACCAGTTTTCGGCCAAAGTGGAAACTCGGCAACACCACGGTCATCCGCGTGCCGCAGACTCTCGCCCCGGCAGTCCTGCGCTACGCGCACGACCTGGACGCGAGGGCCGAGCCGCCCGAGCTACACGACCCGTCAGTTGCCTACCGCACCGCGGAAGACGTTGAAATGGGAAAGCCGGTCAACGTCGCCTCTGTGCCCCAGCGCTCACCATTCCGCTACCCCGGCGGCAAGACTTGGCTCGTCCCCTACATCCGGTCTTGGCTCGCCGGCAGGCCAAAGCCCGCCGGTGTTCTCGTCGAACCCTTCGCTGGCGGCGGCATCGTTGGCTTGACTGCCGGCTTCGAGGGGCTTGCCGAACACGCTGTCCTGGTCGAACGCGATCCCAACGTCTCCGCTGTCTGGCACACCATTTTCGGCGGCCAGGCCAAATGGCTCGCCGACCAGATCTTGAATTTTGAACTGACGCGCCAGAACGTCACTGGCGTCCTGCACAAGGAGCCTGCCACCCAGCGCGAGCGCGCTTTCGCCGTCATCCTCAGAAACCGCGTGCAGCGAGGTGGCATCATGGCCGAGGGCGCCGGACTGGTGAAAACCGGCGAGAACGGCCGCGGCCTCAACTCCCGGTGGTACCCCGAAACCCTCGCGCGCCGGATTCAGGAAATCGCTGGCGTGCGCGAGCGATTCTCCTTCATCGAAGGCGACGCCTTTGATGTTATCCGCCGCTACGCCGACGACGAAACCGCGGCCTTTTTCGTGGACCCTCCCTACACGGTCGCCTCTAAGCGCCTCTATGCTCACTGGCAGGTTGACCACCGCACCCTCTTCGGCCTTCTGGCAGGCGTGAAAGGCGACGTCCTCTTGACTTACGACAACACCCGGGAGATCGCCTCACTCGCCTCAGAATTCGAATTCGAGACCCAGGCCATCGCGATGAAGAACACCCACCACGCTAAAATGACCGAACTCCTGATCGGCAAAGACCTGTCCTGGCTCAGGAATGCGGCAAACGGTCGCGAATCTGCTTCTCGAAACGCTCAAGAGACATTGGCGTTCCGCCAGTAAGACCCTCCACCGCGTTGTCGAGCGTCGTGCAGTGAGTCTCATGCCGCTGGAGCGCAAAGCGGCCGTCCTTGGCTGGCGCAAACGACACAACGAACCACACAATTTCGCAGTTCGACAAGTCCTTCACCTCCCGCATCTGGCTCAGCGAATCCCAAAATGACCGGTCAATCACCACAGCCATCTTCTTTCCCCACCGGCTGATTGTCGGTACCTTGATCTGGAGTTGCGGCATCAGCCGCTTCGGTCCGGACGACCGGAAATCCGGTCGGCGCTGGACCGCCGGAAACGGAACGCCGGGCCCGGTCCATTCCCGCATCACCTTAAAGTCATTCTCCATGCTCATCCCGGAGAAATACACCGCCTGAATTTCCAGCGCACACCACCGCAGGCCACCGCCTTCAGGATTAACCAACACCTCGTCAATCTTACCAACCGCGTCCTGGTCCGCCTCCTCCTCTGCCTGAATTTCGCCCATCAAGAACGGCAGTTCGGAAATCACCACCGGCTCGGAAGTTCCCAGCAAAGTCTCGCCCACCCACTGTGCGACCACGTTCCTTTCCAAAAACCGATTCGGGCAGGTCGTCACCGGCTCGCCTTTGCCCTCAACCTTGCCCGACTCATCCTTCACAAACAGCCTCAACGAGCACACACCGCCCTTCTTGTTGCACTTCGGCGCCGGCCTTCCGGGTTGAGCCCGCTTGAACGGGCAAACCATGTTCTTATGAGACGTTTGCGAAAGCTCCCGTATCCGCTCCGGGGAGAGCGTGCTGAAGTCGAAACCGTAAAGTTCACCAGTGCCGTAACGCGAAGGCATGGCGGACTCTACCCGAGCGCCTCCCGCGAAGAAAGTCCTCCTTTCCAACACGCAACTGGACTTGTCCAGTTGCGTTTGGAGCGAACCCTCACCACTCCCCCCAACCAGTCAAATTCCGGCAGGCCCTCAGCATCGCAAGACCCCCATCGAAACGAACGTACGGAATCCGCTGGCGATAAAGCGCCCGGAAAATGCGGAGGAGCGCCCTGGCAAATCCGCCTTCCTCAAGCTCGGCCATTTGTCTTCGGTGGTTACCACTGTCCCGCAGGACGGCGAACACGTCGCCTGGTGACCCGCTCTCCGCGTCCTCTGGATCAATGCAAGCAACGTGCCCGGGAGCGTCCAGCCGGACGGTCAGGCTGCCTGGCTTGGAGAATCCCGTACATCTAGCGCCTTGGGCACCGGACCGCTCCACAACCTCTCTAAATGCCAAAGCAGTTGTGTGCACGATACAACACCGAGGTTCTATACCCGTGGACTATGCCAGGCCCAAGGCCCTCAAAATCGAGCTGCTTGAATCCCTCTTCTGCCAGGAACTTGAACCCTGACTTGCAGTCCTCGCCTTCGCTGTTGTCCCAAATGATAATCCCATCCGCCTTGAGCGCACGAGCGGCGTTCTTAGCACACTCGAAACCCTTTGTACCGCCATCGAGCACGACTATATCGAATTGGCCCCTATACCCCGCGATCGTCTGAGCATCAGGGTTCGCTCCGCCCAGCGGAACCTGAACCACCTGCACATTGGCGGGCAACCCGTTGGGCCATCGTCCCGAGCCCCCGCCGTACTGGCAAGTGACGACGCGCGCCACTCGTTCGGCCCACCAGGGACTGTGATCATAGAACAAGAACACGGCCATTTCGGGCTTGAGCCTCCCCTGGACGAAGCTTATCGCAGGGTAGGTGAACCACGGAACCGGGCCGCCGTCTGGCTTCACGGGCATAACGAGCCGATAACTCTGCAGCCAGCCGGTCTTCTTCAGGTACCCCTGCCTCGCCATCGCAAATGGCCCGTCCATGTCCATCAGCCGAAGTAGCCTCTCAAAGCCACGTTCTAAGCCGTTTGAGAGAGCCATACGAACCTTGCGCGGGAGATGAAGCAGTTGCGTCAGAATTCCCCCCTAACTGATTCCCGCAAAATGCCGCATCTCCATCGAATCCTGCTCCTTCCAGGCAGCAGGCTATGGCGCCGCTTCGTCATCTCAGGCAATCGTGAACCCCGAAACAAGTCGTGTCCACGCAAAAGCGCCGCTTGCCACCACGCCCCTCGCGCTCCAAGCCCGCGCCGCCCTACCCACCGAACACCCGTCCCGCTCGCTAAACGCTGGCACCCAACCTGCTTGGAAAGGACAGCGGATGAACTCCGCGCCCTCAGTCCACGCCTTCGGCACGACCCGAAGCCAAAAGCGCCCGGCCCCCACGCCGGCGGCGTTCATTTTTTTGCTGCAAACGAACCGTCCCCGGCGCATCCTGTCGTCGCTTTACGCCATGGGTGGCACAAATGCACAGTCGAACGTGAGTGGTCAGGCGTACCTCCCCGCATTCCGGGGCGCTCCGCTACCCCAAATCGCGTCCCCCGCTAAAGCCCTTTCCAACTTACCCTCCGCGACTCAGCGCAGGCCAAGCCCCCACTGATCTATGCCACTCCTCCAAGAAGGCCAAATCGTCCGCGAGACCTACGAAGTCGAGCGCCTTCTCGGGGAAGGGGCATTTGCCGAGGTCTATCGCGTCAAGCACCGCTTCCTGGGCCGCCAGGCCATGAAAGTCTTCAAACGCGTCGGCATGAGCCTCGGCGAAATCCACGAAATGCTCGGCGAGGCCGTCCTCCTCACCCACCTCAAGCACCCAAACATCATCAGCGTCTCCAACGCCGACGTCTTTGAAACCCCGCGCGGCACATGCGGCTTCTTCACAATGGAGCACGTCCCAGGTGGCAGCCTTGACAAGTTCTGGAGATCGCACGGCGCACAACTAGTCCCCATCGCGACAACGGTTGACCTCCTGAAACAAGTCTGCCGCGGCATTTCCCTCGCACACCGGGAAAAGCCCCCAATCATCCACCGCGACATTAAGCCCCAAAACATTCTCGTGGGATACGAGGCCGATGGCCTACGCGCCCGCGTCAGCGATTTCGGCCTCGCCAAAAAGGTAAATCCACTAACTCTCTTGGCCACCGCGGCTGGCACACTAACCTTCAAACCGCCCGAGGCCTTTTCCGAACGCAAGGGCGATTCCTGCGCCGCCGATGTCTGGGCCATCGGCGCAACCCTGTACCTCCTTCTCACAGACAAAGTCCCGGTCGAGATGCCCGCCAACGTCACCTGGGCCGCCAAGAACCTCTTTGACAAGCCGGTGGCCCCACCGTCCCAGATCAATCCCGACGTCAACGAAGCGCTAGGCACCATCGTCCTCACAGCCTTGTCGAAAAAGGCAGCCGACCGCTACCCGACCGCCAAGGAGATGCTTACAGCGCTCGAGAATTGGCGGCCGTCCACACCCAACTCCCCGACACGTCCAAAACCCATTTCCACAGAGCCGTCCAAGTCGGTCCTTGGTCTCCAATCGCCTGCAAACGAGGTGCTCGCCCAGGATTTGGCCCAAAAGGCATTCAAGGCGAACCGGGCCGGCCGATTGGCCGAGGCCGCAGACCTGATGGAAGAGGCGTTCAATAAATCCCCTGATCTGCGCCAAAAATACGCACACCAGGTAAAAATGTGGCGCTGCGGAGTCAGCATGTAGTTTATGCCAGCACCGACGGACACCGAAGTTCAAGCAGCCCCAAGGAGGGCCGCCCCAACGGAGTCCAAGCCCCTGCTCGGTATAGCGACAGAAGACCTCTTCCGGAAAAACTCCTTTCGGGTCACCGGGCTGCCGGTTGACGCCACCCCCCGCGAGATTTCCAAACACATCGACAAGCTCAAACAGATGACCGAGCTTGGCCTTGCGGGCGAGGCCCGCAGCGGGCCATTGGCGCTGGACCCACCCCCCACATCAGATGACATCCGGGAAGCCCACCAAAATCTGAAAGATCCGGAACGGCGCATTCTCGACGAGTTTTTCTGGTTCTGGCCGCAGGATTTTGGCTCTAGCCAAACGGACCCCTCTATCCAGGCACTTGCCGCCGGCGACTGCGACACAGCCCTGGCGATCTGGAGGGCAAAGGAGACGAGCCCATCCGACGGCGTCGTCGCAATGCACAACATCGCCGTCTTCTGGCACGTTAAGGCGTTGGATGCGGAGACCAAACCCGGCTTCAAGCCCCTAGCTCACGATTCCCGCAAACAACTCGAAACACTTTGGCGGGATGCCATCAAGCGCTGGGGATACTTGGCCACAGACGATGCCCTCTGGGATAAGGTCGCCGGTCGCGTCAGACAGCTCTCTGAAGCCCGCCTCACCACTGGCTTCATTCGGCGCATGCGTGCCACCCTCACCATCGCCCTCCGCAAGGTCCACGCCGAGCGGGCTCTCCACTACTCGCAGTCTCCTGCCACGGACCTCGCCCAAATGCACATCGGGTTCATGCGCGCCGAGGGCAAAGACCCCGCCGCCGCCGACCGTGCGGCTGAACTCACCCTCGCGCCAACCATCACACGCGTGCGCGAACATATTCGCAGCGCAAAACAGGCCGCAGACGCCTCCCCGAACACTGCCGACCATCCTGCCCGCGACCTCATCGACCTCGGCCTTCCCCTCCGCGCCACCTTCGATCTCTTCTACGGACCGTCACCACATCCAGCCAAAGACCTTCTCGACGAGATTGCCAGCACGTCCACCTACTGCCTGGTAGCACACCAACGCTCAACAGGCGACAACCGCACATTCTTCGAGCTGCTGGAGCGCGCCCTCCCGCTCGCCGGGACCCCCGAGGTGCGAAGGCGCCTCCAGGACAACATCAACATCGGCAAGAATAACTGGGCCTGGGCCACGCTAAAGGCCATTCAGGAATCCACAGACGCCCCTCGCCAGAAGCTTCTCCGTTTCCGTCGCGACGCCGAGCCCGTCATCGCAGCCATAACCCACCTGTCCGGAGTTTCCACCTCCTTTGGACCCCTGAGCGCTGACCCTGACACCCCAAAAGAACTCCTTGACACCGCAGCCATCGTCCTTCGCAACATTTCCCTGGATGCATGGAACAAGTACCGGGACCAGCCCACAGCGCTCCAGGCGAATGAACTCGCGTTCCAATACGCCACCAAGCCAGATTTTCGCGAGCGCCTCACCGACGACCGCTTGGCAATGGGGCACACCTCCTCCACAGCGGACGAGCCCAGAACGCACCGCACGCCCCCACGCTATGCAAGTCCCCCACATCAGCAGTCGAACCTCGACATCCTCAAGCAGCATAAGGGATTTGTCATTGCCGCTGCCATCGTAGCACTCATCGTTCTCGCGAATGTCAAATCCTGCGATACCCCATCCGCCTCCGTCACCGCCACCGCCCCCCTGCCTGCGGTCCAACCCACTTACACGCCGCCACCTCCCCCGGCTCAGCCGGTGGCCGACCCCCAGAGCCCATTCAGCCAAGCCATAAACCCCCAGAAGCAATTTGCACCGCGCATCCCCGCCTCAAGCGGGCAACAAACTTACCGCGTCTCTCCGAGTCTCCGCGGCGACCTGGACCGCGACAAACAAGCGATCGACCTGGAAAAGGCCAAGGCCGCCCGACTCGAAGCCCTTCTGGAACAGTCCCAAACCGAAGTCGACGCCAAGAAAGCGGAAGTAGAAGAGCTCGACACCAGTCTGGATGCACTCGGGCGCCGAATCGAGCTTGACCGCACATACCTCGACCGCACCAGCCAATACGAGATTGACGACTTCAATCTCAAGGTCGCCCGCTACAACACCGCCTTAAGAAACCGCAAGGCCGAAGTCGAGGCCTTTAACCAGATGGTTGGCGCCCACAACACGCTAGTTGAACAGCTCAGAGCCGAGAATCGCCTCGTGAACCAAATGGTGGACACCTACAACGCGAAGCTCCAACCATACCGCCGATAGACATCAGCACCAACACCGCTCATGCGAGACGATGCGCCAACCAACGATTCCAGCCACGAGGGCCGCTCCGCGCTCGGACGGTGTCCGCGCTGCGGCGCAACTGTCATCGAAACGACAGAACGCTACGCCTGCGAAAAGTCTCTCGCCGAAATCGGCCCATGTCCATTTCGACTCGGCAAAATAGTGCTGGCTCAGCCCCTGGACCACCGACAAGTTCATCTGCTCCTCACCACGGGACGAACCGAACTCCTCCATCAATTTGTCTCCAAGTCAGGTCGCACTTTCAGCGCCTACCTAACCATCGACGACACCGCCAAAGTCGTCTTCGAATTTCCCCCATCACCGGCCGAACTCGCCTCAGAACCAGCCCGGCAGGCCCCTCCTGAAGAACCACCCTCCGACAAGCCCTGCACGGTTCTCCTTGAAGCAGCCACCCAAGACCTATTCCGCCAAAATGCCTTTCGTATCACGGGCCTGCCTGTTGACGCTTCTCCCCGAGAGATCGCCAAACACGCCGACCGGCTCAAGATCATGGAAGAACTCGGCCAGGGCGCTAGCGCTCATACAGCCGCCTTCGCCCTCAGTCCGCCCCCGACGGTCGATCAAATACGCGACGCCATCCGGAAGCTGAAGGATCCCGAACTTCGCATCATCGACGAGTTTTTCTGGTTCTGGCCCAAGCAGTTTGACCAGACTCGCTCCGACCCTGCGCTCCAGGCTATCCGCAACGGCTCCGCCGAGACTGCCAAGCAAATCTGGACCGCCGAGGAAAGTCAGCCTGCTGACGGGGCTGTCGCTGCGCATAATCTTGCCATCGCCTACCACATTGCCGCCCTTGATCGTGCCCAACTAATGCTCGAAAGCACGGTTATCACCAACCAATCAATTCTCGAGTCACTAGGGGACTGGCGGTCAGCTCTGAATCGCTGGGAGCGATTGCTCCTCGACGACCGGTTTTGGGACCATGTCGCCGCGCGCATCCGCGTCCTTGACGATGACCGCCTCAACAGCACCCGGTTCGACCGGCGCATGAGGGCCACCCTTCCAGACGCTCTGGATAAGATTAACGCCTCCCTCGCCCTCCTGTACGCCGAGCGCGGCATAACGGACCTCGCCAGAATTCACGCCAACCTCCTCAGGGAACCCGCCCAAGTTCCTCGCGACGTAGAAAAGACCATTGACCTGGTGCTGGCCCCTGTAAAGGATCGCCTTCGCGAGCACGTTCGCCAGGCTCGCGCTGCGAGCGACGCCACCCCTGACACATCGGACCGGGCGGCACGAACCCTTCTCGAAGCAACACGGCCCATGCTCCAGACGGTTGGCCTCTTCTACTCCACTGGTAACCCCACCCGCGACGACCTCTTCGACGAAGTGGCCACCGCGTGCATGACCTGTGCAATCGCTCACCAACGCACCTCCCACGACAACGAAACCTTTGTCGCGCTTCTCACAGAGGCGCTGGAGGTCGCCTGCGCAAGCGACCTCAGGCACCGCATCAACAACAACATTTCCATCGGCAAATCCAATCTCGCCAATGCCCGGCTCGAGCCAGTCCGCAACACCCTGACCGAAATCGCGAAGGGCACAGACCCAATACGCGCCAAGTTCCACCGCCTCCGCAATGAGGTTCTACCCCGCCTCGAAAGCTTCAAAGGCGACGCCGCCGCAAAAGAAGCCCTCGATGAGTCCTTCTCTGCCCTTGCCTGGACACTCAGATCCCTCTCGGTGGACGCGCACAACGATGAACGGAACACTGAAATGGCGCTGGAGATCATTGAACTCGCGCGCCAGTTGGCCAAGGACCCCGACCTGCAAAAGCGAATCGCCGACGATGTAAGACAATTGACGAACATCAGAGCAGAGCAAGATAAGCACACTGTTTCCATGGACATTAAGGGTGGTATCATGCGTGATTCTATTGAAATCACAAAAAATGGGGTGCGTTACAACTCGACAGAAATTCCAGTGAATTCAATCGACGGCATTCGCTTCGGCTCACTATATGTCAATGGGGTGCTAGACTCTTGTTTGACCGGCATTAGAGGGACAAACGGTGAATCTATAAAGTTCGAAACCAAACGCACATTCCGCGGGACCGAGGGAGCTAAAGAAGATTTCAACAAGATCGTCAACTCCCTTTTGTATCACATCGCTCCCACTCTCTGCTCAAACCTCGCAAAGACCATTGTCTCCGGAAATACCTTGCAGCTGGGCGAGTGTCTGGTAAGTGCGGCCGGAATCCGCATCCCCACCGGAACCCTCATATGGAAGCAAGAGCACCTCGTCCCCTGGGCGGACGTGCGAACCGTGATCCAGAAAGGGTATCTGTGGGTCATTTCTGCTAAAGATAGAAAAATCGCGAAAGCTCACTCTCTGCGTGACGTTTGGAACGCCGTGATTTTTGAAGAAGTCACTAGTTTAACCGTTAAGCTCCTAGCAAAACACTAACACAGCTCAATACAGACGCTTATGAGCCGCAAGAACCAGCAAAGAAGGCAAAAGCTCCTGCGAACGCAGTTCCCCATTCACCCGCCTCCGGCCAGCGATCTGGCAAGCTTAGCCAAGCTCCTGTCAGACACACAGGAAATGCTCGCCCGCCACCAACCCCAACACCAACACGCTGCCCCAACCCGCCCTGTTGAAGTCGTCCCGTCTAACCTCGTGAAAGGCCTGGCCGCCATTGCCAATAGCGCCTGGCGCGCCAAAACCAAGATGCTCGACCCCACCACCGGCGAGCCCCACGAACCCATGGCACGCGTCTACAAGGATATCGAAAGAATTTACCGCCATCTTGAAGAAATCGGCTTCCGCATCCGCAACCACACGGGGGACCCATACGATGACGGCCAGCCTATGAAGGTAGTTACCAGCGAGCCGAGGCCCGAGGCCACCCGGAAATACGTCCTCACCACACTCCTTCCCACGATTTATTGGAACGACCACATTATACAGCACGGGGAAATCGAGATCGCCGTACCACCTACCGCAAAGAATTCCTAACCCACTTCAGGAGTATGAAACGAACAACCATTGACTTTGGCATCGATCTGGGAACGACCAACAGCGCTGTCGCTATCCTTAACGGGGTGACACCTGAAATCATCAAAAATAATGAGAGGGACGCAGACATCACCCCCTCGGCAGTATACATAAATAAGCAAGGCATTACCAGGCGGGGCGAGGCCGCCAAGAGCCGCATCCAAGACGCATCCGCAGCCGGCGACGTGTTCACTGAGTTCAAGCGCCGAATGGGCACGGACTACGTTTACAAATTCAAGAGCAGCGGACAGCAACGGAAGCCCGAAGACCTCTCTGCCGAAATACTCAAATCTCTGAAGGAGGATGTTCAGCAAAAAACCGGTGAAACGCTCGAATCCTCCGTCATCACGGTTCCGGCGGCCTTCGAGCTTCACCAGTGCGACGCGACACGCAAGGCAGCCCAGCTCGCCGGCTTCAAAGACAGCCCCCTCTTGCAGGAGCCTGTCGCCGCGGCTCTCGCCTACGGTTTCCAAACCGACGGCAAAAAGGCCTATTGGCTCGTCTACGACTTCGGCGGTGGCACCTTTGACGCCGCGGTCATAAAGGCCGAGGACGGCAGCATCCACGTCGTAAATCACGGGGGCGACAATTTTCTCGGCGGCTCTGATATCGACTGGGCCATTATCGAAGAACTGCTCGTCCCCCGCCTCCTCCAGGACCACGACCTCGAGGATTTCACCCGCGCCCAGGCCGGCTGGGACGACAAAGCGGGCGCCCCACGAAAATGGTACAAGCCTTTCGCCCTGCTCAAACGCGCCGCCGAAATGGCCAAAATTGAACTCTCACGCCTCGACAAGACAACAATTGAGACGGTCACGTTCAACACCGGTGACGGCGAGGAAATTGAGTTTGATTGCGAGCTTACCCAGGCGGACGTCATAAGAGTCGCCGAGCCTATAATCCATCGGTCCATCGAGATCACAAAGCGCGTTCTCCAGGAGAAGAACCTCCCAAAAGAGTCCGTCGAGAGGATCATCCTGGTTGGCGGCCCCACCAAGGCCCTCTACTTCCGCGAGATGCTTAAGGCCGGCCTCGGCATTCCCCTCGACTATACCGTCGATCCACTAACGGTCGTCGCAAAGGGCGCGGCCGTGTTCGCGGGGACTCAAAAACCGGCCCCCGGACCCAAAGTCGCCCCGGCTCAAGGGGAATTCACCATTGACCTCAAACACAAGCCAGTTGGAGTAGATAGCTCGCCGATCGTCGGCGGCACCGTCAGCGGCTCGACACCGCAAGATCTGACCGGCTTCACCATCGAGCTCGTCGACTCCAAGACCCAGTGGCGAAGCGGCAAGATCCCTTTGCGCGCGGACGGGGTTTTCATGACCAACCTCCACGCCGAGAAGGGCGAACGCCACACCTACCTCATCGAGCTATGCGACCCAACCGGACGCAAGCTGAAAATCACTCCAGATAGACTCACGTACACCATCGGCGCTGTGGTTGAAGAACAACCTCTCCCCAACTCCATGGGGGTTGCCCTGGCCAACAACGAGTACGACAAGCTCTTCGAAAAAGGCCGAGGTCTGCCACTCAAGGCCACCCGCGACTACCGCACCGTCCACGCTATCCGCCAGGGGCAGACCGGTGAGCTGATTAAAATCCCCATCGTTGAGGGCGAAAACGAACTGGCAGACCGCAACCGCCACATCGACGACCTCCAGATCGACGCCACCAATATCCGCCGGGACCTTCCGGCCGGTACCGAGGTCGAAGTCACCCTCCGCATGGATGAATCCCGCCTCATCACCGTTACCGCCTACGTCCCGACTCTCGACGAGGAGTTCTCCAAAAAGATCGAGCTACGAAAGAAAACCACCGACGCATCGGCCTTCCTCGAAGCCGACTTTGAGGCCGAGATGGCTCGCTTCCAGGAAGCAAAGGCCAAGGCCGTAAACGCACGAGCTCAGACAGCCCATGACCTCGTTGAGCAAGTCGAAGATTCCCCCTTGCTTCAAGAGGTTAAGGCCCTACTCCCCTCGATTGCGGCGGACGTCGATGTCGCAGGCAAGTTTGAAAAGCGGTTACTTGAACTCAAACTCAAACTTGATGCCGCAGCCGATGCGCTCGAATGGCCAGCCCTTGTGGCCGAGGCGAAAGAATGGACCGGTTACCTCATGCGGATCGTCGAAAAGCAGGGAACACAGCAGCAAGTTCAACGCGCAGGAGAAATCAGCGCCCAGGTCGAGGACGCCATTAAGGAGCAGAAAGCCGACAGGCTGCGCAAGCGCATCGAGCAGACCACCCGCCTCTACTACGAAATCGTGATGGCCCAACCCGGCTGGTGGGTTTATCAATTCCAGCAAATCGAAAAGAAGCAAGACGAGATGGTCGATGAAGACCGCGCGTCCCAACTCTTGGACCAGGGGCGGGATTGCATCTCTCGCAACAACACCACCGGCCTTCAAACAGTTGTTCGCCAACTCTGGGATCTGTTACCCGACGAGGTCGTCCAGGCAGCCAAGCGTGGCTACCAGTCAGGCGTGATCCGTTAGCCGCCACCGACATGAGCTTCGACAGCCCAGGCAAGATCACGAGCACCTCCACGATCGACGAGTGCCTCGATCGAATTCGCTACGCTCGCGCCGCGGAGCTCGCCCGCACCGGCAACTACCTCGAAGCCCAGGCCCTCCTCGCGCCAAACGGCCACATCCCGCAGTCACCCCGCGAACTCGACCTCCTCGCCCGTATCGCCGCCCACGAAGACCGTGTTTCAGAGGCCCGCCGCCTATGGGAAGCCGCCCTTCAGCATGAACCCGACAATCCGGACTACCACGAATGCCTCCGGCGGTTGAGGGCTCTCCCGCGAATCATAATCCCCTTCGAAACTATTCTCGAGTGCCTGGTTTGGGCCGCGAACGTCTTCGGCATCGCAACCCTCCTGTACGTGTTCCTGTCACGGAGATGAAAGCCCGCCACTCCACCAGCCTGTTGCTCGCCTGGCGCGTCGCCGAGCTGGAAGCGCGCAACCTAAAGGCCCCATTCCTTGACCCCAGCCACCTCTTCCTCGGCCTTTGCAAGCTAGTCGACCTCGACTTGCCCGCACTAGTCTCCAAGGAAACACCAGACCGCGACGCGGTCCTCGAAGAACTCCTCAGAGAGACGCGTAAGCTCCGCGAGGTGTTCCGCAAGGCGGCCTTTGACGCTCAGAAGTTCCGCCGCCGCTTCCGCCGGGTTCTGACAACCGGCTCGTCAGTCATGGAGACCAAAGGCCGCCTGCACAGGACCGACGACGCAAAAGACGCCTTCGCCGAGGCCGAGCGCACGGCGTGCCTCGGGGACGGAACAGTTTTTCCCGTTCACCTCCTCCACACCCTTCTCAAAGCCAAAGACCCCGCCCGCGACGAGGTGCTAAAGGAACTCGCCACAGATAAGCGCCGCCTGGACGAGGCAGCCCAACGAGGCGCCCTCCCCAAGCAAAACCCAGCCGCCGCTTCGACGAGCAAAGACACAACGCGCTGGAACTAGCCGCCCACAACGAACCTGCCTCTCCTACCTATGAGCGTTGTCTCCCAGCCACCTGACCGCCAAGGCGGACTATACCGAGAGTGGCTGTCAAACATACGGGCGAAGTGGCTCGCAGATATACCCCCGAAAGCGGAAAAGGGAGATGCCCAGTCCCAGTTTGCCCTAGCCACCGCACTAGATCTGGGCCTTCTTGTCCCGCAGGATCCTGCTGCGGCGGCGAAATGGTACCGCAAAGCCGCCGACCAGAATCATCCCGAGGCTCAATATTGGCTGGGCGTCTGCTACGACTACGGCCACGGCATGGCTATGGATGAGGTCGAGGCGGTCAAATGGTACCGGAAGGCCGCCGAGCAGAATAACCCCGAGGCCCAATTTGCTCTGGCCCTATGCTACGAAAATGGCCAAGGCGTCCCGAAGGACGCGAAGGAAGCAGCCCACTGGTATCGCAAGGCAGCAGATCAGAACCACGCCATCGCTCAGTACAATCTGGGCGTCTGCTACGACACCGGCCAAGGCGTGGCGGAGGACGAGGCCGAGGCCGTGAAATGGTATCGCAAGTCGGCTCAGCAGGATGACGCCGATGCCCAATACAATCTGGGCGTCTGCTACGACGCCGGCAAAGGCCTAGCAGCGGATGAGGTGCAAGCGGCGGAGTGGTACCGCAAGGCGGCCGAGAAGGGTCACCCCCAGGCTCAATACAATCTGGGCGTCTGCTACCATAATGGCCGAGGCGTGGCCAAGGACCAGGTCGAGGCGGTGAAATGGTACCAGAAAGCCGCTGAACAGGGCCACCCCGACGCTCGATTTGCGGAAGCGGCAAGGTGGTATCGCAAGGCGGCCGAGCAGGGTCACCCCCAAGCTCAATACAATCTAGGCCGGAGCTACGACAATGGTGAAGGCGTGGCCAAGGATGAGGTCGAGGCCGTAAAGTGGTACCGCAAAGCCGCTGAGCAGAACCACGCCGACGCCCAATATGCCTTGGCAGCCCGCTACGATGCCGGCCAAGGAGTGGCGAAGGACGAGAAAGAAGCCGCCCACTGGTACCGCAAGGCCGCCGAGCAGGGTCACACTCAGGCTCAATTCAGCCTGGCATGGTGCTACGATAACGGTGAAGGCGTCGCGAAGGACGAAGCGGAAGCGGCCAACTGGTATCGCAAGGCCGCCGAGCAGGGCCACGCCCAGGCTCAATTCAACCTCGCTTGGAACTACGATAATGGTGAAGGCGTGGCCAAGGATGAAGTCGAGGCGGCGAAGTGGTATCGCAGGGCGGCTGAACAGAATCACGCCGAAGCCCAGTATGCTCTAGGCGTGTGTTACGACAACGGCCAAGGCGTTCCGAAGGACGAGGTGGAAGCCGCCGACTGGTATCGCAAGGCTGCTGAGCAGAATCATGCCGAAGCCCAGTCCACCCTGCGGGGCCGCAATGCCCCTTCACCCCCGCCAGACCTGCCGCACCTTAACGAGCTAATGACACGCCTTAACAGTCTAATCGGGCTGGCCAAGGTCAAGGAGGACGTTTGCCGCATAATCAGCCTGGTCAAGGTCAGGCGAATCCGCCAGCAGAGAGGCATGAAGGCTACCTCCATGTCGCTACACCTCGTGTTTACCGGCAACCCCGGAACCGGCAAGACAACCGTGGCTCGCCTCCTGGGAGAAATCTACCACGAAATTGGCGTCCTCTCGAAAGGGCATCTCACCGAAATCGACCGAAGCGGCCTCGTAGCTGGTTTCGTAGGGCAGACCGCGATTAAAGTGAGCGAGGTCGTACAGGGGGCCCTCGGAGGCATCCTCTTTATTGACGAAGCGTATTCGCTTGCACAACAAGAGGGTGCAAGCTGGGACTTTGGGAGAGAAGCTATCGACACCCTCCTTAAGCGGATGGAAGACCACCGCGATGATCTAGTCGTCATCGTCGCGGGATACACGGAGCCCATGAAAGTCTTCCTTCAGTCCAACCCTGGCCTTCAATCCCGGTTTAACAAGTTTCTCCACTTCGACGACTACTCCCCCCAGGAACTCTTCCAGATTTTCGAGAAGTATTGCCAGGACGAGGGTTACACCTTCGGCGAGGCCTCCGGCGATAAGATCAAGGCCCTCATCAATCTCGCGCATGAGAGCCGTGCCGCCAACTTCGGCAATGCCAGAGCCACTCGCAATCTCTTTGAACAAATAATCTCCAACCACGCAAACCGCATCGCGCGCATGCCGAACCCGTCACATACCGATCTCACCACCATCGTGCCACTGGACGTTCATACCATCGCAAGCTTATGAGCCCCAAGGCGCTCCCATCGAGGACGGGCCTGGCCGTCAAGCACACCTAACGCGCGCACCATGCCCCAATCTAGAGCAACCAGTGGCCTTTAGAGTGAAACCCCGTGCGCCTGCCTGGCGGACCCCGGCTCCTCTTGCACCACACCCGCGCGCCCTCGCTCAACACGCCGCCAAGCCTCTAGCCTCTAGCGCCGGCAGCGCGCCCGGAAGCTGGCGCTTCCTCCGAACAACTCTCGCTTTGCATTGCTCCGAGAATTCCCCGACCATTGCCTCGCCCGATCGCGCCTATGGCATACCGTCGCCCGATTCTTGCAGAAGACTTCGCCAGGCTTTTGGACTACGTCCAGAGGGGCGACCTCCTTGCCCTCCAGGACTATCTCAAGTGTGGGAACCCCATCCGCCTCCCCGAGGACCCGCAATCCCCCGCCAACCTGCTGCGAACTGCCGTCAACACTGGCTTCTACACTGTCGTCGCAGAACTGCTCCGCGCCGGTGGCTGGGAGCCAAGCGAACTCGCCGCCGCCCAGGACCTGGCCCGCTCCTGCAACCGCGACGACATCGCAGACTTAATCCTCGCCCACACCACCCAATCGCCCGGCGAAGGCCTTCCCAACCGGGCGAGAAACTGCCTCACTGCCGCCGGCATTGCTCTGGACAGGCAAGCCGTTCTCCAGGCGCTTAGAACCGGCGCCCTCTCCTGGAGCACGCCCTGTTACGGGAAATACACCCACCGCGACGTATGCCTGTGGCTTGGCGTGGATGAACTCTTCGTCATGCCGCATTATGGGGGAGGCGACTTCGAGCCCTTCCCCAAGAACGGCCTTTCCTACCGGGCAAACGGGCTTCTCCGCCACGCCGGCATCCAACCCGACAAACCCACCGTCAAGCAGGCCCTGGAGACCGGTGCCCTGTTCCCGGGTAAGCGCCCCTACAACTACGGCAAACAGACCCACGCCGAGCTCTGCCGCTGGGTAGGTCTTGACGTCGCGACACTGCGCCGCCAGGTATATCTTCTCGGTGTTGCCGAGCGCCGCCGCACGAAAAAACCTTCAACGAAACCTTCAACGAAACCTTCAACGACCGAGTAGAAACCGGGTAGCTACCGAGTTACAGAAGATAGTTGGGGTGTAGAGTAAGAAAGTGCTTGCACCCCTGTAAAATAAGGCTAGAATTGCTGTTGAAAATCAGGGTGTGCCGTTGGTTGTCGGAGAAAGCTTCGTCCGATTCCGACCTCCGCCTCCAATTCCAAACACTGTTTGGACAAGGAGTTGCAAATCTCACAGCCCT
>CAZVFC010000067.1:0-49952 GCA_964625855.1 uncultured Verrucomicrobiota bacterium | reverse complement strand
CCGCTACTGGAAAGGTCGCCCCCGCAATTATCGAGGCCTTAACTAAGGGCCATTCCGGTCAGACCTCCATTCGCGTCGGAGTTTCCGTCAATCAGCCACCAATAGTGCCAGGCATTGGCCTGGGCCACCGTCATGAACTGGTGAATCCGGCCACCCCAATACAGACCATCGCTGATGGAGCCATCAAAGCTTGCGCCAGTGCTGACCTCCGTCTGCCAGGTCGGCTTGCCATAGTTGGGCAATCGGGCCGGCGGCGTGGTGGCGCCGTGGTTGAAGTCAATGCCGTCGTAGTTGTGGTTGGCGATAATGCCCACCAGCGCGGCCACGGCGGGGTCGTTCATGGCGGTGGTATAAAGGTTGGTGTTGCTCTGCCAGTGCATGCTTTCCGGCAGCATGATCTTCGTCGAAGCTGCGTTGCTGGCGGCCAGCGCGGCGGACAGATAGGGCACGAAGTCATGGATTTGCTGGCGCGTCCAGACGCAGGATTCGTAGTTGGTGGTGTTGTAGTCTGATTCGTTCTGGATCGAGAGGGCGTAAATGTTCACGCCATAGTTGCGGCTCATGTTGGCGACGTAGCGGGCGAGTTGGTTGGCATAGACCTGGTTGGTGACCGCGCCGCCGCGAAAGTTCCCGCCGTTGACCGTGCCGGAGTCCTTCAAGTTCGCGGGCGGGCTCCAGGGCACGCTCCAGACCCGCGCCCCTCGCGCCTGCGCCATCTGCATGATGCCGGTCTCCCATGTGGTGCCGTCCGGCGCGATGCGATTCCGCAGGAGGGACAGGCCGATGCCGCTGTTGGTCGAGAAGAACATGTCCGCCTGGGTAGTCGTCCAGGTGCCTCTCCAGGCCGACGACGCGCCAAAGCCATCAATGCGCTGGTGGAGGTCCTGCCAGTTGATGACGCACCGCCCTTCACCTTCTGCGTCCCCCGAACCCGTGATTTCGACTACGAGATCATCCACATAGAAAGCCGCGTTCGTGCTGGTTGGCACCTCGAGATACAACGTGAGTTCGGTCAGCGTGCCCGAAACCTCCAGTGCGTACTGCCCCGCCAATTGCGTCCAACCGCTGGCGGACACGCTGCCCGAGGCGATGGCTGAATACCCGTCTCCATTGCCGTCCACCTTCTTCATCGTCATCTGTACGGTCTGGCTGGTCCCGGACACTAACCGAACCCAGGCCGAGAGGCTGCAGACTTGGCCCGGTTGGACGACGCCGAGCAGCCCCTGACCAATGCCGTTCCAAGCGGCCGTTCGGTTCTGAACCAGCCCCGCGTAGCTGCCGGAATGCACGGTTGTGGACTGGGCGGAGATGGCCGCGGGTCCGAAAGCAAACCAGCCGGACGTGTTGCCGCTCTCGAAACCTGGATTCTGGCCCAGGTTCTGCGCCCGGCAAGCGCCCGCCTGCAAGAGCAAAACCAGGAGCGCCCCGCCCCATTGCGAGCGACATAACCTGGCGCTTGATCCGGGTTTCTTAAAGCATCGTTCGTTACTTCGCACTGATCGTCGCACAGATATGGCAAAAAGGTTGGCTCATGGGAAGGACAAGCCTACCCCGTCGAGCCGTGGCTTTATGCTCAACGGCGTCACCAGTGTGGGCCAGGGGCAACTGGGGATATGACCAACGCAGCTACCACAAACGACCCAAGCTATGGATGACCCTGCTATGGTGCGGGTGTATTCGTCCCGCAAGGCGTGAAGCCCGGCGGAGGACAGGGGCTGCTTCTTGCCCCGGATGCGCTTTGCCCTCCGGTTTCAGCTTTCAGCATTTCAGCCTTTCAGCTTTTGGCTTCGTGCCAGTCGAGCAACGCGCCCCGGGTCTGCTGTTGACAACAACAGTTTTGAACTAACGGAACCTGTTTCAGGCATGAGCGAAGTCATTGCGCCACACTTCGAGAAGCTGATTGACCGGTTTGTCGCCACTGGGCGCTTCAACAATAAATCTGAGGTCATCCGTGCCGGCCTGCGCTTGCTGGAGGAGCATCAAGCCACCGCAGCCGCCACCAGCCCGGATGACTTGAGCCGTATCATCCAGACCGCCCTCATGGACCCGCGTCCCTTGATTCCAGCCACGGACCTTCCCCGACGCCGCCTCTCGCTACCGTAATTACCTGGTTCCTTATAGGATCGAGGCGGGACGAATCCGGGTCTTGCGCATCCTCCAAGCCGCCCGGGACTGGACCCGGTTCTTCGGCAAAGCTTAGCCATCAGGTTGTAATCGTTACGACTTGGCTGGATTGCATGGCAGGCCGTAGACCTGGTTGACGGGGCCGCTGAGCGTGCGCTCCAAGACTGACGTTTACGGCTGACCCCGGCGCGTATTTCTACTTGTTGAGTTCAACCAACCTGACCGCTTGGCAGACCAACGCCACCGTGAAGGCTGATGGCGTCACGAACGCCGTGCTGGTGAACGTCAACCAGCCCATGCAGTTCTGGCGGTTGCGCCGTTGGACCCACCGCCCAACGTCGGCGGTAGCGTAGCCCCAGTCCCCACCGGTTTCGCCATTGGAGCTGGAAGTGGAGCTGGTTCATTGCAATGACTCGGACGCCTACCTGGTGTTCCATACGACTCTGACTTCAACACCCTGATTCAATGCTTCGATGCGGGGTGCTCCGGCGCGTTCGCCGGCCAATACGCATATATGGGCGTGGAGTTCCAAAGCGCAGGAGCCACGCACTACGGATGGGTGTCGCTCTCAATCGCTTCTGACGCGCCTTTCGGAGCGATTAACGCCTGGGCTTGGGAAACACGCGCGGGGGAGCCAATCGCCGCCGGCGCCATCCCCGAGCCATCCACTTCCGCCCTTCTGGCCGTTGGCGGCATCCTCGTCTGGCTGCTCGGCTGCGCAAGTCGAGTCCCTTCCAATAACGCGTTGGACTCTCAGGCTGAGCTGATAGGAGCTGATAGGAAATTGGTTTTTGCACGCTCGCCTGTACTGAACGCTGCGCGGGTGAGGAAAAGATGGCGGAGTGGAGAACTTTACTGAAGCATCAGGCGGTAGAAGCGCAGGCTGGGGCCCGTCGTCTCTTCATGAAACAACGCCGTCCCGTTCGGGCCGATCTGGTTCGTAGCCGTGGGTGTCCAGGTCGTCAGGTCAGGACTAATCAAGAGACAGCAAGTCTGACCTGGAATGCCGAGGGCCAGAACGTCGAGGCCACCGTCGCTCGGAGATAACCGGGCTTTCGCGGTTAGCCAGTACTCGAAGGCGCCTATGTCCGCGGCTTGTCCGAAGGTTCTCGGCACTCCGCGTTGGTCAACAGGAGGGGCCGCAATGGTATCTCCGGCGTCGATTGCCGGGCTGCCCGGCAACAAGGCCATTGTGAGGGTCGGCCCGCCATTATCGGCGAGAGGACCGAGTAGCGGGTCGGTGTTGTTCAGGCTGCCCGTGCTGGTGAAAGCGCAACTGGCGTCCGAGCTGAGGTTGTGACCCAAGTCGGTAATGAGGCCGACAGCATTGCTAGGAGAATTGGCCGCAAGGAGTGTATTGACTAGAGTTCCTCCCGAGGTTTGGACAGCGCTGAGTGGTATTCCAGCCGAGCCAGAGGCAAGGGGCGCGAGAGAACTGAGGTTCGATGCGATTGTGCAGTTCGTTAAGGCCAGTAGAGCCCCGCTGTCGGAAACCGCCCCGACGGCGTAGCCGCCGTCACCAGAGGCCCCCGTGAACCCAACCATCCACTCCCCGGTCCCCCAGTCAATATAGACTCCGCCAGGCCCGCCTTCGCCGCCCCGACCGCAAACGGCCTGGTTGCAGGCGAAAGTACAATTGGCCAGGCGGGTCATTCCGCCTGCGAACAGCGCTCCGCCAAGACCGTCACCGCCGCGACCACCGGGACCACCCCTTGTCCATTCGGTGTCGATCGGAAACGAAATCCCGGGGCCTCCGCGGCCGCCAAGTCCGCCGTCGGCAAGGTTTCCGGCGAAGAGGCTTTTTTCGATAACGCTGCTGCCCAGATTACAGACAGCACCCCCGCGTCCCGGCCCCCCCGGATTCCCTTCGGCTCTCTCGACAACCGTGTCGGCACCCGTCATGCCAAACGCCGAGTTTTCGACAAGTGAGCAATTGACGGCTCTGAGTAGCGCCCCGTTGTGGACAGCTCCGCCCCCCTCATTCCCAAAGGCGGAGTTGGCGCTGAACGAGCATTGCCGGAGGGCCGCGCCCCCGCCATTTGTAGTGAAGAACAAGGCGCCGCCCCCGACACCGACCGCAGTGTTGCTGCGGAATGAGCAACTGTGGAGATTTGCGGAAGTGCCGTCGCTAAAAATTCCGCCGCCTGCGCTCGCCATATTTCCGGCGAAGGTGGAGTTGGTGGCGTTGAGTGTGCCAAACCGTGTATGGATAGCGCCTCCGCTCGAAGAGAAGTAATCCGCTCTCTTATTATTTCCGGTGAGGGTGACACCAAGAATCGTCAGGTTGCCTTCATTGTAAATTCCCCCACCTTCGGGGCTGAGTCCATCCGCGACGGAGAGGTCGCTCAGGGTAAGACTCGCGTTGCTGTGCACTTTGAACACCCGGACTGCGTCGTCCCCGCTAATGGTCACGCGACGTCCGCTCCCTTCGATGACGGTGTCTTTCGTGATATTGAGAGTCCCGCTCAACCGAATGACGCCATCGCAGGAAAAGGTCACCGCGTTTGACCCGGCGAGAGCCGCTCGCAGGGCTCCCTCCGTACAGGTTGCGACCGGCGTAGAGCCGAGCGGAACGACACTGAGCGAGGCGGGAGGAACACTGGTCCTTACGACGGCAGCATTGCTGATGACGACGCTATAGCTGCCGGATTGAGAAACCTGAAGATCGGAAAGACGCAGGAACGACTGCTCAGCGCCGGGAAGGGCGTTTGTGGAGTTAAAGAACCATTGGTAGGCCGACGGATTCAGCGCGGCGCCTGCTGCGAACGCGGTGAATTCTGCCGTGCCACCCTCCTCAATAGTCAGAGTTTGAGGAAAGATGGAAATGTCCGGAACCGAAGCAGGTGTGAGCGCAACGACTGATCCAGCCTTGGAAGCGCCGCCACTTATGATTGTTCCGTACAAAGCGGTGTCGACTGCTGTGAGGTCTCCGCGCGGACCCCATCCCGTGTCCTCGGTGAAGATGCTGATCAGGCTGGAGTCCGAGCCGTCGGGGTTCAGCCTCAAAACCGAGTTAACGGGGACGTATGTCGTCTCATCGACTATATTCCACCCGCCGATCGTGCCGTAGAGCATCGGCCCGTACCATGTCAACCCGTCGAAATCTGCCCAGGTCAGCTCTGGATTACCGCCAGATCTGTGGATGGTGCGAAACCCACCACCGTCAGTGTTGATTTTGAACACGGATTTAGTGGTGGTCCCGTAGAGTGTGCTGCCCGCCAGAACGAATCCGCCTGAAGGCGTATCCCCGTCACTTCCGCCAGCAAAGGCTTTGAGTATAGCGAATCCACTGCCATCAGTGTTGAGGGCGAAAACACAGCGGCTCGCGGTTCCATACAACCTCGAGCCGGAGAGAACCAGGCGAGACGGGAAGCCCCCTTCCGAGTGGGTGAACTGCTTGATTGCGGCATAGCCCGTGCCATCGAGATTCATCTTAAAAACAAGGCCGTATCCACCGGCACCCAGAGCTGTGCCATAGAGTGTTGGGCCGCTGGCCACGAGGCCGGTTCGCGGGTGGGATCCATCCGTGCCGGCAAAATGCCTGAGGACGGAGAATTGACTGCCATCCATGCTGAGCCTGAAAATCGTTCCATACCGATCGGTTACGGTGCCGTTGGTGCCGCCTGAATACGTTGTCCCAAACAGAGTTGTGCCGGACACAGCCAGGCCCGCAATCGGACGCTGGCCGTCCGCGCCCGTGAAATGCTTGAGCACGGCGAAGCCAGATCCGTCTGTGTTGACCTTGAATACGGTTCCCTTGTCATTGGAGCCTCCCCAGCTAGTCACCCCGTAGAGCGTACTCCCAAGTGCAACGAGACCGCCGCTTGGCCCGTTTCCATCCACGCCGCTAAAGCTGTGGACTTCTCGAAGGATCTGGGCCGGTCCTGCCGCTATCGTGACCCACAGCAATGCCAAACAGGCGACCATTCGCGCCGGGCGGAATTCTCGGCCCCATTTTTTCATAGGGCCATACGGGTTCATAAGTTTTCTCCTCTCCACTGGGTTGACTTTGAAAGGCTATAACGGGGTCGGCTCAGGGCGGCGTCGAAATCGCCCACCCCTATCGCAGACGACGGAGTCGCGGGGGTGCTCGTGGTAGTCTGCAGCACCACGACTTTCTGGGCCAAAGCGCGGGTTTCACAGCCCAAAGCAGGCAAAAAGCACAACGTCCACGGGTATGCTTTCATATTCCTGCCTACTGATAGCAGGAATTTGCTTTTGAGCGCGCCGCGCGTACTCAGCGCTGCGCGGGTGAGGGAGAATTGGTTTTGGGTCTCACCCAGCATGGTATAACATTACCAGAGCGAGGGCGGGGGGTGTCAATGGGCAATTTTCGCCTATTCTCGGGTCGCTCGCGGGCCGGTTTCCGCGGGGCGGCGCGCAAAATGCGGGATATGGGGCGTGGGGCGGGGCACCTCGGCCGCGGAACGAGGGGCGAACGGCCGTCGCGAGACAGGCCCCGCCCATTGCCAGGAGCACTGGGACTTACGCTGGCTCAGTCGGTCAGGACGTTTTCGTAATCGGGCATCGGGTCCACATCGTCACACGGTTCGTAGGTGTATGGGCCCGGGAGGCCCTGTGGCGGCGGCCTGGGTGGCGGGTCGTGCCAGGCACCGAGGTGCCGAAGGATCTTCTCGACCACCCGCGGGTCATCAATCACGCCGAGGACCCGCATCGGGTTCTGGCAAACGGGACAACGAAGCGGGTCAACATGCCAGACGCGCAGGATGAGGTCTCGCCATCGCTTGGAGGGGAGTTTGAGCGGCGGGGGCGGGGAGACGCCCGGGCGGCGGACCACCAACTCGGGGGGCAGACCGCGCTGCCGAACACCCCGCATCTTGTTGCTGTACCAGCCGTAGTAGCGGACCATCTGCGCGCCCTTGTCCGGGATATGTTGGGTGATGGCGGCCAGAAAGTCAGTGGCGGAGAAGACCTCGAAGTTGCGGTTGATCTTGGCGTTGAGCCGGGAGCGGTAAATGACCAGGTCGGTGGGAGATTCCAGGGTCATCTTTTCGACGGAGAAAGGATTGCGCAGGATATACTCTTCAAGTGCCATCTAACGGCACAGGTCCAAAAAGATGAAAGCCGCCACTCGCCCCCAGTACCACCGGCTGCGGCGCATCCTGGAGATGATCCGCGACGGCAGCCGCATCGGCTCACTTCCCAATTGCGGCGATTTCATACGCGAACTGGAGGTGTCTCGCCGTACGATCATGCGGGACCTGGACTTCCTGCGTGACGACGAAAACGCCCCGATTGCCTACGACGATTCCCGCAAAGGCTTCAAGCTGACCGACCCCACATTCAGCCTTCCACCCGTGCAACTGACGCGCCGCGAGGTGTTCAGCTTCTCGATTGCCCGGAAACTCCTGGAGCGCTTTGAGGGCACACCGCTGGAAATGGATATGCGCTCGGTGCTGGCCAAGATTGCCGATAGCCTGCGGGGAACCGTCTCGCTCGATGTCGAATCACTCACCGACCAGTTCACGGTGCTGGCCGAAGACCATGCCCGGGTGGAGTCCCGCGTTTGGCAAAGGGCCGGGCGCGCCATCAACCAGAGAGAGCGGTTGCGCGTGTGCTACCAGCGGTTCGACGGCGCCATCCGCGACTACCTGCTGGAGCCCTATCACTTGGTGGCCTACCACGGGAATTGGTATCTGTTGGCGTTGAACACAGCCGCTGGGCGCGCTGAGACGTTCGCCCTCTCACGCTGTCGCTCGCTCGCCGGCACCGGCCAACACTTCGCCCGCCCCGCCGCGTTCGACCCGAAAGCGTTCTTCAAAGACGCCTTCGGCATCAGCCAGGCCGAGAAGCCCTGGAAAGTGCGCCTGCTGTTCGTCCGTGAGGTGGCCACGTATATCCGCGAACGAGTGTGGCACCCGAGTCAGCAGATGCGCGAGCGCAGGGACGGGGCGGTGGAGCTGCGCCTGGAAACTAGCAGCCGCAAGGAATTGACGCGGTGGATTCTCTCCTGGATGCCGAACGTCAAGGTGCTCGCTCCGCGCCAACTCCGGGACCGGGTGCGGCAACGGATGCGTCAGGGATTGGCTGCCGGGGCGATGCGGAGCGGGACGAACCCTGCGGGCACATCTTGAGCCTCACCCCGCCGCAGGGCGTGTGCATGAAGCCCAGGAAGGAGCGCGGACATTCCTGTCCGCCTGCCGGATGGTAGGCAATACGGGCGGACAGGAATGTCCGCGCTCCTTCCTGCATACGCCCGGCCGCGGCTGAGACCGCATCCGCTTGATTGTCAAACTACATCACTCGCGGATTTCGACTGGCGGATGGACCCTTCGAAGCCAGGAAGCCTCTCAGAGGCGAAAAGACGCTGGTTGATTGGGTATGTCGCTATATGTCCCTGTACCACAGAAGCTTGTGCTTGCCGGAAGCAGGAAGTCCCGGCATTTCCGGCGTTTCGGCGGCAGATATCTGTAAGTCGTCATATCACAGCAGTTTAAGCCACTGGGCACCCGTGAGGTGTGGAAAGTTATCCCCGGTGTGTATCGCGTGTGTGTCCGGCGAGTATCCGGTGAGTGTCGGGTGGGATGCCTTGGCGCGGTTTGCCACGGGGCATTGTCAATCTACATCGCTTGCCGGGATCGCGGCTGTCGGAGAGGCGCTGCGTCCCGGGGGTTGAGTGTTCTTGCTGGGCGGCGGCTACTGCTTGGGGGCTGGCCAGACGCCCGTGATTGCTCCCGCGGTGGCCCGGGCCAGCGCGTCCATGTCCGCGCCGGCGGGTCCGAGGTCGCGGAACGGGCTTTGCGGGCTCAGGCGATAGTTGCCGGCAGCCGGGTTTTCGAAGCGCACCTCGTCGAGCGAGTTGGCCACCCGGTTGCCTTCCGGCCAGGCTTGCGCGTTGCCGGCGCCGATGATGAGGTTGCCCGTCATCTCAAATCCATCGCAGTAGCTCTGCAGCCCCGCCCGGCCCATGGCCCGGCTGCCGTGAATGCCGTACTGGCCGCGGGTTACAATGTTGTCACGGAAGACGAATCCCTGGACTACCTTGTCTTTGCTGTCCATGCAGATGAACGTGTTGCCGCGGCCGTTGTGGAGGAGGGTGTTCCGCTCGATGATCAGCTCGGCGATGGGGCGGCGCGGCGAGGTGAGCTGGAACAGGCGCCCGTCGCCGCCGAAGCGAGTGGGGTTGATGTCCTCCAACAGATTGTTGCGGATCAGGAGGCGTTTCGACGTGTCGCTCCGGGTGTTGTCGTCTTCCGCGGCGATGGCGAAGCCTGAGCTGCAGTGGCGCACGATGTTGTTGACGAAGGTCACATCCTCGACGGCGCACCACGGCGCTTTGCCGCCCTCGCCGCGCGGCGTCCACAGGACCGCGAAGCCCACCTGGCCGTGGACCCACGAGTATTCGAGCACGTTGCCTTCGATCCAGACCCGGCGGGCGTTCTTCAACTCCAGCAGGTTCTTCACGGTCCAGGCTTGTCCGGCGAACGTCGGGTCGGCTTTGCGCCAGGCCAGCGGCTTGAAGAAGTGGTTGCCCCGGATCTCGATGTCCGACGGCACCAGGTCCGGTATGCGCGGAGCCGCCCCGCCGAACATCACATTCTCGCCGGAGCCCTCGAGGTAGTTGTTGACGATCTTGTAAGGGCCGGGGCCGTTCCAGCCGCCGATGGCCTGGGCGTCCTGGCCCTCCACGTGGCAATCCGCGATGTGGGAATGGGCAATGACCGTCGCGGCGCTGTTCAAAGCAATGCCGCGCTTGAGGGCGGCGCGAGGCCGGCCGTGGACATAGACGCGCTCGAAGATGAAGTCATGCGGGGACTCGGCGAGGGTTGTTTGGTCGCCGCCAAGCACGACCAATCCGTAGTTGTAAGCAACGCCCTCAGCCAAGGTGATTTCGATGCCCACCAGCCGATAGCAGCCGGCGCCGGGCGCGGCGGTCAGCGCCGGGCGGTCATTGGGGGAGAGCAGTCTGGGCATCGCACCCGCGTGCTCGGGACGCACCCGAACGCCCTCGGCAGGCAACCGGTTCATGGCCGATGAACGGAGGGTAATCCAACCGGCGCCCGTCTTTCTGGGCAGCGTGAAGTTGCCCGTGTAGGACTGGCCGGCTTCTAGCACCAGTTCGTCGCCGGGCTGCGCGGAGTCCAGCGCCGCCTGGAGGTCTGCGGCCGGCGCGACCGCGTGCGAGCGGCCTGCGACTTTCAGTGTGGCCGGGCAAACCTCCAGCAACACGCGCGGTGGTGCGGGCGCGGCCGTAGCCACCGAGGCCGCGGCCAGGCATGCGGCGGCGCCGAGAGCGGCGAGCACGAGACAGCGGGTGGCGGGGGCTTGTTTCCTTGGGATTATTGACACCACAGGAATTCTGTCTTCGCGAGAGGTCATCCGCCGCAAGATGCCTCGGCGACCCAGGCTGTCAACGGAAAGGAGGCTGGGCCGTTAGTCCGGCAATGCGGGATAGTCGGTGTAGCCCTCCGGCCCTGCGGCGTAGAAGGTCTCAGGAACTGGTGTGTTGAGCGGGGCGTTTTGGGCGAAGCGCCGCGGCAGGTCGGGGTTGGCGATGAACAGCTTCCCGAAGGCGACGGCATCGGCTTCCCCGGCCCGGAGCAGTTGTTCCGCGGTGTCGCGGGTGTGCGCTTCGTTGGCGATGTAGATGCCGCCGAACTGGTTCTTGAGTTCGGGGCCCAGACGATTGGGTCCGACAGCCTCACGGGCACAGATGAACGCGATGCGCCGCTTGCCGAGCTCCCGAGCGACGTAGCCAAAGGTGGCGGCGGGGTTGGAATCGCCCATGTCATGGGAGTCCCCCCGCGGGGCCAGGTGCATGGCGACCCGATCCGCGCCCCAGACGGAAATCGCGGCGTCGGTGACTTCGAGCATGAGCCGGGCGCGGTTCTCGATCGAGCCGCCGTATGGGTCGGTGCGACGATTAGTGCTGTCCTGGAGGAACTGGTCGGGCAGGTAGCCGTTGGCGCCGTGGATTTCCACGCCGTCGAACCCGGCCACCTGCGCGTTCTGCGCGCCTTGGCGGTACGCCTCGACGATACCCGGCAGCTCGCTCGTATCCAGGGCGCGCGGGGTCACGAAGTTGCGCTTGGGGCGGAGCAGGCTGACATGGCCTTTGGCCGCAATGGCGCTCGGAGCAACCGGGAGGGCGCCACCGAGATAGCTCGGGTCGGAGATGCGGCCGACGTGCCAGAGTTGGAGGAACATCTTCCCGCCGGCGGCATGCACGGCTTCGGTGATCATTTTCCAACCTTGCATCTGTTCCGGCGACCAAATGCCCGGCGTGTCGGGGTAGCCAACGCCCATCGGGGTGACAGCGGTGGCCTCGCTGAGGATCAGGCCGGCGGAGGCGCGCTGGACGTAATAGTCGCGCATGAGGGTGTTGGGCACACGACCGGCGCTGGCACGACAACGCGTGAGCGGGGCCATGAAGATGCGGTTGCGCAATTGCAGGTCGCCCATGCGCAGCGGTTCGAGGAGTCGAAGTTGATCAGTCATGTCGGTATCAGTTCAGAGCACTTTGGGTGATCTACGGAGCATGCGGGGCTGGTCTGCTGCCGATCGAGGCCGCGCGGCCGCGTCCAGGCTCGTTTTCTATTGCGCCAGATCGTCCGGGAACAGGCGGTCAAAGTCAATGTTCGCCGGAGCGTTCCCGGCGATGGCACGGCAGAGGCAGCGCGTCAGCGGCAGTTCGTCGTGGCCGATCAGCCCACGCGATTCGAGACCGGGCAGCGCCTTGGCGATCTGTTCCACCACAAAGGCGCTTTCGAGGGTCTCACCGGCCATCTCGGCGCGCGCCTGTTCGTACGTCAGCCCCTTGCCGAGCAGCCTGCCCAGACGGATGCTCCGCCCGCCCGCGCAGGTGACATATTGGTCGCCGACGCCGGGCAGCGAGGTCACCATCGCCGGGTTGCCGCCCAGCAATGTAACCAGGCGCACCATTTCCCGGGCGCTGGCGCCGAAGAGCGCCGCGGCTGGATTGTGATTCTGAGCATCGGCTTCATCTGGCCCGCCCAGCCGCTCCAGCATGCCGCCCGCCATGCCCACGGCCAGCGTGTAGGCGTTCTTGAGCGCAACGCACGTCTCCACGCCGACTATGTCCGTCGAAAGGAAGATGTGGTAATAGGAGGTCTTGAACATCTGGCGCAGCGACGGGAGAGCCGCAGCATCGCGCGAGGTGAAATAGACGCAGGAATGGCGCCGCCCGGCCAACTCGCCGGCAATGCAGGGCCCGCCGATGGCCGCCAGGGTCACCTCGTCCCGCAGCGCGGCGGGCAGCTCGCCAGCCAAGACGTCGGGGAGGATGCGCAGATGGCCGTCCGCAGTCGCTTCCAGCCCTTTGGTTACGGCGATGATCTTCATGCCGGGCTTTAGGTGGGGCGCCAAAGTGCGCCCAATCCAATGCACACCGAGCGAGTTCACGCCGCTGACGATGACCTCGACCCCTTCAAGCGCCTGGGCAAGCTGGTCAACGTAATAGGGCTGGACGTGATCGGGCAGCCGTCGCCGCAGACGAGGGTGGAAGTGTTTCTCGAGACAGGAGGCGATAATCTCACCGTCCAGGTGGGTCCCTACCAGGCGGACCTGCTGGCCGTTATCGCTCAGCGGCCAGGCCACTGCCGTCCCCATCATTCCCGCGCCCAGTATGGCTACACTTGGCATGCTCGGAGAGGTGACGACCACAGAAATGCGATTGACTTCATATCGGCGGGAAATGTGACGGAAGCTGAGGAGGAAGTCCAAGTTGAATTTCGGCGGCGATCTGATACAAAGACGAGGATGACTATTTCTCCTCTCGCCGGAAAGCCGGCCCCAAAGGAACTGCTGGTGGACCCCGCCGCGCTCGAACGGAAGTACTACGAAATCAAGCCTGACCCCGGCAATTCCGGCCAGTGGGTCAGCTTTGGCACCAGCGGGCACCGCGGTTCGGCGCTGCGAGGCACCTTCACGGAGGCCCATATTCTGGCGATCACCCAGGCGATCTGCGATTACCGCACAGCGCAGGGCATCCGCGGCCCGCTCCACATGGGCAAGGACACGCATGCGCTGTCCGCTCCGGCCCAGCGCACCGCCCTCGAGGTGTTGGCCGCCAACGGTATCGTGACTCTTATCCAACAAAATGATGGTGTGACCCCCACCCCCGTCATCTCACGCGCCATCCTGGTCCATAACCGGGAGCATAAGGGTCACCTGGCGGACGGCATCGTTATCACGCCATCCCATAACCCGCCGGAGGACGGCGGCTTCAAATACAACCCACCCAATGGCGGCCCGGCCGAGAGCACTGTGACCAAGTGGGTCCAGGATCGGGCCAACGAACTCCTGCGCTCGGACAATCACGGGGTTAAGCGCCTGCCCTTTGCCGCCGCCGCCAAAGCGGCGACAACCCACCAGGAGGATTTCATCTTGCCTTATGTCAGGGACCTCCGGAACGCCATTGACATGGACGCCATCCGCGCCGCGGGCCTTAAGCTGGGCGTGGACCCGCTCGGTGGCGCCGCACTGCCCTGCTGGGAGCCCATCAACTCCGTTTACGGGCTGGACATCGAGGTCGTCAATCCGAAGCTCGACCCGACCTTTTCCTTTATGACGCTGGATCACGATGGAGTGATCCGCATGGACTGCTCCAGCCCCTACGCCATGGCCGGGCTCGTTCGTCTCAAGGATCAGTACCGCGTAGCGTTTGCCAACGACCCCGATGCCGACCGGCATGGCATCGTGACGCCCTCGGCAGGCCTGCTGAACCCGAATCACTACCTCGCGGCAGCGATCAACTACCTGCTCGCCCACCGGCCCGACTGGAACGCCCAGGCGGCAGTGGGCAAGACCCTGGTCAGCAGCAGCCTGATTGACCGCGTGGTGGGCAAGCTTGGCCGGCGGTTGTGCGAGGTGCCGGTGGGGTTCAAGTTCTTCGCACCCGGATTGCTCGACGGCTCGATCTGCTTTGGCGGCGAGGAGAGCGCCGGGGCGAGTTTCCTGCGCCAGGACGGCACCGTTTGGACCACGGACAAGGACGGCCTGCTGCTGGACCTGCTGGCGGCTGAAATCACCGCCCGCACGGGCAAGGATCCGGGTGAGCACTTCCGCGAACTCACGGCAGCGCTCGGCATGCCCTATTACACGCGAATTGACGCGCCGGCCACGCCCGGAGAAAAAGCCGCCCTGCAGAAGCTCTCACCCGAGGCCGTTACCGAGTCGGAGCTGGCCGGAGAGCCCATCACCGCCCGGTTGACCCGGGCGCCGGGCAACGATGCTCCCATCGGCGGCCTGAAGGTTGTGGCTGCCAGCGGCTGGTTCGCCGCCCGCCCGTCCGGCACCGAAGACCTCTGCAAGATCTACGCCGAGAGCTTCCGAGACGAGGAGCACCTCCGGACCATCGTGGCCGAGGCCCAACAGATCGTCCGACACGCCCTGGGGGCGAGCGGTCGCAGCTAGCCTGGCGCGCGGGCCGCCGCCCCTTGATCGGTCTCATTTGGGCGCTCCAGGACTGTTGGGTGTCCACGCTTTAGCGTGTTTGCAGGCGCCAGACACCCTAAAGGGTGGACAACAAACACCGTGAGGTCGCCAAAATGAGACTGCCCACTGATGGGAAAGCATTGCCAATTGGTGAGCGGTCGGGCTATAAGGAAGCACAGCCTTGCTGAAATAGAGATTGCTTTGCCATGAATCCCTCTCCGAGTTATGGCGTTCGCTGGTCGCGGGGTGAACAGATCCTGCGCGATCCTTCGCAAAACAAAGACGCTGCCTTTACTCACGACGAGCGCCGAGCATTGGGCGTGGAAGGACTCCTGCCGCCCGCCGTGCTTACCATCCAGCAGCAAGTGGCGATGGAACTGGAGCACATCTTCTCCAAACACGACCCGCTCGAGCAATACATCGGCCTGATTGCGCTGCTGGACCGCAACGAAGTGCTCTTCTACCGGCTCCTGGTGGAGAACCTGGATCGCCTCACGCCAATCATCTACACCCCAACGGTCGGGCTGGCTTGCCAGCATTACAGCCACATTTACCGCCGGCCGCGGGGCTTGTTTATTTGCCCGAGCGACCGCGGGCAGATCGCGGAGCGGTTGCGCAGTTTCCGCCAGCGGGATGTCCGGCTCATCGTGGTGACGGACAACGAGCGCATCCTGGGGCTCGGCGACCAGGGCGCCGGCGGCATGGCGATTCCCATCGGGAAACTGGCGTTGTATTCGGCCGGGGCCGGCATCCATCCCTCTTTCACGCTGCCGATCAGCCTGGACGTGGGGACCGACAACAGCGCGTTGCTCGGGGATCCGTTCTATCTGGGCTATCCCGGGAGGCGCTTGCGCGGCCCGGAGTACGATGCGTTCGTCGAGGAGTTCGTGCAGGCAGTGAAGAACGTTTTCCCGCGGGCGCTCCTGCAATGGGAGGATTTCAAAAAGGCCAACGCTTTTCGGCTGCTGGGGCGTTACGCCGGTCGGCTGCCCAGCTTCAATGATGACATTCAGGGAACCTCGGCGGTCACGCTGGCGGGGATTCTGTCCGGACTGCGGCTGACGGGCCAGCCCTTGAAGGAACAACGGTTCTTGTTGGTGGGCTCGGGCGCCGCCGGGGTTGGGATTGGCCGGTTGCTGCGCACCGCGCTGCTGGGCGAAGGCCTCACGGAAGCCGAAGCGCGCCAGCATCAAATCTTCATGGATTCAGTCGGGCTCGTCTGGGAAGGCCGGGCCGATCTGGAGGAACACAAACGCGACGTGGCCTTGCGCCGGGAGGATTTGCCGCTGGCTGGCCTGGCGGAACCGCTGCCATCATCTCTGGACAGGGTTATCCGGTGCGTGCGGCCCACAGTTCTGATCGGCACGACAGGCCAGCCGGGCGATTTCACGCCCGCGGCCATTCGGGCGATGGCCGATCACTGTGAGCGTCCGCTCATCTTCCCGCTCAGCAACCCGACCAGCAAAGCCGAGTGCACGCCCTCGGAGGCGCTGCAACATTCGGATGGCCGCGCCCTGGTAGCCACGGGCTCGCCCTTCGACCCGGTCGTTTACAAGGGGCACAAGCACGTGATTGGCCAATGCAATAACGCCTTTGTCTTCCCGGGCGTAGGACTGGGGGTGCTGATCAGCGAAGCGAGCCGCGTCACTGACTCGATGTTCCTGGCCGCCGCCCGCGCGCTGGCCAACTTCACTCGCTCGAATGATGCGACTCACAACTCCTTGTACCCGCGCCTGCGCGAGTTGCGGGCCGTCAGCCAGCTCATCGCGTTCAAAGTGGCGCAGACCGCGCGCGATGAGGGGTGCGGACGCAGTCTGGACGATGCGGCGTTGCAGGCCGCGATTCAGGAGTTCATCTGGTTTCCGGAATACGCTGCCAAAGCGCCTGCTCTTGCTCAAGTCACCCCGACGGCTGAGGCTCCGGTGCAGACCTGACAGCCCGCTCGCGACACGGTTCAAGAGCAACGGGTGGGACTGCATTCGGTATTCCGTCATGCTGCCCGGCGGTTCTCCTGGGTTTATGGGTTCAGGATTCGACGCGCGCCGAGGAGCGAGCGGATCCGGTACTCGTCCCGGATCGGCGACTGCGGGTCCAGGCTGCTGGTGCGCACGCGTTGGGAGGATTGAATGAAAAGCTTGTCGCCCAAGTAGATCCCCACGTGTGTCACCCGCTCGGGCCGGCCTCGTTGGGCGCGGCGCCCGAAGAACAGCAGGTCGCCTTTCTGGAGTTGGCTCAGGTCCGCGTCCAGCGGCACCGTAGCCCCTTGGCGCGCCTGGGCGCTGGCATTGCGCATCAGGTCAACACCATTCCGGAAAAAGACCTGTTGGGTTAGCCCGGAGCAGTCAAGCCCCTTGGTTGAATTGCCACCCCAAAGGTAAGGCCGGCCCAGGAGGCTCCGCGCCGCGCGCTCGATGTTTTCCCCCGTGGCCTGTCGCTCCTGCTTCCATAGATCGAAGTTCTCCGCGGCGCGCCGGGGCAGGTAGCCCGTGCGCCCGTCCGGCAGTTCGACCCGGTGCCAATCGCCTTCGGAGCCGGCATGCCTGACGCGGTCGCACATGACCACGTCGGAAACCGGCTGCGCATCGGCCCGGGGTTGCTCCCGGATGCACTCCTCGAACGCGGTCACGATCAACAAAGGCCCCCGGTTCCAGGCGTCAACCTGCTCGCGGGTGCAGCGGACAAATGAGCCCCCTTCCATCCAGGCCAGATAACCATCCTGCGCCTGAATCAAATACCAGGGAAACCTCGCATTGGCTGTCCGTTTCCAAACCCGCACCACCTCTCCCATCAGCACTTGCGTGCCCATCTCAGCTTTATGCTCCGGGAACTCGCGGGCGTTGGCGACGCTCAGGCAGGAAATGCCCCAGACCTCGTCCCCCAACTCCTCAGTGGGCAGCACCTTGACGCGGTCAGCCACCCGGAAGCCAGTCTGCTCGACGGCTCGGACCACTTCCAGCCTGGCTTCGGCCCGGTCCACTTCTCCGGTGAGAACCAGCTCGTGCCCCCGGCGCGACAGGCCGACGTTGAAGATGGCCAGGTGACTGTCCGGTGCATATTTCTCTTTGATGCGTTGGATCGCGCGCCCGGGCGGGCTGGACAGATCCGCGCCCGGCTGGGGGCCGTCAGGTTCAAAGTGAGCACAGCCGCTGAGAATGACCGTCAGCGCGAGGGCCGGAAAAACGGCAAGCCGATTCTTTATCATGCGTTCGCAGACTCTAGCTGCGCCACGCAAATTAGAGACAATGCCATGCTGCTGCCAAGACTCCAGATGCTGTTTCCGTTAGCGGGCACCGCAGCGGCCGACCGGGAAGCACTGGGCCTTGGCTCAGGCGACGAAACGATTGAACTTCTCGTCCAGCCAACAAGTCCGCACATCACTCAGCAGGCGAACCAGATCCTCATAGGATTGCGGCTTGACGCGATAGTCATACACTCCCAGGTCCAGCGACCTGTCTATGTCCGCCTGCAGTTTGGAGGAGGTGAGCACGATCACCGGCAGATTATTGAACCGGGGTTGGGTGCGCAGCCAGGCAAGCACGTCGAACCCGTCCATCCACGGCATCCTCAAGTCCAGCAACAACAGCCTGGGCAATGGATGCGCTGCGCGTTCGGCGTATTTTCCATTGCCTGCCAGGTAGTCAATGGCCTCCTGCCCGTCGCGCACTACGAAGAGCGGATTGGGAATCGCGGCCTGCTTGAAAGCACGACGCATCAGGAGAATGTCATTCTCATTGTCTTCAGCCAGGAGGATGGCGGCATCGTTTAACATAGTCTTCAAACTCCATTCCGCGAGTGACCAGCAAAGCGGAGATAGCAGCACAATATGGCATACCTGAACCCGGACCACAAATGCTCGGCAGATGCCTCAGCGCCGGCACAAGACGGATTCACACGCCCCTCCGGAAGGGGAGCAACTGTATCAAATCACCCGTTGCCAGGGCCACGGGTTGGCTTGGTTGGGATCAAGCACCACCGCAGGACCGGCGGCGGCGACGCGACGACCACTCCCCGCAGTATCGTCGGCGAGACCCTGGGGTCACGCCGGGGTGTCGCCGCCAAAACGCTGGCAGCGCGTATGGGAATCGAACCCATCTTTCAGCCTTGAGAGGGCCGTGTCCTAACCGATAGACGAACGCGCCGTTCGGCAACTCGGCTTCATGGTATCCACTTCCTGCCGTACGTCAATGGAACGGTTCGAGGTTAAGGGAGCGGCGGGAGGAGCGTGGGCCGCATTGAAAAGGCTTGAATTCACGCCGGGTTGAGCTCAAGGTAACCCGTAGATGAAGCGGAAGCTGCTTTCGTGCACGATAGAGCGCCTTCGGCTGTTCCCAAGGCGAGAAGCAGTTCTCCACACGATCAATAATGACGGAGGTATATGATGAAATGCTTAGCGCGGTGGCTCAGTCTGGTGGCGGCGTTTGCCGCACTGACATGGTTTGGCAGCACGGTCGCGGTATCGGCGGCTGAAGAGGAGCGAGTCGGGCCGGGAGACCGGCTCGATCGTTTGGAGCGGCGCATCAACGAGATGGCCCAGCGCCAGGAACAAGTTCTGCGGGGCCTCGGAGCACAGCAGCAGCGTCAAGGGCCTGCGGCCATGGAGCGTTCCGAGCGAATGCGGCAAAGGCAACCTTTACCCGGGGTCGGCCAAGTGCCCCGGCCCGAACGACCTGTGGTCCGACCCGGGCTGGCAGCGCCGCCAGTTCCAGAGGCCCCAAAGGTCGGCAAGGAAATCCTCGATCTCGTGAGGTTCTGCCTCTTCGTAGGCTTCATCATGAACATCCTGATCGCCATCTGGATCTTCACGGATATCCGGAAGCGGGGCGAGGGTTCGGGAATTTTTGTCGCCCTGGCGCTGCTGGCAGGAATTCCAACCGCCATCATCTACGCTATCGTGCGGGTCGGCGATCGGAAGGCGTAAGCCGCGCATTTGGCAGGCTTGCCCGCCACTTCGCCCCGACGCGAGGCTAGGCCCCCGTGGTTAGGGCAGCGGTGACAATTCCTGCCTGGCAAATCCGCGCCGACAGGCTTAGCTTGAGCCAATGCGAAATGTGGCGCTTCTAATGGCTGGATGGCTCGGCCTGATCGGTCGCGGGCAATCGGCGCCTTCGCTCGCCTCCGGGGGGAGTGACACGTTCGCAGAGGTCCGGCAGCAGATGGTGATCTCACAACTTCTAAGCGCAGGTCGCGGCATTACGAACGCCCGTGTCCTCGCAGCAATGGGCAAAGTACCGCGGCACGAGTTTGTGCCCGAGCGCCTGCGCGCCCAGGCTTATGACGACCACCCGCTGCCCATTGGCTACGGGCAGACCATTTCGCAGCCGTTCATTGTCGCCTTCATGACCGAACAGCTCGAGCCGAAGCCAGCCGACCGCGTTCTCGAAATCGGCACCGGCTCCGGTTACCAGGCGGCGGTGCTCGCCGGACTGGTGGCCAAGGTTTATACGATCGAGATCGTCGAGGAGTTGGCGGCGCGCGCGGCTGCCGATCTAAAGCGCCTGGGCTACACGAACGTGCAGGTGCGCGCCGGCGATGGCTACCAGGGCTGGCCCGAGGCGGCGCCGTTCGACGCGATCATCGTAACCTGTGCGCCGGAGCGCGTGCCCCAGCCGCTGGTCGAGCAGCTTAAAGACGGAGGCCGGATCATCATCCCGGTCGGACCACGCTGGAGCCAGGAACTGGTGCGGTTGCGCAAACACGGCGGCAAACTCGAGCAACGGACCGTCCTGCCGGTGAGTTTCGTTCCAATGACCGGGGAAGTTGAAGGCAGGCCGAAAGCCGGGGGCCGAAAATCGAAGGCCGAAGACCACAAGGAGGCCGAAATTCAAGGTCGGAAGTGACTGATCTGGCGGCCCGCAAAACGAACGTGCGATAAGACCCTTTCTCGGACTTCGGATCTCGGCCTTCCTTCGGCCTTCGGGCTTCGGACTTCGGATTTCATACCAACGGAACCTTGATAGTTGAGTCCACGCGCGCTGTCCCGTACTATCTGGACGCATGCAAACTAAGACGCTCCCTTGCGACGCTGAACTCAGCCGCCGTCAATTCCTTCGCCGCACCGGCCTCACGGCCGCCGCCTTCGCAGTGGCGCCCGGCGCAGTGCTGGGGTTGCGCGGGGCAACCTCCCCGAACAAGAAGCTCAACCTCGCCGGCGTCGGCGTGGGCGGGCAGGGCGCACATGACCTCGGCCAGATGGAGAGTGAAAACATCGTGGCGCTGTGCGACGTGGACAAGAGCCGCGCGGGCCACACCTTCCGGAAGCATCCCAAAGCGAAGCAGTTCACCGACTACCGCCGGATGCTGGACGAGATGAAGGAGATTGACGCGGTGGTTGTCGCGACGCCCGACCATCACCACGCGTTCGCGGCGATGGAGGCCATCAAACGGGGCAAGCACGTCTATTGCGAGAAGCCGCTGACGCATTCGCCCTGGGAAGCGCGCCAAGTGGCGGAGGCGGCGCGGAAAGCCAAGGTGGCGACCCAGATGGGGAACCAGGGCCAGGCCTCGCGGGAGACGCGCCAGCTCTGCGAATTGGTCTGGGCCGGCGCCATCGGCAACGTGCACGAGGCGCATATATGGACGGACCGGCCGTCGCGCGGGCTATTCGAAGAATACTGGCCGCAGGGGTTGGCTCGTCCGAAGGAGACACCGCCGGTGCCCGCAACGCTCGATTGGGACCTGTGGGTCGGCCCGGCGCCGTTTCGACCCTATCATCCGGTCTATGTGCCCTTTGCCTGGCGCGGCTGGTGGGACTTTGGCACCGGCGCTCTAGGTGATATCGGCTGCCATGCAATGGACCCGGTCTTCCGCGCGCTAAAACTGGGCGCGCCTCTCAGTGTCCAGGCCGCGTCCACCCGCGTCAACACGGAGACCTTCCCGCTGGGCTCGATGGTCACGTGGCATTTTCCCGCGCGTCCAGCCCCGCCGCAGGCAATCAACCGCCATACTCAGGGCCTCTCGGGCGCGGAAGCGGGCGGGATTGCGATGCCGCCGTGCAAGCTGGTGTGGTATGATGGCGGCCTGCGTCCGCCGCGACCCGACGGTTTGGCCCAGGGGAGCCTGATGGGCGACAACGGCCGCCTGCTCATCGGCGACAAAGGCTTCATTCTCGGCAACTCGGTCTATCCCGAATCGCAGGCCAGGCAGGGGGGACAGATCCGCAAGACGCTCCCGCCTTCGGTTGGCCATTACCAGGAGTGGATCGAGGCGTGCAAAGGTGGCCAGCCGGCCGGAGCGAACTTCGACTGGGCCGGGCCGCTGGCGGAGTCGGTTTTGCTGGGCAATGTGGCGCTGCGCACGCAGTTGCGTGAAGACCTCACGTTGTGCAAGCTGCTCTGGGATCCTGTGGCCTTCAAGTTCAGCAACCTCGCCGAGGCGAACGCATTCCTCCGTCGTGAATACCGCGCCGGCTGGAGTCTGTAGGCTGACGCCGCGTCGGCAGTAGTCGAGCAGCGTTCCGACGGTGCCACCCGCACTGCCAACAGGCGCGGCAGTCAAGTGCCCGCCGCCGCGGCAGGGGTGTTCGGCGTTGGACCGCCCAGGCGCCGGGCCACCTCGTCCAGCAGTTCCTGGTAGGCCCGGTTATGCACCTTCCTGATCCGTATTTCCTCCTCCAGCGCCTCGCCCCGGTTCCTCAGGATGAAGGCTTCACATTGCAGCCGGCACTGCCGCCCCGACACATCGAAAATCGTCGCCTTGACGCGAACCCACACGCGCCCTCCCATCCAGTTGCCGTAGGCGAGGTTGTTCATGGCCGAACCTTCGCGCTCGAACACCAGGCCGTCCCACCCGTTGCGGGTCACCAGATAGCCGTGGTCACGAAAAACCTCGGCGGCGACATCGCGCACCCGTTCGTGCGTCTGGCCGGGAATCTCGACGGAAGCAAACCGGACCGGGTCCTGTGTGGCGGCGGAACGGCAGCCCGGGGTCGCAAGTGCCGCGAAGCAAACTGCGAGCAGAACGCGCAGAGTGCACCGGGGCAATGCGACGCTGCCGTCAGCCGCGCTTCCGTTACTTGTCTGTATTCTGTTCATACTATTGCTGCTCTAAGCCGGACGATCGAGTGGCGGGCACCGAAGCGTATCCGCGGCGCTGCGGGCGCCGTGCCTCAAAACTCAAATCGCACGTCGCCCAGCCGGCGGCCAATTTCGCCGAAAATCCGTCCCTCGTCGGCTGGGTCACTGGCGGCAAAGGTTACGCTGAAGCGCAAATAAGCGCCAGCATCGTCCCACGGCACCGTGGAAATCAGTTTCTCCGTGATCAGCCACTGCGAAACTGCCTCGGCATTCTGGAATTCAACGCGGGTGCCATCCGCGTGGACTGCCACTACCGGCGCTTTCACATAGAGGAAGAACGAGCCTTTCGGCTTCCGGGCCCGGAACCCGGCACCCGCCAGTGTCCTAACCAGCCCGTCCATGCGACGGGAGTATTTCTCCACGATCCTGGCCGTGATCTCGGGGTGGTCGAGACCGCGCGCGGCGGCGTGCTGGATGGCCAGAAACTGGCCGGAGTCGGTGTTGTCCTTCACGTCGCCGTAGGCGCGCACAAGCGGCTCGTTGCCGGCCACGAAACCGCACCGCCAGCCAGTCATGTTGAACGACTTGCTGGCCGAGTGGAGTTCCAAGCCAACTTCCTTGGCCCCGGGGGTCGCCAGAAAGCTCAACGGCCGGCCCTCGAACACCAGCGCGGCATAGGCGGCATCGTGAATGACAACCACTCGGTTCCTGCGCGCAAACTCTACCACGCGCACAAAGAAGTCCGGCGTCGCGCTCGCGCCGGTCGGGTTGTTCGGGTAATTCAGGACCAGGACCTTGGCCTGCTTGAGGACCTCCGTCGGCACCGAGGCCAGGTCGGGCAGGAAGCCGTTGGCTTCGGCAAGGGGCAGGTTATGCACGCGCCCGCCGAGGTACTTGGCATGCGTGCCAAAGACCGGGTAGCCGGGCACGGTCATGAGCACATAGTCGCCCGGGTTGATGAGCGCCGCTGGCAGGATGGACAGCGCGGCCTTGCTGCCGATCGAGTGGAGCACCTCGGTCTCGGGATCGATGCCCTTGACGCCGCACACACGTTCCAGATAGCGCGCCGCGGCAGTCTTCAGGACGGCGTCGCCGTTGTCGGCGTAGCCACGATTCTCCGGCTTGCGCGCCTCGGTGCAAAGCGTCTCGACGATCTCCGGAAACGCCATCTCGTCCGGCTCGCCGATCCCGAGGTCAATGATCTCGGTGCCCGGATGGGCCGCCCTGGCCGCGCGCTTGGCGCGTTTGATCTTCTCGAACTTATAGATGGCACGGAGCTTGCCGTACTCGCGGCCGCCGATTCGCTCGGCAAAGAGATTTTGAATGTATGACTCGGACATAACCTTGACGGGGCCCCCCTGTGCCAGTGGCCGGGCCAGACCTCCATCGCTGGACCAGCCTAGCCGAACCCATCGCCACGGGCAAGCACACAACCACCGCCCCTTGACGATGAGGGAGCGGTGAATCAAGCTCCCGCTCTGGCTGAACTGTGATAGGACTGTTTCGCCGAAACGCCCGCATTCGGGCAGAGACAACCGCATCCGCGAGAGGTCCCTACGCGGCCGTGCTCCCCGTTAGAGAATGAAAGGCGTAAGCCAGGGACCTTCCAGAAGATGCGGTATCGTCCGGTATCCTGAGACCTGCCTGCCTGCGCTCTCCTCCTCCCTGTCGCTATCGTGGCGTTGCCGAGTATCAGGAAGGTGGTGCAGGCAGGGTGTGATTGTCCGTGCTGCCTGCGGATGTATGGCATTGAAGCCTGAAGGGCAAGCGCTACACCTCAGCGCCGCTGCCCGAACCCGGCGGACGCTTGGTCTCCGTTGCGAGAACCAGGCCCCTGCCTAACGTCAGCAAGCTGAACTTGCCCACCGCTGCTTCACGTGAATGCACGTGCAACTTGTCGTAGATCCGCCGGATGTAGGTTGCTATCGTGGGTTCGCTCAGGTTGAGGCGGTCGGCTATTTCCTTGTTCACATAACCTTCGGCGACCAGTTGAAGCACCTCCAACTCGCGCGGTGAGAGCGGCTGGTCTCCGCCAGGGTACTCTTGGAAGAAGCGAACCACCTTGCGGGCGATCGAGCCGCTCATCGGTGAGCCGCCACGATAAACCTCGTCCAGCGCGGCGAGCAAGCTTGCGCGGGTCAAACGCTTAAGCAGATAGCCGCAGGCCCCTGCCAAAAGCGCGGCGAACACATGATTGCTGTCGCCATAGACGGTCACCATCACGAATTGGGTCCGGGGCATTTGCGGTTTCAACTGCCGCACACACTCGATGCCCGTCGCATCAGGCAGGTTGATGTCCACCAGGACCACATCGGGCGACTGGGCCGGCAGGGATGCGAGCGCACTGGTGACATTCTTATACTTGCCCACGCAGCAGAACCTCGAGGTCTGGTCAATCCAGCCGGCGATGATTTCACGAGTAGCTGAATCGTCCTCTACGAGGGCAACGGACACTTTCATTCGTTCCAAGCCTAAGCCGCTGGCCGGACCAGCACATGTCGTCTGTGCGGATGACAGCGCCGAGAGAGAGCGTGGCTGTCTGCCGCGCTGCTCCCGGCCAGGACTTGTGTTGCGCACACTCATGGCGTGCCAGTCTTCAGCGGCACCGTGAGGGTCACTCGGGTCCCTAGGCCGGGGGCGGTGTCGAGTTTGAAATCTGCGCCCAGCGACTTCATTCGGTTCCCTATGCCCTCAAGTCCGTGGCCCCCGGATGGATGCTTGCGAAGCGATGACGGCGGGGGAGGAGAAAACCCGCAGCCATCGTCCTCGATGGCCAGTTCGAGAACATGGCCGGTAATGGTGGCCTGAAGGCGAACTTCGGTGGCCCTGGCGTGCTTGACGGCGTTGTTCAGCGCCTCCTTGGCGGAAAGGAAGACGTTGTGTCGCAGACTCGAGGAGAGCGCCCAGTCGGGCAGTTGCATGGGTATGTGAATCCGGGCGCGGATTCCTGCGGCCTCAAGAAAGTCCTCGGCAAAGTCCGTCAGGTAGCCCAGCAAGCTCTCTAGCGTGTCATGCTGCGGACTCACCGCCCACACGATCTCATCCAGTTTCTGAGTCAGCCCCACCGACAGGGTGCGCAGACGATCGGTGTCCTCCCGGGCGGGATCGCCGCGCGCGAGTTTTCCATGCACGGTCTGGCTCAGGAGGTTGATCTGCGTGAGGCTGGCGCCCAGGTCGTCGTGGATGTCTTGGGCAATCCGGAAGCGCTCATGTTCCATCTGGCGGCGATGCTCCAATCGCTGCAACCGCGCCTGCAAACGCCGGTTTACAATGAACCAGACTATGCCGGCGATGCCCGCAGCCGTCGCCAGGCTCAACGGCACGAAAAACGATGCGCGTCGCCAAAGCGGCTGGGGAATCAGGATGGTCAGCGCCAACTCGGAACCGATCGGTTCGCCGAAGGGAGTAACCGTCTTGACCCGGAAAACGTATGTGCCGGGGGCCAGGGGCGGGAACGTGGCTCGGCTGCGCTCCCCGATGCCGACGGAATACGCTTCGCGCCAGTCCAACCTCAGCGTGTCGCCGGGCTGGACCCAATCCGGCAATGGAAGATCAGCCTGCCAGGTGGCCGACAGGCGCACATTGTCGTCTTGGATCGCCAGAGCATGACCGGCTTCCGGAGGAGGCAGCGTCAGAACCTGCGCCATGCGCGCCCCGATGGTGCCGCGTTGCCAATACCGTGGCCTTCCTTCAGGCTGATCCAGGTCTTCCCCCTCCAGGACGTCCGGGTCGGGCCAGATATTCTCCTCCTCACTGTCGGCGCGCTGGTGCCAGACTCTGAAGCCGGCAATCGCCGCACTTCCCAGCACCGTCCAGTTTTCCGCCGTGAATAATACCTGCAATCGTCTTACCCCCGGAGGGACGACGAGCGACTCACTTCGCCCGGTAAACTCTGATTTCCGCAAGTCGCCTCTCCAGCCCGGCGACTCGCTCTTCATGGTAAACCTTTGAAAGGAAAGCATGCGATATGAAGCGTCATGGAGCAGCACCATCAGTTGCATTTCGGACCGCTGCATCTGGCCACCCGCCTCCTGCCAATCCGGGTCCACCCCTTCCATTTTGCGCAGCAGCCGGATCGGTTCATTCGTTACGGCGTTAATCGGCGCATAACTGATTTCCAGTCGCGTCGGCTTGGGAAGAGTCAGCGACATGGCGCCGCCGGTGTTGGTGGTCCAGGGGCCGGGAACGGGCAGCCCCCCCGCCCTCACGAGCACGATTCGGGTGAGCACTTCATTCGTGTTCGTCGCCCCCGGCAGGCTGGCGGCGGCTGCCGTCAGCGCGAGCCATAGCAGCAAAATCCGCCGCGCAACCCGGGATGACGTCTTCGGTTCCATCGCAGTTGCCTGGCAGTGTGCGTAGGATACGAAACCAGCGCAACACTGCTGTTCGACGGCCCTCGTTGGAGCATGTCGTCTGCACAGATGACATGACGAATTAGGGCTCCCGGGCGGACATTGACGGTAGTTAATGTGCGAGACAACTGGCGAGGAAAACGGTGAAGTGGCCAGCGCTCGCGATATTTGAAATTGTCCGGCGGATCAGAGTGGCAGCCGGGTGTGAGCGTTGTGGTTAGGCTGCGACAAGATTGTGCCACGTCGAAGCGGCAACGGCAACTGCCGAGCCGGCAGCAGCAGATGCGTGCTCCGAGGGTGGCGTGTGTGCCCAATGATACAACGCAGCAGAGCAACCAGTTGAGACGAAATCAAACCAAGCTAGAATGAGGCAGCCGGGCTCGACGTCCGTGTCGAGTGTTTGCGGTATGCGAAACACCATCAAACCAAGATAGAGAAACAACAACTCCATGAAAACAAGACTCATCGCGCCCATCACGCTGGCCCTGGCAGGCTTGCTTGCTTGCGCCAATGCGGCGATCATTACCGTTAACACCGCCGACAACACCGACTTCAGCGCCGGCAAGACCAACCTGTGGCTGGCCATCAAGATGGCTAATACGAACGGGGGAAACGCCAACACCATCAATTTCAACATCCCGGGCGCTGGTCCGCATTACCTTATCACGCCCCCGCTCTACGTGCAGGGCGGCTCCACCCTCGCCCTGGGCGGCGGCTACCCCATCATCACCAATCACAACCTGACGATTGACGGCTACAGTCAGCCGGGTGCGGTGGCCAACACCAACACCATCCTGGGCTCCAACACCGCGGTACTGAAAATCGTCATTGACTCCCGCAAGCTGAACTATACCCCCAATACGGAACACCCGGTTCCGCTGGGCGGGGAAACGATGTCGTTGCGCCTTATTACGGGCAAGACCTATGGCACAACAGAAAACGGCTGGACCCAGTACGAAGACGCCGCCGCCGCCCAAGTTGGCATCTACAACGCCACTAACGTTACGATCAAAGGCCTCTGCTTCCTCAACGATTGGTATCCGGGGGCGGAAAGTCTGGCCTTGTCCTCCATCGCCCTGGCGGCGGACTATCCCTACGCATACCCCGACCTCTATCAGCACAACTATCCCGACTTTAACCTGCATGTGGCCGGGTGCTGGTTCAATCTGATGCCGGATGGCATCACCGTCGTGGATGGTGGTCAGAATGCCGTCACCGTGCTGCGGCACAAGATGGGCAGCAGCAATGGCTACAATTGGGGCCGGTTGTCGCCCAGCCGCGTTACCGTCGGCGTGGCCAAGAACAGCGCCAATCCCCGCGCCGAGTTCAACATCTTCATGAGCCAGTCCCAGCAGGTTGCGTTGCAGGGAGAGCGCAACCGCTATTGCGGCAACTTTTTCAATGTTTTCGCCGACGGCATGACTCAGTATTTCCCGGATCCGCAGAACATTGAGCCGGCCCTGGTGGCCACCACGGCTTTTATCGGCAATAACTACGCCGGGTATAACGTCATTGGCACGGACGGGGACGGAGTCAACGATGCCGAGGAGCGGAACATCTTTGCCGGGCTGCCCCGGAAGCGAGCGAACGGCTGTTCCCAGATTGACCACCAATGCGGCTGCTACCACGTCAAAGTTGCCGGCAATTACATCGGCGTGGCAGTAGATGGCGTCACCCGTTTTACGAACAGTACTAGTGCCTTCCGGTTCAGCAACCGGCCCGATACGCCGACCAACTGCGTGTTCGGGACGGAGTTCGACGGTGTCAGCGATGATCTCGAGGCCAACGTCATCTGCAACAACTGGCCGTTGGATTACTGGTTCCCGTATCCGAACGTCCTGCCGGACACCAGCCTTTACTACGCCGGCCAGCTCGCTCCGCGGTATCAGGACGGCGCTCCGCCGGAGGTCATGAACTGGGACGCGATCGTGGGCGCGTTTGACTACTCGTTCCGGGGCAACAAGCTGGTCAACAACTTTACGGCCCCGCAGAGTCCGTTTTCCTCCTCGCGGGACCGATCGAACGAACCCTGGTGTTTCCCTAGCTATACAAACGTCATTGTCCCCTTTCCGCTGTCCGACCCGGTGACATACCCGAATGGCACCGCCGCGGAAACGGCGACGAACTTCATTGCAGTGTTGGATCCCGGCAGTTCCACGCGGCGGTTGAAAGGCACATTCCCTTTGGGTCAGAATCTGGTGACCAATCAATATAACCAGGTCTTCACTAATTCCCTCACCAATGTTGTCATTGATGTCTATGTGGCCAATGAAGAGGGGCTGACCAACGGCGCGAAATTCCTGACCCTGACCAACATTCTGCCGGTGTGGGCGCAGGGTGAGAAGGTGCTGGCGTATAACCTCGAGGCGGACAAGCCGGGCGATCTCGATCCCGCGCCGGGCGCCTTCGAGTTCGAAATCAGTTCCTACAGTATCCCGGCGGGAACGAAGGTCACAGTCACGGCCTCCTACGCGAAGGCGGGTGTCGTGGGTACCTACATGGCCCCGATGCACACCAGCCGGTTCTCCCTGCCGGTCGCGCTGGTGGCGGAGGCTGCACCGATCATCATCACTTCTATTGTCAACCACGGTAACGGAGCGGGCACCATCACCTGGACCGGAGGTCAGGCGCCCTACGTGGTTGAGAGAAGATCGGATCTCGCGGCGGGTGTGTGGGAAGCCGTCCAGACTAACTCGACCGCAACCGCAGCGATTTCGCTTTCCGGCGATAAAGCCTTCTATCGAGTGCGGTGAGCAATCTAGCTTGTGGATGAACAGGGTGACTGCGGAGATGGAGCAAGGCGGCGCGCCACTGCCGCCTCGGCTCCACTGGGCGAACAAATGACATGAATCACAGAGTGTTTAAGCGAGCGAATCAGCAAACCGCGCGCGCGGCTCGCAAAGGCTTTACGTTGATCGAGTTACTGGTGGTGATTGCGATCATCGCCATCCTGGCGGCCCTGCTGCTGCCCGCGCTGGCCAAGGCAAAGGGAAAAGCACAGAGACTGGCGTGTCTGAACAATCTCCGGCAGGCCGGCCTGGCCGTGCATATTTATTCCGGCGATTTCGACAACTTCTTCCCTCCCAATTTCGAAGACAATCGGGCCGGCAGTTGGGTCGAGGGGGAGATGAGCTGGAATATTTCCACCGACAACACCAATGTTCAAAAGATGCTCAGGGCCGCGCTCGGCCCCTATGTCAAGAACGCCGGGGTCTATAAGTGTCCGGCGGACATCTATACGGTTGCCACCCCCGGCGGAGGCAAGGTGCCTCGCTGTCGCAGCATTGCGATGAACGCCTTTCTCGAGGGTGGCGCCTACCGGGGCAGCGGCAATCCGGGCTCGTTTTGGTACGGGCAATGGCGTAAGTACGACAGATTCACTGACGTTTTCGACCCCAAGCCCACCGACCTTTGGATGATGGTGGATGAGCACCCCGACAGCATCAACGACGGTTGGATGATCACCGATGTGACCGATCCAAGTCGGTGGCTGGATCTGCCTGGCAGCCTGCACGATGGGTCCTGTGGCTTCAATTTTGTGGATGGCCACAGCGAGGTCAAACGCTGGCTCGAACGCAGCACTAAGCTGCCTGTTAAGCAGATGGACTTTGGTGGGATGAAGTGTCCCGGCAGCCGGGATATTGTCTGGATGATTGAGCACTCGAGCGCCAAGCTCCCCCAATAGTCTTAAGCCGCAGACCGGCAGTCTCTTTATGAAGAAAACCAATGCATCGCGCGGGTTCACGTTGATTGAACTGTTGGTGGTCATCGCCATCATTGCCATTCTGGCGGCCCTGCTTTTGCCGGCGCTGGCCAAAGCAAAGGAGAAGGCCTTGGTCGTGCAATGCATGAACAACGTGAAGCAGATGATGCTCACCGCGCACCTGTATGCGAGCGATGCCGATGACCGGCTGGCGCCTCCCAACACGGGGGGCGAGTCCAGTCTGATGACGGTCACATTGCCCGCCGGCTGGCTCTACCAGCCCGGCAAGGTCATCACCAAGGACCTTAATGATCCGGATGGTAAGATTTACGGCCCGACCCTGGGCGTGTTCTATCCGTATCTGAAGTCGCGGGGGCTGTACATGTGTCCGGCGCACCGGACTAACACGGCGGTTTGGACGCAATGCCGGGTTAAGTTCACCAGCTATGTGATGACCTCGTTCGTGGGCACCGGCAAGACCAAGCCGAGCGACGCCGCGGACGGCAAGACCTACAAGCTGGGCGACTTCAACCCCCACAGCATGATCATGTGGGAGACCGACGAGAACAATAAGGAGTATTTCAATGACGGCGGCAGTGAGCCGAACGAGGGTCTAACGCGGCGACATGGGGACGGGGCGATCATGGGTATCATAGACGGCCACGTGGAGTTCATTAAATGGAAGAAGCACGACCAGTTGCTCCAGGACCTCAATAAGAACCTCCTGTGGTGCTTCCCGGGCACCGCTAATGGTCGCTACCCCTAGCGTCTCGAGCACACTTCCGAGGAATCCTTTCCAAGCTTGCCAAGGTGGTCTTGGCCAAAGAGTGTTGGCCGCCTGCCCCAACGTTCTCACCCGCTGCGTTTGCGCTGCTGCCGGCCAACAGGCTGTTGCTGCCCAGGCTGCGTTGGCGCATGCGCCCGGCGCATCCTGGGACCGGGCTTCGACTGTGAAATTCATGCCCAGGCGCCTCGCGCCAAATGCCGGTGCAGGCGTGTCATCTGCACGGATGACATGACGGATTTCGGGTTTCAGGCAGAATCGCACCATAACTAATACGTTCAGAATCATCCAGCGGACGATATTGGACGGCAGCATGCCACTTTTCCGCTTGAAGTGGCGGCTGGACACTGAAAAGCGAAAGTGAGACCCGACAAATGACAAGAGTTCTATGAAAGACAAATACTTGATCCCGATGAAGGCACTGGCCGCAGTGACGGCACTGGCGATGGCGACAACCGCGGTTCACGCACAGTTCAACATGCCCGCCGGCTGGGCGGGTTGGACGTACACCTATCACGGCAATGCCGCTGCTTACGGCACGGGGGCAGATTATGCGTGGGATGCGCTTGACGGGACATGGAGCCACAACGGTCCCACATTTGATGGGTGCGGCTCGGATCTTTGGGATGGATCAGGGATCGGAGGCACTTTGGGTCCAAACAATGCCCCCGGTGGCGTCCAAACCATGACCCAAGGCGGCACCACCTTCCTGCGGATGCAGGACCCTGGCCTCACAACAGGTGCTACGTGGGCAAGTGGCCAAAACAGCGCGATCCTCTTCGGCAAGAACATCAACAGCATGGTTTCCGATCCCTTCAACATTTTGGATGGGGTAACGCTCCGTTTCCGTGTCCGGGTGCCCACGGGCACAGAGATGGACAATATCTACTATAACGGCTCTCAGATTGCCCCCTATCCGACGGTTGACGGGGACGGATATGCGAATGTGAACCAGGGTCTGGGTGGGATTGGCATCAAAGCCAGTGGGCAAGGTTTGTCGAGTTCCAGAGGCCAGGGGGCCATCAGTTTTTCGTTGGGCACAAAGAACGAGACGTTCTCCATGCCGTCCAACACGAACACAGTGGCATCCGCGGCGGGAGCGGCATTGTACATGAACAACCTGTACCAGGACACCATTTACAACAACGTGGACTGGAACGAGCAAGGCACGCGGACATCACCCCCCTATGTGAATAACCATTTGGACATTGAAGATGCCACCGTATGGAATGATTTCTGGGTCACCATTGAGGAAAACGACACCACTCCCTTCGGAGTGCAAGGGACCCACACGGTCACCATTTGGAAGGTCGAGGAACAAGACTACAAGAAGGCATACGAGTTTGCGGTCACCGCAGGGAATGACAACGAGGATTTCGGCAATATGGCGGCGATCATGATGGGGCTTCCACGCAGCGGCCTTCAAGGTGAAAATTTGACCAGCGGAGCAATGGATGTGGATTTCTTTGCCTTTGCGGAAGGCGTCTGGGCGCCCATTCCGGAGCCGTCGGCAATCAGTCTGGCTGCATTGGGGCTTCTGGCGCTGGCCGCCCGTTTCGGGCGGAACCGCCGTAACTGATTCATTCTTGGTTTTCGGTCTCCTTCGCGGCCGCCTGGTTGTGCAGGCGGCCGTGCTGTTTCCAGGCCCGGGCGGCGCCAAAGCTGGACTGAACCCGGAGGAAGCGCAGGCCGCAACCGGTGGATCAGTAGCGCCGTGACCTCGTTCAGAAGCCGGCTCCCTGGGCTAAGTATCCTCACGCGCCTGCGGCAGGAACAGGGCTATGGCAGCCGCGGGCAGGAACAAGAAGCCGGCGTAGAACAATGCGATGCGATGGTCGCCGACCTTGGAGAACAGGCCAAAGAAGACCGTGCCGAAGGCCGCGGTGATGCGTCCGATATTGTAGGAGAATCCCGCCCCGGTCGTGCGGAGCAGGGTCGGAAACAGGGGCGGCAGATACATGGTGAACAGCGCAAAAGCCCCCTGGCAAAAGCCGATCAGCGGGAACCAGCAGAGCAGGAGTTGATGATCGCGCGGGACGTAGTAGGCGCCGAACATGACGCAGAAGTAGGCCAGGAACATCCAGACGATGGTAGCCCGATACCCGATCCGCCGCGCCAGCCAGCCGGCGAAGAAGTTGCCCAGGATGGACGAACCGATCACCAGATACATGCCTGCGGTAGCGAGCTTGTTCTTCTGTTCGGGGCTCCAGTCCAGCACCTCGGGCAGGTTCCGCAGGTGTTGCTGATGCCAGAACATGAAAGCCCAATGAGCGGTGAGCGACACGCCGCAGACCAACACCACCCAGATCGTGATCCGCCGCACCTCCCCGCGGAACAGGTCGCCCACCCCCGGCTCGTGATGGTGCGCCTGCTCTTTGGCCGAGCGCCATTCCTCGGGCTCGGGCACTGCCCGTCGAATCCAAAACACCAATAGCGCGGGCAGCACGCCCACCAGGAACAGATACCGTGGGGGCGCGGCTGCCAGAACGAAATTAGCCAGCCCCGCGCCGAGAATCCCTACGTTGACCCCGGTCTGGAGCACCGCTGCAATCCATGGCCGCCAACGCCGGGGCCACGTCTCCGACAGCAGGGAGGCCCCCACCGCCCATTCCCCGCCGATGCCCAGCGCCGCCAGGAACCGGAAGATGAGCAGGTGCCACCAGGCCTGCGCGAAAAAGGAGAGCCCGGTGAAGGTCGCATAAGTCAGGATGGTGAGGCTCAGCGCGCGCGCCCGGCCCAACCGGTCGCCGATGCGCCCAAAGAACCCGCCGCCCAGCGCCCACCCGAGCAGGAACGCCCCCTGGATGAGCGAGCCGTAATGGCCGACCTTCGCATTGGTGGTGCTGCCGATCCCCAGCAACTCCGCGACGAACGGCGCCGCCACCAGTGTATAGAGGTGCATGTCCAGCCCGTCGAACGTCCAGCCCAACCACGCGGCAATGCCCGAGCGCCATTGCTGGCGGGTGACCTGGCGCAGGTGCGTGATCTCGCCCCCGTTGCTGGGGCAGGTTTGCGCCGGGCTGGTTTCCTTCACGGTGTCCATGCTTCGGAGTTGAAGAATGATCGAGTGTGAATGGCCAATACAAGCCAAAGCGGCAGGCCAACGTGCAGCCGACCGCAACGTTCGTCGCTGCCTTGGTTCCCTATCAGCACGCCATCCATACCATCTCCCCCGGTAAACCCCTCGTAAACCCCTCGTATGCCCCTCGTATATCCCTCGTATGGCCCACGTGAGTCTGGCGCTGATCAGCCGTGGATGGGTGGTTTGCAGCCGGTTGCGGATGCCGGCAGGCCACGGGCGGGGCGGACAGGGGTTTCGGCAGTTGGATTGCCTCGGAAAGTCGCATGCAGCGAATTGCTCGCATCCCTTACCTCGACCACTCCCGAAGGTGGCTGGCGAGGGCACCAGCCACTGCGCCCGGGGCGGGCGCGCTCCCCTGCTGCTGAATTGGTACGGCTAGGTCTTGCTGCGCAGGTATTCGTGCATGGCCCTGGCAGCGCGCTTGCCGTCGCCCATCGCCAGGATGACCGTGGCGGCGCCGCGGACGATGTCGCCGCCGGCAAATACGCCTGGCAGGCTGGTCATGCCGTTGTCGTCCACGATGATGTTGCCCCACTTGTTGAGCTTGAGCTCGGGGCAGGTGGCGGTGAGCAGCGGGTTGGCGCGGGTGCCAATCGCCACGACCACGACATCGCAGGGCACCACGAACTCCGAGCCGGGGATCACGATGGGCCGGGCACGGCCGGAAGCGTCGGGCTCGCCGAGTTTCATGCGGACGCACTTGAGGCCGGTAACCCATTTCCTGTCGTTGCCGAGCACCTCGACTGGCGCGACGAGGAACTCGAACTGCAGGCCCTCCTCTTCGGCGTGGTGAATCTCCTCGGCGCGCGCGGGCATTTCCTTGCGGGTGCGGCGATAGACGATCATGGAGGACTCGGCGCCGAGGCGTTTGGCGGTGCGGGCGGCGTCCATGGCGACGTTGCCGCCGCCGACGGTGGCAACTCGCTGGCCCTTGAGCACGGGCGTATCGGACCGGGGGAATTGATAGGCGGCCATGAGGTTCACGCGGGTGAGATACTCGTTGGCGGAATAGACGCCCTTGAGGTTCTCGCCCGGCACGTTCATGAACACTGGCAAGCCGGCGCCGTTGGCAATGAACACCGCATCAAACTGCTCGCGCAGCTCCTGCACCGTGTAGGTCCGGCCAATGACCGTGTTGCAGACGATCTTCACCCCCGCCCGTTCGAGGCGTGCAACCTCTTCCTCGACGATCTTCTTGGGCAGGCGGAATTCCGGGATGCCATAGACCAGCACGCCGCCCGGCTTGTGCAGGGCCTCGAAGACCGTGACGGCGTGGCCGTGCCGGGCCAGTTCGCCCGCGGCGGTGAGCCCGCCCGGGCCGGAACCGACCACCGCCACTTTCTTGCCGCTGGGCGGCGCGAGCTCCAACGCCTGCTGGCCGCTGTGACCGCGGGCCCAGTCGCCGACGTAGCGCTCGAGGTAGCCGATGGCCACCGGCAGGCCCTTGTGGCCGCGAATGCACTCGATCTCGCATTGGGTCTCCTGGGGGCAGACGCGGCCGGTGATGGCGGGGAGGGCGTTGTCACGGAGCAGGCAGTGGGCGGCCTCCGGCAGGTTGCCCTGGGACAGCAGCTCGATGAAGCGCGGGATGTTGACGCCCACCGGGCACCCGTTAATGCACTTGGGGTCCCGGCACAGGAGACAGCGCTCGGCTTCGAGCAAGGCCACCTTCTCCGGCAGGCCGAGGTTGACTTCGTTGAAGTTGGCGTTGCGGATCAGGGGCTCCTGCTCCGTCATCTTCTGCCGTTCAATTTGGAGGCGCTGCTTAGTAGAAAGCTTCGGGGAAACGGACATCGGTTGAAAGCGTTGACGTAGTTGAGCGCAGTGCGCCGATCAGGTTCGTTTCAGCCCGATCCGGCAGGTCCCTTCGGAGCAGGCGGCCAGGGCCTGCTGCTCCGAGTCCCGGTAGGTGGACAAGCGGTCCAGGAGCAGCTCAAAGTCAACGAGGTGCCCATCGAATTCCGGACCATCCACGCAGGCAAAGAGCGTTTGGCCGCCCACGCTAACGCGGCACCCGCCGCACATGCCGGTGCCATCCACCATGACGGGATTCAGCGAGACAATCGTGCGGACGCCTAGCGGCTTCGTCAGGTTCACCACCGCCCGCATCATTGGCACGGGGCCGACCGCATACACAATGTCAATGCCGCCCGCGGCCAACGCGTCCTTGGCGGCGTCGGTGACAAAGCCGTGCCGTCCGTAACTGCCGTCGTCGGTGCAGACGACCACCTCCCCCAGTCGGGCAAGTTCCGGCTCGAATATGACCCACTCCTTCGAGCGCCCGCCGATGATGCTGAGCACGGAGACGCCCTGCCGGCTGAGGCCCTGAGCGATCGGATGCACCACCGCGGTGCCCACACCGCCGCCGATGCAGAGCGCACAGCCGGAGTCAATCAGTTCCGTGGGATGCCCAAGCGGTCCGACGATGTCGGCGATGGCCTCGCCGCGGTCCAGCGTCACCAACTCGCGGGTACTCTTGCCCACCGCCTGGATCACCAGCGCGATGGTGCCGGCAGCAGAGTCCGCGTCGGCGATTGTGAGGGGGATGCGTTCGGCGCCCTCGCCACGCCGGACAATGACAAACTGGCCCGGCTGCCGGATTTGGGCAATCCGCGGGGCGACCACGTCCAGGCGGGTGACGTTAGGGCTTAGTTGGGCCTTAGCGACAAGCTTATGCATTTCTGGCTCTCGATTTCATGAGCGGCCAGAATCATGTGGATTACCCCTCTCCAAGTCAAAGGTTCTTCAGCAACGCCCGCCAGCGTTCCCACGCTGCCTGGCGCGCGCGCTTGTTGTCGCCGGCGGCATCCGGCGCCTCGCCGGCGCGCATAAACCCGTGGCCGGCGCCTTCGTAAGTTATGGGTTGATAGGCCTTTCCCTCTTTCGTCATCGCCGCAACCGTCTTGGTCACGGTGGCCGTCACGCGGGCGTCATTGCCGCCGTAAAAACCATAGACCGGGCACTTGATGCGGGCGAGGTCCAGCTCGCTTTCGGGGCCGGAGCCGTAGAAGACAAATGCCGCCTTGAGGTCCTTGTTGTTGGTCGCGAAACGGAAGGACTGGCTGCCGCCCCAGCAAAAGCCGCCGACCGCCACCTTGCCATTGGCAGCGGGCAGCTTCGCCACGTAATCGGCCACTGCGTTCAGGTCCGCGGTAATCTGGGCCGGCGGGAGCGAGGAAATGGCCTTGCGCACGGCGTCGCCTCCGCCCAGTTCGGCCGTGCCGCCGCCGCCCGGCGCGGCGCCAGACAACAGGTCGGGCGCGATGGCCAGGTAGCCGGCCTCCGCCAGTTGGTCCGCGACCCCGCGGACCCAATCGGTAAGGCCAAAGATTTCGTGGATCACGATGACCGCGGTGGCTTTGTCCTTCACCTCCGGGCAGGCGATGAAACAGTTCACGTCGCGCGAGCCCTGCTTCACCTTCACCCATTCCAGGTGGCGCGGGGACTTGTCGAGGCGTGCCTTGGCCCAATCCTGGGCTGGGGCGGTTACGGCCGCCGCGAGGGTGGCCACGGTCAGCAGAGATATTGGTTTCATTAACGTCATTGGCTTTGGCGCAATCTACTGCCGGTCCGGCCCCCATGCAAATGGCGCATGGGCCCCCGGCTATTGACAAGCCGCGTTCATAGGCTAGATTAGACTAACATATCTGCCTGAGGTCGAAAACAGAGAGACGACGTGTGAAAACGCAGCTTCAGAATGGTGGAAACGAGCGCCATCAAGTTGGCGATGGGTTCACCCTCATCGAGTTGCTCGTGACTATCGCGCTGATCGCGATCCTTGCGTCCCTCCTGTTGCCGGTGCTGGCCGGCGTTAAGGCGAAGGGTCAAGCCGTTTCCTGCCTGAACAATCAGCGCCAGGTCATGCTTGCCTGCCTGTTGTACGCGGGCGATTACAGCGACGCCCTTCCTTACAACCTGGGAACGGACGAGATCAAGGCCACGGTGGCGCAAGGGCAGTTTTGGAACTGGACCTCCCCGGTCATGACTTGGGAACGGGATTCGGACAACACGAATACCGCTTTAGTCACCAAAGGCGGCATTGGCCCTTACACCGGCGGCACGGCGAAGATCTACCGGTGTCCGAGCGACCGGGCGGTCAGCGAGACCCAGGCCACGGCCGGATGGACCGCCCGGGTGCGGAGCATCTCGATGAATGCGATGGTGGGCAACGCCGGCCAGTTCACACTCACCGGCAAAAATGTCAATAACCCCGACTACCAGCAGTTCTTCAAGCTCGGTCAAATTCCGCAGCCCGCTCAGATCTTTGTGCTGATCGAGGAACACCCGGATAGCATCAACGACGCCTATTTCCTCAACCGGCCTGACAGCCGGCGGTGGTACGACCTGCCCGCTTCCTACCACAACGGAGGGGTGCATCTGACGTTTGCCGACGGCCATGTCGAGTCGCACAAGTGGCGGCTGTCCGCTACCCAGCCCCCGGCGCGGGAGGATGCCGCCAATCTGCCGTTCCCGGCCGCCCCCGCCAAGCTCTACGGCGAAGCCCGACAGGACTTCGATTGGCTGATGGCACGAACGACGGTGGATATCGCGACGGCGACCTACCCGGACAAGTGACGACTGCCTCAGAGATACTTCCGGGCGAAGTTGGCCTCCTCGGGTCCTGCGAGCAGGTAGGTCTTATCACCCGCCGTCCAACTTGCGGTTAGGTACTCGTTGACCTTGGCCAGACGCGGGGTCGCCGGCGGCGGGTCTTTGACTGCGCACCGGTTGAGCACGAACAGGAAGAGCATCTGCTTGTCACCGCGGTCGAAACAGACCATCGCGACCGGGTTGTTGCGCCAGGTCAGGCGGCCTCCACCGGTCAGTTTGAGGCGTTCCAGCCCCTTGGGCACGACGTAATCGGCGGGAGCGCCGCGGGCCGCCAGATCCTGCCGGACCAGTTGCATGATATTCGTCTTGATGTCCATCTGGTAATCCCGCAGCGCGCCGCTCACCATCCGGGCTTGGAAGTTGGCAAACTGGGCGGTGGGGCGGGGTGTGAACCACAGACCGGCCAAGGCCAGCAAAAGCACCGCCCCAACCGCGGCGGCGGCGAGCCGCACCGGGCTGCGCCACCAAACCTGCGGAGGAATCACAAGGTTCGGCTGCGCCCCGCTCCGCGCCAGCAGGCTGAGCTTAAGATGGGCGGGCACTTCGATCTGGCGGAACCGCGCGCGCAGGGTCTTCTGAAAGGCGCGATGTTCCTCGAACCACCGGCCCAGCTCGGGGTCGCGGCGCGTCAGCTCCAGGGCTTCCGCCATCTCTGGGTCGTCCGCCTCGTCGGCGCCAGGGCGGTAGAGCAACAGGACTCGTTGGGCTTCAGACCGGTTCATCCGACACCTTCCTTTGCGCCGCCCGTGGCCGAGGAGCGGCGCAGGACCAATTCCCGCAACTGGATGAGCCCGCGAGCGATGCGGGATTTCACCGTGCCCAGCGGGATTTGGAGAATAGTGCCAATTTCGTTGTAGGAGCAATCCTCCAGGTAGAACAGAGCGACGGCGGCCTGGAACTGCGGGTCCACTTGCCCGAGCAATTGCAGCACCTCCTGGGCATCGAGATGACTGACCAATTCCGGTTCCACGTGCGGCAGTTCGGCCTCGGCTTCACTGATTTCGAGGTGGGGAAATCGGGTGGTCCGGCGCCGTGATTCCAGGAAACAGTGGTGCAGCGTGGTGAATAACCAGGCCTTCGCTTTCGAGCGATCCTGCAACTGATGGCCTTTGGACGCCCAGGTCAGAAATGTCTGTTGAACGAGGTCGCAGGCGTCACTTTCTGTGCGCGTCAGGCTCATGGCAAACCGATACAAGGCACCGTAATGGTGATCTACCAGACTCTGAAAGTCCAGCTCACCCCGTCCGCCGTCTCGGTTATATGAGGCTTGGGCCGCCACAAAGGTTCCCCGAATAATTCTCCAGCCTTGCCAATGAAGGCCCGCTTGACGGCATCCCACCGTCCGCAATGCGTGTCAGACAGAAAATGCAGTCCCTCCGGGAACCGACGAGCAGGCTGATGTCTCTTATTAGCATGAAGCTGAGCCTCGTGCAAGCGCAACGAGCAAAGCCCGCCGCCGGGGCGGAACACATCCCAATCCATCAATGGGAGGAGGCGACATTCGCGGTGCCACTGGCGCCGGGAGCGTTTCCGAATCCTGCCCTCGCCCAATCCATGACCCGCAAGGCGCGTCCGGCGGTGCGAAGAAAGCTCCGGCGCCGGACTGGCTTTAGGCCCGGACGGCTGTCTGTATTTCAGACCGGCCGATGGCGGTGCGGAAGGTGATGCCGGCTGGTCTCGCCTGAGGCCCACCGGATACTAACCGGAGACACGCCGTAGGTACCTTTGGTCGGATGGGTGTTCGGACCCCCCTCCTTGCCGTGCCACTCTCGACAACGCCGTTTGAACGTGCCAACTTCTGATCGTGGCATCGGACAAATACGAGAGGCTGCGCGCATTGCTGCGGTCCTATGGTTCCTGCCTCGTCGCGTATTCCGGCGGGGTGGACTCGGCTTTCCTTGCCCTTGCGGCGCACGGGGTACTCGGGGATAAGTCGCTGGCCGCCATTGCCGACACGCCGAGTTTGCCACGACGCGAGCTGCAGGATGCGCTAGACATCGCCGCACGGTTCCAGTTCCCGGTGCGCGTCGTGCGCACCCGCGAATTTGAGAATCCCGCCTACCTCGCCAACCCGAACAACCGCTGCTATTTCTGCAAGCAGGAGTTGTTCACCGAACTCGCCCCCCTGGCGAAGGCCGAAGGCTTTGCCGTGATCGCTTACGGAGAGAACGCGAGCGACCTGAGAGACTTTCGGCCCGGGGCGCAAGCGGCGGCGGAGTTCCAGGTGCGTGCGCCCTTGAAAGAGGCTGGGCTGACCAAGGCGGACATTCGCGAGCTTTCGGCCGGGCTCGGTTTGCCGACTGCGGACAAGCCGCAGATGGCTTGCCTGAGTTCGCGCGTTCCGTATGGCGAGGCCGTCACCCCGCTCAAGCTGAAGATGATCGAGCAGGCGGAGGACCTCCTGCGGGATCTGGGCTTTCACGATGTCCGCGTGCGACACCACGAGTTGCGCGTAGTGGTTGACCCGCCACCGCGCATCACTGCCAGTCCGGAGGCGGGAGCCGTGGGCCGTCCTCCGATGCCCGTCCTGACTCATCTGGCTCGGATTGAGGTTGGCCCCGGCGAAATGGGCAAGTTCCTCTCCGATGGTGTGTCCGCCAAGGTGGCCCAGGCCTTGAAGCGAATTGGCTATCTCCACATCACCCTGGATCTGCAAGGCTACCGGCGCGGCAGCATCAATGAGGTCCCCACGGCGCCTGGTTCTATGGCGGATCGCTCCCGGGATTAGCTCAGGCAGTCCTGGCCTTCAACGCCAGGTCTTGCCTTGCGCCGGCAAATGTCCTTCAGCGCCTCACGGCGCGGTGGCGCAATTCCTGTAATGCCCCATTTCAAGGGGCTGCGGGCACGCGCGAGCGAAAAAATTGCTGCTTGGAATCGCGCAACTTTCGGCTAGATTTCGTGTTTAAGAGAATCAACTGTCGCCGCTTATGCCGCAATTTTCATACAGAGCGCGCCGCCGGACCGGGGAAGTGGTCGAGGGCATATTGGAGGTCGCCGATCGTTCGGCGGCCCTGGTCCAGATTGAGCGGTTGGGGCTCTTTCCGGTGGCCGTGGATGCCGCCAGAGGCAGCACGGTCGCGGCGGCGGCGGACCGGGCGGCGGGGCGGAAGACGGATTGGCGCGGGCTCCTGCCGCCTACGTTGCGGGAGGCCATGTCCCGCCAGCGCAAGCCGAAACTGCAGGAATTAAGCACATTCACTCAGCAGCTTGCCAACCTGCTCAGCTCCGGGATGCCGCTCACCGTCGCCCTGAACAGCATGACGCACCTTGAATCGAAGGGCATCAAGGCGGATGTGAGCAAGGATCTGAAGCAGGATGTCATGGAGGGCCGGAGCTTATCGGACGCCATGGCCAAGCAACCGCGCATCTTCTCCGATCTGTACGTGAACATGGTGCGGGCGGGCGAATCCAGCGGCGCGTTGGTCGAAGTGCTCCGGCGCATGGCGGACCATTTCGAGCGCTTCGCCCAGGTGCAATCGAAGTTTACCTCCGCGCTGGTGTATCCCGCCTTCGTGTCGGTGGTCGGCATCGGCATTATGTTCTTTTTCATGACCTACATGCTGCCGAAGTTCCTCTCCATCTTTGAGGGTATGAATGTGCAGTTGCCGATGATGACCCAAATGCTGGTCAGCGTGAGCCACCTGTTTTCCGGGTATTGGTGGCTGATGCTCGGCGTGGTGGTCGCCGCGGTGATCCTGTTCAAACGGTTCCAGGCGACCGAGCACGGCCGCCGCAAGATTGACGAGTGGCGAATGAAGGCGCCGGTGTTCGGGAAGGTGATCAAGCTTAACCTCTTTGGCCAGTTTGCGCGCACACTCTCCACGCTGCTCGAAAACGGCGTGCCGGTCCTGACCGCCCTGAAAATCACCGAGCAGATCATACCGAATGTCATCGTGAAGGAGGCTATCTCCAAAACGCGCGAAGAAGTGACGGATGGCAAGACCATCGCCCAGCCTCTGGCGCGCAGCAAGATCTTTCCCCAGCTCATGGTGGACCTGGTGAAGATCGGCGAAGACACCGGAGACGTGCCGGGAGCATTGAAGAACGTGGCCGACACCTACGAAAACGAGCTCAGCATTGCGTTGCGCGTGATGACCAACATGATCGAACCGGTGCTCATCATCGTCATGGCGGTCGGCGTCGGCTTCCTGCTCCTGAGCGTGCTCTCGGCCATGTTCGCCATCACGGCCAATATCGCGCGCTGATGCTCGGGCCTTGGTCCACAGTCCAAAGTCAACCGTCTGCGGGACGTGTCGCGTGTCGCGTGTCGCGGGTTGCGCCAGCAGCCGGCCCGTTTCGGACTTCGGACCTCGGACTTCGGACCTCGGATTTCGGACCACGGACCACGGACCACGGGCCCTGGTTGAGACCGTGCTCGTCACATGTCACGCGTCACGCTTTCACCCTCATCGAAATCATGATCGTGGTGGCCATCATGGCGATCGTCATGACCATGAGCGTGCCGATTGTTTACAAGGTTTGGCACAAGGCCCCGATGCGCAAAGCGGTAAGTGAGCTGGTCGAGGTCTGCAGCAACGCGCGGGCGCGGGCGATCCTGCGCAGCACGACCACCGAGGTCGTGTTTCACAGCGACGACGGTCGCTTCGAAGTCAGCGGGGCCGCTCCCGCCTCCGGCGGGGGGCAGACCGCGCCGCCGATGGCCGGCATGCCATCCGCCTCCTCCGGCTCGGGACTGTCCGGCCAACTGCCGGAGAATATCGCGATCGCTTCCCTGAAGATCAACGGCATCCGCTACGTGCCGCGCGAGGACATTGAGGTGCACGAAGCCCGGGTGCGCTTCTACCCGAACGGCACGTGCGACGAGATGCGGTTGGTGTTCCTGTCGGATGCCGGGGAGTTCCAGGGAGTCTTTCTGGAAATCACCACCAGCCTGGCCTCGGTCGAGAGCGACCGCTACAAACTGCAGGCGGAGTTGAGGTGACCCAATGAACCCGTTGATCCCGCATCCCTTGCCACGGCAGTCCCTTGCCGGGGCTTCGGGACGCTCTGCTGGCGGCCTCCGGCGGCGTTCGCGGCCGCAGACTGCGTTCTCCCTGCTGGAGGTGATGATCGCCTGCGGCATCTTCTTCATGGCCATCTTCGCCATTCTGGCCATGGTGTCCAGCGTGCTGCGCAACGCCCGTTTCCTGCGGGTGGTGGATGTGGATGCCGGCATGGTCGCCACCCAAATCTATAAGACCAACAAACTCTATGAAGGCGTCGAGTCAGGAGACTTCGGCAAGCTCCTGCCGGACTACTCCTGGGAGACGTCCACCGCCCAGGTGGAAACCAACGGCCTGTTCCAGGTGGACATTGTGGTGCACCGCCGCGGCGCCAAAGATCCGGTGGATACCATGAGCATCTGGCTCTATGCGCCCGAATCGGCACAAGGCGGCGGCTTCGGTCGCCCGACTTTCCGGTAATGAATATCGCGCGCTCATCTGACACTTCTGAGGTGGCCCCGGCCGTTGGGTGTCCACGCTTTAGCGTGTTTTTGGCGCGCCACAGCCTGGAGGCTGGACACCGAACGCACCGTGCCGCCTTCACCCTCATCGAGATCATGGTCGCCATCGGCATCTTCTCCATGGTGCTCGCGGCCATTTATTCGAGCTGGACGGCGATCCTGCGCGCGTCCAAAGCGGGCCAGGAGGTCGCCGCCTCGGTGCAGCGGACGCGCATTGCCATCCGCATGCTCGAGGATTCCCTGGGGTCGGCACAGTCTTACGGCGCAAACCTGCCTTATTATTTCTTCCTCGGCGACCCGAGTGAAGGGACGCTGACGTTTGTCGCCCGGCTGGCCAAGTCTTTCCCCCGGAGCGGCAAGTTTGGCGACCTGGATGTGCGCCGGATTGCCTTCTCGCTCGAACCGGGGCCGGAAGGCTCGCGCCAACTGGTCATGCGGCAAATGCCACTGGTAATGGAGGAACCCGATGCCGAAGAAAGGGAGCACCCGATTGTGCTGGTGAGGAATGTGAAGGCTTTCGAGATGCAGTTCCTCGATACGAACAAGCGGCCGCCTGAATGGGTGGAGGATTGGAAGGAGGCCAAGACCAATCAACTGCCGGCCAGGGTCATGCTCACCCTGAGGTACGCCGATAGCCCCCGCAACCCGCGCGCCGAGGAAGAGATCACCCGCATCATCAGTCTGCCGTCGGTCACGGTCCAGCGCATGTGGCAGGTTCCCCAGCTTGCAGGCCAGCCGGGCCAGCCGGGCCAGCCGGGCCTCGTCCCCGGCCAGCCCGGCTTCCAACCCGGTGTTCAGCCCGGCTTCCAACCCGGGATGCAACCCGGGATGCAACCCGGCGTTCAGCCCGGGAGAAACCGACCCTTTGGCCGCTAATGAAGACCATCCCGAGCCATTCCGAGTCCGGCATCGCGCTGATCATCGTGATGATCTCGATCTTCGTCCTGAGCATGCTGGCCGGTGGTTTTGCCTACTCGATGAAGGTGGAAACCAAGCTCGCGCGCAGCGGCAACAGCGAGGAGGAGCTCCAGTGGCTCGGGCGTTCCGGGGTCGAGTACGCCCGCTGGGTGCTGGCCAACTCGATGGCGAACCCGATGCAGCCCTACGATTCCCTGGACCAGCCCTGGGCCACGGGCTCGGGCTGGCTGGGGCCCACGAACAGCCCCATTGCGGAAGTCCGGAAGGAGATCGAACTGGGCCACGGCAGCTTCACCTGGGAGATCAAGGACCTCGAACGCAAATGGAACATCAATGCCATGCTCCAGCCTGGCGGACAGGACTTCCTGCAAAACGCGTTCACGGTGATGGGCATGGATGCCGGGGAGATCACTCCGCTCGTCAATTCCATCCTGAACTGGATGGACAACGGAACCCGCGTTCAAGGAGCCGACTCGGAGTATTACGAACGGCTGGATCCGCCGTACACCACCAAGGGAGGCCCCATTGATGACCTCTCCGAACTGCTGCTCATCCGGGGCATCACGCCCGACCTGTACTGGGGTGGCGCTGTGGCCGACCACATCCCGACCGCGTTCACGCCGCGCGAGAATCGCTCCTTCATGCCGGCCGACCTGCCCGCCTTTACCGTCGGACTGGTCGAGCTCTTCACGCCGGTCTCCAGCGGCAAGATCAACATCAACACCGCCTCCGCCGAGGTCCTCCAGCTTATCCCGATGGTCACGCCCATCGCTGCCGAAGGCATCGTTGGCGCCCGCGCAGGAGAAGACGACGGCAGCGGGCTCAGCGGGCCGTTTCGAAACGTGGGCGAGGCGCGGCGTGTGCCCGAGGTCACGATGGAAATGGCCAGAGCCATCTCCCAGTTCTGCGATGTGCGCAGCAAGACCTTCGAAGTGAAGGTCACGGCGAATATTGCCGGTTACAAACGTTATTTCGCCGCCATCCTCGGCCGCAACAACCCGCGCGACATCCAGATTCTGAGTTTCTACTGGACCGACGAGCCTTCGCAGAAGCCGGACCATTGACCGGGTGCTTCCTTTGGCGAAAGCCGTTTCCTCCGCAGCACGTCGTCGAGACCCGGCGGCGTCCTATCCCCTACCCAATTGGGGGATGACTTGGCTGCCGCCGGGGGAATAGGCTCCCCGTCATGAGCCGAAATGCTTCCCCGAAAGCAACCCGCACCGCCCAACCAGGGGCACCCCAACCCCGCAGTGGCAACCCCGCCCGCGAACCCCTCGCCCTCTTCGGCGGGAAGAAGGTCCGGGAACGCCCGTTCCCTGCCTGGCCGGTGTTCGGTGTCGAGGAGGAACAACGGCTCCTGACGGCCTTGCGCAGCGGCAAGTGGGGCAAGCTGAATGGGGACGAGGTCGCCGAGTTCGAGCGCCGTTTCGCGGCCATGCACGGCTGCAAGCACGGCATCGGAGTGGTCAACGGCACGGTCTCGCTCCGGGTCGCGCTGATGGCCGCCGGCATTCGCGCGGAGGAGGAAGTCATCGTCCCGCCTTACACCTTTCTGGCCACCGCCACTGCTGTGGTCGAGGCCAACGCGGTCCCCGTCTTTGCGGACATTGACCTGGAGACCTTCAACCTCGATCCGGCGGAGGTCGAGGCGGCGATTACCCGGCGCACGCGCGCCATCATCCCTGTCCACATGGCCGGCCAGCCGGCGGACATGGACGCCATCATGGCCATCGCCAGGAAGCATAAACTGGTCGTCATCGAGGATGCCGCCCATGCGCACGCTGCGAGTTACCAGGGCCGCCCCGCCGGCTCGCTCGGCCACCTGAGTTCATTCTCCTTCCAGTCCAGCAAGAACCTCACCAGCGGCGAAGGCGGCATCATTATCACCTCCGACGACAAGCTGGCCGAGGCCTGCCGGTCCATCCATAACTGCGGGCGCATCGCGGGCGGGCTGTGGTATGAGCACCACGTCATGGCCGGCAATTATCGGCTGGGTGAATTCCAGGGCGCCGTACTCAACGCGCAGTTGGAACGCCTCGAGGAGCAGACCCGCACGCGCAACCGCAACGGCCAATACCTCGCTGGGCAGCTCAGCCGCATCCCCGGCATCCACCCCCAGAAACGGCCACCCGACTGCACGCGGCACAGTTACCATCTGTTCCTCCTGCGCATTGACGCACAGGAGTTCGGCGCGCCGCGCGAGGCGATTCTCCAAGCGCTGCTGGCCGAGGGCATCCCCATCTGCGGCGGTTACGCCCTGCCGCTTTACCGCCAGCCGCTGTTCCTGAACCGGGCGTTCGGCCCCTACCTGCCGCAAGCGGCCGCCCGGCTGGATTACGGGGCGGTCCGTTGCCCGAACTGCGAGCGGATTTGCGCCGAACAGGGCGCCTGGCTCGAACAAAGCCTGTTCCTGGGAGACCGGTCGGACATGGACGACATCGCCCGCGCGTTCGCGAAGGTCTATGAGAACCGCGCCGCGCTCAAACAGCCGCCGTCCGGCGCAACCAAACCATGAGCGCGCCCTCGGTACTGGCCCCGCCTTCCGCCTCGGCCCCGCCCGAGCTCACCCTCCGGCGCTCCCTCAAGCTCTGGGACCTGGTCATCTACGGCATCGTCCTGATCCAACCCACTGCCGCCCTGCCGCTCTTTGGCGTCGTCAGCCAGGAAGCGCGCGGGCACGTGGTGACCACGCTCCTGGTGGCGATGGTGGCGATGCTCTTCACCGCCATCAGCTACGGCCGGATGGCCCGCGCCTACCCGAGCGCCGGGTCGGCCTTCACCTACGTCGGCCGCGAACTCGACCGGCGCGCCGGCTATCTTGTCGGCTGGAGCATGCTGATGGATTACCTGCTTTGCCCCATCCTCTGTGTCATCTGGTGCAGCAAGGCCGCCGGCAACATCCTGCCCGAGGTGCCTTATTGGGGCTGGGTCACCTTCTTCGCTGTCCTCTTCACCGGCCTGAACCTGCGGGGCATCAAGGCCTCCTCGCGCACCAACGCCTGCCTGGCGGGAGCGATGACCGTGGTCGTCGGAATTCTGTTCGCGTGCATCGGGCGTTACCTGGTGGCGCATGCCTCCGGCGCGGGCTGGGCGTTCTTCATCCGGCCCTTCTACGACCCGGCGACCTTCTCCTTCCCCGCCCTCTGGTGCGGCACCTCGATCGCCGTGCTGACCTACGTGGGCTTTGACGCCATCTCGACCCTCTCCGAGGAGGTGGAGAATCCGCGCCGCAACATCCTGTTGGCGACGGTGCTGACCTGCGTGTTCACGGGCGTGTTCTCCGGCCTGCAAATCTATGCCGGGCAACTCGTGTGGCCCTACGGCTCGGCCCCCTTCCCCGACGTGGACACGGCCTACGTCTTCGTGGCCGGCAAAGCGGGCGGGACCTGGCTGCTTCAGCTCGTGAACTTCACCCTGCTGGTCGCCAGCGTCGGGTCCGGCATGGGCGCGCAGCTTGCCTCTGCCCGCCTGCTCTACAGCATGGGCCGGGACGACGTTATCCCAAAACGGTTCTTCGGCGCGCTCAACGCGCGGACGCAGACGCCCACCAACAACGTCCTGCTGACGGGTGCGCTGGCGCTGGGAGGCGCCTTCGTGTTGAGCTACCAACTGAGCGCCGAGATGATGAACTTCGGCGCCTTCATCGCCTTCATGGGAGTCAACCTGGCGGCGCTGGTGCATTACTCGGTGCGTGGCGGCGACCGGCGCCTGATCTCGTGGCTGCCGCCCGTGCTGGGCTGCATCATCTGCTTCTATATCTGGCTGCACCTGCGCTGGCCGGCCAAGCTGCTCGGCGGCGCCTGGCTCCTGGCCGGCCTGCTGTGGGGCGGCTGCCGCCAAGGCGGATTCCGCACCCTGCGCGACGTCGCCTGACGACCCGAGCCGTCTGGCTTGCCCTGGGGCGGCGGGCGCGGGTTGGCAAAGCAAAATGCGGCAACCCAAAGTACACCACATATAGGGGTAAGCTCTGGAGTCGGGATACCATGCGTAGCGCTTTTCCTGACGTTCCTGGCGTTCCGGCCCTCAGTTCGCAACGGTTGGGCTCGCCTACGGGTTTCGGGCCAGCGATGCGCAACGTGCCGAGGAAAACCCGGAAAAGCTTAAACCGGGGGGCAAACCGGAGGGCTCGCACAGCCACAAGGGAAAAACGCGCGTCGGCCGACCAATCAAGGAGCGGGCAGGGCTTAACAGAAGGAACACAAAGCTAACGAAGCCTTCATCCTGCTATATATACACCCCGATACCGACCACACCCCGGCGCGCCGGCTCCCAAGCGGGCCGCGCAAGTAGGTCCCGGCCGTTGCCGGAGTCGGGCCGGCGGCCTTGGCTCTGACAGGCCGTGCGGTAGCCAGGGCATAGACCCGTACGAGACAGGACATGGCTTAATAGAATTTCTATTAAGCCATGTCCTGTCTCGTACGGGTCTGGTACCTGGCTAGAGGTTCTCCGAAAAGGGTGCTGAGAGACTTTGAGACAGCGAAACCG
>CAZVFC010000066.1:0-50061 GCA_964625855.1 uncultured Verrucomicrobiota bacterium | reverse complement strand
TTATGAACTGTCCATATTCAAGCGGTAAACATTGCAACTTCATGTCGCGCCACACCACCTGTAGTGGCTGAGGCCAGGCAGAGGGCACCACATGTAGCGCTTTGTTGGGCAGTTTTGGCGTTTGTGCCCTCAGTTAGCAACGGTTGGGCTTGGGTGTTGGCTTCCAGCAACGGGACGCGAATGGCACCGGGGAATAGCAGGTTACGAGCGCCCGCGGAGGGCTGGTGGATTTTCACCGCACTGACATCGTAAGTGGTCGCTGCTCCGAAGGTCTTGCCGCACTGGCATCTCGGAAAGCTCAGTCACAGGACGATGACCGCAATCGAGCAAAGGAAATGATCTGGTTCGACTATGGACCGCAACTCGTGACAGATCACGAAACGGCATCGATCACCGCCCGCACATCACCCGCGCAGCGCTGAGTGCAGGCGGGCGCGGGAAAAGCCAAATTCCCATCAGTATCGGTTTCAGTCAGTTTCAGCGTTTCAAAAGCGCGATGAGCCTTCGCGCGGCGGGCTCAAGCACGGGGAAGACCCCCAGGCCTTCGGGGCTGGCCAAGGCCCGCGCGTGCGCATCAAAAGACAGGAATCGGCTTGCGCCGCCAAGTTCGGCAGAAACTACAATGGCGGTGTCAAACGTCCCCAGGGCCGCCTTCCAGGCATACTTGGCGAACAGGGTGTCACACTCGCGGCGCAATAGATCCCAGTTCATAGGGTCCAGGTATCGCCGACCGCCGAAGTCCGCCTCCAGGGTCTGCCATTTGAGCGGCTGCTCTTCGCGGCTTAGGATTCGAGATAGGCCAATTCCCTGAAGGGGTTAAACACCTTCAATCCAGGCCGGCGGAAATCCTTGTCATTGCCCGTAACAATCGTCAGGTCGTGGCGGCGGGCCGTCGGGGCGATATAGCTGTCTTGGATCGGCATGAGTTGACCCGCGCGTCGAAGCAGAAACTGCTGATCTGCCCAGACATGCGCCTTGGCCACATTGAAGCTGAGGATTCTGCCCTCCAGCGCTTCGACGCTTCGGTACAGCCAGTGCTGCAATCGTGCCTCGTGAGGCCCTCTTTGGACCGCACCCAGCAAGCAATCTGGGCGAGGACGATGGTGCTGGTGTAGCACGCTTGCTTAGTTCAGCTCTTGCGTTGTATATTTCGACCATGATTGCTGTCAAAGCGGAGAACGGCCGCCTGCAGGTCACCATTCCCACCGAGGGCATGACGCCTGGCGAGGTCAACGATTTCGTCTCGTGGCTTCGCGTCGAGAGCGTCGTCCGCCGCAGCCGGCTCACTCCAGAAGCCGCATGGAAGTTGGCTGAAGACATGAAGGCCGACTGGTGGCAGGCGAACGAACGGCGCTTCGCTGGCGAGGGCGTCGAGTGAATCCGGCCAGCATCGTCGTTGACACCAACATTCTGTTCTCTCTGCTGCTGCGCGGAGAGACCGCCCTGCGCAAGCGATTCCTGACCACCAGCGAGCCCACGTTCCACTGCCCGCGCTTCGTCTTCGTCGAGCTCTTCGAGCACAAGGAGCGGATCGCCCGAGCGACGGAACTGAGCGGAGAAGCCCTGCTGGAGTGTCTCTCTGAACTTCTCGCCCGGGTCCAGTTTGTGGAAGAAGGCAGTATCTCCATCGGCACCTGGATGGAGGCCCGCCGTTTGTGCCGGGAGGTGGACCCGAAGGATGCGCCTTTCATCGCCCTGACCCTGCACTTGGACGGGCGGCTCTGGACCGGCGACGACAAACTCAAAGCAGGGCTAAGGGCCAAAGGCTTTGACCGGTTCTTCGAACCGTAGATTCAACCGACCAAATGGATTGCCCAGCGGTTGCAGATGGGCTCTTGGACCCATGTTTCCAACCTGCTGAATGAGGAACCAGAATTCCCAGCGGCTCAGGAGACGCCGCCGTTGTGCCAACGATGAGGATTTGTTCTTGCTCTTGCTTCAAGCTGGCGAGCAGGCTTCACTTCTCAAACGCCAGGACCTCAACCAGGTGGCGGCCGGTGTTGGCCGAGTTGTGGGTTTGCCGGACGCGGAGGTAGCGCGCCTGGCGAGGCGCAAAGCTGCACGTGTAGCCCTCGCGCGTGGACCGTTCCCGGTTGTCTCTCCGGTCCGCCACGGTCTCCCATTCCCGGCCATCCAGCGAGACCTCGACGGTGAACCCGTAGCGCCGTTCGTCACCGTAGTAACAGACAATGACCACCCGGCCAACCGTCGTCGGCTGCTCGAAATCCACCTGCCACCAGGGGTCCGCGTCTTTGGCGATGTCGGTCGCCCAGCAGTGTTCGGTGTGGCTGAGGCGACCGTCGTTGGCCAGGTAAGCGGGAAAGCCCGGCAGCGCGGATGAGCAGGTGACCCGCTTGCCGGTGGTCAGACTCGGCGCTTCGACTTTGAAGGAGTCGGCCAGGGGCTGCCGATACTTTCTCCAGAGCCGGCGGGACACCGCCACGGTATCGCCCCGGGGGCGGCGAGGATAAGACTCGCGTTGATCGGCCCATCGGCGTTCCCAGTCCTGGAGATTGCGGTCGAAGGCGGCCGCATCGAACTCGGAGCCCGTCGCAAGCGCCGAATCGAGCGCGGCAAAGAACTTCTCCCAGCGCTTCAGGTAGAAGCCGCTGAGCATCCCCGACCATTCGCGCCGCGAGTAATCCCGGATGTTTGTTTTCTCACCCCACATGGTGAGGACGCGGCGGGCATTCCACTCCAGCCGATGTCGTTCCTGGGCGTCTGCGCCCCAACGCTTGGCGTCATCCAGCCACCGGCCCAGGAGATACTCGGGGCGGGTGCCCAGCAACTCGTCCAAGTCTCGAATCAGCCCCAACATCTGCTGTGACGCGGCGCCGAACTGTTGCCGATCCCTGGCTCGCCAAGCCTCCAGCGCCTGCCCGTGCAGGTCGGCTGAGTAGTTGCCAAGCACCTGACGGGTGACGCTGGCGAGATCGAACCCGTAAGCGTCGGATTTGCGGGCGGTGGCAGCCGCGTCGAGCAGGCGTTGCCAGGCCTGCACGAGTCGCTCGTTGCGGTAGGGCGGTTCGTTCGCCGGCCGCAGCGACGGCGGCCTGGTATAGGCCGTTGGGGCCTGGCGCCGATTGGTGAAGGCCGTCTCTTGCAGGATAGCCCAGGCGGCTTCCGAATCGGGGTTCGCGGCGCCATGGGCCCGACGGGCATAGTCCCGAACCCAGGCATCGAGGTTCACCGGCTCCGCGCGCCAGGCTTGCTCGAACAGGAAGTCAAAGACGATAGGATTGTAATCCAGGCCCTCGTTCACGAAACCGATGCCGCTCAAGTTCGCCGCCAGCGGATCGCGGCGGGCGGCGGGCAGGTCGGCGTGAATCCGGTCCAGCGCGCCGCCCAGAAACACGCAGTCGCCAAAGTTCTGCAACGCACACCAGACCCACGGTTTACCGCAAAAGGCGCGGGTCCGGTTCCATACCGGGGTGACATCGCAAAACAAGTCGAGCACCAGCATCCGGGAATTGGGCACGGCATCGAGAAACGCTTCGATGCGGGGCTGCGTCCAGAACTTGGCCTGGTTGTAGAAGGTCCAGCCCTGCAAGACCCAGACCGCTTGCGGGTCGGCCTCCGCCATCCCCTGGTAGATCGCGCGGCCAGTCGCGGCGAGGAAGTTGGTGTCGCCGTTCGGGGGCGTCATCTCGATAAACGTGTCCGCGGCGTAGAGATGATCGGTCCCGAAGAGCTGCTTCTGATGCTTGAGGAAGGTGGCGCCGAATCGGCCGAACAACGGATCAAGCGGATCGAGCAGGAGAGTGTCCCATTCGATCCAGTGGACAGTGTGCAGGCGCGCGTTGGTGAATCGGTGGCGCGTGGCGGGCGGCACGTGGCCCGTGAATCCTTGCAGCACCGGAGTCATGCCGAGTGCGCGCTCGCGCGCCAGGACTCTCCGCTGCAGCTCGGTGTGCTGCTCGATCCAGCGCTTGGGCAACGGACCGCCCCAGCCGTCCAGGCAACCCATCCAGCCGAAGGGCAGGTACGGCGGGCCGGCGAAGAACTCCTGCAAATCGGCATCGCTGAAACCCAATTCCCGGCCTGCTGCCAGCCAAACCGCTTCCTGGCCGGTGACAGACAGCGGGGCGTTCACACCGTTCAGGGCCATCCAGTCAATGAGCTGCTCCCATTGTGCCCAGTCGTACCAGGGCAACGAATAGCCAAAACAGCAGTAGTTGAGGAAGTAGCGCCAGCGGTCCTGGCTAACCCGGCGCACCTTCGGCTGCACGGCCGGGAGCCGGCGCGGAAGCTGCAACTGGCGGGCCTTCAGGGAATAGTGGCAGTGGCAGTAATACTTCAGATACCAGTTTAGGGCCGAGGCCAGGGCCACGCCGCTGTTCCCGCGCAGGATGATCTGCTTGCCCCGGCTTTCGATTTCAAATACGTCCCTGCCCTGTTCGGCGGGAATCGTCTCAAACGCAAACGACCCGCTGCGCCCCGGCAGGAGTCGCGCGGCCAGCTCACGGGCGACCCGCGCAGGGTCGCTGGCCGCCTCGGTGGGCGTATGGCCCTGGTCCGCAGCCTGGCATGGGGCAGCGGTGAAAGCCACACAGGCCAGCAGCATGGTCGCGAGGATCGGCCAGAGCAGTGGCGGAGTGCACTTGAGCGCGCCGGGCGTAGCGCTTGGATGCCGCGGGTGCCGGCTGGGCTGGTGAAAACACAGATGAAGCAAGGCTGGACGTTCTGGATTCCGGTCCATGCATTGAAGGAGAACAAGGGCACTCTCGCCTGTCAAGCGAGGCGATCGAAGTCCTTGCCCTCCTGACCCAGCGCGGATGGGTGACTCTTCCTGAAGGCTAGATGGCTTGCCCATCTGCATCGCCCGCCTCACTTCTGCGCACTCGCGACGCATCTGTCATCCGGCAACCAGCTCGATTCTACCAGCTCGTACATAAGCCCTAAGCGCCTCAGCCCCAACAAGAACAAGTGTACTCACACATTTGTTTCGGTAACCCATCGGCAAACCCGCCGCCTTCGGGTTCATGTCGGACCGAAGCGCCTGATTCTCCGGCCATTTACCCAGTGCGATAATCCGAAGCCAGGCAGACTTTACAAACCCAGGCGCAATCCGCTCTACAACTACTCCAATTATCAAGCCACCGTATCGTTGCCGGGTTGGTCGGAGTAGATGGCTAGCTGTAAAATGGTCCGTCTTGTGATGTTTGCGTTACGCACCAAATTTGCCCGTCGGCACGCACCGTGGCGCCAACCAAACTCTCCAAGCACCACCTGGCGTTGACTCGCTACGTTAAGCACCGACGCTGTGGCACGTGCGATGGCGTGCCTGAACCTCTCAGGACATCTGGGGAGTTGTCTTCGCGCTTTCTGAGGAGGACCTCAGGCGCATAAGCGGTTCAGCGGCTTACTCCCAAATGTGGTGGTAGAACTCGACGATATCGCCCTTGGTCTTGGACTCCTTGAACTTGATGGCGGAGCGGGGATGCTGGTTGAGGAAGCCGGTGAGCATGTAGGGCAGGTCAAAGCCCCACAGCAGCTTCGAGCGCAGGGGTTCAATTGTGTTCTGCACGCAGCGCAGCACGGGGAGCAGATCATATTTGGGGTTGTGCAGGAAGCCGATGAGCAGCTCCATTGGGCAGTTGCCCGCGCCGCGGCCCAGGCCGGCCATCGTGGCATCGAGCATATTGGCGCCGAGAACGATGGCTTCGATGGTGTTGGCGAACGCCAGCTCCAGGTTGTTATGGGCGTGCATGCCGACCTCTTTGCCGGCGGCCTTGCAGTAATAGAGGTACTTGCGGACCAGGTGCTCGACCTGCTCGCTGTAAAGGGTGCCAAAGCTGTCCACGACATAAACGGCCTTGGTCTCTGAGCGCGCCAGCAGCTCCAGACCCTCGTTGAGCTCATACTCCGGCACGGTCGAGACGGCCATGAGGTTGACGGTGGTCTCGTAGCCCTTGTCGTGGGCGTCCTTGACCATCTCCAGCGCGGTGGGGACCTGGTGGATGTAGGTGGCGACACGCACCAGATCAATGACGCTCTGGCTCTTGGGCGGAATGTCTTCATGGTAGTCAGTGCGCTCGGCATCGGCCATCACGCTCAGCTTGAGGCTGGTGGCGTTGTCACCCACGATGCGCCGCAGGTCGTCCTCCAGGCAATACTTCCAGGCGCCATGCTCGCCGGGAACGATGATCTTCCGGGAGGCCTTGTAGCCCAACTCCATGTAGTCAATGCCCGCCGCCACGCAGGTGTCATAGACAGCCTTAACGACCTGGTCGTCGAACTTGTGGTTGTTCATCAGGCCGCCGTCGCGGATGGTGCAATCGAGGACCTTGATTTCCGGGCGGTAAGACACCCACCGGCCAGCGGGAGTTTCCTTGGGTTTAAGGGCTTTGGGGGCTTCAGTCTTGGCAGGCATAAAGGAATTACGGTTGGAGGTGGCGTTGGGGTTAATTGATCGCAGCGGCTTCGGGCGCCGGTTCAGCGGTATTCATGGGCTAATGATAGCGATGCGGGTTCCTGTTTCAAGCAGGATATTCACGTTGCCGGGAGAGAGAGCGGGGCGTGCTCGGCGGGTGGGAAAGTCTGAATGCCCGCATCACCCGCGTAGCACCCAGCACAGGCGGACGCGCAAGCTACCGGCAAGTATCCAAGGCGTCCATGCTAGCGGCGAATTGCCCGCCCTGATCAAGTTGCTGGGCAAACAGAGTCCGGTATTGGCCTCGCCCTCGGTGAGGGACAAGGTCCTTCCCGCGTGCGGTATGGATTTGACGGCCCACGCCATGCCCATCGACAACCTCGTTTACGCCCATTACGGCCTGACCGAGACTGAAATCAGAATCGTGTAAGGGTTGACAGCATAGTGCCGCCTTGCCCGAAGAGAAGAACCCGATCAAAGGCGCCTGGTGACAGGCCCAGTTGTTGGTGCCCATTGGGCCTTTACGCGGTGTTCAAGAGCTGAAAACATCGCGCCCCGTGAATTTTGCTCTCTGGCTTGCCCTCTTCCTGTCCGGCGCGATGCTGGCGAGCGCTCAAGCCGGCGCCGGCAAGCTGTGGCCTCAGTTGACTCCGGGCATCTTTAACCACGCCAATGTGCTGGCGATGAAGTGCGAGGTAGCCGAGGACGGCCTCACCGTGACCGACGCCGCCTGGGACAGCTACCAGGTGCCGGGGTGCGCCAAACGCTGGGCCTGTAACATGCAGGCGCCCATGGATGTCCCGCTCAAGGATTACCGTTTTAACCCCGCGTTCGCCGGACTGCCGGTCAACCTCACCGTGGAGTTCTACAACCCGGAGAAGCCGTGGGAAGTGAAGGAGAACTACATGGAAATTATCCTGCTGGGTGGCAAGCAGGGCATCGGGTTGCCGGATTGGTTCCACATTCCAACCAACCGCCTGGCTTATGACTTCGACGAAGGCGAGTGGTTTCCTTCCGGCTGGGCTCTGCCTCGCGGCAAGCTGGCGCTGTGGCAGGGAGCGGCCAAGGCGCGCCAACAGGATCGCAAGGGCCAGAACCCGATGTACGACTTTGGCTTCACGCATGTCGCCCCCTGCGCCATGACGCACGGAGGTTCCACCGGCACCCGCGAGCGCCGCGCCCAGCTTTTCGGCGATAACGAGTGGATCCCGTTCGACGGCGCCAAGGACACTTTCAGCGCGGACCCGACCGAGCCGCGCAACTGGCAGATTGAGCCGATCCACCGGCGGGCCGACGAATGCGCCATCATCATACCGGACTTTGAGGCGCCCCTTTACCATACCTGGGACGACCGCCACTACGACGCTTTCGCCAAACTCATCAGCGACGTGCGCGCGCGCCGGCCGGATTTGCTCATTGGCTGCTGGGGCGTGGGGGTGGTCAAGTCGTCGTTCCGTATCTTCGACAACTTCTGGGAAGGCAAGCCCACGGGTGTGGTGGACCTCAAGGGCGCGAAGCAATGGCGCGACAAATACAACGACCCCGCCGCCGACTTGCACCCGGTCTTCAAGCGCTGCAACCTCAATTTCGGCAATCCGTCGGTCTATTGGATCAACAACTCGAAGCCGTCCCAGCTTTACGCGTTTGTGCAGGAATGGGAGCAGGGCAAGCTGGCCCGCCCGCAGATCACGAACATCCTATCCACGTGGATCCAGGTGGAGTTTGTGGACCGCTACCCGCTCTCCCAGTATCGGTTTGCCGATTCCCAGGGCGCGACCCGGCTCGAGGGCATCAAACACCAGGTCCCGGCCTCCGCCACTTACGCCTTATCGCTCTTTGGCCATTGCGTGATGGACGGCCTCCAATGCTGGGAGGTGGGCACGCGCTACTCCGAGGAGCTGCGGGACTATTCGGATTGGCGGGTCCGGGAACCCAGCGTCAAGCGCTCCGTCAACGGCGTGGAGGCCGATCTCAATTACTACCTCAAGTATTTCGGCCTCTACAATTTCCACGTCCTCGGGATGTGGCAGGCCAGCCGGAACAAGGACATCATCGAAGCCGCGACGTCTTGGGAGATGCCGGAAGTCCGCACTGACAGGAACAAGACCTGGCGGACCGGCGACGAGCGCTACCCGAGCTACCTGAATTACTACAAGGAACCCCTCGTCCGCACCAAGCTCTCGGCGGACGGCCGGACGCTCCTGTTGGTGGCGTGCAACCCGCACAACCAGGGCGTGGAGCAAGTCCGCGTCCGGCGCCCCGGCACGACGGGTGAGTATGGGTTCGAGTTAGTGGGGGACTTCCCGGTCATCCAACGCTTCCCTGTCCCGCCGCCACGTCTTCCTGGAGTCGTCGGTTCGGAAGACCCCCGCGGCCGAGATGGCGACCAGCCGCTAAAACCAACCGTCAAAGCGTAGCAGCCGAGGTAACGAGGATCCGGCTATTCTGCTAATCGCCTGCGAGCGAGCGCCAGCCATGACGGAGCGGCCCGGAGGACTTAAGAATGTCCGGAGGGGCCATAAAGCAGAACCGTTTCACCGCGTCGGGTCGGCCCGGTGGGACTTTTCCATCGAGACCGAACCGCCCCGATCAGCCATGCGCCCAGGAAAAACATCCCTGCGCACACGGCCATCATCGCGGCCGAACTGGTCGCGCCCAGGTGGGGCTGCCCCAGCAAACGCCCGGCGACGCGTGGGAGAGTGATGGCTCCAATATGGCCCAGGACCGCGCTCAAAGCAGCGAAAACCAACGCCACCGCCAGCAGTATGTGCAGCTTGCGCGTGAGCAGCGACGCTGTGGCCGCCGGGACAACCAGCATCGCAATCACCAGGATGCTGCCCACGCTTTCGAAGGTCAGGACCGCGGTCACCGCCGCCACGATCGTGAGCCCAAGGCGGATTGCGTCGGCGTTGAACCCGAGGGTATTGGCGAGGGCCGGATCGAATGCGGCCAGCCGCAGTTCCTTGTAGAACAGCACCGTCAACAGCGCGTTGACGAGCAGGAGTCCGCCGCTGGTCAACGCAACCCGTGGAACCCTGCCCTCATCCACCACGGCGGTTTCGATGGACCCGTAAAGCACACAATCCGGGTCGAGATCCACACGGTCGGAGGCGACCCGGATCAGAATGAGCCCGAGGGCGAACAGGCCACAAAAGGCGATTCCCAACGCCGCGCCGGCTTCCACCTGGCCGAGCCGCTGGATGGCCTGGGTGAGCACGGCGGTCAACACGCCCGCAGTCGCGGCTCCAATCACCATCGGGAGCAGGTCCCGCGAGTGGGTCAGCAGAAACGCGATCGCCAAGCCCGGCAGGACGGCGTGGCTGATGCCGTCACCGAGCATGCTTTGGCGGTTCAACACGAGGAACGCGCCCGGCAGCGCGCAGGCCAGGCAGATGAGCACGCCGGTGATCACAATCCAGGTGTCGAGTTCGGTCCAATTCATGCCTTCATCCCTTCCAGCGTGCGGAGCGCGGCCCGCTCGGGATCAGGCGGCACCAGTGCGGTGTCGGCCCTGCCTGCCAGCAATTCCTCCAACTCATTCACCAGCCGGGCATCAACCACGTGCTCGATCTGGTCGGCATTATGATGAATGTGTTGCGGGGCAACATCGGCGTAATGCAGCAGGTATGTCTCCCAGAGACGATGATTCCGGGTAACCTTGCGCGCTTCGATCTTGCCCGTGGCGGAGAGATGGCAAGCGCCCGAGTCGTTTGCCCAGTTCAACAGCCCTTCGGCCATCCCAACCCGGAGCAAGTGGGCCAGCCGGCGGTCGGTCCAATGACTGGCGCGCCGAAGTTCCTCGAGCGGGATATTACGTTCCAGCAGCGCGGCAGGGTCGGGCGCCGTCCGATCGGCCTGGCTTTCGCACCATTCGTAAATGCCGCGCAGCAAGTGCTGCCGGGCGACGCGCCGGGCCACCCGCCGGTGCTCGAGCCAGCGCACCAGCAATCCGCGTTGTGAACCCAGGAGGAAGCTTGTCGCGAAGAAGAGCACGGCGGCGAGCACGATCACTGCGCCGGCCGGGAGCCGGGGAAAAAGCGCGCTGGCAATGACCCCGACCAGCCCGCTCACCGCGCCGATGACCGTCGCCAAGACCAGGTTGACGCTCAGGCGATGGCTCCAGAAGCGCGCGGCGGCGGCGGGAATGATCAACAAGGCGACCACCAGCAACAATCCCACGGCCTGGAGCCCCAGCACCGTCACGGCCACGACCAGGCCCATCAAGGCCAGGTCAAGGGCCAGGACGGGCCAGCCTTGCACTCTCGCGAAATCCGAGTCGAAGCACAGGAGCTTGAATTCCTTGTATAGGATCGTGCACACCAGACCGAGGCCGAGGCTGGCAAAGAGTATGAGCCGGGCGTCACTGGCCGTCATGGACGCCGCTTTGCCATAGATATAGTGCGCCAGGCCCGCCGCATTACCGGTCGGCATTTGCTGGACCAGCACCAGCAGCGCAATGCCAAATCCGAAGAAGGTGCTCAGTACGATGGCCAGCGCGGCATCATCCTTAACGCGACAGGTGGCCCGAATGGCGGCCACGGCGGCCATGCCCAACACGCTGGTCAAACTCGCGCCGGCGAGCAGGAGCGGCAGGGATCGCCCCGACCAGCCCAGCGCTTCCGCAGCCAGGAATGCCAGCGCGATGCCGGGCAGCGTGCAGTGGCTAACGGTGTCGCTCAACAAGGAGCGCTTGCGGAGCAGGAGGAACGTGCCCACCAATCCGCCCGCGGCGCCCAGGGCTGTGACGCCCGCGAAGACCACGCGCGTGTTGTAGTCCGCCAGGGTGATCGTGCGCCATACCTTCTCCCCCGTTGGCCAGGTGATGCCGTGGTCGGTGATGGACGGGGATTTGCCGCCTCGCGGAGGCTCGTGGCCATGGCCTGGCGCGAGTTCACCCCGCGTGAACAGCCAGATCGCGATGCCTGCCAAAAGCACGACCGTTGCGCCCAGCGTTAAGGGGCGAAATCTCATGGGCGATGCTGCTCCGCCACGCGCGCGCGTTCCACGGCTTGCGCGGCTTCTTCCAGCAAGGTGAGCCGCGCCCCGTACGTCTTGCGGAGGTTCTCCGGCGTGAAGACCTCGCTCACCGGCCCCTGCGCCACGACGCGCAGGTTCAACAGCGCCACCTCATCAAAGTACTCCGGCACCGTTGGAAGATCATGGTGCACGCAAACGACGGTCCGGCCCCGCGAGCGCAACTCGCGCAGCACCTCGACAATGGCCCGTTCAGTGGCAGCGTCCACGCTGGCGAACGGTTCGTCCATGAGATAAAGATCGGCGTCCTGGGCCAGTGCCCGGGCGAGGAAGACGCGCTGCTGCTGACCCCCGGAGAGCTGGCTGATCTGCCGGGCGGCGTAATCGTCCAGGCCCACCTTGGTCAGCGCCGCGCGCGCCAGTTCGCGTTGGCGCCGGCGCACCGGCAGACACCAGCCCAACTGGCGGTAAAGTCCCATAGCGACCACATCCAGCGCGCTGACCGGAAAATCCCAGTCCACCGTTTCACGCTGGGGCACGTAGGCAACGCGGTGCCGGACCTCGCGGTAAGGCTGGCCGAAAAAGCGCACGCTGCCCGAGGCGGCGGGTATCAAGCCAAGCGCGGCTTTGAGCAGCGTGCTCTTCCCCGCGCCATTGGGGCCAACCACCGCCACCAGCTTCCCCGGGGGCGCGTCGAGGTCCGCGTCCCAGACCGCAACTTTCGTGTGGTAGGCGACGTTAAGGTCGCGCACCTCGAGCGGCAACGGGAGATGGATAGGCGAGCTCATGAGCCGGAACTCAGCTTGCCGTTCAACCCGTGTGCCGGCGCGTTGCCACCGAGCGCGCGCGTGATGGTGGTGACGTTATGATCAATCATGCCCACATAGGTGCCTTCATACGTGCCCGGCTTGCCCATGGCGTCGGAAAACAGTTGCCCGCCGATCCGCACCGCGTGGCCGCGCGCGTTCGCGCCTTCCACCAGCGCTCGGATGTTCTTATCCGACACGCTCGACTCGACGAAGATGGCCGGGATTTTCTGCGTCACCAGGAAATCCACGAGCTTGTTAATGTCCGCCACCCCGGCTTCGGATTCAGTGCTGATGCCCTGGATGCCCCGCACCTCGATGCCGTAAGCGCGGCCGAAATAGTTGAAGGCGTCATGCGCCGTGATGAGCACGCGCCGGTCCGGCGGGATCGTGGCCAGCACCTGCTTCGCGTATTCATCGAGCTTCGCCAATTGGGCCAGGTAGCGTTCGGCATGGGCGCGGTAATAGCCGGCATTGGGCGGATCGCATTCCCCGAGCGACCGGGCCACCACCTTCACCGCGTCCATCCATCCGCGGACATCCATCCAGACGTGCGGGTCGGTGTGGCCTGCGAATTCCTTCGGCTCGAGCAGGAACTTCTCGTCGAGCAGTTCGGTGACGGCAAATACGGGCGTGCCGCGCCGGGCCACCTTCAAAAAGGTGTCGCTCATCCGGCCTTCGAGCATCAGGCCCGAGTAGAACACCACATCCGCCTGCAACAACCGGGCGACGTCGTCGCGGGTGGGCTTGTAGAGGTGCGGGTCCACCCCTTCGCCCATGAGGCCGGTTACCTTGGCCTTATCCCCGGCCACCTCGCGCACGATGTCGGTGACCATCCCGCAAGTGGTGACGATGGTGTAGGGCGAGGGCAGCTTGCGCTCCGGAGGCGGTGCGGCCTTAACGAGACACACCGCCGCCGCTATCGCGCACGCCGCCAGCAAGCGGAGGGCCGCGCCATGTCGCACTGAAAGATTCATTTTCATGCTGTTCTCAAACAACTACTGCCAAGCGGTAGTCAAAAGCGCCAGGTGACTCCCACAAACGGGTTCCAGTCCGGAGCGCTTGGGGTAACCCCAATGTTGACACCCGCATCAAACTTCAGGTTTGGGTGAACCAGGTAGTTAAAGCCAAAATCGAACTGGCCAACCCAGTCGCTGCCCGACTCGGTGCTCACGACGGAGAAGAATTCCACATACCCGCTGAGCTTGCCGACCAGGTGGCGCCCCACCGTCAAGGACTGGACGAAATCGGCGTGATAGGCGCGGTCAGCGGCATTGCGCAAATAATCTGCTTCCCACATCGCCACCGCGTCCAGCCCGGCGGGCAAATCGAAGCCAAAGGGAAAGATCAGGCCTCCCTCCACCGCATCGCTAGTGAGGCCGTCGGCGCCGGTGGGCACTTGAATGAAGGGCATCATCGCCAGCGCGGTGCTCCCGCCGTCATTGCCCCAGAGATTGACCTTCAGGCGCACCTGGGTGTCGCCAAACCCCGAACGGGTTTCTGTCCGGCCTGGAGCCGTCGTCCGGTCCGTCACCCGCGACTGATTGTAGGGGCTCAGCACGAGCTGCAAGTCAACGTTATGCAGGAGGCCGGCCTTGAGGTTCAACACCGGCGCGGAAAGGTCCTCACGTTTAACCCCATCCTGCTCGGTGTAGGTGTACGAGATCAGATCCGCCTCGATCTGAAAGTGGCCCGCGTCCACCGTGATGGGGGTCTCAGTTTGATCCGGCCGGTCCGTATCCAGATCCCGGAGCTGCGCGTTTGGCACAGGATGAAACAGGTTGTAAGCATGCTTGTCGAACACCGGGTGCGGCTCCGCCCCGGAGGCGGCCCACGCTGCGAAGACCGCCGGGAGGGCAGCCGCCGCCTGGCGCGTCCGGATCCGTACGCGCCTCGGCGGCGCGCCGGAGGCCGGGGCCTCGCCCCGCGTTTGTAGCTTGCGCAAACACATGTAGCTTATGCTACATTATGTCGGCTGGACAGTCAAACCGGTTTCCGGTATTGGCAGCCTGACAAATGACTCAGCGACCCAAGCTCAAAGCAATGCGGGCGGGCCCATCGCGCGATGGCCGCTCCGCCGAACTGCAGGCCTCCGCCCTGAAGCAGACGCGGCGGGAGCACTCGCGCGAGCTGGCCGAAGACTATGTCGAGGCCATCGCGGAACTCGCCTCCACCACCGGCGAGGCGCGGGCCGTGGACCTTGCCCGGCGTTTCGGCGTGTCGCACGTGACGGTGATCCGGACCGTGGCCCGGCTGCAGCGGGACGGCTACGTGACCACTCAGCCGTATCGCTCCATCTTCCTGACGGCCAAAGGCGCGCGGCTGGCGGAAACCTCGCGCGGGCGTCATGAGATTGTCGTGGCATTCCTCCGGTCCCTGGGGGTGCCTGAGCCGGTGGCCCAGATAGATGCCGAGGGCATCGAGCACCACGTCAGCCCCGACAGCCTGGCCGCGTTCAGACGTCACTTGCGTGGCGAGAGACGTCCGAAGCGGAAGCGCAAGGAAGAGGGATGTTAGAGCAGAGGCGCCAAGATCGCAGATAGACACGGCATCGGCGCAGGCAAGATCTTTGGTCGGAACGGAAGGCGCCTCTCCTCGTCGGGCTTCTTCATCTCTGCGTTCTCGGCGTGCTTTGCGGTTAAATAGCCCTGCCGTCCTTTTTCTGTCCGGTATTCGCACGGGCGGCGATATACTGGTGAAGATGAACGACAGCGACATCCATTTGCTTGAGCGGTACACCCGGTTGCATTCCGAGGATGCCTTCGCCGAAATCGTCCGCCGCCACCTCGATCTCGTGTTCTCCGCCGCCCTGCGCCAGGTCCGCTCCCCGCAACTGGCCCAAGAAGTCGCCCAATCCGCCTTCACCGACCTCGCCCGGCAGGCGCATCGCCTTGCGCCCGCCACCGTTCTCAGCGCGTGGCTGTATCAGGTCACTCGCCGCACCGCTATTGACGTCGTCCGTCGCGAGGCGCGGCGGCAAGCCCGCGAACAAGTCGCCTGCGAACTCAACGCCATGAATACTCCCGTCGCCGACTGGACGCACATCGAACCCCTCCTCGACGAAGCCATGCAGGAGTTGGACGACGCCGACCGCGCCGCCGTCCTGCTCCGCTACTTCGAGAACAAGTCCCTGCGCGAGGTGGGCCAGGCCCTCGGCACGAACGAAGATGCAGCCAGGAAACGCGTCAGCCGCGCCGTTGACCGTCTGCGCGAATTCATCGCCCGGCGCGGCGTTGCCGTGGGCGCGAGTGGCCTCGTCGCGTTCATCTCCGCCAACGCCGTGCAGGCGGCGCCCGCCGGGCTCGCCGTCACCATTTCCACGGCCAGCGCGCTGGCCGGAACAGCCATTACCACCACCGCAACTGCAACCACTGCTAAAGCCATTGTCATGACCACCCTGCAAAAGACTGTGATCGCCGCCGCCTTCGTTGCCGCCGCCGGCACGGGCGTCTATGAAGCCCGCCAGGCCTCGCGCCTGCGAGACCAGGTCCAGACGCTCCAGCAACAGCACGCGCCGCTCACCGGAGAAGTCGAGCAACTGACCAAAGCCCGCGACGACATGAGCGTCAAAGTGGCGGCGCTGCGCGACGAGAATGACCGCCTGAACAGCAACACCGCCGAATTACTCAAGCTGCGCGGTGAGGTTTCGCGTCTGCGCGCCTCAGAACAACAACTGCTGCAAATGAGGAAGCCCGCCACCGAAGCCGACGATCCGTTCATCCAGTCGGTCTTGGCCCTCACCGCCCGCGCTGCGCAACTCAACCAGCATCTGGCACAAATGCCCGACAAAAGCATCCCCGAGCTTCGTCTGCTTCGGGAAAGCGACTGGCTGGAAGTCGCCCGGGAGGCCAGTTTCCAGTCGGAGACTGAAATCCGGAAGTCGTTGTCGAAACTGCGCAGCCGTGCCAAGAGTCGGTTCGGCATGCTCGCTGCTCACGCGCTGGATAGATACACCGACGCCAACAACGGGCAACTGCCTGCCGATCCTTCCGAACTCAAGCCCTATTTCGAAGTGCCCGTGGATGATGCCGTGCTGCAAAGATACCGCATGCTGCACTCGGGCAACGTAAGCGACCTGCCCAAAGACACCATTTACGTGATCAGCGAGAAGGCGCCGGTGGACCGGGATTACGACTCTCACATGTATGTTGGGCCCAAGGGCCGGTCCGGCTCCTGGGGCACAGGCATGGGGGCAAAGGGAGATCCGGACGAAACCTGGGCTACCCGCTAAGGCCGAGGCGGCACCGCGCGCCTCACGAAGCAACCGGCGATCACGCCGCGAGCATGTCGCGGTAGCAATTCAGCCGCGCGGCACCTTCCCATCCACGGCCAATCGAGCCAGCGCCCCGATTTCCCGCTCCGCCAGCCACGTCCCTGCCTCCCCAGATTCGCTATTTGCACTTGTCGAGCACCACTTGCAATCGCTGCCTGGTGGCCAGGACTTCCGGCTGGCTGCCGGCAGACAGGTCATCTCTTTCGAAGAGGTCCTTAGCCACCTCGTACAGGCGACCATCGTGGTGGAGCATGTAACGGCTATCCCGGGCGAATCGTCTCTGCCCCAATTGGGTGAAGACCCATTCGCGCGGGTTCCCCTTTTCGCCGCGCAGTTGCGGAGCGAAGCTGCGGCCATCCAAGACCACTTTGGGAGGTAGCGTGGCTCCGGCAACCTCCGCCAGCGTGGGCAGGACGTCACAGAAGTTGATCAAGTCCGGGCTGGTGTGTCCGGCGGGCACGGTGCCCGGCCAACTGACGATGAGGGGGACGTGCGTCCCCAATTCCGTTACGGTGCCCTTTCCGCCCGGCACGACGAGGCCGCCCATATTGGATTGAATGCGCCGATCGGTTCCGTTGTCACCGGTGAAGATGATCAACGTCTGCTCGCGCAAGCCCAGTTGGTCCACAGCCGAGACCATTTTCGCGACCAGGCGGTCCATGTAAGCCACCATGTCGGGAAAGTTGGCGGGATTGTTAATGGCGTCATCATCACTGACGGTGTCGCCCGATTGCTTGTTGCCTTTCTTACCGGGGCCGCCAAGCTTTTTGCCCTCGCTGAGGGCTTTTTGGGCGGCAGGCGCGCGCGGGCTTCCGGGCGGGGGCAGCCAGGGAGCGTGGACCAGCGCCATGGGGTAGTAGGCGAAGAACGGTTTGTCTTTGTTGCGCTTCATGAAATTGATGAGGAAATCCGAGAACAGGTCATCACCGTAACTGGACACCGGCAGCTTGCGCTGTTGTCCGTTCTCGTAAACCACCGGAGCCCAATAACGCGACGTCGCTTTGCCATCAATGACCCACGCCCAAAGGCAGGATTCGTCAAAGCCACAGGCACTGGCGTGGCCGGGGTGCTTTTGGAACTCGCACAACTGCCATTTGCCGGCGACCGCCGTGGCATAGCCTGCAGACTTCAGGATATGAGCGAAGGTGCGTTCCTTTTCGGGAGAAAAGTAGTCGTTCACCTCTTCGGCCTGCCCGCGCCCGATGAGGTTAATCCAGCCGGTTCTAAAGCCGTAACGGCCGGTCATCAACTCCACGCGGGAGGGGGAGCAAAGGGGCGTAGCGAATCCGTTCTGGAAGCGGATGCCGCTCTTTGCCAGAGCATCGAGCTGGGGCGTTTTGTAGGACGTGCCACCATACGCGTTGACCGTCTCGAAGCCGAGATCATCCGCCAGAATCAAAAGAATGTTGGGTGCTTTGCCTGCCGCCTGGAGTGGTAGGACAGCAAAGAGCAGGAGCAGCAGAAGGGAGCGGATCGCGTTCAGCCGGGCCCGGTTCTCCGACTCACCATGGAGAGGAAGGCCGGGGGGATGCGCAGGAAGTGGCCGAGAACTGACGGGAGATCGGTTGCTTGACGTTCCGCGAGTGACGGAGAATTGCTTTTCCATCGAGATCATGGGAGGCAATGTGCTGCCTGTTTCCATTGGAGGGCAAGTCCCGATTGGGGACTTAGCGCGCGGCCTTGCTCCTTGTTTCCGTGGAGCGGCTGGGTCATAATGCCCGCGTGTTAATGATGAGTCATGGTCTCGGGGGACGACCCGGCTTGTGCGGAGGCGCAGGCCTGGCTTCCGGGCGTGGTGACCTGCCAAACCAAGAAGAGCACCGGCCCACAAAGTGCCGACGTGCTGGCGTTGGAGGAATCTCGCCGCCTGATCACCCAGAAGACCAAAGAGGCCCTTGCCAAGCGACAAGAGATTCAGCCGATCAAGATCGCCTATCCGGCAACACTACGGAGGGATTACTTGCCCAAGGGGTCTCTGCGGACACACAACCCCGCCTTCCATCCCGTTGACGATCCAAAGAGGGTCGAAAAGAGCGGCGACTGTGTCGAAGCGTTGTTGCTTGGGAAGTAGTTCCCGCCAAACCTTGAGATCGGGCTTGCAATCCCCCGACGGGGGCGCATAGTCGCGCCATGCTTGGTGAGACCCAAAACCAATTCTCCCTCACCCGTGCCGCGTCGAGTACATGCGGGCGCTAAGAAAGCAAATTCTGCCGTGTTTTCAATAATGGACCGCAGCGACCTCCGCCTGCTTTGGTGCGCGCTCGTACCCCTGATCGGCACCCTCCGGGTTGCGGCCCACGTGGGTGCGCTGCCGCTCAGCTCCCAGCGAACCGTCCTGCCCGTCGCTACCGTCCCGCAGATTGTCTTACCCCCCACCGACGTCGGCGCGGAGCTGACGGCGGATGCCAACGCCGCGGCCCCCGTGCCGCTCCGGTTTGCCGTCGCGCGAAGCGTGAAGTTGACGCCCGCAAACTCCGGCACCTGGGAGCAACTGGCCCAGGGCCGGCTCTGGCGGCTGCGCCTGGCCTCCAGCGGCGCAACCGATTTGAACTTCGGTTTCACTGAGTTCTGGCTGCCGGAAGGCGCGGCCCTGTATGTAATCTCCGAGGGCGAGGATTATTATCAGGGACCCTACACGGCGGCGGACAATTCGCCCTCGAGCCAGCTTTGGACGCCGGTGGTTCCAGGAGAGGCGGCGATCATCGAGTTGTTCATCCCAGCCGGGCTGGATGAAGAACCGCGACTGGTATTGACGCAGGTCGCGGCAGGTTACCGTGATTTGTTTCATCGGGGGAAGAGCCTGATAACGCCCAAGGCCTCGTCCTGTGAGATTGACGTGGCCTGCCCGCAGGCGGCAGCGTGGGCCAACGAAATCCGCAGCGTGGCCCGCATCTCGATCGGCGGAACCGGTTTTTGCAGCGGCACCCTGATCATGGATTTGCCGCGTGATTTTCGCCCTTTCTTCCTGACGGCCAACCACTGCGGCATCACTCCCGCCAACGCCTCCAGCGTGGTGGTTTATTGGAACTACCAATCACCCGCCTGCGGTCAGCACGGGGTGGGCGGTTCACTGGATCAGAACCAGACGGGCGCAACGTTTCGGGCAGCCAAGGCGGACGTGGACTTCTCCCTGATCGAGCTCAATCAACTCCCGCCTGCGGCCTATCGAGTCTATTACTCCGGTTGGGACCGTTCCGACACCGCGCCCGCCGGCGGTGTGGGCATTCATCATCCCAAAGGCGATGGCAAGTGCATCAGCTTCTCCACCCAGCCGTTGCCGACGATTGACAATTGCCTCGGTGGCGGCACCAACACGCATTGGCAGGTTACCTGGACCTCCGGCATGGTTGAGAAGGGGTCCTCGGGTTCCGGAATATGGGATCCGGCAACGCACCTGCTGGTGGGAACCCTTACAGGCGGTGATACCAACTGTCCGCCGACCGTACCCAGTTGTTACGGGAAGTTCTCCGTTGCCTGGGCCAGCGGCATGCAGCCGAGCACCCGATTGCGGGACTGGCTTGATCCGCTGCAGACCGGCGTCACCAGTGTTGCCGGATCGGTCCAGTCGCCGGCCATCACCAACCTCACCCTCGTCGGTCAGACACCGCAGTTGACGGTGGTGAGCCCCCTCGGCATCAGCAACCAGGTCCAATACACTACGAATATAAGTCCGGCCAACTGGAGGGTGTTAACGAACGTGCTGGTGGCACAGAACTCATACGTGATTAAGGACTTGAGCGCGGCATCCGCGGCGCAGCGCTTCTACCGGGTGGCTAATACCACCCCCATTATGGTGGTCACGCTCAGGCAGCTTTGGGGCCGCGCGGGTGTCACCAACGCCGCCACCAATCTGATTCAGCAGAGCAGCGTCCCCACGCCTGTCAATACCGCCGTGGCGGCCTTCGACGCCGCGCATCCGATTATATGGATTCCCGTTTCCTGCGTGCCGTCGTGGCCTGTCGGCACACGCGTGTACTGGGGAAGCCCCGCCTACTCGATGAGGGTCAGCGCCCTGGGTGCTGACCGAATACAATTTACCGCGGTGTCCGGCGGCTATTTTGGTTGGTCCCCGGGAACCCTCATCGTCACCAGCTTCACCTACTCGCTCTCCACTGTCGTCACGGCGGCGACAAAATGGATCACGCCCGGCGTCGGCAATACGGTCCAGTTAAACGCCAACCGGGTCACGGCCACCGTAGGGGACGTGGTCTGGGCAGGCGGTGTCGGCGCGAACCAATTCCAAATCATCAGCATCGCGCAGTGATTCCAATAGGGGCCAGTCAAAGCTTCTGACCCAATGCGGCCCTTAGGGCAGGAGCGTCCAAGGGAGCAAACCGAAGGCTCGGTCGCCGCGATTACTAGATCCTTGGGGGAATCCCCGATGAGGAGAGGAGTCCTCTCGGAGGGTGCTCAAGGGAGGCGATCATTGCCACGGCTCCAAGCTCAATCCGGTCACGGGTTGGAGTTCACTCGTGTTGTGGGTGCCCAGCGTGAAGCCGTTGGCCAGGGCCGCTCGGCCATTCAGAAGATCACCCATGTAGCGTCGAGTGCATGCGGGCGCCCAAAAAGCAGATCAGTCTTGGTCATTAGGAATGCTCAAACATCGCGCTTTCCGGCATGTGGTCGGGAATCGCCAGCGCACCCCGGGAAAAGTGGATTTGGGCTATTTCCAGACCCCCCTCGTACAAGACACGTACCAGACAGGTACCAGACACGTACTAGCCACCACCCCAAGGGAGGCGAAAAAGAGCCAGGTTGAAAAGCAGGGCTTATGTATCTCGCCGGTCATTCCATCTGGCGGTTGGATAAACGCCGCACCAGCCACGCGGCGACGAGGGTGATGATCAGGCCAATCAGGGTGTACCAGGGCCAGAAGACCTCGGTGCCGATCACTCTCATCCAGAGGTCGCGGGTGAGGGACAGCTTGGGAAGCAGTTGGATAGCGGTCATGCAGGCGAGGGAGACGACCATGCCGGCGATGACGGGAAGCGCGCGGCCTTTCTTCCAGAAGATGGCGAGGGCGAGGCCGCCGAGGAGCGCGCCGCTGGTGAGGCCGCGCAGAGCGAAGGCCGCGTTCAGCACGAACGGAACCTGCCGGCTCAGGTAGGCGACGAGGATCAATGCGCCGGCCCAAAAGACGGTGGAGATCTTGCTGAAGCGGAGGAAGAAGGCTTCGCTGTGCCGGGGCAGGAGGTGTTTGACAAAGTCCATGGTGGAGACCGAAGCCAGCGAGGTCAGGGCGGAACTGACCGAGCACATGGCGGCGGAGAGAATGGCGACAATCAGGAACCCCTTCAGGAGGTGGGGCACTTCCGTCATCATGAAGATGGGGAAGATGAAGTCGTTGGCGGCGATGCCGGAGCCGGGGCTGGTTTCGGGCAGCGGGATCTGGAACGGATGGTCCTGGTAAAAGACCCAGAGCATCGTGCCCACGAGCAGGAAGATGAGGAAGAGGGGGAAGATCACAACGGCACTCAGAACCAGCGCCTTGCGGCCATCGGCGACGGTCTTGCAGGCCAATACCCTTTGCACGATTAACTGCTCGGCACCATGCGAGGACATGACCATGACGGTGCCGCCGATGACACCCATCCAGATGTTGAACGGCTTGTCGAACAGGAATTGCATGAAGGAGGTCCCGGACGGGGGTGTGGCGTTGAGCCAGTGAAGCTTGCCGGCCGCGGCCGCTTTGGACCAGACCGCGCCGAGACCGCCATCCACCAGGGTCGGGATGTAGCAGAGAGCGAAGAGGCCGCCCAGGAGGAAGAGAGCGAACTGAACGGCATCCGTCCAGATGACGGCCTTGACGCCGCCAACGTATGTATAGAGGAGCGACAGGACGACGAAGAGGAAAATGGCGCCGAGAATGGGATCGCCGAGGCCGAGGCTCAGCACCTTGTCCCCGAGCATCAGCTTCACGGGGATGCTGGCGACATAGACGCGGACGCCGGCAGCCAGCGTCTCGCTGATGAGGAAGAACCCGCCGGCGGTTTGGCGGGCGGAGGCGCCGAACGTGTCGGCGAATAGCTGGTAGGGGGAGTAGATCTCCCCCTTGAAGTAGTGGGGCACGAGAACGACCGCCAGGATGATGCGGGCGATGACGTAGCCGATGATCATCTGGATGAAGGCGATGTTGCCGCCGTAGGCCATCGCGGGGACGCCGATAATGGTCAGGGCGCTGGTTTCGGCGGCGACAATGGACATGCCGATGCCCCACCAGGGGACGTTCTTGCTGCCAAGGAAATAATCGCGCGTGTTGTGCTGGTCTTTGCCGAACCAGAGCCCGAGCGCAATAATGCCCAGCAGATAGGTCAGGATGATGGCCCAATCGCCCGCGTTGAAATAGCTGTTCATCACATCAAGAGCGCTCCATTACTGCGGGAGAGCAGCGCCGATGGCCAGACATTTCTCGCGCCGTTCACACTTTAGCAGGGCGTATGCGCCGACATTCTTGTCGGCCTTGTTGGCAGCGCCCCGACGGACGTTTCGGCGAACCGCCCCGGGCCACTCCCGGCCGAACGAAACGCCCCGCCGATTGTCCATATACCGTCCGTTGGATCGTGTCCGGGCGGAGCTTTATCGTGCCGTTCAAGTGGAACTTGCGTCGCACGACCCGGCTGGGCAAGACTGGTCGAACGTGTCCATGCGAAGGTTGCTGCCGCAGATCAGACTAAATGCGCCAGGCCCAAGCCAGCAAAGGCTTCGGGCCGTGTTGTCTTTGCTAACGCTGCTGCTGGTGGGTTTCCCCTCGGTGCTCGTCGCGGCGAGCTTCACCGCCACGCTGGACCGTGAGACGGTGACGGTGGGAGAGAGCGCGACCCTGTCGCTTAAGTTCGAAGGCGGGGACCCACGGCAGATGCCCTCGCTTCCGCCCATTGCGAATTTGCACGTCGCCAGCGGGGGCAGTTCGAGAAACATCAGCATTGTCAACGGCCAGTACTCGTCGAGCATTTCGCAGACCTTTGCGCTCACGCCCACGCAGCCGGGAGATTACACCATCCCCTCGCTCCAGGCGCAGATCGGGGGGCAACTGCTGGCCACGCCGCCGTTGAAGTTGACGGCCGTCAAGGCCAGTGCTTCTGCCAGCGGCAACACGGGCGACCAGTTGGCTTTCTTCAAGCTGTTCATCCCGAGGAAAGAGGTCTATGTCGGCGAAGTGGTCGGGGTGGAGTTTCAAGTTCACATTCGCGAGGGCGTCGCCAATGCCGAGAACATCCTGCAACAGTTCGATGCCTACGGCGGGTGCCCTGTGAAAGCCGAAGGGGTCAGCATTCTGAAAACGGCTCACGCGCAGCGGCGCCGGACGCGGGTCGGCAATGCCATCTACAACGTGTCCACGCTGGTAACCTCCCTGTCGCCGCTCAAGACCGGGCCGTTGACCATCGGCTCGATGGACGTGAATCTCACGTTGCAGCTCCCTACGGGAAACGCCCGGCGGGGGGGCTTTTGGGATTTGCCAATGTTCCAGCAGTACGAGGAACGCCGGGTGGTCCTCTCGGCGGAAGCCGAGACGCTGACGGCGCTGCCGCTGCCGCGGGAGAATGTCCCAACCAATTTCATCGGCGCAGTCGGCGCCTACTCCATGACCGCGAGCGCCGGGCCGACCAACGTCGCGACGGGCGATCCCATCACCGTGCGCATCCAAATCTCTGGCCGCGGCGCGCTGGATTCGCTGGCGTTGCCGGAACAAAGCGCCTGGCGTGATTTCAAGACCTACCCGCCCACGACGAAGGTGGACACCACGGACCCGCTGGGTCTCCAAGGGACGAAGACATTCGAGCAGGTGGTCGTGCCCCAGAGCGCGGACATCAAGGCGCTGCCGCCGTTCTCGTTCAGCTTCTTTGACCCGGAACAGAAGCAATACCGCACACTGACCCAGCCGGGCATCGCGCTGGTGGTGCGACCGGGCGGTTCGGCCCCGGCGCCGACCGTTCTGGCAGCCACTCGCGCGGAGGCGGACAATCCCCCGCCGGCGCAGGACATCGTCCACATCAAACCGCGGCTGGGCGCGCTGGCCCAGGTCGGGCCGCCGCTGGTTCAACGGCCCTGGTTCCTGGCGCTCCAGTCGGTGCCGCTGCTGGCCTGGCTCTCGGCGCTGGGCTGGCGCAAGCGGGCCGAGCTGCTGGCCAACAATCCCCGCCTGCGCCGGCAACGGCAAGTGGCACAGACTATCCGCAAGGGCCTGGGCGAGCTCAGGCAGCATGCGGCCGAAAAGCGGTCCGACGATTTCTTCGCCACCCTGTTCCGGCTGCTGCAAGAGCAGTTGGGCGAGCGCCTCGACCTGCCCGCTTCGGCCATCACCGAAGCCGTCATTGACGAGCACCTCCGGCCGCGCGGCGTCCCGGAGGCGGCGCTGGCCCCGCTGCAAGAGCTGTTCCAAACCTGCAATCTCGCGCGCTACGCTCCCCTGAAATCGAGCCAGGAATTCGCCGCGGTCATTCCCAAGTTGGAAAGCGTGCTGCGCGCGCTCAAGGAGCTGAAGGCGTGAGACGAGCGATGACACGTATGTGCTTAGCGGAGCGCGGCTGGCCCAGCCGCAGCGCGTCGGCTTGCAGGGACATCCACCCGCAGAGCGACATGCGGGCCTGCTGCGGCTGGGCCAGCCGCGCTCCACGCTAAATGAAGACGATGACACAGGCGATGTGGCGGCGACTGCTGGGGGTGCCCGGGCTTGTCCTGCTGGCGCTTCTCGTCCCGCTGCTGTCACGGGCCGAGATTTCCGCCAGCGCCTTCGAGGCTGCCAATAAGCTCTACGAGGAGGGCAAGTATAGCGAGGCCGCCACCGCCTATGCCAAGCTGCTGCAAACCGGCCAGACTTCCGCCGCCCTCTACTTCAACCTCGGCAATGCGTTCTTCAAGTCCGGCCAGATGGGACGGGCGGTCGCCGCTTATCGCCTGGCGGCCCAACTCACTCCCCGCGACCCGGACGTCCGCGCCAATCTGCAGTTCGCGCGCAACCAAATCAAAGGCCCGACCCTCCTGCCCGGCCGCTGGCAGCGCGGGCTGAGTCGCCTGACGCTGAACGAGTGGACGTTCCTGGCGGCAGGCGCGGTTTGGCTCTGGCTGCTCCTGCTGGCGGCTCGTCAATGGCGGCCGGCTCTGAAAACGCCGCTCCGCGGATCTCTGCTGGCGGTGGCCATCGTCGCCGCATTGTTGTGCGCGTGCCTGGCCGCCGCGTACTACCAGGTCCAGCTTACGCGCCGGGCGGTGGTCATCGCGAACGATGTGGCCGTCCGTCATGGCCCGCTGGCGGAATCCCAAACCGCGTTCACGGTCTCCGACGGGGCCGAGCTGCGGGTGTTGGATCAGAAGGACGAGTGGCTCCTGGTGAGTGCCGGCCCCCGCCGGGTCGGTTGGCTACGCCGGGATCAGGTCATCGTTCCGCAATCGTAGCTTATGAGCACGGAAACGGTCCTCGTTACCGGCGCGTCGTCCGGCATCGGCCTGGAGTTGGCCCGGTGCTTCGCCGCCGAGGGTTGCCGGCTCATTCTCGTCGCGCGCAAGGGCATCGCACTCGAGGCCCTTGCCGCGGAACTGCGAAAGGCCCACAAGATTCAAGCGCAGGTCTTCACCGCCGACCTGGCCCATCGCGACGCGCCCAACCGCCTGCTGGCGCACCTGCAAGCCGCGGGCATCAAAGTGGACGTGCTGGTCAACAACGCCGGTTTCGGCGCGCAGGGGAAGTTCGCCGAGTTGCCGCTCGAGCGGCAGCTCGACATGTTGCAGGTCAACATTACGGCGGTCGTTCATCTCTCGGGGCTGCTCTTGCCCGGGATGATCGAGCGCCGCCGCGGCGGAGTCCTCAACGTCGCCTCGACCGCCGCGTTCCAGCCCGGCCCCGGCATGGGGATTTATTACGCCACCAAAGCCTTTGTGCTTTCGTTCACGGAAGCGCTGGCGGAGGAACTGGCCGGAACGGATTTGACGGCCACCGCCGTTTGTCCCGGCCCCACCCGCACCAACTTCGGCGCGGCAGCGGGTGGCCGGTTCAAGCGGGTCACGGGGAGGTATTCCATGTCGGCGGCCGCCGTCGCGCGCCTGGGTCATCGCGCGTTCCGCTCCGGGCGTGTGGTGGCAATCACCGGCGCGCGAAACAAAGTCCCGGCGCTCGCCGTTCGCTTGGTTCCCCGGCTGATCGTCCGCAAGATTACCAAACGCCTGAACGCAGTCCCTGCTTCCTAAACCCTAAGCGCGAAGCCCGAAAGCCGAAAGAAGGCTGAGACCCGAACTCCGCGTGACCACCTCCCGGATCTTCGTTTCGGCCCTCGGATTTCGGATTTCCTTCGGTTCTCGGATCTCGGATTTCGGATAACTCCGCCGCGAGGATGCAGGCGCCTACGCCGGCGAACTGGCGCGCAGCCGGGCAATGATGCCGGGCAGCTTCTCGAGCACGTAATCCACCTCGGCCTCCGTATTGTAGATGCTGAGGCTGAACCGGATGCTGCCTCGGGCGCGCGTGGCGCTGCAGCCCATCGCCGTCAATACGTGCGAGGGGTCCAACGAACCCGTGGTGCAGGCCGAACCGCTCGAAGCGCAAATGCCGGCCTGATCCAGCAGCATGAGGATTCCCTCCGCCTCGACGCCAGCGAAAGCGATGTTGCTGGTATTGGGCAGGCGCGGCTCTTTGGCGCCGTTGCGCGCAGTGTCGGGTATGCCGCTTAGAATGCTTTCCTCCAGTTTGTCCCGCAGCGCTCGGACCCTGGTGCTCTCGTCCGGCAGATTGGCCAGGGCCAGTTCCGCGGCCCGGCCGAAGGCGACAATGCTCGCGACATTCTCGGTGCCACCGCGCCGGCCGCGCTCCTGGCCGCCGCCGACGACGTAGGGTTGGTATTTGACCCGGCGTCTCACGTAAAGCAGCCCGATGCCCTTGGGCGCATGGAGCTTGTGCGCCGACAGCGAGAGCAAATCCACGTCAAGCTCGCGCACATCTATCTTCAGCTTGCCCGGCGTCTGCACGGCGTCGGTGTGGAAGAGCACGCCCTTGCGGCGGCAGATCGCCGCGATGTCCCGGACCGGGAACAGGACGCCCGTCTCATTATTCGCCCACATCACGGATACGATGGCGGTGTCCGGCTGGATGGCTTGCTCGAACCGCTCCAGGTCCAGCGAACCGTCCGGCTCGACGGGCAGGAAGGTCACCGCGCAACCCCGCTTTTCGAGAAGCTCGCAGAATTTGATGGTGGCCGAGTGCTCGACGGCGGTGGTCAGGATGTGCCGCTTGTCGGGCTGCGTGGCCAGAGCGCTGTGGATCGCCGTGTTATTGCTCTCGGTGCCGCAACTGGTGAAGACAATCTCCCGCAGGTCCGCGTTGATCAAGGCGGCAACCCTGGCCCGCGCCTCGTCCAGAGGGCTGCCGAGCTGGCGTCCGAAAGCGTAAGTGCTGGAAGGGTTGCCCCAATATTCCCGCAAGAATGGTAGCATCGCCTCCACTACTTCCGGGGCGACCTGCGTGGTGGCGTTGTTGTCGAAGTAATAAACCGCTGGGCTGCTCATGGCACGTTGACCTTTCGACCTCAATCTAGCCGGTCAGACAGGGAATGCCAGTGGGAAGCAGTTGGCGGCAGGAAAACCGCAGGGCCAAGCCGCAGTCCAGCCGATTTCCTAAGACCAGATGCTTTGCCATCATCTTGCAGGATCTTATGTTACTGATGCGACGATAGTTACATCCACGATAGCGGCCTGCGGTGCTGCCACGAGGGCCGGTGAGACAACCGCGTGGGTAAGGAGGGGCCCCGGTGTGTCTCCCATGTGGGCCGGCCCACATGGGAGACTCACCGGGGCCCCTCCGTGGTCTCACCGGAAACACGTTATCCAAAGTCCCTGGAGCGTGGCGGCCCTGCTCTGTCCCCACAAATGGTGACATGCAGGGGACAAGGGTTTCTGGTAGCTTGTTGCCACTGACGACGAATATCGCAGTAATCGGACCGTGTGTGGCCGATAGGCGTAAATCTGCGGCGCCGCGTCGAAAGTAAGATTTAGTGCTGTTCTCGGTGTAGAATGTGGCAGAAAGGCCGGAGTTAAATCCGGCTTTTTTGTTGTACTACGCCAACGGGCCAGTGTTTCCGGCTGGCATCAACCTCTCCAGAGTGCCAGGCTGGCCCAATGAAACGCGCTTCGATCCATCTCCTGGCAGCGTTAGGACTCGGGTGCTGGCTCAGCCTGACGCTGACAGAGTGCGCGCTAGCCGGGACCAGGGACCGGTTCGCCGCCGGCGACATCACCCAGCCGGACTTCTTCCCGATCCTCCCCTGGGACCCTTATCACGGCTGGAAGCCGCCCTTGATCGAAGACCACCTGAACGGATTGGAGAGCATCGCGGAGTGCAACTTCAACATGGTTGGCTTCGTCCTGCCGCGAGACCTTTCGCGGTGCAAGAAGCTGGGTCTGGGGGCGCTGGTGCTCCCGGTGGAGATGACCAGGACCTCGTCCAAATACCTGCGCGAGTGGCGGACGCTGCCGGACGCCGAGATCGAACGCCGCGTGAAGGTGATCGTCCGCGCGGCGGGCTCGAGTCCGGCCGTCAAAGGGTTCTTCATCATGGACGAGCCGGGCGTGCTGGATTTCCCGGCGCTGGCCAAGGCTGTGGCGGCGGTGAAGAAATATGCCCCGGGCAAGCTCGCCTACATCAACCTGTTCCCTGACTACGCCACGCTCGGCGCGCCCGACCGTTCCCAGCTCGGCACGTCCAACTACACCGAATATCTCGAGCGCTTCGTCAGCGAGGTCCAGCCGCAGGTGATCAGCTACGACAACTACATGGTGCAGTTCTCGGACGACCTGCGGAATCCCACCCGGGCGGCGAGCTATTATCGCAACCTGCTCGAAGTGCGGCGCGTGGCGCTGCGGCATCAACTGCCTTATCTGAACATCGTATCCGCCAATCAAATCCGACCCCATACTCCGATCCCCTCGCCGGCCAACCTTCAGTTCCAGGCCTACACCACCCTCGCAGCGGGATACCGTGGAGTTACCTGGTACAAGTATTACGGACCCGGGTATAATTACCGGCCGATTGATTCGGCCGGGAAGAAGACGTTGAGCTGGCTTTACCTGCGGGATGTGAACGCCCAGGTCGCCGCGCTGGCGCCGGTAATGAGCCGCCTGGCTTCGACCGGCATCTTCTTCACCGCGCCCGCGCCGGTCGAGAACCTGCCGTTGCTGCCGGGCAACCTGGTCGAGTCCGCAGACTGCCCGACGCCGGTCATGGTCGGCGAATTCCGGCACGCCAACGGAGCGGCCTACGTCATGGTGGTGAATCTGAGCCTGGAACGGTCGGCGAAGTTCACCCTCAAGCCCCACCGGTCGTATGCAGCCATCAAGATAGTTTCCGCCATGGATGGATCGCTGTCCGACTTCGATCTCAAGGACGGGCTCTGGCTGGTGGCCGGCCAGGGCGTTTTGCTGGCCTTGCAGGACTAACCGGTCGTAACACCTCAGTGTTGGGTGGGGCCGCCTCGCCGAGGCGCTCGGGGCACGGCGCTTTCGGCGAAAGCGCCCTACCACACTGAGGGATTGCAGCGGGTCGGAGTTTCCCGTGGCGCAACCGCCCGATCGGGTGGATAGTTAGGCGTATGGGACAGAGACAATCAGCGCAAGGACACTTATGAAACTGAGCATTAGCCGAACAGACGTGTGGGCTGCCACCATTGATGATCGCCCGGGGGCGATGGCCGAGAAGCTGGCGGTCCTGGCGGACGCGGGCGCAAACCTCGGGTTCATTATCGCTCGCCGGATGCCCGAGCAGCGCGGCAGCGGCGTGTTGATGGTCACCCCGCTCAAAGGCGCCAAACAGGTTAAGGCAGCGGAGGAGGCGGGCTTCCAACGAACCGAAAGCCTGCATTCAGTCCGCGCCGAGGGCCTGGACAAGGCGGGGCTCGGGGCCAGGCTGACCAAGGCCATCGCCGCCGCGGGCATCAACATGCGCGGGCTCTCGGCAGCGGCCATCGGCAAACGTTCGGTGACCTACCTGGCCCTGGACACTGCCGCCGACGCCAGCAAGGTGGCCCGCATCCTGAGGAAGCTCGCTTAACCCGGACATTTCACACGTAAGCGCGCGAGTGAGGGCTCCGTTAGGAGCGACATGTCTATAGGAGCCCCGGATCACAACACTCGGCTCAAGCTCCGCCAAGTGCGGCATGTGGCTGCGGTCGGCGACGCGAACCCGACATGCCGCTCCTAACGGAGCTTGGTCCTTTCCGAGCGCGTTCACTATACACATGGCGCTCCTAACGGAGCTGACCAGCGATGGCTGGTCGGAGAGCACTCCTGGGTTGTGATATTCGCGGCTAAGGGCAGCCAGCGCGTCACCGCCGGGCTCAGTGCATCTGCTTTTGATTGGATAGTCCCTGGGTTCACTGCGGTGTGCCTCTGGGCCGCGCCGTGGCGTTTGATCACCGCGCTGGAAGGCCCCGTGTGGAGCGGGCTCGCCCCGGCACGCACTCTGGCCCGATTGAGCCCGAATAGGTGCTTAGCCGGACTCCCAGTCCGAGCTGCCCAGCGGAAAACTAAGCCGGAGTTCCCGCCCCGAGGGCCGCTAAACGGAAGGCTTTCAGCCTTCCGCAAAAAAATGCTTTTGCCTATTGACGCCGCGGGCTTGATAGGGGTTCGGCGGTGCCGTCTTGTCTCCGTCTCGTGCCTCGAAGCCAAAATCCGCCGGTGATAAGTGCCGACCAGGCGAGAAAATCTGCGAAGTGCAACACTGTGCCTACGATGATCCCTGCATCCATCTCGCCATCCCCCCCGTCATCGTAGTTGGCCCAGCGCTCCCAGCGCTCTTGGCCAAGAGCAAAGACCGATGGTATGTGTACCGCCAGCCAGACCGGATACATAACCGCCGGAGTAGCGAAGAAAGACGTAAAGGCAATCACCTCAAAGAACAGGAAGCCAGCCAGGGACAGGCCAAAAACCTGGGCCAGGCGACGAGGCCTGCAAGCGAGGAAGCCAGCGAGGGCCATCATCACCATGCCAAGAACGATACCGAGAAGAATCATAGGTCTTTGGTCGCCGAACGACTGCGCTCAGGCGCGCCGGGCCGCTGAGCAAGGAAAAACAGAAAGGCGTAATCCGGCGTCGCCTGGAGCGCTTCGTTGGGCACACAGCAGCGCATACGCTAGAACCCACCGTGCCTTGTGCTGTAAGCCGGGATCAGAATCAACGCCAGGCACAGTGCACATGCGAACCACACGACATGAGCGAGAGGATGCCGCGCCATGTAGCGACGGACTCGCGCGGAAAAGGGTGCGGCGAGCAGTTCAATCGCCGCCGAACCGGCGACCACCCAACCGACTACCTTAAACAAGACGAGGAGGGGTTCCATGTTGATTCAAGGTGCCCAACGAAAAGCGCAGCCACGCTGGGCCACGGGCACCCGACACCAACCAAGACGCTCTCCCGGCGTTGGCTGACGCGGCTGGTTCGCATTCCTTTTCACAGCGGCAACCATTCACATGCCTCAATTTTCGGATTACTGCCATCCTCGGCTATGGACGCCACGATACGTAGCCCATCGTCAGGCGTAGTGTAGGCAAGGCCCCACGAGGTTTTCGTGGCAACCCATCTTCCATCAACGTGCCCTACCAGACTCCAGCTCTCTCGCGTAAGAATGGGGTAGGGCCGAGCTGCCTGGCCGACTGCTTGAGTGGGTGTGTAGGTGCCGCCTCGTAGCTGAGCATTGACGTATTCGGTAAGTTTGACCAGCGCCCTCTCCCCATCCGCATTTAGTGCAATGCTCTTTCCCGGTTGGTGCACCTCACATGTTCTGGACGGTTGATGTGTTGAGGACACTGCGCACCCTGTGACGGCAAGTACGAGGAGAAGATTGGCGAGGCATTTCATTTCAGCGGTGCTCGCGAACGCTCCGGCTCAGGCACGCCGGGCCAATGGTGTCCGATTGTCAACTGAGACGCGATCCCGGCGCTGCCTGCAGCCGGCTTGTTAGCCCCCTTCATGCTGCGCCATCTCCGGCCAGGGGACGTGTAATCGTGTAAATGAACGACCCAGATCTGAAGGAATCTTGAACTGAACCATCTGCTTGGAGCGGAACGGATTGACAGACACGGTGAGCGTGCCTCCAACGAACGTCTCCGGCTGATAGTACCAAGCGGACACCTTGGATGCGTGGACCTGTCGCTCGGCGAGGGAAAGCACCAGGAGCCGCTGACGTGGGAAGAGGCCGAACCTGCTGAAAAACTGTGGCACCGCGAGAAACCGAGAGTCGTCTGACCACACGAAACTCGGATTGCAGCGGGAGATGTGCGGTCCCTGCGACACGCACAGCGTCCCGGATGTCGGATTACCCATCGATACTTCCCATGCCGGGTCGATGCATGCTACCAGCTTGCCGTCAGGCGATGCCGCTCGGTGGTAGCGTCTCCAGATGGGAAGGTTGTATGGCCAGGCTGCCTCTTGCATGATGGGCTAACAGTACGTTTGGCCCGAAGTCCCCCGTAGAATGGGCAGTTCCTTCGGGTTCGGTAATCTCATGCGACAATGGTGAAGCAGTTGGATTGTGTTGTCAACACCGGAGTCTTGGCCAGATTGCCCGGCTAAAGTCCTCGATGCGAATTGAGCACCGAGAGTCAAGACTCAGAGACCACCGCAACCAAGCTCACCTCGCCCTGTAATTGGGCCTCCACTTAAGGTTTGCACGCTTGGACCGCAAGTGGAAACGCCTAGGCCATGCCACCTGCACTTCCTCCCGCCTACTGATTATTTCGGTGGAGCCGGCAAGCAACCGGGCTCGGCGCCCACGTGTGGGGCCGCTCGGCAATCCGGGCCAAGGTCGTCGTTGTCTCCCGGTTCAAAAGATCCCGCCCTGTCGGCAGCCCGCGGCGGGGCTTGGCAGAGCGAATTGTTCGGGAAGTCCATTTCCGTACAGGGCATGCCCGTGGCATTTGCCGCCCCAAAGCAGCCGGCCATGGGTTATGTGCTGAAGCCCATCGGCATCGCCGTACCGGTTACCTGACCTGGGCAAACCTCCGCCATCAGACATCAAAGGTCCGCATCGCCAGCGTCGCCAACCCGAGGAAGACCAGGAAGCCCAGCGTATCGGTCAACGCCGTCACCAGGATGCTGGAGGCCAGCGCGGGATCTACCTTGCACCACCGCAAGCCGAACGGAATGGCGACGCCCGCCATGGCGCCGAGCACCTGGTTCACCAGCATTGCGGCCCCCGCCACCACTCCCAGGAGCGCGCTACCCTTCCAGCCGAAGGCGATGAGGCCGATCGCCAGCGCCAGCGCCAGGCCGTTCGCCGCTCCCATGAACAGCTCCTTGCGCAGCGCGCGGAGCGCGTCGCCGCGCGCCACCTCGCCCAGGGCAAGGCTGCGGATAATCACTGTGAGCGCCTGATTGCCGGCGTTCCCCGCCACCGCGCTGATGAGCGGCAGAAACGCCACGAGCGCGGTCCAACGGGAAATGGCGCCTTCGAAGAAGCCGATCACGGCTACCGCGCCGAGGGCCGTAAACAGGTTCACACCCAGCCACGGCAGTCGTCTGGTAATGGACTTCGTCCAAGGCGTCGAGAGGCGCTCCTCGCCGGACAAGCCGACCATCAATTGCATGTCTTCGGTGGCCTCGGTCTCTGCCACCCGAAAGGCGTCGCGGATCTTTACGATGCCCACCAGGCGTTGCTGTTCGTCCACGACCGGCAGGCTAAGGAAGTGGTAGTGTTCCATCTGCCGGGCGATCTCCTCCTGGTCGTCGGTGACGCGCAGAAACCGGACCTCGCGGTTCATCAGCTCGCTCAGGCGGGTTTGCGCCGGGGCAAACACCAACTCACGCAATGGCGCCACACCCACCAGTCGTCCCGCCTCGTCGGTGACGTAGATGTAGAGCACGTCGTCGGTGCGCCGTTCGAGGCCGGCACGGAGCCCGGCAAGGCATTCGGCAACCGTCTGGTCGGCCCGGACGGCGATGAACCGGCTGTCCATGATGCCGCCCGCCGAGTCCGGTGGATAACGCAGCAGCGCCGTGACTGCCGCCGACTGGTCAGGCGATAAGGCCGCGCGCGCTTCTTCCCGGCGCGCCACAGGGAGCGCGAGCAGGAGATCGGCGATGACGTGCGGCGGCAGCAATCGCAACCAGCTCGCGATTTCGCGCCCCATGAACCCGCCCAGCACCCGGGCAGACTTCGCAGGGTCCAATTCTGCCAAGATCGCGGCGACTTCAGCCGGTGGCAGTTTCCGCAAGACCCGTTGCGCGGCTTTCCGGGGCAGACGTTCGAGGCGATCCGCCAGATCGGCTGGATGCAACGCGGGCGCTTCGGAGAAGGCGTTGGTGTCGTCTTTCATAAAGAATCCATGTTCTATGCCGGCTTTCGACAGGATCAGCCTCCGCCTGAGCGGCAAAGGCGTCAACGACGCCCGTTACCGGGTCAGGGCCGCCGAGCCAGCACCGCTCCTGGTCTCGGGTGGACCGACTCACAGTTTCCGCATGGTCATGTTCTGGTTTCGGGCGGCGGCACCACCAGAACGGCACGCCGGCTGCGCGCCATCACGTCTTGCGTAACCGAACCCAGGATGGCTTTGGACCATCCCGAACGCCCGTGCGAGCCGACGCAGATCACATCGGCGTCCAATCGCTCCGCTGCCTGGCAGATGGCGGTTGCGACATGGGAGTCTCTCACCACCTCGACCTGGCTCTTGATTCCACGCGATTCAGCCTCCGGTGGGACGAGCGCCTGCAGTTGAGAGGTCAGCCGGTCGTTTCGCCCGGAGCGCCTGGTTCCAGCCGGCTGCCGGCTGCCAGTGGTCTTGACCACGTGCAGGATCAACACCTGCCCGCCGCGTCCAAGCGCCGAGTAGGCAAACGGAATGGCGCGGTTTCCCGGTTTGGAGAGGTCCGTCGCCACCAGCGCGCGCTGGAACCGGCCGATGTTCGCACGCCCTGCGGATGCATCCACGGCGACGGGCACACACGCCACGTTGATGGGGGCGTAGTGCAGGACGGCACGCGACACTGACCCCAGCCGAGCGAGGCCACGGCGCTGATTTGTCCCCACGACGAGGACATCGGCCTTTTGGTCTTTGGCCATTTGAATCAATTGCGGATCGGGCCGCCCCAAACCTGCCGCCACGCGAAACCGCAACCTGGCTTTCCCGAGAACCTCCTCGCATTTCTCCTGAAGGTCGCGTTGCAGCAGCTTCTCAAGTTCCAACGGGTAATACCGGTGGGCCAAATCATACTCGGCGCCGAAACGCGCGCCCGTCTCCGGCGACCCAGCGACGTGCGCCACCGTCACCCGACAAGGCCCGATTTCACGGAGGAACGAAGTCCAACGCAGGGCCGCATCGCCGCTCCTGCTAAAGTCGTATCCGACCACCACGTTCAAAGTCCGTTGGCCGCGAGCCCAGGCCACCAGCGGTTTTGGGTCCCGCACGACCAGGGTGGGGACGGAGGCGTTTTCCGCCGTGCGCTCGGCCACGCTGCCGACGAACCAGCGGCTGGGCGCAATCTGGCCTAATGTGGAAACTACAATCAGGCGAGCGCCCGAGTCCGTAGCCGCTTGGACCAGGCTGACGGCGGGTGAACCTTGGAGGAGTGCTTCCTCGATCCGGGTACCCTGCCGCCGCAGCCGTTCAGCCTCCTGCGTCAGTTTGGCCTGCCGGCTTCCACTGAAGGAATCCCTCAGCTCCTTGGAAGGCAACTCGTCTTGGCTGGCGTCCATAACGTGGACCAGCGATAACGTGCCCTGGAGTCGCGTCGTCAACGCCGCCGCCACGTTCGCCGCCTCACTCGCATGGATGGAAAAGTCCGTTCCGCATAGGATCTTCATAAGAAACGTGAAGTTGCCACTGGTTACGCTCTACTGCCAAATCCGTGCCATTGTCCTGCATCTCTTCACCACGGTCGAGAGCCGATTTGCTCCCGATCTCCATCGCCCGGCGCACTTCCCCGCCGCGCTTGGCAGGGACATCGCGTTGGTGGGGATCAGTGCAGCAACATCAGCACGAGCATTCCGATGCCTGTGGTCAGAATAGTTACCGGGATTCCGAACCGAGCGTAATCCCAGAAGCCGATCTGGACGTGCTCGCGGGCGGATTCGACGACGATGATGTTGGCCACCGACCCGAGGATGGTGAGGTTCCCAGCCAGCGTAGTGGCCAGCGCCATGACCTTCCACATCAACTCGGGCTGGGCGAAGTTGCCGATCCATTTCCCGGCCACGAGCACGAAGGGGACATTCGAGAACACGTTCGAGCCCAGCGCGGAGAACCAGGCGAAGTTCCACGCCTGGCTGGCGACCGATCCGCCAAAGACGGTGTGCACCCGCTGAAAGACCTGGTCCGGCAAACCGGTCCCGCTCAGCCCTTCGACCACAATGAACAGGGCGGCAAAGAAGACCAGCAAGTGCCAATCCACCAGCTTGAGCACTTCATGCGTGTCGCGCCGCGCCAGGACCATGACTAGCGCGCCGCCGGCCAGTGCGGTCCATGACAGATTCAGCCCGGCAACGAAACCGGCGAACACCAGCGCCAGGGTGGCGAGGGTCAGGATCAACAGGCGCCGGTCCAGCGGCCGGGGTTGCGTATCCGGGCGGTGGATGACCGCTTGGCCGAGCACTTTGCGAAAACCGATGCGCAGCACGGCATACTCCACTGCCAGGCCGACGGCCGCGACCGGGAGCAGCGAGGCCGAGAACCGCAGAAAGGAGATCTTCGACAGGTGGCCGATGATCATGTTCTGCGGGTTGCCCACGAGCGTGGCGACGCTGCCGACGTTGGCGCTCATGGCCAGCGCCAGGAGGTAGGGCGGGAGGGGGAGCTTGCCGCGCACGATCACCGCCACCACCAGCGGCGTGAGCATCAGGCATACGGTATCGTTCACCAACAAGGCGGATAGGACTCCCGAGGTGAAGACGAGGTAAAGCAAGAGCGCCTGCGGCGTCGGGGCATACCGCAGAATCCTGTCCGCCGCCCAATCGAAGAACCCGGCCAGAAACAGGTAGGCCGAGATCAGCATCATCCCGAGCAGCAGCACCAGGGTGTCGTAATCCACCGACCGATAGGCCTGTTGCGACGTCATTACGCCGCAACCCACCATCAGCACGGCCCCGAGCAAGGCCGCCGCGGGCCGGTTCAACGGCAGAATCTTCAACCGCCGCCCGCTGATGAGCAGGTAGGTGACGCAGAAGATGGCAATCGCCACAAGTTCTCTCTGGGTAGCGTCCACAAGATTGAGGGGTTGGCAGGGGGAATCCTACTTCTTCGAACTGATATCGCCTGACTTCTTAATCGCACGCAGCAGCCGCCAGCCGAGATAGACCGCCACCAGGTAACCGGCGCCGCCGAAGACCGACACATCCCACAGCACCGGCGGCGCTTTCATGCTCCACAACAGCGAAGAGCCGACGATGAGCGCCGAGGTCATCACCCCAAGCACCAGGCGGTTGATGACCGGGTCGAGATGACGGTGGTCGAGGTGAACGGAGAAGGTGCCGTCGCGCACGCGCTTGAGCACGTCGCCGAAATCCCGAGGCAGCGCCTCGACCAGCCGCTCCCAGTCGCGGTAAGCATGCTGGAGCCGGCCGAGGATGCGCCGGGGCGAGAACCGGTGCCGGAGCATCGTGGTATAGAACGGGCGGATGACCTCGGCCAGGCTGAATGACGGGCTGAGTTGCTGCGCGGTGCCTTCCAGCTCGACGAGGGTGCGTAGCAGCATCGAGAGCGGCGGCGGGAGCGTGATATTGTAACGCCGGATAATCTCCAGCAGATTGTTCAGCGCGCCGCTCAAATCCATATCTTGAATGGATTGCCCGGTGTAGTCGGCGACAAAGTCCGTGACATCGGCCCGCAATTGGTCTCGGGGCGTGCCGGGCGGCGCCGAGCCGAGGCGCAGGAGCACTTCGGCGAGGTCGGTCGAGGTAGGGTTCACCACGGCCATCAGCATGTCCTCGATCGCCTCCGCCAGTTCTTCGTCGAGCCGGCCAATCATCCCACAATCCAGCACGCCCACCACCCCGCCGGGCAGGAGCATCAGGTTCCCCGGATGCGGGTCGGCATGGTAGAACGCGTCGCGGAAGATCATTTGCAGATACATGGTCGCACCCCGCCGGGCGAACTCATTCAAATCCGCGCCCGAGGCTGCCAGCGCGGCGGAGTCCGTGCCGAGGATGCCGGTCAGCCGCTCCATCGTCAGCACGCGACGGCTGGAGAACGCCGGGTGCGCGCGCGGGAAGTGCACGGTCGGATCCTCCGCGAAGTTCGCGGCGAACTCCTCCAGGTTGCGGCGCTCGAAGGTGAAGTCGAGTTCACGCAGCAGGGTGCGCCGAAACTGCCGGACCACGGCACTAGGTTGGTAGGGGCGCACCTGAGGCGCGTGTTTCTCGGCCAATTCGGCCATTCCTCTCAGGATATCGAGGTCGGACAGAACCCGGTCGGCGATGCCGGCGCGCTTGACTTTGACCACCACCTCCTCGCCGCTGTGCAGCCGGGCGCGATGGACCTGGGCAATCGAGGCCGAGGCCAGCGGCGTCTCGTCGAACTCGGCGAACAGCGCCTTGGGCGCCTGGCCCAGCTCGGTCTCAATCGTGGCGCGGATGGTCTCGGGCGGGTCGGCGGGAGCGGCGGTCTGGAGGTGAGACAATTCCCGGGCCATCTCGGGACCGACGAGATCCGGCCGGGTGCTGAGCACCTGGCCCAGCTTGATGAAGGTGGTGCCCAGCTCGATGAACGCCAGGCGCACGCGCTCCTCGAGTTTGAGGTCGGGAATATGCTGGCCGTCAAAGGTCTGAATCCGGTCCTGTATCCAGGCGATATGCCAGCCCTTGAACCAGTCGGCCAGGCCGTACTTGGCCAGCACGGCGATGATCTCGCCCACGCGGTGGGCGTTGCGCTCCAATCGTGCAAGTGCGGCAAATTTCATAGCTATGGCGGGGGTCAGAGCAACTTATTTCACTTCCTTCTGTCGCCTGGTTGTTTCGATAAAGCAGGCAAGCGACGCGGCCTGGCAACCCCATGTGCAGCCGGTCGCCAATTCCAGGCTTGAATGCCCTATTCCCAATCCCAGTCGGCAAACAAATTGGCGATGGGATAGCGGAACCCCGGCAAAAGGTCCTCGCCTTCCAGGAAGCCGCCGCTGCCGACGAGCTTGCGTTGGGTCAAGCTGTGGCAAAGCTCCGCGCGCTGGGCGTCGGGATCAATAATCCACGCGACCACGGTTCCGCTTTCGAAGAAATCCTTCAACCGCCCATCAATTTCCGACCGGGTATTGTTGGGCGAAAGGATCTCGACCGCCAGATCGGGTGCCCCGGCAAAAAACTCTTGCGCTGATGGTTTCCAGCCCGACAACCGGCCCTTGGCGATAAACGAAACGTCCGGCGCACGGCAATTCCGGTTGCGCATCCAGAAACCGGTGCTCGAATCCAGGACCACTCCCAGGCGGCCCTGCTGCGCGTGGTTCCCCAAAGCGATGAGAAGACGCGAGGCGATGGTGCCGTGTTGAAAGTTGTTCTTGGGACTCATAATCAGTTCCCCGTTGACGACCTCATGAATAAAACCATCCTCCGGCAGCGCCTGTAGCTCCGCCTCGGTCCAGACTCGTTTTGGCGATTCGACTGCCGCACTCATAGCTAAACATTACCGCGGACGCTCGACCGTGTCGAGCCTGCTCTGCCCCCCGAGCCGCGCCAAATCCTCCTGAACCATGCGCTCGGAGCTTCCGTGCCATCCTGCCTGCCATTTTGCCCGCCCCGGGCCACGAGCCGAGCTCGCAAAGGCAGAGAGCTAAAATAAGCTGTCCTGACCCCGCTTGGTTTGCTTAGCATCCAGTCGCTGAAGCGCACCCATGCGAACACCTTTCATGAGGACTCGATTACTTATTACAGTGGTAACCACCATGCTCGTCGCCACCGGCCTCCAGGCCGCGAATCATCCGCTTACACCACGCCTCTCCGGCTCGTGGTGGACGGTCGCGAACGATCCTGATCTCGGCCCGCTCACCAATCCGAAACAGCAGCCAGTGGACTTCGGCATCTGGCGGGCAGCCGATGGCACCTGGCAAATCTGGTCCTGCATCCGCGGCACGAAGGAGCCCGGCAATACGCGGCTGTTTTATCGGTGGGAAGGCGCGAACCTCACCGACCGGAATTGGACACCCAAAGGCATCGCGCTCCAGGCCGATCCGGCGCTGGGCGAGACATTGGGAGGGTTGCAGGCGCCATTCGTGATCCGGCACGATGGCAAGTTCTGGATGTTCTACGGCGATTGGGTGAACATCTGCCTCGCCACCAGCACCGACGGTAAAGCCTTCACTCGTCATCGCAATGCCGAGGGCAAGCCACAGCTAAACTTTGCCGGTCCGGTTGATCGTGGTCGCAACGGTCGCGACCCGATGGTGCTGCGCATTGGCAACAAATGGCATTGTTATTATACGGCTCATCCCGGAAAACAGGGCTTCGACTACGCGCGCACTTCTGATGATTTGTTGAACTGGGGTGCCGAGAGGATTGTCGCCGCAGGTGGACGTTCCGGCAGCGGGCCTTACTCGGCCGAATGCCCCTTTGTCGTCGAGCCGCAGTCCGGACATTTCTACCTCCTCCGCACCCAATCTTACGGTTTGGGCGCGCAAACGATGGTCTATCACTCCTGCGACCCGTTTGACTTTGGCATTGACAACGATGCCGAGCATTACGTCACCACACTGCCTGTCGCGGCCCCCGAAGTTTTTCGACACGAAGGCCAATGGTTCATGGCAGCCCTCCTGCCCAGTTTAAAAGGCATTCAGATTACACGCATGGAATGGGCGCCCGCTCGTTAACGGGGGAACCACACCCGCCCCCTCCAGCCCAACGCCAGCCCAGCCCCGTCATCCCGGCGCTCACTGGTGGCAAGAACTCCGAACCAGATATACAAGTCACCGCACCGCAAATGCTTGTTTCGCTGTTAGAGAGGGGAACATACCGGTTGTGCGTTTTCAGGGATTTAGTGGCAAGTCGTTGCAGGACAGCAAGTTGTGCGATAATGCGTCAGCGGGGACGTAACCCTTCTGCAAACCCGCAGACTTCGGGTTCATAGCAGGGGTCAGACCGTAGCAGGGGTCAGACCGTAGATTGGAATTCAAGCTGATATGCTTGGTTACTCCTCGTGCGATCGCGCTGGCGCTGTTCCGGGGCCAAACGATGCAGCAAGGACTTGGCCCCTTTGGTCGTGCCGATCTGGACGCGCGCCGCAATCCAATTCACCGGTTAGGTCGTTTCGTTCCTCAAACGCACCGCAACGGCCAACTCGCCGGCATCAAGCAGTACGCATGCACCTGCCAACTGCTCTTCTGGCACGTCTGGGCCAGCGTCTGGAGGAAGTCCTGCCGGTCCACGTCATCAATGAAAACGTCCTCCCGGCGGTCCGCCCGATCCATCACATGGTAGATAGCTCCCGGACGTTCCACTCGCATCGCGCGCGGCATGACCGGGGGCATGTCAACAACACCGCCTCGCCTCGAGCACAGATGAGCCCCCTGCTCCCCTGGCCCCGGCTGCCGGGACCGATCTACGGTTTGACCACTTCCATGACAGTGACAGAATGGTCCTTTAGCCCAAACAGGTCAATTCGCGTTGTGGGTGTGTTGTTGACAAATGCGTAAAGATTCCGTCCCCCTCTCTCCCTGAGTGGATCGCGGTTGAGCCACCTGCCGGTCGAGGGGTTGTAGAAGGCTTGGGACGACTGCGGGAAAAGCAGGAGCGGGATCAGGACCAGAAACGTGCGGATGTTCTTTGTGCTCATTGTTGGCTCTTTGTTAACGGGGTGAATTGAATCTCGCGTGCGGAGCGGCGCGGCCCAGGTCCACTTGAACGCGCCGCCAGTCGGGCATCTCTTTGTTAACTGAGAGCTGAGGGGCGGGGGTACGAGGCCGTGCAGAAAGAGGTCTTTGGAGTCGCGGAAATCGAGGGCCGCAATGCGCTCGGGGTTGTACCGGACGTGGCAGTCCTCCTTGAGGACGGTGACCATCGTCAGGATGCGGAACTTGGCCCAGGGCGACGTAGGCTTCTGACCTCTTCTCGGCGCCATTCGCATCCCTGTCCCGAAACCCGTCCGCGAGCCCAACCGTTGCAGTCTGGAGCCCTTTAAGCCAGAAACGCCAAAAAACAACGCTATATCTTGTGGTCGCGCAAGGACTGCTGACACTACAGGTAGTGTGTTTCGGCCTGGCTCATTTCCAATTGCCCGTACGGCCCCCCGAAATCGCCTTCCCCGGTCCTTCGGGAACGCCGGCACCGGCGCCGATGACAATCTACGCTGACACAGCCGCTCTCGTCGCGTGGTTCAATCCGGCAGACGAGTTTGCCAGCGCGGTCACAGCGTGTCGCCTCAGCCCAACACGCTCGGAGCGAAGTGTTCATCACCTGCGATGCGGCCCAGGCGGCGCTCGCGCGCGTCGTCGGCTTGCGGACCCAACGCTTCGATTGACCTGGCTGCGGCACCCGATCCAACCGTACTCCCCGGCCGGTCAGGCTCCCCACCAGTCCTGACTATTGACACAACGGCAGCACCTCCTGAGCCGCTGGGAGTCCTGGTTTTTCATTCAGCAGGCTGGAAACATAGGTCCAAGTGCCCATCTGCAACGGCTGGGCAACCCCTCTCAAGCTCATGGTCGTCTCCTGCCGAAGCCGCCGCGCCATGATCACTTTGCCGCAGTGCCCCCTCTATCGCACCAAAGGTGCCGGCGCTCGTCAGCCCAGCGGCAACGCCCTGGGGCCCCGAGCACCATCCCACGACCCCCAGCCCTGAAAGGGCGGTACACGCCCGAGTCCGGCCCTTCCAGGGCGACGCCGCGCGTGCCGTGCTGTCGTCCATGATTATTCCCCCCTTATGGCGGGAAACCAAACTGCCCAGACTGGGCACTCTGGTTTCCCGGGTCCCTGACGGCATTACCTCCAGGTGAGAGCTGACGGCGGCCGGTCCATCCTTCAATTAACCACGACTCACCTCACAATTGTTGCTTTCCGCGACCCTGCCCGCTGGCCGAAATGGGCGTGGCGGTGCCGGAGAAGATCGCGCCGAAGCCGCAATAACCCCCTAATATCAGCCCAGGCTGTCGGCAGAATTCTAACCCGGCTGTCCAGGTGTTCAGTCCACGACACGGGCATGTCCAAAATCCGATAGCCGCACTTTTCCGCGGTGGCCAGTAGCTCAGTGTCAAAGAACCACCCTGAATCCTGGATCTCGGGCAGCAGTCGCCGCGCGACCTCTCTGGTAATGGCTTTAAATCCGCATTGGGCATCGGAGAGTTCCGTGGAGAGGAGGAACCTGGCTAACCAATTGTAGCAGCGTGAGAGGGTTTCCCGACGCCAACTGCGAACCGTGAGCGAGTTCGCGTGAAGACGGGAGCCGGTGGCTAGATCGAACTGGCCGGACGCCAGCGCTTCGATCAGCCGGGGGAAAGCACTCAAATCCGTGGATAGATCAACGTCCATGTAGCTGAGGAAATCAGCCGTGCTCCTGCTCCAGGCGTGCTTCAACGCCCCGCCTCGGCCCTTGAAGTCGCGGTGGGACACCTGCACGTGAGGATACTGCCGCGCCAGGGACTCAGCGATCTTCAGAGTTCGGTCTGTCGAACCGTTCTCGGCAATGACAAGCTCAAAACTGAAAGTGCAGCTTTCGCGGAGAAACCCGTGCAGTTTCGGAACCGCCGCAGCCAAACGCGTTTCCTCATTGAAGGCTGGAATGGTTATGTTTACCAGCATATCCGCGTCACCATGCGCACTCGTGGCTCAGGCATCAGCGAGCCACAACCATCAGCCTGTGCCAGCGGGCGTCGAACAGGCGCGAGAGTGCCTCTGCCACCCGCTACGACGGATCCTGTGAGCGCCCGGTATCCATATACTTCCGGTACCAGGTTTGCGCGGGGCGTCAGCACCAGCGTCTGAGGCGATCTACGGTCCAACCACCCTATGATAAAGCACATTGTTCTCATCCTGGTAAACGACGACGTAATTGGTGAGGAATCCCCTCCACTCGCTGGTGATTTCACCCGGATTCAGCAGCACTTGCTCGGGTTTGTGGCGCCTGCAGGTGTCCACGATTCCTTCGGCACTGATCTGGCCAGACCAAAACCGCTTCAAGGTTACCATAGCCAGCTCCGGCGGCATGGGTAGTCGCGCGTGGAAAGCGTAGGCTTCCTTGGTGTAACGGACATAGACCCAGTGGGTACGAGCCGCATAACCCTTCATCTTCGCCAGGATAGGGTCGCCATCTACTCGCGTCCGCTCTCGCAAGCTTCTGGCTCCGGCCTCCACCCGCTTCTCGGAGCGGACCAGAGCGAGCGCAACCAGAACACACAAAACCACGCCTTTCCAGGTTCTCGAGGAGGATAGTCTGAAGCCCGTTGCGCCGAGAATGCCGGAAAAGCTTCTGATCATCTCCGTCACAGCAAATCCTGCGAGCCACGCCATGGGGATAGCGAGGTGCAGATAATAATACATCCACCAGGGGCGATGAACCAAATGAATGACCAGGGCCGTTCCCAGCCAAGCGAAAGGGAAGGCGAATTCGCGTACCCGACGCCGTTGAATGGCCAACATAATGCCGACCACGGCCGCTAAAACACACTCGCCATGGTCCAGGAATGCGCTTATCGGCATTGGAAAGGCCTCCGGCCGTTCCATGCCAGAAACCGGATGCTCTGTAAAATGCGCTCGGTAGGACGATTGGAAACTGCCCTGGCCCCAGGCGAGCGTAATCAGCATGAAGGTAATTCCGGCCGCGGCACCCCATTGCAGAGCTGAAACCAGGAATCCTCTGATCCACGCCAGCCTCTGCCTCGCCCGTGATTCGAGCAACATCTCCACAATCATTGCGGGCGCGACCACAATCGCCGTCAGCTTTGTTTCCAACGCGACACCCATTGCAAGGCCTGAGGCCCACAGCCACAACCACCGCTGGCGTCTGCGCCAATTGAACAGCAGGAAAGCGGATACCAGCGCAAGCGCAAAGGCTGGCACCTCCTGCATAACTGAAACACTCAGTTCCAGCGCGCCGGGTGAGGCCAGCAACAAGAATGCAGCCAAGAGCGCTTGCCATTGATCGGAACGGAATCTGACGAGCTCATAAAACGTTGCGAACATGAGCAGGCCGAAACTCGCAGCCAACAACCGAGCGGCAAGAATGGAAGGGTTAAACATCTTGAAGGCCCAATCAAGAAGCAGAACGAATACCGGTGGTTGGTCACTCCAAATCTCTTTGTACAGGACGAACCCTTTGCTCATCAGAAAACTTGTGATCAACTGGTAGCCTTCGTCTCCACCGAATTGCAGGGCTGTGCCAAGAGGCAGAAGCAGGTAGAGGCTGGCAATCCCCACAATGACTGCTGCAAGTCCCCAGATGTTCCTTGCGAAGCTCACGCACCCATTGTCTTATGCTGCGCCGTAAGGAGCCAAGCCGTTTTGCTTCCAACCGCGGGGAGCAAATCCTCGGAGATGACGCGGTTGCCCTTCTGCTGGGCCGTTACGAGGTGGAGTTCGCCGGAGTCGTTCTCGCCGCACTTGCCGTCCATCAATTCGGAGCCATTCTTGGCGGGCCACGTCGTCCAGAAAGATGCGCCCCTGCGGATCTCGCCGGTGCATGGCGTGAAAGAGGGCTCCCGGATACTCGACCCGCAACGCCCGCGGCATAGGGCGAGTTTGACACTTGCGAAATGCATGTCAGGCGTCATGATGCGCCGGCCGCTAACCTATGTTTGACCCCACTTCGTATCCTAATGGCGCCGTTCCGTTCGTGCGGCCGCGGGGGCGCGCGACCGGTTTACCGCTTGCTGTCGCGCGCAGGCTACTGTACAGGCGTGCCTGACACGTCGGCGGCGTCAAACGCATACGCCATGTTATCCTTGCCTGGCTTGCCATCTGGCCCCAGACTTGTCAAAATGTAGCTGTTACTGCTTGTTATCGTGTAGATTATCGGACGCCCCCAGCCGTCATTGCGAAATTGGGGGTCAGGTTTCAATTCCTCCAGACTGCCTGGCAGACGACGGTTGGCTTCGTAGAAGTTGTGCACTTGAAGGCCGAGGATAGACATGTTGCCAAGCGTCAGGTCCTCCTTTGGCACTATTTCAACACAGGAAAAAAGCACTAGTATGGACAGGCTAACGCTCACCGCCAGTGCCACCCAGCCTCTTTTCCCTAAGCTGATACGCATACACGCACGTCCTTCCTTCGCGATCAGGGCGGCCCCATGTGCAACGGAGCGTCGCTGAATTCATATTTGGAATAGCGCCTGCAGTTGTATCGATCCAGCGAATAGGTATCCGGTGGAGTGGTGTTGACGCGACCCATCATATTATAGGACCCCTTTAGGATAGCAGGCATGCTTTACCCACGGGAGCTGTGGCGGTTTCCAGTTGTGCAGCCCGCCGTGCTCGACCGCCATTCCAGCCGGAGTGGCTCCATTTCCTTTTACGGCATGTCCGCGGCAGTTGTGGTTGCCTGCACTGGAATCCGATGTTCTGGAATAGAACAGGTGGAAGGTTCGCCAGCCTTCCCGATTTCATATTGGCCGCCCTCTGGACACCTCGGAAATCCATTTGGAAAATCGGGAGCGATATCGTCCCACCGCACCGTAGTTCCGCTCGTGGAGCCGGTCCGGAGCGCCCATTGTTCCTTGGCAACCTCAATACTCCGCTGGTTATTGAGACAGACATTCAACGCTGATGGAGCTGAATGAACTCCCCAAGTGCCTATGTCGAATCGGAACAAAAGCAACCCGACCAGTGACAGCAAGACGCTGACCGCGCCTCCAACTGTAGCTATGTTCGCAGGCTCGCCGCGCCTTAAAGACACTGCGATAATTCCGAAGGCAAGTCCCCCCAAGAAGAATACCCAAGTCAAGACATGTATAGCCTTGAAGTTGATTTCCTGCGCGTGAGAAAGTCTATAGTGAAACTGATCGAGCCAGAATAAAGATAGCAAGCCCAATATGCTGAATGAACAGGCACCAACAGAAGTCAGCGTCTTGAATCCTCTCGGCATATGGCGTCACCAAATGCCCTTCACGCCACCAGTCACTTTGGGGAGTAGTCCTCCCCAACCCCCGGTTGCATCATAATAATAACCCCAGAGGACGCCGCCATAGATTTGTCCCTTTTCCAGTCCATCAATGCATTTTACACGGCTTTCCGCTCTGAAATCCATCGTCTTGGCTATATACCAAGTCACGCCGTAGATTTCCGGATCATCCCACATCTCTGCGTTATCGAGACGATGCCCACGAGGCCACGCGCCGCATTCCCATACTGTTGAATTACCGCTGTAATCCGTTTCATCCCAATCCTTTGTCCAGTCTTGGCTTAAGTAGATCCCGAATTGCGTCTTCCGCATGATCCAGCTATAATTCTGCACCCAGATGACTTTCTTGCATCTACCACAACAAATCTTATCCGCATGGGACCAATCCGCAGGAGGAGTCCATCTTAGCCTAATGCTCCAACCTGCGTGACCAAACTTGTTGATTGGCTTGCTGAATAAGACGGAGATCGACCCTGTTGTGAACCCAAGCGGATCGAAGTTGTCATTGGGGTCATTCCTGATAAAGCCGTAAAGATTCGCCCCTCCTTCCTCCCCAATGGGGTCGCGGCTGATCCATCTTCCCTTACTCGGGTTGTAATACCGATAGTTGTAGTAAAGCAGGTCGGTCTCATCATCCTGATATTTGGTCGAGAAGCGGAAGGGATTGATTTTGGCCATCGCTCCCGTGGCACGGATGATTTCCCCGAAGGAGCCGTATTCGTAGGTCGCGCAGTTGGTGCCACCACACATGCTGACCACGGCGGCCACATTCCCATTGCCGTCATACGCGGGGGCGCAATAGCCAATCCCAGATGGCACATCACAAATGAAAAGCAGGCCCCCGATGCCGCCGGCGCCCTGTATCGTGCCGGACAGATCGCTGCCCCAGACGAACGTGCTGAGAGTTGAGAGTTGAGAGTTGAGGGTGGCGATTAGGTTCCAGCCGTCATAGACAAACCTCAGGTCAGTGGCGGGGGTGCCGGAACCGTCGGAATTGCTCCAGACCTGCTTGCGGATGCGGCGCCCCTGGGGATCGTATTCAAACCGGATCACCATCGCGGGTGCCACTGCCGCGCGGTTGGTGAGCCCGACCAGCCGGCTCTCGGCATCCCAGCAGTAATTCCAACGAGCGTCCTGGACCAGGTTGCCATCCGCATCATGCCCGAACGCTTCGGGCGATTGCGGGACAAACTGATGGCCGGTAACGGGCGTCTCGTTGTTGGCCGTCACATTGATGGCCTCCCAAGCCGGCCCGGTGACGGAAAGCTCCTTCCGGAAGTACTCGCCTTTCCGGTACGTGGCCTGGCCGTTCACTGTAACCGCATTGGTGGCCAACGCAATGCCCATGACATCCACCGCGCCGGGAACAGTCCGGTTGGTGTACTGGTTCAGGGAGTTGGCCCCGTAGCTAGCCGACCGCAGATTCCAGCCGTTTTCATCACCGCCAGCCTTGGTGGAAGTCCGGTTGCCAATGTCGTCAAAGGCGTATTCGAACTGCTGCCCGGCAACGGGGCTTTGGTCGGGCCAGTACTTGCGCCCGGAGCGGACCTGGCCGAGGGAGTCGTATTCGTATAGCCAGTAAGAGCCGTCCGCCAGCACGCTCCGGACGCGCTGGTTGGCACTGTTGTACGCATACGCGTGCGAGTCGAGAGTCCCCTGTCCGCTGTCCACCGTCGAAACCTGGGTGAGGCGGTTCAGGAAGTCGTACTGTTTAGTCGTGGTCATGCGCGTGATCCCGTTGGTCGCAAAGACAATCTGCCCCACCAGGGGGGAGTTGGCAAGATACGTGTTGGCCGCCGAGTACGGTGTGGCGCCCGAGTTGTCGGTCACGGTCTGCAGCCGGGAGGCGGCGTCGTAACCGTAGTTGATGGTCTGGAGCGCGGATTGCTGATAGGCCAGGGAAAGGCTGGAGCGGCGCAGGTGCTGGTCGTAGGCGCTGGTGACCGTCAGGCCGTCGAGGGTGCCGCCGCTGAAGGATTCGCTGAGGAGTTCGCCGGCGGTGTTGTAGGCGAGTGTGGTGGTGATGCCGTTGAATTGGTTGGTGGCGAGGCGCCCGAGGCGATTAAAGCCGTGCGTGACGTCCGGCGTGGAGTCAGAATAGTTGACGCTGTCGAGCTCGCCGACATTGTTGAAACCATAAGTCGTTACGAGGGGCTGGCCGCCTGCGGTGCGCACCCAGGTTCGCGTCTGGAGCCGCCCGGCGGCGGTGTAACTGTAGCTGGGGCCGTGGCCATCGGGGTATTGCTTGCTGTCGAGCCAGCCGCGATAGGGATTATAGTTCCAGGTCGTCACCCGCGTCCCGGCATTCGGGAAACTGCTCCAGTTGGTCATGGTCTGCATCCGCCCGGCGTAATCGTAACTGTAGGCGACCGGGTAGGTGCGCGAACCGTATTGACGCTTGAGTTCGCGCGTCAGGTAGTATTCGAAGGTGACGCTGGTACCGTCAGGTTGAACGATATTCGTGGCCTGGAGCATGTTGTCGTAAGAAGTGGTAGTGGTTTGCGCGGCCTGGCCGAGGCCGGGTGTCGGGGTGGTAGCGGAAATGACCAGGTCGGCGTTGTTGTAGAGGTAGGTGGTTGCGCCGTTGCGTGGTCAATGACAATTATTCTTCGCCACAGTGCCAATTAAAACTCACCACATGGCC
>CAZVFC010000065.1:0-50567 GCA_964625855.1 uncultured Verrucomicrobiota bacterium | reverse complement strand
GGCAGGGAAACTCCGGATCCCGTGCTACTAATTCCACTGAAAGTGTCGAGGAAGCTGTTTGCATGTCGGACATCATGGCCCCGGCGCCACTCACCGCGGGCGTTAGGTGTATATGAGCAGCGCATCGTCTGAGCTTGAGGCATTCTTCGGCCAGCCCCGAGATGTTAGCAAGAAGCTCATTAGCCCAGGTCGCGAGACAGCCTGGATGAGCTTCCGAACGTTTCACTGCGCGGGCTCACGACTGCTGGTTTGTGATGCATCTTTGATGCCGGACGAGAGCCACGGTCTTGTGCTCGATTTGGCCCCCGGTCTGTATGAGGCCAGTGTCAGGGGCGTTGACTACGGTTTCGAGAGGCGATTGTCGCGCGTCCGATACTGCCGCACCGCCGAGAGAGTTCATCCTGGCGGTATTATAGGATCGACCTTCACTGATTCAGCTACGGTCGCCATCTGCGACCTTGCGAGTTTGCTCGAGAGTTGCGGTGGTGACAGGTCCAAGATCGGCAGGCTCGTGGATGAACAGGCGGCTCAATTGGGTTGGTTTGGCGTGATCACCCTCGATAGGGTCATTCTCCCCGCTTTCAGTTCGGGTTTCGGCGACGGCGTGTTTGCCGTTTACGAAGTCCTTGGGCAGGATAGTAGGGCTGGGATCGAGATCGAGTTCATTGCGCCAGAGACGGAATATCCTAAAAGTCTGTACTGGGCAGCGAGGCAGGAACTCGCATATCGTGCGACATCCCCCTAACGAGGCAATGCACCGGATGAGCGGCACGGACATCTGTTCAGGATTCGAGTGGCCTCGGATGCCGCCCATCGGTGATCTTGGTCGTTGGACCGCGCTTGCACGCGTGCAGTAGAATAACAGAATATGCGAAATCACAAGATTGGCTTAGGCGCGTTGACTTTCATTGCCCTCATCGCATTCGCACGGGCGGAGGAGAAGCGTCCCGTGCCGTCCTGGCCGTACGGATTGTACGATAAGAACATCCAGCGGCAGGATTCATGTCCCACGAACGCGGCTGCGGAACGCCCTCTAACAGTCTTGTATTACCGCCTGGACAATCAATCGCTTGAGGCTCTGCGAGGGCTCACCAATAAGATGATTATCCAACCCTCGCCACTCAGGACCGCAAGCACAAACGCAGTCAAATCTGCCAAGCCAGACGTGCGCAAGTGAGACATGCGTCGGACATGCACGAGGCCCAACGGGTCACCCAGAGCTAACAGCCGCCACGAGAGTCGCGGGGATTCCGGGCGCCGTGAAGTGGGGGAGGACCAGGTTCTCTTGCCAAGCGAGAAGGCGAGTGACCGGGTGTTCTGGCTGGGCATTGCTTGTTTCGTGCCCGTAGTTGCAGCCCTTCTTTACATGTCCGGGCTCATTTGCTTCTTTCGCTGGGAGGAGCGGGCTGCCACTAGAAGCGAGTATTTTCGGCGAGCACAAATCCGAAACGATGTTTACGCCCCGATTATTTGGCTCAAAGCTCACGACCGGAGCGGTGTGGTCAGGGGCATCGTCCAGTGGGAGTATCGCATTTCCCATGTAAGGTCCTTTGATCCGAACAAACTCCAGCCTTGAGCGCCCAGGGCAGTCCAGCGAACCGGGGCCAGGCATTCCGGCGCCAGGGGGGCGTCCACATACCGGGGTGATTCCGCGTGAGCCATCGCGAGTGGCCCGGTCTAATCCAACAACAAACCAAACTGGAGAAAGCGGTTTATGAGTTGTGTGTGCATTTTAACCCCGGTGGTCATCGCCGCCTGGCCGGCCTTTAGCGCGGCGGTGGTCGCGGCGGCCCATTCCCTCGGCTACACGTTGGTGGAGGAGACTGTCAAACAGCACCAGAAGGCTAAGGCGGAAAATGAAGGCAAGCAGGTGAGCCTCGAGATCGCCAACAGCGAAGTGGTCACCGGTCAACTCGGGCGCGACCAGCAGATTTGCGCCACTCGCGGCAACGTCACGGTCAAGTTCTCCCGCGATGTGCGCGGAACGGCTTCCGTTTGCGTGTCGGGGGCCGGCCACACCGACGAGGAGTTGCGCGCGCTGGGCGAGGAACTGAGCCAGCGGGTCGTGCAGCGATACGTTTACCAGCGCCTGCTGGACGAGATGCGCGCGCGTGAATTTGTGGTCGTCGAGGAGGAGGTGGATGCCAACCAGGCCATCCGCCTCAAGGTGCGGCACTGGGACGGGTGAGGGCGATGTAGAGGTTAAATGAGTTAAATGGGTTACAGCAGTTACATGGGCAGGAATGTAAAAGAAACCGGATATGCCGCAACGCGAGTTTGATATCACCATTGCCCCGGACGGCAGCGTCGAGGTGCACGTCAAGGGTTACAAGGGCAAGAGCTGTTTGGAGGTCTTGAAGATGTTCGAGCAGGTGGTCGGCGAATTGAAGTCCCGGAACGAGACCAGCGAATTCTACGAGCCCGACGAACAAGTGCAGTTTAATATCGAACAACGACATTAGCGGGGGTAGGGCGATGGAGCGTTGGAGTGAGGGAAGGCTTGAGGCCCTTGCTCCATTGCCCGATTGCCTCGTCTCCCCGCAGGAATACTGAACGTGGCCCGGACCGGTGCTAAAGATGACGCGTCAAGCTACTACCCGCCGCGAGCGCGGTGGCACACCCGCCTATTCTCTAACGCAGCCCGCCCGGTCCGCCGCTACATTGATCTGGATAAGTTCCGCCCCTCCTCCCGGCTGCCTCCGGGTCTGCTAATTCCAAGTCTCGCGCTGCCGGGGTTCTCGTTCCTTATGTACGGCCGGCGTTTGGTGGGGTGGTTATGCCTGGCGGCCTGGTTGGCGGCCGCTGGGGTGTTCACCGTTGCGCTGGGTTTCCCGGCCGCGAGCATCGCTTATGGGCTGGTGATTTCCCTCCACGCCATGAGCATAGTCTTCCTGGAAGGGCTCTGGCTCAAAGAGGCCAGTTTCGGAACCAGGTTGGGCGCCACGATGCTGACGCTGTTTGCCGTCTGGGCCCTGGTGTATGCGCCGCTGGTGGGTTTGGTCGAGCGCCGCTGGATCGTGCCTCTGCGCGTGGGCGACCGTGTCTTGATCGTCCATAAGGGGGTGGCCCCCAAATCCATCCAACGCGGCGACTGGCTGGCGTATGAGATTTCCGGCGACCGATACGCGGGCGATGGGGAACAAGGGGTGTATCTGGGGTCCGGCCTGGGGATAGACCCGGTGCTCGCTTTGCCCCGCGACCACGTGCGGTTTACGCCACAGGCGGTGTTCGTGAATGACCAGCCGCGGCCCCGCGCCCCGCACATGCCGGAGCAAGGCGAGCTTGTGATTCCCGAAAAGGTGTGGTTCATTTGGCCGAGTCTTGATATATACAGGGGTGGGCGCGGGACAGAGGCCAGTATCTCTGCCACGATGCAACGCACAGCAATGGTCTCACAAAAGCAAATCATCGGTCGGCCCTTCAAGAAGTGGTTTGGCCGGCGCCAATGGCCATGAGCCGATTCAGCAACCTGGAGTTTGGCGACGAGTTCGAAGATCAAGCGCCCGAGCAAAAGACGCTGGTCAAGGACGAGACCTATTATCTGGCCGAAGCGCGCGCCGCCTTCGAGAACGGCAATTTCGAGTCGGGCCTGCGGCTCTATTCCAAGGTGCTCGAGTTCAACCCGCGAAACGCGGCCGCCTGGGCGGGGCAGGTGCGCATGCTGATTGAATTGGGCGAATACCGCGAAGCCAAGCTCTGGGCCGATAAAGCGCTGGAGCGCTTCCCGCGCGAACCGGAACTGCTCGCCGCCAAGGCGGTGGCGCTGGCTCGCAGCGGCGATCTTCACGGCGCACTGGCCTTCTCCGATGCCTCGATCGAGGAGCGCGGCGACACTCCGTACATTTGGCTGGCGCGGGGGGACGTCCTCCTGGCGCGGGAAGAGGCGCGCGCCGATTACTGTTTCGAGAAAGCCCTGCTGATGGCGCCGCACGATTGGTTGGTCGCCTGGCTTGCCGCGCGGATTCGCCATTTCTACGAGCAGTTTGCGCAGGCGCTCAAATTGCTGCAGAAGGCCGTCGAGTTGAACGCCGGCCATTTCCTGCTTTGGCTGGAACTCGGCCAGTGCCAGCAGGCCCTCGGCCTCGTCGGACCGGCTCGCACTTCCTTCGCCCAGGCCCGACAACTCAACCCCCGCTGCGACGAAGCCGGAGCCGCATTGGCCGGGCTTTCCGGAACCGGGCTCGGCTCCCGGCTGCGCGGCTGCTGGCGGCGGCTATTCAGCCGGTAATCTCCGACAACTCCAGGCCCCTTCTCATGAGCAACGAAAATCTGGATCGGCTACTGCGCGCGGCAACCGAATTTGACGCGTCCGACCTTCACCTCATTGCCAATGTTCCCCCGGCGTTCCGTGTCAACGGTGAGATCATCCTTGCTGACGAAGACGCGTTGAGCCAGCCGGATTTGGACGCTATCGCCGACAGCCTGCTGAACGAGCAGCAGAAGAAGAAGTTCGAGCAGGAATGGGAGCTCTGCATTTCGCTGCTCCACCCGACTGCCGGCCGGATTCGAGCCACTTTCTATCGTCGCAACGGGCATCCTGAGCTGAGCTGCCGCTTCTGCGGCGAGCGCATTCCCACCCGCGAGCAACTCGGCCTGCCGGAGAAGATTGACGACCTGGCGCGCAAACCCAACGGGCTGGTGCTGGTGACCGGCCCCACCGGAGCGGGCAAGACCACCACCCTCAATTACATGGTGGATCTGATCAACACCGAGCGCCGCTGCAAGGTCGTCACCATCGAAGACCCGATTGAGTTCGTGCATGCGAACAAGCGGGCGATCGTGGTCCAGCAGGAAGTGCTGACCGACGTGCGCTCCTTCAACCGGGCGCTGGTTCACGTCCTGCGCCAGGACCCGGATGTTATTGTCGTCGGCGAGATGCGCGACTACGAGGCGATCTCCACCGCGCTGACCGCCGCCGAGACCGGCCACCTGGTGCTGGCTACGATGCATTCCCCGAACGTTTCCCACGCGCTCGAGCGCATCGTCGGCGTCTTTGAAGGCAGCGCCCAGCGCCAGATCATCCTCCAGTTGTCCAACGCCCTGCAGGGCATTATCGCGCAGGAACTCCTGCCGGCCGCCGACCGCACCCGCCGCGTGCTGGCTTACGAGTTGATCGTGGCCAACGGTGCCGTGCGGAACCTGATTCGGGAGAATAACATTCATCAGTTGGAGAATACGATCCAGACCGGGCGCAAAGAGGGCATGACGTTGATGGACAACTGCCTTTACGATCTGTACTGCAAGTGCCTGATCACCTACGACACCGCGTTGAGCCGTGCCCGCCACGCGGACCAGATCATTCGCAAGAAGACGTGAGTCCGGAGGATGACTGTCCCCGGTGAGTGACCGATAGACCATTTCTTGCGTGCCGGCGGACCGCTGGTCCTGTCTAATGGGTCGTATGACGATTCACACCGGCGATATCGTTCGCGCAATCATGACCATCGCGATCATAGTCGGAATGGTGGGTTTCGTCGTGATCCGGTCGGTTAAGAAGGCTGAGGACCCGGCGCGGATGATCTTCAAGTGGGTGATAACCCTGGGGGTCGCCGTGTTCATGATCTGGGTGGCGCTCCCCGCCGCGCTGGCGGACGGCTACGCGGCCTTGCATGGCCTTTCGCTGGTGCTGATCTGCGCGGTGGTGATGATCATCACCTGGCGCCACGACCTCGCCGGCCTGGTCGCGAATCCCATCGCGTCGCTTTACGACGGCGGCACCGATCCGCCGGACCCGCACCCGGCTTATTCCGTATCCCTTGCCCGCCAGAAGCAGGGCCGGTACTTGGAATCGGTCGCCGAAATCCGCAAGCAGCTCGAGCGGTTTCCCACGGACGTCGAGGGACAGCTCTTGCTCGCCCAGGTCCAGGCCGAGGACCTCAAAGACCTGGCCGCCGCGGAACTTACCATCCAACGCTTCTGCGACCAAAAGGGCCACGCCCCCCAGAACATTGTCTTCGCTCTCTACTCGCTTGCCGATTGGCACCTTAAGGTCGCTCAGGACCGTGAGGCGGCGCGGCGAGCCCTGGAGAAGATCATCGCCCTGTATCCTGATTCGGAATTCGCGCCGGGCGCCGCTCATCGCATCGCACACCTGGGCAGCACGGAGTTGCTCCTTTCCCCGCATGACCGCCGCAAATACGCGATGAACGAAGGCGTCCAGAATGTGGGGCTGCTTCCCAGTTCCGTCCACTTGCGACCGTCGGAGGCCGATCCCGCCCAACTGGCGGCGGACTACGTGAAACACCTGGAGCAACACCCGTTGGATACCGAGGCCCGGGAGAAACTGGCAGTCATCTACGCCGACCATTACGGGCGGCTCGACCTGGCCACGGACCAATTGGAGCAGTTGATCCAGGACCCGCACCAGCCGGCAAAGCTTGTCGCCCGTTGGCTGAACCTGCTCGCCGACCTGCAGATCCGGTCCGGGGAGGCTTACGATACGGTGCGGGAGACGCTGCAGCGGATCATTGATCGCGAGCCGAACCTGGCCGCCGCGGAAATGGCGCGGCATCGTCTGGCCCTGTTGAAGCTCGAGCTGAAGGCAAAACTAAAGAGCCAAGCCGTGCAGCTTGGCTCCTACCAACAGAACATCGGCTTGAACCGCGCGCGCCGGACGGGCTCCTGAATCGAGGCCCGGACGCTGGCGCGAGCCGCGCGCGGTCTCACCGCGCCAACTCCAAAGCGATCTGCGTGGCGATCTCGTGGGTCAGCGGTTTGTCCGACGCGCCGGCACCGGTGCGCACCTGGACGGTTACGGACGTGACGGTCGGCTCCACGGGCTGGACTCTCACCCAAACCTTCCGCTCGTTAACCTTGCCTTCAATGGTCTTCACTTCGTTGGTCCCAGGGCTGATGATGGTTTCGCGGCCGACTGTGCCGAGCCTGCCGATCACCGCAACTGAGGCCTGGTAGGCCTGATCCACGGTGCGTTGATAACGGTTCTCGAGCTTGTCTTTAACAAAGGGCGAGCCCATTGTCTTCCGGTCGTTCACGGTCTTGACGCAACCGATCGCGACTATGAGTGTAAAGAGCGCAACTGCATAAATCCTGTTCTTCATGGGCGTCATCCAATCACATTTCGCGGCGCCGTCAAGCCCGCAGTCGGATTTCGTCGGCGCTCTCGGCGCTTGCAACGGTCAGCCGACCGCACCATATTGCTGAACCGGACGAAAACTAATTATGAATATCCCCATTCGCATTGCTGTGACCGGCGCCGCCGGGCAGATCGGTTACTCCCTCTTGTTCCGCATCGCCTCGGGCGCCATGTTCGGTCCAAACCAGCCTGTGATCCTGCATCTGATCGAAATCGAGCCGGCACTGCCGGCTCTGAACGGCGTGGTCATGGAACTGGAGGACTGCGCCTTTCCGTTGCTCAAAGGTGTGGTGACGACGGCCGACCTGGATGAGGGTTTCCGACGCGTGAACTGGGCGTTGCTGGTGGGCAGCGTGCCGCGCAAGGCGGGCATGGAGCGCAAGGAGTTGCTCGGCATCAACGGCAGGATTTTTGTCGGCCAAGGCCACGCGATCCAGCGCAATGCCGCCAGCGACGTGCGCCTTCTGGTGGTGGGTAATCCGTGCAACACCAATTGCCTCATTGCCATGAATAACGCCCCCGATATCCCGCGCGACCGGTTCCACGCCATGACCCGTCTGGATGAGAACCGCGCCAAGTCCCAGCTCGCCCGGAAGGCGGGGGCTGAGGTCGAGGCCGTCACCAATGTCGCCATCTGGGGCAATCATTCCTCGACCCAGTTTCCGGATTTCTACAACGCCCGGATCAACGGCCAGCCCGCCACGCAAGTCATCACCGACGAGACGTGGCTGCGGGGCGAGTTTATCAGCTCGGTACAGCAGCGCGGGGCGGCCATCATCAAAGCACGCGGCGCCTCGAGCGCGGCCAGCGCGGCGAATGCCGTGGTGGATACCGTGCGCTCGATTATCGAGCCGACACCCGCCGGCGACTGGCACAGCGTCTGTGTCTGCTCGGACGGCAGCTACGGCGTCGAGGCGGGGCTGATCAGTTCGTTTCCGCTTCGGAGCAATGGGCAGAGGCTGGAAATCGTGCAGGGATTGCCGATCAACGAATTCAGCCGCGGCAGGATTGACGCCACCGTCAACGAGCTGAAGGAGGAGCGGACGATGGTGGGCGAACTGTTGGGCCGCTGATTGGTCGAGCCGCCCTCGCTCTGCTGCCAGGTCGCCGGGTCCTGCGATCGGAAAGCTGGCGGCCAGTGGCCGTTGGCAGATCGCTCGGGCAGACCCCACGAAACAAGCCCCTCTCGACAAATGGCCGCGGCTGGGTCATACTCGGGCCAATGGGTACCGACGCCGATGCTCCGCTCGATCTGCTTTGGCAAGAGTATGGCCTCGCGTTCCGCGACTTTGACGATCTGACGCTGGCGCGGTGGCTGGCGCAGACGCTGGGCCAGGTGGCGGGCAAAGCGTGGCGGCTTTCGCATCCGCTGCTGGGAGCCTACCGGTTGGCGGCACAATTGGGGCACGAGCGCCAGATTTGGTTCAAGCGGCTTTCCACACTGCCGCCCGATTACTGCGAATCCTCCTGTTGCCGCGCGCCGATGTTGCCGTTGCTGACACGCGACGTGCGGGAGGCCGGGCTGATTTGCCAGCATTGCAGTGAAACGCTGGTGGCGTTCGATGACATCCCGGGCGGGTTGCAGCGAGAGTTGGGAACCTGGGCTTCAGAATACAGCCCGATCCACGCCGTGGCGCACTGGGACGACCGCCAGCGCAAAGCCTCCCGTGACTACGATCGGGCATTCGACCAGGCCGCCGCGGAAGCGGAGCGGCTGCTCGGGCAAGCGGGCCGGACCCTCGCGCCGAAGCTGCTGGAGTTTTACCCCGCGGTGGTATGGGAAGATCAGGATGAATGCCTGGAGGTCAGGCCGGAGGATGTGAAGCTATGAAGACAACTATGAGCAGTCCGTTCGTCACCATGATCCTCGCGGGCGGCAAAGGGACGCGGATGGGCACGAGCGACCGGCACAAGGTGTGTTTCGAAGTGCTGGGGGTGCCGGTCATCGTCCGGGCGCTGGAGACTTACCATCTATGCGGCGCGATGATCAATGTGGTCGTGGTGGGTGCAATGGCGGAAAGCGTCATGACCACGGTGAACCAACGCTTTCCAGGAACGCCCTACGCGTTCCAGGAGAAGCCGCTGGGAACGGGGGACGCGGCGCGCAAAGGGGCCGAGATCTTCGAACGCATGCGCTTTGACGGGGATGTGCTGGTGGTGGCCGGGGATAAGGTGATTGACCCGCGCACGATCCGGAGATTGCTGGCGGCGCACGCGCAGAGCGGGGCCGACGTGACGCTCGCTGCGGCAAAACGCCCGCCCAATTCGAGCGCCGGCATCTTGCTGAAGTCGGCGCGGGGAAACATTGTGGGCATCCTGGAGGAGGCCGAACGGCGGCGGCTGGTGGCCTTGGCCGAGATCAACGAGGCCTTTCGCCGACGAGAAGCGCTGACTCGCAACGAGATCAACGGCATCGTCACCAAGGTCTGCGGAGAAAAGGGAGCTCGCACCCTCGCAGCGGAGATCTGGACGGAAAGGACCGGGGGAGACGGCGCAGAGTCCGCGGACCACGGCCGACAGGCCGCAGAACGCTGCCATACGGCGGATGGGAAGTTGAGTCGGCAGGAATTCGAGGAGCGGTTCTCGAAGGAGGAGCGGCGCGGTTGTCTGCGGCTTGGTGAGGAAGTCGTTCCGGCGGATCAAATCCTGCGTCGGTTTGACCAGATGAATTTGTCCACTTACCTGTTCCGCGCACCCGTTCTCTACGACGCGCTCAGCCGCCTGAAGTCGCTCCGGCCGAGCCAGGAAGAATACCTGACGGACGTGTTCGCGATCCTGGCGCGACGCAAGAAACCGGTCCGGGTCATGGGATGCGAGGTTGAAGACTTACGGGATTTGATGGCTTTCAACAACCCGCAGGAGCTGCTGGCGATCGAGGAGGTTTATCGGCAACGCCAGGGACCCGCGGTGGCGGAGGCGCCGGCGGTGGGCGACGAAATGGTGGCGCCAGCGGGCGAATGGGACAACTTGCTGCAGAGGCCTTCGGCGGCGGCGCAGCGGCACTTTCGCCAGTGGTATGGCGAGGAGATTCCCTGGCAGCAGATCCGCAAGGCGTTGCTTGCATTCATAGGTCGGTACGGCGCGGAAAGGCGGGTAGCCATCGTGAGATCGCCCGGCCGGATCAACCTGATGGGGCGGCACATTGATCACCAGGGCGGAACGGTAAACGTCATGGCGGTCAACCGGGAGATTATCCTGGTGGCCGCGCCCCGGGCGGACGATGTGGTTTCACTGGCCAACACGGAAGGGGCACAGTTCTCGGAGGAGACCTTCCGCATCTCCGATCTGGTGGCCAGCCTGAACTGGGATGACTGGCAACGGGTGATTGATGGACCCCGGCTGCAGCGCTTGCTGGAAGCGGCGCGCGGCGATTGGGCCAACTATGTGAAAGCGGCCATTCTCCGGCTGCAGGAGCTGTATCGCGACCGTCGCCTGCATGGCTTGGACATGATGGTTAGCGGAGATATTCCGATGGGCGCGGGTTTGAGTTCATCCTCGGCCCTGGTGGTGGCCACGGCGGAAGCAGCGCGGCTATTCAACCGGTTGCCGGTGAGCGCGCGACGGCTGGTCAGCCTTTGCGGCGAAGGCGAATGGTTTGTGGGGACCCGGGGCGGCGCGGCAGACCATGCGGCGATCAGGCTTTCGCATCGTGGCTGCGTAACGCGCGTGGGGTTCTTTCCCTTCGAGATCCAAGACTCGGCACGGTTCTTCCCCGAACACGAATTGGTGGCCTGCAACTCCGGCGTTTACGCGGGCAAATCCAGGGACGCCCGCAACACCTTCAACGCAAAGGTCACCGCGTATCATATTGGACGGGTCTGGTTCAAGATGCGCCGGCCCGACCTGGCATCGCGGATTGAACACCTGCGCGATATCAACCGCGAGCACCTTGGGCTGTCGCACGCGGAATTTGCGGGATTGCTGGCCCAGTTGCCGGCACGCATCACCCGCAGCCGCGTGCAAGCTGCCTTCGGGAATATGGCCGAGGCCGAGCGGGACAAGCTCGCGCGAATGTTCCTCAGCCACGAGGCCCCCACCGACGGCTATGCGGTGCGTGGCGTAGTGTTGTTCGGCTTGTCGGAAATGGCGCGCGCCCGGCGTTGTCTAGACCTGTTGAAGAAGAATGACGCCCATGGCCTGGGACGCATGATGTCGGTTTCACACGACGGCGACCGAGTGTCGCGCGCGACGGCGCGCAACACATGGCGGAGGGTCTCCAAGGAAGCCGAGGGTCGGATCCGGCCGGATTGGGGGCGGAAGCAGGGCCGGCGGGCGGACCTGGCTGAGCTTTCCGGCGACTACGGCTGCAGCCTGCCGGAGTTGGATCGGATCGTGGACCTCGCGCAGGCGCAGTCAGGCGTCGAGGGTGCGCAACTAGCCGGGGCGGGTCTGGGCGGGTGCGTGATGGTGCTGGTCCGCAAGTCTCACACTGCTGTATTGCTGAAGGCGCTGGCGGACCAGGGGATTTCGGGGGAGATCTTCCGCCCGATTGCAGGCGCGTGCAGCCTGGTAATGGGCTAGAGTTTTGACTTGGCATTCCGCCTGACTGCGCCACTTTTGACGGGGTGATTCATCCGACGGCCATCGTTCATCGCGGGGCGAAACTGGACGCGACAGTCCAGGTGGGAGCCTTTGCCATCATTGATGAAGGTGTGGAGATAGGTCCGCACTGCGTCATTGGTCCGCAGGTCTATTTGACAGGCCGGACCACGATTGGGGCGCACAACCGCTTCTACGCGGGCTGTGTGATCGGAGAGGAACCCCAGGACCTGAAGTATGCGGGCGAGCCGACACGCCTGCGGATTGGCGACCGCAACGTCTTTCGCGAGCACGTGACGGTGCATCGCTCGAACAAGCTGGCGGAGGAAACCGTGATCGGCTCGGAGAACTTCCTGATGGCCAACTGCCACGTGGCCCATAACTGCCACCTGGGAGACGGAGTGATTCTGGCCAACGGGGTGTTGCTGGCGGGACATGTCACTGTGGAGGACCGGGCCTTCCTTTCGGGCAACTGCGTTGTGCACCAGTTCGTGCGCATCGGCACACTGGCCCTCATGCAGGGCGGCTCCGCGATCAGCAAGGATTTGCCACCCTACACCGTGGCTTGCGGCGACAACAGCATCTGCGGGCTTAATATCATCGGGCTGCGGCGCGCGGGTTTGACGCCCGCCCAACGGTTGGCATTGAAGCGGCTCTACCGGCTGCTGTTCCGCGAGGGAAAGAACTTACGCACGGCGCTGGCCAGCGCGCAAGCAACCTTCGACAGCCCGCCGGCCAAGCGAATGATGGCATTCGTAGCCGCCTCAGAGCGCGGCGTCTGCTCAGACGTGGGCGAGGATCGGACTGAGTCCGAGTCGGATTGAGCGGGGGTGCGGGAACGCTTGGGCGCCCGGAATGAACAGGGGCTCGAATCAGCCTGGTGCGCGAACGAGCGCTTTCATCCAGAATTTGAGCATTGACCCGCTCGGGGATTCAGCTTACGCTTTTATGCAAGAATGAGTTGCCGGCTCTCGAGGTTTGTGTTGGGTAGTCTTCTGGTCACAGCGTTCCTGTGCTGCCAGACCCTGGGCACGGCGCAGACAGCCGGGAGGGGACGCGGCAAGGCGATCGAGTTTTCTGAGCCGAAGAGCAACGAAATCACCACCAATTTGCACCAGTTGACCAGCAAGAAGGACAGCTTGAAGCAGTTGGAGGAGGACCTCTACAAATCCCTGCGCACGTTCTCCGGCGCAACTTCGCTGGATGGCGTCCCGGCTGCGCCGGTCGTCCGTCCGCCGGCTGGTCCGGTCATCCCCAGCAAACGTGCCAGAGAACTGCTCGAACGACATAAGAACGCGTACCTGATGACCGTGGAAGATCTGGCGGCCACACCGACTGCAGAGGAGATCTTTGAGATTCCGGAGTACGATAAGGACGGTTTGGAGAAGAAGAAGAAAACGCCCATCGAGCTGTATTACGAGCGACTGGATGCCAAACGTGCCGAGGCCTTCAAGCCTGCGCAAGCAGACGCCGCGGAGTCGTTCGGGGTGCCCGGTCCACTGAACGGGTTCGAGGTCCAGGGCGGCAGCTCCGAGCTCGAACCGATGCTTCCCCCCGGACTGAAGGAGAAGCAAGAAGAACTCCAGCAATACCTCGCTGTGGAAAACCTCAATACCACCCTTTTGCCGACGGTGAGCACGCGAAGCTCGTATTCTGATATTTTCGGGCTGGGTGAGTTGGCGCCCTCGCCGGAGAAGGTGTTGGAACATAAGAAGTTCATGGAGGAATTCCAAAACCTCTTGAGCCCGAGCAGCCTGCCGTCGCCTGGCGCCGAGGTTACCGGCCTGCCCGTCAACAACACAGAGCCGTCGCCGTCATCTCCTGCGGCCAATCCATTCGGCCTAAATGATACCTCCACCGGGGACAATTCGCGAGTAGGAGCGATCAATCCGGTATTGATCCCTGCCAGTCCGCTCGATGTGAACGAGCAGGTGGTGATCCAGCCGAGCCCGATTTCCCAGGCGCTGAAGGTTACGCCCGTTACCAAGCCGCCGTCCGCACCGACATTCGCCGCCCCGAGGCGGCCATTCTGATTTCGGTTGTCGCCCAAAAGAGCGCCGGAATGTCTTTGTGACGCGCGATGGTCGCGTCACTCCCAGGCGATAACCTGGACCACCGTTCCGACCGACAGAGCAGTCTGAGGTGGCAGATCCACAAGCCCGTTGGCGGCGGCCATCGAACTCAGCATATGCGAGCCTTGAACCCCTGCCGAATGAACCTTGCCGAAGGCATCTAGCCTCACGCGTATGAAGTGCCGGCGCGCCTCGGCATTCGCCAACGGTTCCGCCAGAATGCCTGGGTGCGACGGCAGCCCGACATCAGTCGCTCCTTGCCAACGAAGAAGCGCCGGGCGGACCAGCAGCAGATAAGTGACCAGCGCGGAAGCCGGATTTCCAGGCAGCCCAAACAGAAGCTTTCCCGCGTAACGTCCGAAAACAAACGGCCGACCGGGCCGAATCGCCACCTTCCAGAACTGCAATTCACCGCCGACTTCCTGAAATGCCGGCCTGATGAAGTCCATGTCTCCGACGGAAACGCCGCCCGAAGTCAGCAGGGCATCGCAGTGCCTGAAGGCCTCCACCAGGGCGGAACGGGTTTCAGCAACGGCGTCCGCCACCAGAGGAAACACCTTCGGAACGGCCCCTGCGCGGCGAACCAATGGCGCTAAAGCGGTGCGGTTGCTTTCGTAAATGTGGCCGGGCGCAAGTGGCCGGCCCGGCTCGGTCAGTTCCGAGCCCGTGGCCAGCAAGCCGACTACGGGTTGTCGCCCGACACGGACGCGTTCCAAGCCAGCAGCGGCCAGGAGACTAATGCGGCCAACCGTCACAACCTCGCCTGCGGCGGCTAGCACCGCTCCCCGTTTCACGTCTTCTCCGCGTTGCCGGACATTGGCGGACGGGCTGATCCGCTCCAGAAACGATACCCGGTTCGGGGTGCCGGGCTCGACGCGCGTAGCTTCCTGCATCACAACCGCGTCCGCGCCGCGCGGCAGAGGCGAACCGGTGAACACACGCACGCACATGCCGCCCGTGACATCGCCCCGGAATACTTCGCCCGCCGCGGCCTTGCCGACCAGGCTCAACTGCACCGGTGATTCGGAATTTGCGAGAATCAAGTCCCCAGCCCGAACCGCGTAGCCGTCCATGGCGGAGTTATCGAAGATCGGGAGGTCCACGGGCGACCTGATTGTCTCCGCCAGCACACGCCCGGCAGCATCGCTCAAGGGGATGCTCTCGTTCGCAGGCGGGGGAATCGCCGCCAGAATCTGTGCCAAGGCTGTTTCCAGTGAGACCACGCTGACAGGGTAGTACGGACCGGCCGGGTTGCAAGGCGGGACTGTCGGTGCGTGCTGACAGGGAAAACGAGCGGTGCAGAGGAGGCATGGGGTGCGGGCTCCCATGCCATCGCCAGCGGCTTGGATTTCCGGACTAGTGTGCGGCCGTCATCACGAGCACTTGTTCCAGGGTCGAGACGCCCTCGCGCACACGGTCCAGGGCGACCATGCGCAGCGTCCTCATGCCCTGACCAATGGCGACCTTTCCCATCTCACGCGAGTTGGCGCGGGCGATGATCAACTTGCGGATCTCGTCCGTGATGGTCATCGCTTCGATAATGGCCATGCGGCCGGAGTAGCCGGCATTCTTGCAGCGCTCGCAGCCGCGTCCGCGGTACAGGGTGACGCCGTCGAAGATGCTCGGATCAATGTTCAGGTCTTGGAACACTTTGGGCGGATAGGTCACCGGCTCTCTGCAATGGGAGCAGATGCGCCGTATCAGCCGCTGCGCGCAAGTCAGAATAACCGAGGAGGAGATGAGGAAAGGCGCTATGCCCATGTCGTCGAGGCGCGCGATGGCTCCCGGCGCGTCATTGCAGTGCATCGTGCTGAGGACCTGGTGGCCGGTCAGCGCGGCTTCGATGGCGATCTCCGCTGTTTCCGTGTCGCGAATCTCGCCAATCATGATGATGTCCGGGTCCTGGCGCAGGATCGAGCGGAGCGCATTGGCGAAGGTGAGCCCGATTTCCTTCTTGGTTGCGATCTGGTTAATGCCGGGAATCTGAAATTCGACGGGGTCCTCGACGGTGACAATGTTGTAGATCGGATTATTCAGCTCATTGAGTGCCGAATAAAGGGTGGTGGTCTTGCCCGAGCCGGTCGGACCTGTAACCAAGATCAGGCCGTGCGGCGCATCCACTGCCGTCCGGACTTGCTGAAGGGTGTCGAGGTCCAGGCCGAGCTTGTCTATGCTCGCGGAGAGGTTCCCCTTGTCCAGGAGGCGCAGCACCACTTTCTCGCCGTGAACGGTGGGCATGATGGAAACGCGCAGGTCGTAGTCCTTGCCGCCCACGCGGATGCGCATGCGCCCGTCCTGGGGGAGGCGGCGCTCCGCAATGTCCAGGCTGCTCATGATCTTGAACCGGGAGACCAGGGCCAATTGCATCTGCTTGGGCGGCGGCGTGGCGTCCATCAGGATGCCGTCAATGCGGTATCGCAGTCGCAGGTTCCGGTCAAACGGCTCGATGTGTACGTCGCTGGCACGATCTTTGACGGCCTGGACAAGAATCAGGTTGGCGAGTTTGATGACCGGCGCCTCTTCGCTCGATGCGGCCAGTTGGTCCAAATTGACCTCCTCGACCGCTTCGCTGGAGACCTCGACGCTCTCGGCTACCCCATCCTCATCGGCCTTCTTCTGAGCGTCCTGAATGATGTCCTCCATGCTGCCGCTCTTGGAGGCGTCAATGTGGTTCAGCTTATCAGTGATTGCCTTCTCCGAGGCAATCAGCGTCGCCACCTCGAGCTTGGTGATCCGCCGAACATCGTCAATGGCCAGGACATTCAGCGGATCCACCATTGCCAGGAACAGCTTGTTCTCCAGGCGCGACACAGGCACGACCTTGTGGTTGTGAGCCATCTCCCTCGGTACCAGCTCCGCCACCTCAAGCGGGATGCTCAGGCGGCTGAGATTGATGGGGGGGGTGTTCAGAACGCGCCCCATGCAGACCGCCATGTCCTGGTCACTGACATACCCCTTTTGGAGAATCAGCGGGAGCAGGCGGGTGCCTTCCTTCTTCTGCTGCGCCAGCAACTCCTCAACCTGCGCGACGGTCAGCAGGCCGTCTTCCACCAGCGCGTCGGCAATGCGCTCGCCAAATGTCTTTGCTCTCGGCATGGGTTATTGGAAGGCTTTGCGCACGATGCTGACCAATTCTTCCGGCGGCACGAGGTACCACAGCAGGCGATTGGGTGTGGCCTCCGCCAACTCCTTGGCCGCTTGTTGGTTGAACGGGTTGGCCGTGGCGACGAACACGGACTTGCCCATCCGGTCAAACGGCAAGACACACCACCGGTGGCAGGTTGCGGCGGGAAATGTTCGCGTCAGATCCATGTCAATGTCGTAACTCCTGAGCGGCAGGAACGCGGCGCGCGACTTGTCGCACAGCACCTTCATGGATTTCTCCACAGCCAGAATGCCTTTATCGGCCAGGACCTGAATGAACGGCTCCAGGACAGTGCCGGGCGGCGCAAGGGGATCGGGTGTGGGCCAGCACGCGTCAAAATCGTCGGCCGCGATAATCTTGCCTTCCACAAAGATCCTGTGCATCGTCCGCCGCCCATCTTCCACTTCCGTCCAAGACGCTTGGTGGGCGGCTTGGGAGGCTGGCCCGGTTGAACCCGCAGCCTTTGTCATGAGGCTGGTCTCCACAGACATGGTTTCGACGGACAAGTTCTTTGCGTTGTCCTCGAGGTGTTGCAGCGCCTGCTGGGCGTCGAGGTCCTTCGGGTGGCACTGCAAGATGGTTTCGTACTCAAGGATCGCGGAGGAAATCCGCCCGCTCTGCACGTAGGCATGGGCCAAACGCTTGGAGGTGCCGATAACGTCGCCTTCCCGGCCAAGCTTGGAGTAGGCTTCTCTCAGGATTTCCAGCGACTGAAAGTCCTGCGGCTGCGATTGAGTGATGACTTCAAACATCTCAATCGTCTGCGCCAACTGGGCTTCTTCGCTCGGATTCAAGGTGCTTACCATGCGTATTGCGCTTTGCCGGTCAAGGCATTCCCGTTACCGATACATTTCGATGGCCGGGCGGTTCCCTTGCAGCAAACTCTTGGCCAGTTTTGGAAGACGCCGCGAAATGAGTGCAAATCGGCGTCGCATCCCCGGAATACGCTCAACGTCAGACAGTTCTGTCTAGATTCTGCACGCGTCCGTGCCCACCGGCGCCCGAAAGCCCTGAGCATCACCCGGCAGGCCTGAAACGTCGGTCTTGTTGGCGCCCGCCAGGACTGGCAGTCTGGCCGCGAACGAATGAAAAGTCTATCGTGGTTCTTCTTGGGCTGTGCGGCCTTGTCCAGTCACGGCGAAAATCTCTCCGAACGCTACGCCGATTCCGGCGACTTGATCGTGACCCACTTCGTTTCCGCACCGTTCCCGCATCCCAAGCGGGCCGAAGGCCACCAGTACAAGAACAGCCCATACCCAGCCAACAAGCATTATGCCGACAGCACGGTGGCGATCTTCGTCCCTCATGGCTTGCGCGAAACGGGCAAGATAGACTTCGTCGTCCACTTCCACGGCTGGAAGAACAACGTCGCGGGGGTCTTGCAGCGATACCAACTCATCGAGCAGTTATTGAATAGTGGCTGCAATGCGGTGTTGGTGGTGCCGCAAGGCCCGCGCGATGCGCCGGATTCGTTTGGCGGCAAGCTGGAGGACCCCGAAGGTTTCCACCGCTTTATGAGTGAGGTGCTGGCAACCCTGCGGCGGAAGTCCGCCCTGAAGAGGAAGGATCCTGCCATTGGCCAAATCGTGCTCTCAGGTCACAGCGGCGGTTACCAGGTGATTTCGTCTATTGTGGCTTGCGGCGGCCTCACCGACCGCATTCGCGAGGTGTGGCTCTTCGACGCGCTCTATGCGCGGACGGACCGGTTCCTGTCCTGGTTCGATACACAGCAGGGCCGGCTGGTCAACATTTACACTGAACACGGCGGCACCAAAGCCGAAACGGAAAGGCTGATGGCCAGGCTCAGGCAGCGCGGCACCGCGTTCTTTTCGGGCAAAGAGAGCGCCACCAGCGTGGCGGACCTGAAGCAAAATCAACTGATCTTCATCTTTACCGATCTCGGGCACAACGACGTGCTGGATAAGCACCAAACGTTCCGGGGCTTCCTGGAAACGAGTTGCCTCAAGCAACGGTAGGGGCAAAGGACGAATCCAAAACCCCAGCGGTCGGGGGTGAACGGAGCCTCACCGGGCGGTGGCCGATCCTGCGGTGAGCGCCACCCGGTTAACGTGCTAATCCATGCCCGCGGCTTGCGTCACGGCTGGCTGGTAATCCTGGACCATTCCGTGTTCTGGGCGGCGGCGTAAATCGCGAAGGCCTTTTCGTTTTGAATCAGCACGGCGCGCACCACGCTGGAATCGTCGGCCCGGCCCAGGTTCAGGATCGTGTCGGGAATGATGCCGACCTTCTTGTGGGCATAGACCAACGCGAACACCGCCTGGGCGAATGCGCTATAGGGCAACTCTTTGTAAGCACCTTCGGCTGTGTCTTCGACCGCGTCCGCCAGGAATTCAAGCTGATCCACGAGGTGCGGGAACAGCGGTTCGTAGATTTGGGTGAACTCCAGCTTCCACTGCGGCAGGTGCCGGAGCACCTTCTCCACAATCGCCGGTGTGATCGCCCCGGCCCCACGATTAACAAAAGCCACAATCTCTGGCATGGCCAAAGACTAGCCCAGGCTTCCCGGGAAGGGAAAGACAAATAATCAGCGGCTGGAACATACCTTCCTTGCCGCATCCGCTTCACCCAAACCGCCCGCGCGGACTCGCGCTTGGCACCCCGCGCTTGCCTCCCCGTCTCAGGCTTTGGTGTACAGCTCCGCCCCGCTCTTCACAAACTCGCGCGCCTTTTCCTCCATGCCCTTCCGGAGGGCGTCCTGCTCGCTCACGCCCTGCTCGGCGGCGTATTTCCGCACATCCTCGGTGATTTTCATTGCGCAGAAATGAGGCCCGCACATCGAGCAGAAGTGCGCGAGCCGGGCGCCCTCCTGCGGCAGCGTCTCGTCGTGGAAATCGCGCGCGGTCGTCGGGTCGAGGCCCAGGTTGAACTGGTCGTCCCACCGGAACTCGAAGCGGGCTTTGCTGAGCGCGTCGTCGCGCTCGCGGGCCGAGGGATGGCCCTTGGCCAGGTCTGCCGCGTGGGCGGCGATCTTATAGGCAACGACGCCGTCTTTAACGTCCTTCCTATTGGGCAGGCCGAGGTGTTCTTTGGGCGTCACGTAGCACAGCATCGCGCAGCCGTACCAGCCGATCATCGCCGCGCCGATCGCGCTGGTGATGTGATCGTAGCCGGGCGCGATGTCGGTTGTTAGCGGCCCGAGCGTGTAGAACGGCGCCTCGTCGCACCATTCGAGTTGTCTGTCCATGTTCTCTTTGATCAAGTGCATGGGGATGTGGCCCGGGCCTTCGTTCATGACCTGGCAATCCATTTCCCAGGCGATCCGGGTCAGTTCGCCCTGGGTGCGAAGTTCGGCGAACTGCGCTTCGTCATTGGCGTCGGCAATCGAACCGGGGCGCAAGCCGTCGCCGAGGCTGAAGGCGACGTCGTAGGCCCGCATGATCTCGCAAATCTCGCGGAAGTGGGTGTAGAGAAAGCTCTCCTGGTGATGCGCCAGGCACCACTTGGCCATGATCGAACCGCCGCGCGAGACGATGCCGGTGACGCGATTGGCCGTCAGCGGGATGTAGCGCAGCAGGACACCCGCGTGCACCGTGAAGTAATCCACTCCCTGCTCGCACTGCTCGATGAGCGTGTCGCGATACACCTCCCACGTCAGCTCTTCGGCTTTGCCGTCCACCTTCTCAAGGGCCTGGTAAATGGGCACCGTGCCAATGGGGACTGGCGAGTTGCGAATGATCCACTCGCGCGTCTCGTGGATGTTCTTGCCGGTGGAAAGATCCATGACCGTGTCTGCCCCCCACTTGGTAGCCCAGCGCATCTTCTCGACCTCCTCTTCGATGCTCGAGGCGACGGCGCTGTTGCCGATGTTGGCGTTGATCTTCACCAGGAAATTGCGTCCGATGATCATCGGCTCGCTCTCCGGGTGGTTGATGTTGGCGGGGATGATGGCCCGGCCACGGGCGACCTCGGAACGCACGAACTCGGGGGTGATGTAATCGGGGATGGCAGCGCCGAACGATTGGCCGCCAAGGTCTCGTGGTCCGTGGCCCGGGGTCCGTGATCCCGTCCGTTCGCGGCCGGGGTTCTCGCGGATGGCGATGAACTCCATCTCAGGCGTGATCACACCCTGGCGGGCGTAGTGCAATTGCGTCACGGCCCGACCCGGTTTGGCGCGCAACGGCTGGCGCTTCAGCATGGTTGGAATAGAGGCGTCGCTGTGCCCTGGGATGGGTTTGTAGGAGGAGCTGGTTGGCTCGACGTCGCCGCGCGCGAGAATCCATTTGCGGCGCAGGGGCGGGAGGCCGCGTTCGACGTTGCCCGTGAAATCGGGGGCGCCCCACGGGCCGAAACAGTCATAGACCCGCACGGGCGCGTTGGCCTCGACCTGGCCGTTGAAGGACTTCGTCGGGCTCAGTTTAACTTCGCGGAAGGGCACCCGGATTTCCGGATGCATCTTCCCTGGGACGTAAGCCCGCGTGGAATTGGGCAGGGGTTCCCCGCTCTGAGGTTGGATGGAATTCTTGGTTGCGATCATAGGAAATGTAGAGAGTAGGGCAGCGCGTCTCGCCTGCCCTCACAAGGAGAAACCACACCCAGGGCAGGCGAGACGTGCTGCCCTACGTTGGGCTGATCCCCGATAACTTCACGTAACAGCATACTCTGTCGTTAGTCCTGCAACGGAAGCTGGTGGGAAAACCTCGGGTGTTCCCTTCGCCAGCATTACCTGGAGCAGGTTCAATGGGTCTGCCGCGTTCCCGCGCAGCACTCTCAGCCTTCGTGCTGAAACCGATTCAGCGACTGGTTGGCTCCCCAGTAATACGATAATCTTAAACCGCACTCGCCGGGAGGTCAAGCCGGTGTCCCAGCCCGCGAACGAGTGCGCGCAGCCTCCCACCGCCGCCAGGAACGGATTATGGGCGGATCGCAGAGAGGTGAGCCTGCGGGCAGGGAAGACCCGCCGAGGCGTCCGGAGCCCGAGCCCGAGTGTTTCGGCCAAGTGTGCCTGCTCTGCCAGGGACTTGTGGATGGTCCTCCGCAGAGTTGGCGCGTCTTTTTTCACTTGCGCCCGCGCAATAAGCGGTGAATGGTTGGACTACAAGACATCCTGACGGCACTAAACGCGAGGCGAGAGAACTCGTAACGTCATTCGTGGAAACTACAACAAACCTGGTATGAAAAGAACAAACAACCTCCCCTCGATTCGATCCACCCTCCGTGGCTGGGTATCGGCGCTGGCTCTCGCCGGCGGTCTCCTCGCAACCGCCGGAACTTGCCCGGCGCAAACTTTGGTGTATTCGGAGGATTTCGACGTAGATAGCTCGGCGAATTGGACCGTGAACACCACGGCTGGAGGCGACAATCGCGCTGACTTGTTTTTCGACTACAGCACGGTCGGCATTCCACCGGCCCCGAATTCGGTCGGCGGCACCACGCGCGGCTTGAAGCTTCAGGCTAATCTTAGCCCGGCCAGTCAGGCTTTTCCCGCCGGCGTCAGCGTTTCGCCTAATGCATTCAGCATTACGGAGAACTTCGAGATGCACTGGGACATGTGGATCAACTACAACGGTCCATTGAACGGCGGCGGCAATGGATCAACCCAGGTGGCTGGCGGCGGCTATGGGACGGCGGGCACGAGCGTGAATGTGGCCGGTTCTGGAATAGACGCCATCATTATTGGCGCCACCGGAGACGGTGGTTCGGTCGCCGACTACCGGGTCTATTCGCCGGGTAAAGGGGTTAGCTATCAGGATGGGCAGTATGTGCTCGGGGGTGGTTTCTATGGGGCGGGTTACACCGATTTCCGGCCGGGTGAGGCAAGTTCGGGATTCGTGTATGCCGGGAATGCCGGCTCGCGCAACAACACCGCTGGGACTCCCACCGGATATTACCAGACGAACTTCCCAGGTGTGACCGCACCGGCTGCTCAGCTTGCATTGTATCCGCAACAGACCGGTTCCACTGCTGCGGGTTCAGTCGGTTTCAAGTGGCGAGACGTGTCCATTCGGAAAGTCGCCAACACCATTACCTACCGTATTGACGGCGTGCTTATCGCCACCATTGATGCCGCCGACGCTATAACCAACACCTTGCCGCCGGTGACCGAGGTGCCATTGGGCGGGGCCAACATTTTGTTTAATCACTACGACATCCAGGCCACCGCCTCCACGGATCTGAATGCCCAGTACTTGGCCTTTAGCTTGTATGATAATGTCCGGATTACCAACTTCCCCAGCGTCGTGACGGTCATGGCGACGGCGCCGGATGCGTCCGAGGCCGGCCCGACCCCGGGCACCTTCACCATCATCCGCACCGAACCCGGTCCCGCCGTCACGATCTACTACACGATGAGCGGCACCGCGAGCAATGGCGTGGATTACGTCTCCCTGCCCGGCTCGGTTGATTTCGCCGTGGGCCAAACCTCAACCAACCTCACTCTTACCCCGATTGACGACGGCGTCTCCGAATTCGCCGAGTCGGTCATCCTGAACATCAGCGATGGTACCAATTACTACGGCGCCGGCAATGCCACCGTCACGATTGCGGATAACGACACGCCCACCATTGATATCTCGACCGTCATAGACAGCATGTACGAACGCCTGACCGGCGATTACGTGCGGTTCCGCCTCACGCGCCGTGGCGACCTCAACGCGGCCGCGTTCGACGTCAATTTGACTTACGCGGGCACCGCCGCCGCGTCCCGCCACTCCGGCACAACGCCTGTCACCGTGTTTCCCGGAGCGCTCACCACCGATTTCGACGTTAACTCCGTTGACGACAGCCTCTTGCAGGGCGACCAGACGATCGTCTGCACCGTGGCGCCCGGCACGGGCTACGCTGTGGGGACGAGCACCCCCTCGGCCACAGCTACCATTCTGGACGACGAACTTCCGGCGGAGACCGTGCTGTTTGCCGACAACTTCAACACCGACAGTTCGGCGAACTGGACCATCCGTTACGCTTCCACGAATTCGGCGGACAACGATTACTCCGCAATGTTCGCTTACGACTATTCCTCCGGCTATCCTGTTTCCGGGGTCCCGCCGGCACCTCGCTCAGGAACGGACACACACGGACTGTTCCTGCAAGTGAACAAGATGGAACCCAGCGAAGCGGCAGCCGCCTTGAACCTGTATCCGAAGAACCAGACCTTCTCGGGGAATTTCGCCCTGCGGTTTGACATGTATCTGGTCGTCCCCACCGTCGCCACGACCGAATATGCTCTCTTCGGCATCAACCATTCCGGCAACCAGACCAACTGGTTCCGCAATAGTATCACAGGATTCACGGGCGTCAGCCCGACGGGCTGGAACTTCGACGGCCTGTTCTACGGGGTGGAGACCGACGCTGGGGCATTGGGCGATTATGCATTGTACAGCTCGCCGACCACGGCCGGCAACAATCCTACCTCCCTCAACTCGCGCAACGCCTCGACGCTGGCGGGTGTCTTTAAAGCGCCGCCCTATGCCTTTGCCGGGGCGCCGGGGAACTGGTTCGGGTCCTCCACCCCCAGTTGGGCGGATGTCGAGATCAGCAAGGTCGGGGACCTGGTAACCCTGAAGATCAACCAAACGGTCATCTTCAGCTATACCAACACCACCGCGTTCACCAGTGGCAACGTCATGATCGGCCACTGCGACGCCTACGACTCCGTCGGCGCGATAGATGGCGGCGTGATCTACGACAACGTGCGGGTGATCCAGCTCGCCCCTTCAGCGGTCGCCCCCAACATAACCGGCATCGTACCCGTGGGAACCCCCGCCACCAGCTTCAACATCAACTACGCCGGTGGCACCGGCACACAATTCGTCCTGGTGAATTCGCCTACGGTGAACGCGGCGTTGGCAGGCTGGAGTCGCGTTGCGACCAATTCCACGGGCAGCGGGACCTTCTCGGTCTCCGCCGGCACGCAGGGATTCCATCGCATCAAGAGCGAATAGCAGGCGGATTCGACAACAAGTCCTCGTTCACAGGGCCGGGTGGTCAGACCCGGCCCTGCTGCCTGGGGCATTGCAATGGCGGTGAGCCCAAGGCAAGTGCGGGTCGGCTTCAGTTCATTCTTTCATCAGCCAAAACTCTTATCGCGGCCAGAGTGCGGGGTGCTCTATGATGCGGTATGGCTAAACGCAACTGCCGCAGTGCGAGACGGACTGGCGAGCCCGCCGAGCCAAGCGGCGCCGCAACGGCCCGGTGGCGCATGCTCCTGGTCATATCATTGCCTGCGCTATGCCTGTTGCCGTTTGTCAGCAAGGCGTACAACATTGATGACCCGCTGTTTGTCTGGGGCGCTCGGCAAATCGTGGCGCATCCGCTGGACCTCGACGCTGGCGCCGGCTTCTATAACGACCAGTGGGGGCCATTGGCCTATTTCATCGGCCCGACGCCCAAAGAGGCCGTGGTGGCGGCCCTTTTCGACCCATCCGCTCGCTAATCCTGGAAGGTTCAATGCGACGACCAGCCAGAAGATCCCAACCCGCACCCATGAAGCGGTCCGTTTCGCCGGTGTGGCTGGGCCTCCTGCTGGCGGCAATCACGATCGTCGCTTATCTGCCCGCGCTGCGCGGCGGTTTCATCTGGGATGACGACGCGTATGTGACCAAGAATGCGATGCTCACCGCACCCGACGGATTAAGGCAGATCTGGTTTTCCGCGCATCGGCAATCACAGTACTTTCCGCTGACCTATACGACTCTCCGGTTCGAGCGCGGGCTTTGGGGCTTGAACCCGCAGGGCTACCACGCCGTGAACGTGTTGTTCCACGCGCTCAACGCGCTGGTCCTTTGGCTGCTGCTGCGGCGGTGGTCCGTGCCGGGCGCCTGGCTGGCGGCGGCGATCTTCGCCCTGCATCCCGTGCAGGTGGAGACTGTGGCCTGGATCACCGAACTCAAGAATGTGCAGTCCACCCTCTTCTATCTGCTGGCAGTCTGGGCCTGGGTCAAGTTTGCGGACGAACCAAATGCGCCACTGTGGAGGTTCTATTGGCTTGCGTTGTTCTTTCACGCCCTGGCGCTGCTGAGCAAGACGACGGCATGCACGCTGCCGGCGGCGTTGTTGCTGGTCCTGTGGTGGCGGGGCGAAGCCATTGGCTGGCGGCGCATCCTCCAAATCCTGCCATTTCTGGCGATGGGAGTAGCGATGGGATTGGTGTCGGTCTGGTGGGAGATACACCTCGGCAATTATGAGCCGGACGCCGGTGTGGCTCTGAGCTTTGTGGAAAGGCTGTTGGTCGCCACCCGCGCGGTCTGGTTCTACGCGGCCAAAGCGTTCTGGCCGGTGAACCTTGCGTTCAGCTATCCGCGGTGGGAGATAGACGCGCGCGCCCCGCTGCAATACCTCGGCCTTGTCGGGTGTGTGGCTTTCGCGCTGTTGTTGTGGTGGCGCCGCCATACCCTTGGCCGAGGTGTCACGGCCGGGGCGGTCTTCTTTGTCGCCGCCCTCTCGCCGCTTTTGGGCTTCATTCCGCTCTACACGTTCCGCTATTCGTTCGTGGCCGACCATTACCAGTATCTTGCCTGCACGGGTCTGATCATTCCGGCGGCTGCGTTCATCACATTCCGTCTGAACCGCGGACGCTCCGGGCAAGTCTCTTGCCTTTGGCTACCCGGAAGCCTGCTGGTGGTGCTGGGTTTCCTGACCTGGAAACAGGCTCACATCTATTCGGATGTAAAAACGTTGTGGCAGGACACCGTCGCCAAGAATCCTTCCTCGTGGATGGCCCACTTCTGCCTCGGCAATATCTTCCTCCAAGAAGACCAATTGGACGAGGCCATTCGCCAATTCCAGCAGACTGTCCGCCTCAAACCGGATGTCGGCGCTCACTACAACCTCGCTAACGTTTTGCTGAGGAAAGGCCGGACGGACGAGGCCATCCACCAGTTCCGGGAAGTCATCCGCCTCAACCCGGATTATCCAGAGGCTCGCTACAACCTCGCCAACACCCTGATGCAGACAGGCCGACTCGGCGAGGCGATCCCGCAATTCGAGGCGGCTATCCGCCTCAACCCGAATGACCCCGAGGTTCACAACAACCTTGCCAACGCTTTCGTCAGAGCAGGCCGAAGCGGCGAGGCGATCGGCCATTACCAGGAGGCTCTGCGCCTCAACCCGGGTCACGCCACAGCCCACTACAACCTGGGCCTCACTCTCCTGAGCAAGGGCCGGGTTGACGAGGCGATCCGCCGATTACAGGAGGCCACCCGGCTGAAACCCGACGACCCGATAATGCACAACAACCTCGGGGCCGCGCTGCTCAAGAAAGGCCAGATCGCCGACGCCATCCGCCATTTCCAGGAAGCACTCCAACTCAAGCCTGACTATCCCGACGCCCGGAAGAACCTGGACGCCCTGCTCGCCACTCAGCCTTATTATTCCCAACCGCCGCGCACTCCCGCCACGCCCTGAGCTACAACCAAAGCGACGCGAGAAACCATGGAGCGGAGCGGCCAAGAGCGAATGGCGCTTAGCTAAGGCGTAAATCACTAGGGTTCAGGCACTTGCAGACGAGCACGCAATCCCCTGGCAGGGAAGCCTCGAGCCGGGTTCGCCCACCCCACTTCGGTTGATTTACGCACCGGACGGCCCCCGGAGTGCCGAGCCAGGCACCAGACACCGCCAAGCCAGTACCTGGCTTAATAGAATTTCTATTAAGCCAGGTACTGGCTTGGCGGTGTCTAGGCACTGGCTACCGCACGGCCTGTCAGAGCATAGGCCGCTGGCCCGACTCCGGGAGCGGTCGGGTTGCGGAGGGGGCGCGGGGCAACGCGGGCCGGAGGAAGCCTCGGAACGTGGCCTGCCTCGGCCGGAGCCGACTTGCGCGGCCGGCTTGGGATCCCGCGCGCCGGGGTGTGGTCGGTAACAGGCACGCTGGTTTCGGCCATTCTCTCGGGAAAACTCAAATGTGTCGGGCGCTGAACCAATAACCAAGCGCCATACGAGCCAGCAGCAATTTTCTGCATTTTCTGCTTGCGCCGAGTGAATGCTGTGGCATGAATACGGCATAACTTGATGAAAGCCAAAGCTCGGGCGGTAATGCTCCGCCGCGAAGCTTCGGCCGAATTCAAACAGTATCGCCTACTATGAAAACGATGAAATCCTTCCTCATTCGACCAACCTTCCGTGGTTTGGTATTGGCGCTGGCAGTCACCACACTGGCCAGTTACGTCGCTCACGCGGTTCCCTACGCTTCCCAGGTCACCCGGAGCGGCAACACGGTCACGTTTATCCTGAACCAGGAGGCCCAAGGCATGGTCGTGCTGCGCGATGGGGCTAATCCGGTGACGTTCACCGCCCCTGTTGCAGCCGGGCAAAAGACCTTCGATATGACCGGCTACACCACCTACTCGATTATCGTCACGGGCAATACGGCCAAGGCTTGGACACAGTTTATACCCGACGGCGGGAACAGCGCCCGAAACTTCTGGTTTCCAAATAGCGTGGCCATCAACAAAAACCCGGCGAGCACGAACTTTGGAAAAGTGTACATCAACAACGGCAACCTGGCTACCCCGGGCACTACCGGCGCCGGCCGCGTTACGCCCGACGGAATTTACGTCTTGCGGGCCGACGGCGAGGCTATCAGTGGTCCTCACACGGGTGGTCAGCAGACGACTAGCGACGGCGGCAACTATTCCCGATTCTACAAGATCAACCTGAACCCCGACGACGACTGCCTCTACGCCTCGAGCTACTATGACGACCTGGCCTTCGGGTTTAATGAGGATCTGAGCGTTTGCACGCAACTGATTGACGCTTCCAACAAGACCAACATAGTCCAGAATCCTACCAACGATTCGGACCAGTACGTTGAAAGCGTTTATGCAACCGGCTCCCGGGCAGCCGGCAACCTGATGCTCTACACGGTGAATAGCAGCTACTACGACACGGCCCGCAAGGGAATCATTGCCTACAGCCTCGGAGCCAATCTCACGGCCACGCCAGGCGACATTGGCACGCAGGCTGTGGGGCCGGACGTTTACAAGACCTCCCCGAACGTGTATTATCCGAGCGACGTTGACCGCGACAGCAAAGGCAATTGGTACACGTCCTGTTATCGGGCTTCCGCGAACCAGGCGCCGGACGTCATGAAGTTCGACGGGTCTCTTCCCTGGCCGATTAACACCGTTGTGTGGAACTCGGTTGGCAAACATGACTACATGCGAGGCATTGGCGTCAACGAAGCCGGCGGGACGGTAGCGGTGGGAAGATGGGTTGGAGGTTCGGGCCAGGTGTATTTCTACGATCTTGACACGGGTGCCGATAGAGGGATGCTCGACATTGGCAACGTCGCGCGCGATGTCGCCTTCGACGTTGCGGGCAACATGGTGAGCGTGGACAACTCGACTGAGTTTACGCGGTTCTGGTCGCCGGGCGGTTATTCGGTCGCCACGACGAAATCGGATGGGACCTTCCAGCTCGTTAAGTGGGACGATCTCAGCGTCGTTTCCACCGCCGATCCCTCGGCGGCTGAGGCTGGGCCTGATCCTGCGATCTTCACGATTACACGCTCTGGCGGGCCCACCAATGCCTTGCAGGTCTATTACACGCTATCAGGCACCGCGGTCAGCAACGTGGATTACACGGTCTCGCCGCAGAGCCCCTTTACGTTCCCTGAAGGTCAGACGTCCATTGACATCACGATCACGCCCATTGACGACGGTCAAGGCGAACCGATCGAGACGGTGGTGCTGACACTGGCTACAGGAATCTACAACATTGTCAGCCCAGCCTCCGCTGAGGCGACCATAGCCGACAACGATTTGAGTTTGCGTTATTGGGATATTAACGGGGCCACGGCCGGCGCAGGCAGTGACTCTCCGGTGGGGACCTGGGGCACGAATCCTTATTGGAGTACCAGTGACAACGGCGATGCCGCTACTGGAGCCTGGACCGATTGGGCCGGGGCGGTGTTTTCCGCCGGGAACGACGCCTTTGGCACCTTCACCGTGACGGTCAGCGGCACGCAAAAGGTCGGCAGTCTCTCGTTTGAGGATGGCTTTGTGACCCTGGACGGCGGCAGCCTCACCTTGACCAACTTCGAGGGTATCAAGGTTTTCTCCCAAGCCTGGATTAACTCCGTCCTCGGCGGGGCCAGCGGGCTGACTATGGACGGGCCGGGCAACCTCATTCTGCGGGGCGCGAACAATTACACGGGTCCCACCAGAATTAACGGCGGTTCCCTGATGGTGGGGGCGGAAGGTTGCATCCCCGACAACTCGGCGGTAATCGTCGGCGCCACCGGAGTGCTCAATTTGTTGGATGACACCTGGACCGGACACAATGAGACGATCGGGTCTCTGGCCGGCGCAGCGGGAGCGCAGGCCTATGTGCCTATGAGCTACACCTTGACGTTCGGCGGCGACAACACCGACACGTTGTGGGACGGGACAACGACTGGCGGCGGTTTGCTGACCAAAGTGGGCACCGGCATCATCAACATCGGCGACGCCGGGGTGATCGCTGAGCCGCTTACGATTGCTGGTGGCACGGTGCAGATCAATGCCGCTGGGGACCTTGGCGCCGCCGGCATCGGCAATCCGATCACCATTGAGAATGGCGCGACCCTGGAGAGCACTTCCGCAGGCATAGGCGCCAATTTTTACCCGACAGACAGGCCTGTTACGGTTGGCACAGGTGGAGGCACGCTAAAGGCGTCGGACTCCGGCGCGATTTTGTTCGTGCAAGGGGCCAGCAGCGTGATCTCGGGAGGCACGCTTATCTATGATGGCCCGGGCGAAACGCGAACCTACAACGTCGAGCATACCTTCGCCAAGCTGATCGTGAAGGGCGGTTTATACACCGCCGGTCAGTCCGTTAATCCAGGCTATGCCACGAGCTTTGGCGCCATCCCTGCGGCCCCGACTGCCGATGCTATTACGCTTCAAACCGGCGGCCAAATCCGGAAGGCTGGCGGCCAGAACGTGTTCCTGGATCCCTTCCAGGGCATCACGCTGGGGTCTGGTGGCGGGACCATCCGGGCGTATGGAGGTAATGTTGGCGCGGGAACATTCGGGATCCCGGGCACCATCTCTGGGAGCGGACCTCTCACACTGAACGCGGCGGTTGACGCCGGCTTTGGCCCGATTATCGTACTGGGCGGCAACAACACTTACTCTGGCGGCACAACGCTGGCGGCTGGTGTCGTGTATGTGACAAATAGTGCCGCGGGCAGCGGCACTGGGTCGGGCAGTGTGACCGTAAACGGTGCGACCCTGGGCGGCGATGGCGCCATGGGCGGGCCGGTAGTCTTCAACGGCGGCAACCTGTCGCCCGGCTACAGCTTCAACCTTGGTCCCCTGCCGGTAACCCCCGTGACCAAGGACATCGCCCGGCTCGTGCTGACCAACGGCCTGAATCTCAGCGCCGGCGGCGTCAACACCTGGCAGTTGGGCGCGCTGAGCGTGGCGAATCCGGGCACGGACTTCGACCAGGTGGCAGTGACGGGTGGGAACGTGACCTTGGGCGGCACATCAACCCTGGCGATCGGATTCACCGGCACCGCCACGGCGCCCAACGAGTCTGAGCCGTTCTGGCAAGAGCCGCGACAGTGGAAGGTTATCGCGCTGAGCGGCGGCGGCAGCGTTTCGGGCAACTTCAGCGCCATCACCGGCACGGCCGGCATCACCAACGGGACGTTCAGCACCATGGTGGACGCGACCGGCGTGACCCTGGTTTACAGCCTGGGAAGCGCGCCGTCGGCCGTAACCAACATGACCATCAGCACGGGGCCGGCCGCCGGCCAGCTCACCATCGGTTACTCGGGAGGAGGCGGGAGCCAGTTCGTTCTCTGCCGCTCCTTCAACATCGCGCAGACGCCGATCACGACCTGGGACCGTGTGGCCACCAATGCCACCAGCCCCGGGTCTTTCGCCATCACCATCGGTGCGGATCCGAAGGCGTTCTATTACATCAAGGCCGAATAGCCGCAGCGTCGGCCATTCTGTTTGAGTTCAAGGGCCGGGTCGTCAGACCCGGCCCTTTGCTTTGTGCGTTGCCCTCGAATTTTCTTGTTGCACGACTTGAAGGCGGCGGTATAAAGGACCCATCGTAGAATCCGCCCAAGACCAGGCGGACGAGGTCCGCGTGGAGTCTTGGGGAAGAACTCAAACATTACCGCCTCCTATGAAAATGACGAATCAATCCCTTGTGCGACCGACCGTTCTCGGTCTGGTATTGGCGCTGGCTGTCACCGTACTGTCCAGCTTTGTTGCCCGGGCCGTTCCATATGCCACGGAGGTCGTTAAGACCGGCAACACCGTGACCTACATCTTGAACCAGAACGCTGCGAGCGTGGAGGTGCTCCGCAATGGAGGCAATGCGCTCTATCCGGGTACCAACGCCGGAACCTACAACTTCGACATGACTGGCTTCACGACCTTCCAGATCAAGGTGACCGGCAACGATGCGCCGGGCTGGGTCAAGTATGTAACGGACGACGCAAACGTCACGGGCTTTGAGTATCCGTTCGGCGTCGCCGTTAACAAGAACCCGTGGAGCGTCAACTTCGGCAAGGTGTATGTGTCTAATGCCCGGGTCGGCACCACCCTGCTGGGGCGCGCCTGCTCGGATGGCATCTACATGCTTCATGCCGATGGCTCGGACGCCGGTTTTGCGACTGGTGGCCAAAGCTGGACCGGCAACTCCGCGCCGTACCGGAGCGTGGTCGGTCCAGACGACCATCTCTATGTCGCGGACCTGTCGAATGATTTGGCCTACGAATTCAATGATGACATGAGCGTGGCCACGCAGTTGATTGACGCAGACAACCGGAAGACGGACCAGTATGTTCACAGCATCTATGTGGAAGGCACGAAGGCGGCCGGCAACCGAAAGATCTATCTGGTGAATGGCAACGGCACTTCGGGTGCGCAGAACAAGGGTCTAATTCGGTATGACCTCGACTCGGCAGACACGGCGATCGGGCTGGGCACCGGCACGCAGTGGATCGGCCCTACTTATTGGGGAATCTACTACGGTTACGACGTGGCTCGAGACAGCGCAGGGGACTGGTACATGAGCACTTACCGTGCCCAAACGGCCTCGAGGCCGCCGATCACGAAGTTCAACGGGGCGGGCACGATACCGCTGGAGGCAGCCGCCGTTCTCTGGGAAGCGACCAACACCTATTACTATGCGTGGTCCATAGCTATTGATGAGCTTAGCGGGCTGGTCGCGTACGGGCATAACAATGGTGGCCCGGTTAACTTCTTTAGCATGAGCACAGGTGCGTTCGTGCAAAGCCTGAACACCGGCAACGGCGCTGTTCGTGATTTAACCTTTGACGCCGCAGGCAACCTTATCACAGTGGATAACGCAATCGAGTGGGCGCGCTTCTGGTCGCCGGGCGGCTACACCATTGCCACCACCACCTTTAACGGCACTACGACCTCCTTTCAGGTTGTGCGGCCCCCGACGCAGGTAAGCGTAACGGCCAGCCAGGCCACGGTCTCGGAGGCCGGGCCTTCGGTCAATTTTACCATTTCGCGGGCGGTCAGCACCGCGACGGACCTCACCGTCTATTATGCGCTGAGCGGAACGGCGAGCAACGGAGTGGACTACTCCACGCCGTCGGGCACGGCCGTGATTCCCGCCAACGCCAGTTCGGTGAATGTGGCTTTGTCGCCGATCGAGGATACGATTGCCGAGTTGAGTGAAACCGTGATTCTGAGCCCTTTGGCCAACTCAAACTACTCCGTCGTACTCCCCTCCAGCGCCACCGTATCCATTCTGGACAACGAAAGCCCGGAGATTTCCTTTGCCGCGGCGGCGCCCAAGAAGCTGCTGGAGGGCTATGCCCCTTCACGAGTCACGCACCAGGTTGTCCGCAAGGGGTTGCTGACGCCCGCACTCACGGTCAACCTGAACTATCCCGGAACCGCTACCCAGGGCGCTGACTTCAACGCTCCAGCAACCGCTTCCCTTGCGGCGGGCGCAGCAAACGTCAACCTCGTCCTGACGCCGATCAATGACCAGGCTTACGAAGGCGACGAGATCGCCACGGCCGGCATTGCTGCCGGCACCGGTTATAGTATCGGCACTGCCAGCTCGATTTCTGCGACGGTGGTGGATGACGACCCGCCGCCGGGCACGGTCCTGTTCAGCGATAACTTCGACACAGATAGCTCAGCCTTGTGGAAGGTCAATGTGTATGATCCCAGTGACGCGTTTGTTGATTTCGCCTGGGACTATAGCGCGGTGGGGATTCCCGCAGCTCCGGCCGGCGGCGACACCAAGGGCCTGCGGATGCGCTGCGGCAATGCCCTGGCTGCCTCGGCGCTGGATGGCTTGAGCGTGTCGCCCCTGGGCAAGGGTTTCACCGGCGACTACCGCCTCAAGTTCGACATGTGGATCAATTACAATGGACCCATGCCCGATGGCGGCCCTGGTTCGACTCAGAACCTTGATGCGGGCGTAGGCACTTCCGGCGATGTGGCCGTCTGGGCCTACGGTTTTGATGCCGAGGCGGTCTGGTTCTCCGTCACCGGTGACGGCGCGGAGTACCACAGCGCCACCCACTCTCCGGGCGGCGATTACAACGCCGTAATCGGGACGGTCGTCCAAAACGACGACACCGGCTTCTACGCCGCGGGCACGGGCGCGCCGGACAGCGGTGTTCGCGATGCCTCCCATCCGTTCTACTCGTTGTGGGGCGGCCACACCGCGCCGGCAGCGCAACTGGCGCTGTATCCGAACCAAACCGGGACGGCGTACCTCGGCAACGCGGGGATGGCGTGGCACACGGTCGTGATCACCAAGGCGGGCAACGTGGTGACCTGGGCCATAGACGGCATCACGATTGCCAGCGTGACCAACACCTTGCCCGTCAGCACCAACGTGTTCGTCGGCTACCAGGACCTGTTCAGCGGCACCCTGTCGGACGTTCCCGCTATGTCCTTCGGGCTGGTGGATAACCTTAAGGTGATGACTCTGACGGCTCCCGCCCAGCCCGTCATCACGGGCATCCAGTTGATCAATGGCAGCACGCAGGTCCAGATTGGCTTCACTGCCGGGACCGGCGATGGCACATCGGATTTCGCCTTGCAGACCACCGCCAACCTTGGCACTGCGCCCGCCGACATCGCGGCCACGATTTCCAGCGTCGGGCCGGGTCAGTTCCAGGCGGTGCGGGCCGTCGGCGGCTCGGCTCAGTTCTACCGTATTCGCAGGAACTGAGCGGCGGCGCGCGCTGTTCAGTCCAGCGAGGCATCCGTCCAAAGCGGATGCCTCGTTCTCTTGGTCGAAAGGCCCAAACAGCAGGTTGACCGGCAACGATTCAGCACACACACTTCGGGTAGTCCCAACGTGACTGCGTTACATCCTGTTATGAAAGCACCTCCCTCAGCCGGAAGGCGAAGATGGATCGTCCCGTGGGCTCTTCGCGGCTTTACGCTCATCGAACTGCTGGTCGTCATTGCGATCATCGCCATCCTGGCGTCGCTGCTGCTGCCGGCCCTGGCCAGGGCCAAGGCCAAGGCGGAGGGCATTCATTGCCTCAACAACCTTAAGCAGCAGTCGCTTGCGTTCAACCTCTATAATACGGATAACTCGAAGTTGCCCCCCAATCCTGGCGGTCTGCTTGCCACCACCAACAGTTGGTGCACGGGTTGGCTGGATTGGGGCTATTCGGATGCGAACACCAACACCAGTTACCTCCTGAACGCCGTCCTGGGCCCGTACAACGCGAGGAGTCTGGGGGTGTATAAATGTGCCGCGGACAAGATCCCCGCCGCCAACGGCCCGCGGGTACGCAGTATCTCCATGAATGGATTCGTGGGCGGGACCACCGAGGAAACCGTGTATGGCTATACCACCTATCGGATGTTTCTCAAAGAGAGTGATTTCGTTAAACCGGGCCCCGCCATGACGTGGGTCTTCGTTGATGAGCACCCGGACGGCATCAATGACGAGCTCTTCGGCATGCACATGCCGGATTCCAAGGTTTGGCCGAGCGCCGCAACCTGGGACGACGTCCCGGCCTCCTATCACAACGGGGCTTGCGGGTTCTCCTTCGCCGACGGCCACGGCGAAATCCACAAATGGCGAGACCAGAATACGAAGGCGCCCATTCGAAAGCGGAGCCCCTCTTCCGCCACCGGCTTGACCTCGGTTCGGGACAACGCGTGGATGGTGGTGCGCACGACCGCGCCCAAATGATTACTGGCCGCCCCTGCGACTGAGTGAGGGGTTGCTCCGCTGGCTCAGCCGCCGCTAAAGAAACGCCGCGCACCGTTCGAGTGTGCGATGCCCGCCGGGGGTTGGGCAGAGCCGAAACATATTCCGTCGGATGGTCGTTTTCCCTCCGAGAGGTGCCTTCCGAGACCGACCAAACCTCAGGCGTCGCATGTCCTGCTTATCCCCTTGGCACCTGGACAGCCAGGATACCACATGAATGTGTGAGGGCGGGACGGGACGAAATACTTGACGGGCAGATGGGAACGGGCATGTTAAATGGCTAATTGCGCAGTGCGTGTTATATTGAATTGTATGTGGCCACTATTTAAGCGACGTCGGAACCGGTGCTCCCGCACCGTGACCCGGGGAGCCTTCACACTGATCGAGCTGCTGGTAGTTATCGCCATCATAGCGATTCTGGCAGCGTTGCTGCTGCCGGCGCTGGCTAAAGCGAAGAGCAAGGCGCAACGGGTTTATTGCATCAATAACCTCAAACAGGTGGCATTGGCCTGCCGATTGTATTCCGACGACAGCAACGGCATTCTCGTTTCGGCGTATCCGACCTACGCTGGCTTCACGGCCACGTGGTGCGGAGGCAGTGCCGAGACCGGCGGTCTGCCGGGTTCCTACGTGTATGGCGGATCGGACCCGACGGGCATTCAGAGGGGGCTGCTTTGGCCCTACATGAAATCGCTCGGGGCTTACCATTGTCCGGCCGACAACCGCGTGGCGGACAATACCAGCGTGGCCGCGCAGTACCGGGGAAAACCCATTCTCCGCACCATTTCGATGAATTCATTCATGCGCGGCACCAGTTATGGCCTCAGTCCGAATTGGGTCGTTACCAACCCGAATGGCCCCCGCCATCCGGACTATCCGGTTTACATCAAGGAGAGCGAAATCGCCAGGCCGACGCATACGTGGCTGGTGATTGATGAAGACCAGGAGAGCATTAACGACGCCATGTTTCTCATGGATGTGACGGGGGGCAGGCGATTCCTGGATCTGCCGGCGCGCATTCACGGGGGCGGCTACGGCATTAACTTTAACGACGGCCATGCCGACATCTACGTGTTCCGGGATCCCGAGAGCAAGGCGTGGCACGTAGGCGATAAGGGAGGATTGAATGACTGGATGCGCATGACCAATGTCACCACCCACCCGATGCGCTAGGGGATGAGAGAACCTGAATTATGAAGACCGCAGACTGGATGGTGTTGTGCCTGCTCGCCGGTGTGCTCGCTTTGGCCGGCTGCAGCAAGGAGAAACCCGCGCCCGTGATGGAGGGCGTGGCGGTTGACTTGCCAAAACTCCAGGAGACCTTTTCCGCCGCCGGTGCCGACGCTCAGAACGCCGTCTCCGAGGTGAGGATGGGCATTCGCTATGGCGATTATGCTCGTGCCACCGCCGCGTTGAACAAGCTTGCCGGCACCGCCGGCCTCACCGAGGCTCAGAAGAAGGTCGTAAACGATATCACCGAGCAGGTCAAGCAGTTGGCCAGCAAGGCCGCCGCGGCGCGTTCCCAGTAGGGACGCTCGCGGGTTCCTGCGCCTCGGCAGCAGCGGTTCGAGTGAAACCCCAAGCTTGGGGGAAGGGGGCGAGTGGTGGGCCCGTGGGTTGGAAAGCGGCAGAGCACAGCCGCACTCCAAGACGCTTCGCGAGTTCGAGCCCATGGGACGGCGCGCCAGCGCTTTGGAGTGCGCCAGTGCCTTGGTGCTTTCGGAGGCAAACGTAAACGGAATTCTGGGACTCTACACTAGCCGCGGCTGATGAAGCGCCGCATTCGCGTCATGGCTTCCTTGATCTTATCCATGCCGGTGGCGTAAGCGCACCGGACGAATCCCTCGCCGCAGGCGCCAAACGCGGTTCCTGGCACCACGGCTACCTTCTCCGCTCGCAGCAGCTCCAGCGCGAATTCCTTTGACGCCAACCCGAGCCTCGCCACGCTGGGGAACGCATAGAAGGCCCCCAGCGGACGATGGCACTCCAGGCCCATGTCCGTGAGTGCCGCAGCAATGAAATTCCGCCGCCGCCGGTATTCGTCCAGCATTTCGGCGATGTCCGATTCGGGCCGGGCCAGCGCCTCCAACGCCGCTTTTTGGCCCAGCGACGAGGCGCAGAGCATCGTGTATTGGTGGATCTTCATCATCGCTTCGATCAGCTCGGCGGGGCCACACGCATACCCCATGCGAAAGCCCGTCATCGCCCAGGCTTTCGAGAAGCCGTGCAGGAAGATCGTCCGCTCGCGCATCCCCCGCAGGCTTACGATGCTCTGGTGCGGTGCGTCGTAGGTCAGCTCGCCGTAGATTTCGTCCGTGATGACAATCAGATCGCGTTCGCGGGCAAAGGCCGCGATGTCTTCCAGTTCCGTCCGGCCCATGACGGCGCCGGTGGGATTGTTCGGGAAGTTGAGCATCAGGACCTTGGTGCGCGGAGTCGCCCGCGCCTCGAGCATCGCGCGGGTGAGCCGGAAGCCATCCTCGGCCCGCGTCTCGACCGTCAGCGGCACGCCGTGCGCGAAGAGAATCGTCGCCCGGTACGACACGTAGCACGGCTCGTGGTAAAGGACTTCGTCCCCCGGGTTGAGCAGCGCCCGCAGCGCCAAGTCCAGCGCCTCGCTGACGCCGACCGTAACCAGCACCTCGTCTTCCGGGTTATACTCGGCGCCGAAGGTCTTGCGGACGTAGCGGGCCAGGGCGCGGCGCAGCTCCAGGTAGCCGAGGTTGCTGGTGTAGTGCGTCGTGCCGCGCTCGAGCGCGAACACCGTGGATTCCCGGACGTGCCAGGGGGTGTCGAAGTCGGGCTCGCCAATGCCCAGACTGATCACGTCCTTCATCGTCGTGACGAGGTCGAAGAAATCCCGGATGCCGGAGCGCGGGATGTCGCGCACCGTCGCGTTGATGCGATTACGGAGAGACGGTGAGCCGTTCATCGGGGCTTTCCGGGTGCATCAATACGCCGAACCGCTTGTAGGTCTTGAGCATGAAATGTGTCGAGGTGGAGATCACGCCTTCCAGCGGCGAGAGCCGCTCGCTCACAAACGCCGCCACCTCGCGCAGCGTGCGGCCTTCCACGAACAGCAGCAAGTCGTAGGCGCCGCTCATCAGGTAGGCTGAGCGCACTTCCGGGAACCGGCTGACCCGCTCGGCGATGGTGTCGAAGCCGCCTTCGCGCTGCGGCGTCACCTTGACCTCGATCACCGCCGTAACCTTGTCCAGGTCGAGCCGGTCTTCGTTCAGTATCGCCTGGTAGCCGCGGATCACCCCGGCGCGCTCGTACTCGGCGATGCGCCGGCTGACCTCCGCGGGCGGCACGTTCAGCATTCGCGCGATGTTCTCGTGCGACTCCAGCGCATTCGTCTGCAGGATTCGTAGCAGTTCATCCATAGTTCACCTCGGGTAATATGCGCCGGAAACGTAACTGCTCACTCCGCGCCCCGTCAATCAGCAATTGCAGCCGGTGTTCCTACCGAAACGCTGGTCCGCCCGCTCCGTTCCCTGTTTGTCCCGGGTACACTATGTGACCCGTTTAGCTCTTTTCAGTGCCCCGAACCCTACCAGCCTCTGGCGTTGCTCGTCCCAGAGGCGGAAGGTGAGTGATTTCAAGCTCGAGCCGAGAGTGACGGGCTTCACCGTCTGGAACAACGGCTCGGCCTGGTGACATTTGGGCAGGTAGTAATTCGGAATCCGCGGACTCAGGTGATGGATGTGGTGAAAGCCGATGTTGCCCGTGAACCACTGGAGCACCTTGGGCAGCTTGTAAAAGGAGCTGCCTTTCAGGGCCGCCGTGGCATAATCCCATTCCTCCCGGCGCTGCCAATAGACACCCTCGAACTGATGCTGCACGTAAAACAACCATACCCCCGCCGTGCCGGCCACCATCATAGCCGTCAGTTGGATTAGCAGGAAGGCCTTGAGGCCAAAAGCCCAGCTCAGCCCCCCGGCCAACACCAGGATTCCGAGGTTCGTCCAATATACCGAGCGCCGTTCCCGCCGGCCTGCCCCGGCGGTGGGGAATCGCTCCCGGACCACGAACAGGAACAGCGGCGCCACGACGAACAGCACCACCGGGTTGCGCGCCAGCCGATACGCGAATCGCTTCCCGCGCGACGCCTCCAGGTACTCCTGCACGGTCATGGTCCACACGTCCCCTGTGCCCCGCCGGTCCAGATCGCCGGAGGTCGCATGGTGGACCGCATGTTCCCAGCGCCAATGGTAGTAGGGCGTGAAACACAGCACGCCGGCAATTGCCCCTAGAATGTCGTTGGCCTTTCGCGAACGGAAGAACGAACCGTGCCCGCAATCGTGGAAGATGATAAACAGCCGGACCAGGAATCCGCCTGCCAGGACCGCCAGCGGCAACATGAGCCAGTAAGAAACGGCAAGGCTGCGGTACATCAGATACCAAAGGGCGGCGTAGGGAACCAGCGTGTTGGCCACCTGCCAGATGCTGCGCCACGCCGCGGGCGTCTGGTACTTGGCCACAATCTCTTTCCAGCCTGAAATCGCGGACTGGCTTTCACTTGCCGACAATACTGAATCAATCTTCATAAAGGATGTTCTGACGTGGTGCGGTTTCAACCAGCAATGACAGGCCGGGTTTTGAAGATGCGACCGACGCGATGCACCCTACACCCCAATACCCTGACACGCAACCGGCCGAGAAGGTCGCAATCCGCGGAGTTCCGCGGGCACCGCGGCGCAGCAAGGTGATGAACGCCTCGCGACAACGGCGCATAATCGCTCCAAACCCGGCGCCGTTCGATCTGGCAAGACACCTCCCGTTGCACGTTCGGGCAAATGGCCGGAGAGTATGGCGTGGCGGAGAACAGAAGTACCCATGTGGTGGTCCTCGGCGCCGGTTTCGGCGGGCTGAGCTTCTGCCAGCACTTCCGGCATCCTTCGGCGCGGGTAACGGTCGTTGACCGCACCAACCATCACCTGTTTCAGCCCCTTCTGTACCAGGTGGCGACGGCGGGGCTTTCGGCGCCGGAGATCGCGCAGCCGATCCGTTCCATCCTCTCCGACCGGCCCGAGATCACGGTCCTGCTGGAGCGGGTGGTCGGGCTTGACCTCGCCCGGCGGGAAGTGTTTTTGGAGAAGGCCACGCTACGCTATGATTACCTCGTGCTGGCGCTGGGTGGTTACACCGGCTATTTCAGTCACCCCGAATGGGAGGCATTCGCACCCGGATTGAAGACCCTCGACGACGCCTTGCGCATCCGCAGCCGAGTGCTGCTGGCATTTGAGAAGGCCGAGAACACCACCGAACCGGCCGAACGCGAGGCGCTGCTGACGGTGGTCATTGTCGGCGGTGGCCCGACCGGCGTGGAATTGGCGGGGGCCTTCGCCGAGCTGGCGCGCACCGTGCTGAAGCGCGATTTTCGCCGCATTGATCCCACGCACGCGCGCATCATCCTGCTCGAAGCGGCGCCCTCGGTGCTGGGGCATCTGCCGCCGGACCTGGCCCGGAGCGCCGAGCGCCAGTTGGAGCGCCTGGGCGTGCAGGTCCGCACCTCGACGCGGGTCGGCAGCATCGAGCGGGGCGAAGTGAAATTGGCTACCGGGGAAATCATCCGGTCGGAGAATGTGATTTGGGCGGCCGGCGTATCTGCCGTGCCGCTCACACAGAAGCTCGGCGTGGAGCTTGACCGCCAGGGGCGCGTCAAGGTCAATCCGGATTTGAGCCTGCCCGACCACCCGGAGGTCTTCGCCATCGGCGACATGGCCCTGGTGCTGCGGGAAAACGGCGAGCCGACGCCGGGAGTCTCACCCGCCGCGATGCAGATGGGCCGGCACGTCGCGCGCCTGATCAGGGACGAACTGAACCTGGGGCCGGGGCACGCCCCCAGGCCCCCGTTCAAGTATTGGGACCGGGGGACGATGGCCACGATTGGCCGCTCCGCGGCAGTGGCGTGGATTGGCCGCCTCCGCTTCTCCGGCGTATTTGCCTGGCTGGCGTGGCTGTTTGTGCATCTGATCTTCCTGATCGGTTTCCGCAACAAACTCGCCGTGCTGCTCCAATGGGCCTACTCCTATTTAACCTACAAGCGCGGCGCGCGCATTATCACCAGCCTGCCGCCTGGACCGGCTGGGCAGAGCGTTGGTCTGCGACCCGGAACAAATCAAGCACCGGCGGCGCAATCTCCCAACGATCAGGTGCTCCGGTCTTCAGCGCCGTAAGCCAGTAGGCAGCTAATTCCCTTTGCTTCGTTTCTGCCGCCAGCTTCTCTGCTCTCACCGATTTGAAGACGCGGTGGAGTAGGTCCGGACTGATGAAGACCTCGCCCCCCACCCTACAGTCAATCTAAATCGCTTGGGTTCGGTTTGAGGTTGTTTTTGAGGTGTGGATCGGCTGAGAGCACGAGAAGTAGACAGCGACGCGCAGCAAACCAGTGTAGATCACATAACTACAGCGGGTTACGTCTATTGGATGGGAGGTAATTCCAGGTGGTAGTTCCTGGCAGCAATTCCGCTGTAAGTCTTGGTAAGACAACAAGTTACACCAGAGGGCTCTCGAATGTTATCTACGGTGTGTATACGGTGAGTGTCCGGCGTGTATGCGGTGAGACTCGGGTGCAGCTCACCCACGCGCCAGGGCGTGCCATCAGGCTGAGTCAATCTAAATTGCTTCGTGTCCCGAGCGCAGGCCAGCGCTTGCCTTACCCCGCCCATCTTCGTTCACCGCGCGACCGGAAACCACACCCGCATCTCGTTGGGGCCGCGATGGCACCAGGCGTAATAGGGAATGCAGGTCAGCGCCGCTTCACCCTCCTCGGCCGACATCTTCACCGTCGTCACCCCGCCCAGCAGATCGGGCCGTGGCTGCACTTCAAAGCGCAACTTGCCGGGAAAGACCTTGTCCAGCACACGCCCGCCGTTGTCAGCGCCCTCGGCGCAATAGACCAGCGGGCCGCGCTCGACCGCAAAGCGGTTGCGGTTGGCTTGCACATTCGCGTGGGCAAGGACCCGGCGAACCGGCATCGGCAGGTCCAATTCGATCGTGTCGCCCGGCTGCCACTTGCGGGCGATGCGCAGAAAGCCCTTGTCCGTCGGACTGCCTGGGAAGTCCTGGCCGTTGACCTTGATCGTCAGTCCCGCCGCCGCGGTGCCGGCACCGGGCTCGGCGTCGGCGTAATGGTACAAGTCGCTGGGCACCGGCTTGCCCCGGGCCCATCCGGGGATTCGGACGTTCACAGTGAACTTCGCGGCCCGTTTCGGCACTAACGTGATCAGGACCTTGCCCGCCCAGGGGTAGTGCGTGGCCTGCTTCACTTCAACCGCTGTGCCCGCCACATTCACCTGGGCTGCACCGCCGACAAACAGGTTCACGAACAGCTCCCGGTCTCGCGTCGCGTAGATGTAGCTGGCGATCTCAGGTATGAACCGCACATCGTTGACCGGGCAGCACGAACAGCCAAACCACGGCGCGCGCTCGCACGACCCGTGGTTGAACTTGGTCTTGCCGTCGCTCTCCAGCGGGTTCGGGTAGAAGAACCGGTCGCCGCTCAGCGAGACGCCGGACAGGAACCCGTTGTAGATCACCCGCTCCAGCACATCCAGGTACTTCGCGTCGCCGTGCAGCAGGAACATGCGCTCGTTCCACAACGCGTTGGCGATGGCCGCGCACGTTTCCAGGTACGCGTTCGCATTGGGCAGGTCGTAGTCCGCGCCAAACGCCTCGCCCTTGGGCGACGCGCCGATGCCGCCCGTCAGGTGCATCTTCCGGCCGACGACATCCTCCCAAATGCGGTCAATTGCCTGCACGTAGCCCGCATCGCCTGTCAGCGCCGCCACGTCCGCCACCCCCGAGTAAAAATACCCGGCCCGTACCGCGTGGCCCACCGCCTGGGTTTGTTCGATGATGGGCTTGTCGTCCTGTTGGTTTGCGCCGCGCAATTTGTGCGTTTCGGCGCGCCCGCGGATGTCACAGAAGAACCGCGCCTGGGCGAGATACCTCCGGTCGCCGGTGGTCCGGAACAGCTTCACCAGCCCGATCTCAATCTCCTCGTGCCCGGGCGGTTCTCGGAGCTGATTCGGTTCCGGGCCAAAGGTCTTGCAGATCAGGTCCGCATTCTTGATCGCGACGTCGAGCAGGGAACGCTTGCCGGTGGCCTGGAAGTGTGCGACGGCGGCTTCGTAGAGGTGGCCGACGTTATATAGCTCGTGGCTGACCGCCAGGTTCGACCAGCGGGTCGGCCCGAAGAAATCCACCCGGCATTTCGGATCAATTGTCCGCGCCGTATAGAGGTAGCCGTCCGGCTCCTGCGCCGCGGCGATCTTGCCGATCAGGTCATCCAGGTATTGGTCCAGCTTCGGGTCCGGATGCACTGCCAGCGTGTAGGCCGCGCCCTCGATCACCTTGAACACATCCGAGTCGTCGAACGGCGTGCCACGGAACGCTCCCGCCATCAGCCTGCCCGCCTTGGCGAAGTTATCTATCCGCCCGGTCTCCTCGCACTTCTGGAAATCATACCAAACGGTGGTAACGCGGTTGGTCTCCATGCGCGGCGACCAGAAGCTGTCGTGCACCTTCACGGCGGTGAACGGCACTGGTTGGACCGGATAGTCTTTGAGTTCGGCTGCCACCGCAGCACCGACCACGCTGCACCCGGCAATCAGGGTTTTCATTGTTTTCATAACAGACTTCGCGCGTAAAACGACGGGGCATCAACGCCGGCTTGGCAGGTTAACGCGGCCCGTGCCGCAGCGCCAAGCTGAAAGGCGCAAAGGCTCCCTGATTGTGCTATGCTCTTGCATGAACGATTTGAAACGGACTCGCTACCTGATCGCAATGGCGACGCTGGCAACGGCCTCCCTGACCGGCTATTCGCCCGCGCAATCCCAGACCATCCCAACGAACCGCCCAGTTCTATCCTCCTCCTCTACCAATACCCCTATGCAAGAGTTCTCCAAACCCAGCACTCCGGAACTGAAGCGCAAGTTGACGCCTTTGCAGTTCACTGTAACGCAGCAAGCGGCGACAGAGCCAGCCTTCCGGAACGACTTCTGGAACAACAAGAAGCCCGGTCTCTATGTGGACATCGTGTCGGGGAAACCGCTGTTCAGCTCGTTGGACAAGTACGACTCAGGCTGCGGCTGGCCAAGCTTCACACAGCCCTTGGAGAGCCAGGAAGTCGTCGAGCGACCGGATCATTCGCACGGCATGGAGCGCACGGAGGTCCGCTCGAAGACAGCGGACTCGCACTTGGGGCATGTCTTCAACGACGGACCGGGGCCGACAGGCTTGCGATACTGCATCAACTCGGCGTCCCTGCGCTTCATTCCGGTCGAGGAAATGGAGAAGGCAGGCTATGGAGCCTGCCTCAAGCCGTTTATTGACGCCGGAGTTTACAGGCCAAGAGAGGCAAAGGGCGCCAAAGCGGCCGCTCCAAGTGTGAAGAACTGAGGCCTGCTCATGCAAACCTCTTCCGACCAACGTGTTCCAAGTGGCCTTTCCGGTAAACCGGAATCGTGACACAGGACCCGGCTTGGCTGCGCCCTAAAAGCCTGTCACGCGACAATTACGCCTTGCGGCGGCGTGAGATCAGCGCCAAGGCGCCCATAGCCAGCAAGCCTAACGTCGCGGGCTCGGGAATGTTGACCGCACCGATCGCGTACATGGTATCGGGTGAGTGCGAAAGGGCGTTGTCGTCGTACCAACGGAACTGCAACGTGCCGCCGTCAGCGACCGCGACGGTGAAATTAATGGTGGCTTCGGCGTGGCCGATGGTGTTGACGGTGGCATTGGCCAGGTCCAGGGCAGGGAAAGGTGTCCATGTGGAGCCATCCAAGTAGTAGAATCGGTAGCCGGGTAGCTCATCGGTTCCAGAGCCGCTCCCGTCCGCCATAACCTTCATGTCATAGGTGAGCCTGATCGAAGAGAGGGGGGTGCCGGAGTCGTTGTTCAGACTCAGTTGGAGGATGCTTCCGCGGGTTCCCGTGGGGCTGGTTCCCAGCAGACGATCGGGGTCGGTGGCCGTCGAGCCCATGTTAACCCCCTGGTCGAACCAGTCGTTGCCGGAGGGCTGGTTCCACACCGCCAGCGTGACCGAGCCGGCGGTTGCAGTAGCCATCTCCGCGCTGGTCGGAATGGTCACACTGGACGAATCTCCAGCGATATGCCAAAAGGACCAACCAGGGGGCGCGGTCGTGCCCGTGGTGCCCATGCTGTCGAAGTTCTGGCTGTAGAGAAAATCGCTCGCGGCAGCAGACGACAAGCTGGCGAGGAGGATTGCCGTGACGATGATATGGTTGGTCTTCATAACGTGGCCTTGATACGAGTCTGTTTCTTAATTCTGTTCATTCTGTTTACAGCTCAACTGCCAGCCGCAAGCCAGGTTCCCATTCTAACTCCGCTGGAGTCAACGTGTTTAGTATCGCCGAACACCAAGGGCCAGCAAGCAGAAAAGCATTATGAACTGCACTTTTTGTGCAGGTATTAGAACGGTGTGGCGTGGAAAATGCTCTACCCAGGCCTTGCCTCAAGGACGCCTTCCACGAATACCTTGTGCACGGCAGGACGGACGCGGTGAATCCGGCGCGGACTGGTACCAAAGCGGCTGCTCAGTGGCGATTCGTGTTCACCTGGCACCGGACAAACCGCCAACGGCGGGGCTCTTCGGCAGCCGGTTTGACGCTTACATTTCGTCGGCACCGAGCGCGGAGCTCGGTGTTCTCGAACGTCGCCCCACAACGACTGTGCCCGCAACCGCCGTCACTCGACAGTGACGCTCTTGGCCAGGTTCCGGGGTTTGTCCACGTCGCAGCCGCGCAGGACGGCGATGTGGTAGGCCAGGAGCTGCAACGGCACCACCGTGAGCAGCGGCTGGAAGATATCCAGCGTGGGCGGGACGTAGATCACATCATTGGCTTTGTGCGTGATCTCGGTGTCGCCTTCCGTCGCGATGGCAATGATGGGGCCCTTGCGCGCCCGGATTTCCTCGACATTGCTCATGTTCTTGTCGTACATCACATCGCGGGGCACGACAAAGACGCTCGGGAAATCCGGCGAGATGAGCGCGATGGGCCCGTGTTTCATCTCGGCGGAGGGGTAGCCCTCGGCGTGGATGTAGGAAATCTCCTTCAACTTGAGCGCGCCTTCCAGGGCGACGGGGAAGTTGAATTGGCGGCCCATGTAAAGGAAATCGGTCGCCTTGTGATACTTCTTCGAGACCTTTCGCAGGCGGGCGTCGTCCGCCAGGATCTTCTCGAGCTTGCCCGGGATGGTCTGGAGCTCGCGCACGAGTTTCCGGCCCTCCGCGGGTGAAAGCTCGCCGCGCTGGCGCGCCAGGGCAATGCCCAACAGCGTCAGTTGCAGCACCTGCATCTCGAAGGCCTTGGTCGAGGCCACGCCGATTTCCGGGCCGGCGCGCATGTAAATGTCCGCGTCGGATTCGCGCGCGATGGTCGAGCCCACGACATTGACAATGCCCAGCGTGCGGGCGCCCTGGGCCTTGGCTCCACGGATCGCCGCCAGCGTGTCGGCCGTCTCGCCGGATTGGGAGATGGAGACCATGAGCGTGTTCTTCTCGATGGGGCGCCCGCGATAGCGCATTTCGCTGCCGTATTCGACTTCGACCGGCATGCGGGCAAGTGTCTCGATGACGTATTCGCCCACCAGCGCGGCGTGCCAGCTCGTGCCGCAGGCCACCAGAATTAGCCGGTCAATCTTGGCCAGCTCCTTGGGCTTCAGGGCCATTTCCTCGAACTCGACATTGCCCTTCGCAGGCCGGAGGGTGCGCCGGAGCACCTCGGCTACGCGGCCAGGCTGTTCGAAGATTTCCTTGAGCATGTAGTGCGGATACTTGCCGCGCTCCGCTTCCTCAGCCGACCAATCCACCGAACTGACCGGGCGCTTGATGGCCTTGCCCTTGGCCTGCAAAGCGAAATCTTTGTCCGTCAGCGTGACGACGTCGCCGTCGTGCAAATAGATGACCTTGCGGGTGTGCGCGACGATGGGCGAAACGTCGCTGGCGAGGAAGTTCTCGCCTTTGCCAACGCCCACGACCAACGGTGAACCGCGCCGCGCGCCGAACAGGTAGCCGGGCAGGTCCTGATGCATGAGGGCGATGCCATAGGTGCCTTCGACCTCGCGCGTGGCGGCGAATACGGCCTCGGTGACCAGCTCGGGCGTGGCGCCGCCGTTCCGGGTGAGCGCCTTGTCGAGGTGATAGCCGATCAGGTGGGCGAGGACTTCGGTGTCCGTCTGGGACAGGAAATGGTGACCGTGGCGCTGGAGGCGGTGGCGAAGGGAGGCGTAGTTCTCGATGATGCCGTTGTGGACCATCGCCACCTTGCCAGACTGGTCGAGGTGTGGATGGGAGTTGATGTCGCTAGGCAGACCGTGCGTGGCCCAGCGAGTGTGGCTGATGCCCAGCGAGCCTTTGACCGGCTTCGCCTTGAGCGACTGCGCCAGGCCCTCGACGCGGCCGACCTGTTTGCGCACGTGCAGGGTCCCGTCCGCCAGGATGCAGACACCGGCCGAATCGTAGCCGCGGTATTCCAGCCGGCGAAGGCCTTCAATGAGTAAAGGGGTTGCTTCTCGCTTGCCAACGTATCCAACAATGCCACACATGATCTTTAGTCTTTCGTTTGGGAGTCTGTCGCGAAAATGCCCCGTCTGACGGGGCGGGTGTTCAGGTTTGTGTCAGTATCCACTGCGCCGCCGCGGGCAAATCGTCCACGACAACGGCGGCGGCCAGTTTGCCGGCGGACGCGCGCTCCTGCTCCGCCCCGTAACCGGTGCGGACCAGCAGGCACTTCTTCACCCCGGCATTCCAGCCGCATTCCAAATCAATCAGTTTGTCGCCAATCATATAACTCTGCGCCAGGTCCACGCCGAACTCATCGCGCGCATCCAGAAGGAATTGCGGCGAGGGTTTTCGGCCCCGGCTCGGCGTGTCGGGCGCCTCGGGCGCGATGTAAATCCTCTCGAACCGCGCCCGTTCACGGTCAAGTTCCCGGAGGATATGCTGGTTAATTTTCTCGACTTGCGCCAGCGTAAAATAGCCCCGGCCTACCCCTGACTGGTTTGACACCATGAAAAGCCTGAACCCGGCCTGGCGCAATCGCCCCAGCGCAGCGCCCGCCCCGGGAAGTATCTCCACCTCGTCCACGCGGCAGAGGTAGTTCTTTTCCTCGATGATCGTCCCATCGCGGTCCAAGAAAACGGCTCGATTCATTGGTCGGTCGGGCGGAATGGATAACGGAACGCCCCGGGAAAGGAAATGACAAAGTCAGCGGCGCTGCCTCAGGCGGGCAGCTAGTTGGTGGCGGCGGGGTCGCTACCCGAAAGATTGTACTCGCGGGCTCTTTCGTCCCAGGCGGCTTTCTGCTGCGGCGTGAGGGAACGCCAGCCACGCAGCAGCTTGAGCAAGGTCGCGTGAGAGGGAATGGGGTCGCAACCTTGAATCGCTTCTTCGTAAGTGAGGTTCTGGAGGGCTAGTTCCTCCACAAGGGCCTCGGGTAGTTTCGGGCGCTTGTGCGGATTTCCTCCACTGCTCATACACGCATCCAAACCGGGCTGGACAAGAATCGGTGCTGACGCGACGGGGCGACACCGAACTAACCCCCGGCGTCCGGCGGAGCTGTCCAGTAGTAAGTGGGACCCGTAGTCTGGCCTGGTGGCGGAGTCCAGTTCCGGGTGTTGTGACCGGCCATCTGAGCCGCCGACATCGGAGCCGGCACGGGGTTGTAAACGGGCGCCGGCGACGCTGCCGGCGGCTCCGCGGTGGCGTAGACCGGCCGGACGTAAGCCGGAGTGGCGTACACTGGGGCGTACCCGCCAAAGCCAACGCCAGCCCACAACCCCGGCAAGCCGACACCCAAAGACACCCCCCAGCCACAGCCACCGCCATACAATCCGATACCGATACCCCCGAGCCAGCCTCCGCGATAACACCCGCCCCAGCCGCCGCCGTAGTAACCGCCGCAGGCGTATCCGCCCGCGCGCGCAACCGGAGTGAAGCACAGAGCCGCGATCACCACCAAGATCCACCATGTCGTTTTCATACTCGGTCTCAAAATCACTCGAAGTAGCCTACCACCGAATTCCCTAAGTGCCAAACTCAACGCGAGCGGTAGGGTAATGCCTCAGTGATAGCGGGAAAACCAAGCGGCACCAAGTGGTGACTTCGTTCACTTTGTTGTTGCCAGGGTATGTATGTAATGATATATACACACCATGTCACAGCCCATTTCCTCTGATCGCGCTCTCCGCCAGAACTTCCTCCGACAACTCGAAAAGCTCTGGCCCGCTATCAAAGGCTCTCTGGCTGAGGTTCGCAAACCCTGTATCCGTCCCAATTGCCCAGCCTGTGCCCGGGGTGATAAGCATGCCGCATTTATCCTTTCCTTTACCGAAAAGGGCCGGCGCCGCTGTATGTATGTCCCGACCGAGATGGTTGCGCAGTTGCAGCGAGCGCTGCACAACGGCAAGGCCCTGGAGCAGTTCCTTTATCAAATGGGGCCGGAACTCTTGCGCCAGTACCGTAAAGCGCGCGACGCCACCCCATCGGGTTAAACCAATCTACGAAATCGGGCTATACACTACTTTCCCCTACCACAATGGGCTGTGGCGTTTTTCCTCC
>CAZVFC010000064.1:0-50705 GCA_964625855.1 uncultured Verrucomicrobiota bacterium | reverse complement strand
GTGAGGGGGGCGCCGGGCAACCGGCGTCCCTACCTCGATCCAGGTACTGGCTTGGGCGTGTCTGGGCACTCTGGCAGCCGTCCGGTGGGACTGCGGTGCAGCTCGCCAGCGCCATCCGGCCGGCCGCCGGGACTTCATAGTGAAATCAAATCGCTAAGTGCCTGGCGCGGAGGTCTTTGCTTTCACCTGCCACCTTTCAGCACCGTGATTGAATGAGCCGGCAGTCGAATCGGTTCGCCGAGGTCAACCGGGGGCAAGGCTTGGATAGTGATGGTTTCAGGTTGGCCCGGAACGTTGATTGCAGTCAGGCTCGGTCCATTGATCCTCCTAGCCTGCGCCGTGCGAGGGAGCGTGCCGGCGTCGGCTTTCAGCGACACGGCTACTCCCTCAGTCGCCGAGTAGTTCACCAGGCCAAGCGAGAGGCGGCCACTCTTCGTGTCCAGGGCAGCCACGGCATCCACCGGCGCACCCTGCTGCTCGCCGGGCGTGACGCGGAACGCGGGCGGTAGGGTGAGGCCTGATTAGTGAAGAAGCCGGTCCCGAGGATCATGCCCCAGACCCGAGAGCGTTGGGCAGGCTTGCCAGTGATTTGGCCTGCTGTCATGGTGGAGGGCATGGAAATCGTGTTCAACGGAACCCAGGAAGGCGACGGCGGTTTCGTGGCCGGGTGCCTCTCCCACGACATCTTCACTGAAGGGGACCCCCCGGGAACAGTTGCGTCACAACGTGCGTGAGGCTGTGTCAGCTTACTTCTTTGATCAGCCCAGGGGCGCTGGTTGCTCTCTGCGGGATCTGTTCGGCGACAATCCGTCATAGCCAACTCTCTTGTTTGCCAATGAGACCGCCTCATTCGCCATGACTGCGACGAAATCTCCAAAGGCTTTGGAAAGCCTACTGGGTCGCCACTGGCACCACCTGCCGGCCAGCGAAGTGATCCAACTGCTGGAGACGAACAGCGAGTTGGGTTTGGACCGGTTCGCCTTGAACCATCGCCAGGCGGAGTTCGGCCCCAACCAACTTACGCCCCGCAAAAGCCGCAGCCCCTGGATGCGCTTCCTCCTTCAGTTCCACAATCCGCTCATCTACATCCTGCTCGTGGCGGGTGCGATCAAGCTCTTGATGGGCGGCTTTGTGGACGCGGCCGTCATTATGGGAGTCGTGCTCATCAATGCCTGGATTGGATACCTCCAGGAAGCCAAAGCCGAGCGTGCCATCGAGGCGTTGGCCAAAAGCCTGGTCACGGAATCCAATGTGGTGCGCGCAGGCAAAACCGAGCGCGTTCCGTCCACCGATCTCGTTCCTGGCGACGTGGTGCTGCTGGCCTCGGGTGACAAAGTCCCGGCGGACCTGCGCCTCGTGGCTACCCGCGACCTGCAGCTCGCCGAGGCGGCGCTCACCGGCGAATCCACGTCGGTCGCGAAAGCCGCCGAGGTTCAACTGGCCCCGGAAACGCTGCTCGCCGACCGCGCCAACATGGCCTACGCCTCGACATTGGTGACCTATGGCCAGGGCCGCGGGGTGGTGGTCGCCACGGGCGATCACACCGAGATCGGGCGCATTTCCGAGATGATCTCGGCCGCGCCCAGCCTGGAAACCCCGTTGACGCGCAAGATGGCCGCGTTCGGCCACAAGCTCTTGATCCTGATTCTCGGTTTGGCTGCCGTCGTGCTGACCGTGGGATTGGCACGAGGCGAACCGCTGGCTGAAATCGTCTCGTCGGCCATCGCGTTGGCGGTGGGTGCCATTCCCGAGGGATTGCCGGCGGCAGTGACGGTGACACTGGCCATCGGCGTCGCCCGCATGGCCAGGCGTCGCGCCATCATCCGCAAACTACCCGCCGTCGAAACCCTCGGCAGCACCACCGTGATCTGCTCCGACAAGACCGGAACGCTCACGCAAAACCAGATGACAGTGCGACAGGTGGTCGTCGGCGACAGTGTTATTGAAGTCGGAGGTAACGGTTATGAACCGAAAGGCGAGCTGACGCTCGACGGGCAGCGGGTGACGCCGCGTGAAGCCCCCGCAGTTACGGAGTGTTTACTGGCTGGGCTGGTCTGCAATGACAGCGCGCTGGTCCAGAAGGATGGCCGTTGGGACGCCCAGGGCGATCCGACCGAGGTGGCCTTGATCGTCGCCGGGCACAAGGCCGGTCTGGACGAGTCTGCGGTCAAGTCGCGCCTGCCGCGGGTGGACGCCATCCCATTCGAATCCCAGAACCAGTTTATGGCCACGCTCCATGACGACGCGGACGCGAGCCGAAAGCTGGTCTATTTGAAAGGGGCGGTGGAGGTTGTATTGGAGTGGTGCCAGACCGCCCTCGACGCGCGCCAGCAGTTGATCAAACTTGACCGCGAGCGCATTCAACGGCAGGTCGCTGAACTCGCTTCCGCCGGCTTGCGGGTGCTGGCGTTTGGTCGCGCGGAACTGCCGGCGGATACCCGGCGTATCCAGGCGCGAGATCTGCCCAGGACGTTCACCTTTCTCGGTTTGCAGGGAATGATCGATCCGCCGCGTCCGGAGGCGATTGAGGCGGTGGCGGCGTGTCATCGCGCGGGAATCCAGGTCAAGATGATCACCGGTGATCATGCCGGAACAGCCTTGGCCATCGGCCGGCAGTTGGGGCTCGTGAAGGAACCCGGCACAGCCATGCGCCCGTCCGCATTGTCGGGCAAAGAGCTCGCCGCGCTCTCGGATGAGTCATTGATCGAGGTTGCGGAGAGCGTTTCGGTCTTCGCCCGAGTTACCCCCGAGCAGAAACTGCGACTGGTCGAGGCGCTGCAAGCCCGCGGGCACGTCGTGGCCATGACGGGGGATGGAGTCAACGACGGCCCCGCGTTAAAGCAGGCCAACATCGGCGTGGCCATGGGGATCACCGGGACCGAGGTCGCCAAAGAAGCCTCCGACATGGTGCTGACGGACGACAACTTCGCGTCCATCCGGGCGGCGGTGGAGGAGGGCCGGAACGTCTTTGACAACCTGACCAAGATCATCACCTGGGCGCTGCCGAGCAATTTGGGGCAGGGTCTGGTGATCCTCGCCGCCGCATTAGTGGGCGCAACATTGCCAATTCTTCCGCTGCAGGTGCTATGGATCAACATGACGACCGGGGGCGTGCTGGGATTGTTCCTCGCTTTGGAAGCAAAAGAACGGGACCTCATGACTCGCCCGCCGCGCGCACCCAATGCCCCAATTCTTACTGGCCGGATGCTGGCCCAAGTGGTTCTCGTCGGCCTGCTCATCCTCGTCGCCGCCTTCGGGCTGTTCAAATGGGAGTTGGCTCGTGGAGCCGGCCTCGAGGCCGCACGCACGGTCGTGCTAAATACCGTAGCCATGATTCAAGCCTTCTACCTGATCAATTGCCGCTCACTGCGCCAGTCCATCTGGTCTCTCGGTTTGTTTCGCAACGGCTGGTTGTGGCTGGGCATTGTCGGCGTGCTGCTCCTGCAAGCCGGTCTCACCTACGTGCCGCTTTTCAACGCGATCTTCCAGACCGCCCCCATCGGCTGGGACGAGTGGCTGCGCATCGTGGGCGCCAGTCTGACTGGGGTACTGCTGGTGGAGTTTCAGAAGTGGCTGGTCAACCGGAAGCAACGCCGGCCATGAGCACATGCACCCAATCCAAAGAACGCCCATCCCCAACTTCGGCTGTGCCACCGGACGCGAACGTGCGAGAAACGAGGCGCCACGGGTGGTCCTCACATCCGGCCCCGCGTTCCCAGCCAGAATCTCCTCGACGACGGCGGGAGCAAAAGACCTCCCGACGATCTTCCACAGCCCTGCGTGATCGGGCGTCAAACCGCGCCTTGGTCCGCCGGATCGCAGCCATCCGCCGCCGATGCCTGACACTGGAGGAACGCTATGCGTCGAGCGTGCAGCACGTGGGGGATACCTTGTGGGTCACGACGGGAGCCGAGACCGGCCGGAATGCTGTGGCCGCCACTCGGCACCGACCAGCCAATCCGGCCCGGATTCCGTGCACGCTCGATGCCGTCTTCAGTGACGCCCGGGTGGGCCACAGAATTCTGTTTGATGATGGCAAAATCGAGGGTGTGATTCGGGAGGTGCAATCCGACCGATTGCGCGTCGTCATTCACCGTGCCGCCCCGCAGGGCTCCAAGCTGCGTCCGGAAAAGGGCATCAACCTGCCCGACACCGACCTGTCGATACCCGCCCTGAGCGGGGAAGACGTCGCCAATCTCCAGTTCGCAGTGGAGCACGCCGATCTCGTCAGCCTGTCCTTTGTGCATCGGCCGGACGACGTATGGCTGCTGCGGAAGCACCTGGCAGACCTGGGCCGACCCAACATGGCCGTGGTGCTGAAGATCGAGACCCGCGCGGCGTTGCGTCAGCTCCCCGGCATCCTGCTGGCAGGCATGCAACGCTCGCCGCTGGGGGTGATGGTGGCGCGCGGCGACCTGGCCGTCGAAGCCGGCTGGGAACGTCTCTCGGAGCTGCAGGAGGACATCCTCTGGATCTGTGAAGCAGCTCATGTGCCGGTGATCTGGGCGACGCAGGTGCTTGAAGGACTGGCCAAGAAGGGGTTGCCATCGCGCGCCGAGATCACCGACGCCGCTATGAGCGCCCGTGCCGAGTGCGTGATGCTCAACAAGGGCCCGCACATCCTGTCCGCAGTGCGCTTTCTCGACGGGGTCCTTTCAAGGATGCAGGCGCATCAGTACAAGAAACGCGACCTCATGCGCCAACTGGAAGTCACTCTTGGGTGAATACTTCCGTTCCATGAATGCGAAATTGAATGCTCTTGTGCACGCCCGATGGTTCGAGACCACCATCCTGGTCGTCATACTCCTGGCCGGAGTTTTGGCCGGGCTGGAGACGAGTTCTCTGGGTCCTGTGTTCCGGGGACTTCCGCAGAGGGCTGTAACTCAGCCTCCCCCTGTCTCGAGGGGAAGTTCCGGCCGGCTGGCCCATTCGGCCCAACCCCCGTCGTACCAATTCACCCGGCGGTAACCCAAGAGATGGCGCAGCACGAAGTACGTCTGGCTGGCTTGATGCCCGGTGCGACAGTTTACGACCACCGGCGAGTCTTTCGAGGGAATGAACTTCGCATACGCTTCGGCTAGGTCGTTAAGCGGTTTGAACCGAATCACCGCGTTGTTGGTGGACACGTCCAAACTGAACGGCCGGTTAACCGCGCCGGGGATGTGACCGGCACGCGCTTCCTCTAATTTCTTGCCACTGAAGAAATCCCCGGGCCGCACGTCCAGGAGCACGGCGCTCCGATTTTGGGAGAGGGCCAGGACTTGCTGGTAGTCCACGCCAAAGGTGTCTGCACCAATCGGCACCGGGTAGTCCGTAGGGGTGATGGTTGGCAGCAAGGTGTCCACCGGTCGTTTCTCCGTCACCCATTGCTCCCAGCCGCCGTTGAGAATGGCGTAGCGCATGTGTCCAACCCGCTCCAAGGCCATGCCCGCCAAGGTGGCGTCTTGCAGCTTGTCGGTGGGCACCAGAACCACCGTCGTTTGAGGAGTGATTCCCAGCAGTCCCAGGTGGCGTGCGATCAGGTCCGCCGGCAGGAGCATGGACGAGACCCCGCCCACCGCGCCGCGGAAATGCTCCACATCCATCCGAACGGAACCCGGAATGTGGCCGCCATTGTAGGCGGGCTGCGGGCGCAGATCAATGATGCGCAGGTCACTCCGCCCCAGATTTTCTTGCAGCCAGGATGTCTCAACCAGGCGCGGGGCGTCGCTCGGTGTAGTCATGGCCTTGGCGGCGTGAGTTTGCGGTCCACTCAGAAAGAACGTCCGCCACGCGCTGACCTTGGCCGCTTGGGCTTCTGAGAGCGGCATGCTGCGCAGGGAAACCGGTTTCAACACCTGCTGCATGAAGCCTTGCAGGCCGTCCGTTAGTAAGTAGGCGTTCGCAAATCCCATCCTAGCCAGGGCATCACGGGCCTGAGCCGGATGGGTCATCCCGTTGGAGTAGAGCACAATCGTTCCCTTGTTCTTGCGCGACTCGAGGAACTCAGGAAGGTCCGCAGCGGCGACATTTACCGCGCTGCGGATATGAAACGCGTCAAACTCAGCCGGCGTGCGGATATCCACCAGCAACAGGCTGGCGTCCCCGGCCATCAGTCGGTCAGCGAGTTCATCGGGGTCAATGTGATCCTCCCCGGCCTCGATGGCCTGAAGCATGCTCGTTTCGGAGAGGGCGGCGGGGGCTGCCACCGTGGTTGAAGGCGTTGCGGGTGGGAGCAACGCCACGGCCAGCGCTCCCACCAGGATCGTCACGCTGAATGCCTTCAGGAACGGAGACCCCAAGTAGGGGCCGGCACCGGCCACTTTCTTCTCGATCCATTCCGAGCCCCAGAAAGCCGCCACCGCCACCGCGGAGAAGAGGAGCGCGAACACCGGACCCGAAACGCCCAGCGCCGCCCACACGAATTTGACGCCGCTGTCACCCCAAGTCGCCAGCGGTGCAACGATCCCGTAGAACTCATTGAAGAGAATGCTGCCCAGAGCCGCGCCGCCGAGAAAGATCAACGCATCGAGGCGTCCGCTGGCCAGTCCGACTGCGGCCGTACCGGGGCACCACGAACTCAAAACGAAGCCCACGCCGAAGAGCAGGCCGCCGACGATCTGCGCGCCGTAAATAGTGGGCAGGAAATAGACCTGCTCCGCACTGACCACGCCCAGCGCAAACGCGACCTGCAGGCCCAGCATCGCCGTGACCATCGCGGTGAACATCACCCGCAGCACCGTCATGTCGCGGAAATAGAATATGCCCGCCAGCCGCCGCGAACTGCCGAAGCCGGCCTGTTCGAGCGCGACACCAAATCCGAATCCGAGCAGCAGCGACAAGACAAACGCCGCGCTGCTCCCGAGGGCATCCTGGCCAAAGAAGGTTGTGATCATTGCCATTGCCTCCGGACAAACCACGCCATGGCGTAGCCGCTGAGAAACATCGCCCCCAGAAACAACAGGCTGCCGGTGGCCAGCATCGCCCCGCCGGTCAACGCCTGACCCGAGGTGCAGCCCGAAGCCACCCGGCTCGCGAACCCGGCCAGGATGCCACCCGCCAAGGCCATCACGATGCGACGACCGCGCGAAGCCGTCGGCCCGCGCTCCAGTTGCGGCTGAACCCGCCGTCCCATGATCGCCGAGACCAGGCCTCCGAGCAGAGTGCCGACGAACATGAACACCAGATAGTACCGGAGCGGGTCCTTGCCCCAGGCCCCAAAGTAGGCGCTGTCGGCCACGTGTTGAGGCATGAAGCAGCTCTGCGCAAAGGCACCGGCTCGCGCGATGCCCGCCGACGCCCCGAGCCCGACGCCCAGGATGAGGAAGCTGGCGAGCAAGACCAGCCCTAACATAACCCCAGCCAGATATGGGTTCATGTGAGGCCTGGGACCGGTCGATGGAGGGATAGAGTTGGGATTCATAGCATCCTTGCTCCTGGGATCGATTCAGCAACCTGCCGATTTGCGCTTCGCCGGCGCTGGGGTTGACGGCGTCGCCGCCGGTGCGGCAGGGCGAGGAGCGCCTCCGCTCGGCATGGCTTGAGGACGAGCGCCACCGCTGGGCAAGGGCACGGCGCGCACCGCCCCCTTTAATTCGCTTTCTTCCCAAAACGCTTCCAGCCCGCCGTGCAGGGCCTTGATGGGGCGCTTGGTTTTCTGTGAGAGAATGCCGGCCGCCATCATGGCCAGCGAACCGTCGCGATCCACGATAATCAAAGGCCCCGCGCCAGTCAGGTAGCCGGGATTCTCCAGAACGTCCGCCAACTCGGCGTGTCGCGCGCCGGGCAGGGCGTAGTCCTGAAACGCCTCGGCCGGGCGTATGTCCACCAGATCGAACGTGCCCGGCAGATCCTTGATCAGCCGGCCCAAGTCGGCGGGTGAAATGCGCTCCGCGATTTGAATCTGGCGCTGAGGGGCATAGGCCGTGGCCTTCTTTTCATTCCCATACACCGGATAGCCCGCGTCAATCCACGCCGCGCTGCCACCGGCCAGGCTGGCCACATTCTTGAATCCCTTCCGCTGCAGGATGCCCGCCGCCAGGCTCGACCGGTAGGCGCTGTTGCACACGGCCACCACCGGCAGGTTCGGATCGAGTTTGGCGGACAACTCGGCCAGGTGGTTGATCGGCAGGTTGACCACCGTGCCGATCCGCATGGCCATCCACTCGTAAGGCATCCGCACATCCACAATGATCGGCGCGCTGCCGTTCTGCATCTGCTGATAAAGCTCGGCGGGCGTGATCGTTCCGCTTGTCGCCACCGGCAGTCCCGCTTTGGTCCACGCTTCAAAAGGCAACACCAAACCCTCGTAGGCCACGCGCTGCAGGCGGAACACCGCCTCTTTCAGCTCCGTCTCCGCCCCGATCAACACCAGCGGCGCCTTCCACGGCACCATCGTTCCGACCCAAGTTTCCAACCGGCCCCGCAGGGCGATGTTTACTGAACCCGGCACATGCCCGGCGGCGTAGGTCTTGGCCTCACGCAAGTCCACCAGCCATTGCCCGGCGGCCTTGGTGATGGACTCTTCGGCTTTGGCCGCTGCCGGTGTCGCCTTCCAATCCACCAGTGGGGGGCCAGCGCGGTTCATGGCCGCGTTGTGCTTGAAATATTGCGGCGCCTCCGGCAATCCCTCCAACACCGCCGCGATGAACTCGCTGCGGCCGTTCTTCTGCACATAGGGGTTCGACGACTTTTCCCGGCCAATCGTCGAGGCAGGATCGTCCGACAGGTTGGCACCGCAAAGCGATCCGGCGCCATGGGCTGGCAAAACCACGATGCTATCCGGCAGCTTGGACAGTTTATTGTGCCACGTGTCGTAACTCATGGACGCCAGCGTGGCCGCAGTCATGGTGCCCTCCAGCAGGTCCGGTCGCCCAATGGACCCCACGAACAGCGTGTCGCCCGTGAACACCGCCCGTGGCTGTGCTTCGCCCTCGCTGCTGACCAAAGCGCACATGCCGTCCGGCGTGTGACCGGGTGTGCTGATGGCCTTCACCGTGGCTTTGCCCACCCGGAATGTCGAATCCTCCCGGAGCGGTTCGATCTTGTATTGCGCTCCGCTGGCGGCGTTTTGGTAAATGGGGACGCTCAAGGCCCGGACCGTCTCGAGATGTCCCGCCACAAAGTCGGCATGAGAATGCGTGAGGAAAACCCCTTTAATGGTCAGACTGTGCTTCTTTGCGTAGTCCAGGTACCCGTTGATGTCGCGGTCCGGGTCCACCAGCACTGCTTCCGGACCAGAGACCAACAGGTAGGAATAGTGACTCAACACGGGAAGGTTAAACTGCACGATCTCAAATCCCGGGAAGCGGTAGGTGTCCACGATCTGGTGGAAGGCGTCTTCGGCACCGTGCGAGGCCGACTCCGAATCTTTAATCTTTGTGCCCTCAACCGCCATCACCAGCAGCTCCAGATGCACCGACACGACACACAGAAGGATTTGGCCTAAAACGCGCGTTTTCATAGTATTCTACGGTCCTGGCTTCGATTCTATTGTAGCGCTCACGATCGTCAAGTGCCCCATTCTCGGGGATGCGTCTGGGCCACAACGATTGGATTCTCCACGGCCGAAGCTCCGCCGGTCTGCAACCTGTAATCGGTCATTAGGAGACCCGGGAGGTTATAGGGTCAGACCAAATCGCTATGGGATGGGTGTACGAGTCTCGGTTCTTACCGGCCAGATTTGAGCGCGGTGATTGAATGGGCCGGCAGCCGAATGGGTTGGCCGCGGAACCGGGCGCGCTGCCTACCTCGCATTCCTGTTGAACGGACTTTTCAAATGCTGCCGTACTTGTAACGTCCGATTATCTGAGCGTTGAGGTAACGCCCCTTCGACGGGGCATTGAGCAAGGCTGTATAGACCGGTTCTGGCACTGGTTGATAGAAATATCGAGACCCATTCTTGAATGCCACGTATAGGGTCTGCGTTTTGATGTCGTAGCAGACACCGGCAATGTTCGATGACTCCACCCTCACGAAGGTGATGCCACCCGACACGATGGGAGCGTCCGGCACGGAAGGTCGTGCCTCGCTGTGAGGTATACTGTCCAACGCATCGGACGACCTCGCGCCCGATAGGGCCTTCTCGGATACCCGACCAAGGTAGTCAGTGAGAACATTCTCGAAGCACCGCGTACAGTCTGTCGCGCCGGAAACGGCGTGTGCGCACTCGTGCAGCAGAGTGCCCGCAAATGTTGAAAGCAAGCGCAGTTGCGTCCGCTTCACAATCACCGCCTTGAGATTGCTGTCCCACGCCCCGTTGGTGTCGTCTTCTGTCGTGCGCATGGTTTGGGAAACCAAGATCCGTGGAATATCTTTCTGGCCAAGACCAACCAAGCTGAGTATCTGATACCGCCTTTGCCATACCACGCGCTCATTCTCTGCAAACTCGCTCTCTTCCACAAACCGGTACTGGAAACTGTCGTTGACCGATTGAATCCACGTACGCAATGTCTGAAACGGCGCTGTGCCTTGCTCGGCCTGTTGGTCTGCGCGCTGCTTCTCTCGGTCTGTGACCAAGACGATCTTGTGGCCGTCACTCTTGATGTCCTCAACAAGCTCTGGTCGTGCCTTGATCTCGGTCTGTGAAACCACAACCACATTCTGCCGCTTGGCCAACTCGTTCAACGCTTTGTGTGCGATGTCGATCCATGCCAGTTCCTCCGGTGGCTCGCCTTCGTCCCTGCGTGCGTACGCTGAGGCAAGCGGTTGCAGCACAGGAGGCGCGTTCGAGGATTTCAGTATCTGCCGTATGCGGTCCGCATACACCGACCTGCCGACATTAACCCGTTCACGATTGAGGGCTTTCCGCATGGGCTCGGTGAGACTCGTGACGTTGTATGAAAAGAGGAAGGTGGGTTCGGCGTTAACCCACACACCATTGATGAACACCTCCGACCCTGCAGATGGAGCCGCAATTACCTGTCCAAAGGGTGTGGCGTCAAGAACGCGATGTTCCCTGAAGTGGAGGAACATTCCTTTCGCCTTTTCGATGGCGGCGTCCGGTACGCCGGTGAGAATGAAGTCAGTACCGGGCAACGACTGACCTGCGGACTCATGCGAGATGTGAAGCGTTGTTATTCCATCGAAATTGTGCTTTGCCGCCTTGGTCAGCGTGAAGGTGCCATTTTGAGACCTGATGGCAACGCTCACGTGATGCCGATCAAGGGCGGCAAGAGCGTCTTTCAAACCAACCCCAAACTTGCCGATCACACCGTCTGCCCCCAGCTTCTCCCGATTTTCGTTGAGTGTGAAGTGCTCAATCCTAATGCCGCGGCCATAGTCCCGGACATGCCAACGTCCGGCATTATCTTTGGCGATACTGACAGGACTTGTCTCGCTTAGCGTACACTCATCGAGAGCATTGGCTATGATCTCACGGAGTCCGTGTTCAACTTCCCAATGCTCAAGAACCGTCTCGATATTCAGGTCAAATAGAGGCATGGCGGGTCGAACTCTCTGTTCTTATCGTTCAACGAGAAAGCTGAGCCGCCGGAGATGCGCCGATGAACACGCCCATTAGCCAGAAATAATCCCGGCGCATCTCCGGTCGGCTCCAGCGACTTAGGCGCTATGGGTTGGCATGATCTATGGCTGGTGCCTCCGCTCATTGCCATTCTGGTTGGTTTGTATATTTGGTGCGAGCTGAGTCGGATTCTTGCGGACCTCTACGAGATGAAGTGCCTCCAAGAAGAGTGGAATAGTGAGCACGACCAACGCGATAGTCAGTCCCCTAAGCCAACGTGTGAGTGATATAAGCGTATTAGTTTGTACATCAAGCTTCGCCGCAAGGCGTTTCTGCTCCGCCGCAATGCCAACAAGCTCGACAATCTGCTTTTCAAGCCTATCCGCCGACTGGGCCTGCTCCTGCGAGATAAGTGCATGAAGGCGGGCACGCTGATACGCATGATAAAGCTGTCTGTCATCAGGCGATATGGGCACACTCGGGGTGTGCTTCGTCAGATCAATGATGAGAGTTTGGATGTCCCGATTCATGTACAACCTATGCCCAAGTGATTATACGGGTCTGTCCATCTCCCCATTTTGGGGTGATAGGCCAACAGCTCCCTACCGCTGAAGAAAAATTTCCCTTCATCAACGTCACCTTTACCCAGCCCTCCGCCCCGTGTAAAGGCTCCTTTGGAGACGGGTTGGCGGGATATTTGCGGCGTCGTCACCAGGGATTGTTAGAGAAGTTTGCCCGATGGGGCATCTCCAGGGTATCTCGGTGCGCGGTATTGCAGGTCCGGTTTCGGGGCCAAGGAAACCAGCCGAAAGCACGTGTTATCGCTGCGGCGACGGCTAGAAGTGTTGACCGCTGATGGTCGAGGGTTGAGAGCCGTCGAGCCGATTCGCGGGCCTCGTGAAACAATGCCCGTGAACAGCATACATCCTGATTATGACACAGCCGCGCTGGATTGCTCACGCGCGGCGCGATGTGGTGGCGGCGCGTAGGATGCGGCGGGAAAGGTGAGGCGTGGAGTTGATCACGAATCAGTAGTCGGCTGCCGCCAATCAGCAAGCAAGGGCAGCGAGCGCAAGCAAAGAGGGGTAAGGGCTCCAGTGTATGGGTGAGCCGGATGCCCTATTGCGCTCCGAGAGCCTTGCGTCCGAACTCCTCACGTCCCAGGAAGTCTGTGGCGCGCCCCGGGTACGACAATGTCAATTTACATCTCTTCGGATCTTCCGCAATGGAATACAGCCTTGACATTTTGGAGGTGAGGAAGCCGTAGAAGTCCACCAATCAGGCGTAAGTATTTGTAATACAGCATTTTATGACTCTAGAATAGCAGAACCCCGCGTGGTGCGGTTTTGAACACCAGTCTTGCGTAAGCCATTGTGGGATAGTGGCTTACGCAAAACGGCGTCCAAATGTTATCCACGGTGAGGATACGGTGAGACTACGGTGAGACTACGGTGCGACTCGCCTGCATCATCGGGTCGGCCCCAGGGACGCCGGAGTCAAATTAAATCGCTACGTGACAAGCCCGGGAGTCCGTGCCCGTTGCCAAGTGTCCTGCATCGTGAGGTGTTCCCTCACCTGCCAGCTTTCAGCACTGTGATCGAGTGGGCAGGGAGTCGGACAGCTTCGCCGAGGTCAACCGGGGGCAAGGCTTGGGTAGTGATGGTTTCAGGTTGGCCCGGAACGTTGATCGCAGTCAGGCTCGGTCCATTGATCCTCCAAGCGTGCGCTGTGCGAGGCAGCGTGCCCGCGAGGGTCTTCACGGACAACACGACCTCCTCGGTCGCTGAATAGTTCACCAGGCCCAGCGACAGGCGGCCGCTCTTTGGGTCCAGCGCGGCCAGGGCATCCACCGGCGCTTCCGCGCTCAACTGCACCGGGACCAGCCTGCCGCCGACCTGTGCGCGGTAGAGGGCCAACAGGTGGCCGACGGAATCCAGCACGGCGTGGTTCCGGCTAGTTTTGATGGCGCCAATGACATTGACCGTTTGCGCCCAATTGGCCATCGCAACCAGGTCGGCGGCGCGGATGAGTTCGTGCAGGGCGCGGGCGGAGGCTAGACCGTCTCCGAGCGGGTAGGAGTGCTCGAAGGGGCCGACGCCGGGGCCGTCCGGCGCGGGATTCCAGTCGCGCACAATGCCCCATTCATCAATGGCGAGCCGGACGCGGCCCAGCTCGGGGTTTCCGTCTGCCAAACGTTTCCGGTAATCCTCGACGAGTCCGCGCACTCCTCGCATTACGCTGCCGGAGTAGGCCGGGAAGGCTTCTTCGTACTTCGCGGCGTCCTCGGGTGTGAAAGGCACTTTGAACTTGCGCTCCGTGTAATGATGGCCGCTGAGGAGGTCCATGTGGGCGGCGCTGATCGGCAGCAGGACATCATTCCAACGGCCCGGTGTGCCCACGCCGATGATCTTGATATGCGGGTCTTTCGCTTTCATCGCGGCGGCGAAGGAGTTGTGGCGCAGGGCATAGCGCTCGACGGGCACGTTGCCCAATTGCCAGTCGCCGTACATCTCGTTGCCGACTCCCCACCAGGCGATCGCGTAGGATTTCCGGTGTCCATTGCGCGCGCGCTCGGCGCCCCAGCGGCTGCGGCTCGATCCGGTCGCGTATTCCACCTCGTCAGCGGCGTCCTGCACGCTGCCAAGCCCGGTGTTCACGGCGATGTAAGGCTCGGTGCGGACCTCGGCGCAAAAGCGCATGAACTCGTCCAGCCCGAAATCGTTGTCCTCGACCGCGTTCCAGGCGCGTTCCCAGCGCGGCGGGCGCCGGTCGCGCTCGCCGATGCCGTCCCTCCAGTTGTAGCCGGATACGAAGTTGCCGCCGGGCCAGCGCGTGATCGGCGAATTGAGTTGCTTGATCAAAGCCAGCACGTCCGCGCGCATGCCGTTTACGTTGTCGGCAGGCATCAAGGAGACGCAGCCGATCCACACCAGGCCGGGCTTGACCACGCGCAGCGATAAGGAGGCCGACTCTGTGGTCCCCCCCGCCTTGAACCGAAAGGGGATCCGGCGGTACTCGCGCCCGAGCCCGGTCAACCGGACGGTTTGTTGATCGGCGGCGCCCGCTCCCCATGACAGGCCAGCCTCCAGGGCAGGCTCTCCGCTGACGGCCGAGACCACGGCATAGCCGACATACTCCTTCCCGGCCAGCACGCCGATGTCCTTCTGCAAAATGCCGCCGTCTCCCGGGCCTTCGCCGCGCTGCCACAGCGCCAGGCAATGCTCACCGGCATAAGCCCCTGCCGCATCAAGGTATGCCTCGAACGCCGCGCCGGCGGGGCGGACCACTTGCCAGGGTGATTTGTCGAGTGCCAGCAGGAACTTGCGGTCCTGGAGCTTCTCGGCCCAAATGCCGTCGTGGATGCAGCGGCCCAGGTGCTCGATGAACTGGCCATAGATATAGGGAGAGATGGCCGGACCTGGGCGGCTGAGATCGAGCGACAGAACCGCGGCGTTTGGAACGGCGGCGACTAGGTCTGGAATCAGCGTCAGCAGAAGGAGAACGGGAACCAAAGCTTTCATGTTGGGCAGCGTATTCGACGCAGCAGCCGCGTCAAGCCGACGCCTATGGGGCCTCCGGCCGCCGCCTGACACCCGCTTAGCCTATTCAGCAGCAGGGGAGCGCGCCCGCCCCGGGCGCAGTGGATGGCGCCCTCGCCAGCCACCTTTGGGAGTGGCCGAGGCGATTCACCATTCAGTGACTGCGCACGCCCCACCCCCACCCGGCGGGGGCGCCGGGTGGCAGCGCCCGGGGCGGGCGCGGTCCCCATAAATAACTGCGTGGATAGGGCCTAGTGGCAGCGGAGCAATGACTCCCAAATGCAAGCAAAACGCGAGGCCGGGCGCTGTTTGCTCTTCATGAGCTTGCTAAGGACGGCCTACATGCCGCTTTGCGAGGGCCTTCAGTTGCTCCATGTCGAACGCTTCCAGCAATCCGAAGCAGAACATCTCAGGCATTTGCTCGAACGAGTGATTCTGCTCGATCACGGCCTTCAGGCTCGGGAAGGCGTCGTGCAGTTCCACGCGGGCGATTGCCTGCTCCTCCAACCCGGCCGCCACCAAGGCGACTGTGCTACTCCGCGGCCCGAGCGCACATAGGGTGACCGGCTCGCCGGGGCGCTCGGCTCGCAGCCACTGGGCAACCGCGGTCATCTGGCTGGCCTGCAAGCCCGGCGGACGGTCACCGACCGCGGCCTCCAGCAGCGCCCAGAGGTGGTCGCGTCGCGCGGGTTTGGACTCGCCAAAATAGGAGGGATCAACGGCCACTACTCGCTGCCCGGCCGCGAGCAACCGCTCCACTTGATTGGTAGCGCCCCGCCGGCCGGCGTCCGCAATCAGGAGCGTCACCCCTTGTGGGCGGCCGCGCGCCAACTCCGTCGCCGGCAAAGTCCATGCGCCCCCGACCCGCAGCCGCCAGTCCTTGGCTTGGAGCTCGGCACTCTGCTCACGCTTCACGATCGTGGCCTGCTGGACGGCATAGTCCTTGGCCTTGACCACGTCGCGCAGCCGGGCGCGCTGTTTCTGTTGCCACTTGCGCAGCGCCGCGCCACCCTCGGGGACCTTGGCCACCCGCGGCAGGTCCTTGCACAAGGCCAGGGCCAGCGAGTTGAAGTCGCCGTTGGGCTGGGGCAGAGGCACGTCCAGTTGCTCCTTGGTCTTGATCTCAGCGGCGGAAGGGATTTCGCGCGCATCGAAGGCTGTGTCGCCCGCGTAGAAGAAGTCTCCCACCATCCGATAGAAGGCCTCGCGATTGTCCTGCTCGTAGTTGTGATTGCCAGGGTCATAGTTGATGTGCGAGCGCAACGCAGTCTCCTTTCCCAGGAGCCGGAAGACTGGTTGGGCCGCTTCGATCAACGGCGCCAGCGCGTAGCCGGCCTCGAAGCAACAGTCATCCTTGGCATTGTAAGTTAGCAGCGCCGCCCGCGGCGCCATCAACGCCGTCAGGTGCGTGTAGTCCGCCAGCGTCGCCAGGTCGCACGGGGTCTGCTCGGGGTCACCCAAGTCCTTCAAGTGCCGGATGCGGGTGCGAAAGCTGGAGTAGCCCGCTACCGGGTTGGCCAGGGTCACACGCGGATCGAGCGCGCTGATGAAGATGCTCTGCCAGCCGCCGCCCGAATAACCAGTAACCGCCACCCGTGCCGGGTCGGCGTGGGGGTGCCCAAGCAACACATCGAGCCCACGCATCAGTGACAGGTAAAACGGCGCCAAACCGCTCGTGCCGCACAGGTCAAGCTGGTTCATCCGCGTGTGTTTGTAGTTGGAGTGCGACAACTGCCCCATGCCGATCCACTCTGCATCGAGCGCCAGCATCCCGCGCTTGACCTGGTTGATGCAGTGGATCTGCTTGTATCCTGCCACCTTGCCGTTGGGGTCGTGGCCGCTGACGTTGAGCACGGCGGGCACCTTGCCTGTCAAGCCATCCGGCTCGTAGAGCAGCGCGGGAATCCAGAAGCCGCGCGCGGCTTCGTAGCGAAGCTTCCGGATGTGGTAGCCGGGGCCTCCGGCGATGGTCTCCAGCCATTCAACGTTCAACGGCTGTTTCGCCCAACGCGCCGCTTCACCGCGCAGGACCACCTTCTGAAGGGTCTCCTCACGCAGGCGATTTGCGTAGCGAATCCAATCCTTGGCGGAAGACGGCGGTGGCATCGCCGGCACGCGCGGTTCGAGGTAATCTTGCAGGTCGCTCAAAACGCGGGCCGGGCCGACAATTTCGTGGGCGAGGATGGTGTGCAGGGCTGTCTCGTTGGTGCCACCACCGGCGCCCGCCGCGCACGCCAGCCGCACACCTGCTCCGGCCATCAGCATCAGCAGAAGGAAAGGGCGAACCTGAGCGCTCATATCGGGCAGCCTATTCGAGCGGGCCGCAGCGTCAAGTCGCAGCCACCGCATTGGCCTCTGTCCCTGCAAGCCGCACCGGCCGCGCAACGGTTTGGGCCCACCGATACCCCGGTGAGTCTCCCATGGGGACCGCTCCCCATGGGAGACACACCGGGGTGTCATCGGCCAGACACCGGAAGCACACCCTGAGATTGCTGCTGCACTGGGAGCGGAGAACCACTCGCAGGAAAGCGGCGTTCGGTCAAACCGTCTCTTTCCACGCCGGGGCAGGTGTGTTATGAAAGGCGTATGTTCGCTTGCCGTAGTGCAGCCGCGGGTGCCATTCTCCTGGCATTACAGGGTCTGCTGCCGTCTGTGGTTGAGGCCGCAAGCCTGGCCACTGTGGAATGGAATGTGGACCGCACAATTCGCCGCGCCCTGGTCTATTTCCCATCGGCTACCAACGGGGCGCCTATTATCTTCGCCTTCCACGGCCACGGCGGCACAATGAGCCTGACCGCGCGCAAGTCCCGGCTGCATGAATTCTGGCCGGAGGCGGTGGTGGTCTATCCCCAGGGATTACCCACCCGAACGCCGCGCGATCCGGACGGAAAGCGCGCCGGTTGGCTGATGCTGCTGGGGCCAAACAACAAGGATCTCAAGTTCTTCGACGCCATGCTCGACACCGCGCGTCGCGACTGGAAGACCGACACCAACCGGGTCTATGTCACCGGCCATTCCAACGGGGGCGGATTCACGTATCTGCTGTGGGGTACGCGCGGCGACTCTTTGGCGGCAGTCGCGCCGGTGGCGGCGGCGGGCGGCCGGTTGCTGCGTGGGGCCAAACCCTGCCCAATTCTTCATATCGCCGGAACGAACGATCTGATTGTGGATTTCAAGGCACAGGAACACGCCGTTGAGGCCGCCCGGAAGGTCAACTCGACCAACGCGCCGGTTGAATTTGTTCTCCACGATGGCGGCCATACCTACCCTGACGACGCGGCGGAGAAGATCGCGGCGTTCTTCAAACAACACGCCCGCAATTAGCGCCTCGATCCTCATAACCACGCTGCTTGGCTCTCCAGCCGAGCGGGTGGGCGAGCAGTCCAGCATTCGCCAGGTCACGCCAGGGAAGGTCAGTTACTCGCGCGGCAGCTTGCACCGCGCAAATCAACCCTTTGACCATCAACCCTGTTGAACGATTGGGTTCCTGGCAATGTAATCCGAGTCGTCAGAACGGAGGAACGATTGGGCTACGCCCAACCGCAGTACGGCCCGTCGGGCACAGCAAAAAAGAACCGGCGGGGAAGCCACGCCGGTTTCGCAAGGGTTAAGAAAGGGCAGGAGCTTAACTCACTACCCTGCGGCGCAGGGCGAGCAGCGGCAACCCGAGCAGCAAAAGACCGATCGTGCTCGGTTCGGGTACCTGAATCACTTGGATGTTGTCAAACAGCGTTATGTTCAGGAGGGAGTCGTTGGGATCAGTGGATGAACCGGCATTGGTGTCGCTGAACGCGAAAAGGATGTTTCCCCCTCCCAACGTTACAGTGCTCAGGTCAACCTTGGCCAAGGGCAGCCCATCAATTGACCACGTCGCGAAACCGCCCAGGACTTCAATATCCACTCGCCGCCACGCGAAGCTGGTTTCGCCTGCATCGGTTGATCCGGTCTGTCCGGGGAAGAGTCCAAGCTGCGCGGCAGGCGCGGATTGGGGCGCAAAAAAGGAGGTGTAGTAGTCAGCGCTATTGTTAATGGCTCCGGCGGGCGCCTGATACACGGCGTTGCCAGCGGGATAGCTGGTCGAAGCCGCTGAAGAATAAGCGCGGAAGTCCGAAGCGGAACCGCCGTCGAGCGTTGTGCCAAAGGCAACACTTTCCTTAACCGCCGCGCCAGGCCACATGGCGACCGAGCCCGAGCTGCCAATCCCATACAGGCTAAGCTGCGTGCTACCGCTGCCCCCCACGCCGAGCGGGCCAACATAGTTTTGCCATATGTCGAAGCTCAGCCGGTAGGCGCCGGAAAAGCTCTGACCGGTTGGCGACACGCTGAACCCGCTGAAGACGCCGCCGCTGTTGTTCGCAGTCATCTTCAGGCCGCGGGTCCCCGTTCCATTTGGAGCGGCGGGCACGCCAATCGCCGAATAGTCATAGTAAAAATCCACGGTGATATCCGATAGCGCCGGGTTGTTCACCGTCCAATTTGCCGTGTCGTCCACGTTGAAGTCCTGGGAATAAAGCTGCGCCGACGCGCTGGCGGCGGACAGGGCCAGGCCGAGACCGATCATGATGGGGATTCGTATATTTGCTTTCATAGCCACATTTTGGATTTTTGGATTTGCACTTACTATATACACACCTCCTGGACGCTGTCAATCTATATGCCATTGAATCTGACTCAAAAAGGGCCATAGTGGAGAGGCAACATGAATGATTCGATGGATCTGCGCAAAATCCTGCAGCGCTGGCCTTACGACCCGGAACACGACGCACGGGTGCTTCATGGCGATGACGGCCGGGAGATACTCCAGGTGCGCACGCCCCTCGGCATCGAGCAGCACGAAATGGACGGCCGTCCGGACGGCGCGCGCCCGCACCGCCTGTCGTCGGCCCTCGAATTCTACGAGCGGCGCCTGGAGGAGTTCCGCATAGCCGGGCCCGAGGCCGAGTTCGAATTGAGCCCCGAAGAGTGCGCCGAGCTCTTCAGTGAAGCCACGCTTTACTACTTCCGCTACGTGCGATTATTCCAGCTCCAGGACTGGGCGCGGACGGTTCGTGATACCGCCCGCAACCTCCGCGCCTTCGATTTTGTGCATCGCTACGCCCGCCAGGAGGAAGACCAACAACACCTCGAGAAATGGCGCCCCTACATCCTGCGCATCAACGCCTGCGCGGCGGCCATGCTCGGCCTGGAACAAGGCGCCCACCAAAAGGCCCTCCGCATCGTCAACGAAGCGATTGCGAAGATTGGCGCACTCGAAGAGATGGACGACGAGAGCTTCCAGTTCGAGCGCGAGCGGTCCCTGACGGCCCTGCGCGAACTGGCCTCGCAGATCCGGAAAGACCGTCCGCTGTCCGAGCTGGAGCGCTTGGAGCATCAACTGCGCCGCGCGATCGAGACGCAGGATTTCGAGCGCGCCGCCGAGTTGCGGGACCGCCTGCGCGAGCTGCGCAAGCAGCATACCTGTTAGCCCATCTCAGGCCCGGGCAAAAATCCGATTGGCCTCCTCGAGGGATTCCTTCGACCCGATGTCGAACCAGAGACCCGGCACTTTCCACGTATAGACCGGCAGCCGCGAGTAGAGCCATTGAATGAGTCGGCCGGGCTGGTCGGGATTGTTGCCCTCAGCCATGTATTGCTCGATCACTGGCAGCGTCGCTTTCGGATAATGATACAACGCGATGCCGGTCAGCGTGCTCGTGGGGTTCTGCGGCTTCTCTTCGAAGAAGGTGATGCGGCCGTTCCCGTCCAGGCTGATGGCATTGTATTTCTTGATCTGCTCCAGATCACCCACGTCATACACCGCCAGGACCGGCGCCTGTCTCTCGCGGCAGAGACGGCCAAAGTCCGACAGCTTCTCGCTGAACAAATTGTCGCCCGCCACGACGATGATGTCGTCCTCGACGTTCTGGCTCTTCAGCACGAAGTGAATGTCGCCGATGGCGCCGAGCTTGTTGGTGTCGTCCGTGGAGCCGTCATTGACGATCGTGAAGTCCAGCTTCGCCTTGGCGGCCCGGTGGCCGTCGGCCCATTTCTGGAAGTGGCCGGCGAACTTGGCGTTGGTGACGACGTAGACGCGATCAATCCCCCCGATCGGGGCAAGGTTGTCGAGGACGTAATCAATCATCGGCTTGCCGGCGACCGGCAGCAGCGGTTTGGGCTGCGTCAGTGTCAAGGGGTAAAGGCGGGTCGCATAGCCCGCCGCCAGGATTATTACTTTCATATTCGTCGTTTTGTGTGGTGGCCGGACAAGGTAAGATGCCTGCCGTGCGTCTCGCCTGTCTCAGCCAAGGCAACCTCCGATAAAGGGTTTACTTGCTGTCAAAGAGGCTGGGGGCGATCTTCCGCGCCAGGTTCTGACAGCGCGCCTGGATATCGGCGGCGGCCTCGCACTTTAGCGCAAAGCTCGCCAGCGCTTTTGCCTCGCCCAGCTTCAGCCGGCGGATGACGAACTTGACCTGCGGCACCAGCGGCGGGGCCGCGCTCAACTCATCCACTCCCAGTCCGAGCAGCAACGGAGCCAACGCTGGGTCCCCGGCCATCTCGCCGCAGACACTCACCCGCACGCCGTGATTGTGCGCCGCATCCACCGTCATCTTGATCAGCCGCACAATGGCCGGGTGCGTTGGCTCATAGAGGTGCGCGATCTTTTCGTTCATCCGGTCCACCGCCAGCGAGTATTGAACCAGGTCGTTGGTGCCGATGCTGAAGAAACGCACCCGCTTGGCCAGCGAATCCGCCACGACGACCGCGGATGGGGTCTCGATCATCGCCCCAATCTCCAGGTTTTCGTCAAACGGGATGCCTTCGCGGCGAAGTTCGGCCTTGTATTCCTCGACCAGCGCATTGGCCTGGTTCAGCTCATCCAGGCCCGAGATCATCGGATACATCATCTTCACGTTGCCCTCGGCGCTGGCGCGCAGAATGGCCCGGAGCTGCGCGCGGAAGATGTCGCGCTCCTGCAGCGAGATGCGGATCGCGCGCCAGCCCAGAAACGGATTCAGCTCCTGGGGCATCTGCATGTGCGCCAGGAACTTATCGCCCCCCAGGTCGAGCGTCCGGATCACCACCGGCAGCGGCTTGAGCGTCGCGGCGGCCTCACGGTAAGACTGGTACTGCTGTTCTTCTCCGGGCAGATGCTCGCGGTTCAGGAACAAGTATTCGGTGCGGAACAGCCCCACTCCCTCGGCGCCGTTGGCTTTGACTTGCTCGGCATCGGCCGCCTGCTCGATGTTGGCCGCCAGGAATACATGGTGGCCATCCAGCGTGATCGCCGGCTCGCGCAGGATGTCGCGCAGGATCTGCTGCAAGGTCGCCTGCTTCAGGATGAGCTGGCCATACTCGTAAAGGGTCTGGTCGCTGGGATGGACGATGATGACGCCGTTCAACCCGTCCAGAAGGGCATATTGCCCGGTCTCCAATTTAGCGCTGGCATCTTTCAATCCCACCACCGCCGGAATCCGCAGGGACCGCGCCATGATGGCGGTGTGAGACGTTCGGCTCCCGACGTCCGTGGCGAATCCTAGCACCTTTCGCTTGTCCAGTTGCGCCGTGTTGGACGGCGTCAAATCGTGGCTGATGAGGATGCACGGCTCCTTCAGGTGCCGGAGATCCTGCTCCTCGTCCACGCCGAGCAGATTGTTCAACACCCGCAAGGTGACGTCGCGCATGTCGGTGGCCCGCTCCCGCAGGTATTCATCATCAATCGCCGCCAGCATCGCCGCGTAGCGCTCCGCCACTCGGTGGAAGGCATGCTCGGCATTGACCTTCTCCGTTTGGATCACGCGCACCACCTCGTCCAGCAGCGTGCGGTCCTCCAGCACCAGCAAATGGGACTCGAAGATGCTGCTCTCTTGCGCGCCCATCCCTTCGCCTACCTTGCGCTGGACCTCCAGGATCTGCTGTCGCGTCTGGACCAGCGCACGCTCCAAGCGGCTGATCTCCTCCGCCAGCTCCGCGTCCGTCAGTTGGCGCTGGACAATGGTGGGCCGGTTCGGTCTGAGCACAACGATCCGGCCGCGACAAACCCCGGCCGATACCGGTATGCCCCGGAAACGCGTTTCACCCTTCGGCAACGACTCTGGCATGGACGATTCCTACCTAAACTGAGATGGCCTGAAAAGCAATTCCTTAACAAATCGCTTGCCAGGAGGGCGCCGCTTTTCATTCAATGTCTCCACAGACTTCGACTTTGCCACCATGAAGAATAGAAGCATCAACGACCGCCGCGGCCTCCTTGCCGCCGGCAACTGGATCATTGATCAGGTCAAGATGATTGATGTGTATCCACAGCCGGAACAGCTCGCCAACATCCGCAGCCAGTCCGAGGGCACCGGCGGCGCGCCGTACAACGTGTTGATTGACCTTGCGCGGTCCGGGGTCCCGTTCCCGCTCTTCGCCGCCGGCCTCGTCGGGAAGGACGCTCTGGGCGAGCGCATCCGTGACACCTGCCGCCGGCACGAGATTGATGTCCGCTGTCTCGGCGCGACCTCCAAGGCCCCCACCTCGTACACCGATGTCATGACCGAGCAGGGCCACGGCCGGCGCACCTTCTTCCATGCCCGCGGCGCCAACGCCCTCTGGACCGGCGACGACCTGAATTTCAAGCAAATCCCGGCACGCATCTTCCACCTGGGCTACCTGCTCCTCCTCGACGCCCTGGATCAACCGGATCCACGGTTCGGCACCCGGGCGGCGCGCCTGCTGGCCCGCGCCCAGGCCGCCGGCATCAAGACCTGCGCCGACGTCGTCAGCGAGGACAGCAACCGCTTCGCCAAAATTGTCAACCCCGCCCTCAAACACGTGGATTACTGCATCCTGAACGAAATCGAGGCGGGCAAGACCACCGGCTTCAGGATCCGCCCGCCGGCCGGCCCGCTGGACACCGTCGCGCTCCGTCACGCCGCCGGGGCGCTGCTCCAGCAAGGAGTCCGCGAACTCGTCATCGTCCACTTCCCCGAGGGCGCCTTCGCGCGCACCCGCAAGGGCGACGATTTCTGGCAACCCTCCTTGAAGCTGCCTCCCGCATACATCGCCGGCACCGCCGGCGCCGGTGACGCGTTCTGCGCCGGCGTCCTCTATGGCCTGCACGAAGGATGGGACCTGCAACGCTGCCTTCTTACCGGCGTTTGCATCGCTGCGGCATCCCTCGCTGACGCCACCTGCACCGCGGGGGTAAAGTCGCTCAAAACCTCGCTTGGCCTTGCCAGGAAGTTCGGCTTCGGCCCGCCCTTGGAATCGGGAGACTGACGTTTACGAACCCGCGAGCCGCCCGTACCTGCTGCCGTCGGGCACGCTTGCCCTTCCGCAGCCGGCAGCCGGCCTTTTCTTCAGGCGCGCTCCATGTACTTTCCGGTCCGGGTATCTATCTTGATCTTCTCGCCCGTCTTGATGAACAGCGGGGCCTGCACGGTAATGCCGGTTTCCAACACGACCGCTTTCTGAACATTATTCGCCGAATCACCGCGGATGCCTTCCGGGGCGTCTGACACTTTCAACACCACACTCGACGGCAGCTCGATCGTAACCGCCTTGTCCTCGACGAAAGTCACGGTCACTTGGGCGTTCTCCACCAGGTAATTCTTGGCATCTCCGATGATTTCCGGCGGCAGCGTCACCGTCTCGTAGGTTTCGGGGTCGGAAAAGACGTAGTCCTCGCCGTCTTTATAGCTGAAATCCATCTTGCGCGTCATCATTGGCACCACGTCCAGCTTCTCCGTGGAGCTGAACCGCACATCCGAAGACCTGCCGCTGCGGATGCTCCGGAGCGTCGCCTGGACAAACGCCCGCAAGTTGCCTGGCGTCCGGTGCTGGGTATCCAACACCACGCAGATATCGCCGTTATAATTAATCGCCATGCCGCGGCGAAGGTCGTTTGCTGATGCCATAGCTATCTAGATCAAGTTCAAATTCATGCCCCGGCGTCCAACACCGGAAATCGAGCAAGATAGCGACCCCGCGCCCGGATGCAAGCATTGTTAATCACATTTTAACGAGCCTATCCTCCTGCGGCCGTGGCGGTTGCGCAGACCCGAGGTTCCATCTGAGCGTGCCCGAAGGAGGGTGGTCTCGATCGGGCCGCCGGAATCAGCCGTAGCTCTCAACCCACGCGAGCCGGTGCGGTTGAGATCCTGTTTTCTTGATGATGTTCGTTTTCACGTGACCGGCGGTCACTGGGTCCGTGGAGCGGCAGGGAGCGTCGGCTTATTCACCTGACCCTGGCCGTGGTTCGTTGCGGTGCCAGAGGTCTCGTGGCTGTCCCGAGAGAAGGAGGACCAGGCAGGCAGTTCTTTCAGGTTGGAGAGGATGTGAATGTTGACAACCGGCTGTGGGACGTTGAACTGGATCACCGGCTCGCCCTTGCCGGTCGGACCCGCGTCGGCAGCGGCTGGCGAGCGGGCCGTGGTGCCGGGCCCGAACGGATCGCGGTTGGTTGCCGCAGCCGCCGGGGCGGCTGCCGGGAGGAGGCTGCGGAGTCCAGCCGTTGTGGCCTTGGGCAGCGTGGATTTCAGCCAGTTCAGCGGCATCTCAACGGCTTCCTCGGCCATTCCGTGGACGGCTTGACGTCCGGCGTTCTTGCCGGCCTCTCCGATGAGGTTGGGCAGTTGGGCGGCAAAGCTTTGCAGGTTGGTGTCGAGGGTTGCCATCTGCCGCTGCGTGGTTTGGAGTTGAGCGGAAAGCTGCAACAGTTGGTGTCCGTGGTACACAAGGGCCGCGCTGATGATCAAAGCCCCAGCTACCAGGGCCAGAGCGATACTCTTTTGCATAATGGTACAGTTAGCGCTTGCAGCAAGCCTTTGACAAGAGAAAAGGCGAGACTGGGGAGGGGGAAACGGAAACGCCGAAGTGTTGAAATGGAGGTGTTGAAGGGGAAGGTATGGCGCGCTGTCGCTGGCGCGCCGTGGCCGATGGCAAAACCGCCGCCTCCAGGGTTTCGCCGGACATGCGCAGGAACTGCTAGCCCGCATTCAGCCCGGCGGCCGGCGAGGACCCACATTGGTAAGGTCGCAGTAAACTCGCAGCAGGCTGGTATCAGGCCGGGGGCAGGCGGCCTTTCTCAGCATCGCGAATGCTTATGCCTCCCTTCCCTTTCAGCTTTTCGGTCCTTCGTTTTTCAGCACTTTCGCGCGCGCTTCCATTGCGCGATCATTTCCCATCATGGTAACCTGGACCCATGGCACCCAAGCAAACGCGGCGCAAGTTCCTGTGGAAGTCCACCCTCGTTTCCTCTGCCGCGGCAGTCAGCTTTCGCTTCGAAGAGCGCGCCCTGATCGCTCAGCCGAGCCAGATCGAGGCGGCACCCGCCGCACCTCCGCCCTCGCTCGCTTTCCCGCGGGGCAAGCTGGGTAAGCTGTCGGTCAGCCGCTTGATCTGTGGCGGCAACCTGATCAGCGGTTTCGCCCACAGCCGCGATCTCCTCTACGTATCGCCGTTGCTCCGTCACTATTTCACGGACGAGAAGGTGCTGGAGACCCTGGCGTTGTGCGAGGCGCACGGTCTCAACACGACCATTCTACGGGTGGACAGCAATACTTTGCGCATCCTCGACAAGCATCGTCAGCAGGGCGGGAAGCTCCAGTGGATCGCGCAGGTGGTAATCAAGGAGGACGACTTCTCTGAAATCGGGCGGGCGATCGAACACGGAGCAGTGGGGGTGTTCACGCATGGTGGCGTGGGCGATTCGCTGGTTGAGCAGAACCAAGTCGAAGTCCTGGGCAAAGCGATTGACTTGATCAAGCGGAAAGGGGCGGTGGCGGGGGTGGCCGGCCATGCGCTTGGGGTGGTAAAGGCCTGCGAACAGGCGAAGCTGGCCCCTGATTTCTATATGAAGACCTTCAACAGCAAGCGGTATTGGTCGGCCGGCCCGATGCCGCGCCACGACAGCGTCTTCGAGGAGACTCCGGAGGAAACGAAGGTGTTCATGGAAGGTGTGGACTGCCCGTGGGTGGCTTACAAAGTCCTGGGCGCGGGCGCGATTCACCCCGCGCAAGGGTTCCGCTACGCCTTCCAAAACGGCGCGGATTTCATTTGCGTCGGCATGTTCGACTTCCAGGTCGCGGAAGACGCAACCTTGGCCCGGGAAGCCGTTGGGAAGTCGCGTTCTCGCCGCCGTCCGTGGCGCGGCTGAGGGGGCAGCGCAGCATCACGCGCCCTACTCCGTCGATGAGGTTCAGCTCCCTTGGTTTCTGCGGTTGACAGGCTTGAAGTGCTCGGCTAAATTACACGGCAGTATCACGGCCTTATGACACAAATCGCAGGTCATCCGATGAAACTACCGACGAGAGAACCCTGGATAGAGACTCTACGTCTCCCCGGCTTGGTCTCGATCGCGGGAGGCCGGGCGCGAGGGCAAAACACATAACAAACGCGAAAGGAACCATGATGAAGACCAAAGTTGTGCGGGCACTGTCTGTCGCTATTCTGGCAGGAGGATTGTCCGCCCCATCCGCTCAGGCGTACTTCACGGTCGTCACGGGCGACGGCCTGGCCTCGGACGGGCTGTTTTCCTCGCTCAGCCGCGAGGCGCCCCGGGTGCTGCAGCAGTTCTACGACGCCCCGTTCTTTTCGGGCATCACCGCGCCGCTGGAGGTCACGGCGATGACGTTCCGGTTGCCGGCCATCGCCAGCGTGAATTATCCGGCGCTGGGCGACTTGAACTTCGGGCGGTACGACATCACCCTGGCCAAGCCTTCTGCCGCCTCCGCCGCGGCCAACGGGCTGACGTCGGCGACCTTTGCCGACAACATGCTGGACAGCGTGCTGGTGCGGTCCGGCCCGCTGACCATTCCCCTCGGCAGCTTCATCAGCAACGGAGCCGGCGAGGATTCGGAGTTCAGTTTCGCCATCACCTTCGACACGCCGTATCTCTTCACGCCCGGGCAGGACCTGGTCATGCTCGTCCGGCACAGCGGCCACGGCGATGTTAACGGCGTGGAAACGCGCTGGAACTTCGACGGCTACGCGTGGGCCAACGGGTCCGTTGTGAGCACGACGGCGGACGTGGACGCGGCGGTGGGCAACTTCGGCCCCGGTTCGTTCAATATCGCCAACAAGATTCAGTTTACGGTGGTCCCCGAACCTTCCGCGCTGGCGTTGCTGGCGCTGGGCGGACTCAGCCTCTTCCTCCGTCGCCGTCCCGCGTGACCGGCCGCTCCGGACGGCCGGTGCTGGGCGTGAAGGGGTTATTGAGCCGTTGCCGCGGTGACCTGGGGTTGATTGATTCAACGCCTTCTCGGCAGTGGAGGAATTCGGAGTCAGCTCCAACTCCTGAACGCGGCTCTCCACCGGGCAAACGAAGCAAAAGAAGAATGTTAGCGCGCGCCCGCTCTCCCCGGCCCGGGCTCAGAATGATTGGTGTTTTCGGCGGGCACTGGGTATTGTCTTTGAGGTGGGAATGATTGTGCGCACAGGAAGTCCTGGGCCGCCAGCAAGCCCGGGCACGATGACGCTGTCCGCCAAGGATGGACGCGGCGTTTGCGCCACGATGCGGCCGGCGATTTCAAACAGACCCAGGAACGGACTTGGCTTGATGGCAGCGCTGGGGTTGGCGGTGATTCAGTGCCACGCCGCGCACGTCAGGCTGGAGGACTTCAACGACCTGAGCCCCGGCCCCATTAACGGCCAGCGCAACTGGGTGGACAGCGCCGGCAACGGGCGGGTGGTCAGCGACCCGGCCGATCCTGCGAATCAGGTGCTCGCGCTCACGAACACTTCCGCCTGCGTTTATCACGCCCTGGGCGCGCTGACGATCTCCAATGCTTCGGTCGGGACGCTCTACTTTCGCATGCGCTGGCCGGGCACCGGGTTCAGCATCTACTCGGGCTTGACCGATGTGGCGGCGCCCGGCGCCACCTCCGATCTGGAGGCCTTCGTCCGCTGCGAACCCGTCGCGCCCGCACTCCTCAAAGTACGGGACGCCGGAGCCTACGATGCTGTGGCGCGGATCGAAAGCAATGTCTGGTACCAGGTCTGGATCGTGGCCAATAACGCGGCGGACCTCTACAGCGTACATTTGCAGGGGGGGAGTTTTGCCAGCCAGGCCCAGCTCAGCGGCCTGGCCGACGGTGAGACCTGGTTCACGTTTCGCAACACCTCGGGAGACGGCGCCAACAACAACTCGTCGCCTAAGGCCAACCGGCTGCTGACCTTCAATCTCCGGACCGCAAGCGGCCACGTCGGCCCGTTTCTGGTGGACGATGTGTATGTGGACCCGACGGCGATGAACCTGTCGGATCCGCGGCCTCCCCTTGTAGATACGAACCCGCCGGTGATCGTTGGTGTGAATCCGCCGGCGGGGACTACGCAAAAGACGCTGAATGCGGTGACGGTCATCTTCAGCGAACCGGTGAGCAACACCGCGGCTGCGCACTTCCTCGTGAACGGTGTGCCTGCCACCAATGTCATCGGCTCCGGTGCAACGCGGACATGGCAATTCCCCAGCCCTGCCGCCGGGAGCGTCAACATTTCCTGGGACACCAACCATACGATCACCGATCTGGCCTCAAACCGATTTGACGCCGGTTCGGCGGCCTGGAGCTACACTTGCGAGCCAACCGACGTGACGCCGCCGGTCATCAGCGCCCTGTCACCTCCCGCAGGGACCATCCTGAGCAATCTCACCAGTGTGACGGTCACGTTTACCGAGCCCGTGACCGTCGTGGAAGCGGCGGACCTGCTGGCCAACGGCATCCCGGCGACGGAGATCAGCGGCAGCGGCAGCCAGCGAACCTTCACGTTCAGCCAGCCCCGGCACGGCGTCGTGCAGTTCGCCTGGGACGGCAGCCACGCGATCAGCGATGCCGCCGGGAACCGCTTTAACGAGACGGTTCCCGCCGCATCCTGGAGCTACACCTTGTTGGACAAGCTGCCGCCGGCTATGGTGAGCGTCTTCCCCGCGCCTGGAGCGGCCGTTGGGGCGCTGACCAACATCGAGGTGACCTTCAGCGAGCCCGTAACCGGGCTGGACGCGGGCGACCTGCGCATCAGTGGCACACCCGCAATCGGCCTGGCGGGCGCCGGCGCGGGGCCGTTCATCTTCACGGTGCTCCAACCTCCCAATGGCGCCGTTGCCGTCAATTGGGCCACCGGTCACGGGATCCAGGACCTGGCTGCGCCGCCCAACAGCTTTGGCGGCGGTTCGTGGAGCTACGCCCTGTCCCCTTCCGCCTCGACGCCCGACGTTGTGCTGAACGAGATCCTGGCGGACAACCTGAACGGGCTGACCGACGAGGACGGCGACACGCCGGACTGGATTGAGATCCAGAACCGGGGCGCCGGCGCGGTGGATCTCACCGGTTGGTCGCTGACAGACGACCCGGCGCAGGCGGGCAAATGGGTGTTTCCGACGCGCACCCTGCCCGGAGGCCAGTTCCTGGTTGTGTATGCTTCCGGCAAGAACCGCGCCCCCACGACACCGGGCACGAATCTGCACACCAACTTCAAGCTGGGCGCCAAAGGCTACCTGGGTTTGTTTAACGCGGAATTGCCCCGCCGGGTGGTCAGCGAGTTTGCCCCGCAGTATCCGGACCAGCGCGGGGATGTCACCTGGGGCCGCATGGCCTCCGACACCCTCTGCTATTTCGCCACTCCGACACCCGGGGCCAGCAACTACGGCGCCGCGACCTTTGCCGGGGTGCTGGACATGCCGGCGGCGTCTTCCCGGAGCGGCTTCTTCAACCTGCCCTTCACAGTTGCTCTCTCATCCCGAACCCCGGGCGCGAGCATTTTCTACACGCTGGATGGCAGCCCGCCGACGACCGCATCACCCCTCTACACTGGACCGATTCCCGTCGCCGGCACACCTTCCCGCGCGGTTGTGACCCTGCGCGCGATTGCCGCCCTGCCCGGATGGCTCTCGTCGCCCGTGCTGACGCGTACTTTCCTATTCCCCGATCTCGTGGCGACCCAGCCGGCCCTTCCGACGGGCTTCCCGGCGATTTGGGACTCCCCCTGCAGCACCGGCGGCAATTGCCGCGACACGGCCGCGGACTATGCAATGGACCCGCAGGTGGTTACCAACGGCAATAACGCCGCGTTGATCCGCCAGGCGCTCACAGCAATCCCCAGCGTCTCGATCGTCACGCACGTGGACCTGCTCTTCGGCCCCGCGCAGGGCGTCTATGTGCGGCGCGAGGATTCCAACCAGCAACCCATTAACGTGGAGTTCCTCGAACCGGACGGCACCGACGGCTTTCAGGCTGACTGCGGCCTGGAAGTCCAGGGGGGCACCAGTCCGACGGACGCGGCAGGCGACTGGAAGTCCAAAGCGCTCTCGCTGCGGTTGATTTTTCGCGGCGACTTCGGCCCGGTCACCAAGCTGCGTTACCCCTTGTTCCCGGGCTCGCCGGTGGAGGAGTTCAACACGCTGCTGCTCGACGCCGGGTTGAACTTCACCTGGCACCACATGACCGATGCGGACCAGCGCAACCGGGCGGACTACGTGCGCGACCAGTACACCAGCGACCTCATGAACGCGCTCGGCATCGCCGCGCCGCGCGGCCGGTTCGTTCACCTCTACCTGAACGGCCTCTATTGGGGGCTCTACGGTTTGCATGAGCGGGCCGACGAATCGTTCTTCGCTGACCACTTCGGCGGCGACAAATCCGAGTACGACATTCTGAAACACACCGGGACGGCGGCGGGCCTTCAAAACGGCAGCCTCGCCGCATGGAACGCGATGATGGCCGCCGCCCACGCCGGCCTGGCCGATCCGAATGCGTATGACACATTCGCCGTGGAGCACCTCGACGTGCCCTGGTTCATTGACTACATGCTCGTCAACCTGTGGGCCGGCAACACGGATTGGGCGCATCACAACTGGTATGCCGGCCGCCGCCGCCTGCCGGGGGCGCAGTGGCGCTTTGTCAGTTGGGATGCCGAGCACGTCCTCAAGAACGTCAATGAGAACCGCGTTGGGGTTAACAACGTGAACGGCCCGGGCGAATTGTTTCAACTCCTGCGCACAAACGCGGAGTTCGCCGTGGCCTTCGGCGACCGCGTCCACCGCCACTGCTTCAACGGGGGGGCGTTCAACACCGACGCGGCCAACCCCGTCTGGAGCGTCGAGCACCCGGAACGCAACCGGCCGGCGGATACGTTTATGAAACGGGTGCGGGAGATTGATCCCTCCATTGTGGCGGAGTCCGCGCGCTGGGGTGATGTGGCCGCCAGTCGCACGAATCAGCCCTACACGCGGGACGTGGAGTGGCTTCGCGAAATCAATTCGCTGCTCGGGCTCACGAACTCCGCCGGCAACACGGTGAACTACTTCCCGCAACGCAACGCCACCGTCCTCGAACAACTCCGCGCGGCTTCTCTCTACCCGGCGGTCGCCGCGCCCGCTTTCAGCCAGCACGGCGGCCGGGTCGCGGCCGGCCACGCGTTGTTTCTGACGAATATGCAGGGCGACGGAACCGTGTATTTTACGACCAATGGGGTGGACCCGCGTATCTATGGCTCGGGAGCGGTCGCGGCGCAAGCTTTGACTTGGACCGGCGCACCGGTCGCGCTGGGACAGACAATGGTGGTCCGGGCGCGTTGCCTGGCGGGTGTCCATTGGAGCGCGCTCAACGAGGCCGACTTCGTCGTCGCCCCGATGGCGCTGCAATTGGCGGTGACGGAGTTGATGTACCACCCGCCGGGCGGCGACCCTTACGAGTTCATTGAAATTCGAAACCTCGGAACGACGGCATTTGACGCGGGCAACTGCAGTTTCCAGGGCATTGATTACTGCTTCCCGTCCGGGACGAAGTTGGCTCCCGGCCAGCTTGTGGTTCTGGCGAACAACGCCGACCCCGCCGCCTTTGCCGCCCGGTATCCGGGCGTGAGCGTCTTTGGCTGGTTTGGCGCCAAGCTCGACAACGGCGGTGAACGGATTGCGTTGAGGCGTCCGACGGGTGAAATCCTGTTCTCACTCGATTATGACGACGACAACGGCTGGCCGACGGAGGCCGACGGCGCCGGCTTTTCGCTGGAAATCATAGACCCGGCCGGAGATCCCGATGCGCCCGCCAACTGGCGCGCCACTACCTACCTCGGCACCCCCGGCACACTGAGTGCCGGCTTGCCACCCGGCGCCGTGCAGTTCAGCGAGGTCATGGCCTGGAATCTCAGTGCTGTGTCTCATGCGGGCGCTTACCCGGACTGGATCGAGTTGTACAACGGCTCGGCCTTTCCCGTGAGCCTGGCGGGTTGGAGCCTCTCGGACGATGGCAATGCCCGCAAGTTCGTGTTTCCTCCGGACACGATCCTCGATGAAGGCGACTTCCTAACTGTTTGGTGCGACACCAACACCGCCCTGCCTGGTGTGCACGCCGGGTTTGCGCTCGACCGCACCGGCGAAACCTTATCCCTCTTCAACGCAGCCACCACCCGTGTGGACAGCGTCACTTTCGGCTTGCAGGTGTCTGACTTGAGCCTGGGTCGCGTGGGTCCGGATTGGACGCTCACGCTGCCGACCTTTGGAGCGCCGAATGTCGCCGCGCCGACCGCGGCCCTGGCCCATGTGTTCCTGAACGAATGGCTCGCGAATGCCGCCCCGGGCGGGTCCGACTGGGTAGAGTTGTTCAACGCGGCGTCTCTCCCGGTTTCCTTGCGTGGGGCCGTGTTGATCTTCAGCAACGATGTCCACCAGATCCGCTCGCTGTCCTACCTCGGTCCGTGCTCGCACTGGCAGCTCTTTGCGGACGAAGCCGCAGGCGCGGATCATCTGGACTTCAAGCTGTCGGCCGCCGGCGGCACCCTGATGCTTTGCGACGCCCTGTTCACCGAGCAAGACCGGGTCACGTTCGGCCCGCAGGCGGAGGGTGTCTCCGAAGGCCGCCTGCCGGACGGCAGCACAACCGTCCAGCGCTTCACCTTGAGTCCCAGCCCGGGCGTTAGCAACTACGTGGCCACCTTCACCGGGCCGCTGCTCAACGAGGTGCTGGCTCTTAACTGCACGATGTTGACGGACCTGACCGGGCAGGCGGCGGATTGGGTGGAACTGTTCAATCCCGGCGCTGGAGAGTTCGACCTCTCGGGCTACCGTCTCGGCGTGAGAAGCCAGCCCTCTTCGGCATGGGTCTTTCCGCCTGGGGTCACTGTGCCGGGCTACGGCCACCTTCTGGTCTTGTTTTGCGACCATCACCCGGCCTCGACGAATCTCGAGGCCGAGCTTCACACCGGTCACGCGCTCAGCGACGGCGGCGATGCCGTTTACCTCTTTAATCCCCAGGCCCAAGTGGTGGACGGAGTGGAATTCGGCCTTCAGGCGCCCGACCTGAGCATCGGCCGCGTGGGCGACCAGTGGCGATTGCTGGCGGCCCCCACTGCCGGCCAATCCAACGCCGCGCCGACCAGCCTTGGAAGTCCTGGCGGTTTGCGGCTGAACGAGTGGGTTGCCGCGCCGCTGCCGGGTCAGGAGGAGTTCTTCGAAGTGTTCAATCCTGACACGCTGCCTGTGGAATTGAGCGACTTGTTCCTGACCGACGACCTGAGTCTTGCAGGGCGTACCCGGTTCCAGATCGCTCCACTCAGTTTCGTCGGCCCCAGGGGGTTCGCCGTTTTCAAAGCGGATGGTGACCCCTCGTTAGGCCGCGATCACGTCAACTTCCGGCTCGACATGGATGCGGAGTCATTGCGCATCTACGACACGAACCTTGCTCCGGTGGACACCTCAGTTCTTGGCCTGCAAGCCCCGGGCGTTTCGGAAGGCCGCTGGCCCGACGGCGCAACCACGGTGATGGGATTCTCCTGTCCGACTCCCGGCGCAAGCAACGGCGGCCCTAGCCTCACCATTACCAGCCAGCCCAGGAACCAGACGGTTCTGGCCGGCGGGATGGCCCGTTTCTGCGTCACGGTGTTCGGGGCGGGCCCGCTTACCTTTCAATGGTCGCGCAACACAGTGTCCCTTGCCGGCGCCGCCAATGCTACGCTGGTGTTGCCAGCGGTCGGATTGGGTGACGCGGCTGATTACCAGGTGGTGATCGCAAACATCTGCTCGACCCTGACAAGTGCGGTGGCAACGCTGACCGTGGTGCTGCCGCCGCAACTTGGCGCGCCGACGCTCGACGGCGAAGGATTTGAGTTCCTGCTGCTGGGTCAACCCGGCGAACAGTATTCCATCGAGAAATCCACCAACCTCCTGGACTGGACTATCCTCTCGACCGTGACTCCCACCAACGGCTCCTGGCCGGTTCGGGATGCGACCGCAACCCTCGATGGAACCGCGTTTTACCGCGCCCGCCTCCGGTTGCAGTAAGGCCTCACTCCGGCTCCTCCGCCTTCGGGCACAGCAAAAACCGAAGTCATCCTCAACGGTCAACCCGGAGACGAGGGTCAGCCCAGCTTCCGAAATTGCTGCTGAATTGGGCTTGCATGTTTGCATTGACTCTTCTAGCATGACACGCGTGGGATTCGAAACAACAATCCACAGGGTACCCCGTCCCCACTTGGGACCAATCCACTCAAACCAGCAATACTACCATGAAGAAGCCTGTTCTCACGCTCCTGCCTCGAACTGCTCTGCGCGTCAGCGCTACCCTGACTGTCCTGGCCATTGCGGCCACATCAACGCTCGCCTTCCCGCTGCTCACTAACGTGGTCGAGACGGGTGGCGACAACGAAGCCACCGACACCATCACTGCCCAGTGGACCGGGGTGACCTGGAACACAACGGTGGCCAACGAGCCCATCCTCAACACCCCGGTCGGCACGCCCTACACCGTGCCGGGCTTCGGTGAAGATGTTCCCTGTATGGTGGACCGCGCCACCCAATGGAACGGCGCCAGGGCCGACTTGCCGATTCCCGGCTATCTTCTGGGAGGCGAGTACATCATGATCGGCAACGACAACCGCGACAATACCCCCTTCCAGGTTGACCTCTACCTGTCCGAGCGGAGCGTGGTTTACGTGATCGTTGAAAACCGTTGTGGTGACATACCGGTGGACGGAGCCAATAACTCCGACGATCCGCCTTTTCATGGACGCCCGCTGGACCAATGGACGGGAATGACCTGGGTCTATGCGAACGGTTTTGCGCCATTGATCAGCGGGTATAACCGCGACGCTTCGCTTGCCAAGCCCGACGAAGTTGGCTATGACGAAGTGAGTTCGGGCGTCCTCGGGGTCGGGCCCGGCAATGGCATCAACCAATACGCCTCGGTGTATTACAAGCTCGTGGAACCGGGCGCGGAAGGCAGCCCGGCGATCCAGCTTGGCGAGCAAAACAACACTCTGGTTGGTGGCGGCTTCAACATGTACGGCGTGGTCGTGACGACGGTTATGCTGCCGGCAGCCCCGGGCAATGTGCGGGCCACGAGCATGAACGGCCGGGTGATCCTCACGTGGTCGCGCTTGCCTGGGGCCACCAATTACATCATCCGGCGCAGCGATGTCAGCGGCGGCCCCTACACGGACATCGCCACCAGCGCCGCCCCGGGCTGGACGGATTCGACGGTGGTGAACGGGCAGGTTTATTACTACGTCGTGGCCGCCATGGGCGTAGGCGGTACCGGCGGCAACAGCGCCCAGGTTATCGGCACGCCGAAACTGGCACCCGAAAGCCTGGTCGCGACGGGCGGCACCACCCAGGTGACGCTTTCCTGGGCCGCCATGGACGGCGCGGCGAGTTACACGGTCAAGCGCGGCGGTGTCAGCGGCGGTCCCTTCACCAACATCGCCAGCGGCATTACCGCCACGAGCCTCGTGGACACGGGACTGGCCAGCGGGCGAATCTACTACTACACGGTCTTTGCCACCCTTGCCGGTGGCGGGGAAAGCACCGACGCGGACGGAGCCAGCGCGGTGACCGCGGCGAGCGTGTCGGCCGGCTTCCGGGCGGAGTGCTTCGCCGCCACGGTCATCCGGCTGACCTGGAGCAGCACGGATCAGGTGCCGCCGACGACGCTGGTCGAGAAATCCGCCAACGGGACAGACTTCACACAAGTCGGAGCGGTCACCGACGGCGGCACACGCTATTTCGACGTCGGCTTGGGTCCTAACACGACCAACTACTACCGCGTCCGCGCCACCAATAGCGGCGGCTTCTCGGTTTACACTGAGGTTGCGAGCGCGAGCACGCCCGCAGGCGGTGTGAACGTCAACTTCGCTGCCGACACCTTCACAACCTCGCCCGGCTTTCCCATTCCGGGCTACCTCAACGACTTCGGGTACGCGTACGGAGATCAAGGCAATGGCTACAGCTACGGTTGGGAACAGGACAACACGAGCACCGCGCGCTACCGCAATCTCCCCAATTCGCCGGATGAACGGTACGACACACTCATGCATCTGCAAAAGGCCGATCCTTCCGGGCACGTTTGGGAGATCGGCCTTTCCAATGGTCTTTACCAGGCTCACATCGTCTCGGGCGACCCGGACGCGACGGACGGCGTGTTCCAGTTTGACGTGGAAGGCTGGGTCAGCGTGCCGAAGAGTCCCACCGACGAGAACCGCTGGGCGGATTTCCTCATGACGGTCAAAGTGGAAGACGAACGGATGACCTTCAACAACGGCCCTTCCGCCTCCAACAACAAGATCTGCTTCGTGGACATCTATCCCACCACGCCCCAACCCAATACTATAACGACGCAGCCCATCAGCCAGACGGTGACGCAGAACCTGCCGGTCTCCCTTTCTGTCGTGGTGGGCGGCGGGCCGGAGCCGTATCGCTACCAATGGTATGGTCCCGCGGGCCCCATCGCTGGCGCCGAGAGCGCGACTTACACCATCCCATATCCTCAGCCCTCGGACTCGGGCATCTACTATGTCGTGGTGACCAACGCCGGCGCTTCGGTTCAAAGCAGCAACGCGACGCTGACTGTGATTCCGGACACCATTGGGCCGGTGTGTCTCCAGGCCAGGCGCGCCGCCGCCTGCTCCGATACCACGGTGATTCTCCGCTTCGATGAGTTGTTGGACCCCGTCAGCGCCATGGATCCGAACAGCTACGAGATCGTTAACCTCACCTACGGGTTCAGCCTGGGCGCCCCGGTCTGGGCGGTCCTCGCCGCGGATGGCAAAACGGTCACCCTGACGGCTGCCGCTCCGCCCACCAACACGGCACTCTACGAAGTGATCATCAAGAACGTGAAAGACCTGGCCTTGAGCAGTTCCGGCATCGTCAGCACGCTCCTCACGCTGAACGGCCCGCTGCAGCCGATCGGCCCCCAGAATCTCGTGGTGGTCGAAGCCGAAAACTACGACGTCAACACACCGCGCATGTTTGACTCCGGTTCGGGTTACAACGAGTACTACTGGATCTTCGAGAACACGCGCGCCGGGTTCTCGGGCGCGGGCGTCATGCACAACCTGCCGGACGTCGAGGGCAACCGGCCCGGCGGCGCTGAAGGTTGTTCGCTCGATTACTGCGTCAACTTCCCGGCGGCCGCCACGTATTATGTGTGGGTCCGGGGCGGCGCTGATGCCAGCGGGGACAACTCGATCCACATTGGCCTGGACGGGATGGTTCCCGCCACGGGCGTCAACCTCCAGGAGGGCTTCGGAACCGATTATGCCTGGTGCGGCTGGATAAACGCCGGAACCACCGATCGTGCGACCGTGGATGTGCCTGCCGCAGGCTACCACACCGTACACATCTTCATGCGCGAGGATGGTTTCTTCGCTGACAAGTTGCTGCTGACTACGGATATCGGCTACACGCCATCGGGCTTGGGGCCGGATGAAACGCCGCGCGAACCAGCGAATGTTCCCATGATTGCGATTATACCCGGGAGCCTGGCTTACGGCGGCACCAGTTTTGGCTTCGCTCTGCAGACGGTTGAGGGGGTGACCAACGTCGTGGAATACAAGGGCTCACTAGCCGATCCGGCGTGGATGACGCTCACCTCGTTCACGGGCAACGGCACCATTGTGCCGATCACGGATCCGGGGCCGATGCCGGCCAGCCGGTTTTTTCGCGCGCGCGTGGTCATTCCGTAGCCCCGGCAGGGGTCGGTTTTTAACTGAATTGAATGAATGCCAGGCGGCGGAGGCCGTCTAGTCTTTAGTGGCAATTTATCACTTTTGCCCTATACTAGAGAATATGAAAGCGTTCCTTGCGCTGGTGTTGGGTTTGTCGTTGTTCGCCGGCAACGGGTTGGCTCAGCCCACGACCACCGCCACATCGCCGGTTGTGGCCGATGTCCTCAAGCTTTGGAATGCCAAGGTCGAAGAGGACACCATTATCGCATTCATTCACAGCTCTCCGGGCGTTCGCCTGACTGCCTCAGAGATCCTCGACCTTCGCGCGCAGGGACTGACTTCCGGCATCCTGGTTGCGTTGCTGAACGCCCAGCCAGGCGCGCCCGCGGCAGCATCGCTCCCCGCCAGCGCGCCCGAAACGGTTCAGTCTGAGCCGGCTGCCGCCGCGCCGGCACAAACCGAACTCGTTGCCGCCGCTCCCGCGTACCCGAGCGAGACGGTCGTTCTGGCCGCACCACAGCCGGTCTATTATGACTTCACTGCGCCGTATTATCCTTACAGCTATTACACGTATTATGACGACCTTTACTTCGGCGTTGGGCTGGGGTGGGGGCTCGGCTGGGGTTTTGCGGGTTGCTGGGGTGGTTGGGCCTGGGGAGGATGCGGTTGGGGCGGATGTGGCTGGGGCGGCTACCCTTACTACGGTTCCTGGTACGGCAATAGCTACTGCGGCTATGGGTATCATGGCTATGGCAAGGGTTACCCCGGCTATGGCTATGGTTACCGCGGTTATGGCCATGGCTACCCCGGCTATGGCAAGGGTTATCACGGAAATGGCTATCGGAATGCACCGCCCGGCGGGCATCCTCCCGGAGCACCTCATTCCGGCGGATACGCACGCGGGAATTCCGAGCCGGGTGGAAGACCTCCGGTTGGTCAACCTGGCAGACCCGGACAACCAAGCGGAGCCGGACAGCCTGGCAGACACGGCGCGACCATGGCCGCAGCAGGACATTCGGGCGGACCAACCACCACTGGGGCGCGTGCGCCGGGTGCGCAGGCAGCAAGACATGCCTCAGCAGGAGCAGCCGCCGGCGCAAACCGCACAAGCCCGGCCCGAACCACTTCGACTTGGACACGTCAAACGGCTGCCGCCCAGTCGGCAAGTCCCGCCTCCACGCGGTCTGCACCAGGCCGTTCGGGCGGACCGACCGCCACTGCGGCGCGTCCGGCGGGTGCGCAGGCAGCAAGATACGCCTCAGCAGGAACAGCCGCCGACGCAAACCGTACAAGCCCGGCCCGAACCACTTCGACTTGGACACGTCAAACGGCCGCCGCTCAGCCGGCAAGGCCCGCCTCCACGTGGTCTGCAGCACGAACCGGCCAGCCGGCAGCCCGGCAGGTGGCGGCTCAGTATTCGAGCCGGCCCGGGATCGTTCGAGCCGGAGCGAGCCAATCGTTTTCGCAGGGATCACGACCCTCGTCTTCCTGGGCGGGGAGCGGAGCCCGGAGCTCGTCACCCAGCTACGCGATGAGCGGGGTCGGCAGGCATTCCGGCGCAAGCTTCACCGGCCGGAGCGGCTACTCCGGTTCCAGCTTTTCCGGGGGTGCGGTTGCCTCTCGCGGCTACTCCGGCGGCAGCTACGGAGGCTTTGCCGGCGGCAGCCGCGGCGGCTTCTCGGGCGGCAGCTACGGAGCGTTTTCTGGAGCCTCACGCGGGGGCGGCTTCTCCGGCAGCGCCTTTTCCGGAAGTTCACGCGGGGGTGGCTTCTCGGGTGGAGGCGGGCATGGCGGCGGGCGGCGTTAAACCTTAAAGCGGGATTTGAACAGCGAAGCCTTCTGATTCGCGTCCCTTGGCGTGATTCGCGGTTCAAACCCTTCGTTGGCTTCGCGTCCTCCTGTGAACCGACGTTAGATGACCGAGGACGAACCGCGGACTACGGACCAGGGTTGCCCTTCGGCGTTCGGACTTCGGTATTCGGATTTCTTTCTCCCGTCGGATTGGCGTTAACAGCCTTGGTTCAACCGCGCGGGGGTATTTACAAAACGCCGGATCACCGTCATGCTGGGCACGACGCTCTGAGTTGCCATGCATCTCGCACTGCATACCATGACATTGAGGATGATACTGGCCGGGCTTTTCTGCATGGGCCCCGCCGGCCTTGTCCCATCGGCCCTCGGCGAAACCAATCTCAACGCCGACATCCTACAGACTGAAAGTCCCACTGACCTGAGCCCTATCGCCGGGTTTATGCGGTTGGCTTTATGGTCTTTTGGCGCAGCGCTGTTGGTCATTGCCGTTGTTTTGACGGCCCTGCGGTATCGGGTGGCCACAAACCTGTATAAAGCTGCTTCCGATGCGCAGTGGAATGATGATGCCCAAGAAGATGCTGGGCAGCGCGTAGATGCGGGCGAGGTCCTCGGGGCGTGCGCGCTCATCGAGGGTGCGGCGCCGCCGGCCGAGGAAGCCGAGCCGGTGGCCGAGACCGATCATTCGCGTCAAGCTCGGATGTTCACCCCCGCGAGCGGGACGACTTGGGGCGAGCCGATGCTTAAGGCATTCCTGCGCACGTGCATGAAGGTGAATTGCCTCGGCCGCACGTGGAGAGAGTCGGCGGCCTGGCGGTCGCAGACGTCGAACCTGCCGGATCCGCGGGAAGCGGAGTTAATCCGCCGGCTCATGCAGCGCTGGTCGGAGTTCCACGTTGACCCTGAGGCTGGGGTTTTCCTTGAACGCTCCTCCGCCGACGGGAAGAGCCGCGTGTGTGTGATCCGCGTGAGTAGAGACCGGCGCACCCTCATCGAGGCGGCCTTCAACGCCGGCTTTGTCGTCGAAAGTGTGGGCCGGTACCTGAAGAACACGGACCTGGTGTATCGGCGCGGTCTGGGCGATTATCATGCGCCCACCAAAGACGAATTGGCGGCAATGACGCCGGGCGAAAAGGACTCCCTGATGCGGATTACCGAAATCCCTGATCCTTGGCAGGCGATGATTGCCGGACCCGGCGCGCGCCGCACAGCACCGCCGATCCCTGGCGGCGGCCAACCGCCGAGAACAGGCAGGGCGCGGGCTTCATAGTCAAAGCCGATCGGTCGCCAGGGACGTTCCGCCGAAACGCCCGTGTTCGGACGGGAGGGCGGGAGCGGACGCCTGCGCCGAGGCGTCCCTGCCCTGTTGTTTGCGCAGCTACTTCGTTACCTGGTCGTTGCGCCAGCAGTTGCCTTGGCGCTTGCCTTCACGTCGTAGCACAACAGAACATCCTGGTCGCGTAGATAGAGCCGGCCCCCGGCGATGACCGGGTGCGGCCAGCTCTTCTTGCCGCTGCGGTCCGGCGGAGCGAAGCGGCCCTTCGCGACGAACCCGGCGGGAGTGGCTTCCACGAGGGCAACCACGCCTTTCTCGGCTTCTTCACGACAGTAAAGGTGGCCATCGGCGTAAACGAGCGACCCTTTGCCAAGCTTTTCCTTTTCCTGCCAACGGGCTTCGCCAGACTTGAAATCCTGGCAGGTCCAGCCCTTGCTGTCGGAGTGGCCATAAAGGTATTCGCCCAGTTTCACGACGCCGCCGTGGTGGTTCACCATGACCTTGTTGGCATACACTTGCGCGGCCGCGAAGCCGCTTCCTTTGGCCACCTTGAACAGGTGGCAGCCGATGCCGTAGCCGGAGGTGACATAGACGTAACCGTCGGCGTAAATGGGCGTCGGGATCACCGCCGTCGCGCCTTTGCGGGCGGTTTTCCAAAGCACTTTGCCGTCCTCGGGAGCCACGCCGGCCAGGCTCTTGTCAGTAAGCTGCACGTATTGCCGCACGCCGTCTATGTCCGCAAGGATGATCGAGGAGTAATGGGCGTTGTCGGTCCAACCTCCGGTTTGCCAGATCAAAGCGCCGGTCTTTTTGTTGAGCGCGACCACGGTGCCTTTCGGCCCGCCGGGCGTAAAGAGCACCTGATCGCCATCCACCAGCGGAGACTCGGCGAAGCCCCATTCGGGGCGCGGCCCGCCGAAGTCGGTGGTGAGATGGGCGCGCCAGACTTCCTTCCCGTCCGCGGCGTTGACGCAGATGACCTCGCCATACTGGCCCAGGGCAAATACCAGATCGCCATCGGCGGTGGGCGTGGCGCGCGGGCCGGCGAAACCGCCCCAGCCCGGCGCCCCGGCCTGACCGAGCTTCGTGGTCCAGAGAATCTTGCCGTCGGCCCGATTGAGCGCCAGCACGTGGTTGGCGTCGGCCTGCTCGCCCATGGTGAAGATGCGCTGGCCGGCGACCGACACGCCGGAGAAACCGCCGCCGAGGCCGGTGGTTTTCCACAGGAGCCGGGGCCCTTCGGCGGGCCACTCCTGCAGGAGACCGGTTTCGGTGGAAACGCCGTCGCGGTTCGCCCCGCGCCACTGCGGCCAGTCCGCCTGAGCGGCGGACAAAGATTGACCGAGCAACGGGACGAGCAACGCAGCGACAATCAGTGCAATGTGCTTTCTCATGTGACCAATACAAGCTAACGAGGGCCAGGCTTCCAGACAGTCCGGCCGGATCCGGTGCCCTCAGCCCGTCCCAGCCGATTTCGCCGCCCTATCCATGCTCTCCCGGCGCAACGCGAGCCCAGGCAGCCAGTACGGCGGATAAAGAGGTTATGTTAGCCCAGAAACTCGGCTTGTCAAAGGGCTGGGCGGCCTGAGCTGCGGAGCCGCCTCGAGGTGCGCCAGTGCGCGCGCAGAGGTCTTTCGGTGCCGCAAACAGATCGGCTCCGCGGTTCCGGCCCACCGCTAACGGGTTGCGCGCGCGCTGCACCACGCCATCTTTCACGCCCACCGCTGCAAGCGCAGCGCCGACTGCCAGTCTCTACGGTGGTACTGCCATGTCCCCTGCTTCAGCCCTTCACCGCAAAAACCCGTGTCATCCGTGTCATCTGTGGTTAGCCTCTCGTCCCTATGAACGCACACAACACCGCCCGCTCACCCGCTGATCCCCGTCGCCTGAACCGCCGCCAGTTCCTTGCGACCACCGCCGCCGTCTCCGCCTTCACGCTCGTGCCGCGCCACGTCCTCGGCGCCGGCCAGACACCACCCGGCGAAAAGCTCAACATCGCCGGCATCGGTATCGGTGGCATGGGCGCTGCCAACCTCGATAATCTGAAATCCCAGAACATCGTCGCCTTGTGCGACGTAGACCCCAATTACGCCGCCAACACGTTCAAAGCTTTTCCGCACGCGAGAGCCTGGACTGATTACCGCGAGATGCTCGATAAACAGAAGGACATCGAAGCCGTCGTGATCGCCACTCCCGACCACACCCACGCCGTGATCGCCATGGCCGCCCTGAAGGCCGGCAAACATGTCTATTGCCAGAAGCCGTTGACGCACCACATCTACGAGTCCCGCGCCCTCGCCGAAGCCGCGCGCGCTTGCAAACTCGCCACGCAAATGGGCAACCAAGGCCACTCCGGCGAAGGCATCCGTCTCATCTGTGAGTGGATTTGGGACGGGGCCATCGGCGAGATCCGCGAGGTTGATGCCTGGTGCGACCTCTCCTATTACCCCTGGGGTCATGCCTCCTGGAGTTCCAAATGGGGCACCCGTCCGGCCGACAGCCCGCCTCTGCCCGACAAGCTCAACTGGGACCTCTGGCTCGGCCCCGCCCCGCACCGGCCCTATCATCCCGCCTATCATCCCCGTGTGTGGCGCTGTTGGTGGGATTTCGGCGTCGGCATGATGGGCGACCGCGGCGCCCATACCCTCGACGCCGCCGTCTGGGCGTTGCGCCTCGGTCACCCGAGCAGCATCGAGGCCACTTCCTGCGGGCTGAACCCCGACACCCATCCCCTATCGGCCATGGTTACCTACCGTTTTCCCGCCCGCGACACCCTTCCCCCGCTCAAGCTCACCTGGTGGGAAGGCCTGCGCGCCCCCCGACCGGAAGACCTGGACGACGATCTCGTCATGCCCCCGGAAGGCGGCATTCTGTTCAAGGGCACGAAGGGGAAGATCATGGCCGGCGTGTACGGCCAACGGCCGATGTTGCTGCCGACGGCTCTGGACAAAGAATACAAGCGCCCCGCAAAAAGCCTCCCGCGCATCCCCGGCGAAGGCCACGAGCTGAATTGGGTCGCCGCCGCCAAGACCGGCAAGCCGGCCGTGTCGAACTTCGAATACGCCGGCCATCTGACCGAGATCTGCCTTCTGGGCAACCTGGCTAAGCGCATGGACAGCCGACTCGATTGGGACGGGCCGAACCTGAAGGTGATAAACCTGGCCGAGGCCAACAGATTTGTCCGCAGCGAATACCGCCCCGGCTGGAGCCTTTAAAAGCGACCGGACAATGCATCGGCGGTGGTCTGTGGTCCCTGGTCCGTCCTCCGTCCTCTGTCCTCTGCCGTTCGGGTTTCGGCCTCCGGCTTGAGCCGCGCCCATGCAAGAGGGCCGTACCATTACCCCTCAGCCTCTCGCCGGCGCCAAGGATCAGCGGGCTTGGTCAGCTTTGGCGAGGGCGGCCTTGCGAATGGCCGCAACCGTCTCTTTTATGGCGTCCGCAAACTCGTCGTAGTGAGCGAGGACCTCCTCGGCTTTCAATCTGCGGGACAGAAAGCCATGCTTTCGGTGTGGCGTCACGTGGAAGGTTTCACACAGGGTGCTTACGTATTCCTGGCTGATGGTCTTTGGCAGTCCAAGCCTCCCCAGTTGGCTGTTCAAAAAGCCCGGGTAGAGTTCGCCTGCTGTCGTGAGCACGATGAGGGTGAGTTCGATTTTGGAGCCGTTCGGGTCTGGCAGACGAAGCGACACGCTGCTGGCACGCCATGTCTTTTCAGCCCCGAGTTCCGCCGCCAGGGCGAAGAGTCTCTCGTAGAGCTGGCGGGTTGGCTGGTCCGGAAGTTCCCGGAGGAACTCATCTTCAGACAAGGTGCGGCGGTGATAGCCGCCCCCGGTTTCGGCCTCCTCACGCGCGGTGACGACGGAGACACTGGCGGGGCCGGCGGTTTGGACCTGCACCACGGCGCGGACGACTTCGGTGGTTTTGGCCACGAGCGAGGGCAGAAGGATTCGGCCCGGAAAGACCGCGGGGTTCTCGTAGATGCCTATTTCCACGAGGCCAAAGGTGAAATGACGCTGCGGGTGCTCGTGGAGATGACCGAGCATTCGCTCCACCCCCTCGCGGATGCCGTCCCCTATGATCAAGAGGAGGAACCGGCCTGTGCGCAAGGTCTTTTGCACCGCGTCTATGAAATCGCTCTCCGGAAGGACTTCTTCCGGAAAAGCGCGTTTGACGTGTGCGTAGAGGGATTCCGAGGAGCCGAGGGGCGATTGCAGGGCGTCCCTGGACTGGCTTTCCAGTTCTTCGTATGACCAGGAGGAGAGTTCGGACGCATAATCGAGAATCTGGCCGACGACCTCCCTGCCCGACTCCGGGTTGCGCCACAACTTGGTTTCGACCAGCGTCAGGCGGCCGGTGGGGGAAATGAAGAGGTTGTCAATAGAGGCGATTTCGCGGCCGATCGAGGTGATGGGACCAAACGCGGTGTCAATCTCGTCAATAGGCAACAGGGCGGGGTTTTGGTTGAGCGCCTCCTGTAAGAAGGTTTCGACAATGCGGCGATCCGAGAACTCGACGCGTTGCAGAGGCAGGTATTTGCGATCGGGCGTGATGGCGCAGGGCGTAAGTGTGCGTCTCATGATACAAGGTCAGGTGCGTGTTGAGGCAACTGGCGGGAAGCGTAACAGAGGCCTGAGTACGATCAAGAATTGTCGGTCTCCCACGCAAGCCATTGGAACACAATAACTTAATAAAGACCACCACCTCTGCACGCGCGGTTCTCCACTCTCAGTGCTCCGGTGGCTTGCCGGCGATACCCCCGTGTGGTTCCCATGGGGACCGCTCCCCATGGGAGACACACCGGGGACACGCCCTGCCGGCACCAGGGTCGCCCCGTTGTTGACTCCAAGTTCCGGGAAATTCGCCCGTTTGAGCAGGTCCGGGCGGCGCGGGGAGTCCGGGCTGTCGAGGTTGAGGGCGCGGATGGCAGGAAACGACGGGGTTCCTGCCCCAGCGCATCATGGTCCAATCCCCGCCCGATAAAACCGCCGCCGGAAGTTGGTGGCTTGCAGGTCCGTGAAGAGCCACGGCAACGCGGGTGAATTCGTAGCCGCCAACAACTGCCAGTCCGCCAGGTTGGTGGAGGCATACAGGGAATAATCCGGCCCCGCCTGTCCGTTGATGGCGAGTTGCAGCGCGCTGACGGCCAACGTCGGAACACTCAGGGCAGGCCGGACCAAGGCATTGACGACCACGTTGAATTGCTGGGTGGCCGACATCGCTGGCACGCCATCGTCGGTAACCGCTATCGCCACCACGTTGGTCGTGCCGGCCTGCGCGACCGTGGGGCGCCACGAAAAGACGCCGGTGGCAGGATCAACCTGCGCGTTGGCCGGCCCGGTCAAGAGGCCGAAGGCCAGCGCCTGCGGAGGCGATTCCGCGTCGGCCGCCGCGTTGGTGACGGTGAGCAGGAACCCCGGGTTCAGGCACTGGTCGGCAATTGGGGCCAGCACGGGGGCGGTCTGCGCGTCGTTGAATACGACCAGCGCCGGCCGCAGGTCCGGCGACGGGTTTTCCTTCGTGGCAATCTCGACCACGCGCCCATCCGAATCATACACTCCCTGGGCGTAATAGGTGGCGTTGCTGTATTGATTCACGTCGTAGCGCACAATTCGGGCGACGACGAAGGAGGCGGACGGCAGGTTGGACGCGAGCAGGGACCGCGCGTAATCGGTGACATCCAGATAATTGGTTTGCCAGGCCGGGGAGAAGAAGGAGACCGGACCGAGGAATTTGCCGTAAAGGCCGAGGCCGGCGCCCTTGGTGAGGCCGGCGTAGTTGTCTTCTATATCCGTCATGCTGCCCAGTCCGGTAGCGGTGCTCATGGCGTTGGTGCTGGTGTAATAACGGCCCACTCCCGGCGCCGCGGCCCAGGTCAGGTTGGTTTCCGTCCAACTCCCGCCGCCGACGCCATAGAGGTGCAGGATTTCGCGGGCGGTTTGATGGGTCCCGATGTTGCGGCCGACCAGCTTCAGAAGGTATCGGTTCCCGTTGCGCAGCGCGCCGAAGCTGAATTGCATCAGGCCAATGCGGCGCTCGGTCGGAAGCGAATGGTGCAAGGAGACCTTGAGGGTCGGTTCGGCGCGGTGGTTGCTCGGGTTTTCGCCAACAATCAGGTAAGTGTCTTGCCGGGGAGGGAGGTTCGTGGTGTTGGCGGCCGAAGCGCCTTTGGGCATCCATACCAGGAAAGCTGAATCGTCGGGAGCGCTGAAAGTCAGCTTCTTTGCCGCATCCACGACCAGGCAATCGGTAATCTGTCCGGTGTTGTTGGCGTCCACGCGGGCCACGGTTGCGGGGCTCCCGGGCAGCACGTCGAGCGCGGCGAAATCCAACACAGCCGTTGCGTCCGTGCCGTTGACATTTGAGAAATAGACATAATAGGCGCGCCGCGCTTCGTCCAGGACGGCAACCGGACGCCGTTTGGCGCTGCTGCCGGAGGTGACATTGTATCCGAGCAACGGCTTGCCGCCGCGGAAGTGCCGGGCGTACAACTGGAAGCAGGCGCCGCCCCGGGTCACGCCGCCGTAGTTGTAATCGCCCCGGGCGCTGACGTAGGCGGTCTTGTTTCCCAGCGTGGAGGATGTACTGTCGCGGGCGCCGAGCTTGAAAAGGAACAAACCGCCGGCGTCGCCGAGCCCGTCGGGGCCCAAGGTTGCAGTGGCTTGAAGGATCTGGGCCGTCGCGATCCCATAAACGAGGTCCTCCGTGTCGAGATTCTTATTGGCGAAATTGGCGCCGGTGCTGGTGTTGTATTCGGTGATCAGCAATGGAATTGTGGAATTGGGCGCGTTGCTGGCGGTCGCGATATTCTGCCGCAGGGTGGCGATTTCCGTTTGGTTGATGGAGCCATCGGTGCGGTAGCGGTGATAATCGTACATGCCGAAGTTCCAGATGGAAGGGTCCTCGTTACCGTAGATGTCGGTATGTATCTTCTTCCAGGCGACGCTGCCCCAGCCATGGGGGTCCACTGAAGGGTCGGGCAGGCTGTAATCCCACCAAGGGCCCGGCATGGTCGGTCCGCAAATCTGCAGCATCAGGCTTTTCCCACAGTCGCGGTTGACGTCGTCCATGGCCTTGCGCATCGCGTCGGCGCACACCAGCCAATGGGATTCCCATTGGGCGTAGCTGCCCCAGGCATTAGCCTCGTTGCGGAACTCGTAGAGGGTGGTGTCATATTGGGAAGCGAAGAAATAGACGTAGGCGTACCAGAACTTCCAGTACTTGAACTTGTTGCCCCAATCGGCGAGCGGGTCCTGGTCGGTAAAGACGGTGTTGCACATCATGGGGACGATCCCGAGTTCCCGGAAGCGCTGGAACGTGTACCGCTCGTTGGGGCCAAATTCGGATTGGAACCGGTTCCAATCGAAATAGACGTCCGAGGCGGTGCCCTGGCGCCAGGGACTGGCACGGATGGCGGCCGCGGCCGCGATGAAATCCGCCACGGACTGGACGCCGCCGGTTGGGTTCAGCGGGGAAAACGAGGGCTTGAACCAGTAGCGATGATGGGTGATGCCGAACCACTCGAAGTAATCGAAGCCGCTGAAGCCCTTGGGGCTGTCAATGCTCCCGCTGGCGCCGATGATGCGGGGCACGCGCAGCCCGTTGGTCGGCTGGAGGACAAGGGTGTAGGTATCCGCGCGAGCAGCCGCGGCCGCCAGGAGGAGCGGCAGCAGCAGCAGATGCAACTTACGTTTCACACGCCCGGTGTGCGATCAACCACAGGGCAGCCGCGAGTAGAAACCCTTGCAGCCGCCATGCAACAACGCTTCGGCCATCTTACGGGTAAAGCAGCCGGAAGAACACGTTCGCACTGGCCGGGTCAACGGTTAGGATGACGTTGGTCACGGAGGTCGAACCCGGGTAGGTGAACCAATCGGCCGGGCTGGCCACGCTGATGGCATTGGTTTGCAGGATCATGCCAGGATCGAGCCAACTGAGATCGAGTGAACCAGGCCCCGGAGTGAAGCTGAGGGTCGCCTTCGGCCCGGTTGGGGGTGCGGCGGTGATATCTACGTCAATGGAATGATTGGACGCGTTGTCCACCAGTGTGGCGGTTACTCCCGGTGGAGGAGTAAAAGTGCTGATGGCAGCAAAGCCGCCACCGCCCAGGGTTCCAGCATAACTGATCAGCGGGAACTGGCCCACGACGTAGTTCGTGCCGGTAAGGGTAATGGTGCAGGCGCCGGAAATGCTGAGGTTGGTGGCATTGACAAGAGCCGTGGTGGGGTTACCCCAACCGAAGGTACGTCCGACGCTCAGCGCAGTGGCATCAAGTGACAAGACGTCCAAGGGATTGGCTTGAGTACCGATCCGGCCTTTGACGACGAGGGTGGCATTGGCAGCCTGAATGGTCCCAACGCCCGAACCGGTCTTGGTAATATCGCTGTTCACGGACACCTGGGCGCCGCCGGAAACCTCCAGGGTGGCGGCGGCGCTGCTGGAAGCGAGGGCCAGGGAGCCGAAGGTAACGGTCCCGCCGCCCAGTCGCATGAGGGAGCTGCCGGTGGTGCCAGTGCGGCAGGCGGCGGACAGTGAGACCGTGGCGGCATCGAGGATGCCCTGGTCAAAGCCAAAGAAGTTGTTCCACGTGCCCGTGCGATTGGGTTGGTCGCCGATGATCAGAGCGTCAATGAGCAGGTCCGCGTAGTGCCCCGTGACGTCAAAGGAATTCACCGATTCGGAGCCGGTGGTTATGGCGGAGTCATGAAAACCGTTTCGGCGGCTGTCGGCGCGGGTCACCTGCGAA
>CAZVFC010000063.1:0-50929 GCA_964625855.1 uncultured Verrucomicrobiota bacterium | reverse complement strand
CCACTTTCCGACGTCACTGGGGCGCGCTCCGCAGCAATACACCCTTCAAGGTTGGACATGCTGACGCGCTTGGCATGAGCAAACGCGGCCTCAACCTTCATTCCGAAGCGCACCAGTTGTCTGCGGAAAACGAGCTCCTGCGCGACGAATTGGCTCGATTGTTGGCAGAGGCGCATGATCTCTGGCACATCGTGAGGCCTAACCTCATGGCGCTCTACCACTCCAAGATTGGAGCCTCAGAGCTGGATCTTCTGCAAACGATGTACCAGTTCGCCTACCTGAAGCGGACCCTTGAGCTGATGCAGGCCGCGCTCAATCGGAACGAGCAGCCAGACCGGCCAGCGATTGAAGCGCAGCTCCAACGCGAGCTCGTGCGATGGCGACAGCGCATCGCGGAAGCAGCCGAACGTATCAAGAGCGCGGAGGCGCGGCTGGATTCCTTAATGTCACCCGCCGAGGACCGCAAGCTCAAGAAACTATACCGCGCGCTGGTCAAAGCGCTTCACCCGGACCTCCACCCAGACCTGACCGCGGAGCAGAAGAACATGTGGCAGCGCGTGCAGGATGCCTATGCCCTGGCTGACCTCGAGGAGTTACGGGCTCTGGCGTTGGTCGTCAAGAAGCCCGAGGACACAGGCCCAGAGCTGCAATCGCTGGACAAGCTGCGCCTCGAACAGGAGAAGCTTCGTAAGCACATCGCCAAGATGCTGGAGCGGATCGGGAGTATTCGCCGTCACCCGCCCTTCTCCCTCCAAAAGCAGTTGGAGGACGCAGAATGGGTGGCGGAACGGCGCAGGGAGTTTGAAGCAAAGAAACAAACCTACGAAAGCAAGGTCGCTGTCCTGCAGACACAGCTCAAGGCCTTGCGCATGAGCGACGGCCATGTCCCACGATTTGGTGCCAATTGATCCGGCGCTGCTGGCGCTGATGCACAACGCCTTCGGCAAGGACGGCGCCCTCCAGCCGTTCGCGCGCGAAATCATGCTCATCGAGTGTCACATCGCCGGCACCAGCCACCGCGACCTCAAGGCGGTGGAACCCAGCCTCATGCCCGGCGCCTTTCTGGTATTGAAACGAGAGCCGGCCAATCCGCACGACGCCCTCGCGATTATGATTTTCGACGAAGCCGGCCACCACCTCGGCTACGTGCCTCGCGCCAAAAACGAGGCCCTCGCCCGGTTGCTGGACGCCGGCAAGCTCCTCTTCGGCAAACTCGAGGCCAAACAGTGGATCGGCGACTGGCTCAAGGTCGAGGCCCGCGTCTATCTGCGCGACTTCTGACCGCCACGAGCAAGTGAATTCCCTCCCTCCAGAATCCCGAAGGGATTCTATCTCTCAGCCCGGGGTTGCGAGGCACGAGCTACCCTGAGTCCCCTGTCGCGAAATAACCAAGCCAAACACCTGACAGACCCGCATGAAGCAAATTACCTCCAACGAGTTTACCAACGAGGTCCTTGCGTCCCCCACGCCGGTCTTGGTTGATTTTTACACCGACCATTGCATGCCCTGTCGCAGGCTCGCCCCTGTGATTGAGGAAATTGAGTCCGCGAACGGCGGCGCTTTCAAGGTCGTCAAGGTTGATGCCGGCACCGAGCTCCAGCTCGCCGCCTCGTTCCGCATCAACGCCGTACCGACTTTCATCCTGTTCCGCGCCGGCGAGAGTATTGCCCAGCTCACCGGCGAGAGATCCAAACGCGAGATCGAGCGCTGGATTGATGATGCCTTGCGCCAACAGTAGCCCGCCCCATTCCCCTCAACCCGGAGCCTTGCCAGATGGTAGCCGGTGGCCGTTCGGGGCGAAGGGGAAACAACCAGGGTCGAGGCTTGCCTCTGTCTGCGCGGTTTCTGACCACCACGACCAGATGATTTGCCCCCTTCCAGAATCCCAACGGGATTCCATCTCTCAGCCCAGGGTTGCGAGCCACGAGCTACCCTGGGTCCCCTGTCGCAAAGTAGTTTCCCAACCCCAACGGGGTTGCATCACCGCTGCGCCTGCATAACCGCCCCTCCACCCCCGAGGCCGAGACCAACCCGCACCAGTACGACGGCCCGCCCCGCACCGCCGAACAGGTGGCTGCATAAGCCAGACATCCCCGACCGCCCGGTCGGGGATTTGCTCCGCTCGCGAACCTCGACCCAAGAGACATCCTTCATTTCTCACTTGCCCCTGCCCGCCGGGCCAGCTATATTAGCGCCGCTGACGCAGGGCCATCGGAATAGTAGTTTATCATGACCTTAACGCATGGAACCTATGAACTCATCTACACAAGCGAAACTCTCGCTGGCCGCATGGCCAATCATCGCCGCCCTTGCTCTCAGTCTGGCCGCGAGCGTCCCGGCAGCGGACCAGACAGTGCCCCTTCACGGCTCATTCCACTCGGCCAAGGACCCGTACCTTCCCCCTCTGCCCTTCAATCCCCACCCCGAGCTGACCGCAGTGGAAGTCGCGAAAGGAGTTTACATCGTTGACGACACCTCCATCCCGGACACGCCAGAGCAAGCTGCGGCCAGAATCCTGAGACAGGAAGCCGCTGCACGAGCAGCAGCAATTGCCGCCGACCCAGTGCTTGCTGAGGCCGCCCGAGCCGCCCAGCAAGCCGCGCAAGAAGCAGCCGAAGTGGCAAGGTTTCAGGCCGACTTCGCCCCTTTTCTTGCCATTGATCTTCGTAGCGCACAGGGGTCACTTGTTGACTTATCGGAATCGTTGGCCGAGCAAAGCGCGCGGTTGTTGGATTCTGCGGCGGCGGCTGCCGAGGCGTATGCAGCCAACTATAGCAACGCGCTCGCGAGCGTCCAGTCCCAGGGATTCTCGCCGACGGTGACGAACGAGAGCGGCGCTGCCGGATTTCTATACGGCTGGGACATCGGCGGAGCGACGTACATCAACATGCACAATGCAGTCGCAGCCGATACAATCTCTACCGACGAGGTTCGTCCGGGTGGCAGCACCGGACTCGGGCTCACTGGCACGAACCAGGTAATCGGCTTGTGGGATGGCGGAGACGTAAGGTTGACTCACCAGGAGTTCACCAACGGAGGAAGTCGGGTGTTCGACATGGACGGCGTCAGTCCGAACGGCCAGCAATGGCATTCAACACATGTCACGGGCACCTTGGGGGCGAAAGGAGTCGTTGCTGCTTCGCGCGGCATGGCCTATGAAGCTAGAGTGAATACGTACGATTACATTGAGGATACTGCGGAAATGCGCGGCGCAGCCGCCACCAACGCACTTCGTGTTTCAAATCACTCATACGGACAGTATGCTGGCTGGGGCGATTACGAGATCAATACCGGTTATCCGATTTGGTGGGGGGAGTTGCTCTTGGGAACTGCTGAGGACTGGCAGTTCGGTTTCTACAAGACGAATTCTCAGGACGTAGACATCACCGCTTATTTGGCCCCGCATTACCTTACTGTTTGGTCGGCGGGGAATGATCGCGGAGAGCCGGGCCCAGCCGGGCAGCCCGTATGGCACTGGTGCCGTTACAACCAAGTATGGGGCGTTTATTCGCCACTCCACACGCATCCGGGAGATGGCGGGACAACCGGGTATGACACGGTTTCCGCGCAAGAAACCGCAAAAAACGGGCTCGTCGTTGGAGCGCTGAATGACATTGTCGGCGGCTATTCCGGCAGCAACAGCGTCTCCGTGGCTTCATTCAGCAGTTGGGGGCCGACCGATGACGGGCGCATCAAACCAGACATCGCGGCCAACGGAGTCCTGCTTTATTCCACTACGAATAGCAGTGACACGGCATATTCCTCGTCGAGCGGAACGAGCATGGCGTCGCCATCCGTTGCCGCGTCCGTTGCGCTGCTTTTGCAGTTACACGATCAACTTCACGGGACGAATCAACCCTGGCTCTCGTCCACTTGGAAAGGGGTTCTGCTCAACACGGCTGACGAAGCTGGAACAGCGGCAGGTCCTGACTACAAATCCGGTTGGGGTCTGATGAACACCGCACGCGCCGCCCTGCTGGTGCGCAGCAACTTCGTGGCAGGTGGCGTCAGCCACATCAAGGAAACTGTGCTTCAAAACACGAATAGTGTGGAGTTCACGGTTACGGCTACTGGAACGAACCAGCTCAAAGTGATGGCGGTCTGGACCGACCCGCCAGGAACGCCGCTGGTGTACGCATCCGTAGACCCGACGAATATCATGCTCGTCAATGACTTGGACGTCCACGTGATTCGCAGCGGCGCGACAAACCTCCCCTGGGTCCTTGATCCATCCTCGCCGGCCAGCGCTGCAACGACCGGTGATAATATAAGGGACAACGTTGAGCAGGTGGTAATCAATAATCCCGTCACGAACGGAGTTTACACCGTGCGGATTACTCACAAGGGCACGCTGACTGACGGCTCGGGCAACACGACAAACCAGCGCGTTTCGCTTGTGTTGAGCGGCATCGTTCCGCAGGCGGAGCCCCCCCTGCGGATTACGGATATGGTGCTGCTGGCTGGCTCCCCAGTCGTAAAATGGGATTCCGTCGTCGGGAGGTTCTATCGAGTGGAAGCCCGGAGCGACGTCGCTTCCGGCACCTGGGCTACCGTGAGCGGGGAAATCGCTGCGACGAAAGCGCAGACTACATTCACCGTTTCCCCAACCGCCGACAGCCAGCGTTACTTCCGCATCGTTCGCGTGAGATGAACTCGCGTAAGAGAATCGCCCTTGTTTGTTTGTGGCTGGCCTGGCTCCTTGCCAGGCCAGCCGGCACACTTGCCCAAGGCACATTCGTTTACCAACAGTGGATCAATCCAAACCCACGCACCAATGTCCCGTGGGATGATTCAGGAGTCTGGGTTCGTCCTGGTTACCTTGGGGCGGGAACTCCCCTAAACATTGACATGGATTTGGATGGCACCGCGGATTTTCAAATCAACAGCGACGGCAGTCACTTCGCCATTTACGCGACTGGAATTGCCGAGGTGTTTGCCCTTCGCAGCCCTCCGCCGGATTTAGGCGGTTATGCCGCTCGATTATCAGCAGGCCAGTCAATCAGTTCGCTCACTCCAGTTCCTTATGAGTGGTTGCAAACGATCAACGTCTTCGGACAACCTATCGGCGCGACGTTGCTTTACTCCAACACGGCAGGGCAACTTGGCTTTTGGGGCGGCCAATTCGGATATTTGGGCGTCAGGATACAAAAGAACGGCGACTGGCTCTACGGGTGGATTCGTGGTGGATGTCCATTGAGCATCGTCCCCGAAGGCATCTTCTATGAAGCGGCGCTCAGCCTAAGTCCGAACGCTGCAATCTTCGCAGGCCAAGTGCCCGAGCCATCCACCCTTGCCCTGTTCGCCGTTGGCGGAACGCTGCTCTACCTTTCTCGCCGACGGAAACGCAACGCTTGATGGTCGTTGACTGAAAAGGCTGCGCGTTTCCGTACGGTTGACGCACCACTGGCTGTCACTGGCCTCCACGCATTTGAACCTCACACGCCCACCACGGCACCGAGTGTGCCAAAGATGTTATCAACGCTGGGCCGGCTTCTCGGCTACGGACGCTTCTCAGAACGAAGCAAAGCTCGCCTACATCAGACTCAACAGCCAAACGCCTTGCCCACCTCGTGGCGCTCTCGCGGTCAACCAAGGATGTTCTCGGAGGCTCTTTCACTCTGAACACCCGGTTCGCTTTCGGTCATGTCTGCGACTGTCCCAGCTATGTCAGCCCTTCTGCTAGTCAAATGAAGCACTGGCTTCAACTCATTTTGCTGGTGTTCGCGGCATCGGCGCTTGGTTAACCGGGACGCCATGGCCAAGTCTCGTCTCCCCTGGAAACGCGGCCCGGCGGCCTGGGAAGTCAAATGCCGCGCCGCCGAGATCCTCCCGCGAGTCGCCGCCAGCGCCCAGCGCCCTGTCAGCCTGCGTGCTGCCGCCTGCCTCCTCGGCCTTTCCACCCAGCCCCTCCGCGACTGGGTCCGCTGCGGCTACCTCACGCCAACCCGCCCGGGAGGCCCTTTCGCCCTTGAAGAACTCCGCCGTTTTGTCCTCTGGCTCCAGAGGCACGCCGCGCCCTTCGCCTCGGCCAATTATGTCCGCCGGTTCTTTGGCCGCCATCGAACCCCGCCATACGAGTTCCAGAAGCTCGCGACCACGCAAATCATCTGGCCAACCAGCCGAACCGCCCTCGCCCCCAGAGAACTGGCCCAGCTTGTCGGCTGTCACCCCTCGCTGGTTGTCAAGGCCATCACTATGCACGCAGTGCGCGGTCGCCGCCGCACCCCGTGCCGCTGGGAAATCACCCGCCGCGCCTGGTCCGACGCTTTCCCGCTCACCGTCCGCAGCCAGCCTCGCCTCCCGCCCCTCCCCAAAACCGATCTCATTTCCACCTCCGAAAGCGCGGCCCATCTCCGCGCCTGCGGCATGGCTGAGGCCACACCCGCCCTCGTCCGCACTCTCATCCACGACGGAAAATTGCAGACCAGCCCCAGGACTCCCCCCGCCCGGAAGCTCCTCGTGCTTAAGTCCAGCCTGAAAGATTTCCGCCACTTTCGCAAAAATAACTGTTGACACGCTCGCAGGGGCCCTCTTTCCGCAATTCCCCCCGCGGAGCCTCCGCGAACCCCACGCGAGGGGGCCGCGGAAGAATACCATAAATCACACAATGCGTCATGTCGTTGTCTATCAACAACTTGAGTAGCACGGCAGCCCGCCAACCCGCTGTGGTAGTGTGCCCTCGTGATGAAGACGAATTTCATCTGCATGTTGCGCCACCGCGCTCTGCTAAGGAGCGTCTCAGGCTGCCTTTGCTGTCCAAAAACACAGCGCTGCCATACTTCAACCACGCTATGACTATCCAACAAGAGCTGCAGATCTTCGCCCAGGCCCTTGAACGCTTCTGCAAAACTCACAACCTCAAATTCGCCTCCCTCGAAGCCGAGCACGACCTCGAGCGGGCCCCCCGGTGGGCGTTGGCTCCGTACCTCTACCTCACTCACGTCGCCGAGGAGCTTGTCTCCGGCCACATCATCGCGACCACCGAGGGACGCAACCTCTTCATTCGGGTCCGCACTCCCCTTGCGGCCACTTCCACCCTCAAGTTTATCACTCTCCGTACCTACTCCCTGATCCTGGTCGCCCGGCGCCAACTTAACCTCGCCCGGTTCCACCGCGACCTCAGCCTCGCTGCCGCAACCTCCGACCCCCAACAAATCCTCTCCCAGGCCACCGACGCCGCGATCCAGGCCCAGGATGATGACTTCGACTTCATCCAACCCGAACACCTGGCCCCGTTGCAGACCAAGAACACCGAGCTCCTCGCTTGGCGTGCCGCCTTTTGCACCGGCACCATCGTCGGCACCGTCCTCCCCTCGTCCTCATCTGCTCAAAAAGCCGATGATCAAACCTCCACCCCGACCGAGCTCTACCTCCTCTGAACCCCATGCTCCCGCACCCCGTAGCGCAGGCTTCCCAGCCTGCTGTATCGCCGACTTCCCAGTCGGCAACCCCCGCTTCCGCCGACAGCTCTTGCCCGGCCAACTCGATAACCCGCCAACCTGATAACCCCATGCCCCACCACACATCCCCACGCCGCCGCAAACCAACCTCAAAACCGCCCAACGCCCGCCCGCCCGGCGCCAACTTGCGGGATTCCTGGGCTGCGCTCGCTCAAATCTCCGTCGAGGTCAAAGGAACCGATGCTCTCCTGCGCCAGCCCATCACCGAGACACTCGCTAAGTTCCTCGCCGCTCAATACGCCATCGCCATTGACGCCGCCGTCCAGAATGCTGCCGGCGCCCCACTCGATCTCACGACCTTGGCTGCCCTCGCCTCCGACGTCGCCGCCCTGCGCAAGGGCGACCAGAACGCCGCCTGGCTTCGCCTGGAACGCCACCGCGTCGGCCTCGAATACAAGCGCCTAGCGCTCGCCAGGAAAAACTCCCATGAACGCTGGAAATCCGACATGACCAGGGCTCTCGAGATCTTCCAGGGCCACCTCAAGCGTCATCCCCAGGCCCGTGAAGCCTTCGCCGCCTTCGCGCAACAGGTCCGCGGCCCGCTCGACGAACCCTTCCCGGCCGAATCCCAAAATCCGACCCAATCCGACCCAATCCGGCCTTTGAACCCCGCATGAGTCCACTCCATCCTCCCTCTTCAATTTCTGCTTTCTGCTTTCTGCTTTTCTCTTATGAACACGACTCGCACCGGCAAAATCGCCCGTCTCCCCCATCACATCCGTGACCAGTTGAACGGCCGCCTCTACGAAGGCGAGCCAGCCAAACACCTCGCCCTCTGGCTCAATAGCCTGCCCGAGGTCCAAGCCATCCTGGCCGCCGGCTTTGGTGCCAAGCCTATTCGCCCCCAGAACTTATCCGAATGGAAGCAGGGCGGCTATCGCGACTGGCTCCTTCAGCAGGAAGCCTTGGAATTGGTCCGCCGCCTCGCCGAAGACGCGGGCGAATTGCAGGCTTGCCTCCACCGAGGCGCAGCTTCTCCTCCAGAGCAGCCGTGCCTGGAGCAGAGCCAATCCTCAATGCCCATTCCTCATTCGCCTCCTTCCCCTGCCACGGAGCCCCAAGCCGGGGAAAACAGTTCGCCCCGTCCCGTACCTCAATCTTCATCGTGCCCGGCGGACCGCCCCCGGTTTACCGATCTGCTCGCCCTCTGGCTCGCCGCCCGCTACGCCCTGCTCACCCGCACCCTCACCGCCGATGAGGGACCCGAGCAGTGGCGTCGCTTGCGCGAACTCTGCGCCGACGTCGTTGAACTCCGCCGTGGCGACCAAACCGCCGAGCGCCTCCGTCTCGACCGTCTGCGCCTCGCACAATCCCATCTATTGTGATGAGGCACCCTCCCTCGCCGGCCTCTCCTCGGTTTTGCGCCTTTCCAAAACACTCTTTGGTCACTACCCTCCTGCCGCCCGTGGAATCCAAAGCAAAACCAACGTCTTTCGGCCCGGCTCACTTCCTCAATCGCGAACTGAGCTGGCTGGAATTCAACCATCGTGTCCTGGAGGAGGCCCTGGACGCGAAGAATCCGTTGCTCGAACGAGTCAAGTTCTTCTGCATCGTCAGCTCCAATCTCGATGAGTTCTTCGAGGTCCGCGTCGCGGGCATCAAGCAGCAGATCGAGAGCGATGTGGTCGAGCGCTCGATGGATGGCCTGACGGCCAGCGAGACCTTCCGGGCCGTCGTCAAGCGGGTGCGGCGCATGGTCGAGGAGCAGTATGCCTGCTGGCGCGAGTCGCTGCTGCCGGCGCTGGCGGCCAATGGCATCCGCCTGCTGGACCTCTCGCAACTGGAATTAGCCGACCTGGCGTGGGTCGGGGAATACTACCACACGCAAGTCCGGCCGGTGCTGACGCCCCTGGCCATTGATCCGGCCCATCCGTTCCCGCAGTTGCTCAACAAGTCGCTCAACCTGATCGTCCGGCTCGAGATGCCGAAGGACCGCGAGGTGCACAAGCACACTGCCGTGGTGCAGATCCCGCGCATCCTGCCGCGCATGGTCAAGCTCCCGCGCACCGACGGACGCCAGGATTACGTGTACCTGGATCGGCTCATCGGCCATTACCTCGCCGACCTGTTCCCGGGCACGAAGCTGCTCGGTTACTGGCCGTTCCGCGTGACGCGCAACAGCGAGCTTTACATTGACGAGGAGGAGACCGTCAACCTGCTCAAGGCGGTGGAGAGCTCGCTGCATCGGCGGCGCAAAGGCGACGCCGTGCGGCTGGAGATTGATCACGGCTGCCCGCCGGCTGTGCGCGGGCCGCTGCTCAAGACGCTGCGTCTCACCGAGGACGACCTCTATTTGATCAACGGGCCGGTAAGCCCGAGGCGACTGATGACGCTGACCGAGGGCGACCATTCTCCCGAGCTACGCGATCCGCCGTTTGTGGCCCCCGTGGCGCTCCCGTTGCGCGACCGGCCCGACCTCTTCGCGGCCATTCGCGAGCGGGACATTCTCCTGCACCATCCGTACGATACCTTTGACAGCGTGGTGGACTTCCTGGAACAGGCGGCCGCCGACCCGGAGGTCCTGGCCATCAAGCAGACGCTGTACCGCACCGGGGGCGATCGGCGGGTCATCGGCGCGCTGGAGAACGCCGTGCTCAAGGGCAAACAGGTCACCGCGGTTGTGGAGCTGCGCGCGCGGTTTGACGAGGCCAACAACATCGAATGGGCCCGCCAGCTCGAGGAAGCCGGCGTGCACGTGGTGTACGGCCTGGTGGGCTACAAGATCCACGCCAAGAGCTGCCTGGTCGTGCGCCGCGAGGGCTACACCATCCGCCGCTATGTGCACCTGGCCACCGGCAATTACAACCCCACCACCGCCCGCATTTACACCGACCTCGGACTCTTCACCTGCCGCCCCGAGTTTGGCGAGGATGTCACCAATTTCTTCAACCTGCTGACGGGAATCTGCCAGTTCCAGGGCTTGCGCAGGCTGGTGGCCGCGCCGTTCGAGCTGTCGGACCGGTTGCTCCAGCTCGTCGAGCGCGAGACCGAGAACGCCCGCCGCGGCCTGCCTGCCCGCATCATCCTCAAGCTCAATTCACTGGTGGACCAGCGAGGTATCGAGGCCCTCTATCGCGCCTCGGCGGCGGGAGTGCGGATTGAGTTGATCGTGCGGGGCATCTGTTGCCTGCGGCCCGGCCTCAAGGGCCTCAGCGAGAACATCACCGTCCGCAGCATTGTGGACCGGTTCCTGGAGCACAGCCGGGTCTATTACTTCGAAAACGCCTGCCAGCCCGAGGTCTTTGTGAGCAGTGCCGACTGGATGCCGCGCAATTTCATCCGGCGCATCGAGCTGGCCTTCCCCATCGAAGACGGCAACCTGCGCGAGCGGGTGATCAACGAGGTGCTCGCCATTTCGCTGGCGGACAACGTCAAGGCACGATTCCTCCAGCCCGACGGCTCGTATCGGCGATCGGCGCCGCCCGACGGGAAGGCCCGCCGCAGCCAGTTCGAGTTCATCGCCCTGGCCGCCGGGGCGGACGACGCGCCGCGCAAGCGCGTTGCCGTCAGGACCCGTTACCCGAAAGTCAAGCTGGCGCCCTCGCCGTTCGCCTCGCGCAAACCCGGCACCTGAATCTTATGAATCTTTATCTCCTGCGCCACGGCATCGCCGTGGACCCTGGCACGCCTGGCATCTTGACCGACGCCGACCGACCGCTCACCGCCAAAGGCGAGGAGAAACTGGCGCAGATCACCAAAGCCATGGCCGCGCTTGAACTGTCCTTTGACCTCATCCTTTCCAGCCCCTACCTCCGCGCCCGGCAGACCGCCGAGATCGTCGCCGACATCTTCGGCGCTCGCAAACGAATCGAGTTTACGGACTGCCTCATTCCCGGAGCCGCCCCGCGGAAGCTGATTGAGCTGCTCAAGCACCGCCGGCCGCTGCCGGAGAACATCCTGCTCGCCGGCCACGAGCCTCATCTGAGCACGCTGATTTCCCACCTGGTCTCCGGCGACACGGGCTTGTGGGTGGTCATGAAGAAGGGCGGCCTGTGCAAGCTGGTCATCGAATCGCTCAAGCCTGGCCGCTGTGCCATCCTGGAATGGCTCCTCACGCCCAAGCAAATGGCTTTGATGGCCTGACTTCCCTTGCGCCGATCACGCCCCCGACCCCTCCCAACCCTCGCTCCCGCCCGCCCCGTGAAAGTTGCAGATAGTCCTCCAGCCGTTAGTAATTCGGATTTCGCCCCTTCGGATTTCCTTCGGCTTTGGGGTTTCGGATTTCGGACTTCTGAGAGCGCGTTCACCTTGATCGAGTTACTCGTGGTGATCGCCATCATTGCCCTGCTGGCGGCCTTGCTGCTCCCGGCGTTGGGCAAGTCCAAAGCCAAAGCCGAAGCGGTAACCTGCGCTCACAACCTCCAACAACTGTCGCTGGCCTGGATTCTATACGCCGAGGACAACGGCGACCTGCTCGTAAACAACCACGGCGTGCCCGAAACCCTGGCGCGCCGCCAAACCTGGGCCAACAACGTCGAGGACTGGATGAGCAGCGACGACAACACCAACCTGGTGTTTCTGACCGACTCCAAGCTCGGCCCCTTTGCCAACCGATCCACGAAGATCTACAAGTGCCCGTCCGATCGCGAGCCGGCCCCCAACGGCCCGCGCATCCGCAGCGTATCCATGAATGCCATGGTTGGTGATCCCGGCGAAAACACCAACCGCTTCAACCCGCTCTATGTGCAATTCTACAAGTCGGCCGAGGTGCGGAATCCCTCGGGCACGTTCGTGTTCCTCGATGAGCAGGCCGACACGATCAACGACGGCTTCTTCGTCAACCGCCTCGATAACTACGCCTGGGGGAACTTGCCGGGGTCCTATCACAATGGCGGCGTCAATCTGACCTTTGTAGATGGCCACCAGGAATCGCATCGCTGGCAGGTGCCAAGCACCGTCCACCCTGTCCTCAAGCAGCGCCTGCCCGATAGCATCCCCGCGACGCCCGCTACGGACTTCGAGTGGTTGAAGGCCAGGACCAGTTTTAAGCAGCCCTGACCCAGGTGGATTTCGCGGTACTGACCCGGATAGTTCACATTCTCCTGGGGGAGTGCCAGATAGTAGGGCAGGCGTCTCGCCTGCCCTTCCCGGCCGGGGCAGGCGAGACGCCTGCCCTACTATAGCCGGCCCGCCGGTCTGTCCGCATTTCGTGCTCGGTGTGAAATATCCGTACGAGTGCCTTAACGACCTCCAGATTCCTCAACAAACCATATACCCACCAGATACCAAGCATATACAGACCATATACCAAGCCTATCGGGCGATACCGTGCCAACACCGGGCGCACCCCATGCCCGCGCCGTGCCGCCAAGCCCTCCGAGAGCCTGATGCCACCCGAACCGTCGGGGATCGGACTTTGACTTCCCTTCGACCGCCGCCCAAGACATCCTTAGCGCGTGATGCATTTGCCACGTGCGCCCGGTTGCCAGCGGGCGGATGCCAACCTGAAGCCTCGGATGCCTGATCGGATGGCGCTGCCATTGCGGCTCGGGCTGGTGCTGCTTGCCGTTGTATGCCTGCCGGGTTTCTTACGGGCCGCGGAGCAATTGGTGCGGAACGGCGGCTTCGAGCAGGGCTTCGAGGGCTGGACGCGGTGGGGCCAGAACGCGAGCCTGGTTGCCCTGGATGGCGGCGTCGCGAACTCGGGCACCAACTCGGCGCGAGTCCAACACGGGCACAACGCTCTCTACTTTGTCAGTCCCCTCAACCCGGAGCAGGCGTATGAACTGCATTTCTTCTACCGCCTGGCTGGAGCGAACCCCGCGGCCCAAGTCTCCCTTAGCTTCTCGAAACCCGGCGGCGCGTTGCGAAGCGCCGGATTTCAGATCTTCAAGCTCGCCCCGCCTGCAGCCAACCCTGCGCCAACCTGGGCCGAGTTCCGCCAAGTCTTTCTGCCCACGCGTGTCACCGCCTCTTGCCAGTTCGCTTTCAGTGCCGGGGATGCCTCCACGCTTTGGATTGATGATGTGTCGCTGCGGGCAGTCCCACGCCCCGCGGGGTTGGCGGAGCCCGAGGTTCCCTGGGAAGGGTTGCAGCGTCGCACCACTAATGCCCTCTACAAGGAACTCCTGACCAAAGAGCCGGGGCATTACACCGTGACCTCCTGGGCGCACGACCTCAACCCCAAGGACAAGAAGGGATACAAGTCACCCGAACTCGAAGACGAAGCCGCCCGGCAGAAGGCGGTGCTGGCCATCTTCAAGGAGTCGGGTGAAGCGGGAATGGGCTACATGGATCTGCCCGGTCGCTTGGACGCCACAGAACCCTGGCGCACAGCCGAGTTCCACCGCGAACAGTTCCGCAAGTGCGGTGTGCGCTATGATGTCTTCAGTGAAGGCAGCGGGTCTGTCGCGGCGGCGCTCAAGAAGGGCGCGGAACTTCTCAACCCCACCAACAAAGAGCTGGGCCGCAAACCCTCCGTGTCCGTTGTTGATCCGGCTTATATCGAGGCCCAGAGCACGATCCTGCGCAAGCTCGGCGCGCAGCTCCGCGGGGAACCGTTCGTCGGCTACTACTACGGCAGGGACGAGCCTTCGGTACATATTCCTGAAGGCACGCCGGACCACTGGGGCGCTTACGGTCGCGCCATGGCAAGAGAGGTGGTCGAGCAATATGGCTACGGCCGCTTCGCCGCGCCGCTGCCCAAAGAGAAGAGCTTCCTGGAGGACACCAACAGGCCGCTCCGCTGGATCGCCTACAACCGCTGGATGAACGACAAGTTCATCGCCTCGCGCGCCCGGCTCAGCCAGGTGCTTCACGAGGCGGATCCCGGCGCTCGCTACAGCCCCGCCAATTACTGGTTCATGAGCGGCTTTCCCCCCTTTGACTACTCCCGGCTGGCCGCGTGCAGCGACCTCATGGAATGCGACCCTTATGCCAGCTCCGCCGAACGCGAGCGCGGGCGCGGCGTGTTCAATCACGGCTTCGGCGCCAAGTTCATGAGCGATCTCACCGGCAAGCCCGTGCGCGTCGTGGCCCAGGCGTTCCATTACGCCGGCTACGAAATGACGCCCGACGACTTGCGGGAATGGCTCAGCCAGGCGCTCCGCTGCGGGGCTTCAGCCATCACCTATTACACCATGGACAGCCCGCGCTGGACCGACTCTGCCCGCTGGAAGATGATGCTCTACCTCTCGGGCGTAATCACCCGCATGAACCGCGTCGCGCTGCCCGCGACTGCCGATACGGCGGTGCTCTACACGCTCTACACCCACATGAGCCACGGAGGCTCAACCACCGGTGACCAGGTCTATGCGGCGCACGCGCTGGTCGGCGAACTGGCTGGTTCCTGGTTCAGGTTCGTCTCCGACACCCAGCTCGAGCGCGGCGAGGCCAGCCTGTCCGGCTATAAAGTGGTGTATCTGCCTCTGGCCAAATACATGACGCCAGCAGCGACTAAGAGCGTTGAAGACTACGTCCGAGCGGGAGGGGTGCTGGTCTGCGGCGATGCGGAAGCCTTTGGCTTTGACCTTGCAGGCAATGACACCAGCGCGGCGCGCGAACGCATCCTGGGCATCAGGACCATCGGGCCAAAGTGCAAGGGTGTTAACAGCGAAGGCGGGAAGGCGGGAAGTGGAGCGGAGGCGTCGGACCGGATTACGCTCAAATCAGCGCAATGGGGCCTGTCGGCGGGAACCAGCCTCCGGTTGTTCGATGTGAAGCTTGATGATCAGATCTCCCCCGGCCACGCCCGCGAAATCGCTGTGGCCGGGACACAAGCCGAAGTCCTCGGGACCTATCCTGACGGCTCCCCGGCTATCGTCGAGCATAAGCTGGGCAAAGGCCGGGTGATCACCTTCGCGGCGAATCCCTTTGCACCGCAGGTGACGGTGGACCAGAGTTCCTGGCCCGAGGCGATTAAGGGCTTGCAGCAAAGCCTCGGCTGCAAGGTGGATCAGCCTATCTGGCGTTTCGCGCTGCCCATTCCTAAACCCTAGCCAACGTTGCTCTCGCATGCATCCACCTCGGCCCGCTCGGATGAAGACCACATCTCGATGAACTACCTCAAACCAATTACAGGAACACTCCTTTGCGTTGCCAGCCTGTGTGACTTCGCCAACACCGCTGTCGGCGGTGCAGCGGAGCGGCCGATAGCTATGCCCGTCGTCACCGTGCGCCCGGAAGACAACGGCCAGGCGCTCGTCAATCCCGACATGGGGTGGACCATGCATTTCTACTCCAACATTCCCGAGAACTACGGGTCGAAGCTGGAACCGTCCGATACGCTGGAGGATTTCCCCGGTCTCTCTACGGTTTACCTGCGGGTGCCGTGGGCATTCCTGGAGCCCGAGGAGGGCAAGTTCAACTGGGCGCTGTTCGACACCCCGGCGCAACGTTGGGTCGCCAAGGGCAAGCGCGTAGCCCTGCGGGTGACCTGTTCGGAGAACTGGATTGCCCTGGCAACGCCCGAGTGGGTGCGCAAGGCGGGCGCCAAAGGCTACAACTACGAGTTTGGCAAGGGCCGCAGCGAGAAAGGCTGGACCTGGGACCCGGACTTCGGCGACCCGATCTTCCTGCAGAAGCTCGACCGGTTCCTGGCCGCAATGGCCGCGCGCTATGACGGCAACCCAAACGTCGCTTTCGTGGATATCGGCTCTTACGGGCTTTGGGGCGAAGGCCACACCTTCATGAGCAGCCAGGTGCCGGAGCCCGAGGCCCTGGAGCAGGTGAAGAAACACATTGACCTGCACGTGAAGCACTTCAAGAAGACGCTCCTGTGCATCAGCGACGACGTGGCCGGGCACGACAAGCCCGGCCGGCATTTCCCTGAGACCGACTACGCCCTTTCCAAAGGGGTGACGCTCCGCGACGACAGTATCATGGTGCAGCCGCCGCCGCGGGCGTGGTATCACGCCGAGATGGCGCAGGAGTTCTGGCCGCGCTGGCCGGTGATCCTCGAGCACGAGCACTACGGCGGCTCCAAAGCCCGCGGAGCCTGGGGCGATGGCAGCCGGCTGCTTAAAGCGGTGGAGGAATACCATGCCAGCTACCTGTCCATCCACTGGTGGCCCCGCGAAGAGTTGGCGGAGAACCGTGCGCTCATCGAGCGGATCAACCGGCGGATGGGCTACCGCCTTCAGTTGCGCGAGATGAACTGGCCCCGGGAAGTGGTCATCGGCGAACCCTTCCCGGTGCGCAGTCTTTGGGCCAACGCCGGGGTCGCTCCCTGTTACCCGGGCGGGTTCATGGCCCTCACGCTTAAGGACGCTAAGGACGGCATCGCCGCCGTGCTCGTGGACGAGGGCTTCGACCTGCGCGAGATGAAGCCAGGGCCGGCTGAGACGGTGCCGGTAACAGAATGGAAAGCGGAGTTTGTGGCCGGCAGGGTTGCGCCGGTCACACTGCCCGGAGATTATGCAGTCTATGTTTCAGTTGGGCTGCGCGACGGCACCCCCCGGATCGCGCTGCCGCTGGCCGGCGACGACGGACAACGCCGCTACAAGTTGGGGCAAGTGGTATTGAAGAAGAAGCAGTAGAGTTAAAGGCAATGTGCGTGACTGTGCGCACTGCAGAGCATTGCGCCCCTGATGCCGCGCGATCCAACCCCTGCGCTTGACTTCACCCGCGATTCCAGCCGTAAATACCCCACCCTGAACTGATCAACCAATTCGTGCTGCGAGACTCGCTATACTGATGAAGCCCGACATCTCAGTCGTGATCCCGCTCCGCAACGAAGGGCCGAATGTTGCGGCCCTGGCCCAGCGGACCCTTGAGGCTCTGCGCAACGAACCGCGTGAGCTGGAGTTGATTCTGGTGGACGATGGCAGCACCGACGACACCTGGGAGCGCATCCAGGAGGCCCGGCGCGCCGATGGCCGCGTGCGCGCATTGCGCCATGCCCGCAGTTTCGGTCAAAGCGCCGCGCTGTGGACAGGGTTCAAGGCCAGCCAGGGCGGCATTATCGCCACGCTCGACGGCGACCTCCAGAATGATCCGGCCGATCTGCCGGCGATGCTCAAGGAGTTGGCAGCCTGGGACATGGTTTGCGGGGTCAGGACCAAGCGGCAGGACACCGCCGTCCGCCGGATTTCCTCGGCGGTGGCACGTTTTGCGCGGAAGACGGCCCTGGGGGTGGATTTCCGCGACAGCGGCTGCAACCTGCGCGTCTTCAAGCGGGCGGTGCTGGAGACGATTCCGCCGTTTGATGGCCTCCACCGCTTTATGCCCATCCTGGCGCACGGCGCCGGAGCCAAGGTCAAGGAAATGCCCGTTACTCATCACCCGCGAACGGCGGGGCGCACAAAATACGGTGTGTGGAACCGCTTGGGGCGTGGCATTTACGATCTGGCTATGGTACGGTGGTACCTGAAAAGACAGATCAAGACCATGAAGCCGGCTCTGGTCGCCGGTGAAGCGAATGCCTCCATCGCCGCCGATGATGAGGCACCACGCTCCGCCAAAGCGAGTTGAAACCGGCTTGCTGGTGTTCAATACGACATGAGCATTGTCATACTGCGGGCCCTGAACCTCGGCGGGAGGCGTTTCGGCTGGCTGCTGCTGCTGATCGCCGCCGTGAACTGCGGGTGCAGCGGCATTAACATGACGAAGTCAGTATCGCCCCTGGACTTTCTGCTGCCTGGCCTCCTCCAGAATGATCCCCCGCGGCCACTGATTCCCGCGGGCACGAACGTGCTGGTGTGTTGGGATGACCGGGCGTCTGCGGCAGCCAAGCGATGAGGCGCGCCGGGGCACGGTGGTTACTGATTCTGGCAGCCGTCGCCCTCAACGGGCTACCCCTACTTTGGCCCCTCCCTCGCGGCGCGCACTTCCTGCCCGCAGTCGAACCCCACGCCCAACCCCCCTCCGCTGATCCCGCCCCAAGCTTCGCCGAAGAACTCATCAATCCCGGATCACCGCTGCGGACGTCGCATGTGGCCTCAATCTGCGAGCTACGTGACGGGCGATTGGCGGCGGTTTGGTACGCAGGCTCACGCGAAGGGGCGCGGGATGTCGCCATCTGCTTCGCGGCACAAGAGCCCGGGCAATCCCTCTGGGCCACGCCCCGCGCGATCCTGACTCCCGAGCAGGTTGCGCGCGATCTGCACCGCTCCGTAAAGAAAGTCGGCAACCCGCTAGTCTTCTCCGACGCAGCGGGCAAGCTCTGGCTCCTCTACGTCACCATCAACATAGGCGGGTGGTCTGGCAGTTCCCTCAATCTGACTACGTCCACCGACAACGGCGATTCCTGGGCCCCGAGCCGGCGGCTGACGCTTAGCCCCTTCTTCAATGTGAGCGAGCTGGTCAGGAGCAAGCCGTCCCCGCTGTCGGACGGAAACTGGCTGGTGCCGATCTACCACGAGTGCCTCGGCAAATTTGCCGAACTCCTTTGGCTGCGCGACACGGGGGATGGGCTTGCCGCAACCAAGACCCGGATCACTGGAGGCCGATCCGCCTTCCAGCCCGCTCTGGCCGTCCTGAGCACGAACACGGCCCTGGCCTTCCTGCGGGATTGCAGTCCCCGCAAACGGATTGCGGTTGCCCGTACCGACAACGCCGGAGTGTCATGGTCAGCCCCAGAGTCACTTGACCTTCCCAACCCGGACTCCGGCCTTGCGGCGCTGCGCCTCAGCGACGGGCGCGTTCTGCTGGCCTTCAATGACTCGGCTGCCGGCCGCGACAACCTGCGCCTGGCAGTGTCCCAGGATGAGGGACGAACCTGGCGGCGCGTAGCCACGCCGGCAGAGGAGCCCGGGGCTGAGTTCTCCTACCCGTTCCTGCTGCAAACCCGCGATGGCAGGATTCACCTCGTCTATACCTGGAAGCGACAGGGGATTAAACACGTGGCCTTCAACACTGCCTGGCTCGACAGTCGCCAGGACCAACCTTCCCGATGAGCCACTCGACCGTCATCCTCCTGTGCTCAGCAATATGCCCCTGGCTGATGCTAGTGCTGGGCATGCAGGTGCTTTTGGATCGTTGCGGACTCAAGACCCGCGGCTGGGGTCGCCTGTTGCTCGTAGGGCTCATCGCCGCTGGTGTGCTCCTATTGCCAGTCCAAGGCATCTCCGTTGCCGGCTGGGTGCGTGGAGTCACCGCCAATTTCAGCATCCCATTTACCGCCCTTGCTGCCGTGGCAGTGTGGGAAGGCGAGTTCCGTCGCAAGCGGTTCGCGAAGGCTGATTGGACCGGCGCTTGGGCGTTCGGATTAGTCGCGGGCCTCGCCTGCTACCCGTTTGCTCTTGGTTGGGGCAGCTTCGACCCCTACGAATGGGGCTGGACCTTCAGCCCTCTCTTTGCAGGGGTCGCTGTGCTGACGGCATTTCTGCTCTGGAGACGGAATCGCTTAGGACTTCTGCTGCTCCTCGGCGTTGCCGCATACCACCTGCACCTGCTCGAATCAGCCAACTATTGGGACTATCTGCTGGATCCGGTTTATTGCCTAACCTCGATTGTCGGGCTGGGCTGGCAACTCTTCGCGCGCGCGAGGCAAGGTGGGGCGAGGGCAGTGTGCCCCGGCTAATCGAATCTCTCCGGGTCGGCCTTCGTTGGGAGCGGCTTCGGTGTCGGGTCGCTCGGTTCTATTTCCAGCGCGTGTCGTTTCCGGTGCAGTTCTGGCGCGCGTGCGGTTGTCCTCCTCAGTTCCGCCATCGTCTTCCGTCGTGGCAGCCGTTCGTGTGGCGGTGGCTCATTCTCTCCGGTTGGCTGCGTTAGCCTCCATCTCGGCCGTCCCGCTTTCGCGGCCAACACAAGCTTACAAATCAACCTGCGGTTCGTAATGGCCCTCCAAGAAAGGAACGGTAAAATACCAGGACATGCAGAACACAATTCACGGCTTTAGACGGCTCACGTAATGTTCTTCCCATTCCACTTCCAAAGGCAGAAAACCCCCGAAGAGCTTCAGCGAGAGAAACTCGCGGCAGATGCCAAGGAATTGAAGAATTATTTGAACAAGCTGACTCCTGAGGCTCGCGGCAGGTTCTGGGCAGAAATTGAAGGCAAGCGGGACAATGAGGATCAACGAACACCACCGGGCAAGTAGTCCGATCGCCCCCCGCCGCAGCAAGGCCAAACGCCGACGCCGACACCACACCACCCAGAACCCCGGCCAGCGCATCAGCAGTCCTGGCTTCGGAAACGCTCGCTGCTCGCCCGTGCGGCTTGCACCTCGCTGGCCTTCGCTTCAGGGTTTCGGCGGTTCGTCCTGGCCGACTTTGGTTGTTTGGACCAGCAATTCCTTCAAGAACAGGTGCTCGAACACCTTCCCCTTGATCATTTCCATGATCTGTTTGGAGGTGTGGCGACTGCCCAGGTCGAGGCGCTGACCGATGATCCTGCCGCCCGCAGGCGCAGCGTCATTGATCGGCAATCGGACGGCGCACAAGGGGTAACGCGCGCTCAGCGCCGCGGCGGTCACCTTCCGATCATACGTGTAGGGATGCACCCGGGCGCCGGGCAGGAGAAAGACGTAACCCTCTTCCTTGGCCTTGAAGTTCGTCGGCACCCAAACTTCCTTGCCTCGCACCTGCTCCTGAACCTCCGCATCGTAGCGGCCAAGCGGTCCGTCGAATGGGCGCAGGAAGGCGGCGAAGCAGAGGCATACCAACAAGCTCGCCACGCTCAGCCCGGGCCGCGTGAGCCGAGGCTTAACCAGCGCCAGCAGCACGCACACCGCCGTGGCTGTCAACAGAAGCCAATACCCAGCCCCGTAAAGCGGGCCACCGGGCACGGCCTGCTGAAGCCGGAGGGACAGATACGCGATCAGAGCCAACACTCCGCCGGCCACCGCGAGGCTAACCACGAAGAGTATGCGGCTGATGCGATCCCAACTCAGGGCGCATAGAACCGCCAGCGCCGGCATCGCCGGCAACAGATACCGCTCCGAGCGCTGGCTCGGCAGGCTGAAGACAACGAATAACGCTATGACCCAAATCCACAACCGCCTTTCCGCCGGGCTCAGTTCCGCGCGGCGCCCGAGGGCGAGGCAGAACAGCGCCACCACCGGCAAAGCAAGCAAGCCGGCGTTTAACGGATACCCGAGCGCCAGGCTCCAGACGCTCGATCCTCCCCACAGCAGCTTCTTCAGGTAGCCGCCGCCGTGCGGGTCAAACTTCGCCACGTTCTCGCCCAGAATAAACTCCCGCACGATCGCCCGAGGATCCGGATCCAGGATGAACCAGAGCGAGAACACCGCCAGGGAAACGAAGCCCATGAGGATGAGCTTCAGCAGGTCCCGCGTCAGAAAGACGGCTATCTCATAGCGCCGGTGATGCAAATACCACCAGGCAACCGCCAGCAGCACGGGCACCGCGAGCGCAAACGACTTGTAGAGCAACCCCACGCCGATCCCGAGTCCCAGCCCGAGGGGCACAAGCCAGCGCGATTCGAACGTGTCGGGCTGCCCGTACAGCAGCACGAAGAACGGCAGGAACAGCCAGAACACATCCGGCGCATCGGTCAGAAACGGGCGCCCGTACCGGTAGGTGCTGAAGAAGGCCAGAAAGATCAGCAGCGCGAGAAAGCCGGGGCCCCGGCGGCCCGAGAACTTCGAGCCTAGCAGGAACACCAGCCACGCCGTGAGCAGCGTATAGATCACGCTCGGGTACCGCAGCCGCCACAGCTCCCAGTTCTTCGCCCAGTTCGTGGAGGCGATGCCCTGCCAGAACAGCAGAGGCGGCTTGGTGTTGCGCAGGCTCTCGATCTCGGACCGCAGCGGCAGCAGGTGGCCGCTGCCCGCCGTGATCCGGGTGAGGTGCGCGTAGGGGAACTCGTCGCCGTTCTTAGGGATGTGATCGCTGCCGAGGCCGTAAAAGTAGATGAACCCGGCCAGGAGCGTCGCGAAACCATAACCCACCAGTCCCCAGCGAGACCCCGCCGAATCAACCTGCAGCGGTGTCAGCATGTCGCACCCCGGCCGCCCCGAGCCGGCCCCGCCGCCGCAGAGCCCAGCATCTCGCGAGCCTTCGCCAGGACCTGCTCGGGCGTAATCTGCTTCAGGCATTGGTTATCGCCGTCGCACGGAGACATCCGGTGATTGTAGGCCGTGAGGCAGGGCGAACACGGCAGTTGCAGATGGAAGCAAAAGGCATCTCTCGCCAGTGACCGGTAGAGCAGAGGCGTCTCCGGGCCGAACAGGATGATGGTGGGAACCGGGGTCAGGGCGGCGAACTGCCCGGGGCCGCCGTCGTTGGTGATCAGCAGGGAGGCGCGATGAAACAGCGCCAGCAAGTGACGCACCGACTGCGTGTAGCCGGTCAAATCTATGCAATACGGACTCCGGCAGCGGGCGACGACCGCCTGCCCAATGGTCTTGTCCGCCGGCAACCCGATCACGCCGACCGCGTAGCCTTCCTCAAGGAGCGAGGCGCACAGCCCGAGATAGTGTTCCAGCGGCCAGGCCCTGATCGGCAGGAGACCGCCGCTCGGGTAAACCAGGACGAGCCTTCTGTCCTTGATGGCCGGAAAATCACTGTGGAGCTTCGCTGTGACCTGCTGCAGCTCCTCCTTGGGAAAAGCCAGCATCGGCGGCGGCTCACATGCCACAGCAACGGCATCCTTACCCACCGGAACGGTATTGGACTCGATTGCCGCGACCAGCGTGAGTAACTGGAGCGACAGATGCCGGTAGGGGTTGTAGAGCACGGGCCGGTTGATGAACGAGCCCCGGTAGAGCCCTTCCTGCGTGTGGCGGTGGAATCCCACCCGCACCTTGGCGCCGGAAAGGCCGGAGAAGATGCTGCTGACCCGGGCAAACAACTCGCAGTCAATCACGACATCGAGCTTGAGCGAGCGCAACATGCGCAGGACCTTAAGACTGTCGGCGGCAAAGCGGCCCAGGGAACGATCGTCCAGCGTCAGCACGTTTTCCCTGGGGATAAGCCCTTGCAGGTCCAGCACTTCGCGATTCCGCGCAAACAGCAACGCATAGATCTCGGCGCCCGGGTAAAGGCTCTTCAATCGAGCAAACATCGCCTGGGCCAGCACCAGGCTGCCCATCTCCGAGAGCAGAACGACAAGAATCCGGCGCGGTGGCTTGGGAGCGACTGGCTTCGGCCCAAGCCGATGCAGCAGAGAAAGCGCTGCGCACGCCGGCACACCCACAAAGTGATCCACCGCACGCTGGAACCCGATCTTCATGCGGTACGGGATTGGCCTCCGACCACCCGACCCCTGCGGAAGGCAGTAGGGTCTGAAAGCGGCCGGCGACCCGAGCCCCTCAAGACAGGGCTTCGGGGTCCTGCATTAGACTGAGAGCGCACTTTCGGCACGTTGAGAGGAATCATCGTGCCGCCCTGACCGGCGGCCTGTCAATGCTTTTGCCGTCCAGAAACCGAGGCGACAGGGATGCATAAAGCTCGCAATCACAGCCCCGGGGTGGGCAGGGATGTTTCGCCGGAACGTCCGCATTTGTCTGGCAGCGGACACCTCGGCGATGCTTCCCTACCCACAGACTGTCGAGCTTGATGCAGCCCTGGGTTTCCGCCAACCCCGAAGAGGCCGGCCCCGCGAGAACGCCCACACTCTTAAACGCAAGGTCATAGCGCCTGTGATCCTGGCAGTGGGTATAGAGGTTAGGGTGAGCATGAAGCGGTTTGAATGAAGAGGTTTAAACTGACTATGGCCTGGGGTGGCGGCTGCTGCCACCGGGCAGATCACACCGTAGTCTCACCGGATACGGTGCCTCTCCGGTGAGCACTTGCGGTAAGAGGACGGAGCCTTGTTACGCAAGGGAGACCACCCTATTCCAGGGGGGGTTGAATTGCCACCGCTCAAGGGCCGGGAGCTTGCCAACTTGTTTGCCGCCCTAATCGTTATCGCCTTTTTCACCGCCCATGGTATTCATCATGTCAATAAGGGGCAGGAACATGGCGATGACGATGCTGCCGACGATAACGGCGAGGAAGACGATCATGATTGGCTCGAGCAGCGAGGTCATAGCGGAGACGGCGTTATCCACCTCGTCGTCGTAGTTGTCGGCGATTTTGAGCAACATTTCCGGCAGAGCGCCGGTTTGCTCGCCGACGTCCACCATGCTGATGACCATCGGCGGGAAGACGCCGGAGCCTTCGAGCGGGGCGGTAATGGTCTCCCCCTCCTTAACGCTCTCGTGCACGGCGTTGACGGCATCGCTGATGATCACGTTGCCGGCGGTCTCTTTGACGATCGTGAGGGCCTGGAGGATGGGGACGCCGCTGCTGACCAGCGTTCCGAGGGTGCGGGTAAACCGGGAAATGGCCACTTTGCTGATGACCGGGCCGATGACCGGCATCTTGAGCTTGATCTTGTCAAAAACATGCCGGCCGAACTTGGTGCGGATAAACAGCAGGTGGCAGACAACCAGACCAGCGAGGATGCCGACTGTGATCACGAAGTGGTCTTTGACAACCTCGCTGACGCCTAGGACCAGACGCGTGAAGGCGGGCAGGGAGCGGCCTTCGAGCATGCCTTCGAATACCGTGCGGAAGGCGGGAATGACCTTGACCATGAGGATCATGAGGATGGCGACGGCGACGACGAGCACCGCCACGGGGTAGAACATGGCCGCGATCACCTTGCCCTTGATCTTCTGCGCCTTCTCCATGAACTCGGAGAGGCGGTTCAGGACGACTTCGAGCACGCCGCCCAGCTCGCCCGCCTTTACCATGTTGACGAAGAGGCGGTTGAACACCTTGGGATGCTGGGCCAAGCCCTCGGAGAAGGTGCTGCCGCCCTCGATCGAGAGGGCGAGTTCGCCGACGATGGACTTGAGGGTGGGATTGCGCTCCTGCTTCTCGAGCACGCGCAGGCCGCGCAACAGGGGCAGGCCGGCGTCCACCAGCGTCGCCAACTGGCGGGTGAAAGTGGTCAGGACCTTGGACTTTACCCGGCCGCTCAGCCCGGGGATCTTGATGTTGATGTTGACATTGAGGCCGCCGCCTTTCTTCTTGGCTCCTCCCTTCTTGGGAGCCGGCCCGGCCTTCTTGTCGCCCTTCTCCTTGGCCTTGTCTACTTCGACGATCTTGGTCGGGAACAGCCCCATTTCCTTGACCCGGCCGATGGCTTCGTTCTGGGAGCCGACCTCGAGGGTGCCCTTGGTTTCCTTGCCATGGGCATCCATGGCCACGTAGTTGTATTTGGGCATATTACGTGTACTTGACGACTTCTTCGATGGTTGTAGCACCGTCGAAGATGCTGCGCAAGCCATCTTCCCGGAGGGTGACCATGCCCATCTCGATGGCCTTCTGGCGCATGACGACGGTCGGGGCGCGTTCGTTGATGAGGGCGCGGATGGCGTCGTTGATCACTAGCAATTCGAAGATGCCTTTGCGGCCCTTGTAGCCGGTGTCATTGCAGGTGGAGCAGCCGCGGCCGTAATAGAAGGACTTCTCGCCCAGGTCGTGTGGCGAGAGGTTCAGCAGGGCCAACTGGTTCTCGGTCGGTTCGAACGGTGTGCGGCAGTTCTTGCAGATGGTGCGGACCAGGCGCTGGCCGATGACGGCGACCAGCGTCGAGGAGATCAAGAACGGCTCGACTCCCATGTCCACCAGGCGGGTAACAGCGCCCGGGGCGTCGTTCGTGTGCAGCGTGCTGAGCACCAAGTGCCCCGTGAGGGAGGCCTGGATGGAAATCTGAGCCGTCTCCAGGTCGCGCATTTCCCCCACCATGATCACGTCCGGGTCCTGGCGCAGGAATGAGCGCAGCGCCTTGCTGAAGGTCAGCCCCACCGATTCGTTGATCGCCACCTGCATGATGCCCTCGATGTCGTATTCGACCGGGTCCTCGGCTGTGAGCAGCTTCGAGTCAATGGTGTTGACCCGGCGCAAGCAGGAGTAGAGGGTCGTGGTCTTGCCGCAACCAGTCGGACCGGTAACGATCACAATGCCGTTGGGGCGCTGAATGGCCTCGATGGTGTAATCGTAAAGGTATTTGGGAAAGCCCAGCGATTCGATTTCGAGGTTCACCGCCGAGCGGTCAAGCACGCGGAGCACGACCGATTCGCCGAACTGCGTGGGCAGCGTCGAGACGCGCAAGTCAATGGTCCGGTTGCCCATCGGGTAGCTGATGCGGCCGTCCTGCGGCAGGCGGCGCTCGGAGATATTCAAATTCGCCAGGACCTTCAGGCGCGAGATCACCGGCAGCGCCAAGTGCTTGGGCGGGGGCGACATCTCATAAAGCGCGCCATCCACGCGATACCGGATCTTGAACTCGTTCTCGAACGGCTCGAAGTGGATATCGCTGGCGCGGTCCTGGACGGCCTGGAAGATAACCAGGTTGACGAAGCGGACGATCGGGGCCTGGTTGGCAAACCTCTCCATCAGGGCGGCGTCGTCCAGGACCTCCACCTCGGTGGCTTCCTTTGCGATCTCCGTGTCCGCGCCCAGCTCCTTGAGCACATCCGAAACGCTCTCGCTCTCCTGCGGGTAGGACTTTTCGATGGCCCTCTGAACCTGCGTCGGGTCGGCGATGACCAACTGGATGTCCTTCTTGAGCAGGAAACCCAACTCGTCAACGCGGCTCACGTTCAACGGGTCCGCAAGCGCCACCTGGAGCGTGGAGTCCTGCAACGACACCGGCAGGCACTGGTACATGCGGGCCGTCTTGGCAGGCACGAGCCGTATCAGCTCGGGCGAGAGATCGCGCTCGTTTAGCGTCACCACCGGCGCGCCCAATTGGTTGGATATCGCCTGCAGGATCGAGTCCACGTCCATGACCCCGGAGTCCTGGAGGATCTGGAAAACGGGCTTGCCCGTACGCTTGAACTCGCCCAGCACTTCCTCGTACTGGAGGTCGTCCACCAAGCCCTGGTCCTTGACCAGCGAAAGCAGCGGGTTGGTAAGTTCTTCGGCCATGGCCTTACGTCTTGCCGGCGGTGACCGCTTCCGTATCCACACCGACCGCCTGGGCCAGCTCGAGTTCCTGGAGCTTGGCCTGGATCGAAACCGGGTCCTGCGCCTTGGTGACCACCTCTTCGCGCGCGATCATCCCGGCCATGTACTTGTCAATTAGGAAGCTGTCCAGGGTGACCATCCCGTATTTGGCGCCGGTCTGAATGTCCGACTGAATGCGGAACGTTTTGTTGTCGCGAATCAATGCGGCGATCGAGGGCGTATTGATCATGATCTCGAAAATTGCCACCCGGCCGGGCTTGTCAACACGCGGAATCAACAACTGGGAAATGACCGCCTGCATGACCGTGGAAAGCTGAATGCGGATCTGCTCCTGCTGGTTGGTGGGGAAGGCGTTGACCACGCGGTCAATGGTCTTGGCCGCGCCGGTGGTGTGGAGCGTGCCGAAAACCAAGTGCCCCGTTTCCGCTGCCGTGATCGCCGCGTCAATCGTCTCCAGGTCGCGCATTTCGCCGACGAGAATGACGTCCGGGTCCTGGCGCAGCACGCGCCGCAACGCCTCCGCAAAGTTGGGCACATCCACGCCGATCTCGCGCTGGGTAACGATGGCCTTCTTGTGCTTATGGTAGTACTCGATCGGGTCCTCGATGGTGACGATGTGCGCCTCGTCGCGCTCCTCGTTGATGATGTTGATCATCGAGGCCAGGGTGGTGGTCTTGCCCGAACCGGTGGGTCCGGTCACCAGCACCAGCCCGCGGGGTTTGTAGAGCAGCTCTTTTGCCGAGGGCGGCAGCCCGATCTGCTCCATCGTCAGCATCTTGTTGGGGATCTGCCGCAATACGATGCCGAAGTTGCCCTTCTCCTTGAACACGCTCACCCGGAACCGGGCCATGTCGCCAAAGGCGAACCCGAAGTCGGCGCCGCCGCGTTCGCGCACGTGCTGGATGTGGTCCTCCGACGTGATGCTGCGCATCAGTTCCTCCGAGTCTTCGGGCATCAAGCTGGGGCCTTCCACGCGGTGCAGAATGCCGTGGACGCGGATGGTGGGGGCGGCGCCCACGCGGATGTGCAGGTCGGAGGCGCCTTCGGACACCACCAACTGCAACAGATCGGACATCGAGTAAGACATGCCTAAAATCCAGTTCTAATTACCCATCTAGCTTAGCACTAACAATGGACAGAGGTGAAGGGCATAAATCACGCCGCTTGGAGGCCCGTTCCCGGCTCAATCCACGTCGCCCACAGTCGCGCGGATCACTTCGTCCGCGGTCGTCAGACCCGCCTGGGCCTTGCGGATGCCGTCTTCGCGCAGGGTGCGCATTCCCATTTCCCGGGCGCGCGCGCGCAGCACCGAGGAGGGCACCTTCTCATAGACCAGCTTTCGGGCCTCGTCATCAATGACAAAGATCTCGAAGATGCCGAAGCGGCCGCGATAGCCCGTGTTGTTGCAGTTGGAGCAGCCTTTGCCCCTCAGGAAAGTGGCGCCCTGGATGCCCCCTGCGTCCAGCCCCAGCGTCCGCATCTCCGCCTCCGTCGGCAGGCACGGCGCCCCGCACTGCTTGCATACCTTGCGCACCAGCCGCTGCGCCATCAGGCCCCGCGTCGAAGAGGCCACCAGGAACGGCTTGACCCCAATGTCAATTAACCGGGTGACCGCGCTGGGTGCGTCGTTCGTGTGCAGGGTCGAGAAGACCAGGTGCCCCGTCAGCGACGCGTTGATGGCGATGGTGGCGGTCTCCAGGTCGCGGATCTCCCCGATCATGATGACGTTGGGCGCCTGGCGCAGAATGGACCGGAGGGCGGCCGCGAAGGTCAGTCCCACCGCCTCGCTCACCTGCACCTGGTTGATACCGGCCAGCAGGTATTCCACCGGGTCTTCGACGGTGATGATTTTGCGGTCCGGGCGGTTGATGAAGTGCAGGCAGGAATAGAGCGTGGTGGTCTTGCCCGAGCCGGTCGGGCCGGTCACCAGCAGGATGCCGTCCGGCAACCCGATCAGCCGCTCGAAGGTCTGCTGGTCGTCGGTGAAAAAACCCAGTTCCGGCAAACCCAGGCGCAGTCCTTCCTTATCCAGGATACGCATGACGATGCTCTCGCCGTGATTGGTCGGCAAGCAGGAAACGCGCAGGTCAATCAGCTTCGCCCCGACCGTGGTCTGGATGCGCCCGTCCTGCGGAATGCGGTGCTCGGAGATGGACATGTTCGACTGAATCTTCAGGCGGCTGATGACGGCCGCCTGAAGCCGTTTGGGTGGGGCTTTGATCTCATGCAACACCCCGTCAATCCGATACCGCAGCCGAAACTTCTTCGCCAGTGGCTCCAGATGAATATCCGACGCCCGCATCTTGAACGCCTCGACGATGATCGAGTTGACGAGCTTGATCAGCGGCGCGTCCGCCGCCACCACCGCCCCGTCCCCGGCCGCGGCCTCCTCGATCTCGACGTGCTCTCGGGTCAAGTCTTCGATCACTTCCTTGTAGTGCGGGTCCATGGCCACGCCCGCGCTCCGCTCCGCGTAATATTTGCCCAGCGCGGCCTCGATGTCGGCCTCCGACGCCACCTGCAGGTTCACATCCATGTGCAGCAGGTGCGTGAGGCTGTCTATAGTGTCCAGGTCCGACGGGTCGGCCAGCGCCACTGTCAGGCTGTTGTCGTGCTTGAAGACGGGCACGACCCGGTATTTCCTCGCGATGTGCCGCGGGACCGCAGCGATGACATCATCGGCAATCTTGATGTCATTCAGGTTGACGACTTCGGCGCCGAAGTGGGCGGCTTTGGCCTGGGTGACGTCGGCCGGGCGAATGACCTTGTTGGCCACCAGAAGGTCCACCACGCCCACGCCTGATGCCTCGGCCTCGCGGCGGGTTTCGGCCACCTTGTCGGCGGATACGAACCCCAGGTCCACCAGGATGTCTGCTAGATAATCGTCTTTTTCAGCCACAATTCAATCTACACTATCAACGCTTCCCGTGGAAACGCCGAAAACAGAGTAGCGGCCCAGCCGGTGATGTCAATGCGCGTGCACACTCTAATCGCAAGATCCGGAGTTGCCCCGAATGTTCCACTCCTCTAGCATATCGGGCCATAACAATCCGGCACAACCCGACCCATCACCATATGCCAACCAAACTGACCCGACGATCCTTCCTGGGGAGCGCGGCCACTGCCGTGGCGGCCGCCCAGACTATCATTCACCGCGCCCACAGCGCCGACGTTATTCCCGGATTCGACCAAACCAAGACCGACTACGACCGGACGAAAGAATGGAAGCCCTTCAGTGATCGCAAGATTCGGGTGGGGCTGGTCGGTTACGGCGTGTGCAAGTTTTCCGCCGCCTTTGAATTCCAGAATCATCCCAACGTCGAGGTCGTGGCCGTGAGCGATCTGTTTCCCGATCGTTGCGCGGCGCTGGCCGAGCGCGTCAAGTGCCCCAAGACCTATCCGTCGCTCGAGGAGATGGTAAAGGACGACAAGATTGAGGCCATCTTCGTGGCCACCGACGCCCCGTCCCACGCCAAACATTGCATCCAGGTCCTCAATCACGGCAAACACGTCTGCACCGCCGTGCCCGCGCTCCGCGGCGATATTGAAGACGCCGAGAGACTGCTGGCCTGCGTCAAGAAGAACCGCGGCCTGGTGTACGCCATGTTCGAGACCTCCGTCTTTCACGACGACCTGTATGCCATGGAGAAGCTGTATGCGGCGGATGTCTTTGGCCACATCGTCTATTCCGAGGGCGAGTATTGCCATCCGCATTCTCTGGGCGCACCGAAGCTCGATTCGTACAAGGATTGGCGCAAGAAAGGAGCGCCGATGTGGTACCCTACCCACGCGACGGCCTACTATGTCGGGGTGACTCACGGCAGCCTGGTAGAAGTGAGCTGCCAGGGAACCGCGCCGTTCGACAAGAGCAAACGCCAGCCCAACGCCATCGGCAACATCTTCAACTCGGAAGTGGGGTTGTTCCGCACGAAAGAAGGCGGGATTTGCCGGATCATCATCTGCGGCTCACAGGGCGAGTATCTCGAGGCCGGCCGGCTGCGAGGCGAGTATGCCGGCTATAGTTGGCACAACGGACGCGCCGAGGGTTTCGTGTGCGATGCCGCCGGCAAGCAACGTCTCAAGGACGCGACGGACAAGGGCTTGCAGATGAAGAAATACGCGCTGCCTCCCGGCGTGGCTCCGGGCGGACACGGCGGGTCGCACGGTTACCTGGCCGATGATTTCATTGACGCCATTCTGCGGGGCCGGAAACCGGCGGTGGATGTCATTGACGCGCTGAATATGACCGTTCCCGGCTACTACGCGCATCTGTCCGCCATGAAGGACGGCGAAACCTTCAAGATTCCGCAATACTCACTCTAGCCGCCCGGTCTCCCCGCATTTCAACCCCTACGACGACCCCCATGAACTTGAAAACATCCGGTGCGGCCTTGTTGCTCCTGGTGTCGGCCAGCCTGCCGGCGGCCGAGCCTTTCTTCTTCATTCAGGTCACCGACCCGCAGTTCGGCATGTTCACCGAGAACAAGGACTTTGCCCAGGAGACGGCCAACTTCGAACTGGCGGTAGCTACCATCAACCGCCTGCGCCCGGCTTTTGTCGTCGTCTCCGGCGACATGCTGAACAAGCCGAGCGACGCCGCCCAGATCGCCGAGTATCAGCGCATCATCCGGCGCGTCAACCCGGCCATCCGCGTCTATCCCGTCGCCGGCAATCATGACATCGGGAACGTCCCCACGCCGGCGGACATCGCGGTGTACACCAACCATTTCGGCCCTGACCATTACACCTTCCGGCACCAGGGATTCGTGGGCATCGTCGTCAACTCGGTGGTCATTCATTCGCCGCAGCAGACCCCCGACGAACTGGCCGCCCAGGAACGCTGGCTCCAGGCCGAGTTGCAGAACGCCCGCCAAGACGGCGCCCGGCACGTGGTCATCTTCGGCCATCATCCCTGGTTTCTGAAGACGGCACAGGAACCCGACGAATACTTCAACATCCCCGGCGAACGCCGCGCCCGTTACCTCGGCTGGTTCCGCGAGGCGGGAGTCAAGTACCTCATATCCGGCCACTACCACCGGGACCTCGTGGTCCGCGACGCCGGTTTCGAGGCCATCGTCACCGGTCCCGTTGGCAAGCCTTTGGGCGAAGGCAAGTCCGGCCTGCGCGTCGTCATTGTGCGCGACGCCGGCCTCGATCACCGCTTCTACCACTTCGGCGAAATCCCGAACCACATTGACCTCGGGACCGCCAGACCCGTCCCCGCCCCCCGGTCCTAACCGGGCCGTTTCGTACCCGCGAAGCCGGCGCGCGGGCATCCTGCCCGCTTTGGCCCCTCGAACCGTGGCCAATTCGATGGCTGCAACTGGATGGATGCGAGCAACTTACAGTGTTGAAACACGCACCTTGCCTCTCCGGCGGAATGTCAGCGCGCCGCAACCGGCTATGCCGGGAACAGATTCCCGCGAGGAACCCATATTTCTGCCCCCATCTTTTTGTCTCTATTCCGCTCGCATCTGGTGATTGCTCTCCGTGGCAGGACTTCACAGTATTCCTGCATGGCCTTCCGCATTCATGAAAGCGTGCTGTGCGGCGAGATTGATAACCGAACTAAAGGATTCGTGCGCGGCAAAATCTGGATCGAGGGCCGGCCCGAGCCGGTCGTCCTCGAGCTCACGGGCAATGCCTGGCCGGATCTCGCCGGCTGCCGGCTAACATTTACCAATCCCCAGAAGCCCCTCCCGCATCTGCATCTGGATTCCCTGGCCTCGCTCCAGCGCGGCCGCGTCGGGGACCTCACTGCCTCCCGCAAAGTGCGGGTCTTCGATGTCCCATTGGCGGACGCGCTCGAGATGATCGAACGGAAGGAGAAACCCCCGGAGCACATGGCCAACTGCCTCTATCTCGAATGGTTCAGCGAGGCCAACGGGCGCGTCGTCATCGAGAGCGCGGATTACCAACTGACGGTTTCCGCGCCCGAATGGCGCATGACCCCGGCGGAAGAAACGGATCGCGCGCGCGCGGCGGCCGACGCCATGAATGACTTCATGGAGAAGCTCACCGCGAATATCGAGCAGCATCAGCATGGACAGAAAGACCCCGAGCAGGAATGGGACGAGCACGACTACGAGAAGTTCCTGCGCGAGAGCGACGCGCGCACGGACAAGTATCTGGAGCTGCTGGACAAATACGGCGATTCGGAGGAAGCCGAGGCGCAGATCGCCAAAGAGATGGGCTGGGAGCGCGAGCTGACCGAGGAGGAGGCGGAGGAAGAAGAGCGGCACATCGAGGAACTCAATGCCGCCTGTGAAGCGGCCCTGAACGAGCCCGAGCCCGAGCCGGACCCGCACCGCGAAGGCATTGACTGGATTCGCACCGCGGAGGGCGACCTCCGCCACCCCCTGCAGCATCGCTGCTTCGAAAGCGCCGTGCGCTTCTGGCAACTAGCCGATGACCTGGGCCTGGATAAGTCCGCCGACAAGGACCTGGAGCAGTTCATCTTTGAGTTTCAAACCACGGGGGCCAAGCTGGCCGGAGCCTTGAATGGCATTGCTCGCGGGCAGCACTTTGCGGATGCGGCTTTCACGGTGGCGTACCTGAAGCGGGCGCTGGATCATCTGCACAAGTCGCAAGCGGGGCTTGAGGCCGTCGCGCCGAAACACCTCCTCCCGGAACCAATGATCGCCGACGCGCGCAAGGAGCTGTTCGAAATCCGCGAGGGCATCCTGCGCTTGATGGACCAGTTCCGCGGACGCGACTAAAGCACGATCGCGCGTCGGACGCGTGACCAAGCTCTCACAGGCTTGTCTGACTGTTCAGACGTTATCAGCGCAAAGCAATGAATACCTCCAGGCGGAAGGTGATGCTCGGTGCTGGCCTCTTGGCCGGGATTCTGCTGGCCGTTGCGGCTTACCTGGTTCATTTCGAGGCCAGGTGGGCCGTTGCGCGCTATGAACGCCAGCTCCAGGCTGCCGGCGAGACGCTTGCCCTCACGCCGCTCCTGCCCCAGCCCGTCCTGCCCGAACGCAACGGCGCACTGCTCTTCAGCCAGGCCCGGCTCTCCGGAGGTTCGGACACCAACCTGTTGAACAAGAACCCCCCGTCCGCCATGCAGTTGGTTGCGCCCGGCAAAGCCATGATTGGATGGGCACAACCCGATGTGCGAGCCGATACCACCAATCAGTGGAGCGAAATCGAGGCGGCGCTCGCCCAATATGACGACTCTCTGGACGTGGTTCGCGAGGCGGCCGGGCGCCCGGTGTTCGATTTCCAGCTCGATTACCGGCAAGGCTTCGACCTGTTGCTGCCGCATCTGGCGCCGCTCAAGCGCGCCACCCAGTTGCTGACCGCCGACACGCTGTGCGCCCTGCATCGCGGGGATGTGGCCACCGGGACAACCAACGTCGAGTCCATACTCGCGTTGGTCGAGGCCACCTCCGAGGAACGTCTGGCAATTTCCCAGTTGGTCCGCATCGCCATGGCGGCCATAGCCATGTCGGCAACCTGGGAACTCATCCAGGCCCCCAGCCTTGGCGAGGACCAATTGGCCGCGGTTCAGCGCGGCTGGGCCGGCCTGAGGTTCGTCGAGCCTACCGAAGACGCGCTGGCGGCGGACCGGGCCTTGAGCTTGCTGATGCTGAAACGGATGCGCAACTCGAGCGCACAGTTCCGGCGAGTCGTATCTATGGCCGGCCCTGGTTCGAGAAACCCCACCCTCGCCTTTGGAAACATGGTGGAGCAGTTCCTGGAGGAAACCGCCGCCGGGGCGAAAGAGGCCTCCTGGCGCTTCTCCTCTTCCTACCCCGACCAGTTGCGCGCCCTCAAAGGCTATCAGGCGCTCCTCGAGAGCTTCCGCGCCGTCCGGGCCGGCCAACCCTTCGTCCCGACGTTTGGCCCCCTGCAAGAGCGCCTGACCCAATTAGGGCTGCGTCACGGCGAGGAAGAGTCTGGCCTCCGGTTTAGCGGCCTCGATTCCGGCCTGCGTTCGCTGTTCTCCGACTCGGTGCTCTCCCTCGGCCGGGTCCTGAACCGCGTCTTCAGCGCCGAAGCCGCTCGCGAACTAACCCTCACCGCCCTCGCCCTGAAGCGCTACCAGCTCCGGCATCGCCAATACCCGGCGCAATTGTCCGCGCTGGTCCCGGAGTTTCTGGCCGACCCGCCCCGCGACCCGGCCGATGGCCAGCCGCTCCGCTATCGCCTGAACCCGGACGGCTCGTTCCTCCTCTACTCGATCGGCGAAGATGGCACCGACCATGGCGGCGACGCCTCGCCGCCGGGGAAATACCAATCTCTTGGCTGGCAAAAGGGGCGGGACCTGGTCTGGCCTTGCCCGGCGACCGCGGAGGAAATCAGCGCTTACCGGCAGAAGCAGGCCAGCAAGCGGGGACGGTGAAAGTGGCGAACCAGGGCCAGCACCCAAACCGCCGTGCCGGCCAGGAACAAACCCGTTACCCACAAAACCAGCCCGGTCGGAAGATGGGGCGGCGTCTGTTGGTTGGCCTGGACGATCGAGTACTGAACCCCGATCACAAAGCAGACCGCCAGGCACGCAAACCAAAGTGAGTGACCAACCAGATAATTGAACGTTTCCCTCCGACGCTCCGGTGCCAGCCAGTAGTCCTTCCTGGGCAGGTTGATGAGCCCACTGGGTAAGAACCTCGCCGCGTAGCACAAAGCCACGACGAATAAGGGGAAAGCGAATCCGAAGGCCAGCGAGTACTTTTGGCTGGTGGAACGCGTCATCCATCCGTCGGGTTCGCCCCCAGCACCAAAATGAGTGGCCACACGTTCGGGCAATTGCGAACCGGACCAGGCCCAGTAACCGAGGAAACACCCGTAGAGGAGGGCGAGGACGATTCCGGCTGCGCGGGGTGATTTCATCGTGGCGTCAGGTTCTTATGTGAGCTGTTGCGCCGTCGCAGGCACATTCGGATCTCATGCCGTGGCATCGCTCAGGAAGGTGCAGGCAATTGCGGTGCCGATCAAACCTGAAATGGGCCTTACTGCATGCTGCCCCCTTTCTCTTTTCCCTTTCCGGCTCGGGCAGTTTCGCCTTGCGCCCCAGCGCCATCGTTCTAGCGTTCGGCCCAGATGAAGATCAGCCATGCCCTGACGGCGCTCGCCGTGAGCCTGCTCGCGGCCCGGCCGGCCGGCGCCGGCACGGTCGTCTCGATTGTGGGCGACGAATTTCATATTGACGGAAAGCCCACCTACGCCGGCCGCGTGTGGCGGGGACACAAGGTGCAGGGCCTGTTGCTGAACGCCCGGCTCGTGCAGGGCATTTTCGATGACCACAACACCAATACCGTGGCGCGCTGGGCCTACCCGGACACGGGCCGGTGGGACCCGGAGCGGAATACGCGCGAGTTCATTGCCGCGATGCCCGAGTGGCGGCGACACGGCTTGCTGGCGTTCACGCTCAACCTGCAAGGCGGCTCGCCCCAAGGCTATTCGCAGCAGCAGCCGTGGCACAACTCCGCCTTCGAGCCCGACGGTTCACTGCGCCCGGACTACCTCGCGCGGCTCGAGCGCATCCTGAACCGGGCCGACGCCCTCCGCATGGCGGTCATCCTGGGCTACTTCTATTTCGGGCAGGACGAGCGCCTCACGGATGAAGCCGCCGTGCTGCGCGCCACCGACAACGCCACGCGCTGGCTGCTCGAGCACGACTGGCGCCACGTGCTCGTGGAGGTCAACAACGAATGCAACGTGCGGTATGATCACGCCCTTCTCCGCCCCGCGCGCGTCCATGAACTGATCGAGCGCGTGAAGGCAATACAGTCCGGCCCGCGGCGGTTGTTGGCGGGCACTTCGTACGGCGGCGGAAAGGTCCCCGAGGAAAACGTGGTGCGCGCCTCGGATTTCCTGCTCATCCACGGCAACGGCGTGTCGGACCCCGGCCGCATCGCCGAGATGGTTCGCCGGACGCGGGCGGTGCCGGGCTACCGGGCCAAGCCGATTCTCTTCAACGAGGACGATCACTTCGACTTTGACAAGGACCGGAACAACTTCATCGCCGCGGTGGGCGAATACGCATCGTGGGGCTACTTCGACTTCCGCATGAAAGGCGAAGGACATGACGAGGGCTTCCAGAGCGTGCCCGTGAACTGGAGAATCAGCAGCGAGCGCAAGCGGGGCTTCTTCCGCCTCCTCGCCGAAATCAGCGGCAGCCCGGCAAGTGTCATTTGGAAGGACTGACACCCGCCCTAATGGGTGACACTTGCTGGTTCTTGTATGACTTTTTGGCACTTGAGCAGGAGAAACCTCTACCGCAGCCACAAACCGGGGAAAAACTTCACAATCTGGCCCCGCACAGATCTCTGAACAACCCAACAAAAGCGGTGCTTTTCAGGAAGGGGCGTCTTACTGCCCTTCAGGTATGGCGAGCCATAACTCTGACATGTTTGGGGTGACGCCAACCCCTTTTCTGTAGTCCAAGAAGTAGAGCAATCGCTTTCGCTCGATGCCCCGATTGGGAAGCGTTTCTCGCGTTATTCTGAAGGCGATGCTCTCGGGGTCCACGATTGGCTCAACGGAGAGCACCACACTGGGCCACCAACCTTGTTCTCTGGGACCCCAGTCGTGATCGAGGAGCACAAATGTGTCGTGCAGGGTCGCGTCTGTCTTCCTGTTAACTCGATAAAGCTCCAAGCAACGAACTTGGTTTGCATTCGTATCACCGAAGCGAGCGATCATAATTTCCCCGTGCGATCCGAAGTTCGTGACGGTCGCACTCAGGAAGCGAACCGCGACACCGTCAAGGTCGGCCCACGTCCGAGAGCGGATCTCAGCCTCGAAGAAACTTGGCCGTTCTGACGGTGCATACTGCTTCTGCATCGACCCACAACCGCACAAAACCACCAGAGAAGCCACTGAGGAAACGCAGACCGTGAATAGCCGAAAATTGCAGATCACAAGACCCGTTTGAAGTATTAAATCCGAGGGGACCGTAACGGGCTACTTGGCTTTGGGCGGCCCCTTCCACTTCTCGCTGTCACTGATCTTGATGTGTTTCGAATCAGTCACCTCGGTACCGTCGCTGCTTCGACACTTGTATTGCTGTGTCAGGTCCACCTTGATCTTGTATTTTCCAACGCCTTGATTAACTCGAAGTCCGAGAGCGTCTAGCGTCACTTGGAGCACTTCTTCCCAAGGAATCTCACGGGAGGGACCGTATTTGCCTTTTGGCCCCTCCCCAGTCACACCGCCAGCGGGTTCATACAGGAAGTACCTGCAGTCTCTTGGAGGGCCATCAACCGTCCACTCGATTCTGATTACAAACCCGTATCGGTAAAACGTGCCTAGCACATCCTGTTGAGGATAAAATTCGACCTTTGGCTTCTTCCCGCCCGGGATGAACGTTACGGACACGGACTTGCAGGTACAGCCGCAGAGCCCCAGCCAATCCCAATCGTCAGCAGGCGCGTTTTGAACAAACCCGTAAAGATTTAGCCCCCCTTCCTCTTCAATCGGATCCCTTGATAGCCAACGGCCAGTGTTTGGGGTATACCAGCGCATGGCGTGAGCTTGCGTGGCAAAGACGAGGGCGAACAAACCGGCGAGGATTCTCAGGTTCGTTTTCATGGCTTTAGAATGCTGTTTGTTACTGGTGGTATGCTCCTTTCAGACTGCGGCGTCAACAGCGAATTCGTTCCGGTTGCCTGTAACCCCTGTAACGAGGGCGATGGAACGATTTCGATTTGTAGCGGCGACCCAGACACGGACTGTTGGTCGAGCGCAGCGCGCCGCTTCTGGACGGCTTCGAGCGCGAAGCGGCGCTGGTCCTGGTCAATGAAAAAGCGGTTTATCTCGTCGCGCGTTTGCATTTGTCGCACGCTTGGCTCAGTGATGCTATTGAGGCTGGCAAGTCGTTCTTGGAGCTCCGGCGAAATCGGTCTGCCGCGCCACGGTGGTGGCAAATCTTCGGGGCGGATGTTCACTTGCGCTTTTGGGCCGAATGGCTGAGGTGAAACAGGTAGAGGCGAGCGACCGGGTGCCAGCATCGCTTCCCGATTGCGAAGGCCGACTTCCTCGGCGGCGAACACCTGCATCTCCTCGATAATGTCCTCCTCTCTCGTCAGCTTCTGCAATCGCCTTTGTAGTCCCGGCGGAATCCCGTTCCAGTATTCGGGCGGCAATTTCTCTTGCGGGATGCGGATGCGCCTTCCAAACGGACCATTTTGAAACAGCGCCAAAAACTTCTGCTGGTTCGCCGCTGGCTGCGTCCAACCGAACGCCGCAGCCACTTTCTCCGGGTCGTCAGAGATTTGATTCCGATATTGGCGCAGGTCGTCTTTCAGTTTGGCGACGAGTTTTTCAATCTCCGCCAGATTTGTGCTCTGGTTCATGGACAGCTGAACCGAAATCTTTGCGTTCTGGAAATGCTCGAACATCGAGCCAGCCGTCGGAAGCGAAAGGCTTTCGACTTCGTTCCAGAGTTCATCCCAGCGGTCGGCGGCGTGTAGATTCCGGGCAAGCGCCTGATTCTTCTGAATCACTCGCCGCATGAGCGCTGTGTCCGGCACATAGGGCGCGGCGTGAGCCAGCGTTTTGATTTCCTCGTCGTAGCTCTTCATGCTGCGGAGGCAGTTGGCGCGGTTCAGCAGGCAGATGCCGAGAATCTCCTTGTTGCTCAGTGGCCGCAGCCAGCCTGCTCCGTCAATTTCCTCCTGCGTCATCGGATACGCGCCGTTGCGATATTCCTCATCCGTCGGCGTGGCGAAGCCGCGATTCTCGGTGGCTTCCATGTTCAGGTGTTCGCCATTGCCGCCCTCGTAACGCACGTAGAGATGGTATTTCCTTGCGGCAATCGTGACCGGGTAACCAAGCCGCCGGCCAATGGCCGCGTAGAGGAACGGCATTGAGGCGCACGTGCCGTAATGCTTGCCGGTGAGAAGGCCGTGAAGGAAAACGTCCGCCGAACTACTGAAGAACCGGTTCGCTTCCTCGACCGATTGTTCATTCACTGGCTTCTCGAGCAACTGCCGCTCGCGCTCCGGGTTGTATTGAATGCGCAAATCCTCGGCCAGCACCGTGCCCATCATGCCCATCTGGTAGTACGGAATGGACTCGTTGAACTCTTTGGGTCGTTCGAGGAAGTGATGGAAGTTGCGCTTGGTTTCGCGCTCGACGTGATGCGTCCACGCGTCGAGCGTGCGAAGGCAATCTTCCACGTCGAGACTCTCCGAGCCGTGCAAGCCCTCCGCGCAAAGCAGATTCAGCCGGGCGAGGTCAACCTCCTCAAGCCGCTCGAATGGCAGCGCCAGAAGCTCAGCGAGAGTCGCGGGCTGCCTAAAGGTCTCGGTCTTTGCGCTCTCCTCGGCTTTTGGAGCAGGCTTGTCTGAGGGCTTTTCGTCAGCGGCCTGGAGGCTCACGCCAGCCAGCGTGAAACATGCGAAAAGAAGTAAATCCGCCGTTTTCACATTGCTGCGAGGTTAGCCCTTCCGACGAGAAGCCAGCAAGCGCGAAAGCATTGGCAGTATTTGGAGCCATTTGATTATGCCGAGTGACGAGAGCCGAAAAACGACGTCCCTCTTGGGCTTTGCAGTATCCGCCCGATCAACTCGGCATACTTCAGTACCCGGCAAAATACCCAGGCGCGGGGACCTCCTGGGAGTGGTCTTGGTTCTTCCCCTCGCGCCAGGTGTCGCTGGACCCGCACGCCGGGGTGAACCGGCGTCACCATCTGCTGGACGGCGCGTTTCAGTTGACGATTCGAGAGGCGGCGCGCCGGGCGGGCCTCAACCAGCGGGTCACGCCGCATACACTGAGGCACAGTTTTGCCACCCACCTGCTGGAAGGCGGGGCCGATATCCGCAGCGTCCAGGATTTGCTCGGGCACGTGGGCGTGGCGACCACGCAGATTTATACGCACGTCATGAACCGGCCCGGGCTGGGGCTCAAGAGCCCGCTGGACGCTCGGGAAGAAGGTTGAGAGTCGAAGCTGGGGATTCGGGTTTCGCATTCAGCAGGTTGGAAACCCAGGTCCAACTACCCATCTGCAAACGCTGGGCAATTCCTTTCAAGTACAGGGGGGTCTCCTGCCGAAGCCGCCGCGCCATCATCAGTTCCCGCCGCGTCTCCATCAGAAGCGCAAACGGTTTGCGGCCCGCCTCGCTGTCGTTGGGGATTCCCTTCCCCCCAGGAGCCGATTCACTCGCAGCCTGGCGCCACTCTGGCCGTCACCGACTCACCCGGTCAAACCCAACGTAAAGGCTTGATCCCTGCTTCACGCCCAGGACACGGCCCAGACACCGCCAAGACAGTACCTGGCTTAATAGAAAATGTATTAAGCCAGGTACTGGCTTGGGCGTGTCTGGGGCCTGTCTCTAGCCGCTGGCTGCGCCACGGCCTTTCAACCCAAACTGCCAAGAACTCAATCAGGGTCGGGCGCCGGTTTGCGGATTGGCCTCTTTTAGGCCTTTCATGCCTTCCATCATGAGTTTTGCGGCCTCGGTCATTTTCTGGACGGCGGCGACGGATTGATCGAGTTTATCCAGTTCCATGATCGGGATTTGGCCGTTCTGAACGGAGAGGCCCGGGTTGTTGACGTTGCGGGCGCGCCGGGCCTGGATACGCTCGTTCGCGATGGCGGCGATCTGTGTGAGTTTGGCCTGCTGCTCCGGGGTAAGAATCGCCTGGAGCTTGGCGGCGGTGGCTTCATCTCCGACCAACTGGGCAATGCCCGTGGCCCCGGGTTGCTGGCCCATGATGAATCCGGAGAGATTCTGGAGCATGGTACGGGTTGGCAGGGTTATTTCGTCGTATTGTTGCTGGGTGATTTGGCCGCGGGCCAAGGCGTCGCCCGCGAGAAGCATGTCCATGATTTGCTCCGGCTCGGTGCGCATCGCCGAGGTCAGGTCGGTGACTGCGTTCATGCGCTTGCCGATCAGGTTCTGGATGAGGGCCGAGGTTTGGTGCTGCTGGTCTTCGCTCAGACCAAGCTGGGTCGTGGCGCTGCGCAGGATCTCTTTGCTCGCGGCTTCGGCGACGGTGGCGGACCCGGAGTTTGTTGCCCAGGTATTTGCGAGTTCGATGCCACGATCAATCACACTGGTGATATTGGAAGTGATCCTGGCCGAAAGTGCTGTTTTCTCGGGGCCGTACTTTTCCGCGAGGCGAGACCAGGCGCTGGGCGGGGTTACGGTCGCCTGCTGGGCGGCAACGACGGGTTTGGGCTCGGGGTGGACTGGAGCGGGGTTGTGATGGTCGCCGGCCTCTGCGACTGCTACAGGAGCGGCAGGCTCCGCGAATGTGAGGTGCGGTTCAGGCGGGGACGCGTCTTCGGTCTTGTCGGTTCCTTTGGTGAACCAGTAAACCACGGCTGTTCCTGCGAGTATAGCGCCAGCAATTAGTAGAGCAGTCTTTTTCATAAGCTTCGTATGTATTTTGCGGTCAGGACTTCTGAGCCTTTACAAGGAGATATACGCAGGCGCAGAGGATTGGGTTACAGAGATTTGGCTTTTTCGCGCCCCGCGGTATTGAGGGCTGCTCGGTTGACCCGCGCCTGAGCCTGTTCCCGAAGGGCGTCCGCGGACCGAGCAGGGGTCCGCAGAATGAGATTCGAGCTGTGGGCATCGTTCGGTGGCATTGGCCGTTCTGCAGTGGTGTTCGCCTTGGCACAAGTACCCGCCGGCCGGGCAGTTGCGGTGCCGTCAGAGTTCGGGTTTCGGGCTTCTTTCGGGTTTCGGATCTCGGCCTTCGGATTTCAGAACCCTCTGCCACAGTTGGCGCTGGCAATACCGGGGCAAGGTTGACAAGCTCCCGCCGATGGCCGCTTACGCGCTGACAATATTCCTCGGGGCATTCCTGCTCTTTCAGGTGCAGCCGCTTATCGGCAAGTACATTCTGCCGTGGTTTGGCGGCGGGCCCGGGGTCTGGACCACCTGCATGTTGTTCTTCCAGGTGCTGCTGCTGGGGGGCTACGCCTACGCCCATCTGACCACGCGGTGGCTCAAGCCGCGCACCCAGGCGGTTGTGCACCTGGTTCTGCTGCTCGCCGCCCTGGCCCTCCTGCCGATCACGCCCACCGACTCCTGGAAGCCGGCCGGCGGGGGGAATCCGACTCTGCAGATCCTCGCCCTGCTGGCTGTCTGCCTCGGGCTTCCGTACTTCGTCCTGTCTGCCACCGGCCCGCTGCTGCAGCACTGGTTCAGCCGCGCCAACCCCGGGGTTTCCCCTTACCGGCTCTACGCGCTGTCGAACGTCGGCTCGCTGCTGGCCCTGGTCAGCTACCCGTTCTACTTCGAGACGCATTTCACGCGCATCACCCAAGCCACGCTTTGGGCCGGGGGACTGGTTGCCTATGCCCTCTGCTGCGCCCTGTGCGCGATCAAGTTCTGGAAGGCGGAAGGCGCCAAGCAAAATGCAGCAACCAGTGCCACGGACCCCACACCCCGGACCCCGTCCATCGTCCCGCGCCCCTCCTCCCTCACCGTGCTTCTCTGGCTGTTGCTGCCCGCCTGCGCGTCCGTGTTGCTCCTGGCGGCGACCAACAAGCTGTGCCAGGACGTCGCCGTGGTGCCGTTCCTGTGGGTGGTGCCGCTGGCGCTGTACCTGCTGAGCTTCGTGATCTGCTTCGACAGTCCGCGCTGGTACGCGCGGTTCCCCTACACCCTCGCGCTCATCGCCGCCATGACCGGCTGGTGCTGGGCGCTGTTCCACGGCGGCGATTGGGGGCTGTGGCAGCAAGTGGCGGTCTATTGCGGCGGGTTGTTTATCTGCTGCATGGTGTGTCATGGTGAGCTCTACCGCCTCAAGCCCGACCCTCGCCAGCTCACCTGGTTTTACCTGATGATCGCCGCGGGCGGCGCGCTGGGGGGCCTGCTGGTCGCCGTCGCCGCGCCGCTCGTCTTCACAGCCTATTACGAACTGCACTGGGGGCTTTTCCTCTGCGGGCTGTTATTCCTGGTGGTTTGCATCCGCGACCGCCAGCCCGCCAGCGGAGCGGCGAACGTCCCGCCGCCCGCAGGTTCTGCCCCCTCGTCCCCCGTCCCGCCCGCCTCGCCCCGCGCGGAGTGGCGCTGGCTCGCCTGCCTCCTGCCGCTGTTTGTGTTCGGCGGGCTCGACTGGTTTATCGCGCGCCTGGCGAGTCACACCACCACCGTGCCCAAGGGTTACTTCACCGCGTTGCGGATCGGCATGTGGGCGATCCTGGCCCTGCTGGTCATTTCCTGGATTGCGCGCGGGAAGTTCCGCACGTTCCGGCACTGGCACTTCCTGGCCTGCCTCTGGCTGCTGCTGGGGCTGGCCGGGTTGGGCACAAGCCTCTGGATGCAGGCGCGGGAGGACCGCGAGGAACGGGTTTACCAGTGCCGCAGTTTCTACGGCGTGCTGACCGTGTGCGAATACTACAAGGATGATCCCGAGTCGCATTACCTGCTCCTCCAGCACGGGCGCATCACGCACGGGCTGCAGTTCGTTGACCCGGAGCAGGCCACCTGGCCGATCAGCTATTACGGGCCGCAAAGCGGCATCGCCCTGGGCGTCGAGGCCCTGCCTTCCGGCCCCCGGCGCATTGGCGTGGTGGGCCTGGGCGCCGGCACCATGGCGGCCTTTGGCCGCGCGGGAGACTACCTGCGCCTCTACGAAATCAATCCGCAAGTCGAGCGCGTCGCCACCTCATGGTTCACCTACCTGGCTCACTGCAAGGCGAAGGCCGAAGTGGCGCTCGGCGATGCCCGGCTCTCCCTCGAACGCGAACCGCCGCAGCATTTCGACCTGCTGGTGCTGGATGCCTTCAGCAGCGACGCCATCCCCGTGCACCTGCTGACCAAGGAAGCGTTCGAGGTCTATGAAAAGCACCTCAACACCAACGGTGTGATCGCCGTGCACATCTCCAATCATTACCTCAACCTCGAACCCATCGTCGTCAATCTCGCCCGGCACTTTGGCTATAGGCTGGCCGCCATTGACTACGACGAGGCCGACGGCGAAGGCGAGTGGTGGCTCTATGGCTCGACCTGGGTGCTGCTGACGCGCGACCCGCGCATCATTGATTCGCCCGCCATCTCTGCCGTCGCCTACTCCGTCAATACCAACTCGGTCAAAGTCCCGCTCTGGACGGATTCGATTTCCGGCTGGCCACCAATTCGCCGTGCATCGGAACGGCCGGCGACGGCGGTAATCAGGGCGCGACGACCGGGACTGGCGGCGCGGCGGGCGGCACCGTCGCCAGCCTGAACCTGACCAACGGCATTTATGATATTCGCGGGCGCAACATCATTTTCACCCGGGGGTTGCAGGGTAACGGCAGTACCGGCAGCTTCATTCGCAATGCGGTGTTCGGCTATGTCGAAGACACGTATATCCGCGACCTGTCTATCACGGGGGAGCGGTGGTTTGGGGGCATTGCCATCCGCGCCAACGTGGGCTTTGAAAGATGTGCGGTCGCGTCGAATAATGTGCTCACGGATGGTGGCGGCATTTATGTGGCACAGGGACAGTGCGTCGCATCCAATTCCGCGGTTTCGGCCAACCAAAGCGTGCGTAATGGCGGTGGATTGTTTGTGGCCACCAATGCAGCGCTGACCGTGGACGCGAGCAGCATTCTGGGAAACCGCACCTTTTCCCCCGGACCGGGCAATGGCGCGGGGATCTACGGTTCGGCAGCCTCGGTTCTGCTGGTGACCAACAACAGTCTGATAGCGGGCAACGTCACACCCAACGATGGCGGCGGGGCTTATCTGGAAGCCGATACGTCCGCCGCGGTGGCGGCGAGTGAGGTATCCAGGAACAGTGCCAACTACGGCGCCGGAATCTACGAGTTGGGAAGCCTCATCATGACCGACTCCCGCATGCTCAGCAATAGCGCCAGCCTGCATGTCGGCGCGCTCCATCTCGGCGCGAGCGCCACCGGGACGGTGGCCCGAACCATCATCGCCTTTAATTCGGCGGCGAGCACGGTTGGCGGTATCCACTGCCAGGGATCAGCCTGGATTTCGGGGTGCTATTTCCAAACAAATCAGGCCGTCACGGTCGGCGCCCTTCAGGTGCAGATCGGCACGAGCTTGCGCCCGGTGCGGTGCGAAAACACCCACTTCCTGGGAAACATAGCCGAGAGTATCGCCGGCGCGGTGCGATGTTGGGTTGACACGGCCCCGGTGTTTGTGAACTGCGAATTCGTTGGGAACAGCGCCAACAACGGCGGGGCCGGCGCGCTTTGGACAGGTTCGCGCGCCGTGTTTGCCAACTGCCTCTTCGCAGGCAGCCACGCTAACACCCGGGGTGGCGCCTTCTATATCCGGGCTGCCGCGGCGTCCTTTCAGCAGTGCGACTTTGCGAATAGTACGGCCGGGTCGGACGGCGGCACGGCCCACATTTGGTCCAGCGACACTTCCAGCTTCGAACAATGCACCTTCAACGGGGAGAAATCCGGCGGGAGCGGAGGCTCCCTCTCGATCACGGATTCGGCTGCCCCGCTGCTCCAGGATGCGCAGATTGCAAATTGCAGCGCCGCGGTTAATGGCGGCGGCATTGCTTGTCGCAGCCAATCGGCGCCGCGGTTTGAAAGCGTGGTCATCAGCAATTCCACAGCGGTTCTCGGCGGGGGGCTTTATGCTGATGGGACGAGCGTCAGTACATTCCATTGCTGCCAATTCCTTGGCAATGTGGCCACAAACACTGTCGGCTCCCCGGACGGCGGCGGCGCGAATTTCACCGGCAGCGCGGCGGGACGCCTTGCCTGCTGCTGGTTCGATGGCAATACGGCCCTGGACGATGGCGGCGCGTTGTCGGTCTCGGGCAGCGGAGCCAGCGCGTCTCTGACGAACTGCTTTCTCGCAAACAATCGGGCCGTCAATTCGGGTGGCGGCGCGCATTTCACGCTGAATGGTTCCGGGTTGTTCCAGAATTGCACCGTGGTGAGCAACGGGGTGCAAGTCAGCAATGGCGGGGGCGTCTATCGCGAAACGACCTGCCCGGTGACACTCGACAGCTCGATCGTGTATGGGAACCAGCCCGACGGCATCGCACAGAGCGGCGGCAGCCTGAATGTGAATTATTCCTGCATCCAGGAGCCCTGGCCGGGGATGGGCAACATTCCCAGCGACCCGCTGCTCAACCCATTGAATTCGAGCCTGCTGGACGGCTCGCCCTGCATTGACGCCGGCAATACAAACTTGGCCCTCAACGACGCTTGTTTGCCGCCGGGCAAGGCCACCGCGCGAAATGACATGGGCGCGAGCGGCGGACCGGGCAATTGCTGTCAAGTGGCGCCGGCAGGGTTGATTCATCGCTACAGCTTTGATCTGGACGCGCGTGACTCGATCGGCACGGCACATGGCACGCTGATGAACGGCGCGACTGTGAACGGAGGCGCGGTCAATCTCAACGGGGCGAACCAGTATGTTGATCTGCCGGGCGGCCTGCTGAACGGCCTGGCCCGTGTGACGTTCGAGTTCTGGTCCAGCTTCGGAATCAATGGCAACTGGGCGCGCGTGTTTGATTTTGGCGACCGCAGCGGCAGTGTCGGGAAAACTTATGTCTTCTTCAGCCCCCACGGCGGGGTCAATCACACCCTGGCGGTTCGAGACGCGAGCGGAACGGAGCGGCGGAGCGAGCAAAGCGGTGTGCTCGACGGACTGACTAACGTGCATGTCGTGTGCGTGTATGACCCGCCGACGAGCACCTTGATCCTCTATCTCAACGGCATGGCTGACGTCTGGCGAACGGACGCGTCAAGCCCGCTGAGCGAGATCAACAATGTATATTCCTGGCTAGGTCGTTCCCTCTACTCCGGGAACGCATATCTAAACGGCAGCCTCAATGAGTTTCGCATCTACGACTTCGCCCTCTCAAGTGGTGAGGTCTGGCAGAGCTACCTGCGAGGACCCGATGCCCCCTTGCCCTCGGGTCCGGCGGGTCCGGCGGTTAGCTTTGCCAAAGAAGGCGCCAGTCTGAAGCTGAGTTGGCCGGATGCGTTGCTGCCGTGGGAGCCAGTCTGGAATCTCTACGGCACGACCAGCCTGGTCCCGCCCCTCTGGATGCTCGTGACAAACGCCGTTACCCACACCAATGGCCAGGTTTTGCTGACGCTGCCCCTGGAAGGACCCCACCGTTATTTCCGACTGCAGTCGCCTTGACCTGATGGCGCAGGCGATCATTAGGCGCACGCCGAACAACTGTTGGCTGAGAAGGAGGCAACCCGGCTGGGTCCTACAGCCGGCCAATGGCGGTCAGAATGCCGTGTAACAGGGCGTGGGGGTTGGGCGGGCAACCGGGGACATAGACATCCACGGGGATGACCTTGTCCACAGCGCCGAGGCTGGCGTAGTTCTGGCCGAAGATGCCGCCGCTGCAAGCGCAGGCGCCTGCGGCCACGACGAGCCGCGGTGGGGGCATGGCTTCGTAGGTTTTGCGCAGGGCCAGCTCCATGTTGCGCGACACCGGACCGGTGACCAGCAGCATGTCGGCGTGGCGTGGCGAGGCGACGAAGTGTATGCCGAAGCGCTCGATGTCATAGATCGGGCTGTTAAGCCCGACGATCTCGACCTCACACCCGTTGCAGGAACCGGCATCCACTTCGCGGATATGCAGCGAACGTCCGAACGCTTGGCCGATGCGGGCCTTCAGTTCGGAGGCGAGGGTTTCGACGGATGCAGTCTGCCCGTTCAGGATCGAGGGGCTCTGGTCCAGCAGCTTTCGGTGCGTGCCGCCGGGGGCGAGCTCGTACTTGGCTGTGGTAACGAGGGCATCTTTGCGCCGCGCCGCCAACTCGCAGACGTTGGTCATCCGAATCGCCGGATCGGCTTCCGCGCACAGGCCGCAGAAGGTGCACTTGCCGAGGTCGAGGGTGACGTTGCGCGTTGCGCCGCTGTCGGCACAGGCCAGCGCGCCGGTCGGGCAAGCCGCGACGGCTGGGCGTGCGTCCTGCCAGTTGGCGAACGCGATCTCCGGGCGCCCCCGGGCCTGGCGGCACACCTGGGCGGGTCCCTTCGGGTAGGGGGTCGTCACCACCCCGGTGGTCAGGCTTTCGCGTAGGATGTCGAACATAGCTCAGAGGTGACGGGTGACAAGTGACGAGTGACGGGTGACGAGTTGCGGGTCAGCGGTCCGTGCCGGAATAGGAGAGGTTGAAGCTCTTGTTTACCACGGGGAAGTCCGGGACGATGTTGCCGAGGATGGCTTCGCTCAGCGCAGGCCAGTTCTGCAAGGACGGGTCCTTTACTTTGCAGCGGGCCAGGCGACCGTCCGCGGCCGTGCGTATCCAGTGGAAGATCTCTCCGCGCCAGCCCTCGACGTAGCCCAGGGCAACGGCGTCGGGTGGCAGCGGCGGCAAGTTCACGCGAATGGGGCCATCGGGCAGTGCGGCGGCCATCTGTTCGACGATGCCGAGCGCGGCTTGCACCTCATCTATGCGCACCTGCATGCGGTGAAGCACGTCGCCCTCCTGATAGACCGGCACGGTGAACCTCACCTGGTCGTAGGCCGCGTGCGGGAAGTCGCGGCGCAAGTCGTGATCAAAGCCGGAGGCGCGGCCCGCAATACCCACCACACCGAGGTCGCGCGCGGTTTCGGGCTTGAGGATGCCCGTGGTTTCGAGCCGGTCGCGGGTGGAGGAGGACTCGAGAGTTAAGGCGACCAGCGAGTCGAACTCCGGGCGCAGTTCGCGCACCAAGCGGGTGAGGGCCTCGAGTTGGGCAGCGCTCCAGTCAGACCGGACGCCGCCGAGGGCAGCCATGCCGCGCAGGAGGCGGTTGCCGGTAAGCTGTTCGTTCAGGCGCAGCACACGCTCCTTAAGCCGCATCGCGTGGGCGTTGGCCACGACGAAGGCAACGTCCGTGGCGATGGCGCCGATGTCGGCGATGTGGTTGTAGAGGCGCTCCAGTTCCAGGCAGATGGTGCGCAGGGCGCGCGCGCGAGGCGGCGCTTCGACGTTGGCGGCACGCTCGAGGGCATGGCAAAAGGCGGTCGCATGCGCGAAACTGGAATCGCCGGAAATGCTCTCGGCCAATACAACCCCATGCGCGACCGGGATGTTCTCGAAAAGCTTCTCGGTGGCCTTGTGGGTATAGAACAGGCGAATCTGCAAATAGAGCACGGGCTCGCCCGCGACACTAAACAGGAAATGTCCCGGCTCAATGATGCCGGCATGTACCGGGCCGACCGGCACCTGGAAGACGCCTTCACCCTCCACCTGGCGGAACTTGTGCCGCTGGCCGGTAAAGGGCGCCAGCACCGTGTGCAGGTTGAAGTCCTTCCGCAGCGGGTACACGTCGGGCCAATCGTCATGCAATGCGCAGCGGCGGGGGTTGGGGTGGCCCTCGAGCTTGAGCCCGAACAGATCCTGTATCTCCCGCTCCTGCCAATTCGCGGCGGGCAGCGCGTTGGTGAGAGAGACGAAGTGAGGATGTGCTGGAAACACCGGCACGCGCAGGATGAAAAAGCCGTGTGCGGCGTCGAGCGCGAATACGTAGTATAGGTGGAACACTCCGCGTTGCGCCCGGGCGTCATCGGCAAAGAGGCTCACCAGCCGGGCGTTCCATCTCTTGTAGAGCTGCGCGCATAAGCCCGGGACCAGCTCCATCTGGGCCTGGAAATAGATTTCATTCGGACGGGTGACCTCCACCGCTTGGATTCGTTCGCCGAAGCGCTCGGTCAAGTCCGCCAGGGCCGGCTGGAGTTCGGGGATTGGGTTCACGGTAGGTGTTTAACGGAGCGCGGCTGGCCCAGCCGCAGCGCGTCGGCTTGCAGGGACATCCACCCGCA
>CAZVFC010000062.1:0-51259 GCA_964625855.1 uncultured Verrucomicrobiota bacterium | reverse complement strand
TGTTACCAACCGCCGCCCAAATATCATCTGAACCCTTCATGCATACGCGCTGGGCTGCTGCTCTGCCGCGCAGTCAGGACTTGCTTGCCGGCCTCAATTTCATTACCATGCGCCTCCGGATGGACGTATGGGACTGCTTTGTGATCGAGAACTTAGGAATCGTGCGAGGCTGGTTCTCCTCGGCGCTTCCGCCCTGTGTGCCGTTTCACTGGCTTCTGCGCAACCCAAGGAAGCGACACCTGAGACGGCTGTGCTGGCAGGGATTGAAGGCCGGGTGGAGGTCTGGCGGGCGGATTCAACCAATTGGCTATTCGCCAAGGTCAATCAAGAGCTGCACCCCGGTGACCGAGTTCGGACCGACAAGAACAGCCGCGCACTGATTCGGTCTTCCCGGTTGGGATGCCTCAGGGTTCGCGAATCGAGCCTGCTGACCATCGCTCCGCCCAAGCCAAACAGCACTCGGCCCGTGATGGAACTGATCAAGGGCTTTTTCTACTTCTTCAATCGGGATAAGGCCATTGACGTGGATCTGCGCAACCGCCTGGCCTCAGCGACAACCCGCGGTACCGAGTTCCTGGTCGCCGTCACCGAAGCGGATCGCATGGAGGTAGCCGTCCTGGAAGGCCAAGTGGATCTGCGGAACGATGCCGGCTCGGTGACACTGTCCGGCGGCGAGCGTGGCCTGGCGCTTCCCGGTCAAGTGCCCGCCCGCGCCTCGAAGATCGAAGCAGTCAATCTCATTCAGTGGTGCCTCTATTATCCGGCCGTGCTGGATCCGGGAGAGCTCGGCCTGAGCGACGCAGAGAAGTCGGCGTTGCAGGATTCTTTGACCGCCTATCGTTCAGGCGACTTGCTCGGGGCGCTGCGCTCCGCGCCCGAGCCTCGCCGCCGGGCCGTGTCAGATGCTGAAAGAGTCTATCTCGGGTCTCTATTGCTCAGCGTCGGGGAGGCGGACGAAGCGCTCAAAGCAGTCGGTGCCGTAAAAGGTGAATCCGCTCTGAGCGATGCGGTGCGCCAGCTCGTGGCGGCGGCGCAATTCCGCACCTATGAACGCAAGGCCCCGCCGAAACTAGCCAGCGAGTGGCTGGCGGAATCCTATTACCGCCAGTCCCGCGCCAGTGTGGATCCTAAAATGCTGGAGCAAGCCCTGCAGGCGGCCCATGTGGCTGCCGCCAAGTCTACCAACTGGGGATTCGCCTGGGCGCGTGTGGCGGAGCTCGAATTCAGCTTTGGGCGCACCGCCACCGCGCTCGGGGCGCTGGACAAGGCGCTTAAGCTGTCCCCCACCAATGCGCATGCCCTGGCCCTCCATGGCTTTCTGCTGAGCGCTCAGAACAGAATTGGCCGCGCCCGAAAATCCTTCGAGCAGGCGATTGCTGCGGACAGCGGGCTGGCCAACGGCTGGCTGGGCCGGGGTCTGTGCCTGATCAAACAAGGTCACGCGGAGCAAGGCCGGGCTGACCTCCTGACGGCTGCCGCGCTCGAACCGCAACGCGCACTGCTCCGCAGCTACCTTGGCAAAGCCTTCGCGGACGTGGGGGATACCCAGCGCGCGACCAAGGAACTCGACCTGGCGCGGCAGCTTGATCCTAAGGATCCCACAGTCTGGCTCTACTCAGCCTTGCTCAAGCAGCAGCAGAACCGCATCAACGAAGCGGTGTCCGACCTGGAGACCTCAGAGGAGTTGAACGATAACAGGAGCCTGTTCCGCTCGCGCCTGCTGCTGGATGAGGACCGCGCCGTGCGCAGCGCCAACCTGGCCTCCATCTACCGCGATGCGGGCATGATTGATGTGAGTCTTAGAGAAGCCGCCCGCGCCGTTACCTACGATTACGTGAACGACGCCGCGCACCTGTTCATGTCCGACAGCTTCAATCAACTCCGCGACCCGACCCGCTTCAACTTGCGCCACGAGACTGTTTGGTTCAACGAGCTCTTGCTGGCCAATCTGCTTGCCCCTGTTGGCGCCGGGCGCCTGTCGCTCCACATGTCGCAGCAGGAGTATTCGCGGCTCTTCGATGCCAACGGCTTTGGCATCGCCAACTCAACTGTCGGTCGAAGCGACTACAAATCCATCACCGAGCTGGTCTCTCAATACGGCACCTTCGGCGGTACCAGTTACTCCCTCGACCTGGATTACCAGTATAACGATGGCGTCCGCCCCAATAACCAACTAAACAGCATCGAGTGGTACACCTCCCTCAAACAGCAGATCACCCCCCAGGACACGGCTCTGGTCCTGATCAAATACCAAGACTACCATTCCGGTGACAACTTCCAATACTACGACCCCGCCGACGCCCGGCCCAACTTTCAGTTCGACGAGTTCCAATCACCCATCGTCGTGGGTGGCTGGCACCATGAATGGTCGCCCGGCGTCCATACGCTCCTGCTGGGCGGCCGGTTGGAAAACGAGCAGGAGTTCAGCGATCGCGGCGCAAACCAGCTCCTTCTGATCGAGGATAGCAAGGGGAAGGTGTACGCCGCGGACTCCCAGCCCTTCAACGTGGCATACCAGAACAACCTCGAAATCTTCACGACGGAACTGAACCAGATATTCGCGTGGGAGCGGGTCACCTTGTCGCTTGGTGGCCGGTTCCAATGGGGAACCTTCGACACCTCCGTCAGCATGACCAACCCCCCGGGCCTGGGCCCCCTGTTCCGCGGACCGGTAAACACCGACGCAACCGATGACATGCAGCGGGCCACCGGTTACGGTTACCTGACCGTCGAGCCGCTCAAGCAGCTCTGGCTGATTGGCGGCCTCGCCTATGACGAACTGACCTATCCGCAGAACTATCGGTACCCACCCATTGCCTCCGGCTCCGATAGCGTATCCCAGCTCGGCCCCAAGGCGGCGGTGGTCTGGCAGCCGCTGGCGCAGGCAACCTTGCGCGGTGCGTTTACCCGCTCCCTGGGCGGTGTCAGCCTGGACGAAAGTTATCGGCTCGAACCCACGCAACTGGCCGGATTTCCGCAGGCCTTTCGCAGCCTTATTTCCGAGTCGGTCGTTGGCTCGGTGGCTGCGCCGGAGTATCAGACCGCCGGGATCGCTCTCGATCTGAAGTTCGCCAGCCGGACCTATGCCGGTATCCAGTTGCAGCGGCTGGATACCCAGGTGGACCGCGACATCGGCTATTTCCTGCTCAACAACGGCCGCGCTCCCTTTGTCACCCGTTCGACTCGTGAGAACCTCGACTACTACGAGAACTTCCTCGGCGCGAGCGTAAACCAGCTCATCGGCGACATGTTCGTGGTCGGCGTCGGTTACGGCTTCACCCATGCTGACCTGCAGGATGACCTGCCCAATGTGTCCACCAAAGTGCTGAGCTCCGCGCGCCAGGACCTGCAGGCCGACTTGCAGGTGCTGAATGGATACGTTCGCTTCAATCATCCTTCCGGCTTCTTCGCCCTCGCCGATATGTATTGGTATCACCAGAACAACTACGGGTACACGCCTGCCCTGCCCGGCGACAGCTTCCCTCAGCTCAACCTTTACGTAGGCTATTACTTTGCGCGCCGCCACGCGCAGCTCACGCTGGGCATCCTGAACGTCACCGACCAGGACTACCGCCTCAACCCGCTAACCTACTACGCGGAACTGCCAAGGAAGCTCACCTTCACCCTCGGCCTGAACTTCGTGTTCTAACTCCCCGTCCTCTGCCCTCCGACTTCGGGTTTCGGATTTCGGACTTCGGACTTCGGACTTTGCCCTCTCACCTGCCCGCCTCCCGCACGAACTCCTGCAGCCGCTGCTTCACCTTCTGCAGCGGGCGCTGGAGATTCGTAAACCGCGGATCGGCCAGCCATTCCTGCACAACCTGGAGTGACGCCGCGTCCCGGCCCGTCAACGAGGCGCCGTCGGGCGTGGGCGTCGGTGAGAGGAGATTCTGGGAGATCATGTAGTTGGCATTGGGGAATACCCCCGCAAACTGCGCCAGCTCCGCGGCGCTGCGCCGCGGATCGAGCAGGTAGCTTTCCAGCACCTGCCGCTGCTGCGGATCGCGCACATCTGCCCGGGCAAAATAATCGGCCCGGGTCGCTTCCCGACCCTGCATCAGGTCCGGTGCTGCCTCCAGCGCCGCGAGCAATTCCGCCGTATCCTTGATCACCAGCCGGTCCAGGGCCAGGTAAGCCGCATGAGCCACGGCCGCATTGTCCTGCCGGCGGACCAGATCGCCCAGCACCGGAGCGAGGTTCGTGCCGCCCAGATACACCGCCACGTCAAAGGCCTCCAGGTAGCCTACCGAAGGCTCCTGCTGCCACGGCTCGTAGCGCAGCAGCTCAGCGGTCTTCTCCTCCAGCAAAGCGCGGGCTGAAGCACTGGCGTCCCCAATCGCCAGGTTGCGCAGCGCCACGGCCCATTCGTCCGGTGAATCCTTCCGGCTAAGAATGATCCGCGCGTAACCGGCTGCCGCGGCTGGGTCCAGTTGGCCCAGGTAATCGAGCAGGAACGTGCGCAACGTCGGAGCCGCGGTCAGGGAGCCCTTCCCATCGAGCTTGAATCCCTGGCCGGTCGGCGCATCGGCCTTGCAGTCGAGAAACCGCCGAATAGCCGACACCGCCTCCGGTGCGGGAGCCGCAGCCAGCGCCTGGCGCAACCGGGCCAATCGCTCCCACCCTGAACCCTTGCCTCGCCCCGACGCCAAGTCCGCCGCCGCTGCTTCCAGTTGCGCGCCAAGCCCTCCCGCCACCCGTCCAGTGTCCACGACATTCGTGCCGGCCGGACCGCTGTGACTGACCGGCGCCGGTGCAGAGCTCCGGCTGCGATTGCGCTGCCATGCCCACACCCCCAGCCCCGCCACCACGGCCAGGCCCAAGGCTGCCAGGACTAGCTTGTCTGTTCGGCTTTGCACGCGCTTCCATCCCCTTCTACACGAGGGCGCTCAGGTAAGCACGGAAAAACGGAACACGCCCCGGCTTTACCGCAGCGCCGTTGCTAAAGTCGCGCGGCCGTTCGTGCCTGCGGCGGACCCCCAAAGGTCACTCGGCGCCAGGCGTGGATTTCCGGGCTTGGCACCAAGCGATTTAGGTTGACACATTCCTTTTGGAGCGTTGCAGCAACCCCCGGGCGAGTCTCTTGGTAGTCTCTCCCTATACTCACCGGGTATTCACCCTATACACACCGTAGATAACATTTGGACGGACTTTCGCGTAACCTTTTGTCTTGCTTGCACTTACCTACAAACCTTTATGAAGAAGCTCCACTCTCGAATCCGGCCGTCTTCCGTGGCAGCAACCTACTGCAAACTGGACAGTTATGCCGACTGCCTAGGATTCGGCATTGTCTCCACGCTCTAAATGAACTGAATATTGACTGGATGCATATCGCAACCGTAAGCCCGAAGCGATTTAGATTGACGAAGCAATCGAGGATGAATCCCATGGCAGCTTGGTGGGCAGGATGTTCGCATGTCTCCGCTCCAGATCATCAGGGAAGCGAGAAGCCCGTCAACTGCTCTCCCGGAACTCAAGGGGCATTCTTCCTCGCTCGCATCACCGCGACGCAGCCTCACGAAACACTCATCGCGCATCACGTTTGACGCGCTACTCGCCACTTTCTTGTTGCCGGCAGGCAAGCAAGTTCGTACAAAACTCGCGTAAGCTCGCGACAGCAGAGCTTGGCCTGAATATGTATGAAGCGGTCCGCCCAACTGGATGCGGGAGCCGAGAACTTGGGGAGCGACGAGTTGCCCCGCCGCAGTGGAGTGTTACCTCAATGAAGTTCAAACGCACGCCACTGTTCCTTGCCGCTGCGTATCTGGCCTTTTTCTGGGCAACGCCTGGTCGTCTGTGGGCGGCAACCATTTCTGTTTCCAACACCAACGATAGCGGTCCGGGCAGTCTGCGCGCCGCACTGGCCAGCGCCACCGATGGCGACACCATTGACGCGACTGGCGTCTCCGGCACGATCACGCTGACCGGTGGCCAACTGACCGTTTCCAACAGCGTGACCATTCACGGCCCCGGCGCGGGCACGTTGACCGTGAGCGGCAACAACGCTTCCCGCGTGTTCGAGGCCGCGGGCACCAACGTGACGTTCCGCGGGCTGACAATTGCCAATGGCCAGGGCGCCGTCTACGGCGCCGGGATCAGGACCAGTGGCCGCGCGGGCAGCGTCGTCACCGTCAGCGACTGCGTCGTCTCCAACAACAGTACTACCCTGCTCGGTGCCGGCATCTTCAACAGCCCGGGCGTGACGCTGACTGTCAGTAATTGCACCATCTCCGGCAATACCGCTTCGAGCGGGAACGGCGGTGGCATCTACAACAGCAATGCGACGCTAACCGTCATCGCCAGCACCCTGAGCGGCAACTTAGCCCACCTGGTCGGTGGCGGCATCATGAACGACGGGCAGTATGGCAGCGCGACGCTGACGATCAGCGCCAGCACCCTCAGCAGTAACTCGGCCTGGTCCGGGGGCGGCATTGTCAATTGGGGCCAGTCTGGGAACGCGACGCTGACGATCAACGCCAGCACATTTAACGGCAACTGGGCCGGTTACGCTGGCGGCAGCATCCAGAACAGCGGCCAGTATGGCATCGCCGCCGTGGAGATCGGCGACACGATCCTGAACGCCGGCGCTTCGGGAGGGAACATTCTCAGTGGTAGTGGCACGGTAACCTCGCGCGGCTATAACCTGAGCAGCGACGACGGGGGCGGCTTGCTGACGGGGACCGGCGACGAGATCAACGCCGACCCCCTGCTGGGCCCGTTGCAGGACAACGGCGGTCCGACCTGGACGCACGCGCTGCTGACGAACAGCCCGGCCATTGACCGCGGCAAGAGCGATGCCATCCCGGCCTTGGCCCGCGTCACCGACCAGCGCGGGGCGCTCCGCATCGTGGACTGGCCTGGGGTGACTAACGCCGCGGACGGCAGTGACATCGGGGCTTTTGAGGCGCAGTACGTGCCGCCGGTACCGTCTAGCCCCGCCCCGGCCTACACCTTCACCACTGTGGCTGGATACGCCGCCATGGGCAGCGCAGACGGCATCGGCCTGGACGCGCAATTCCACTATCCAGTGGGGGTTGCGACGGACACCGCAGGCAATCTCTACATAGCGGATTCTCTCAACTTTACGATCAGGAAGCTCACGCCCGCAGGGGTCGTCAGCACCATCGCCGGTTTCGCTGGAAACCCGGGCAATGCCGACGGCATGAATAGCGCTGCGCGGTTCGATGACCCAGCCGGTATTGCCGTGGACAAGGCGGGCAATATCTATGTGACAGAGTCCCAGAACTGCACCATCCGCAAGCTGACGCCCGTGGGCACCAACTGGGTGGTGAGCACTATCGCCGGTCAGGCCGGAAATTGGGGCAGTGCCGACGGCACGAATAACGCGGCGCAGTTTGGCCGCCCTCAAGGCGTGGCGGTGGATAGCGCGGGCAACCTGTACGTGGCCGATGACGGCCAACACACGATTCGAAAGATCACGCCCATGGGCACCAACTGGGTGGTGAGCACCATCGCCGCCATACCGTTTAACTTTGGGATCTGGGATCCGGGCTTCACCGGTCTGGCAGTGGACAACGCGACTAACCTCTATGTTGCCGATTACCGCAATTACACCATCGAGAAGATTACGCCCGCAGGCACGAACTGGGTGGTGAGCACCATCGCCGGTTCAAGCCCCGAATTTGGTTCATGGGGCGGCTCGGCCGACGGCACGAATGGCGCCGCGCAGTTCTATGGGCCCTCGGGTATCGCGGTGGACAGCGCCAGCAATCTCTTCGTCGCCGATTCACGGAACAACACGATTCGGAGGATCACCCCGGTGGGCACCAACTGGGTGGTGAGCACGATCGCCGGTCTGGCCTCCTGGCATGGCTGTGTGGACGGCACGGGAACCAACGCCCGGTTCTACAATCCTGTGGGCGTGGCGCTCGACGGCTCAGGAAACGTTTTCGTGGCGGAGATGTGGAACAGCACGATTCGTGAAGTCACTGCGGTCGGGGTGGTGAGCACGATCGCGGGCGCTTTCGGGAGGAGCCAGGGCAGCGCCAACGGCGTGGGCAGCGCCGCGCAGTTCTCGCAGCCCCAGGCTGTGGCGGTTGGTCGCTCGGGCAATCTGTATGTGGCGGACACTTATAACCACACCATACGGAAGATCACGTCGGCGGGGTTGGTCAGCACCTTTGCCGGCATGGCCGGACAATCCGGCAGCGCTGACGGCGCGGGCAGCAACGCGCGGTTCAATTATCCCTATGGCCTCGCCGTGGACAACGCTGGCACCCTCTATGTGGCGGATAGCTATAATTCCACCATACGGAAGATCACGTCGGCGGGGATGGTCAGCACCATTGCCGGAATGGCCGGACAATCCGGCAGCGCCGACGGCGCGAACAGCGCGGCGCGGTTTTATGCTCCGTCGGGCATCGCGGTTGATCGCCTGGGCAATCTGTACGTGGCTGATGGCGGGCTGAACAGGCATGATTCCGGCGCGATTCGGAAAATCACGCCTGCGGGCACCAACTGGGTCGTAAGCACCATTGTCGCCGAGAGCGGCTGGTTCTGGAACGTTGCAGGCATCACGGTGGACAGCACGGGTACACTCTACGTGGCAAACGGATGGCGGCATGTCATACAGAGCATCACGCCCGTGGGCACCAACTGGGTGGTCAGCACCTTCGCCGGAACCTATCAACAAAATGGCACGAACGACGGCCCGGCCAGCGCGGCGCGGTTTGCTACACCGTACGGGCTCGCCCGGGACAGCGCGGGCAGTCTTTATGTAGCTGATTCCGGCAACTTTCTCATTCGGAAAATCACGCCCGTGGGCACCAACTGGGTGGTGAGCACCTTGGGCGGGATGTGGGGCGTCTCCTGGGGCAGCGACGACGGCGCGGGCAGCGCGGCGCGGTTTTATTACCCGTGCGGTATCGCGGTAGACAGCGATGGCAGCCTCTATGTAGCGGACACGGGGAACAACACGATTCGCAAGGGGGTCTTCACTGCCTACACGGCCACCAGTCCGGTGCCGTACACCCCGCCGCCCATGAATGGGCGGTTGGTCGTAACCCTGCTGCCAGCCGAAGCCAACGGCCAATGGCGTTTTCCCTGGGAAATCTCCTGGCGCAACAGCGGCCAGGTGGCCAGCAATCTGGTCCCCGGCAATTACCCCGTCGAGTTTCGCAATGTGCCGGGCTGGCTAGCGATTCCCCCCAGCCTGCCAGCAGTGCAGGTGACCGATGGCGGGATCACATCCATCACCACGAACATTTACTATCCCACATTCACCCCGGAAGGCACCAACAGCACCAGCGGCTCGCTCACTGTGAACCTTGGACCCAGCCCACCCAGCGGTGCCGGTTGGCGATTCCTGGGGGGCAGCGGACCATTCCTCCCCTCCGGCTATACGACAAACCTTTTGGCAGGGACCTACTTGATTGAGTTTGCGGGGCCGTTCAGCGGCCGCTCAACGCCGCCCAGCGCGGCGGTTCAGGTCGTCGCCGGTCTGCCCACGGCGATTTCCGTCAATTACCTTCTGGCCGCCTCGCCACCGGGCGGGGTTCTTCTGCCCAAGCCGGTTCCTGCTGACAGCATCAGCAACCTGACCGATTATCCCTTCGGATTCAACGGCCAGTTGCAGTCGGATGTGGGCTACGGCAGCGGGGTGGCGGTGCAGTGGAACGTGGTGCTGACGGCGGCCCACCTGGTCTTCAACGATCAGAGCCTGTCCTATGTAAGCCAGGCTTATTGGCGGTTCCGGCAGGAAGCGGGCGCGTTCTCCCCCCAGCCCCAGGCGGCGCGGGGCTGGTATGTCTTGAGCGGCTATGCCGCGCAGCGGACCAATGACATGCAAATCTATGCTCCGGGTACGTCCACGCCCCAGTCACGGAACGTGGACGTGGCGGCGCTGTATTTCCTGTCGTCGGTGGCCGGAGGCGGCTATGGCGGCTATTTGCCTTCGGACGCGATGCCCAACTCCTGGCTGACGGGTACCAGCTTAAAAATGCTGGTGGGCTACCCTGTGGACGGCTCCCTGTTCGGCGATGCCAGCATCGTGCCGGGCCTGATGTATCAGACCGACCCGCAACCGTATCCGTTGAGTCCGGCCGCCGATCCGGTGGTCAATCAGCAGGTTTATCTGGCGCCGTGGTTTCTGAGTTATCCGGGCAACAGCGGCGGGCCCCTCTATGTTCAGTTCAACGGCTATTATTATCCGGCGGCGGTGTATCTGGGAACCTTGTATAACGGGGTGCAGCCCTATGCTTCGGTGGTGCGGGCGATTGACAGTTCCGTGGTAAACCTGATCACGAATGCGGCCACCTTGGGTGACACCGGCACAAACTACACCGGCGGCGGGGTGATCACGATTCGAGCCGGCTCGGGCAGCGGGCTGCTGGCATACCTTCAGGTGAACATCGGGCCGCAGGCGGCGCTGGGCGCCGGCGCCGCGTGGCGGCTGCAAGGCACTACCGCCTGGTCAGGCGGATCCACCTATACGGCGGCTATTGCCGCGGGCGACTCCGTGACGCTGGAGTTCAAGCCCATCGCGGGCTGGAATGTACCGGTCAACAACACCGTCCAGATTACACTCGGGCAGTTGACCGTCGTTCCTGCCACCTACACACCCAATCCGGCGCGATTGGCTGTTAGCCCGGCGAGCGGTCTGGCAGCCAGTGGTTTCGCCGGCGGCCCCTTCAATCCTTCCTCGGCCACCTACACCCTCACCAACTCGGGCGGGGCCAATCTAAACTGGTCGGCGAGCAAAACAGCCGATTGGCTGTCACTCTCGACCAGCAGCGGCACACTGACCGCAGGGGGTAAGACCAACGTCACAGTCAACATCAATGCCAACGCCAGCAGCCTGGCCCCCGGCAATTACTCCGGCACAATCACCTTCACCAACCTGACGACGGGCTTGGGGAACACCAACCGTTCGGTGAGCTTGAGCGTGGAGACCCACCCCGTCGTCCGGCTTGCCGATCCACAACTGCTGACCCACGGAAGCATTGCCATGACGCTCGAGGGCGTGACCAACCAGGTATATTCCATTCTGGGCAGCACGAACCTGCTCCGGTCGCTTACCAACTGGACCGAGGTTCTGCGCGTCACCAATGCCGCCGGCCAGACCCGGTTCACCAATCCGCCCGCGTCCGCCTTGCCGCAATTCTACCGCGCCCGGGAGCTCGGCGGACCGTAGGATATGCGAGGCAGGGACAGGACCAGCAAGCGGGCGATTTTGATTGCCTCGGCGCGATCCGAAGGCGTTTATGTAGCGCATCATGTTGCGGGTCAAAGCGCTGAAGGTTAAGGGTATGTTGGCGGGCACCGGCCGCGTGCGCGCTTGGCTGCTGCACCAATCGCGCTTTGGCTGGATCGTGGGCGGCGTGCTAGGGGCGCTGTCGGGCGCGGTCTTCTGCAACCCGTTCTTCGGCCAATTCCTGATACACAAGAGTTATGACTTGCCTTTCTCCTTCCGACAACCCGCTGTGCCGAGCGACGTTGTGCTCTTGTACATGGACGAGGAATCGCGGACGGTAATGAACCAACCTTGGAGTCAGATATGGGATCGAAATCTCCACGCCCGGTTGCTGGACCGTCTCCGAGCCGACGGCTCGCGCACTGTGGTCCTTGACGTGGTGTTTAGCCAACAGCCCGCGCCAGGGTCCGGCAGCACGAATGTCGGTCCGGACCAGGCCACCGCGCGATTGGCGGAGGCCATACGCCGCCATGGCCGAGTCATCCTGGCCAGCCATCGTCGGACCGAAAAGCTGGGGACGTTGGAACAAACCTGCGTGGAGGAACCCCACGAAGCACTTGCCCAGGCCGCAGCCGGCATCGGGGTTGCCGAGGTGCTTGAGGACACCGATACGGTCGTTCGGTATCTTCTGCTGGACCTGCCTGGCATTAATGCAGCGACCAATGTCCCCACACTGGCTTGGCAGGCGGCGCGCCTGGAGGGAAGAGATCCGGCGGCACGCGGGCAGCCGAGGCGAGGCGATTGGTGGATCAACTATTACGGCGTGCCGGGCACGATTGGCGCCGATAGCTATTACCGTGCCCTGCAGGAATTGCCCGCCGGTTATTTCAGCAACAAGGTTGTCGTCGTGGGCGAACATTACCCGGTAGTCGTAAGTGGGGCCCGCATAGATACCTTTCGCAGTCCCTTTCCGGTCGGCCCTGCGCGGTTTCCTGGGGCCGAGATCCACGCTACCATTATCCAGAACCTGCTTGGTGGCGAGTGGTTGCGGCGTCCTTCACCCCTGGCGGAGTTCGCATTGATCCTGGTCCTGGGGGCGGGAGTGGGCGCGTGGCTTCCCCGCCTGAAGCCCATGGTGGGCCTGGTGGTGTGCCTGGTCCTGATGGCGGGTCTCACGGCGCTGGCTTTCGAGCTGCAGTGGCGGCTGCGAATCTGGTGGGTATGGATGATCCCGGTCTGCGTCCAGTTGCCTGTTGCCTTGGTGTGGGCCATTTTGTGGCGCGCGGTCAAGGCCTCGATGGAGACCCAGTTCCTGGAACGCTCCCTTTCGCTCTATCTTTCCCCCCACACCGTCCAGGCCTTCTTACGGCAGCCCGAGCTGTTACGGCCGGGAGGACAGCGTCGGCGCATTAGCGTCCTGGGGAGCGACATCACTAACTTCTCCAAGATCTCTAACCGTATGGATGCCGAGGACTTGCTAAGCGTCCTAAACCAATACTACGAGGAAGTTATCGGAGCCGTCCATGCCACGGATGGCACCATTATGGAGTTGATTGGCGATGCCATCCTGGCCATTTGGAATGCTCCGCCGGATCAGCCGGATCATCAGGATCGCGCGGCGCGCACCGCGCTTCTGCTTCAAGGCAAGCTCGTCCGGCTGAATCAGCGGCTGGACATCCCGCCTTTGGCAACGCGGCTGGGTCTTCACACGGGAGAAGCTTGCGTGGGCAACATGGGAAGTTCCACACACTATGACTACACCGCGGTTGGGCAGACGGTAAACCTGGCTTTCCGCCTGGAGAGCTTTAACAAGCAGCTCGGCACGGACATCCTGGCCTCTCGGGATTTTCTCAAGGGATTAGGTCAACAATTGACCACGAGGATGATCGGGCACTTCCGATTCAAAGGCTTCGATGGGGTGGTCGAGGTGCACGAGGTTCTCGGGGGCAGCGACCTGGCTCAAGCCACTCAGCCCTGGCGCGACACCTTCACGCGCGCCGTCCACCAGTTCCACCGGCGTTCCTTTCCGGCGGCCGAGACGGCGTTGCGGGAAACCCTGGAACTGCGTCCGAATGATGGCCCTTCGCAATTCCTGCTCGAACGCATTGCCGAGCTGCGCGGCGCTCAGCTCTCTTCGGATTGGGCGGGAGAAATTGACCTTGATCAGAAATAGATGCGAACCGACCTTACGCGAAGATCGGCCCCGGCGACGCGACGGGGATACACGCGGGTTGCTCCGGGGGCGTTCCATTCCTGTGAGCCCGAGCAGCGTCTTCCTGCTGCGCCCGTTTTGCGCTCGAACGTCTGCCGGCAGGGGCAGGGAGGCTCGTCGCCGAGGTTCCCACCGCCCTGATCGCTTAGGGGGCCGAGGTCGGCCAGGCACCGTCCGAAATGGTCTGCAGTTTCAGCTTCCGAGGGTTCACGACCGCGTGCTTGATGCGTTCCCGTTTCCAGGTGTAGGTGATGTGGGCGAGGCCGTCCTTGGTCTGGATCACAGCCGGGTACGAGAATTCGTTCCCCGGTTCCTCCTCCAGGATGAGAGCCGCCTTCCATTTCTGTCCATCCACAGAGACAGCCACGTTCAGCGGACTGCGGCCTTTGCGGGCCGCGCTATGGTTATAGACGAGGAACTGGCGTCCATTCTTGAGAGTCACTGCGTCGGTGCCGGAATTTGGATTGGGTAGCGAGGTGAAGGTCATTTCGCCCCAGCTCGTCCCTCCGTCCTCAGACCAAACCTGGAACAGCTTCCCCTGTCGGGTCCGCCCGATGGCCTGAAGCCGGTCATGCTTGTGGAAAAGGATGCTGGGCTGGATTGCGCTGATCTCCTTGCCGTCGTTGACCGGAGATGTCGCGCGCCAGGTTCGGCCCAGATCGCTGGTGCGCTCAAAATGCACTCGCCAACCGGCGTGCTCCGTGCTGGTCGGGCACAGCAGGTCGCCTTTGGCCAGTTGAACGGGCTTGTTCTTGATCGGGCCAAGGATGCCTTCAGGCAACCGGCGCGGCTTGGACCAGGTCCGGCCTCCGTCCTCCGAGGTCATCAGCATGCCCCACCACGCGCGTGGACTCGGCCCGACCTTGTAGAAAAGCAGCAACGGCCCGGTCCGAGGCTGAAACAACACCGGGTTCCAACAAGGGAAACGATTGGTTGGCGATTGCACGCCGTTGGCGACCTCCACCGGGGCGGTCCAGCGGCCGGCGACCAGTCGTGAAAGCCAGATGCCCACGTCCGGATTGCTTTCCTTGGTGCCCCCGAACCATGCGGCCACCAGCCCGGCTTTCGTCTCCGCAATCGTCGAGGCGTGGCACTCCGGAAATGGGGCAGCTTGGAAGATGAATTCAGATCTTAGCAAAGCCGGTGAGGCATCAGCAAAGAGGCACATGGTCATGAGGAGTCCCATGCACAGTACACGTCGGCGGCAATTGGCAGTCATAGTTGCAATTGGTTTATGCGGACAAAGTCCTGTTCGTGTCGAGCTATTTAGTGGTGAAGCGATAGCGGCCACTGTCCAAACGAAAGACAGCGCGGTCGGCTTCCATGCGAACGAACTGAACGCCGCGGGCCCGGGTGGCAGGGTTTCCGCCTTCCGCCACGCCGGCCACGCGGTTGGCCGGAACATACACGGTCGCTGATGTGTTCGCGGGGACGGTGATTTGCCAGTCGAACTCGCCACCATCACGCTGCCAGCGGCTCGCAATGAGGCCATAGGGCGAGCGATGCGTGGCGTTGACGAAGGTCAGGTCGCCGACCAGGTGCGGCTTCATGATGATGTGTTTGAAGGCGGGCTGCGCCGGATCGGGCCGGATGCCTGCCAAATACTCGTAGAGCCAGATGACCAGGTCGCCTACCAGCATAACGTGATTCCCCGAGTTCATCCCGGGATCTGCGGTGTTTCCGTTCCAGAGTTCCCAGATGGTGGTGGCGCCTTTGTCCAGCATGTATCCCCAACTCGGGTAATCACGCTGTGAGGCGATCGTGTAGGCCAGGTCGGCGCGCCCGTGGTCGGAGAGCACCCGATTCAGGTATTGGCCGCCGATCAGACCGGTTCCGATGTGGCATTTACTCTCGCCGGTGATCTTGCGGACAAGATGGTCAAAGACCGGATGCCGCAGGTCGTCCGGGACCAATCCGAACGCCAGCGGCAGCACGCAGGAAGTCTGAGTGCCATTATCATACCGGCCGAGTTCACGGTTCAGGAACCTCCCGTTGAACGCCGCCTTGATGTTCTCAGCCAACTGACCGAACCGGACCCCATCGTCCGCCTTACCCAGCATCGTGGCATAGCGCTCCATCAGCCGGAGGTCGTAATACAAAAACGCGGTGGCCAGCAGCGATCGGTCCGTCTGGCGATTGGGGTCTTTCGAATGAATGAGTTTCGGGTCTTCCGGCGGGACACACCAGTCGCCGTAGGCATCCCTGGAGATGATCCCGTTGGTGACAAAGCCGAGCATATAGTTCACCCACTTCCTGGCGCTATCGTAGTGGCGCCCAATCACCCGCGTGTCGGCGAACTGGCGATAGAGCGTGTTTGGGATGATAACACCGCTGCTGGGCCAGGTGACATTGTCCGAATAGATGGGCCAGTAAGCCGGGCAGACATCGGGCACGCTGCCGCTCTCCTTCTGTGCGTCGGCCATGTCCTGGAGCCACTTCGCGTAGAGGGCCGCGTTGTCAAACAGGTAAGTCTCGCCCAGCGATTCCTCCGCACGATCCCCCAGCCAGCCCTGCCGCTCGTCCCGCTGCGGGCAGTCGGTGGGGATGCTGCGGTAGTTGCCGCGCACACCCCAAAAGACATTGCGGTAGATACCATTGAGCAGCGGATTCGAGCAGGCAAACTCACCCGCAGTTCGCAGGTCGTCGTGCACGACACGCCCCGCCAGCGAGGTCAGGCCCGGTTTGCCCGGAAATCCCCTCATTTCGACGTAGCGAAAGCCATGATAGGTGAAAGACGGTTCCCAACTCTCTGTCCCCTTCCCGTTTAGCGTATAGATGTCGGTTACTCGTGCGCCGCGAAGATTGGCAAGGTCGAGTGTCCCATCAGGCTTCAGATTCTCAGCATGGCGCAGCGAGACTTGCGTACCCGCCCTGCCTGACACCTTGAGCCGACACCATCCCACCATGTTCTGGGCGAGATCGAAAACGAAGACGCCGGGCTTTGGTTCGGTCATCGCGACAGGGCGCAAGGTCTGCATGACCCGGATTGGCTCGATCATCTGGGCCGTCACCACGCCGGAGGGTGCAGGGACAATCTGCGCCGGTTGCCAGTTCGAATCGTCGAAGCCCGCCCGGCTCCAACCGCGGAATTCCTTGCGCGCGTCATATTCTTCTCCGTCGAATTCGTTGTTGGCAACGATTGGCCCATCCGCGGTGAGCTTCCAGGTGTCGTCGCTGACGACCTCGGAGACCGAACCGTCCGCGTATTCGAGCCGCAAATGCAACAGGAGCTTGGGAAAGCCGTAGGAGGGCATTCCCGCATAGACCTTGCTGCGGGGCGAGTAGAACCGCCCGTTTCCCAGCACCACACCCATCGCATTCCGGCCCCGTCGCAGATGCTCAGTGACATCGAAGGTCACATAGAAGACGCGCTTGGGGTATTCGGTAAGCCCCGGCGAGAGGACATGATCACCAACCTTCTTGCCGTTCAGGAACAGCTCGGAGAGGCCCAACCCCGAGAAGTAAACGCTGGCCCGCGCAAGCCCCCTGTCCACGGCGAACTCTTTGCGCAGCCACCGGGCCGGCAGCCTTCGTGATTCCGACGTGCGGACCGGGCCCCAGGGTTGCATGCCGGCCGGGCCGAGCTTGCTGGAGGCCCCCCAGGTTGAGTCGTCGAAATCAAGCTCGTTCCACCCCGGGACCTCTCTATCCGATACTTTCCATCGTTCGTCGGTAGGCACCACGATCGCCTCCCCGCTCGCGAATTCTATCTCCAGCAAGCCGATGACACCCGCCGGTGTCGGGCTGGGGCCGAGGTTGCACCCGGTCAGCGCGATCAAGTTCGTACCCGGCTCGAGGCGGCAGGTGATGTCGTTGTCCTTTACGTAGCGATGGTTGTTTCGCGCGCCGACGTCCCGGCCGTTCACCCACCCCCGGCACTCGTTGTCGCCCGTGTATTGAAAGCGAACACGGGCGACCTCCCGGTCGGCGGGAATCACAATCGTGCGCCGAAAGTAGTTTGTGCCTGGCGCCGCCGACCTTGCCGGGTCGCCTTCCGGAAACCAGATCCAGTCCGTCCCTGCCAGGTAGTTTGTCCGGTCAACCCCCTCCAGGCCGATCCATTTTGCTCTCCACTCGGATGGTCGGAGTATTCCCATCCTCCACCTCGCCGGCTTGCTCCAAGCCGACGGTTTGCCTGCCTGGTCCCATACCCTGACCTTCCAGAAACATTGCGCGTGGGATTCCAGGGGGCGGCCGGCGTATGGAACTTGAATCGAATCATCCTTTGGCACTTTGCCGCTGTCCCAGTAATCGCCCTGATCCGCTCTGAGGCTCGTTTCACTCGACGCCACCAGCACCCGGTATGCGGTTTGACCTTGGCCCCGCTCGGCGGAGTGCAAAGCCCAGCTCAGTCGTGGGCATGCCACGTCCAGGCCGAGCGGGTTCTCGAGATACTCGCAGCGCAGGTCCTCCACGCTCATGCGCGCCAGGGCCGGTTGGGGCTGCGCGAGACCTGAAAGCAGTGTCAGCACCGCGAATCCCGCGCGGAATATTCTGTTTCGGACCCGTGCGCGACCTGGTTGCGGTTCCGATTTCATAATCATGCGCGTGCCTGGCGGAGCAGCTTACGGATTTGGTCTGGCCAGGTATAACTTCCCGGCTTCATAGTCAGGCATAGCGGGCGTGCGGCGGCGACTCGAAGCGCCGCGACTCCCAATGCAATTTCTCGCAACACCGTGAGGCGTTTCCAGCCCATACGGCGCACCAGTTCGATGGCGGTCGCGCCGCCTTCCACATAGATCTGGCTTGCCTGGCTCTGGCGCAGAACGGACGCAGCGATTCGGACCAGATGCGTTGCCAGCGATCTGGCCATGCGCGGCTCCCGCACCTGTGGCAATCCGATCCGCAGAATGACAACCGGATTCAGGCGCAGTGCGGCCGCAACCCTCCGCGAGATCCTTTTGACGGCGTCCCCCGGGATCGGCCCTCCCCGCGCAACCTCCCGTGGCAGCGAAAAGACCGGCGTCCCCCGCCTTCGGGCCTCGCGGATAAAGTCACGGCTGGACTCACTCAGGGTTCCACACACAAACAAGTGCGGGCCATCTCCTGGAGCCGGATATCTCGTTCCGGACGCCGCGATAGCTTTGTGGCCGACCCGCCTCAGCAGCGCATTGAAGAACTCCGCCCCGCCTGCGGGCAGTTGATCGCGGCTCCAGGCAGCGGCCCACCGCCGAAGGTCGCAGGAGCTTCGAACCTCGCCCACGACAATGCCTTCAGCGGGCAGAGAGCCGTCAACCTTGCTGATGCGGATGGCGTGCTGCCCGCAGGCTTCCAGCAAGTCGAGCACTCGCGGAGAGAGCCGCGGATGCTCCGCATCGCGGGCGAACTCGGTTTTGTGAATGGGTCTCCCGTGAATGAAGTATTCGCCATCCGAGATGGTGCGGCCCAGGGTGGGATTCGCGGGCACCAGCAAGGCGCGTTTCATGCCTAGCTGTGGCATCACTGCTTCGAGTTCCGCCACGATTTGACCGCGCAGCACCGAATCCACCTTCTTGTAGATCCAGCGGGCACCGCAGGTGCGGAGCATCCGGGCCGCCCGCCCCGCGCGGCGTCCCGCTTCTTTGGGAACGCAACTCCGGGAGTCGGTGTCAACGCAGACCAGATCGGCCGCGCCGCTGGGCCGGCCCTCGACAACGATCTCCGCCCGCAAACCATAGCGCAGCCCCACCGCCCCCAATTCAGCCGCGCCGGTCAGATCGTCTGCAATAACCCCAATCATACTCGCGTGGAAATCATTCTACACTCGTCTCCGCGCTTGCGCGCAGGTTCGCGAACCCCATCCGGACCTGGCCCGGTCGGATTGGCCTTTGCCAGCTCGAAGAGTCGTCGGACCTTCACTCAGTTGAGCAGTTGCAGGCGGGACATCTCCCTGCGGATCCCCTCCAACTCTGCCGGAGGCAGTGGCAGGAGGGGAGGCAAGACATTTGGCTCGCACAGGCCCAGGCAAGACATCGCTCCCTTGAGCGCCGCCAGCGATTGACTCAGGGTGCGGCCATTCTGATACAGCGCCGACACGTCGGTCATTCGCTTGGCATAGCCCTGCGCCTCGGCCCAGTCGCCGCGGCGGGCACAAGCACACAGCTCCCGGCACACTCCCGGGATCAGGTTGCCAACGCTGGGCACAATCCCTGCCGCGCCCAGCTTCAACCCCTGCGCCATCAGCCGCCCCACCCCGACAAATATCGCGAACTCCGGCCGGTCGCCGAAGCGGTGCAAAAGTCCCTCTAGCCGTTTCAGGTTGTCTTGTGAATCCTTGATCCCCGCCAGGTTCGGATGCCCGATCAACTGATCGAGCACCTCCAAGGGAATCGAGACGTTCGTAGTCGAAGGGATGTTGTAGAGAATCAAGGGTCCGTGCAGCCCGGTCAGCAGCGACCTGAACCAGGGCAGCAGCATCTCCGGCGGACACATAATGGGCGGCCGCGCCACTACCGCGTCCGCGCCCGCCTGGAAATAGTCGTTTCCCGCCGCGACATCCCTGGGAAACAGCTCATCAAGGCCGACATACACCGTCGCTCGCCGCTGGGTCAGCATCACGATCCGCTCGACGAGGCGCCGTCGGAAAGCGCGCGGCACCGAAGCACCCTCGCCCGTCGTCCCGAGCACGAAGATCCCATCCACGCCGCCGGCCAGCAGGAAAGTGACGATCCGCTCGACGGCTGCTTCGTCCAGTTGACCGGCGGGCGTGACGGGCGTCACCATTGGCACCACTACACCGCGGTGTTGTTGTCCGTTATTCATTTCAGGAAATGGCTTGGTAAATCTGTATGGCGTCATCCTCGGTTACAGGGCGGGGATTGTTCTTGAGCAACCGGGTCGCCTGCATCGCGGCTTTGGCCAGGGACGGGATCGCCTCGCGCGGCACGCCCAATTCCGACAATCGCTGCGGCAAACCGCAGAGTTGCGTCAAGCGAGCCAAGTGCTCCAGTCCCCGTTGTGCCACGCTAGGCGACGAACCGTTCTCCTCGACTCCGAGGGCCAGCGCCACCTTCGCGTAGCGTTCGGTCGCATGGGGCAGGTTGAAGCGCAGCACCTCGCAAAGCAGGACCGCGTTCGAGACTCCGTGGGCGACATGAAACCTGCCGCCCAGCGGGTAGGCCAGCGCATGGACTGCAGCCGTGTTGACCGGCCCGAGGCAGAGGCCGCCATAGAGGCTGCCCAAAGCCAGCGCCGCCCGTGCTTCCAAGTCCGCTCCGTCGCGAACCGCGCGGAGCAAGTTGGCTGAAATCAGCCGGATGCCCTCCAGCGCATAGAGGTCCACCACCGGGTGGGCGAACTTGTTCGCGTACGCCTCGATGCAGTGGGTCAAGGCGTCCAAACCCGTCGCCGCGGTGACCGGCGGCGGGACCGACAAGGTCAGGAATGGATCCACGATGGCCGCGTCCGGGACCAGGTAGGGACTTACCACGCCCTTCTTCATCTGGTCGGTTTCATCCAGCAGAATCGCGTTAGGAGAGACCTCGCTGCCGGTGCCGGAGGTGGTCGGCAGGCAAGCGAGAAACAGCCCGCGGCCCCGCAGCAGGTTGAGGCCGAAAACTTCGCGCACCGGTGGGCCGTCGCGCAAGAGCGCGGCTGTGAGTTTGGCCACGTCCAGCGCGCTGCCGCCCCCGATCCCCAGCACCGCTTCGACCGCGTCATCCCTGGCTTGCTTGAGTGTTTCCTCAAAGAAAGCCACCGTCGGCTCCTCGTCCACGGGTGGGCTGGATAGGATCGCACAACCGGCGCGATGGAGCGCCTCGAACAGGAAGCCCAATTGGGGCATCACCGGGGTGCTGGTGACAACCAGCACGCGGCGCACGCGGCGTTGCGTGAGCAGTTCCACGCATTGCGGAGCGCAGCCGTTACCGACAATGATGCGTGGGGGTTGGAGCAAAGTTGCAATGTTCATGGCCTTGCTCCTGCCGGCGTTGGCTGCCCGCCTGTCCGCAAGCGCGAAGCTCTTTTCTTCTCCAGCCAGCCCCACAGCGTCAGATGGCTGCCCTCCGCCGGGTCGGTCGGGAAACACAGGCTGGCGGCGTAGCCCACGACCATCAACACCAGGTGCCCGACGACGCCGATCATGACCCCGGGCAGTTTGAAACTGAACTGCCCCAGGTCCAGAAACGCGCTCTTCCCCTGCGTCAACGTCGCGTAAGCGGTAAAGGTCAGGCAGGCGATAATCCCGGCCCAGACTCCTCGCCGGTTGGCGCGGGTCGAGAAGAACGCCAGGAAGAACAACCCGAAGAGGCCGGCGGAGAGTATGGACGTGAACGTAAAATAAAGGGACAAGGCATTCTCGGTGTAGCGGGCGAGCAGCAACGCCATGCCTGTGCTCGCTGTCCCAAAGAAAGCAACCAGGACCTTGCCCATTCGCAGCCGCTGCGCGTCCGTCGTGTTCCGCTTCAGCTTGCGGTAAAAATCCTCCACCCCGACTACCGACAGACAGTTTAGGTCCGACGCCAGTGTGGACATGGCGGCCGCAAATAGCGAAGCCATGAACAAGCCTGCCAGCCCGGGCGGAATATGGGTCGAGAGGAACCAGGGGAACATCTGATCCGCCTTGGCAATGTGAGGGGGGAGCGGTTCACCGGTAAGGCGGTAGAACGACCAGAGCAGCGTGCCGATCAACATGAACAGCGTCCAAACCGGCACGCACAATAGAGCGCCCAAGGTTGCTCCCTTGACGGCCTGGGAATCTGACTTGGTTACCAGGTACCGCTGCACCACCGTCTGATCGGCCCCGTATTTCTGCAGAAACCAGAACACCCCATAGAATGTCATCACCCAGAAACCCTTCTGGGCAAGATCGAAATCCAGCGTGCCCAGGCTGAACTTGCCCTTCTCCCAGGCCGCCCCCAACGCGGCTGCCGGACCGCCCGGCGGCAGCAACAGCAGGAAAGCGAGGCAAATGAGAATGCCAATGAAGCAAATGAAACCCTGTATGACGTCTGTCCAGATCACCGCCTCCAGCCCGCCCAGGTAGGTGTAGAAGATCGTCACCAGCCCCATGACGATCGTCACCAAATACATGTCCCAGCCGGTCATGCTGTGGACGGTCAGAGCTACCAGGTAGAACACGAATGCGAGCTTCGAGAAATGTCCAAGGGCGAAGGCGAAGGAGCCGAACGCGCGCGCGCCGTAGCCGAAACGTTTGCCAAAGTACTCATAGGCGCTCATGCCCACCACGTGCCGGTAGAACGGTATGATCACCCATACCGCCACCAACAGCACCGGGACAACCATCAGGCCCGGCACCAGCTCGGCCCAATTACCTGCGTAGGCCGAACCCGGATAGGCGATGAATGTGACGCTGCTGATCAGCGTGGCGAAAAGGGACATCCCCATGGCCCAGCCGGGAATCGAGCGTTGCGCGACGAAATAGCGTTCCGTGGACGTCTGACGGCGCGCGAATCGCAACCCCATCCACGCCATGGCCGTCAGGTAAACTGCGACCACCACCAGGTCGAGCCATCGCAGCGTTGACATCATGGCGTCGTTCCTCGCGCTTTGCCCGGCTTTGCCGACGGGCGCGATTCCGGCAGCGGCAGCGTGCCGGCAAGGCTGCCGTTGGTGAAGCTGTAGGCATGCGCCGCAGTGCCGTCGGGATTCCAATGATACGCCGGCCCGTCAGCCACCAGGCCGAAGAACCGCCTGTCCAGGTCCCGCGCCGCCGGGCGTGTGTTCCACTCAGCCTCGACGCGCCTGGCGCCGCTGTGCCAGTAATGCACCCACTTGCTACGGTTGCGTTCCGGCTCGTGGGTCCAGCTCCAAACCTTCCTTCCGTCCGGCCCCCAGAACGTCTCCGCGCCGGCCTTGCGCCCGCTCCTGTAAGTCACCTCGTGCTCTTTCCGGCCGTTCTCGTAATAGCTGGTCTCGGTGCCTTCCAGCAGGTACCGCCCGCTCGGACAAATCCGCGCGCTCCAGATCGCCCGCGGCGCTCCACTTGCGTAGTTCTCGCGAAACTCGCGCACGGCGCCCCCACTGCTCTCCGGTGCCAGGTCGCCCGCCTCCGAAAGGACCCACGCTTCGTTAAACTCATAATGCAGGCACGGGTGGGTCATCGTCGTTAGCAGGTGGATCACCCCGTTCGGCGCCTGCCGCACCGTGGCGTAGCCCAGCGTGCCGTGCCTGTGGTCGAATTCGTGCGGCAGTTCCACCGGCAATCGCTTGATCCGCCAGGTCTGCCCGTTGTCTCGCGAAATGGCGACAACGCAGCCCGCGCCATAGCTCCAGCCTTTAGGCGGCGCCTCCGCGTTCCGCAGGCAGGAATCGCTCGCGATGCAGAGATGACCATTCGCCAACCGGATCAGGCACGGCCGCTGGTTGCTCGCCAACGCGGGGAACGCCGACTCCGCGCCGCTCGACCAAGTGGCGCCCCAGTCGCGCGAGGTGCATTGGGGCGACCACCCGTTGATGCTGGTGCTCTTGCCCCCGATCGCCAGCAGGCACCCCTTGTCGTCTAACGGCACGATCGTCGAGTGCCGCCCCGCCGTCCTCCCGCCCATGTCCTGCCAGGTAAGTCCGTCATCCCGGCTCCGCCACAGGAAGCTCTGATCCTTGGCTGCGTCCATGGCGAAATACATCGCCCCGTCCGGCGCCCGAAAGGCGTTGACGATCGGCTGTGCCGTAAAGTCGGTTGCCGGCGCGTTCAGATGAGGCAACGTGACCGCCCAGGTCGCTCCGTTGTTGGTCGTCACGGCCATCTTGAACGGCAGCCACGGCGAGGCCCCGCGCCCGCCGCCGAAAAACCGGACCGTGTTGCCTTCCCGCCACAACAGAGCCGACTGGTCATTCAAGGGCTTGAAGTCCATGAACAGCTCCGGCGGGTCCCACTCTTCCGCACCGTAACGCAGTCGCGCCTGCACGAATCGCGTCGCGCTGTCATTTTCGTTCGTGCCTCCCCTGTCCCTGGCGCTGAAATAGATCGCCAGCGCGTCGCCATTCGGCAGGATTTCGAAGCCCGGTGAGTGCTGATGCGCCATCACCGATGGATCCAGACCGGTCAGCGGGCCAGACAACCCCGTGTCATTTTCCGGCGGAATCGGCAAGGCGAAGCGCACCGTAAAATACGGCGTGTTCGGGTCGGGCCCGTGCCTTGCGGGCGCGGTGGTTCGCTTGATCGCCGCCTGCGTGAACGGCGGCGGTGCGGCATACGGCTTTAGTGGCGGGTCGGTTTCCAATACCACGCGAAACCCGGTGGCGCCCAGTCCCCACGGTGAGTTTCGCGCGTCCGGCGACAGGCTGAGTCGGTGCGCCCCATCACGGATCACCTTCGTCATACCGGTTACCGGCCCCGTCGGGTCCGTGACCGAATCAACCGGGAACACTCCATGCCAGTCCTGCACCCATTCCCTGCCTCGCATCTCGACAGTGCACCTCAGTTCGCGGGTTGTTTGCCCGAATACGTACTCCCATTCGGCTTCTGTGGGCAGGCGATACGTGCGCCCTTCCCGCCGGCTCAGCCACCGGCAGAAGGTTGTTGCCTGCTCCCAGCTCGCGTCCGTCGCCGAGCCGGGCAGGCCCGAGCGCTCGTAATCCGACTGGGAGATCTTGCCCCTCAGGATATAGAAAGCCCGGGAGAGGGTCACGGGGTGGGAAGGCTGCTCGTCATAGGACGGCCCGTCCCGATCCGCCAGCCTGGGGTCAGCGCCGGTCCCCATCATGAACGTGGCTGGCCCCATGCGAACCAGTTCCATCCCCAGCCCATTGGTCAACACTGGTCCCGAAATAGTCTGCGCCTCGGCAGCGAAGCACAGGCCCGCCCCAAGGGCCAGCAAGACCGACTTTCGCAGCCATAACATTCTCAGAACAGGCACGTTCATCTGCATTGCCCAGCACTTCCTATTCTATCGGATGTATAGGAAAGCATTGATACGAAAAGCGCCAAATACCATGCCAAATGTGCCGGGGTCAATTCGCTCCAGTTGTGCACGGTCGGCACGGAGAGACACTGCGGCGGGATTCAACCGGAAGGTCTTCAGGCTGTGCACAAGAGGTGTACACCAGATGCACCAGCGATGCACCAGCGATGCACCAGCGGGAACCGGTCGTGCATCCGGTGTGCATCGCTGGTGCATCGCTGGTGCATGGCGTTTGGATGGCTCTGGCCAGGCTCCGAGCGAGGAAGATATCCGGGGCGTGCGTTTGGCGCACCGGCCCGCCCGGTGCGTCTGCCGCCAACGGCTAGAGTGGATGAAACGGGCTGGATGAGCCACGTGAGTTCAGCGGGCGGCTGAAGAAAGCCGGGTGACACGACCGCCGGAGTCCTTCCCGGGTCAAGCCCACCCATCGGCTAACCCCGGTCTTCACGGCCGGCAAGTCCTCTTGCCCGGTATTGTCCGCTACCATTGCCGCAGCCGGTAGAAACGCTGCGGGACAGATGCATCCGGGTCGCTGAGCAGCCGCAACGCACCGTTGCCGCTGACATTCGGCAGTGTAAACCAGTTTGTCTCGGTCAGCGCATCCTTGAACTCCAACGCGTAGTTCATCCGGTTCAGGGTTGGCACTACCACACTCAAGCTGGCGCCGCTTCGCACCGGAGAGAAGACTCGTGGCGGGGTCGCCGGAGCGTCCAGAAGGAGCAAAGTGTGGTAGGCCCCGGCGGCAATCGCGAAGACGTTGGTGCAGGCCGCCGGCACGCTGCCCTGGCCGTTCAGATTGCCACCCCATGCCGCAACCGTCCCGGAGAACCTCAGAGCCAGGGCATGGCCGTAGCCGCCCGCCACCGCCACAACGTTGGTGAGATCGGCGGGTAGATTACACTGTTCCTGACCATTGTCACCCCAGGCCACAACGGTTCCATCAGACCTCACGGCCAGGCTGAAGTAGGCGCCCGCGGCGATGGCGCAGACGTTGGTCAACCCCTGCGGGACAATGGACTGGCCGCCGAACTGGCCCTGCGCGTTGGTGTTATCGCCCCAGGCCACGACGGTGCCGTCCCTCTTGAGCGCGAGGCTGTGGTGGCCCCCGGCAGCAATGGCAACAACGTTGTTCAGACCGGCCGGAATGGTGACCTGCCCCCAACTGTTGTCGCCCCAGCCGAGCACGGTGCCATCGGTTCGGAGGGCAAGGCTGTGCCAGATGCCGGCGGCGACGGCGACCACGCCGGCAAGGTCTCCCGGCACGGAGGCTTGCCCGGAATCATCCGCACCCCAGGCCACCACCGCGTTCCGTGAATTGACGGCCAGTGAATGATAACCGCCAGCGGCGATGGCAATCGCGTCCTGGAGCGTCGCGGGGGGCTCGCACTGCCCACTCTCATTGAGGCCCCAACCAAGGACGGCGCCGTCGGCGCGAAGAGCCAGGCTGTGGAAGGCCCCCGCGGCGATAGCGATGAGGTTCGTCAAACCCGCGGGCAGTTCGAGCTGTCCGAAGGAGTTGTCACCCAGCGCGCCCACCTGGGGTATGGTCAGGAACGCGTTTGAGCTGACGGCAAATCCGTCTCCATTGGTCACGGCTACGGAATACCGGCCAACAGCGGCGGGCTGAGCATGGACCAGGAGTGAGGAGCTGCTCGCACCGGGAATCGGCGTGCCCTCGAACCGCCACTGGTAGATCATCGGCGTCCGGCCCGTAACGCCGACGCTGAAGGTGCCGGACTGACCGGGAAGCAGCGCCAGGTCCTGTGGTTGGCTGATGATGACCGGCGGATACGCTTGCAGGTTGAAGTGCGCCATCAGGGACCGGCCGTGCGCCTGGTTCACATTGGCCGTGATCTGGATGACGGGGCTAAGAGAATTGACCGTGATAGCCGGGTCGGCGGACGCCAGGCTGGCGGCAGCGCGGTTCAGGGTGACCACAATGGTCCCGGTATTGGTCTGCGTAGGGTCGGCGACTGACAACCAAAGATCGTCGGCGACTTGCTGGGTCATGACCGCCGCACGCTCGTTGCAGGTGATCGAATCCACTGACTGGTTGCCGCGACTCCAGAAGTTGGCCGCCACGACATTCAGGGAGGTCTCTTTGACGGCCTGGACGTGGGGCGAGTTGGTAAGAATGGTGATCTGCGGCTGCGCGGCATAGTTGTTGACCTGGCTCGCGGTGAAGTTTGGCAGCACCACGTACGCATAAGTCGAGTTGGCGGGCTTGATCCCGTGATCGAACCACAGGGTGAGGTAGTTCCGCGTGTACGGCGTAGTCGAGCCGCCGTCATTAATCTGTGACCACGCGCCCGTGCGCGCAGCACGCTGTGCCCTGAGCGTCGCACCGCCGGGGAAATAATACCCGCCAGCGCCGCCCAAAGCGCACCAGGTCGCGCCGGACCGGTTGGTCTGCCAGCCCAGCGTGGTTGGCATCGTGGCTCCATCGAGAACAAAGTTGTTCGTGTTTGAGGTGCTCAGCTTGCGGTTCTCCACGGTAGTCTGGACATTCGTGGCGCCCGAACAGGTGATCCCCGCGCCCAGACAGACCACTTCGTTATCGAACATGAACCAGGATTTCTTCGCCACCAGCGTGCTGTTCCACGCCGCCAGATCCATTCCCGCCACGCCGTTGGCGAGCAGCGTTGTGCCGCCCACCCAATGGTTCGGACTCAGGTAGCTTTGGCCCGAGCCGTCGGCGCGGGGTGTGAGATCCACGGTCGTGCCCGGCAACCGGTACGGGTCCACTGTTGGCCAGAAATTGTCGCTGAACTGGGCAACGTCGTTGTTGTAAAGATACGTCATCCCGTCGCCGGTGAACCAGCCGCGGGCGTTCTCGCCATTCATGTATTCGTAGTTGGCAATGGTGCGGGAGGACATGCTCAGGGCGAAACCCCAGCCGGGACGCCGGTGGACCGCTTGGGCCATGCTGCCGAAGTCCCAGTGCCCGATCAGTTCGCCGCGGGGTGGCGTCCAGGGATCAGCCATGAGCTGCAAAGCGGGCGTAATCAGCGGCAAGGGCAGGTTGTCCGTGAAACTCCGGTAGGTGTCCGCCTGGGCCCAGTACTTGATCATGCTCCGCATCCGGGCGGTGTCCGCAGCGGAGCCGAAGGGCGACAGCGCCAGGATATACTGCATGATATTCTGCCCCATCACATGTTCCTGCGAACCGCTGCGGCTGATCGCCCGCCCGCAGGTCATCGGCATCATCGCACCGCGATAGATGAATGGCTCGTAGGAATCATAGACCCAGTTGAGGACGTTGGTGCGGGCGGGGTCCGTGCATTCCCACGGAGACCCTTGCAGCCAGGGCAGCAACGCCGAAAGGTCCTGCAAGAGCACGCTGCCGTAAGAGCCGTTGTAGGGATGGTGGGTATGCTGGATAAAGGAGCCATCCACGTAAAAGCCGTCACCACTGGTCACATAGGGGAACAGGTTGCTCAGCGCGTCCCGGGCAGCGCCGATCTTGGCAGCGTCCTTGACTACCGCGCCCCGCACTCCGACGATGCGGATGCGGTCAGCGAGATTGGCCCCGGTGAATGTGCCGGGGAGGCCATGATTCGTCGGCGAGGGCGTGTAATAGTCCACCGCGGCGAGTGTGTTCGAGAGGCCGGCGATGCCGAGGGCTTCATACATCAGGACCGACAAGTCGCAGATGTAGCGCGGCGCGCCGATTTCCCACACATACCAGTTGCCATACTCCTCGATGCCCGGGTGATAAAGGTGCTCGTAGAACCAGTCCAGGGCGCCCTGGATATCCGCGGCCAGCGCGGCATTATGGTAGAGCCCGCTCCCGTAGGCCGCGTAGGCCAACGCCATCGCCTGCAATCGAGAGTAACCGGTCGAGAACGCGTAGGGGTCCGTCGTGCTGGTGGTGTCGCTCCAGACGTAGGTACGGCCGGGCGACTTGTCCATGGAATTCCAGTAATTCCAGGCCGTGTTGGTGATGCTCGTCAATCGGGCCTTCACCAGGCTGTGGTTAAGGTCGTAGTTGGTCCCGCCGGTCAGCGCGTCCCGCCACTTGATGCGCAGGTCGTCGAAGCTGTCCGCGGTTACGGTAAGGCTGAAGCCCAGCCAGATGAATGGGAGAAGACGGGCCAGCAACATCTGGATCGGTCGCCGGCTGGAAAGGCAAGGCGGTGTAACGCCACGCGGTCTTGTGCCCATAGGCTCCGGGTTAAGTCTCATAGTCAAGCTCTCGACAGCCGTCGGCAATGCTGGGAGTCCGGACAGTAGAAAACCGTGGCCTCGCAAAGTGTCACGGAGGATCGTCTCTATTGAGCCCGCTTTAGTTGGGATCGCCGCGGTTCCAACTCTCCCAGGTGGTCCTGGAAGATGTAAAGCTCGCGGGTCGTGCTCCAGGAGTGAACAAAGAGCATTTCCTTAAGCTTCACCCAGCGCGCCGAGCCGTCGATGAACACCTCGTTGCCGCCGGCAGGACGAGGCGCACCACCATCTCTATGCGCGGGCAACGTGGACCAGCCGCTGCCCGGACTGGTCGGAAAAACCCAACTGATCCCGTCGGGCTTGGCTATGACATCGGCCGCCAGCATCCAGCTCGGCCTTGAGGTCGCCGTTTTGATCGGGCTTGCGGAAGGGAAACTGCCCAGGGTGTTCTTCCAGGTCGGTATGCCGCCGTAGTACTGGTAACCGATCAGAAATTGTCTGTAAGTGGGGTCATAGGCGGGGAACTCAGGGCGGTTCGGGCAACCCCAAACACTCCGCGCATTGGTCTGGGTCACACTCAAACCCAATTGTTGCCACGCGCCAATGGCCATATCGCTCTGATTCAACTGCAGCGGGTAGATATTGTCTCCGGCCGGCACGACTTTGTCACTGTTGTCACCCGCATATACCAGGGCAGCCACCCCGACCTGCTTCAGGTTGCTCACGCAGGCGATGCGCTTGGATTTTTCCTTGGCCCGGCTTAAGGCCGGCAGCAGGAGTGCGGCCAGGATGGCAATGATGGCGATGACGACCAGCAGTTCGATCAGGGTAAAGGCGTCGTCCTTTGGTGTCCGCCAGGTTCCAGATGAGGTTTTCATAGGGAATAAGCTGTCGGCCCGCGTCGCTTCGGCAGCGGAGGTCTCGGGCTATTTTTGATTGGTGGTGCGCACCAGGAGCCAGTCTTTATCAACCGACGGGGTCGCGGGAATGGCCGGCAACTCGATGCGGCGGACCGGTTGTTTCGTGGTAGCGGCGAACCACTTCTTGATCTCGTTATGGCCGTCGGCAAAGGCGAAGCCGCACGCGCCGTTGTGGGAGGAAGCCGGCAGGTCATTCCAGTAACCGGCGGTGGCGAGGGTCGAGAAGCAGCCGTCGTTGATGCTGTCGGGATGTTCGTCCAGGAAGACCCAGATCATGGCGGGCCGCTTTAGCTCGTTGTATTTGACATAGGTTGAGGCAAAACCGGGCCGGTTCAGATAGGTGTTCATGGCGACGCTGCGCACCCGCGGCCCGTTGTCGGCGGCTACCCTGTCCGCCGGGCATTTGTAAACGCCGAGAGTCTTTGCGGTGTAAGGGCCGAGCAGGCCTTGAGTGAGCAACGCTTGATTGATGTTGGCTCCCGCCGGCTGTCCGACACCCCAGTCGAGCCAGCCATTGACCCAGCGGATGATATTGGTATCCGAGCCGGGCGAATTGAAGACCATCACGCCGTTGTGGTCATCATTGTACATGAACCAGGCGACTCCCAGTTGGCGCAGGTTGTTCAGGCAACCCACGCCCTCCGCCTTGATTTTCGCCTTGGTCAGTGCCGGCAACAGCAATGCCGCCAGGATGGCGATAATCGCAACAACGACGAGCAACTCGATGAGGGTAAAGGCCCTACGGGCCTTCATTGTCTTGTTCAGTGCAATCATTGTATCAGAACCCACTCGCCAAACGTTCGCCCCCCGCTCTACCCACTATCCGAAGGACTCCTATCGCGCGATTCCTCAACCGGCGGCGGCGGATCGGGTAACCCACCGCCGCCTCAGTCGGGATTTACGGGATCGAGATCAGATAGAAGCGCTGCGGGTGGTCAGGCGCGTTCGCGTCAATGAAATTGGCCGGGCCGGAACCAAACGTACCCGTGCCTATCACCTGCCAAGTGCCCACCGACAGGGTCAAGTCTTCCGATGCGCGCACAGAATAGCTGTAGCCGACCGGGCCGCTGAAGTCGAGCTGGAACGAGCCGCCGGGCAACTGGGTGCCGCCGGTGACCGTCGGCTGCGCCGGCACGGGCGCCGAGAGCACGCGCACGGTGCCATCAATGGCGGTCATGTTGGTCCAGACCACACCGGTAATCTCCGGCAGGCTCACGCTTGAGAACGTATTGGCGAAGGCTGCCGCCGTAAACAGCACGAACGTGTCGCCCGCTTGCAGGTTATCCCCGGAGTAGGTCGCGGTCAGGGTCCCGCCCAGATCCAGTGTCCCGGTGACCGCGAGCTGGTCTGAGCTGTAAGCTGCCGCAACCTTTGACATCTCCATCACCGTGTTGCCGCGAAGCGTCGCGTCTCCGTTCACGTTGATGGTCCCCATCGAAGTGCCAGGCAGGACCGTGGTGTCGCCAGGGGAGACTAGCGTGCCGATGATGGTCCCGTTGCCCTGGAGCGTCTGGCCGCTGGCCAAGGTCAGGGAGAGATCACTACGTCCGCTCACATCCAGCGTCGTGCCGGCCAGGATGATGTTGGCCGCCCGGGTGACAGAGCCGTCCCCGGTCAGCGCAACAGAGCCGGACTGGATGGAGAGGTCGCCGGTGAAGGAATTGCTGGCAGCAAAGGTCAACAGGCCAGGGTTCCCCTTGATCAGGGGGCCGGTACCGCTCACCTCGCCCAGGAGATTCACCGCGTCAGTCGCCACGACGTTGAAGGTCACGGTGCCGCCCAGGGAAACTGGCCCGGGCACTGTGGAATATTGCGGCATGAGCCGGTTGGGCAATGTGCTCCTTAGGGTTGCTCCGCCATCCAGCGCCAGCGTTTTGACGGTCAGGCTGTCCCCGGTGCAATCCAGTTGCAGCGTCGCATTGCTGCGGACGGTGATCGTCTTGCTGGGGTCGCCCAGGCCCACATAGCCGTAGAACATGAAGGTGCCGGACTGGATTTCGAGATCGCCGAGACCAGGATCGGCGATGGCAAAAGCGTCTCCGCCGGAGTACTCCACTGTGTTGGGTCCTATCTTCGTGATCTTGTTGCTGTTCGCCTGCAGGCCCATGGCCGACCCTCCGGCGCCGATGACCCACAGAGCGCTGCCGCCAAATGTGGTCGGGCCGAGCAGGGTCAGGTTATTCAGTGAGCCGGCAGTAACCCCGGAATTGACTATGGCACCGGCTCCTCCTACACCCGTCCCGGAGGCATAGATCGGTTCCGATCCGATACCGGAGCCGCCGAGGTCAAGCGTGGCTCCGTCGTTGATCGTGGTCCCGTAGAAGGTGTCGCCCAGCGCATCCCCATTGCCGATCAACAGCGTGCCCGCCTCGTTGGTAACGGGCGCGCTGAAATAGCTGATCCCCGAAAGCTGGGTGACCCCCGGCCCACGTTTGGTGATGGGCCCAAGCCCAGAGATGATGCTGGGCACGGATTGGAAGCCGGCGCTGTTGAAGATTAACGCGCCGCTGTTGTCAATTTGCCCGGTGCCAATTCCGCCATCCGCGGTCGTGCCATTGCCCACCTGGACCGTGCCGCTGCTGATGATCGTTGTGCCGCTGTAATCATTGGTCGCCAGGAGGGTCAGTGTGCCCGTGCTAATGTAGGTCAAGCCGCCGGGGCCGCTGATCTTGCCGCTGCCGCCGAGGGTATAGCTTTGAGTGCCGAAAACCGTGACCGATGAAGGCACGAGCGTGCCGACCAGGTTGACGGCGGGGTCGGCCGAACCCGTATCATCAAAAGTGACCGCGTCCAGGTTATAGAACCTGGCGTTGTTTGCGCCGCCGCCGTCATTCCAGTTGAACGTCTGGTGCAGATTCCACACGTTGCCAACCCCATCACCGGACCAGGTCAGATTGGCGGCCGGCCCGCCGCTGACATTCAGCATGATGGTGGAAGGCACTGTCTCGGTATCGAAATACAGGCTGTAACGGCTGTCCTCCATTCCCCCGCCCACCACCAGATTGTTCGTCACATCGCCGGTCAAACTGGTCCCATAAGTCGCAACGGGGTAGCTCCCGGGACCAAATCCGCTGAGGGGATTGATCCGCACTGAGTTGACGCCGTCAAGCTTCAGCGAGCCGAGGACGGTGACCTGGTCGCTGTTCACGCCGGGCGTGCCAAGGTCAAGCGCCAGGCTGGCGTTGCTGAGGGTCAAATTGGTATTGACCGTCATGGTTCCTGCAAGGCCAGTGCCAATGACTCCAAGGGTCTGGCCAGGGTAGATGGTAAACTCGCTGCCGGGGCTCAGGACGTTCAGATTGCTCACGCTTAAGGTTGCATAATTAGTGATCACTCCCGCGCCAATATTCAGCACGCGCGCCCCAATATTGCCCGCGACAGAATCGCCTGCGGGCTTCAAATCTAGCGTCCCGTTGTTAGTAACGGTGAGGATGCTGTTGCCGCCGCCATCCACAACGTTGCCATACACCCGCACGGTGCCGGCGTTGATATTCAGATTCCCGATGCTGTTGGTGACCAGCGAACCGCTCCCTGGGCCAAGGTTGCGCGCCAAACGGAGGTCTTTGTTGACGCTCAGCAGGCCGCTGCCGTTAACATTGAGAATGCCCCTCCCGGCGCTGGAACCCGCTGCGATCTGGTAGCCCAATTCCAGCGTGTTCACGTCAATGGTCCCGGCGTTAAACGTCAGAATTCCGTTTCCGCCCGCGTACCAGGAGGTGTTGGCTGATTGCCCCCGCCCCACATACATCGTATCCACCAGCGCATCAACGGTTCCGCCGGTGAGATCCACAAAGGCGGTGCAGGAACTACTGGAACCGGAGGTGGCGTCGTCGGCGATATAAAAGTTGTTCATCCGTCCGGTGCCGGCCGCGTTGCGGAAGGTCACCGAGGGGCTGGACAGGCCGCTGTTGAAGTTCAGAGCACTGTTCGCTGTCTTGGCCCCGCCAATCCGGATTGAGTTGGCGTTCAAAAAGTTGACTTGGCCAAGCCGGTTGGTGGACGCCCCGCCGGCTTGCTGCACAACATGCCCGATTTGGAACCCCATTCCGCTAGCGGTGCAAGTGACAATATTCGTCCGTGCGAAGCAAACCGTGCCAACGGGCCGTCGGTCAGTGATCAAACCGTCGTCTTCATAGCCGGTAAGGAAGGACAATACCCTGGCGTTAAGCGTGTTCAACCCCGACATGTTCAGGATCGCCCGGTGCGTGCCTCCGCCAGAGCCAGCTTGCCGAACCATTATCGCTGAGCTGGTATTGGTAATATTCAGAGCCGTGCCGGAGATGATCGTGAGGTTCGTGTCGTTATTGGGCCCATTGTCGCCGGTGCCGACAAACAGCGGATTGGGGGTGCTGGCCGCCCCACTGACAGTCAATGACGGCGCGGTGATAAGCGTCCCCTGGTTGCAATTAGTGTGGCCATAGAACAATGACCGGACTTGCGCAGAGAAACCGGGATCCACCACGTTGTTGGTTCTTGGGACGGTGTTGGAAACCGCGTTGAAGAAGATCACGTCGTCACCGGCGATGGGCACGCCAGTCGGTGACCAGTTGTCCAGGTTGGACCAATTGGTGTCCACGCCGCTTACGGCCCAGATCTTGGATGCCGCCGATACGGTATTGGTGAGGAGTAGTGCGCTGGCGAGCAGCCCAAGCGCTTTGAGTAGTGGCATTTTGGTTTTCATATACGAGGTTCTTCGCTGGATTGCAGATACCGATACTTGGCGCAATTTTGGGATCTACGGCTTTGGCTGTCAATCAGGTTTTCTTCCTAACGCGGATACGCATAACGAAGTGCAAGCCCGGTGCCTTCGGAGAATAGTGCCGCCATTACCGTCACGGCAGTGGTTCAGGATTGACGCGGGAGCCGGCCAGGGCAGCCAGGACGCGGCAATCAAGGGTGTTCAGCGATTGAGGCAGGGGTACCGGGCGGCCAGCGAAGAGTGCGGCGCCCCATTCGGCGAGGTGGCTTCCAGGGTCCCGCGCCTGCCAGTCCTTGATGAGGTCCTCGGCTTCGGCGACACGGCCCGACTGCTGCAGGGCCAGGGCGCGGATGAGGTCGCCGATTGCCTGGCCTTGGTTGCGGGCCGGGATGGCCAGGATTTTGCCGAGAGCCTGGCGGGCGGCGTCGGGGTTCATGAGCGCGAATTGACACTGCGCGACGCACCAATCCTCGAGTCGCTCGTCCAGGGCCGCGGGATAGGGTTTGCCCGCCCCGAGGTTCTCGGGCCATTGCCGCGCGGTGTTGACTAGGCGCAGGGCGTCATCGAATGCCCCCGATTGGAAGTGGTCAACGGCCACGAGCAGGTTAGCCTCACGGAAGAGAGTGCGAGCGGCGGTCGTGCCTTCGGCGGGCAGGACGTGCAGAGAAGACAACAGGTCGGCCGCTTGCTGGTGCTGGCCGGTCAGAAGCAGCAATCTGGCGCGCAACAGGGCCAGGGCGTCGTTTGCAGGAAAGCGCTGGGCATAGTCGGTGGCGACGGCCAGCGCCGTGGCAGGATCGTTGTGTTCGAGGTGGTGGCGCGCCAGCATCGCGCCGTAACGCCATTGGGCGGTGTCCAACTGTGCGGCGTGCTGGAGATGGGACACGACCGCCTCTGGCTCGAGTTGGGCGCGGGCGGCATAGAAAGGGGCGAAGCGCGGTTCGTCCCCGCAACCTGCCAGGAGTCTGCGGGCCTCGGGCAGTTGGCCCAGGTGCCAGCGAATCAGGGCGAGGAAGTAATTGGGCTGCCACGCCGGGCTGTTCCGTGCCGCCCACTCGAAGACGGGAATTGCCTCGATCCGGAACGGGAAGACGAACTCAGGCGAAGCCGCCTCGGCGCGTGCGAGCCGGTTGGTGTCCTGGCGCAGGTACGCCAGCCAGTAGAGCACTTCGGCGGTCGGGGGCGCGAGGTCAAGCACCTTGACTGCGTCGTTATCCAGCCCCACGCCATGATACCAGGCAGCCAGTTCGAGAAAGGTCTCGTGCGGTAGTTCGTTGCGGATCAGCCCGGTGAAATCCCTGGCGCCGGCTTTGCCGCGCAAGTATCGCTCGCAGCGGCTGAAGTGGTTCAGCGGGTCGAGTTCCAGCAGGGCGGTCAACGCAGCGTCCGCACCGGCAGCGTCGCCGCGCAACCTCTGGGCGCTGGCGCAGATTTGCAGAGCGTCGAAGTTGCGTGCGTTGCTGCAGAGAGCTTCCCGGGCGGCGGCGATGGCGGGATCATAGAGCCGCTCCCGCAGGTACTCTTTGGCCAGCTCGGTGTTGGCGGCGCTGCGCCAGGCGGGGGAGAGAGCGGCAAGGCTGAAGGCCGCTTGGGCATCGGCGTGGCGGGGCAAGGCCGCGTTGGCAAGACCGAACTGGTAGTTGGCGCCGGGATCGTAGGTGTCAACCCCCAGCGCGCGCCGGGCATGACCAAGGGCAACCGCAGCATCCGCGCGGCGGTTGGCCAGCGCGGCCAGCTCGACGAGGGCAGGGACATAGTTGGCGTCCTGTTTGAGGCAGGACTGAAAGGCCTCCTCAGCCTTGGCATAGGATCCTTGGCGGGTCTCTTCCTTGCCCTTGAGGTAGAGACCGTAGAGAGAGTTCCAATCAAAGCCGGGCGGCGCGGTCGTGGGTCTTGCGAGCACATCCTCGTTTCCGGCGGAGTATTGGAGCTTGTCACCGCCCACGCAGACACGAAGCGCCTTGGGCGGTGCGGTCAGCTTCACAACTTCCTCGACGGGCCGCATGGGCTTGAGGTTGACCGGCCGCTCGGCGAGGAGACGGCTGCCGTCAAACACCTCCAGCTTGTCACGCAGTGGGCGGGCGGGGGAAATGCGGATCACCAGGCGGTCGCGCTCGACGGTGACATTGAGCGCGCCCCATGGGCTTGCGCTGACAAAGCCCTTGGTGCCCTTGACCGGCAGCCAATGCTCGGTCCAAATATCCGTGGCATAGGATGGAAACTCGGCATGCTTGAAAGGCGTCAGCGTGCTCGAGCTGTCGGCCTGGTTGAACAGACGCCCAGACTGGACCTCGACGTATTGGCCGTCGGCATCGGTAAGCAGGTCCTCCCAGATCATGCCCTCGCGAGAGAGGCCCCAAATCCACACCTTGCGGCCTGGTTTGTCTCCATACCTCGCGCATTGGGCCATGCCGAAATCCTCGTCGTGCCAGTAGCCGCCGAAGAACTCCGCCAGCCGGCCCAGGACGTGATACGACTTGTAGCTGCCGAAGTTGTTGTGCTCGTACCACGAGAGGTCGCGTCCGTCTCGCCGGTCAATTGGCCACTCGTGCGCCCTGCCGTCGTGGCCAATGTGGTGCGTGCCCGGGTGGATGAATTGGAGGTTGCCGGCGGCTTTGATGCCGACGTTCATCCAGGTGTAATAGGCCTGGTCCCACGCCGAGGCGTTGTGCCAGAGCGAGCGCGTTGAAAAGCATGCCTGGTTGGGAGGCAGGTTGACCTCCAGCCGCCACGTTGTGCGCGTGAGCAGATCCAGGACGCCGACGATGCAGCTTGCGCTCCCGTCGCGGTTGTGCCGGACGAGGTAATCCACCGGTGAGAAGCAGTTCGGCGTATGGCCGATAATGCCGTAATTCGCCTCCATGCCGCCGCTGGTCCACGGCCCCCGCATCGAGACGTCGCGGAACTTGATGACGTGATTGAAGTAGATGAACGGCTTGCCGGTCGTCTTGTCAATCGCCGCCCAGACTTTTCCGCCGATCTCAGGCAGGATCAGGATTTGTAGGTATTCATTGGATAGCTCGACCACCTTCCACTTCTTCTGGATCGGCTTGTCCGTGAAGCCGTCGTAGCGGAAGTAGGGATAGAACCGAGACATGGCCGGCACGGGGTCCGGATCGGAGTACGGGTAAGTGGTGAAGACACGGTCGTATTCCTTGAAAACGGTCTTGGCCCTCGCCCCGACAAGCGGGGCACATAACGCCGCAAGGCACAGCAATGGCAGGGCTGGGCTGCGCACAGAATTAACAGCGAAGACGCGACGACGGGAAGAACTGAGCGAAGATCGTGAAGGAATCACTACCACTTCTTCGCCTCTTCCCGTCTTCCCTGTTCATCTTCTCGGAATGTTGAGAACCCGTTGGATTCCGTCCTTGATCAGCACTTCGTTGAAGTTGATCAGGAGACCCAACGGCAACTTCAGTATCTTCAGGTAGGTGATGACCTGCGCTTTGTGCACGGGAATGACCTGCTCCACGGCCTTGAGCTCGATAAGGAGCTTCCCACCTATCACCACGTCCGCCCGAAAGCCGACCTCAATAACCTTGCCCTTGTAGTTTAGCGGTACCGCAAGCTGCCGCTGGTAGTTGATTCCACGTAACTCCAATTCCCGCGCGAAGCATGCTTCATAGGCGCTCTCCAGGAGTCCTGGGCCAAGTTCCATGTGGACTGCGAAGGAGGCATCTACGGCCACCGTTGCCATCTGCTCGATTTCTGCCGGGATAATGATCTTCTCCGGCCGGGTGATCATCGCTCTCGCTTTGCTTATCATAGTCAGGTTTTAAGCATAGGATTAACAGCGAAGCCGGGAAGGCGCGAAGAAGAAAGCAAGGAGCCAATCCGCCTTCCCTCCACTCTTCCCGTCTTCGCGTCTTCGCTGTTCAAGACTTAGAAGTAAGGCTCCAGCACGTTCCGGGCGACCCGGAGCGCCTGCTTTCGGCCTTCGAGCGTCTTGCCGAAGGTGTCGTCTTCGACCTCGATGCACACCGGGCCGTTGTAACCGACCTGGTAAAGGGCCGCCATGAATTGCGCCCAATTGCTGTCGCCCAGGCCCGGAACGCGCGGCGTGTGCCATTCCCTGGGAAAGGCGAAGATGCCGACCTCGTTGAGCCGTTCGGGATGGACGGTCATGTCCTTGGCATGGAGATGGAAGAACTTGTGCTTGAACTCGCAGATCGGGCTGAGGGGGTCCATTCGCTGCAGCACCAGGTGCGAGGGGTCGTAGTTGAGGCCGAAGTTGCGCGAGGGAATATCGCTGAACATGCGCCGCCAAATGACGGGCGTAGTGGCCAGGTTCTTGCCGCCCGGCCACTCGTCGCGCGAGAAGAACATCGGGCAGTTCTCGATGCCCACTTTGATGCCGTGGTCTTCGGCAAAGGCAATGATCGGTTTCCAGGTCCGGAGGAAGCGTGGCCAGTTCTCATCCACTGTCTTCGTCCAGTCACGGCCGACGAAAGTGTTGGCGGTTTTAAGGCCCAGTTTCTCGGTGGCGAGGATCACCTTCTTGAAATGGTTCACCGCGACGCGGGATGCCACAGGGTCCGGGTCGAGTGGGTTAGGGTAATAACCCAGCGCCGAAATGCGGACTCCGTGTTCCGCGCAAAGGGCATTCACGTCGTCCCCCTGTGCACGGGTGAAGCTGGTTACGTCAAGGTGCGTGACACCGGCGAACCGGCGCTCGGCCTTGCCGACCGGCCAGCACATGACCTCGACGCACGCGAAGCGCTCCGCAGCGGCGAATTCGAGGACCTGTTTGAGGTTGAGTTCGGGGAGGATGGCAGTAACGAATCCAAGTTGCATATTGTGTGATTAGATACGGATTGATGGTTGGTGTGTTAGCATTTGGGAAAGCGCTCACGGCGACGCGACCGCACGATAGAATCGCCGGGGGAAGTTGGTGGATTGGCCGTCGGTGAAGTCGAAGGAGCCGCCAGCCGAGGTGGTGTTGGTGGCCAGGGTAATCCAACTGGCCAGGTTGGTAGAAACCTGCACGACACAGGTCAGATTTGTGGCGGCGAACACGCGCAGTGCGAACGGGCTGCTGGTCGCCGGCGAAATAGCCGTCACGTAGATTGGCGTCAGCGCCTTGCGGAGGTTGAGCCGGCCGCCGGTAACGCACTTGCCCGCCAGGGAAGGCAATGGGTCCGTAACACTCAAGATGCGGTTGATGATTTGTTGGTGGCCCTCGCCGGGGTATTGCGCGAGCATTAACGCGCAGGCGCCGGCTACATACGGCGTGGCAAACGATGTGCCAGACTGGGTGGCGTAGGCGAACTGCCCGGAGTCCATCGCCCCGAAGGTCGAGGTAATTTGCTCACCCGGCGCAGCCAGATGGACGTTGGTGGCTCCGTAATTGGAGGTGGCGGCAAGCGCATCGTTGCGCGTAGTGAAGGCGACCGATAGGACATTATCAAGCGGGTAGCAGGCGGGATAGACCGGGTTGAGGTCCAGGTCAACCGGGCTGGCGCTGTTGCCACAGGCCGCAACAACAATGACGCCGGCATCGCGGAGGGCGGAGACAGCATTGGAGAGGGCCAGGGAATTCGTGAAGCCCCAGCTCGCGTTGACGATCCGGGCGCCATGGGTCCGGGCATAATCGAGGCAGGTGACCGCATCCGAGACCTTGCCGGTGCCAAAGTTGTTGAAGCATTTGCAGGCCATGATCTGCACTCGCCAGGCCACCCCCACCACACCGTTGCCGTTGTTGCCGACCGCGCCCAGCACCCCCGCCACCAGGGTGCCGTGTCCGCTGTCATCGGCCGGATTGTTTGTGCCGGTTAGCGCATTCCAGCCATGCCCGCCATCGGTCGGGTTCACCCACATATTCAAGGCGAGGTCCTCGTGGGTGTAGCGGACGCCGGTGTCCAACACCGCCACCACGATGTTACTGGCGGCGTTCAACACGGCCCAGGCTGCCGGCGCCTCAATCTTGTCCAGGCCCCAGAGCGTGCCGTTCGTGTAATAGGTGTCATTCGGGACTGAGGCCAGATGACCGATGTAATCCGGCTCAGCGAATTCCACCAGGCCGCTCTTCTGGTATTTGGCGATGAAGCCGGGCACGGTCCCGCCCGCGGGCAGCGCAACGACCTGTAAGCGGCCCATGCTCTCGAACGTCCGCAGGACCTTGCCTTGCTCCGCGGAATGGAACCGGGCCAGGGCCTCGCGGCTGGCTCCCGGCTTCGGCTGAACGAGGATGCGGTCTTCCGCATAGGCCAGCGCGGACACCCGCAGTTCGGGGGCGGCCTCGGGCTGGGTGAGAGCCGCTGCCCGCACGCCTGGCACGCAAAACGCCATCCACGCCGCGAGGAGCCAAGCCAAGCGCTCCCGAAAACCGCACGCTTTGGCAAAACACGCCATATCGGAGACGGAGTGTGCAGACTCACGGGTTGAAGTGCCATGCAAAAGTGCTGATCTGCCCGGCGCATTTTCAGCTTGAAAGGCAGCGGGCATAAGGCATCACTAGGGCAAACGTTTATGAGCGACTCGATCAATCGGCGCGATTTTCTGAGACTCACCTGTTCTGCTGGCGCGGGGCTCGGTTTGCTCAGCTACGGCGCGGGCGCTGCGCGCGCGGCTGCTCCGGTCGTGCGCCGGGTTGGCGCGAATGAGAAACTGACTGTGGCCGTCGTTGGCACCAACAGCCGTGGCCTGGCCCATGTCGAGTGCCTGGCCGGCCTGCCCGGCGCCGAGGTGGCTTATATCTGCGACGTGGACGAGCGCGCCGTCGCCAGCGGCATTCAGGCCGCCGCCAAGCTGCAAGGGACCACGCCGAAAGGCGCGAAAGATATTCGCAAGGTCCTGGAGGACAAGTCGCTGGATGCCGTCACCATCGCCACTCCGGACCACTGGCATGCGCCTATGGCCATCCTCGCGCTGGCGGCGGGCAAGCACGTCTATCTCGAAAAGCCGTGCAGCCACAACCCTTACGAGGGCGAACTGCTGGTCCAGGCCGAGCGCAAGTACGGGCGCGTGTTGCAGATGGGCAACCAGCGCCGCTCGTTCCCCAACATCCAGCAGGCGATCAGGGAAATCCATGACGGCATCATCGGTCGGGCCTATTACGGGCATGCGTGGTATGACAACGCGCGGGCTTCGATCGGCCGCGGCAAGCCGGCGCCGGTTCCAAGCTGGCTGGATTACGAACTCTGGCAGGGCCCGGCCCCGCGGCGGTCCTATCAGGACAACCTGATTCATTACAACTGGCATTGGTTCTGGCACTGGGGCACGGGCGAGGCGCTGAATAACGGCACGCACGAAGTGGACCTCTGCCGCTGGGCGCTGGGCGTTGATTGGCCGGCTCGCGTCACCTCCAACGGCGGGCGTTACCATTTTGAGGATGACTGGGAGACGCCTGACACGCAGGTCATTGCGTGGGACTTCCCGGACCGCAAATCCATTACTTGGGAAGGCCGAAGCTGCAACAAATACCCGGTCAACGGCCTGGAACGCGGCGCGATGGTCTATGGCACCAAAGGCGCCGTGCTGCTGGACACCAACAATTACACGGTGTTCGACGAAAAGAAGAACGTGGTCAAGGAGGTCAAGGAGAAGGCGGAAGCCGACCTCACCAACACGGTCAGCTCCACCGGCATGCGGCTGGACCAGTTGCACTTCCAGAATTTCGTCGAGGCCATCCGGACCGGCGCGCGGCTCAACTCCCCGATCGAGGAGGGCCACAAGAGCGTGACGATGCTGCACTTGGGGAACATCGCGTGGCGGGTCGGCCGTGGGCTTCACTGCGACACCGGCAACGGTCACATCCTCAAGGACCGGCCGGCCATGAAGCTGTGGCGGCGGGAGTATGAGCGGGGCTGGGCGCCGGTTGTTTGAAGAAAGTCTCGAGTCTGGAGTCTAAAGTCTAAAGTCTGAGAGCCATTGTTATGCGAAAGTCATCCATATTAACTGCAACCCTACTGATCTGTGCTTCTGTCCTGGCGCCGGAAGCCGCCAAAGCGGCCAGCCCGGCCGACCAGCTTGGCTGGCAAATGGCTATTCATGCCTATACGTTTCGGAAGTTCTCCATCTTCGAGTGCATTGACAAGACCGCCACGCTCGGTTTGAAGTACATGAGCCTGTCCGGCAGCGTGAACCTCGATGGCAAGACCAGCACCACGACGGTCAACCTCTCCGACCAGGATGCCGAAGCAATCAAGAAGGCGGTCGCCGCCAAAGGCATCAAGTTGGTCAATATCGGCGTGGTGAAACTGCCTCCCGAAGAAGCCGAGAGCCGGAAGGTGTTCGAGTTCGCCAAGAAGATGGGGATTGACACGCTGGTCGCTGAGCCGGTGCCCGCCGCCCTCGACACGGTCGAGAAGCTCTGCAAGGAATACAATATGAAGGTGGCCATCCACAACCATCCCAAGCCGTCACACTACTGGAGCCCGGACACCGTCCTGGAAGCCGTCAAGGGCCGCACGCCGCTGATGGGCGCCTGTGCCGACACCGGCCACTGGCTCCGCTCGGGGCTCGATCCGGTGGAATGCTTGAAGAAGCTTGAAGGCCGCGTCATCTGCCTGCACTTCAAGGACCTGGTGCCGGAAGAGCCCAAGGCGCAAGGTGAGGCTGCGGCAAAGAAGAAGAAGAAGAACGAATCAAAGGCGATGCACGATGTGCCCTGGGGCACGGGCGTTGGCAACGTCAAGGCCCAGATGGCCGAACTCAAGCGTCAGGGGTTCCGCGGCGCCTTCGGCGTGGAGTACGAGTACAATTGGGACAACTCCGTGCCTGAGATCGCCAAGTGCGTCGAGTTCTTCAATGCGACCTGCGCTGAACTGGCCAAGGCCCCGTAGGTAGGGCCCATTCGCGAATACTCTGGTGTGGCGGGTAGGGACGCCTCGCCGAGGCGTCCGCCACGGCCCCGAATGGACGCCTCGGCGAGGCGTCCCTACCAAGCACTCGCGAATGCGCTCGGTTACTTGAGCAGACGCGCCAGGTTGGCGGCGGTCTGGTCAATCCATTCCCCGCCGGGCAGGGCGTAAGGGCGGAAGGTCTCGAGGTAGCCTTCCTGTTGGTTGTAGTAGAGGGCGCGGTGGAGCCCGAGCGTGCTGGCTTTCGGATTGTCAATCAGGCTGGCGGAATCGTTGGCGCTCATTTGGAAGAGAACGCGCATCTCGAACTCGCTGAAGGCCTTCCGACTGATGAAACGGTTGACGTTGTTGTAGGTGTCGCAGGTGGCGATCACGTGGAAGCCGAGCCGGGTGCCTTCGCAGACGAGGTTGTTCAGCACCAGGGCCGGGTTGGGCGGCGCGTCGGGGTCGGGCGTGGAGAAGCCGAACTCCTCCTCGTAGCGCAGCTTGCTGTACTTCTGCAGGCCGTGAATGAGCAGGTATGTGGGCGGGGCCACCTCGGGATCCGGGGCATCAGCCCGCTGCTTCATGTCGTCGGCGAGGCCCTTCATGATGTCGCCGAGGTCACCCGGTTTGGCGCGGGTGATCGCGTGCGGAATGACGCCCAAAATGTGGTCGAGATATTCGCGTTGGGGAGTTCCGGGCGCGGTGCCGTCGCACAGAATGAAACGCGCCGAGCCTAGCGGGTATTGCGCGGCCAGGGAAACGAGGCTGATGGAGAGGATGGCGAGGATGGTCTCGTCGCGCTGACCGACCACCAGGAGGTTGTTGCCGCTTTGACGCTGGAAGACGGCTTCGGTTGGGCCCTTGATCGAATTGGGCGCCCCCAGCCAGATGCGGCCGGCGATCGCGCGCTTCAGCTCCCTGGCTTCCAGCAATCGCTGGAGCACCCCGTTCTCCCGCACGTCCGCGGGCGCATTGCCCTCGAACACAATGGGCCCCGGATACAGCGGCCCGCCGTCCGCAGCCTGCTTTCCGACTTCGGACTTCGGACTTCGGACTTCCTCCTGATCCGCCCTTGCTCGGACCTTCTTGAGGTAAGTGTCCCTAACCTGGTCCGGCAGCCAGACGGTCTGGAAGGGACTGTTCCCTTCCAGCATGCCCGCCATGTCGTTGTAAATGCCTTCCCCGGGCCGCGACAGGAGCCGGGGCGCCGGGTTGTTGTCGTCCATGATGAGATAGGCATCCGCCTCGTTGCACTGCAGGGCAATGCGGATCACCATCTGGCCCAATGTGGTGCGAGCCACGGTGTACGCGCCACCGAGCGTCTGGGAACCGAGCAGGACATGAATGCCGAACGCGCGGCCCTGCCGGACGATCCGGTCGAGGAGCAGCGATGCCGTCTGCCCGATCTTGTCGTCTTCGACGAAGAACTCCTGGAACTCATCAATGATCAGCAGGGACCGGGGCAGGATTTCCGTGCCGCCCGCCCGTTTGTAGCCCGCGAGATCCTGGACGCCGAGCTTCCGGAACAAGTCGCCGCGGCGCTTGAGCTCGTCGTCCACGCGTTGCAGAACGCTCAGCCCGAACTCCCGATCGCTCTCGATGGCCACCACCCGCGCGTGCGGCAGGCGGTTCGAGGCATAGCACTTGAACTCGACGCCTTTCTTGAAGTCCACCAGGTAGAACTCGACCTGCTCGGGGCTGCACCACAACGACAGGTTAGTGATGATCACATGGAACAAGGTGGACTTGCCCGAACCGGTCTTGCCGGCGATGAGCCCATGCTGGCAGGTGCCCTTGCCGATGGCCAGGTATTGGAACTTGGTCGCGCCCGTGCGGCCAATCGGCACGCGCAGTTCGCCGGTTGTCTCCTCACTCCAAATCTCGCTCTCCGGAGGCGCAACGTGCTCGAAGGGCACTTCCACGCGGCTGGAATCCCGGCTGCTTCGGCCCACCCGGTGCACGAACTCCGTCGCAAGCTCCGCCGACGGCGGCTCGTCCAGGACCAGGTCCGCGCCCGGGATTGCCTGGGCGGACATCGGCCCGGCCCCAATTACGAAGTGAGGTCCCTTGGCGCTGACGCAGACACTGCTCTTCCTCAGTTCATCCGGAAGGAACTCAGGCGGCAGCGGCAGCCGCTGATCCCAGTGGATGAGGGTATATACCCCGCACCGGGCTCCGCTGGCGGCGATGCTCATGAGGCGCTTGGCGGCGGTCTCGGTGAAGTTGGCCGGGAAATCAGCCACCACGAGGAAATGATACTTCTCCGCAATTACGCCCGCCTGTTCGTTGTATTCCGCAATCGTGGCGTACTCGTTCCGCAGATACATCTGGATGACCTTCTCCATGTGCTCGTTCAGGTCGGCGAGCTTCTGCTCGATCTGACCGGACTGGGTCCAGATGCGGCTGTTGATGATCTGCTCCTCGTAATCGGCCAGGTGCATGACGCCGGCGAAATTCTGCCCGAGGCCAACCGGGTCAATGATGGTGAAGTGGAGCCGGCCCGGAGGGGCGTTGGCCAACAGCCTCAGGATGACGTTATTGAGCGCGCCGATGGCGTCGTCGTGGCGCGTGGTCGCCGTCTCAAACAACAGCGAGCCTTGCTCGGGATACACCAGGCAGAGCGGCACCGAGAATCGCGACGGCCCCGGCAGGGCCAGCCGTTTGTCGCGGGCCGTGATTTCGCAGAGCTTCTCGACCTCCACCTCGAGGCGGGCGAATTTCGCGGCGGCGGCGAACTGCGCTGGCGGCGCCCAGCTTTCCAGGAGCTGCGGTTGCCAGGGAGGAAAAAGCTTGTCCGCAATCGCGTTCGCCGAGTCAAGGGCCGCGTAGATGGGCTTGATCTCGCCGTTCCATTCGGCTTCGAGCTTCCGCCACTCGGCTTGATAGCTGGCGGTGAACGTCCGCTCCCGGTTTGTGCTCGCTTCCGCCTCCGCCTTCTGACGCACCTCCGCCGCTCGCTTGAGGTGACCGGCGGCTCCCGTGTGTTCCCGCTCGAGCCGTTGCAGTCGGACATGATGCAGCCGTTCGTTCTTTTCCAGAACGCGGGTGGCCTTGCCGTCGTTTTCCATGCGGCAGGAGACCCGCAGTTCGCCGGCGCGCGCCACGGTTTGTTTCAACTCCAGATCCACCGTCCGGGTGGTGGTCTCAAACTCGGTTTTGATGCGCTCCAGTTCCTTTTGGTAATGGGCCTCGGACCGTTCAAAGGCGGTATCATGCAGCCGGCGCGCCTTGCCCAGCGAATCGGCAATGGCGGTGGCGGCGGACCGCGCGTTGCGCTGCGCCACGTAGCGGAGCACGAACAGCACGACCAGGCTGGCGAGGACGCACCCGCCCGCTTTCCACCCGGCATCGGCGTTGAGCCCGAGCCGCTGGAGCACGAGCGGGATCTCGCACAGGATGATGGCCACCCAGGCCGGCCAGTACTTGAACAGGCGCAGCAGCAGGTACTCCCGGAACCGCTTCAGGTCCGCTCCCACCTTGCCGATCAGCTCACGGAGCTCAAGCAGCATCCGGTTCTCGTCCTGTGTGGACGGGGCGGCGGCCGCTTCACGGGCAGCGGCCAGCAGGTTCACCAGGGGCCGATGACCCTTGAAGGCGCCGTAGGCGTTCTGTTCGAGTTGCGCCAGGGCTTCCTGTTCGGCGGCGAGGTTGGTCTTGAACTCCTGGAGCGTGGTGGCGGCATTGGTCAGGCCGTTGTCCCGATCGCGCTCCGCCTGCAGCATCCGCTTCTGCAGTTCGTACTTCCGCGCTCCGGTTCGGTCATCTATCCGCTGCAGGACCGTTTCCTTGCTGGACTGGTAGGCTTTGCCGATGCGGACCTTCCGCTGTTCGAACCTGGCTTTGGCGGCCTCCGTAGCCGACGCGAAGTTGGCGTCCGCCTCGGCAATGGCCGCTTCCAACTGCCGGGCCTGTTCGGCCACGGCAGCTTCGCGTTGGCGGCGTTCCCGGCCCGCCTGGGCCTGGAACTCCTGGTTCAGTTTCTCGGCTCGGGCGGCGATGTCCCGGATCGTGCCGCGAAGGCGGTCCAGCAGTTGAAGCGTTTTGCCTGCTCCCAGGTTGTTACTCACAGTCCTTCCTGACTTTCGTTATCAGTTTATCCAGTTGTTCCATCACTGTAACGGTCCTGTCCACGCTGGCCAGAAGTTCCTCCAGGTACTTCCGCTCGAACTCCGCGGCGCGCGCGTCCCTCCAGGATGCCTTGGTCTGCTGCCACTCGGCCCACAGCTCCCGGGTAATCGCCATCAGCTTGTTTCCGCTCGCTTTCATGAACTCAGTGGATCGTAGCGCAGATTTGAAATCTGCTGTATCGCAGAATTGGATTCTGCGACGCTCCGACAGGTTGGACGAACCAAGAGTGCGCTGCCGACTGCAAGTCGGCGATACGGCAGATTACAAATCTGCGTTACGGGGCCGTAGCGGTCGCGGGAGTGCATGGATGAACCGGACTTCTTAGTCGCTGCCAATTCGGGAGAACCCCCCTTCGCCTGCACCCTCGCCACCTCCGCCCAGGTCGCCCCGCCCGGCACCGCCGCCGGCCGGCGCGGACCCCGGGGCGGTCGTCGGCGGAGCGACCCCGGCGTAGGCGTGCAGCGTGTCAATCGCCTGGGTCAGGAAAGCAACGGCCTGCACCATGTCATGCGCCAGCACCGTGTGCAGCTTTTCCATCTGCTTCAGCAGCGGCTCGACGCGGTTGTCGAAATCCCGGTTCCATTTCTTGATCACGCGCAACTTCTCCTCTGCCTCGTCGAACGCGCGTTTGGCGCGGTGCACCATCATTTGCTGCAAGGAGGATTCCTCCTGGAAGCTCGAGAGCCGGGCGCTGAACAGCGCGGCTTGCGCCTCTTGCAGCGCGCGCGAGCGGCGGCGGAATTCATTTTCCCAACGGGTGCGCTGTTCGTCTTGCAGCCAGGCCCGCGTCCGCACCACCTCGGCACTGACCTCGTCCAGCGCCGGGCGGGCCTTGCTCAGGTAAACGATCAATTGGGACCGGAACAACTCCAGCGCGTCAACCGAGGTGACATGGGCTCGCTCGGGCATCGTGCTAGCGCTGGTTCAGGTACTCCTCGATGCGCTGCGCCTTTCGCAACAGGTAAGGCGTGTGGTGATTGGAGACCTCGACAAACCTCTTTAGCGCCTTGATGGTCTGCTTGAACTCCTCCACGAACTTGGCGTGTTCCTCGTCCTGCCAGGTATCGCCCAGCGTGGCGAAGCGCGCCTGCAACGCGACGATCTTGTCCTGCAGATCGGTGTTAAACCGCTTGAGTTCCTCGGCAAATCGCCGCACCTGCTCGGGATCCATGATTGCCTGGGCCATAATCGTTCTTTTTGGTCGTAGCTTGCCAAAGCGCCCGGTCGTCCGGGACCGCTCGTTAGACGCAATTCAACCTGCCTTTCTTCCGTCCCGGCGGCAAACAATAATATTCCGGGAGCCCAGGACTGGTACAATCCCGCCCAGTTTTTGCTGTCGCCCAGTTTTTGCTCGCCACGCTGCCCGGTTCTGGCAGCTTGCAGCCCTGTGCAAGCGACATCCTGGCGTCACGGTGTTACGCGCTACCAATGGCTCGTCTTGTTCGTGGCCTGGCTCGGCTGGGTGTTCGACTCGATGGACTCCACCATCTACGCGCTGGTGCTTCATCCCGCGCTGCACGATTTGTTGCAGACCCAGACCGGAGGCGCCGTCTCACAGGAGGCGATCGGCTGGTATGGCGGCATCATTTTCTCAATCTTCCTGGTCGGCTGGGCGGTTGGCGGGGTGCTATTCGGCGTTCTGGCGGACCGGTTTGGCCGCACCAAGACCCTGATCTTCACGATCCTCATCTACGCCGTGTTCACTGGTTTGGCGGCTCTGTCCAAGGATTGGTGGCACCTGGCCATTTACCGGTTCCTGACGGCACTGGGCATCGGCGGCGAATGGGCGGCGGGCGCAGCGTTGGTGGCCGAAGTGTGGCCGGAGGAGAAGCGCGCCAAGGCGGCGGGCGTGCTGCAATCCGCTTGGGCAGCGGGCTTCTTCATCGCGGCCGCTCTCAATCTGCTGTTGCGCGACGCGGGCTGGCGCCCGCTGTTCGTGGTGGGGATATGCCCTGCACTGGTCGCTTTGCTTGTGCGGCTCTGGGTCAAGGAGCCGGACCGATGGGTTAAGGCCCGGGAACAGGAAGAGCAGCCGGGGGCAGAACCGTCGCGGAAGCTGGCCGAGCTTTTCCGGCCTGAACTGCGGCGCTCGACCTTGGTCGGCGCCGGGCTTGCTTTCGTTGCGGTCTTCGGCTTATGGGGTGCGACCAATTGGACTCCGACCCTGGTGCGTTCACTGCCCCAGTTGCAGGGCCTTAGCGCCGCCAGACTCGCCGAATACGTAAGCTATGCCACGATGTCGCTCAACGCCGGCGCGCTGGTCGGGTACCTCATCTTCGGCACGCTGGCCGAGCGCTGGGGCCGGCGCGGGGCGTTCGCCTTCATGTGTGCTGGCAGCTTGATTATGGTGCCCCTGACTTTTCTCACCCCCAGGTCGTACGCGAGCGTGCTCCTGCTGCTGCCCTTGCTGGGGTTCTTCAATAACGGCATCTTCAGCGGCTTCCCGATCTATCTGCCCGAGCTATACCCCACGCGCCTCCGCGCGACCGGCGCGGGATTCTGCTTCAACGTGGGCCGCGTGCTCGCTTCCGCGGGGCCGTTCCTGACGGGATTCCTGGTGAGCGCTCTGGGCGGTTTTGGCCGCGCCGCCAGCGCGATTGCATTGATCTACCTCCTTGGGCTGTTGATTCTGCCCTTCGCGCTGGAAACCAAAGGCAAACCGCTGCCGGATTAGCAGGCGAACGGCCGCTTGCGAACTCACGCAATTCGTGGCAGGCGAAGGGGTTGTCTCTGGGCCGCAGTTCGTGATCGCACGAACCCGCTCTTCGGAGGACTGATTTCGTGCAAGACAAGACCTGCCAGTTCCGTATAGACAGAGGAAGCTGTGAAGACTCCAGACCATTCCGATGAGTGGATTCCGACACGCAAGAGCCTCCTTACCCGGCTCAAGAACTGGGACGACCAGGAAGGCTGGCGGGAGTTCTTCGAGACCTACTGGCGGCTCATCTACGGCGTGGCGCGCAAAGCCGACCTGAACGACGCGGAGGCACAGGAGGTGGTGCAGGAGACGGTGATCGCCATTGCCAAGAAAATGAAGAAGGGCGAGTTCAAATACGACCCGGCGCGCGGCAGCTTCAAGGGCTGGCTGCTCACGCTCACCCAGTGGCGCGTGAGCGACCAGCTCCGCAAACGGCGGCAGGGAGCTCGGCGCCACCCCGACCTCGCCGGAAAGACGGAGCTTATGGAGGCCGTGCCGGATGATGCTGCCGAGGAACGACTTTCGCAGTCCTGGGACGCCGAGTGGCAGAATAACCTGATGCAGGTCGCCCTGGGCAAGGTCAAGGCGCGCGTCTCTGCCAGGACGTACGGCGGAGTCAAAAAAATGCAGCGAGGCCGAGCGGGGTGAAATCGCTGGGAA
>CAZVFC010000061.1:0-55500 GCA_964625855.1 uncultured Verrucomicrobiota bacterium | reverse complement strand
TATAGCTGCCCGTACCCGGGGCGGCCTTCCTCTGGAAGCAGTGATTGCGTCCGACAAGCGTATGGAGATCGGACTGGATCCCCATCCGGCGAAGCTGCTCCCAGCACTTCACCGAATTCATTGCCGCCCAGCCGTCCGCATCGCCGTGGATGAACAGGATCGGACACGTCGCGAGGTCGAACGAGAACTCAGGGACAAGCCGCGCGTCGTCCTCGTTGCCGCCCTGCGCATTCGGGGTTTCCGCGCCGTCCGTGAGCGAGTAAGCCGGATAGATCGCGACCGCCCACTGCACGTTGCAGGAAAGCTTGTCAAGGTCGTCGATCGGCCAATAGGAACGACGCTGCGAGCTGGTCGCGCCCATGAGTGTCAGGTGTCCGCCGGCCGAGGAACCCATGATGCCGATGCGATTGGGATCAAGCCCCTTCGCCGCTGCCTGGCTGCGGACGATCCGGACGGCGCGCTGTAGATCCTGCCACGCCGTCGTGTGCTTGGCCAGCCCACCCAGCGGACGCGGCGTGCGGTATTTCATTGTCACGACCGTCATGCCCTTTTCGTTCAGGTAACGCCGCGCCGGCGCGACTTCAAATCCGTCCGGACCGTTGCCATTGTAGCCGCCGCCCGAGTAGATGATCTGAATCGCCTTCGTCTTGAGTTCCTTCGGCATGTGCCACTCGAGATAAGGCAGGCACTGGTTCGTCTGCACATCCGGCATCTTGCCTTCCGGCCAGACCGGCTCCTTGCGGTATTCGCCGCGAGCATCGTCGTTCGGATAGCGGGCCATCAGATCGACTACCGCGCCGAGACGCCCGTCAAAATTCATCTGGCGGAGGTACTCGGCGATACGGTCGAGCCAGTGGTCGTAGGCGGTGCCGTCCTCACCCTTGCTGGGGTCGCCCATGAAACCGTGGGGACCGTCCGCGAAGAGGTGGATCTCGGCCGGGATTTTCATCCTGCGAAGCTGGCGGTAGATCTGTGTGGAACCGTTCGGCGAATAGACGTCCGCCCCGCCGTGGAAGAGCGCCATCGGACACGTCTTCGCGTCGAACTTGAACACGTCCGAGAGCTTGACGTCGATCGCGTCGCCCTCGCGCGTGTTGGGACCGACGAGTCCGTCCGTGAGCGCGTAGGCGGTGTAGATCGGCACCGCCCAGTTGACGTGGCACGGAAGCTGGTCGAGTCCGTCGACCGGCCCGTACGCCGGTGTGAGCGCGCTCGTCGCGAGCAAGACCGTCAGGTGCGAGCCCGCGGAGAACCCGAACGCGCCGATCTTCTCCGGGTCGAATCCGCGCTTCTTCGCATCGTTGCGGACGAGACGGACGGCGCGTTGCCCATCCTCCCACGCGCTCTGGTAGATCGGCAACCCTTGCGGACGCGGCGTACGGTAGGTGAGGCTCGCGCAAACGAACCCCAGTTCGGTGAATTTCTTCGCGACCTGGTCAATCCACACCCCGTCGCAACAACTCTGATAACCGCCGCCTGAAATGAGCAACATGCATCCGCCGTTTTTCTCCGCTGGCGCCTCGTACCAGTCGAGATACGGCATCGCATGGTCCGCCGCCTTGAATCCTGGAGCCTTCACCTCCTGGGTGGTCGCCGCGATCTGACTGGTCTGGAAATCCGGGATCTTCCCTTCCGGCCACAGCGAGACCCGCTCCTCGGCGAACGCCAGAACGGCGACCAGTAACCAAGAACCAAGAATCAAAGGTTTTTTCATCGCATCGCTCCCTTCATTTATTACGTGAACGCACTGATAGATGGCATGAATGCTGGCGGACGCGCAACGAAGTTGCTACGTCCACCAGCATAAGCGTATTCACAAATCAGGTTCTAACTCTCACGCTTGCGGAAAGCAAGTCGCAAGCAAAGCCACCACGGGACCTCAGTACCAGCAGATCAAGCTGGCGCTGGATGTCCACGCGGCCAGCATTGTGGTGGTCCGCATGATTGACGGAGCCAAATCGCAGCCGCCGCAGACCTCTAAGCCGGCCGATTTCCTGGCGTGGGCTAAGAAACAGGCGGCGCTGGCCCCAGAGGTCATCAGTTGCTATGAGGCCGGGCCGACGGGCTTCTGGCTGCACCGCAAGTTGACGGCCCTGGGGGTGCGCAACTATGGGGTCTGTCCCATCCGTCCGCTCTTCCCGGTCAAGCTCGGCTCTTGAATCGGGGTACGGCCAGCCTGTGGATGGGGAATTCGCTCGCCAGGCGACGCAGCAGTTTGTTCTCCGCCCGCTTCATCCGCCGGCGGGCGGCGCTTCGCTGGTCGTCGTGGCCGAGCAGGTGCAGCACGCCGTGAACGACGTAGCGAACCAACTCGCTCTGCCAGGTGGTGCGGAAGCGCCGTGCCTGGGACGCAGCTTCGTCCAGGCACACGAAGATTTCACCGTGCAGCAAAGTAGGACAGGCGTCTCGCCTGTCCCGCTGAGAATTGTCCTGCGAAGACCCGGAGGACAGGCGAGACGCCTGTCCTACTCTTTCGGCGTAATCGAAGGTGATGACATCCGTGGAGCCTTGGTGGCGCAGGAAGGTCTCGTTGAGGCGAGTCATTGCGGGCGCGGCGACGATGCTAATGACCAGATCGAAAGAGCCCTCAGGCCAGACTTCGCGGAGCAGGGCTTGCACGATTCGGCGCAGGAGCCGCAAGTTCACCGAGCGAAGGCACTGGCGGTTGCCAAGAGCGAGCGACCTCGGGCGGTTTGACTCCCCGCCGCAGTCGCCGACATCGCCCGCTCTTCGCGCCCGTGAGGTCATCGGCATGCGGCAGTTCAGCCCGTTGAAGGTCCGCGGTTACGCCTTTTCCGGGTGGGACTGCGACCGCGCCTGGCCGCGGTGAATTTCGTAGGCGGAGATGATGCGCTGAACCAAGGGGTGCCGGACCACATCGCGCTTGGAGAATTCGATAATGGCGATGCCTTCGATGTGTTTCAGAGCGCGGTGTGCCTCCAGCAGCCCGGACTGCTTGTGCATGGGGAGATCAATCTGCGTTTCATCGCCGGTGATCACCGCTTTGGAGTTAATCCCCAGCCGGGTGAGGAACATGAACATCTGCTCCGTGGTCGAGTTCTGCGCCTCGTCGAGAATGATGAAGGCGTGATTGAGCGTGCGCCCGCGCATGTAGGCCAGCGGCGCGATTTCGATCACGCCGCGCTCGGTGTGCTTCTGGATTTCCTCGGCGGGAAGCATGTCGTGCAGCGCGTCGTGCAGCGGTCGCAGGTAAGGCATGATTTTCTCGTAGAGGTCGCCCGGCAGGAAGCCGAGCGCCTCGCCGGCTTCCACGGCGGGGCGGGTCAGAATAATGCGCGAGACTTTGCCCTCCCGCAAAGCGGCGATCGCCATCGCCACGGCCAGGTAGGTCTTGCCGGTGCCGGCCGGCCCGACGCCGATCGTCACGTCGTGGCGCCGGATGGCATCCAGGTATCGCTTTTGCCCGACCGTTTTGGCGGTCACGCTGGGCTTCTTCTCGGAGGTTTGTATGCGGTCGCTGAGAATGTCCTTGAGCATCGGAACCCCCTCGTTCTTGACGATGCCGAGGGCATGGGAGAAGTCTCGGTTGCGGACCGGTGTTCCCGCCTGGAGCGAGCCTTCGAGCAGCAAAAACAGGTGTTTGGCCCGTTCCATGGCCTCGGCTTCGCCTTCGAGCCGGATCCAGCCTTCGCGCGAGGTGGTCTTGACGCCGAGCTGTTCCTCGACCGCCTGCAGGTTGCGAGGATCGTTGTTGTAGAGTTGCTGCGCGATGCGGGCGTTTTCGAAGTGAAGAGTCTCAGTGGGCATAGTTAGGCGCGGCAACCCTGGTGTGTGATGTGTGAAGCGTGAAACGTAGGGCCGGGGGAGTCAAATGGGTTGGGGGATGTGAACAAGTTAAGAATGGGCCAGAGCCGCGCGGAGCTTGGCGGCCAGCTCCCGAAGTGCTTCCGGAACCACGACCGTGTTCGCCAGGACGGGCATAAAGTTCGTATCGCCCTGCCACCGAGGCACGACGTGAATGTGGAGGTGTCCCACAATCCCCGCGCCGGCCACTTTGCCGAGATTGATGCCGATGTTGAAGCCGTCGGGCTTCATCACCTGTGTCAACGCGTTTTGGCAGCGGCGCGTCAGCCGCAGCAGGTCTGCGAGTTCCGCGTCGGTAAACCCATTCAGATCCCCCACTTGCTTGTAGGGCACGACCATCAGATGGCCGCCGGTGTAGGGATAGGTGTTGAGCAGCGCATAGCAGGTTCGGTCGCGGGCAATCACGTGATTCGCCTCGTCGTCGTTCGACTGGGCGATGCGCGTGAACAGACTCTCCGCCAGTGCAGGCTTGGGCGCCAGGATATACTCAATCCGCCAAGGAGCATGCAGTGATTCCATGCCTAAAGCCTAGTAAGGGGAAACGGGGATGTCAAAACGGTCTGCGGGTCCTGCCCAAACGACACCCCCTGCCAGATTTCAGGTTTTCCGGCCGGGCGCGGCCGGGCCTCATCTGAACTCATGTTGCCGCGTGGAGGCGCCCGTGGAGCACATAGACAAGCGCCTTGACGGCCAACTCGATGAACAGAAACGGCTTGGCAATGAAATCATTACCGCCGCTCATGCTGGAGGTGGTCCGGCTGTCGAAGTCGGCGAGGCAGGTAACGAACACCACGGGCGTATTCTGGTGCTCGGGCAACGTGCGCAGCTTGGCGCAGAGTTCATACCCGCTCATGCCGGGCATATCGACGTCGAGGAAGACCAGGTCGAATTTCTTCTCGGCCAGCAAATCGTAAGCGAGAGACGGGTCCTCGACGCTCACGGATTCGAGCTTGGCTTTGTCCAAGGCATAAGTCACCGCGCGGCGCGAGATGGCTTCATCGTCCACGACCAGAACACTGGGCGGAGGACTCTCGAGCGTATCGGACGCCACGCCTTGCTCGAAGAGGATGCCTAGGAAGTCAATAGCCAAGGCAACCGTGCGCAAGGCAGAGGCCGTGATGTGCTTCGGCTTCTGCTCGAGCTCTCTGAGCAGGGCTTCCAGCGCGTCCGTCACGCGGGCGATCAGCGGAACGCCGGCGGCACAGGCATTGCTGGTCAGCGCATGGATGCGCCGATTCAACTCGCGGATCTGGTTCAGGCGCGTGAGTTTTTCCTCGGATCTGACAAGCCCCGGGAGCAGCCTGCGCAGGGTCGCCAGGGTGGCGGGCAGCTCTTTGAGAAAAGAATCGCGAAGTTCGGCCTGAAAGTCTGCATCCGGGTCGCCGGATGCGGCGAGGTCCGAAGCGGGGGCTGGCTGAGCCGTGGTTGAAGGCTTGTGGGCGGCAGTCGGAGCGTCCACCAGAGGTGCAGTGGCGGCGACTGGCGCGCCGTCGTGGGAGAGCACGCTGCGTACCGCTTCAACTACTTGTTTCGGGATGCAGTCGGCCTTGGAAAGGCATTTCGTGGCGCCCGCCTTCCAGGCTTGCTGCATCATGCTAGTTAGGTAAGCGTTTGAGAAGACGATGACTGGCAATTGCTCATGCTTGGGTTCGGCGCGGATTCTTCGCGTCAGCTCGACGCCCGTCATTTTGGGCAACATCAAGTCGAGAATAACCACATCTGGGTGGAAGCTGTGTACCAGGTCCAGTCCCGTCTGACCGTCCGGTGCGATCTTCACCTGAAAGCCTTCGCGGGCGAACTTGTTTCCGTAGATGTTCGCAACGAGTTGGTCGTCCTCTACGATTAGGATCTTCTTCATGGTTGGTTCTGAGCGGCGGGCTTGGTTTGCGCGGAGAGGTACGCCTCCAGAAACCGCCGGGTGCTATCGAATTCCGCGACGGCCTGTCGGACCAGCACCTCCGCGTTGCTGAGGTCGCGTTCGACCGCCTGGTGTTCCAGCTCGCGCAGCAGGGACACGAGCCGCCGCACGCCGCAGGTGGCGCTGGCACCGGCGCAGCTATGCGCCAGGCGGCGCACCTCCGGGGATGCCCCGGCCCGCACGGCGGCTTGCAGTTGGTCCAACTGTTCCTGGGTTTGATCCAGATATAGGTTCACCAGCTCGCGCAGGTTCTCCGCGGTACCGTCCGAGAAGTCGATCAACCGCGCCATATCAACCGGGGCGGCCTGCCCCGAATCCGGTTCCGGCTGGACCTGACGGGCCGCAACCGAGCTCGTCGAGCCCTGAGCGCCGGTCGAGCCGGTCTGTGGCGGCCCGCTCGCGGCCGGGCCCCAGCGTTCCAGGACGGCGCGGAAGTCCGGCAAGCGCACCGGCTTGGCGACGTAGTCATCCATGCCGGCATCAAGGCATTTTTCGCGGTCGCCTTGCATGGCACTGGCCGTCATGGCGACGATGATCATGGGCGACTTGTAGTTGGGGAACCGGGTACTTTGTCTCTGCCGCTCCCGAATAAAGCGGGTGGCCTCCAAACCGCCCATTTCGGGCATCATGACGTCCATGAAAATCAAGTCGTAGGGCTGCCGGTCGAGCGCGGCGAGGGCCTCCAGGCCGTTGGCCGCGACGTCAGCGCGATAGCCCATTTGCTGGAGCAAACGCAAGGCGACTTTCTGGTTGATTACATTGTCGTCGCAAAGCAGCACGCGCAGCGGCCAGCGGCTGGCGAGGGTGGGGCCCGGCTTGGCGCTGGCGGGAGCGGCTTGGGTGGCGGGGCCGGCACCGGAGAGGGCGCGAATCATGGCCTCAAAAAGTTGGGCCGGCTTGATCGGTTTAGTCAGACAACTGGCGAAGCCGGCGCGGGCCACGTCAGGATGGTCCGAATGCACCCCCATGGACACCAGGAGCACCAAGGGCATGGCATCGCCTCCCTGCAGCTTGCGAATCTCGGTGGCCAGCGTCACGCCGTCCATCCCGGGCAATTGCATGTCAACGACGGCCAAGTCGAAACGTTCTCCCGAGCGCACCCATTCCAACGCCCGGGCGGGGTCGCGCGTGTCGCGTGGCGCCATGCCCCATTTGGCGGCCTGTGAAGCGAGGATCCGGCAATTGGTCGGGTTGTCGTCCACGATCAGCAGCCGGGAATTAGCCAGTCGAGGCTGGGGCGCTTGGAGGAAGTCGGGCGCGGAGTCGGGGGCGGCCTGAACAAAGAGAGTGAAATGGAACGTGGAGCCCTTTTGCGGAACGCTTTCGACCCACATCTTGCCGCCCATGATCTCCACCAGGCTCTTGCTGATCGCCAGCCCAAGACCCGTGCCGCCGTATTGCCGCGAGGTCGAGACGTCCGCCTGGCTGAAGGACTTGAAGAGGCGCGCCAGCCGGTCCACGGGGATGCCGATCCCGGTGTCGCGCACCTGGAAATGGAGGTGCCACGGCGTTGAACCTTTGCCGGCTCTTTCGGGCGCCGACAGGATTCTGACCTGCAGCACCACTTCGCCGGCGGCGGTGAACTTGATGCCGTTGCCGAGCAGATTCACGAGCACCTGGCGCAGGCGGGTCACATCCCCGATCACGGCCGCCGGGATGCCGTCGTCCATCTCGTAGGCGAGAACCAAGTCCTTCTCCATCGCCTTCGGTGCCAGGAGGTCGAGGGCGTCCTCGATGCAGGCGCGCAGATCGAAAGGCTGATGTTCCAGCTCCAGCTTGCCGGACTCGATCTTGGAGAAGTCCAGTATGTCGTTAATGATCGTCAGGAGGGATTCGCTGCTGGAATAGATGGTATCAACATAGCCATGCTGCTCGCGATTGAGGGGCGTCTCGAGCAGGAGTCCGGACATGGCGATGATGCCGTTCATGGGCGTGCGGATTTCATGGCTCATGTTGGCGAGGAAGTCGGCTTTGGCGCGGGCGGCGGCCTCGGCGGCGACGCGAGCGGCCAGTAGTTCGCGATTGGCCTGGGTCAGATCATCCTGCAAACGTTTCGCGCGCAGGGCGGCGCGGAGCCGGGCGCGTAACTCCGCGGTCTCGAAGGGCTTGGTCAGGTAATCAGTGGCGCCAAGTTCAAAACCCCGCAGCTTGTCCGCCGTGGCGTTCCAGGCGGTCAGGACGATGACCGGAATGGTTTGGGTCTGGGGATTCTCTTTGAGCTGGCAGAGCAGCTCGAAACCGTTTACGCCCGGCAGACCAAGGTCGAGCAGGATCAAGTCGAACCGCTTCTCACGGACCAGAGCGCTCGCGGCCGAGGCCGTTCCAGCACTGGTCAGGGCGACATCGTCCTCGCGCAAAAGGCCAGCCAGCAGCTCCGGCAAGCGCGGATCATCTTCGACCAACAAGACCTGAGACACAGGCTGATTCATACTCTGATGTTCCCTTCAACTGGGCTTCCCGCTTTATCAGTAATATAATGGATCGGTCCTAATTGAGCTCATTCAACACCAACGGCCGGGCAAATCCAACTCCAATCTCGCGTCGGACAACCACGCGGCTCGCGGGTGCGTCCCTCCGCTGAAGCCCCGTCCCAGCGTCGGCTCCGACAGGATGGGCGGGAGGGTATCGCGTTGCAGTCGTGTAAGTCCCCGGAGTCTCCGGATTGGTCCGCGATTGTCACAGTGTTTGGGGCTCCTTCCCGGTTGCCGGTGACGCGGCGTTAAGGCTGTGCCTGGATTCCCTGGAGAGCTTTCTGGGCCGCCTCGGGATGTTGAGCTTTGATGGATTCGGCGATCTTCCTCACAGCGGCCTCGGCTTCCGCGCGGATGCCGGCGTTGGCAAGAAGCGGCGAGGCAAGTTGCAGCGCGTCGGGGTGGGCGGCTGCCCCGAGCGCGCCGAGGATCAGCTTGAGGTCCGCGTCTCCGCGCGAGGCGGCGAGCAACTGGCGATACCGTTCCACCAGTTTGGCGTCCGGGTGAGCGTTTCCGTCGCCGGCCAGGCGCACCAGTCCGCGAAGCGCAACGCTGCGGAGCGCTTCAGTCGAGCCCTGGCGGTAAATGCCAACCAGGACGTCCCAGGCCGACGCGTCGGGCCACTCTGCCAGTGCCCGAACCGCCGTTTCGCGCACGCGAGCGCTGGAGTCCTGTTGGGCGGCTTTCAGCATCATCAGCGCCTGCGCATCCCCGCAGCGGGGCAGCAAGCGCAGCACCGCATTGATACTGTCGTCGCTCTGCGCCCTTCGCAGCGCGTCGAGGACCGCCGCAGACCGGCTGGGGGCGTCGTCCAGTTTGCCAATCACTTGTGCGGCGGCGTTCTCCGCCTCGGTCCGCACTGCCGCGTCACGCACCGCAAGAAGCTTCCGGAGCACGGCCGGCAGGTCGCTGGCCCCCGCGGTCTTTGCCAGCGCGCGGAACGCGGCTTGGGCGACGTCCGGATCGGCGCTGTCGGCCTCTTCAAAGAAAACCGGGTTCGCCACGGGTCCCTGGCGCCGCGCCAGAACGCCGATGAGAGAAGCCCTCGCGGTGGAAGCGGATTGCTTCAACTCGCCGAGAATGGCCTTGTCAATCGCAGGCCCGCCGCTCAATCCATTCAACGCCGATTCGATCGTCCGACGCTCTTCGGCATCGTCGGAGCTCGCCAAAGCGCGGGCAAACAAGGCGACCGAGGATGCGTCACCCACGCGACCCAGGGCCGCGATGGCGGTGCGGCGAACTTCGGGCTCCGGCGCCGCGATACTTTTCGCAATCGCAGATCGAGCAACCGGATCGGCGCGCAGGGCCAGACTGTCAATCATCCAGACCTGCTCCTGGGGCTGCAGGCGGGGGAGTTCGGCGGCGAACTTCTCCGAGGCGCGTTTGGAACGTAACGAAGGAACCGCGGCAATCGCCACCGGCTTGACGGCGGCATCCGTGCCTCGCACCGCCTGGAGGATTCGCAGCTCGCCGTCGTCTTTGTCCAATCGCAGCAAGCCCTGCATCGCCGCCCGCCGAACGTAAGCGGGCTGGGATGGAAGCAACAGGCTCTGGTAGGCGGCGGTTGCGGTTTTGTCATTTCCCGAGGCCGCCAGACCCGCGGCGCAGCGAACGGCCGCCTCAGTGAGCACGGGGCCGAGGGGCGAGGGGGTGGCTTTGCGCAGGCCGGCAAGGACCTTCCAGGCATCTTCGTCGCCGATCTTTCCCAGCGCTGCGATCGAGGCTTCCGCCACAGACCGGTCGGCGGCGGCCGCCCATTGGGCCAGCAGCTTGACCGAGTTCTTGTCCCGCCGGTCGCCAAGCGTGTTGATGATTTGAACCCGGGCGGCGTTGGGCGCGGAAACCAGGGCGTCGCGAAGCATTTCGTCGGCGTTGCCGGGCGGATAAGTTGAGATCGCCAGGCACGCGATGCTGGCCGTCTCATCGCTCTTCAACAGGGGGGCGAGCGCGGGCAGGGCGGCTTTGCTGCCGATAATCCCCAATTGCCTGCAGGCAAAGCGGCGCGCCTCGAAGGTGGCGGAAGGCGCGAGGAGTTGCACCAAACCCGCCTCGAGCGCCTTGCGCGTGGCGTCATCGGAAACCGATTGGCCCACCCACTCTTCGATGCGGCGCAGTGGCTCGCGGCTTTGGCCTGGCTCGTAGGTCACGGCGGCGCTCACAACGCCTGCGATCTCGGCCGGGGTGGCTGACCGGGCGCAAAAGGCGTCCGGCGCGACAGCGAGGCAGATGGACCATGCGGTCAAGCTTCCGAAGAAGCGCGGCTTCCTGGTGATTTGCAGTATGCTCACTTGGCTGGATTCTGGAACTTGGGTCAACGGCTGAGGATTTGCTTTTGGCTGCCGCCGGGATATTCACGTAGTCATATGCGCCACGGCGCGCGGGGTTCGCGGTGGAGCATGCGGTTGGCCTCTTCGACATCGAACCGTTCTTTGACCGGGTCCCATTCCAGGGGGCAGCCGAGCCGCAGGCTGATGGTCCAGGCCTGGCAGATGGTCATTGCCCGATGGGCGACTTCGGGGTTGCACATGGTCGGTGTGCGGCTGCGGATCGAACGGAGCAGATTGCGCACATGGTCAGACGCATCGCCCCAGCCGGCGGCGCTGCCCCCCTTCAGACTCAGAATGGACTTGGGTTCGGCCGTGACGACATCCGTGTCGTCGTCAACTTGAATCCAGCCTTCCTCGCCGATGAAGCGGATGTAACGGTCCTTGAATGCGCCGCGCTGGTGCATGATGCCCGTGACGCCGTTGGCGTACTGGCAGCGGCCGATCCCGGTGATCGGCGTGTCACTGCTGAACTTCACCGGATCAGGCAATTCGGCCTTGGCTTCAAATTCCACCGGGCCGGTGCTGTCTGCGTCAAGGGCCCACTGCATTTGGTCGGTATAATGGCAGCCCATGTCCGTCATCACTCCTTCGGCGGTGTCCCAGTAATACTGCCACGCATTGACGCGCGCCGGCACGAACGGGTACCAGGGGCTTTGGCCCAGCCAGATGTCGTAGTTCCAGCCCTCGGGAACGGCGGTCGCCTTATCGCGCGGGATGGCTGGACCGGCCCAGACCTGCATCTCCACGGTCTGCAACCGGCCGATCTTACCCTGACGAACCATCTCCACTGCGAAACGGTAGGAAGCGGTTGACCGGCGCTGCGTCCCCGCCTGGTAAATCGTGCCGAAGCGTTTGCAAGTCTCGACCAGGGTGCGGCCCTCAGCAATGGTGAGCGTGACCGGCTTCTCGCAGTAAATGTCCTTGCCCGCCCGGGCTGCGTAGATCGAGCCCAGGCCATGCCAGCGATTCCCGGTCGCGATCGTGACGGCGTCTATTTCCTCGCGCGCCAGCAGGTCCCGGAAATCAGCGTAGGCCTGGCAGTCCTGGTTACCGTATCTGCGGTCCACGATCTCCTTCGCGGATTTCAGTCGGTCCGCCCGGCAATCGCTCACGGCGACGAACTGGATTTCGGGAAACGCAAGGAACGTCGGGAAAGTGTCGCGGGCGCGATTGCCTACCCCGATGGCGCCGAACACTGCGCGATTGCTCGGAGCCACGGCCCCGCGCAAACCGAGCACAGAGCCGGGGACGATCAAGGGAACAGCCGCGGTTGCAGCCACACGGCTCAGGAACTGGCGCCGGCTCAAATGGGAAACATGCTTCGGTCTCATGGCAGCTTCGGCCTCATCGGCCGGCTCCATAGTCGCAACGGGATAACGTATTGTAAACAGGAGATTTCATTTGAGCTCTCGGTGCTGGTTGTTTCCGCGTAGCGCCGGAATGGACGCCGCGCAATTTGGTATTTCCAAGCGGCAGGACTTGATGTTGAATCCGATCCATGCCGCAACGAGTTCTGACGCTGGGTCATTCGCCCGATCCGGACGACGCGTTCATGTTCTATGGCCTGGCCAGGGAACTGATCCCGGCCCGCGGGTTTCGCTTTCAGCATATCCTCCAGGACATTCAGACGCTTAACGAGCGGGCAACCCGGGGGGAGCTGGACATTTCGGCCATCAGCGTTCATGCCTACGCCTACGTCAGCGACCAATACGCGCTGTTACCGAGCGGCGCGAGCATGGGCGACGGCTACGGGCCGATGCTGGTCGCCAGGCAGAAGTTCGCCAGGAACGAAATCGCGGGCAAGAAGATCGCCGTGCCGGGCACGATGACCAGCGCTTTTCTGGCCCTGCAACTGTGGCTCGGCAAACCAGCGAAGGACTTGGACTGCCTCGTGGTGCCGTTCGACCAAATCTTCGCGACGGTGCGCTCGGGCCGCGCGGATGTCGGGCTCGTGATCCACGAGGGGCAACTGACGTATCAGAACGAAGGTTTGCAGTTATGCGCAGACCTGGGCGCCTGGTGGAGTGGGGAGAATGCCGGCCTGCCCCTCCCGTTGGGCGGCAACGTCATTCACAAGCGCCTCGATCCCGCCACCCGCAAGACCGTCTCGGATATCCTCGAGGCCAGCATTCGATACAGCCTGGACTACCGGGCCGAGGCGGTGGGGCATGCGCTCCAATACGCCCGCGACATGGGCCGCGACCTGGCGGACAAGTTCGTGGGCATGTATGTCAATCATTGGACTCTGGACTACGGCGAAAAGGGACGGGAATCCATTCGCCGGTTCCTGGGGCGGGCCTTTGAGCGCGGGCTGATCCCGCACCGCCAGGAATTGGAGTTCGTGACCTAGCCGCACTTGCGTGCGGCCGGCCCTTGCGCGTTAAGCGCCTCAGGGTAGCTGGGCCACCACAACCCGGAAGCCAGCGGTCGCGTGGGAATAGCTCGGAAGGTTAGCCTGGCGGATGGTTGCTCGGCAGGCGCTGCCGGAGGACTGCCAGCCGCCGCCGCGTTTGACCCGGTATGAGCCCGACGCGGGGCCTTGTGGGTCGGTCACACTTCCCGTGGGATAGTCGCCATACCAGTCCTGGCACCATTCCCAAACGTTGCCGTGCGTATCATACAGGCCCCACGCGTTGGGTTGGTAGCGGCCGACCGCGGTGGTCTGGTTCAGGTAAGGGACCGTGGGGTGGAGAATGAAGATCTCACCCGTCGCCGCTTCGTACTCATAGTAATCGGAGAAATTCGCCATGCCACCGTGCAACCCATTGCCATAATGGAAGGCGGTGGTGGTCTCCGCCCGGCAGGCGTACTCCCACTCCGATTCCGTCGGCAGCCGGTAAACCCAGTTCGTCGGCAACTTCCCCGCCAAGTGCTCCTGCAGCGTCAGCGCCCAGCAGTAGTTCGTCGCCCAGGACCAGGACACCTGCTCGACGGGCCGGTTGGTATCCGACTGGAACTTACTCGGGTTGAATTTCAACATCATTTCAAACTCGCCTTGCGTCACCTCGTACTTGCCGATGAAAAACCCCTTCGTCAAGGTCACGGTATGTTGCGCTTCATCCGCGTTGCGTGACATTTCGCTGGCCGGGCTGCCCATGACAAACGTCCCCGGCGAAATCCAGACCATATTGGTCGTGCTGAAATTGGTCGGCACCTGTTGCGAGAAAGCCCGGTAAACGCGCAGCGGACTCATGGCGCTCGAATCGGCAACCTGCCAGGGACTGGCGGCGAGCGGGGTCAGATTGGTCAGGAACTGCCAATTCGTTGTCCCGGCAAGGGTGGTCGCGCACTGGATGGTGCACGCGCTCCCCACGTCCGCCGTGAGGCGGAGCCGCACCGCCCCGTTCGATACTTGCACGCCCAGCTCCGGCCGAGATTGGGACTGGACGCACGGCGCAAGGGTTAGGAAGCTCAAGCTCAGGATCGCCAGAAACGGCTGCGTCGTGGTCAGATTGCCGCCCCGGAGGGTCGTTGAAGGTTGGCCGCTCCCGGCGGTGGCTATTGGACGAGATCTCATCAGTTGGTTATTTCGAGCTGCACCGCCAGGCCGGATCGGCGATTCCAAGCTTTGCCAAGGCGCGCATAGCCATGCATCCCTTATCATTATGCCTGTAAGGTCAATTAGTCGCAACTGCTGACGCCCAGCCTGCCGGCGACCCGGCGGCTTGTCAAGGTCGGTGCCGCCCTCCTGGCGGGGGCGAAAAGGGCTTTACACCCCAGGCGCTACCAACTAGATTCACTGGCTATACAAGAAAAACGAGTGAGTTGGATTGAGTAGAAAGTATGGAAGCGAAAGCGAAAACGATCAACGATTTCAAGCTCCATGAGCGGGATACGGGATCGGCCGATGTGCAAATTGCGTTACTGACGCAGCGGATTAACCATCTGACCGACCATTTGCAGAGATTCAAGAAAGACCATGGTTCCCGCCGCGGGCTCCTGATGATGGTCGGCCAACGCCGCCGCTTGTTGGATTATCTCCACAACACCGACGTCAACCGCTACCAGGCAATCACCAAGAAACTCAAGCTGCGCAAGTAGCTGGCGCCGCGCGCTTTGCCTCGAGCATTCGCCAGGCACTGGTGCGTGGTGGGACTCTTGATTTCGCCAGTCCGCTAAACGCGAGCGGGCCGGCGGTCCGCTTAACAATCGCGTAAGAGAAAGCTCTGTTGCCCTGGGCAATTTCATTCAACTCCGAAGATTTTCGGTGCTGACTGAAGTTTCTCGGTGGCAGCGGAGGGGTTAATACATTATGTCAGAAAAAGCCACTGCCCCGGTAGGGGACAAGCAGATCATCATTGAAACCGGTAAAGTCGCCAAGCAAGCCGACGGTGCCGTAACCGTCCAAATGGGCGAAACCATTGTCGTCGTAGCGGCCGTTGCCGCTTCCAAGGCCAAAGAGGGCCAGGACTTCTTCCCCTTGACGGTGGATTACCGTGAGAAGGCCGCTGCCGCCGGCAAGTTCCCCGGCGGTTACTTCAAGCGCGAGGGTCGTCCGACCGAGAAGGAAATCCTCACCTCACGCCTCATTGACCGGCCCATCCGCCCGCTCTTTCCGAAGGGTTGGTACAACGAAGTCCAGGTCCAGTGCATCGTTCTGAGCGCCGATGGCGAAAATGACCCCGACATGCTGGCTGTGGTCGGCGCCTCCACCGCGCTCATGCTCAGCGACATTCCCTGGGCCGGCCCCCTGGGGGCGGTCCGGGTGGGGCGCGTCAAAGGCCAGTTTGTCGCCAACCCCACACATACCCAAATGCTCGATAGCGACCTGGACCTGGTCTATGTCGGCAGCGAGTCGGACATGGTGATGTTTGAAGGCTCGGCCAAAGAGGTCGCCGAGGCGGATTTCAACGAGGCGCTCAAGTTCGCCCAGGAAGCCATTCAGCCCGCAATCGCGACCCAGAAGGACCTGGCCACGCGGGCCGGCAAAGCCAAACGCCAGATCACCCTCAACGTCGTCCCGGAAGACATCCTTAAGGAAGCCAAAGCGCTGGCGGGCGACCGGATCGTCACCGCTCTGCTCACGCCGGGCAAGCTCGCCCGCGAGGCCGCGGTCAGCGCTCTGACCGATGAAATCGGGAAGAAGCTGAAGGAGAAGTTCGGTGAGGAGAAGGTGACCGAGTTTGTGCTCAAAGATGCTTTCTACTACATCCAGAAGGAATCCGTCCGCGGCTTGATCATGAACCAGGACAAGCGCCTGGACGGGCGTGACCTGGTCACCGTCCGCCCGATCCACAGCGAGGTGGGGCTCCTGCCGCGGGCGCACGGTTCCGCGCTCTTCCAGCGCGGCGAAACCCAGACTATCACACTCTGCACGCTCGGCACGGGCGAGGATGCCCAGGAGTTTGACGCCTACACCGGCGGCGCCAACGAGAAGAAGTTCATTCTGCATTACAACTTCCCCAACTTCTCCGTCGGCGAAACGGGGCGCATCAGTGGTCCGGGCCGCCGTGAGATCGGGCACGGAGCTCTGGCGGAGCGCTCGCTCGAGCCGATGGTGCCGCTCGAGACGTATCCTTATTCCATTCGCATCACCAGCGAGATCATGGAGTCCAACGGCTCCACCTCGATGGCTTCAGTCTGCGGCGGTTGCCTCGCGCTGATGGATGCGGGCGTGCCGATGACCCGCGCGGTCGGCGGCATCAGCATCGGGCTCTGCACCGAAACGGATGCGCAACACAAGATCACTCGTTACAAACTCCTAACCGATATTATTGGCTGGGAAGACGCCTTCTGCGACATGGACTGCAAGATCGCCGGCACGGAGAAGGGCATCACCGGTTTCCAACTGGACCTCAAGCTGCCGGGCATTCCCCACAGCCTGATGGCTGAAGCGGTCGAGTGCGCGCGCGTCGCCCGCCTCCACATCCTGGCCGAGATGGCCAAGACGCTCCCGGCCCCGCGCCCCGAGATCAGCAAGTACGCCCCGCGCATCACGACAGTGAAGATCAACCCGGAGAAAATCGGCCTGCTGATCGGCCCGGGCGGCAAGAACATCAAGAAGCTCGTCGAGGAGTCCGGCTGCGAGATCAACATTGACGACGACGGCACGGTCAACATCTACTCGGTTTCCGCCGAGGGGATGAAGATTGCCGTGGACGCGATCGAGGGCATGACCGCCGAGGCGGAGATCGGCAAGATCTACCGCGGCAAGGTCGTCACGATTAAGGAGTTCGGCGCCTTCGTCGAGTTCCTGCCCGGCAAGGACGGCCTGGTGCACATCAGCGAACTGGCCAATTTCCGCGTGAAGCAGACCGAAGACATCGTCAAGATGGGCGATGAAATCTGGGTCAAGTGCCTCGGCGTGGACGAGAAGGGGCGGGTCCGCCTCTCGCGCAAAGCCGCCATGGCCGAGCGCGATCAGCAGATGGGCGGCGCGCCCGCAGAAGCCGGCCCGGCCGGCGAGGGCGGCCAGCAAGGCGAACGCGCCGACCAGGGCGATCAGGGCGGCGGGGCCGAGCCTCGCGGCGACCGGGGTGAGCACCGCGACCGCGGGGGTCCCCGCGGCGAGCGCCGAGGTGATCGTGGTCCCCGCCGGGACCGCGGTGACCGCCACAGATAACCACGGCCCGCGGTGAGCTTGACCACGCGGCTACTTCTTTGGCCGCGTGGCGTGGTCCTGCAACCAGGCAAGGCCTGGGTTTTCGGGCGAAGTCAACATGTCAGGGACAAGACCTCCCGGTGCATGCGATGGGGTGGCGCGCGTTAGGGCGCTGAAGAGCAGACCTGGGCGGAGTGGAGATTGCGTCGTTTACCCGATGCGGGGCCTACTCATTCGTCGAAGAAGTGGAGTTGCCCGGTTGAAAGCTCATACATGCCGCCGACCAGGCCAATTTGGTTCTGGTCCAGCATCTCGCGGAGGATTGGGCTGCGCTTACGGATCTGTTGCATCACCAGGCGCACATTGGCCTCGGAAGCTTTGTCCACAAATTCAAGGTTCCTCGAGGTCCGCGGTTGGATGTCCGCGGGGACTTTGTTGACCGCCGGCTTGATCTTGTCGAGCAAACCCGTGAGGTGGCCGAGTTGGACTTCGTCCACGGCCCCTTTGATGGCGCCGCAGTTGGAATGTCCTACGATAGCAATGAGCTTGGCGCCCGAGACCTTGCACGCGAACTCCATGCTGCCGAGGATGTCGTCGTTGAGCACGTTGCCCGCGACTCGCGCGCTGAAGATGTCACCGATGCCTTGGTCCAAAACGATTTCGATCGGCTTGCGTGAGTCGAGGCAGCTCAGGACCACGGCCAGCGGGTGCTGTCCGGAAGCGGTGGCTTTGACCTGGGCCGGGAGGTCGCGGTTCAGCGGGTGACCGGCTACGAACCGGGCGTTGCCGGCGCGCAATTGTGCCAGTGCCTGCGGCGGAGTGGTGGTTGCCTGCGACTCCTTCGTCGGCGGGGCGGTGTCAGCGTGGACGACGGGCGGCGTGAGCAGCGGTTCATCGGCGTGCTGAGAGGATTGGCAGCCCGCCGTGAGGAGGAAGGTACATCCGAGCGCGGCAGAACAAACAAAGCAAAGGCGTGACGAGTTCATAAATTAGCCATCCAGGCTTTAGGTGTTGGGTAAACCAGTTCCGCCCGGGCCTGACCTGCGCCAGTGTATCACTCGTGCCCGAGGGGTGCAAGTTCGGCTGGTGGCTGTCGGCTGGTGGGGGGACATTTCTAAAGAGCACTGACCTCGCCCCGAAGCACCTGCAAGGCAGCGAGGCCCGGAGCGGACATGGCGTTGGGACTTGAATAAGGGCCACCACGCGGAGGTGGGCTTTCGATGACCTCTACAAGTGTGGCCGTCCGCTCCCGGTGCGCCCATAGCGGCCCGGCGCGAATCCGGGGTCTTCCCGGCGATACCACGGTGTGGCTCCCATGTGGATCGCTGCCCATAGGAGACACACCGTAGGGACACCCTAAAGACTACGTAGTCGGCCCGTCTTTTGGCCGCAGTTCGAGGAAACTGCGCCCCATTCGAGCTTGGACGGGGTGCACTTAAGCCGCTCTGTCTTGGAAATAGGCTGGCGTAGAGGAGGGGGCCTGCGTGGAGCGGGCTGCTGACGCATTCGTGCCGCCACGGCCAGGGCCTTTTCCGCCCACGGACGCAAGGCGTCCACATCCTCAAGGAGTTCGTCGGGCACCTGGTAATACTGCATGATTTCCCCTGCTGCGCCGTAGGGCCGGAAGGGACCCGTCTGGCGCTTCTCGAAATCGGCCCGGTTGGAGTCATCCACCTTGAAGTAGAGCGTGTCGTCGGCGATGAGGGCGAAGAAGACCTCGCCGGAGTAGATGCCCACGCCGCCAAACATGCGCCGCGCCCGGACGTGGTGCACCACGCGACTCAACTGGTCAACCACGAAGGTCTGGAAACTGGGGCTGACTGGCACGGGACGATCAGGAAGGTAACAGGATCCTCAGATTTGACCGGAAGACTCTGTCAGGGAAGCTCATTCGCTCAGGCCTCGGGACGCTGATTGCTCAACTCCCTTCGCCCGCTCCGTCGTTTCCTGCTTCTTTGCGCGCCCGCGTTTCTGGCGCCGTCTTCATTCGGGTTTCAGTCAGCCGTCGGTCAGTTTTGCCATGGTCATCCTGATTGCCCCGATGACGGGCCTTCCGTGGGCAAGCGGCACCCTGGGCTTGCACCGTCACCAGGCGAACGGAGTCCGCGTTGCCACCACACCAGCCGCGCAGCGGCTTGCCGGCTGGCACATAGAAAGCATCCCCGGCCTTGAGCGCCTCCCTCGACTCACCCTGCACTTCGAGGATCAGTTCGCCCGTTAGAATGTAGCCGGCGAGGTCACCGGTCAGTGATTCAAACTGCGGGTCCTCACCGGCGAACAACACCTCGTCGAACATGATGAGTTTGACGTCGCGCCGCGGAGGCAGAATGAAAGTGTACGACCGTGCCCCGTCCGTAACTCTGCGCATTTGTGGCAGCCGAAACACGCGTCCTTTCGGGATGGCCGGGCTGTTGGCAAAAAACGGTTCCAAGTCGGTGCCCAGGGCCACCAGCACCTTGCGCAGCATGGCGAGCGAAGGCGATAGCCGGCCGGCCTCGAGGTTTGACAGGTAACTGACGGCAATTCCGGCGCGGCGCGCCAGCTCACGCATTGAAAGGTGAGCCTGCAGCCGATGAAGGCGCAGGCGATTCCCAACGTCGCGGTCCACGGAGGATGCTTCCCCATTGGGCTCCTTTCGTGGCCGGCCCGGTTTCCGTTTCAGCGCTGTCTTGGCGTCTGGGTTGGTCTTCACAGATGAATGCATGGAATCAGGTACCGTTTTATCTTATTCCAGTTCCGCCAAGGCGCAAGAGAATATATGTTCTTTTTTATTGTTCGATCCCGGGGGAACCTCATAGTGACAAGCCAAGCGGAGTCCGTTTCACCTCGTTTGCTGGTAAGCGAACTTGCCGTTAGTGGCCAAAAATCCCCACAAAGAAGCGAAATAGCATAATGTGCGCCAATGTTCGAAGGCACGGGGGGAAATAATTAGAACATTTGTTCTTTTATTGTTGCAACTGCCTGTGACAACGCCTTACCCTCGTCCGGACTCAGCTCAAAGTATGCGAACGCAAACTGTGATTCTTAAAGAACGGCAGTTCGATTCTATGGGTGAGCCTAACCACCTGGTATCGCCAGATTCAGTGCAACTATGACAACAAGAACCATACTCACTAGTGCAAGCAGACGAATCGCTCCGGGCCTCGTGCTCGGGACGGTGTTAATGGCAATGACGACCGTGGCGGCAACGACGGATATCCCTGCTTCGGGGGACGTCTTTGTCCGCAGCCTGTCGCCCAACACAACTCACGACGCGGACCTGATCTCGATTCGCAAGTTCGCTGGCGAACAGCGTTACGGCGTCATTCAATTCGATCTGGCTGCTCTGGTCGGCCAGACGGTAATCGGCGTCGAACTGATTCTTGACGAGCTTGGCTCGGGCAACGCCGGTAACGACGCGAACTACCCGCTTGTTTCTGCCGCATACATGATCGGCTCAAGCAGCGACCTTCCAGACGTGTCTTCCATGACCTGGAACAGCTACCAGGCGACGTATGAGGGGCAGGAGAGCGCTGTATTTGCTACTCTCGGCGCATTCAACTTGCCGGCGAATGGCACCTCCCGTGCCAGCCAAAGTACTTTTGGGAACGCTGCCGACCAGGCGCTCATCCAGAGTGTGGTGGATCGGTCGGGTAATAACGTTTTGACCCTGGTGCTCAAAGCGGTGAATGACAATAACGCACACGGTTTTGGTGACAACGAATACTACGGTAACGAACCCATACTGCGAGTTGCCACCGGCACAAACGAGCCGCCGGTGGTGACCGGCATTACCGCGCAGCCGGGCAGCACGGATCTCCCGATCAACACCGTGCTGACCCTCAGCGCCGAGGCTACCGGGACGCCCCCCCTGGCATACCAGTGGCTCAAGGACCTGGCGCCGATTGAGGCCGCGACTAACGCCACTTTTGTGATCAGCGGTATCGTGCCGACGAATGCGGGCGGCTACACGGTGGCGGTGAGCGGCCCGGGCGGCGCGACGACCGGCGCGGTCCTGACCGTAACGGTGGACGCTTCTCGTGGCGTATATGATTTTCCCGCCGGCGAAGATGTGTGGATTCGCGACTTGGTTCCCGACCACACCTATAACGGCGACTTGCTGGATGTACGGCGGACGATTGACGCCTCGATCGGCGACGGGATCGAGGTGCGATACGGTCTCGCTCAGTTCGACCTGAGTCCACTGGCCTGGCTAAGCCTGACCAGCGTCGAGCTGGTGCTCGATGAATTGGGAGCCAATGAGGGTGTGGGCTCCAGCGCCCTGCTGCCCATTCAGACCCAGGCATTTGCCATCGGCACGAACAACGACGCTCCGAACCTCCTTTCCATGACCTGGAATTCCTACACGAACACCTATGAGGGTTTCGAGCCTTACACATTTGACAGCCTGGGTGCTTACGATTTGCCCGCCAATGGCACCTTGCGCACCAATCGGAGCAGCCCAGCCAGTCCCGCTGACCTGGCGTTGATCCAATCGCTCGCGAACAGCTCGAACAAGCTCACCCTGGTGCTGAAGCCGACGAGTCCCGGCACCAACATCGGCCACTCCTTCGGTGACGGCGAATACAGGGGCAACAACGCTATTCTCCGCGTCGTGAAGCCGGTGGGGACCAGTCTGCCGGTCGTTTCCGCAATCACGGTCGTGCCGGGCAGTTCCAACATACCAATAGGGGGGACGACGACGCTCAGCGTGACTGCCACGGGAACAGGTACACTGACCTATCAATGGCGATTGGATGGTCAGCCGATTACGAACGCCACGTCGGCGACGCTCGTGTTAAACGCGATTCAGCCGAATCAGGCCGGGGCCTACACCGTCGTGGTGACCGACTTCATCGGCAGCACGATCAGTGCGGCCGTAAACCTAACGGTGGATGGCCATACCGTGCGGATTGAATGCACAGAGGACGTCTGGATCCGCGACTTTGCTCCGGATACGACTTACAACGGTGATTTCCTTGATGTCAGGCGCACGTCAGCAGAGGTGCGTTACGGCCTGGTTCAGTTCGATCTGAGCTTACTTGCCGGGAAGATAGTCGCGGGGGTGGAGCTGATCCTCGATGAGATGGGTACCGGGCAGAATGCCGGATCGAGCGCCATGCTTCCGATTCAGACGGTCGCGTTCGCCATCGGCTCGAGCAACAACGCCCCTGCTCTGCTAACCACCACCTGGAATACCTACCAGGCCGGGTATGAGGGCCTCGAGGACTTCGCGTTTACGGCACTGGGAGCGTACGATCTCGCGGCAAACGGCAGTGTTCGCGCTGACCGCAGCAGCTTTGCGAGCGCCGCCGATATGGGATTTGTCCAGTACCTTGCGAACACCACTAACAAACTCACCCTGGTATTGAAGCCAACCGCCACTATGGACCAGGGGCACTCCTTCGGGGACGGCGAATACCGAGGCAACAACGCAAGGTTGATGGTCACAACGGGCGCGGCGCTGAGCGCCACCCGTTCTGGTTCGGACGTAGTGTTGAGTTGGCCCGCGCAGGCTACGGGTTGGGCCCTGCAATTCGCGCCGGTTCTGGCCGAACCGGGCACCTGGACCAACGTGGCCGGGAGCACTCTGACCAATGAGTTCATTTGGCCGGCCAGTTCCGGCGAAGGCTACTTCCGGTTGCAGCAGTGAGATTAGAACAGATCGCAACGCCGCATGTGCGCAACGCCGGATTTCAAACCGGCGTTAGCGCATACATGGCGGACTCGAGTTCTATCTCAACTGACTCAGCGTGCGGTGCGTAACCCTGGCCATCCGCGGCGCCCCCCGCTGCTCTTCTCAAAATGCGGCACACAATGGTTCAACAGGCAAAGTTGATTTCGTTGCTGGTCGTCCTGGTCGTGCCAGGGCTGACCTTGGCCGAAACCTTTGACATTACCGCCGGCGAGGACGTCTGGGTCCAATCCATCAATTCCAACTCCACGTACAATGCCGATTTCCTGGATGTGCGGCGCACCATAGACACCGCGGCGGGGCCCATCGAAATCCGATACGGCCTTGCTCAATTCGACCTCGGCGCACTGGCCGGGAAGACGGTGACAGGGGTGGAATTGATTCTTGATGAAATGGGATCGAGCCAGGGTGCCGGATCGAGTGCCGCACTTCCGATTCAAACCGTCGCCTTCGCGGCAGGCGCAAGCAGCAACGCCCCGAATCTGCTGACCACGACCTGGAACACCTATCAGGCCGGTTATGAGGGGCGCGAGGATTTCGCGTTCGCCACCCTGGGGGCCTACAATCTGCCCGCCAACGGCGCTCAGCGCACCAACCGGAACAGCTTCGCAAATACGGCCGACATGGCGTTCATCCAATCCCTCGTCAACAGCACGAACAAACTCACCCTGGTTCTTAAGCCGACGAGCCCCGGAACCAACATCGGCCATTCTTTCGGCGATGGCGAACTCAACGGTACCGACGCCATTCTTCGGGTCACAACCCGTGTTACGCAAGTCCCTCCCGCCACGATCGCTGCTACTGAAGAGGTGTGGATCCGTGATATCTTCCCGACTAACACTTACAATGGTGATTTTCTCGACGTAAGGCGGACCATTGACGGATCACTAAACGGCACAGTCGAAGTGCGCTACGGGTTGGCTCAGTTCAATCTGAGTGCTTTGGCGGGGCAGATGCTGACGGGCGTCGAACTGGTGATTGATCACCTGGGTTCAAGCGAGGGCGTCGGCAGCAGCGCCCTCGCACCGATTCAAACCCTGGCCTTTGCGATCGGCTCCAGCAACAGCGTGCCGGATCTGCGTTCGCTGACATGGAACAGCTACCAGGCCAGTTATGAGGGCCGGGAGGCCGGAGCTTTCTACACGCTCGGGCAGTATGATTTGCCCGCGCCCGGCACTTATGGTGGCTCCCGCAGCAGCTTGGGCAACCCGGCGGACGTGGCACTCATTCAGCAGGTGGTGAATGGCTCGGGCATCCTCACCTTGGCGCTCAAGCCCGCAGCCCCCGGCACGAACATCGCTGCTTCTTTTGGCGATGGCGAATTGGGCGGTGCCAAGGCGTGCCTGCGTGTCACGGTCCTGCAAACGGAGCCGCCTTCCGTCTCTGCCATCACCGTTCAGCCTGCCGGAACGAATCTCCCGGTCGGCTCAACGGTCCGTCTCAGCGTCACGGGCACGGGTTCGATTCCGTTGGTTTACCAGTGGCTGCGGAACGGAGAGCCGATGGCAGGCGGGCATGGAGCCGCGCTCACTTTGTCCAATCTCCAACCCGAGCAGTCGGGGGGTTACTCGGTCATTGTAACGAACACGCTGGGCAGTGCGACCAGCACGGTGGCGACCGTCACGGTTGATAGCACCCGTTTGATTGTCCCGATTGCCGGCGGAGAGGACGTCTGGATTAGCAGCGCGGCCCCGGGCGGCAATTATCCTGCCGACCGTGTTGAGGTCCGGCGCGCATCGGAAGTGCGTTACGGGCTGGTTCAGTTTGATTTGAGCTCGCTCGCGGGCCAGGAAGTGAAGGGCGTCGAACTGATCCTCGATGAGCTGGGTTCCTCGGAAGGAGCCGGGATTAGTGCCACGCTTCCGATTCAGACCGTTGGATTTGCCCTTGGGGTCAGCAACAGCGCACTGAACCTGCGATCCATGACCTGGAATGCATACCAGAGCCAATACGAGGGGCGGGAGGACGGAGCATTTTCCGCGCTCGGGAAATACGACCTGCCTCCGCCCGGTGGGAATGGAGGGGCTCGCAGCACGTTCGGCAACGCCGCCGACCTTGTGCTGATGCAGAAGATTGTGGATGGGTCGGGCATTCTCACTTTGGTTCTTAAACCGACGACGAACGGATCGGCCATGGCCGGCTCGTTTGGTGACGGCGAGGCGGCGGGGGCCAAAGCGGTGCTCCTCATCACCACGCCGATCACTCTGCGAGCACAAGCGACGACCAACAGAGGAGTCCAGTTTGTCTTCTCGAACCAACTCGAGATGGCAAATACGCCGGACGGCTCTTATCTCCCGGCGCACGTGACTAGTCCGCACAGTGTCCAACCCGTCGCGCCGGCGCAATTCGGCCGATTGCAGCGGCCCGAACGCCTGTATCTTCCCTGGCGCGCCTACGTGACGAACTGCATCGAGGCGCTCATGCAATACGGGACGGATCGCTACGGACCGACCAACACCGACATGCTGATGTGCATCGTGGACGTGGTGAAACGTGAATCTCCGCAGCCGCCCTTGCTGCTCGACGGAAATGTGTATTGCGAGGGGCGCCCGCAGCGCCGTGGGCCCGGCGGGGCCAATCTCTGGTCCGATATGGCGACCCTCCGCGTAATGTACCGGCTGGCGAATCTGACGGGCAACCCGAAGTACAGCCAGTTCGCCGACCGCTATATCGCCACCTATTTCAGCCGCGCGGTGAAGCCGAATGGCATGCTGGCCTGGGGTTCGCATATCTGGTACGACGCCTACAATGATACGATTGGCGGGGACGCTGCTCCCGGCAATGTGCATGAGATCCTCATCCTTCATCCGGAATGGGCCGAGCTTTATCGGCTGAACCCCGCCGCAACCCGAACGGAGATTGAGGGCATCTGGGAATGGCACGTGATTGACAAGGCGACGGGGCAGCATAACCGGCATGACGATGGGAACCTGGGTCACTCGTTCGCGTTCTCAGGAGGTTCGTTTGCGCTGGCCAACGCCTTCATGTACGCCCAAACCGGTCAGACGCAGTATCTCGCCCGGGCCAAACTCATCGCCAACTGGCACTGGAGCCATCGTGATCCTGTTACGGGACTGGTGCCGGACGATGCTTCCACCTACAGCACGCGATACGACGCCACGCATTGCTTTACTACGATCACGGGGCCCCATGCTTCGCAACTGCTGCGCTGTTATGAACTGACCGGAGACGTTTGGTTTCGGGACGTGGCGGTGAGCTACATCAAAGCATACGATCGCTGGGGCTATGATGCCACCAATCGCACGTATTACGGGATGATTCAGCTCGACGGCACGCCAGTGCCGGAACAGCCCCAGGGACAAGGCTACGATGCGTGGGCCACGACCGGCCCGGTGGACATTTGGAAATCCACCATCTACTCCTATGAATTCCCGGTTTGCGCTGCCCAGAGCAGCATCTATGCGTGCGAGCTGACCGCCGGCCCGAACGGCGGGGGCGATCCGGAACTCCTGGCGATCGCGCAGCGCTGGGCGGAAATCATTGAAGCGAACCTGCCAGTGAAATCCGGGCGCCGGTGGAAGACGCAACGTGAAGATGCCCTGCCGCTCACGCCCTATACCGGCGGTAATTATGCCGAGGACTACGGGCGAGCCGTGTCATTCTTCGTTCACCTGTATCATGCCACCGGCCAGGCGCATTATCTGCAAACCGCCGAACAAGTTGCGCGCGATGCGGTGGACAAACTTTATGTGAATGGCTTGTTCCGCGGGCACCCCGCCAAGCCGTATTACGAGGCCACCCAGGGCGTGGGCATTTTGCTGCACGCGCTGATGGAACTCGACGCGCTTCCCGCGCGCTGGCAGAACGCCTTTTGAAGATACACCCATGACCTTTCACCAAATACCTCGCTCAAATCCAGGGAGAGCAAGACCATGAGAATCCTCTCAGCCTTACTGACAAAGAGTCCCCGCCGCCGAGCGTTCACTCTAATCGAACTGCTGGTCGTCATTGCCATTATTGCGATCCTCGCGGCCCTGTTGCTGCCGGCATTGTCGAACGCGAAGGAGCGAGCGATGCGCATCTCTTGTCTCAACAACCTGAAGCAGCAGGGAATCGCGCTAGGCATGTATGCGGGCGACCACAGCGAGAAACTGCCGACCCGTCCCAATGTGGAAGCGACGCCGTTCAGTGGCTATTTCCTGTTCGCGGTATCCATTGACCCGGGCTATAACACCCAGCCGGCAACGGGCCCTCGCGGCCAAGCGGTGCAAAACAACCGGCCGGGCCTGAATCACGGTCTTCTCTTTCGCGAGAAACTGCTCCCCTCAGGCAAGAACTTCTATTGTCCGAGCCTGTCAAAACTGACTCGGGAATTCGCGTATGATGGCTTCGTCACGACTGAAGGAACATGGCCGGCCTACGGGAATGCGCCAACCGATTGGAACCCAGCTCCGGTTCGATCAAGCTATATCCTGTATCCGCAATCGGCGACTCTGTCCGATCCCGCTGTTCCCTATCGTTACAAGTTGGCTGTCAAAGTGACTGAGTTGAATGCGCGGCTCGCCGTCATGCCGGACTTGATCCATGTCTATGAATGGATCCCGCACCGTTCTGGAAACAATCCCGGGGCATTGAATGTGCTCTGGGGCGACTGGCACGTTACGATTTCCGCCACGAAAGCCGCGTTCGATCAGAAGCTCTGGGGCAATGGCGGTCCGGGCGCCAATCCAGATGCGTTCCAACAAATCATTTCACTGCTTAGACCATGAACCGCCGCGAAAGTCAACGGGTGTTGCCGGAGTGAACTGCACGCTCCCTTGAGCGTATTGGAGATGCCAACCAACCCTGAACCACGGCAGTTGAAGCGCGTCCTGAGTCTGCGGGACTTGCTGATCTACGGAATGGTCATCATGCAGGTCGTGGCGCCGATTCCGATCTTCGGATTGCTGGAGCAGCGTTCCAACAACCACGCCGTTACCATCGTGCTGCTTGCGATGGTGGCGATGATTGTCACTGCGATCAGCTACGGGCGGATGGCCATTCTCTATCCGATGGCCGGCTCCGCTTATACCTACGTGGGCCGCGCCCTGAATCCGCACCTCGGTTTCCTGGCCGGCTGGTGCATGTTCCTCGATTACCTGGTGATTCCGTTAATCAGTGCCATCATCCCTGCCCTGGCAATTCAGCGGTTGATACCGGCGGCTCCTCTGCCGGTGTTGACCTTCCTGGTCCTTTTGGGGATGACCCTGTTGAATCTGCGCGGCATCCGCGCCACACTCCGAACGAATATGGTTCTGCTGGCGGTGGCCAGCCTGGCTGTCGGAGTGTTCCTGGTTCTCGCCATCCGCTACCTCTTTCTTAAGTCCGGCTGGAGCGGCATTTTTTCCACGTCGCCAATCTGCAATCCGGCCACGTTTCATCCCGGGGCGTTGCTGGCGGGAATTTCCCTGGCGGCGATGAACTACATCGGTTTCGACGGTCTCACGACACTGGCTGAAGACTCGGTGAATCCGAAGCGCGATATGGTCTTGTCCACAGTGCTGGTCGTCGTCATCACCGGGATTCTCAGCGCGGTGGAACTCTACTTCCTGCACCTGGTCCTCCCGGACTGGAAGTTGGCCGACCCGAATACTTCGTATCTGGACGTCATGCGCATGGTCGGAGGGCCGGTTTTGTTCACCACTTTCCTGGTCGTCATGAGCGTCAGTCAGTTCGGCTCCGGGTTTAGCGTGCAAGTAAACGCCGCGCGCCTGCTCTACGGCATGGGCCGCGACAATGTCCTCCCCAAGGCCGTGTTCGGCTTCCTCAGTCCTCAACGCCGGAATCCCTCGCGCAACATCATCTTCGTGGGGGCCCTGGCGTTCCTGGGCACGGTGTTCGTTCCGTTCGATCAGGCCTGTGACTTGCTGAATTTCGGCGCTTTTCTGGGCTTCATGGGGGTCAACCTGGCCGCCTTCTGGAGCTATTTTGTTCGCCCCCCGTCCGGTCATCGGCGCAACCTGCTTTGGGATGCCTTGATTCCAGCCTGCGGTTTTCTCCTGTGCCTGATCTTCTGGATCGGCTTGCCCAATCGTGCGAAGATCGTGGGCGGCTTATGGCTGGTGGCTGGCGTGGCGTATTCGGCCTACAAGACACGCGGCTTTCGTGAACGCCCGCTCTCATTCGATTTCCAGGAGACCTGAAAGACTTTACCACGAAGAATTATGCCACTCTACGAATCCAGGAAGAACGCTGAAAACCGCATCACTCTGAAACCCGAATGGCGCGACACGGTTTCCATTGGGCCGGACGCCATAATGAAGGTGATCCTTCAGCGCATCGTTGCGAACCGCGGCAGGAATCGTGCCCTGCGCATGGCGTTCGACGGCTGGTATGGGATAGACTGGCCGTCAGTAGTCGCCGCGCTCGAGTCCCAGGCTGCAGCGGCTGGACTCAAGATTTCATTCCGCGCAATCCTGGGCGCTTTCAAGTCGCGCGAGGAAATCGCCGCCTACAAGCGCGCATTTACCGAGACTGCCGATCCCGGCTTCGGTGTCGTTAACACCGATGGCCATGTTTGCGATCTGGTTTCCCCGGAAAAATTGGCTGCTCTGGGTGCCGAACTCGCAGGGGTGTCGGGTGTTGACGCCGTCATCGTCTACGGGCCGGGTGCGGCGATCCCTGAACTCAGCGACAACTACGACCTGCGATTCTACTTTGACAAGACGCGCCAGCCGATTCTATGGGAGATGTGGGATGGCAAGCTGATTCCGTTCGGCTGGAGCGAACCGGACCGTGGTTACGGCTGGAAGGAGTATTATTATTGCGATTACTACCTGCTGGACCGGCAAAAGGAATTCGCGGTCGAGCGCATGGATTACTGGGTCGAGGCCATCACCTTCGCGACGCTGAAGCTCATGCCGCGTGCAGCCTATGACGGGCTCATGCAGACCCTCCTCCAGTATCCCATCAAGGAAGTGCCGATCTTCCAGCCGGGTCCTTGGGGCGCGTATCGCTACAAAGATCTTTTTGACGTGCCGGGGCTCGAATGCAACGCCTGGAACGAGTTGGCCGGACCGGAATTAAGCATGCTGGTGGATATCGGGCGGGAAGCCATGTTGAACATGCCCACCATGAACCTCATGCAGTATGGCGACCGGTTCCTCGGCAAATACCTCACCGAGACCTATCCGCGCTTGTTCCCGATGGACGTGTGGTTGGACGACGGGTATTTTCCCAAGCCCACCCCGCCGGAACGGACGAGCATGCCCATTCATAATCACCCCAGCACCGATTACGTGCGGCGACACTTCAAGGAACCATTGGGACGTTATGAGACGTATTATATCACGGAGGCCTACGAAGGCGCGACGACCTGGATGGGATTCAAGGATGACGCAGATTTAGAGGAGTGGGAGCGCCTTTGCCGGGCATCGAGCAACCTGAAGGAAATCCCGAACTGGAAGGACTTCATCGCCCGCTGGGACACCAATGTGGGCGATCTCTTCCTCATCCCGCCGGGCACCACGCATGGTCACGGCGGCAATCAAATGGTGCTGGAGATGGACACCTGCCCAAGCGTGGCGGCCACCGAATACTCCTTCTTTCTCTATGACTTCGCGCGGCATTCATGGGACGACAAAAGCAAGACGATGACCGGCAAGCCTTGCCGGATGCATCTGGATCACGGCTTCAGCACCGACAAATGGGTGCGCGCATCGTGGGTGAAGGATCATCTGCGAGCCCGGCCAAAGGTGGTCAAGTGGACGAAGGACTACATGTTCGACCGCTATTCGTCTGATCCACGAATGCCGTTTGAGATCGAGCGGTTCCATTTCACGCAGCGCGCCGACAATGCTACGGAGGGCAAGTTCCTTCACATTCTGACTCTCACCGTCGGCAACAGCGTGACCATCCGGTCAAAGGCCAATCCGGCCTTCCACAATACTATCCGGAAGTTCCAATCGGCCCTCGTCCCCGCCTGCTTCGGCGATTACGAACTCGTGAATGAAGACGGCAGCGCCTGCACCGTGGTTCAACTGCGGTGGAAGCGAGGGTGACAAACACACAAGCAACAGCATGAAAGTCAGAGTATTGGCAGGGTTGGTTGGTTTGATAGTTGGCCCCTTTGGCAATAGCGGATTGGCCGCGGTTGGGGATGACAACTCCTTCGCGGACTTGTTCTCGATGGACCGGCGGGACATGGTCACCGCCCCGGAACATTTGGGCATTATCAATGGCAAAATTACCGTCGGTACGCCGGGAAGTCATGCGGCCCGTGTGGACGGCTTGTGGGCGCCGCCCTTCGTGAGTTCCGACTTCGCCTTGCGCGTGGAGATTTTCGGCAGAGAGGTTCCTACTCCAGCCGTGAGATGGTGGCCGTACAAAATCGAACAGCGGGGGGAAGTTAACGGTGTCGAGGTCTCGGCCGCAACCGTTCTGGCGCCGGGCCGGCGAGGCGGGCTCGTGGCCGTCGCCTTGCGCAACCCGACCGCAAGCGCCCTCCAGGCACCCGTGGTCTTCAAAACCCGCGGCACGCTCGACCACCGTGGTGTCTGGGAATTCGCCCAGGCCGCAAGCTCGACTGCCACCAAAGCCCTCGCCGAGAACAAAGTGCTGACCCTCACGGCGGGTGACAGATCCATCGTTCTCGAAGGCACCGGCGATGGCCTGACGTGGGACACAGCGACCGGGTCCGGCTCACAGGCTCTCACGCTGCCGCCTGGCGGAACCGCCAAGGTCTATCTGGCCTTCGCTATGGGACCATCAGCCGACGCCACGGCCTCATGCAAAGCGATCGTGTCTGAGCCAGAGCAAAGCATTGCGGCTGCTACCGCCGCGCACGTGCAGCGGGTCACGGAACTGTTTCAACGAATCCCCCGGCTCGTGTCCGACAATAAGGAGGTTGAGAAGTTCTATAACCGTTCACTGGTCCATCTTATCCTCAACCGCTGGGACGTGCCGGAGTTTGTGCTTCGTCCTTATTATTCGACCGGCAGCATTCGTGGCGGCTGCCTGACGGAGTATCTGTGGAACTACGGCGAATCCTGGGAAATGATGCCGCTTTACGACCCAACCGCCCACCGTGAACACATTAAGCAGTTCCTGAAGTGCGACATGACCGCGCATTTTGCTTTCAACCCGGTTGACGGCAAGGCCCATGGGCCGTGGTATATGGTGAACCAGGAGAAGATCATCGGGCTCATTTTCCGCCACGTGAAGATCACCGGCGATACGGCCTTTCTTCAGGAGGTCGTTGATGGCCAGACGGTTCTGGAACACGTGCTCAAGAACGCGGTGGTGCGCGACGACGTATCGAAGCCGGTCGCCCTGGTTGATTATGGCCCTTCGAACAGCCACCTGGAGCTGCGGCGGCAATATACCTACAACCATGTGATGCCCGACCTCAACGGCCGCCGCTACGCCAATTATCTCCTCGCGGCGCGGTTGGCGGAAATTGCCGGCCAGCCGGCTCCCCAGCTTCGCGAGCGGGCAGCCGCCCTCAAGTCTCTCTTGAAAGACAGGCTCTGGAACCCTGAAACCAAGTGGTTCAATTTCATCAACGGCAAAGGCCAGCCGGAAACCCGTTGGACGGTCCAAATGTTCTATCTCTTGGGAAGCGGTGTTCTGGACCAGGAAACGGAAGCCGGGTTGGTCAGCCATCTTAACGATAAGGAGTTCCTCGGCCAATACGGGCTGCACAGCCTGGCCAAAGGCGACCCGGCCTACGACCCGGCTGACGTGGACAACGGTGGGCCCGGCGCTTGCACCTGTTTTCCACCGAACATCTCCATCCTGCTTTACCGGGCGGGCAGGCCGCGCGAGGCCGAAGACCTTATGAGACGGTGCGTTTGGTGGGGCAGCCGGATGTCCTATTGGGGCGACTCCAGCTACGCCGACCGCATAGATTACCGGCACGATACGCCCTTGCAGTGCACGATTGATGGGGTGACGGTGGCCCAGTTCTTCATCTTCGGCATGTTCGGTGTTGACCCGCAGTTCGACGGGACGATTCTGGTCACTTCGCGCCCCGCGGCCTTCGCCCCAAGGGCCGCCCTCCGGGGAGTTAAAATGCGTGATGCCGTTTTCGACATCGAAATCAGAGACCAGGAGTTCAAGGTAGTGTGGGGCGAGAAGACCCTCACCGCGCCGGTTGGTCGGACTATTTCCATAGATCCAAAAGCAAGGTCCCTTTCAGTGCTTGCTGAAGTCCGAGCAACCACGGAAGGCTCCCTTTAGCCGCTCCCTGGCTATTCGAATCCTGCCCGGATCACTCGCTCGCGCCGCCCCAGCGTCCAGCCGGAAAGGCCTCGGATACCAAACCTGGTTGCCGTCGCCCCTCAGCTCTTGGGCGGGCCTTTCAGAAAGGGCGAGAACAGATCTATCGGCACGGGCAGGAACGTCGTGGTGTTATGCTCGCTGGAGATTTCGCGCATGGTTTGCAGGAAGCGCAGTTGAAGGGCGATGGGCTCTTTGCTGATCATCGCGGCGGCCTGGACCATCTTTTCAGCGGCCTGGAATTCGCCTTCGGCGTTGACGATCTTGGCGCGGCGCTCGCGCTCGGCCTCGGCTTGCTTGGCCATCGCGCGCTTCATGCTGTCCGGCAGAGCCACGTCCTTTACCTCGACGGCGGTTACCTTGATGCCCCAAGGCTCGGTCTGGCGGTCAATGATTTCCTGGAGGTGCTGGTTGATGGCCTCGCGCTGCGAGAGCAGGTCGTCCAGCGGCGCCTGGCCGAGGACGCTCCGCAGGGTGGTTTGCGCGATGAGCGAGGTGGCTTTCCAGAAATTCTCCACCTTGACCACCGCAGCCGTCGGGTCCACGACCCGGAAATAGACGACTGCATCCACGGTGACCGGGACGTTATCGCGGGTCATGACCTCCTGCTTCGCCACGTCAATCGTCACCACGCGCAGGTCCATCTTCACCATGCGGTCCACGATGGGGATCAGGAGAATCAGCCCCGGCCCTTTGGCGCCGACCAGTTTGCCGAGCCGGAAGATCACGCCCCGCTCGTACTCGCGCAGAATCCGGATGGCCTGGGGCAGGACAATCGAGCCCAGGATAATCAGCGGCACGATCCAGGCCGTGAGGTTAAACAGTCTGCGGATGAGTTCTTCCATAATGCTCCCGTTATGTTTGTTTTGGTTTCACTGTCAAAGTCAGGCCGTTGACAGCGATGACCTCCACCGTCTGGCCTGACTCAATCGGCGCGTCGCTGATCGCGTTCCAGTATTCGCCCTCGACAAAGACCTTCCCGCTGCCGGCGTCAATGCGCGCCAGGGCCTGGGTCGTCTTGCCCAACAGGGTTTCCCTGCCGGCGCGCACGGGCAGCAGTTGCGCGCGCAGTCCCTTGCCCACCACAAACACGAAAAACGCCGCCGTGACCAATGTCGCCGGAATGATGTAGGCCAGTGAGAGCCGGAACGCCGGGTCGGCACGGTTGAAGAGCATCAAGGCTCCCAGGAAGAACGAGACGATCCCGCCGACCGTGAGCACGCCGTGCGTTGGGGCGAAGATATCCGCGATGAAGAACACGATCGCCAGGCCGATCAGCGCCAAGCCGGCGACGTTTATGGGCAGAATGGCGGACATGAAGAGGACCAGGATCAGCGCGATCGCCCCCGCCACACCCGGCAGGATCGCGCCCGGGCTGCTCAGTTCGCCGATGATCCCGTAAATCACCACCAGCATGAGGATGAACATCACCTCCGGCCGGAGCACGGTATGCAGGAAGCTTTCCCGGGTGGTCATGGGGATTTCCACCACATTCGCCTTGGCAGTGTGTAGAATCTGGGCGTTGACCTCCCGGCCGTCAATCTGTTCCAGCAGATCGGGCAGGTCTTTGGCGATCAGGTCAATTACCTTAAGATCCAGCGCCTTCTCGGCGGTGATCGAGGCGCTTTCCACCACAGCGGACTTGGCCCACTCGACGTTGCGATGGCGCTTCTCGGCGATGGACTCGGCGAAGCTGGCGGTATCGTTCGCCGCCTTTTCCTTCATGATTTCGTCGGGCTTCTCAGCCTCGCCGCCCAGCCCGATGCTTACGGGATGAGCCGCGCCGATCCGGGTATGGGGCGCCATGGCGGCAATGTCCGCGGCCATCGTGATGAACACCCCCGCGCTGGCCGCCCGCGCCGGCGCCGGAGCGACATAGACCACCGTGGGCACTTTGGATTCGTAGAGCGTGGCGACGATATCCTTCGTAGAATCGAGCAGGCCGCCCGGGGTGTCGAGTTGTATGACCAGGCAGGCATTGTCGCGGGTACCCGCCAAATCCGCCGCACGTGCGATGTAGCTGGCGGTAGCGGGGCCAATCGCGCCATTAACCTTGATCAGGCCCACATCCGCCGCCGTCAGGCCGGCGGTGGGTCCGCAGGTCAATCCCGCGATCAGGATAAACATCCAACGCCTCATGATATCCGCGACATGCTTAAGGCTACATCATGGGAGTGACTCCGCGCAATGCCTATTTCGGAAAGCAGAATCGGGAGGCTCCGTGGGCAGGTAGCCACCGGCCACAGCGGATGAGCCGAGCCATTGCGGCGAAATGTCGTTCGTTCCGGCATTTGGCGTACGGGTTGCCCCGGACTCAATGACCCACCGCTGGAAACCAACCGCCAGGAACTGCACCTCCCAGCCCGCCATTACCACCCGGTTGTGCGTTGACCATTTTTTCATTCATGGTCCACCCTGCCCTCTGCCGGCTTCCTCCGTCCTTCCTCCGTCCTTCCTCCGTTCCTCCTCCGTTGTTCCTTCGAGACGCAATCGGAGGAAGGACGGAGGAAGGACGGAGGAAGGACGGAGGAAGAACGGAGGTACTATGGACGCCGTCTGGGGAGCACGCTACCGGAAGGGTGTCACCATAGGTTGGAATTCTGCTTGCGCCGAGGCGGGCTCTGCAACCAGCGCATGTCCTCGACCCAATTGGCGTTGGGCGTCTCCAGCACCGCATGGAAATGGTTACTCATCAAGCAGTAGGCGTGAACTTGCCAGCCATGAAAGGCTCAGTCCCAGCAAACAGTAATCACGGTTGACACGTGGTTGGATTGGGTAGAGGATTACCGCCGATGGCACGCAGGAAAGGGTTCAAGCCTTCACATCGCACGTCTTCATGGGAAGGGTTCAAACCGTAGATCGGTCCCGGTAGCCAGGGCACAGGGGGCTCATTTGTGCTTGATGCGCAACCATTTTCACTTGGTCGTCGAACCCCCCGACGGGAATCTGGTGGAAGGCATGCGGTGGCTGCTGAGCGCCTACACGATTCGGCTGAACCATCGTCAGAGGCTCTTTGGGCACGGGTTTAGCGGTCGCGACAAGGCGGTGGTTGTGGAGGGGAGCGGCAACGGTTATTTGAAGACAGCGTGCGATTACCTGCACCTGAATCCGGTGCGAGCGCACCTCCTGGGCGTCGAAGAGCGCCTGCTGACGCGGCGAGGGTGGACGGAGGCGGACTTGGCGGCCCGCCAGCGCAGTGATCCCGGCAAGCTGGCCATTGCCGTGCGGTTGCGGAGCGAAACGACCTTACCGGTGAAGTGGATTGCGCCGCGCGTCCAGATCGGCGCGACCAAAGGCGACAGGTCCTTGCTGCATCATTTGGCCCCGGGACAGCGTCAGCGCAAATGCACGAGGAAGAGCAGAGCATATGCACAGCTTGAATTCCAATCTCCGGTTCGACCCCTTTCCGAGCGAGACTCCTCCTCACAACCACCTCGTTCGCGTCTCCTCCACCCTCCCAATCGCTATGAAGGCGGAGGTAGAGCGGGTCACCCTGAATTCCAAGCTACCCCTTTCCGGCATGTTCTGGTGGTAAACCCGGGCGCACTCGATTTCCGCCAGCGGCTCAGGCACCACGCCTAGGTCAACCGCAATATCGCGCTGTTCCGAAGGATCGAATTTGAGGATCTCCATTTACTTGGTTGAGTGTTGAGACTTGAGAGTGCCGGGCCGCGAAGGCAGCATGCCGCCGTGCGCGAGCGGAGAAATGTGCTGACCTCTTTGGCTGCCTTGGCGTTTGCCGCTGCGGTTACTGCGGCCTGGTTTGCTGGCTCGCGTCGTGCTCAGCCGACATTTGCGGGCGAACCCCTTTCTACATGGATCTCCCGTTACTGGGCGCCGGGCGACCCCCGAGAGAAGCAAGATGCCGCCGCAGCGATACGGGCGATGGGCGAGACCGCCGGCCCCGAACTCGTGCGCTGGATGCGATACGAATCTACTCCCGCCAAGCAAAAAGTTGAGCATCTGCTTAACCGGGTGCCGGTTCCTTTTCGGAAGTGGATTCCTTTCGTCACGTCTGAGGCGGAGCTGCGCGCGGAAACAGCGGCAGGAGCGTTCCGCGTGCTTGGTCCAGCCGCTACCAACGCAATTCCGCAGCTGCTCACTCTGCTCATGGATACGCGGACTCCGGAGAGTGGCCGGCGTGCTATGAGGGTCCTCAGTGAAATTGGCGAGCCTGCACTTCGTCCGGTCTTGGGGGTAGTGGCTGACACCCGTACACCGCCCCCGACCCGCCACATGGCCGTCTTTGCGATTGCCGGCATGGAGTTGGATCGCCGCGCCGCTGATCGGGCTTTGCCTGTCCTGCTTCAGTGTGCGGGGGCCCCTGACGCGTGGGTGGCCGAGGTCGCGCTTTTCGCCTTGGGGGAGCTGGATGTTGACCCCGATGCCGCCGTGCCGGTGCTTCTGGCGAAGGTGCATGATCCGCATCCGGAGCTCAGGTGGCGAGCGGCTTCCTCTCTCGCGAAATACGCGAATACGGCTTATAAGGAAGCAATTGCGCGCGCGCTCCCCATCCCTCTCAGTGATCCCGATCAAGGTACGCGCGAAGCGGCCACGAACCTGCTGGCCAAGATAGCCCCCGGGGTGCTCACAAACACCGCCGCCAGGTAAGCCTCCGCGCCTCTGCGCCTTTGCGTTAACATCCGTGTTCATCTGTGTCATCTGTGGTTACTCCCTTAACCAAACCAACCGTTGCAGCCGGCCCTCGCGGAATGCTCCAGGCACCCGCACCGGCTGTGAGTAAGTGAAAAGCTCCGGGTCGCAGCCGAAGGCGACCAGGCCCGCCTTCAGGCGTTGCTCCACCACCCGGTTGGCCGGCGAGTCAAACCACCCGTGCAGACTCTTGCCCGCGGTATCTATGATCGCGTGCAGGTTGAATCGCAGCCGGCGGTTCAATCTCAAGCCAACACTCACCCGCGCAGCGCTGATTACATGCGGGTACACAAGAAGCGATTTCCTATGTGCAGCCTTCGGTCTTTGACATGCTCGCAGGTGCAAGTCCTGCCTCGGCAATGGATGGTTGGGCCGGGTAGTCACAGCAGAACCTGGATGGGGGAGACCTCGACTGGGGCAAGCTCTGCCTTAAACGGGTGGGCGAGTCGGCGGCGCAAGCTGTCGGCCAGAGTAAGCCGAGGAGGCCCACGCTGGACGGAGTTCGTCAGACTGGCGGATCAGGCCGTAGTAGCGATTGGAGGCGCGGGCATGATAAACCGTGTTGAGCCAAGGGCCTGTGGGCACAGCCGCGGTCCGAGACGCCTGGACTCTGAGCCAGAAACGAAAAGAACCGCCGGTTATGCGTCAAACGAAGCCGAAGATGGTTTCGGAAGGAGGCAGAGCGAGGAGGCTGGCTTCCAGCCGGGGAAAACCCGCCGTACGGAATGAACCGAGGGCGTGGAAGAACCGTGGGCACGATCTGATGGCCATTTGCCACAATGCTCGAAAGGGCAGATACAGCGGAAAGCTATTGGTCTAAACCGGTCGCGCCTGCGCTCTACTCGACCGGTTAAGAGCGGCCTCCCTGTGCGCGTTATTCGTGGCCGCCGTGCTGACGCAGCAATTCCACCATGTCGTTGGGGCCCTGAGCCACCGCCAAGCGCAAAGGCGTCTGCCCGGCGTTGTCCTTGGCATTGACCTCGGCCTTGTTGGCCAGCAGCAATTCCGCCGCTTCCTTGGTTCCCTCAAACCCCTCAGACGCCGCCATGTGCAAAGGCGTATGGCCGATGATGTCCTTGGCATTGACCTCAGCCTTGTCGGCCAGCAGTAATTCCACCACGTCCTTTTGGCCAGTTAGCGCCGCCAGGTGCAAGGGCGTCAGACCGGACCTGTCCTTGGCATTGACCTCAGCCTTGTTAGCCAGCAGCAATTCCACCACCGCCTTGTGGCCATTTCGCGCCGCCCCGTGCAAAGGCGTGTCGCCGTATTCGGTCTTGGCATTGACCTCGGCCTTGCCGGCTAGCAGCAATTCCACCACGTCCTTTTGGCCAGTTCGCGCCGCCAGGTGCAAAAGCGTTTGGCCGTGGCTGGGCTTGCTGAAGACCAAATCAGGATTGCCTTTGAGCAGCGCCTTCACTTTTTTCAAATCGCCCAGCGCAGCCGCGCCTTGAACATCGTAAACGGCCTTGTTGGCCAGCAGCAACACCGCCACGTCCTTGTGGCCCTGAGCCGCCGCGTAGTGCAAAGGCGCGTTGCCGTGTTCGTCCTTGGCATTGACCTCGGCCTTGCTGGCTAGCAGCAATTCCACCACGGCCTGTTGGCCATTTAGCGCCGCCATGTGCAAAGGCGTTTGGCCGGCTTTTGCCTTGGCATTGACCTCAGCCTTGTTGGCTAGCAGCAATTCCACCACGACCTTGTCGCCAATTCGCGCCGCCCCGTACAAAGGCGTCATGCCGTCGTTATCCTTGGCATCGACCTCGGCCTTACCGGCCAGCAGCAATTCCGCCACGTCCTTGTAGCCCTTCATCGCCGCCCAGTGCAAAGGCGTCATGCCGTCTTTATCCTTGGCATCGACCTCGGCCTTGCTGGCTAGGAGCAATTCCACCACGACCTTGTGGCCACAAGCCGCCGCCAAGTGCAGAGGCGTCCAGCCGTTGGTGTCTTTGCTGGAAATCACATCGGGATGGCCTTTGACCAGCGCCTTGACCTTTTCCAAGTCACCAGCTTTGGCCGCGTCATGTAAGGAGTAGATATTATTCATAGGCGCTCCGATTGAGCTTGCTACGCCGACAAACGCGGAACGTCGAGGCGCTTCGGCTCAGAAGGTTTCACCCACGCAGCGCCCAGTACGTGCGGGCATGGGAAAAGGAAATTCCTATTTGCCGCCTTCGGACTTTGACATACTTGCAGGTGCCTAAGCCCTAATGATTTACGCCTTAACCAAGCGCCACTCGGGTCAGGAACAAGGTTTTCCACAGAATTCCGGAGCAGGGTCAGATGCGAAGCACCCTTGGAAAAGCCCAAGAAATCACTCGCCCACGCGACTACAAAGCAACCTTCCGGATGAACCTACTTCGCTAGACGTACTTTGCCAGTTCAGCCTGGCTGGCGGCCAGGACTTCCTTGTGTAGGGAGTTGCCGTGGGCGTCAATCGTCACCACGGCGGGGAAGCTGACGACCTGGAATTCCCAAATGGCTTCCGGGGCGCCGAACTGCTCCATGAAATAGACATTCGGCACACGCTGGATGCATTCGGCGAGCACCTGAGCCGCGCCGCCCACCGCGTGCAAATACACGCACCCGTGCTCCTTGCAGGCCGCAACCGTCCTTTCACCCATGCCCCCCTTGCCGATGACGCCGCGCAGGCCGCAGTCGCGAATGATCTGCCCTTGGTAGGGCTCTTCCCGAATCGAGGTCGTGGGGCCGGCGGCGACGCATTTCCATTTGCCCTGCTCGTCCTTGATGATGACCGGGCCGCAGTGGTAGAGGATGCCGCCTTTGAGGCTGACGCCAGCCGGGAGCTGGCCGCCGTCGTAGAGGTATTTGTGAACCGCGTCGCGGCCAGTGAACAGGGTGCCGGTGATGGTGACTTCGTCGCCGACTTTGAGCGCGCGGACGGCGGCTTCGGAAACAGGTGTGGTGAGCTGGATCATAGGCGGGAGAGTTCTAGGCTAGTAAAGCCACTTCTGGATCTTGCCGTTCGCGTCGAGCGTGGCGCCCTGGCGGCGGTAGGCCCAGCACATGTAGCTGATGCTGACGAAATAGGAGGCGGGCAGGCGATTCAACACGCCGATCTTGGTTCCCAGCAGCGTGGTCTTGCCGCCAAAGCCCATCGGTCCGATGCCCAGCTTGTTGGCCGTTTCCACGATATCGCGCTCCAGCTTATCCAACTCCGGGTTTGGGTTGGCGTCGTCGAGCTTGCGCAGGAACTGCTGCTTCGAGAACTCGTAGCCCGTCGCCCGGTCGCCGCCGATGCACACACCGAGGATGCCCGGGCCGCAGCCTTTGCCCTGCGCCTGCAAGACCGCGTCCAGGATCGCCTTACGGCAGCCGTCCAAATCGCGATTGGCCTTCAGCTTCTCATTGGGCAGCGAGTATTGTGCGCCCACATTCTCGCAGCCGCCGCCTTTGAGGATCAGACGGACGGTGACTGCGGACGAGTCGTGCTGGTGAAAATGAATGGCCGGCGAGCCGGGCCCGACGTTGGTGCCGTCGTTCTTGCCGGTGATCGAGTCCACGGAATTCTGGCGCAGGTACCCTTTCTTGGTAGCCAGCTTGACCGCCTCGCGGGCAGCCTGCTCGAACGCGCGCTGGTCGAAGCTCGAGGGGCAGTCCACATAGAAGATGATGCTCCCGGTGTCCTGGCAAATGGGCTGGGACTTGTTCTTGGCGAGCGCGATGTTCTGCTCGATAATCTTCATCGCGCTGGCGGCGATCGTGCCTTGCTTCTCGCGCTCCAGCGAATCGAGGATGGCCTTGTGCACGTCATCCGGGATTTCGGCCGAGGTGCGGCGGACGAGTTCCAGCAGCGAATCTTGCAGCGCATTCATCGTACGCAGGCTAAGCGCGCCCGGAAGGTAAGTCAAATGTTGGCCGGGGCACCACGGTTGCAGGTCATGGCCAGTGACAAAGCAGCGCAGGTCTTCAGTCTATCGGTATCTCCCGGAATCGTCCCGCGCTGCGAAGTTCTAACGCAGAGACGCAGAGGATCGCGGAGGAACGCAGAGGCAAAGGTTGCTATGCGTATCTCTGGTCCACAGCCGTGGGTTGCAGGCAGGCACAGCAGCCGAAATCAGGGCGTGTCGTCCAAAAGCCGGAGCGATGAAGATCCGGCAAGGGAAATTTGGAGGGCGAGGCCACCGGGCTTCAGCGCGGACCGCTGGTTTGTCATCATAAGGGGACAGGAGCGCCAACAAGCCATCAAGAGCAAACTCAAAGAACTGCTCCGGCTGTAGAACCCCCGGAAACCTTGCATTCCATTGCTTTGGCCGGCTCAAACTGAGAGGATACGCCGCATGTTGTCGCTGCACATGCTCGTCGAACGCTCGAAACGTCAGGAGTCTTGCCTGCTTGCCTGTTCCGCAATTCTACTGTGCCTGAGTGCTGCCCCAGGTCTGGCACTGGACCAAACCACCGTCCCCGCCCCGCAATACCACATCTATGCGGGCAACGTCCATTCGCACACGGCTAATACGTGGGGCCACGGCGAGCAATACGCCACGGTTCCAGCGACCGCGGACAACAGCAAGAAGAAGAAGCCGGCCAAGAGTCTGAGACCGGACTGGAAGGAACACCAGGGCCCGCCCGCGGCCCATTACGCTTTAGCCAAGTCCAAGGGCTATGATTTCTACGTCACCACCGATCACTCCCAGGAGGCTCCGTTTCAGCCGCCCAGCCCCACCAACGCGACCTGGGTGGCCGCCCAACGCGAGGCCGCCGAGGCCACCGACGGCGACTTTGTGGCGATCGCCGGTTATGAGCACTCGGAGAACAATGGCCCGAACGGGACCGGGCACCTGAACGTCTTCAACAGCAGCGAGTATCTGAATGCCTTGGCGCCAGGCGTTGACCTGCCTTACCTCTACAAGTGGCTCAAGACCGCCCCGCCCAACGGCGAGGGGCCGGTGGTGGCCGGCTTCAATCATCCCGGCGCTCGCGGCTATAACAACTGGGCTTACTGCGATCCGCAGGTGGCGGACATCCTCACCCTGCTGGAGGTCATCAACTCCAACAACAAAGTCCACTATGAAGCCTTCGTGAACGCCCTGGACAACGGGTGGAAAGTGGCGCCCGTCTGCGGCAACGATAACCACGGCTTCTGGGGCATCACGCATCATACCTCCCGGACCTTTGTGTTGGCGACCGCCCGGACCAAGGCGGCCATCCTGGATGCTATGAAACACCGGCGCGCCTACGCCGCGTTGGATGGCAACATCCAATGCCGCTACACCGTGAACGGCGCGATCATGGGCTCGACCCTTGACCGAACGGCCCGCTTCACCTTTGACATCTCAATTAATGACCCGGACACGGACAAGCCGAAGCACAGGATTACCAGGATAGACATCGTGAAAGATGGCGGCGCGGTGGTGCAGACTTACAACCCCGCGCCCGCATACTCCGTCGCCTGGAAACCGGCGATCACGGACGCCACCAACAAGTACTTCTTCGTGCGAGTATGGAATGCCGGGGGCGGCGACGCGTCCGGTGCCAACCCGGCTAAACCCGTGGCCTGGCTGGCGCCAGTCTGGACGGGCAGATGAGGGACAGGATGGACCTCCCACTTCGTCGTTCCCATTGACACCCCGACCGCCTTGCGCTTTATTTCTTCCGTGAGCACGGTCGTTGAAATCAAAGAGGCGATAGAGCGGCTCTCGCCCCCTGAGCGGGCGGAACTGGAAGCCTTGGTCTGGCCCGATTGGGACCGAGCCGAAGGGGACACCCCGCCGCGCGTTTGCGAAAGGCTCGCTGAAGCGGCGAAAGGAAGCTTCCGACCACGTGACCGTTCCAACATCAAGCGAATCCTCTCCAGCCTGGAATGAACCGGCGCTGGGAGGAAAGCGAGTTCATCTTCTGCGATCTACAAGCCGCCGCCCGCTTCATCCGCCGCGACAACCCGGCGGTCGCCCATGCCTTTCTGGAGGCCGCCTACGACAGCTTTGAATTCCTTGCCCGCCATCCTGGAATAGGCCGGACGCGCGCTGACTTGGGTTTCCCGGAGGTCCGCTCCTGGCGCGTGGACGGCTTTCGCCGCTATCTGATCTTCTATCGCGAATTGCCGGATCGCATCCAGATTTGGCGCGTGCTGCACGGCGCGCGGGACTTGCACCAGGACTTGACTGGCCAGCGCTGACCAGCGCTCGTTCGCCTGTGGCAAACCGATCGCCGCAAGGACTTTCCGGTCCAGCCCCGAAAGCCCTCTGTCTCAACCGCGCCGCCTACTCCACCAAAACCCGCGAGGACGAAGGACCCAAACCTGCGGAAAGCCCTTCGGGCTGGAGCCTGGACACTAGCCGGACGACACCTCAATCGCGCTGTGCCTGGCGGCCTGCCTGATTCCGTTCAGACACGGCCTGGTTAACGTCGGCGACGACTTTCAGTTCCTCGCTGTCAAGTTGGTCGAAGAGGCGTTTGTCGCGCAGATCAAACGAACGGCGAGGCTGCTCGCCGGGGGCTCCCTTTTGTGCGCCATTATGGAGGCACCAGCCAGCAGCTCCACCGGTGATTGCGCCGCGCAGGTCGGTCAGAAAGTCTTCCGCCGCGGGTTGCCAGCTACCGTAACCACGTCGGAAAGGTTCCTGGTAATGCACGGGCGCCGGGTGGCCGAACGCGGCCATGGCGGCCAATGCCGCGCGAGTCTGCGCCTCGGTCTGGCGGGGCGACTCGGCAGTGCGGGGCCGGTGAGGAGCGACGAAGTCCGAGCCGACGCCGATGAGACTCTCGCGCAGTTCCTCCTGGTCGAGGTCATGCCCGCCAAAGGAAGCCGTCACCAGGCGCGCCGGGTCGAGGCGGCGGACCAGTTCGCGTAAGACCTTTAACTCCGCCGCCGGCACGTAACGCGCGTCGCGGACGTCGCGTTCGTTAGCCAAATCCAAATACCAGTTCCGATGCGGCTTGAGCGCGGTGACGAGCGTTTCGACCGCGCGTTGGTGACTCGCCAGGTCGGCCACCCAGCCTCCCGCAGGACTCGAGGGAGAACTTCTTCCCCGGTTCAACGTGATGTCCACAACCAGGCCCTGGCGGTCGCACTCGGCCACGAGCCACTTCAGTCTTCCCAGGAACGGCTCACGTGGCCGGCCATCCACGCCGACCGCGGACACATCGCTGCCGAAGCCGGCCCACGTCGCCCAGACGCGCAGCCAGTTGAACCCGTAACGCCGGGCATCCGCGAGATCCTGGCGAACGAAATCCTCCGATGCGCCCAGCCCTCCATAGTAGCTGATGCCCAATAGGAAGCACGGCCGGCCATTAATCGCGAAGCGAGTGCCCTCGATCGCCAGAACTGTCCTTGCGGCGTCCGGTGAAGCGGCGGCGGCGTGGAAGACCAGCGCGAGACTGAGTATTGCCGCCCACCGCCAGGTTAACGGCGCAATTTGGTTCATTCTTTAAGATATAGTGCTCCAACGCGCCTTGGCGCGTCAATTGGCCGCTGGCCGCTTTATTGACGATGTCACAATCACAATTCACCTCGCCCGTCCGGCAGGTGATTGGGTGCCTTGAACCCTTTACAGCCCCATAGGTCAGGCATCATTATTCGCCTATGGGCCGAGTTAACTTCCGGGAATACGAGCCCGGCATGTTCAGGAAGATCGCCTGCGGCAGTTGGCGGACCGCGGGAGATCCGTCGGTGTATGCCCTGCTTGAAATCGAGATGTCGAAGGCGCTCGAATTCGCCAAGGCTTATTCCCATCAGCATGGCGTGCGCATCACGCCGACCGTCCTGGCCGCCAAGGCGATCACCCATTGCCTACAGGTGCGGCCGGAGTTGAACGGGCTCTTGCGGCACGGCAAGGTCTATCTTCGCCGGCATGTAAGCGTCTTCTTTCATGTCAATGTTCCCGGGAGGGTGGCGAACGGCAATCGGGATGAGCGGATAGCGAAGGCCGTGTTGAGCGGCACAACCGTGCATGAGACAGACCTGAAGAGCCTGGCGGAAATTGCGCGGGCCTTTCGCGCGCAGGCGGCCGAAGTCAAGCGGGGACGCGACCCCTCCTTCGCGGCTTGTTCGCGCATCGTCTCGCTGCTCCCGTGGCGCCTGGTGCGTGTTTTCCTCAACCTCGTCAGTTGGCTGGTTTACGGCCTGAATCTCGATCTCGGCTTCCTGCGGTTGCCGCAGGACCCGTTCGGCTCGGTGATGATCACGAACGTTGGAGGGATGGGGATTGATGTGGCGTGGGCGCCGCTGGTGCCCTACACGAGGGTCCCTCTCCTTTTGGCTGTGGGGACGGTTCGGGACAAAGCCGTGGTCGAGAACGGCGAGGTCAGGGTGCGTCCAGTGCTTTCGATCGGCGTGACGTTTGACCATCGCCTCATTGACGGAGTGCATGCCGCCCAGATGAGCGACCAATTCAAGAGATGCTTTGCCGAACCGGCGAAATACTTCGGAGAAGGAGTCGAAACCAAGGTCAATACCGGGAACACTCCGGCGAGCCAGGTTGAGCGCATGGCTCGGCCGCCTTGCGGGCTAACACCATGATCTCCATTTCATCCAAGTCAACCGGTCGGCGTCCCCAGTTGCCCGCAGTGCCGCCCCAGATGTTCGAGACCCGAAGGCCCGCCATCTGAAACAGCAGGGTCAGTTCCGTGGGAACGAATCCTCGCTCCCGCATATCACTGTCGCAACCCTCCACATTCGGATGGCAATCCGAGCGTTCGGTGAGGTTCAGGGGATCGAAGATGCTGTGCGCTACGTCCTCGCTGCTGTGCCTCCGAGCCATGGCGAATCCGTTCAGCACCGTAAACAGGCACTTGGCCTCCGGCTCCATCGCCGCCGCCACTCGGCGCAAGATCGCCAGGGGGTTGGCCGATCGCGTCATCCCCCTGCCCCAAAAGCCCAAGTGCTCCCTCGCATAAACAGATCACTCCGTCAAACTGCTCATTGACCGCGAAAGCCGTCGCGTCCTCGTGACGCCAGCGGATTTGCACTCCCGCCGCTTGCGCCCCCTGCCTGGCTTGCTCCAGCATCCCCGCGGAAATATCCAGCCCGGTGACGCGGTACCCACGGCGCGCGAGCTCGATGGCATGTCGCCCGGTGCCACAACCGACATCCAGCACTGACGCGCCCGGACTCAAGCCCAGCGCCTCGATCAGGAAGTCCACTTCCGCAACCGTGTTCTTCGTGAAGCAATTCTGGAGGTAATTCGGCGCGTGTCCGTCGAAGAACTCCTGCCACTTTGTCTTTGATTCCATGCGCAATGCAACCTCTCCTCCCAACCATCATCTACTTCAGCCGATAGAACCGAGCGGCACCATCAACGGTGTTCGTGACGAACAGCCGGTTCCCGATCAATGCCGGGCCGTTTGTCACCGCCACCCACGACAAGGTGTCGAGGAGCGAGGGCGAGGAATAGAGCGAGCCGCCGGACGCGTACGCGGGCCACGAAATCAGCACCTGCCCCAGTGGCAGCGGATCAATACTCAACTTGAGCGGCGGGTAGACGATGTGGTCAGCGGCTAGCTGGAAATTGGCGAAGGTAACCGTGGTGGCGTCTCGCGTGCCATTGTTCTGGAGCGGCAAGCCGAAGGTCGCGTCGTTGGCATTGTAGTCATTCTCGTAAATCAGGGTGTTGTTGTGGTAAGCCCGCAAGTGAGCATTTGTCCGGGTGATCCGCATCGTTCCATGGGTGTCGGTGCATGCCCGCTCTCCGAACCAAGCCGAAGGAGGATTCGCCCAAACGTGAACATTCTGACCGTAGCTCATCTCGTCACTCCGCACCACAATGAACCACTGCCCGCCGAAATCGGAATTGAGCTGAATCTGATTGCCAGGAGAGCCGTCGAACCGGGTGATGCTGGCGTTGGTGTAATCCACGCACACCTCGAAGTCGCCTTGGGCCACCAGCAGCGACTGAAGCATCACGTATTGAAAACTATGATCCCCGCCGACCGGTTTGCGAAACCTCACCCCTTCGGTTGTCTCATCAACGGAGTACAAAGGCTGGTTGCTCTGCACGATCCAGGACGCCGGGTCAATTCCTTGACACAGATGGTCGTTGAAGACGTCAGCACTGGCGGTCGGGAGCAGGGCCAGCATCCCCAGCCAGATTATGCCAAAGCGTGGTTGGAGCGGCTTGCCACGCGGGTATTGACCGTCGCCGATGCGAACGGACCGGAGGTCTATTCTCGGATGCTGGGTCTTCATGGTTTGGAAAAGTCGCCGCATGGTAAGTGAAATGCAGACAGGGCGGCAAGGCCAAGTCGCTCGGCCGGCCGATGCCGCGCAGGCTGCGGCACTCCAACCTGGCAACGCCAGCCAAAGCCCGTGGCATTCGGCCACAGACCAGAGCGGTTCGCCAACCTAAGTGGCGGCCTTAAGATAAGGATGGGTCGCACCACGCTTCCTGCTCGTCTGACCTCGCGGCCGGTTTCTTCTTTTCTCCGAACACCAGCGGGGCTAAAACGGTCCAGGCGCCACGCGGAATGGCTGACGCGCAAACATCACAACAACACCCATGAATCGTGACCTCGAAAACAGTCGCAGGCCCCTTGAGGAGCCAACGGGAATGCCCGTGAGAGACACCATTGCGCGACGGGTGAGTTGTCGCGCCTATCAGTCCGCTCCGGTTCCTGAGGCCCTTCTGACACAGATCCTGGAGGCGGCCCGGCTCGCCCCGTCGGCCTGCAACCAGCAGCCGTGGCGGTTTGCCGTGGTACGCGACCTCGAATTGAGGCGGCGCATCGTGGAGGAGGGCTTCCTGCCCGGCATCAAGATGACCTGGGCGATACGTGCTCCCGTACACGTGGTCATCGGCATGGAACGCTCTTTCCTGACGCACCAACTCGCGGCGTCAGTCTCGGGTGTGGACTATCCTTGGGTGGATATTGGCATCGCGGGGGAGCACTTGGTGCTGGCGGCCACAGAGCTTGGACTGGGCACATGTTGGATTGGTTGGATCAAACCTCGGGTGGTGGCCAGGATTGTGGCTTGGCCGGCCTCCGTGAAACCAGTGGTCGTCATCACGGTCGGTTACGCGTCCGATCCGGATGCTGGAATACCTCCCGTCTCCCGGCGCAAACCGCTGACGGAACTGGCGCGGTGGCTGTGAGGCCCGGTCGCGCGGCTGCGCGGTTCTGTCTTCTTGGGTCTGCGGAGGATAGGGTCGGTAGGGGCGGTGGGCCGGTGCCAGCCTCTGTTTCCTGAGCTGCACAGCGCACCATCCCGGTATGATCCGGACCGATCCGGAAGAAAGGCTTCCCGGCGGTAGCGGCATCGGTATTATGGCCCTGTGAAAAATGCCAAGATCGTTGTTGCATTGGTATTGCTCTGCGCCTTATCGCTCGGCGTGCAGAAGGCAAATGCCGTGGACCGGACCAAGGCACTGCGGGGGTGCTTTGGCACCTACGCCGGCGCGCCGAAGCTGGCCAACGGCCATGTGGACCAGCAAAAGCTGATCGCCGAGCTGCTGGATATTCGGGCCAATACCTACCACTGGCTCTTCCGCTCCAAGCAGATTGAGTTTGACGACTTCAAAACCTTCCTGCCCCTCGCCCGCCGGCACGACATCAAGGTCTGGGTCACGCTGGTGCCCCCTTCCGAAACCCTGCCCCGGGGAACCAAGCCCACCGAGGCGATGAAGAAGGAGTATGAGCATTGGGTGCTCGAATTCGCCCGCGTGAGCGCCTCGGCGCCCAATTTCGTCGCCTGGAGCATTGACGACTTCGCCTACAACCTGAAGTTCTGGACGCCGGATGACTTGGCCAGACTCACCGAGGCAACGCATCAATTGAATCCGCGATTGGCCTTTGTGCCCTGCTGCTACTACCGGCAGATGACGCCCGCTTTCGTGAAGAACTATGCGCGGTATTGCGACGGCATTCTCTTCCCCTACCGCGACGACTCAACGCCTCCGGGAAATCTGCAGAACGCCGGGCACGTCATACCTGAGGTCGAGGCCCTGCGGCAGCGGTTCGGGAAAGACATGCCGATCATTCTGGATGTGTATGCCACGGCCCACAGCCGTTTGGGCGCTTCGACTCCGGCTTATGTGGAGGAGGTGATGGTGCAGGGGAAATCAGTGGCCGACGGCGTGCTGGTCTATTGCCACCAGCACCGGGAGAACAACCCGGAGAAATACGAGATCATCAAGCGGCTGTTTACCCAATGGTCCCAAGGCGCGCAACCGCTGCGTTCGCCGAAGCAGAGTTAGCGCCCGAACGCTTTAGGCACGGGTGGGGTGTGGAGTCCGGTCTGCAATGGATTCCGCTCTGTTGCCGGCGGAGCCTGGCGGCGGCTTGCGCCGGCTCGCGCTTCCGCTAGACTCCAAGGCACTCGGTTTTGAAGTTCCCTTATGCCGGCCAACCTGACACCGGAATACGAGAAGGCAGAGCTGCGTTATCGGCAGGCCGCAACGGACCAGGAGCGGCTGGCCGCCTTGCAGGTAATGCTCAGCGCCATCCCCAAACACAAGGGGACCGAGAAGATGCAGGCGGACCTCAAGCGCCGCATCAGCCAGTTGCGCCAGGCGGAACAAAAAGCGGCGCACGGCAAAGGTCCCGACCCATTCCATATTCCAAGGAGTGGCGCGGGACAGGTGGTCCTGATCGGGCCACCCAACACCGGTAAGAGCAGTCTGCTGGCGGCGACAACCCATGCCGCGGTGAAGGTGGCCGAGTACCCGTTCAGCACAGTGCTGCCGCAGCCCGGGATGTGGGACAAGGACGACGTGCAGATCGAGTTGGTGGACACGCCGCCGCTCACGCTCGACCACGTGCCGACCGGCTTGATGGGCACGATCCACAACGCCGATTTGGTCTGTGTGGTCGTTGAGGCCGGTGACGCCGCGCTCGAGCAGGCGGAGCTGGTGCTGGGCGTCCTGAGCGCGCGCGGGTTGACGCTCCGGTCAGTGCCCCGCAGCCAATTGCCGGCGGCGGATGCAGGTCAACGAGCGGGCCTGGTGGCGGTCACCAAGTTGGACTTGGGGGGCCGCGAGGCCATCGCGACGCTGCGCGAACTCTATGGCGGTCGCACGCAGGTGACCGAGCCTCCCGGAGCCGGCCTGGACGTGCTGGGTGTCAGCGCGCAAACCCGCGAGGGGCTGGACGACTGGTTCCAACGGATGTGGGCATTGCTGGCGATGCTCCGTGTCTATCCCAAAGAGCCGGGCAAGCCGCCGGACATGCACAAGCCATTCATCGTGCCCGCCGGCGCGACCGTGGTGGACCTGGCCCGGCAGATTCACCGCGACCTGCCGGAGCGGATGAAGTTCGCGCGGCTCTGGGGTCATTGCCGGTTCGACGGACAACAGGTCCATAAGACGGAGCCGCTGAGGGACAAGGACGTGGTGGAGATTCACGAATGAGGAGGGGGGTAAGTCCGAAATCCGAAATCCGAAGGCCGAAAGAAGTCCGAAGTCCGAAGTCGCCAAGCCGGCCGTCACCGTGGGAGTCGAACGGCCAGGAGCGCTGTGATCCGGAAGTCCTGCTCCCTGTGGGCGCCACGTGACAGGATGGGCGTTTGATTGCTTCGGGTTTCGGCTTTCGGCCTTCTTTCGGCTTTCGGCCTTCGGATTTCGGACTTCGGGCCTTCGGTCTTCGTTACACCAAGCCGAGGTTCTTCAGGATGCGGACCGTGGCCTGCGCCTTGTTGAGCGTGTAGAAGTGAATCCCCGGCACCCCAGCCCGGAGCAACTCCTCGCACTGGCGTGTGGCGTATTCGATGCCGAACTCGGCGGCGGCCGCGTCGTCGTCGCTCAACTCGTCAAGCCGCGCCGCCAGGGACGCGGGGATCCGGGCGCCGCACATCGCGGTGAACTTCTTGATTTGCGCCGCACTCAGGATCGAAACCATGCCCGGCACGATGGGCACGCCCACACCGAGCTTGCGGGCGACGTGGTCGCGGAATTCAAAGAAGTCGGCATTGTCGAAGAACAACTGGGTGAGGATGAAGTCCGCGCCGGCATCCACCTTCTCCTTCAGATGCTGCCAATCGGCGTACTTGCCCTCTTTGCACGCGATGTGGCCCTCGGGAAAGCCCGCCACGCCGATGCAGAAATCACCCTGCTCGCGAATGTAGCGCACCAGTTGGCTGGAGAACTCGAACCCGCCAGGAGTGACCTCGAACTCGCCCCCGCCCGGTGGGTCGCCCCGCAGCGCCAGGAGATTCTTGACGCCGAGCGCGCGAATGCGGCCGAGCAGTTCGCCGATCTGCTCCCGGGTGGCGCAGACGCACGTCAGGTGGGCCACGGCGGTGAGGCCATGCTGCCCCTGGATGCGATCCACGATCATGAGTGTCTTGTCGCGCGTGCTGCCGCCAGCGCCGTAAGTGACCGAGCAATAGTCTGGCCGGGTCTGGAGCAGGGTGGGAATGGTCTTTTCCAACAGGTTACGGTCGCCCTCCTCCGTCCTCGGGGGGAAGAACTCAAAGGAAATCACCGGGCGCCCGGAGGCGCGCCGGGCCGTGTAGATGTCACGAATAAGGTCCATGAGCCCCCAACATGCGCCATGCGTCAGCGAAAACCAAGCCGGGAACGGGCGTTTCTCGACACCGCCACCGGAGCGCGGCTGTCCCCAGCCGCAGCAGCCCCGACTATGCGGGCCTCCCGCAGTGTCCCGAGAGCCACTCCCTTACGCACGTGCTGCGGCTGAGGACAGCCGCGCTCCGCCCATGTCCCGATTGCCGAAGGACGCCTCCCCGAGGCGTCCGCTTCCGCACAAAGACAGACCTTTCGGCGAAACTGCCCTACCTGCCCCGGGCTGGAATCGCTGGGAGGACGAAGAGCAGAGTCCGCGGCCCAAATCAGTTCACCACATTCTGTGGCTTGCCTTGCAGGAAGGCGCGGACGTTCTCCACGGCGGTTTGCATCAGGCGCGAGCGGGCGGCGCGCGTGGCCCAGGCCAGGTGTGGCGTGATGAGGCAGTTCCTGGCGGTGAGCAGCGGGTTGTCTGCCGGCGGGGGTTCGACTGAGAGAACGTCCAGGGCCGCGCCGGCGATGCGGCCCGAGTTCAAGGCCTCGGCCAGGGCTGGCTCGTCCACCAATGGGCCGCGGCTGGTGTTGAGGAGGAAGGCCGTCGGCTTCATCAACATCAGGCGTCGCGCATTGATGAGCTTTGCGGTCTGCGGCGTGAGCGGGCAGTGGAGGCTCACGACGTCGCTCTCGCGGAACAGGGCATCGAGTTCGACCAGACGCACGAATGGCGGGGGCGCGCCGGCACCGGGGTCGCAAGCCAGCACCCTCAGGCCAAACGCAGCCGCAAGATCGGCCACGGCCCGCCCGATGCGGCCAAAGCCCACGATGCCCAGGGTCAGTCCATCCAACTCGAGCAGCGGGAAGTCCCAGTAGCACCAGTCGGCGCTGCGGGTCCAGCGGCCCTCGCGGACGGTTTGGGCATGATGCCCGGCATGCTGGGCGAGTTCCAAGAGCAGAGCGAAGGTCAACTGGGCGACGGATTTCGTGCCGTAGGTGGGCACATTGGTGACCGGAATGCCGCGGGCTCGCGCGGCGGCAACATCCACGACGTTGATGCCCGTGGCCAGCACCCCGATGTATTGCAGGCGGGCGAGGCGGTCAATCGTGTCACCGGGCAGACTGGTCTTGTTGGTCAGGACGATTTCGGCCTCAGCGGCGCGCGCCAGGACCTCAGGCGGAGGAGTGCGATCATAGACAGCACATGAGCCGAGCGCCTGCAGTTCCGCCCAGCTTAGATCGCCCGGGTTCAGGGTAAAGCCATCCAGGACGACTATGTTCACAGGTCAGCGCATGGCCGCCGGTTCCAGGAAACCTTCGAGTCTGCCCCGGCGGGTCGGGTGTCGCAGTTTGCGCAGGGCTTTGGCCTCGATCTGGCGGATGCGCTCGCGGGTGACCTCGTATTGCCGGCCGACCTCCTCCAGGGTGCGCGGGTAGCCGTCCAGGAGACCGTAGCGCAGTTCCAGAATCCGCTGCTCGCGCTCGCTCAGGTCCTGGAGCACCTCGCCCAACCGGCCTTGGAGCAGATGGAAACTGGTGACCTCGCTGGGATTCTCGGCGGTCTTGTCCTCGATCAGATCGCCGAGGCTCGTCTCCTCGGAATCCCCCAAGGTGGACTGGATAGAGACAGGTTGCTGGGCCATCTTGAGGATCACGCGCACCCGCTCCACCGACATTTCCAGCGCATCAGCCAGTTCTTCCGCGGTGGCCTCGCGGCCCAAATCCTGCATGAGCTGCCGCTGGGTGCGCCAAAGCTTGTTGATCACTTCGATCATGTGCACCGGGATGCGGATGGTCCGCGCCTGGTCGGCTATGCAGCGCGTGATGGCCTGGCGAATCCACCAAGTTGCGTAGGTGGAAAACTTGTAGCCGCGCTGGTATTCGAACTTCTCGACACCCTTCATGAGGCCGACGTTGCCCTCCTGGACCAGGTCGAGGAAGGACTGGCCGCGATTGGTGTATTTCTTGGCGATGGAAAGGACCAGCCGCAAATTGGCCTCGATCATGTGCGTCCTGGCCTCCTGCGCCCGCGCCCGGGCCTCCGCCCACCGGTCGCAAGCCTTGAGAAACTCAGCGCGCGGCATGCGCACAAACCGCTCCAGGGTTTCAACTCGGGTCCGCTCGGATTGGACGGCCGTTCGCTGCAGGGCCGACGCCTGCCGGCTCTGCCTGGCTTCGATGGCTTGCAGGCTGGCTTGCATCTTGTCGCGGATGTTCTCCGTTACCAGCGCCATATCGTCCACCACCCGCTGCTTGAAGTGGAACCGCGGCAAGGCGGCCTGGAGCTTTTTGTCGAGCCGCTTGAACAAGGCCAGCCGGCGTCCCTGCGGGCGCTTGCTTGATGCCTTCTGCCAGGCGGCAAACTGGACGTCGGCCTGCTCATCCAGGTGGCGCACCACTTTCAGCAGACGGCGCAGCGCCTTGAGGTGCCGCGCGCGGCCCGAAACCAGCTTGTCAATAACCACCCGGTCAAAGCGTTCCTTGGGCGGCACGGCCAGAAGTTTCTCCGCCAGCGCCAGGTGCTCTTTGGCGGCGAAGCCAAAGCCGTATATGATACGCCGCGTCTCGTCCTCGGCCGCTTCGATGCGTTTGCAGATCTCCACCTCTTGCTCGCGCGTCAGCAGCGGTACTTTGCCCATCTGCCGCATGTACATCCGCACGGGGTCATCCAGAACTTCGATCCGCCCAGACTCGTTGTCTTCGTCCGCTGCAGAATTGCGGTTCTGGTCCGCCTCGCCGGGGTCAAGGATCTCGATCTCCAGTGCGCGCAGCTTGGCAAGCACCTGGTCCAGGTCATCCGGGGTAGCGATGTCGTCCGGCAAGGTATCGTTCAGGTCGTCGTGCGTGAGGTGGCCCTGTTCCTTCGCCAACCGCAGCAGGTCTTTGACCTTCTCCGTCAGGTCCAGGTCCAGCCCCGCCGCGCTCCGGATAGCGCCCAGTGAGCGCTGCGCTCCGTCCCGTGAGCCTGCGGGCAAAGCGGTCGCGGGACGCGAGGTCTTGCGCGGCCGGCCGGGACCGCGGCGAACGGGGTGGGGAGTCACGGCGGCGACGCCATTCTTGGCCCGCTGCTTTGCGCTTCGCTTAATACTGGCAGGTTTCGCCTTCCGCATATTCTCCGGCTGCTCTCCGAACCTCTTCGGTCTCATGCCGGCCCCAACAACGCGAGGAGTGTTCTCAGTGAACATACATGCTTATCACGTTTCTTAAAGCAATAAACGCGCCGCTCGCAAGTTTGCGAGGGCTCGCGGTCCGGCTCGTAGTGCAATGAGATTACCCATGCCGGCGGCGGGTGACCATGTTTGGGCCGAGCCATGGCGAATAATGAGGCAGCAGCCGGCCCGGGGCGTATCTTGACAACACCACCGCTCTGAGCAATCGGGACATGCGCGGAGCGCGGCTGTCCTCAGCAATAGGTGTCAAGCTAAGCATTGGCGTGCCAAGTGTACTGGCGCACCGTAAATAATGTGGGGA
>CAZVFC010000060.1:0-55708 GCA_964625855.1 uncultured Verrucomicrobiota bacterium | reverse complement strand
GCAGGTGACCCGCGCCGACAGCCGCCGAAACGGTTTTCATGACTCCGCCATAGCCAGGACGTTTCAGATCTTCCAATGTCAGGTGATGAAAGACTGGCCAGTCGAGAGGGTGGTGCAGACTTTGGGCGTCGGCCGAGCTCAGGTGTATCTCGCGAAGCACCGCGTCTCGGTCATGGTCCAGAAGGAACTGGCCAACCTCGAAAAACGACTCGTCTGACCCTAGCGCCGGCCTATCCAAAACTCATGCTCCGACATGGCTAAACGGACTCGACAACCCGCCGACCGTCGCAAAGGATCCGGTTCCCCGAAGCCACTCCCCCGACCTATTCCAGCGGACTACCCGCCGAAACTGCGTCGGCAGATGCTCCACGGTCTGCTCTCAAAGCTTGGCAAGCCCGCCTCGGGCAAGCACACTTGACGCACTCAGAGTGTGCCATGTCGGACAGCGACCATTCACCCGCTCCAGACAAGCCGGAGGCCTCGGCCGAAAGCCCGCCTTTGATCCCGGGCCACCAGCTCCTGCGGCGGATCGCGCACGGCAGCTACGGCGAAATCTGGCTGGCGCGGACCGATCTGGGCGCATTCCGGGCTGTGAAAATCATCCGCCGGTCCAGCTTTGCCGACGCACGGCCCTACGACCGCGAGTTCGCCGGCATCCAACGTTACGAACCCATCTCCCGCGAGCACGCGGGGCTGGTTGATATCCTTCAGGTCGGGCGGGACGAACCCGCCGGCTTCTTCTGCTACGTGATGGAACTCGCGGACAATGCGACGGCACGGAGTGACGAGGTAATGGGAGACCAGAGTGATGGCGCCGAAATCAGACCTCACCACTCCAACACTCCACCACTCCAGCTCCCCGAGTCTTACAGTCCCCTCACCCTCGCCGAAGTGATCCACCAGCGACAGCGCCTGCCCGCCAGCGAAGTCGTCGAGATCGGGATTAGACTGGCGCAGGCGCTGGACTTCCTGCACTCGCGGCGGCTGGTTCATCGCGATGTCAAACCCTCCAACATCATCTTCGTGGATGGACAGCCAAAGCTGGCGGATGTGGGTCTGATCGCTGACCTGGGCAGCCCTCAATCACTGGTTGGCACCGAGGGCTACATCCCGCCCGAAGGCCCCGGCAGCGCACAGGCGGACATCTACAGCCTGGGCAAGGTCCTGTACGAAGCCGCCACCGGCAAAGACCGGCAGGAGTTCCCTGACCTGCCCACACGTCTCGGCGAGGGCCACGACGATCCCGCCCTGCCCGAATTGAACGAAGTTCTGCTCAAAGCCTGCGAAAACAATCCGCGAGCCCGTTATTTCTCGGCGGCGCAGATGGTCGCGGACCTGCAACGGCTCAAGGCTGGCCAATCGCTGCGCGCTCGGCGCGCCGGGCGCCAGCGCCGCCGTTCAATCGCCAGCGGGGTGGGGGCAGCCCTCGGAGTGGCACTGGCCGGCATCAGTCTGTTCGCCGTTACCCAGCACTATCTCTCCAAGCCTCGCCTGCTCCTCTGTGAGCACTTCGACGCCCAGTACCTCGACACCAACTTGTGGACACGAGGACACGAGGAACCTTGGACGCCTGAAAGTGGACGCCGCTTCTTTCAGGCCGCACCGTCGGGCGGAGAACTGGTCTTGCAGGCCAAAGCTGACCATGAAGCAGGATGGTCGGCCATCCAGAGCGTCTGGGTGGACCTCAACCGCGACCTCCGACAACTCGGGCCGTGCCGCATCGAATTGGAACTCGCTGGACAGGCCACAAACGGTGGTTTCGCGGCAGTCATCTCGGACACGAATACCCTGCCTCAGAGCACTGATCCTTGCGGGGCAAGGCTTATCGAATTCGACGCCTCTCGCTTCAACGAGCCTGCGCACTGGCCTGCTGTCTGGGCCAGAATGGACCTATACCCCGCCTGCGAGATGGCGGTCGTTTATCCTGACACAAACCGTCTCGACCAATTTGATGTCGTTGACTTGTCCGCGTTGCCTGCCTGGCGGCTGCGGCTGTTTTGTTTCACCTCCACCTCCAAAGCATTTGCGGGGGGGAAGGTGGACTTCCGGATCAGGGAAATACGCGTTTGTAGCAACCCGAACGGCGAGGTTGTCGCGGGCCGCGTCGTGGCTTGGCCCAGCGAGTGGCCCGTAGCCGATGCCGTGATCAAGGACCGGCAGGGGCGCATTTTGCCCGGGATGCCCAAGACTTGCCAAACTGGCGCTTTTGCGGTCCCTCGCAGCCGGGCGAACAGCAGTCTGATGGTTGAAAGAGACGGATACACAGGCCTCGATGGCCATACGCCGATCATCCATGCAGCCAACCGCTTTATCACCGTGCAGCTTCGGAAGCTTATGGAGGAGCCCGGCGACCCGGTTGCCGCGATCAGTTATGGGGATCTTGACGTTCATAGCATTGGGTTCCGAGACGGCACCCTGAACCTGCTCGTTCAGGACTCAAGGACCGCGTTCCGGCTGCTCCCTGTTGACGTGACAGCACCGCGTGTCGCCCCGGTCCGGCCTGATGAACTCAAGCGGCAGTTTCCTACCAATGCCGTCATCATAGGCTTCGTGGAATGCGGGAGCCGCCTTGTCGGTATCAGTGCGTGGCCGGGGGTCCTCTTTGATCTCGGTTCAGACCCACCGAGACCGCTGCTCTCACTCAAGCATAGACGCGACGCCAGCACGACCAACACGGTGAACTGCCCGAGGGGCGCGGCCTTTGACGGCTCATCCTTCTGGTTCATCGAGGCGGAGAACAGTGCCAACCAACGCTTCGGCTTGCACACCGTGGACCTCGAGCGCGGAGCGGCTGTGAACTTCCTGTCCAGTAACGACAAGCAGATGCAGGGCCTGGCGTGGGATGGGCAATTCTTTTGGATTTCCAGCGCCAGAGGAAAAGTCTATCGCATTAGCCCCGAAATGGCCATGAGAAACGGCACCGTCGAGGGGGGCATCGGCCGGGAGTTTCCGGGCCACTACAGCCGCCTGGCCTTCGGCCAGAGGTTTCTCTGGGGGCTCGAACCTGAAAAGCACCGAGTCTGCAAGATAAAGCTCACGAACTGAGAGCGCCCAAAACGCTACGGCAGCTCATCGGGAGCGCCGACATTCCTGTCGGCTTAAGGTGCTCCTGGCCCTAAACCGTATTGATGCACCAGGCAACCGCCAATGGACGCCAATGGACGCGAAGAGAAGCTTTCGGCCTGACAGTTTGGAAGTCCCGGATGGTGTTCCCTGGTCAGCGGCTGGAGCGCCGTCTGAGTCCCGGCCGCTCAGGTCCTGTTCCTATTAGCGTCCATTGGCGTCCATTCGCGGTTGTGCTGAATTAGTGCGGCTGAGCGGCCCGCCCCGGGCACCCGGTCACGCAAAGTCGACAGGAATGTCGGCACCCCCTCGCCAATACCGAGATACACCGGTTGATATGTTTTCCTGCAAGATGCGCGCACCTGCACACGTATTGATCTTGATGGCGGGCAAGAGCGAGTAAGCGAGCTGAGAACTGCGCAAGGTCTTCGCCTGCTTCTGCCTGCCCTTTCGGAAGACCTGGTGAACCAGAACGACCGTGAACTCTGCGGAGCAGATAATGAGAACCAGAACGCAATTCGCGATATCGCACCGCAACACCCATCGGGTCCGGGGCGGGGCTAAGGGGATTGCTGGGAGGCGGGGTCTCGCGCGCGCGGTGCCCGCACTGGTTTCCGGTCCAAGAACTGTGAAAGAATTCGCTGGACTTAGATTCGGACTTTTGGGATGATGCCAGGCGAAACCGGAACTTTGAATGTGTTGTGAACACATGGCGAAAAGCCGGGGTGGTTGTTCTGCTACTGATCGTGGCTGGTGTATTGTGGCTGCGGTGGAAGGAAGGGGAGGTGTGTCGTTCCGCGATCCAGACCCTTGGCCGGCTCGACACCGCCCTCCGCACCGGCAATTCCGCTGATTTGCTCAGCACCGTCTGCCTGCCCGCCGCCATCCAGGGCCGCACTGGCCCGGAGCAAGCCGAGTTCCTCACCAAAGCCCTGGCTGATGAAATCTCCCCGGAAGGGCTGGCGGTGCTCCAGCAGGAAGGCGCCTTCGGCCCGCTGACCAACTTGTTTCCCGTAGAAGCGGCAGACTGGGCCAAGCAAGCCGGCGTAAAGCCCGAGGACTGCCTCGCCTTCAAACTGGAGCGCAACGGCCTCCGCGCCGAAGCCGTCCTCGCGCGAGAATCCAACAACCACAATCCGGCATCCGGTGTCCAGCATCCGGATTCCAGAATCCAGTATCGCATCGTCCGTCTCAACAACGTGAAGCAGCTCGCTCAGGGGCCAGTTTCAACCGCGAATTCACACCCATGAACACGAATTCAAGAACTAATGGAGCGCCGACATTCTTGTCGGCCGGCTCCTTCACTTGTGCGCGGCCGACAGGAATGTCGGCGCTCCTGCTCACGGCGGCAATCCTCGGGGCGGGCGTTCTTTCGGGCCGCGGCGTCACCTTCACCAACAACGCCTGCTTGATGGTCACGAACGACCCCGCCAAGAGCCTTACGTCCACCTCCGGCGTGTTTACCGTAGCCTGCTGGTTCAGACTCACCGTCCCCAGTAGCTTGCCCGTTACCGAAGACATGACGCTGTTCATGGACCGCGCCGACGGCGACGAGTCCGCGAACTATTCTTTCCTCCTTCGTGTGAACACCACATCGGGAGCATTGGAATTTCTATCGAAAGGCACCAGCAGCTCTGCCAGCAAACAACTGTTGGACAGTCTATTCGTGGGCCGCTGGTACCACCTTGCTGTCACCAAAACCAGCGGCGGAGTCTTGACGGGATACATTGACGGCAAGCAGGTTTTTCAGGCGGGTGTGACTCTGGGTGACACAACGGGCTCGGGCTTCGCCATAGGCGGCTTCAATGGGACTTCGAAGTTGTTCTACGGAGACATCATCGAGGTCTCGCTTTACGACGTTGATCTCCAATATCAGGATATCCGCGACATGATGTTCTCGGACCAGCGCCTGTCACCTTTCCCCGACAGCCTCCGGGCCTACTACAAGCTCGGTTACTCCACGAACGCGGCCGATAACCTGGCGAACTTCGTCACGCCGACACCTGTGGGAACAAGCCCAATTGCCAAGGTCGGCAGTGGCAATGTTGCTTTCGATCCAGTTGACCAAACAGGCGAGCAATCGCTTTTCGACTCCCACGTCAACGGTGGCCAGAATGCCATCGCCCCGCTGTCGGGCTTGTTCTCGTGGCAGCAAGCGGCGCTCTCGCGCCCGGTGCCCGGCATCGCCTTTGACTTTCGCTACGTCTACAGCGGCGCCTTGCCGGGACCACCCTCCAGCGGAGACGACGCCTTCCACCGGCGGACCTTAAGTCTTGGCTGGCGCCACTCTTTCGACACTCGGGTGACTAGCGAGATTCTGCCTAATGGCGGGAAGGAAATCCGCATAATGTCGTGGGACGGCGCAATTGAAAGCTGGGTTCAGACTAACATTGCGTTTCCGTTTCAGACCCGCCATGGCGAATACCGTGGAGAATTGCGGGAATTGGCCGATTACCGGGTAGAATGGACCACGCCACAACGCTTGGTCTATCTCTTTAATGCCCCAGGCAGCGCCTCCCTGGCCGGACGGTTGCGGGAGGTCCGCGACGCCAACGGGAACAAGCTCACCCTTCAATGGAACGCCAACGCTTTCCTGACCAATGTCGTGGATTCCAGCGGAGCGAGTTACCGATTCAACTACTTCGGCAACTATCTCACCAATGTCTCCTTCGGCGAATGGCAGGTGTACTTTGCCTATGACACCAGCAACCGCCTCTGGAAGCAGTGGCACACAAACACCTCCGGACTTTACACCAATGTCAACACGACCTGGCAGTTCTACTACAACTACGCCGGCCACGTGAACACGTACGGCCTGTTGGACCGCGTTGTGGACGCGCGCGGCTACACGAACGTGATGGTGAGTTATGACAAGTACCGGCGCAAGACGCAAACGGCTGACGCACTCAATCGGACCGTGAAGTTCGAATACGCTGTGCCCGACTACCGCTCAATCCGGATGAGCGATCCGGAAAACAAGCAGCGTCTCACGACCTTCGATCGCAAAGGCCGCGTCGTTTCCGAAACCGATCCGCTTACCAATGTCACCGCCTACACCTACGACGTCGCCGGTAATCGCACCAGCATCACCGAACCACTGGGCTGGAAGACGCTCTTTGCCTACGACAACCGCGCCAACATGATTGCGCGGACGAATGCCCTCGGCCAGGTGACGCGCTGGACGTACCACACGAACTTCAACCGCCCCACCGCGGAAATCAACGCAGAGGGACGGACTACGTACTTCACGCTGGACGACAACACGGGCAATATCCTCGCGCAGTACGACGCTCTGGGCCTCATTGTCACAAACCTCTATGACTCCAGAGGTCTGCTGTTGTCGTCTACCGATGGCCGGGGCCTCACCTCCTGCTTCACCAATGACGCCAATGGCTTCCTGATCGCCAAGCGAGACGCTGCCGGCTACACGACCCGCTACACCTATAACGACCTCGGCTGGAAGCTGTCGGAAGCCGACGCCCTCGGCCAGACCACCATCTACAATCACGATCTTAACGGCAACGTCGTCCGGATCCTGGACCCGCTGGGCCGTGTATTCACCAAGACCTATGATGCAAACGGCAACCTGCTTTCTACCTCAGATGCCAAAGGCCAGCTCACCAGCTATGCTTACGATGCAGCCAATCAAAAGACCAACATGGTGGACCGCACGGCCACAAACCGCTGGAGCTACACTTACACTCCCCGCGGCAGTCTCGCCGCCACGACTGACCCGCTCACCAATACTGTCAGCAACACGTACGACGCGGCCAATCGTCTTATCCAGGTGTCCGGTCCGCTAGGCAATACCATAAAGAACTACTATGACGCCAACGGCAATCTGACCAACATGGTGGACCAGTTGACCAACCGCTGGATTAAAACCTACGACGAGCTCAACCGCGTCGTGGCCGAGACCGACCCGCAAGGTGACACAAAGTTCACCGAATACGACCTCCTTGGCCGCGTCAAGAAGACCACTTCGCCCAAGGGATATTCCTCGGTGAACGAATATGACTCCCGTGGGCGGCTCATCCGCTGGGTGGACCCCGAAAACAACGAGTGGTACTATGATTACGATCCCAACGGCAACATCACGAACATCACCGATGCTTTGCAGGGCCACTATGCCATGGCCTACGGGCCGCGCAACGAACGCACCTTGGAGCGAAACCAGGATGAGGATGGCAAGGAATGGCATTACGATTACGACGAGCTTGGCCGACTCAAACAGCAAACGGACCCGAACGGCACCACCCGCACACTGGAATATGACGACGGCGGACGGGTTGTCTCGGTCAGGTTTAGCACCGGCCGGGTCAACGCGTTGTATTACGATGACAACAACAACCCGGAGATGGTCACCCGCAGCGATCCCGGCCAGCCCGCCACCTTGACACTCCTGGAATATGATCTCATGGATCGGGTGACGCTGTGCCGTGACAGTTTCAACAAATCAATCCGCTACGCTTACGACGCCCTGGGGCGCCGCGCGAAGCTCACCTACCCGGACGGTAAGAGCCTCACCTACGCCTACGACGCGCTGAGCCGGCTTACGAGCCAAGCGGATTGGGCCGGGAGGCAGATGACCTATCAGTATGACGCAGCCAGCCGCTTGAGACGCCGTTCGTATCCGAATGGAGTGGTGCAGACCAATGCCTTCGACGAGAGCGGCCAACTCACGAACCTCACCTACTCGGTGACGAACGCTGTGCCAACGACCAACGCGATCAATATCGCCCTGACCTACGCATATGATAAAAACGGTAACAAGGCTGCTTCGACGGAGACGGGAACACTCGACTGGCCAAGGCCGGCACTTCGCGATGAAATGGCCCGATACTGGCCCAGCGGACGTTTGATTGATCGCCAGATCACTCTCACCAGCTCGACCAACCCTCAACTCTCAACCCTCAGCTACCACTACGACAGTAGTGGTAATATGACCAAGGCCGTGGGCAATGGGCAAAGCTGGACGCTGGCCTACGACGAGGACAACCGGACCACGCGGATTTCCTGGGACTGCGGCATGACGCACAAGGACATCACCAACCGTTACGACGCTTCGGGTCGGCGCATTGCAAAAAGCGCGGACGGGATCCAGACTGGTTACGTACTCGATCTCGCGCCAGGAATGGAGAGAATTCTGTGCGATCTCGCACCCAACGGCCACATCACCGCCTACTACGTCCACGGACCGGACCTCTGCTACAAAGTGGACGCGACGAACGGGTTGACCTGTTACCACGGCGATGCCCAAGCCAACATTGTCGCCCTCTCCGCCGCCGCCGCCAACACCGTTGCCTGATACGCGTACACACCCTACGGCCGGAGTCTCGGCTCGACCAATTCCTCACCCTCAACCCTCAACGCTCAACCATACACGTTCGTTGGTTCTCAAGGGGTGATGGAGGAATTGCCCGGTCTCTACTTTATGCGGGCACGGTACTATTCGGCGGACTGCGCGGTGTTCTTGTCCACGGATCCTGTGAAGAACATCGGGCCGGCTTGGCACCCAGATGCATACAGTTATGCCGGCGGAAACCCTTTATCAGCGTATGATCCATCTGGAGAGTTCTGGAACATAGTTGCTGGAGCCTTGATAGGAGGTGGCATTGAGGTAGCATCACAGCTGCTTCAAGGAAGCAGCATCAAGGAAATTAACTGGGCAGAGGTTGGCGGCGCAGCTCTGAAGGGAGGACTCATGGCCAGCGGATTCGGGGCGGTAGCCGTAATTGCTGGAAGCGCAGCCATCTCGGCAGCCACTGAAGCAGCGAACGAAATCATTTATGAAGATGATGCTTATGAATGGGAGGACGTTGTGGGCAGGGGCTTAGTTGGTGGACTGGAGGGAATGGGCGGCTACTCGGTTGGGAATTCAGGTCAGCTGTACAAAGGAGCGGTGCGAGGCGCTTCGCCTCAGCATCTGCACGCGCTGCTTTTTGGTTCCCACACACGCAACACAGTGTACCGCCCGATTATTGAACGAGGAATCGATAAGATTGCTGCCCAGCTTACAGGCACAGGAAACGGAGGGGGTTCGGTTGCAGGTGGAGGGGCGCGACGTTCCAGCTCTTCACCGACCACGCTGGGAGCGAACAGCTACGCAATCGCAGTCAACCAGCAAAACACTTTTATTGGCTCACGCGGCAGCAGCACGAGCGGCAGCACGGTCACGCCGCTGTCGGTGCAATTGTCCGACAAGGCCAGTCGCGCGAAGAGGGCGGGGAAAGGTTATGCACAACAGGCGAGCGGATACTATGCCGAATATCAGCGACAGCAGGCCCTATATCAAAACCTGATCACCAGCTTCCAAAACACGGATTACTTCAACTATTTCCTGGCCTCACAGGAACCCAAGCACTTGGCCGAGCAAGCTTATTCCCAGTACCGTTACTACCAATCTCAGGCGGAACAGGCCATGGAACGTTATTCCAGCTACAAAAGCGCGGCTGGTGCCGCAAGGAGGGCCGGGCTATGAAGCTCGAGACCGCCAGGCCAGAACCTCAAGTGCCCCACGGCAAGACTGCTCTACTCATGGCACCCGCGGGCGCAATGCCCTCGCAACTGCGCCCAATTCAGGAGCAGCGTCACATTGAATGAGGAGGCAGACTATGAAGACCCAGGTACATTTTCCGCGATTGCAGGCGAACTCGGCATTGATTAGGCGCTCTCGCCCCTCCAGGCTCCCGACGCTGTTTGTCGGTGCAGCGCTGTTGACCTGCTGCCTGCTGCCTGACCGAGTGCGGGCTGATTTGACCAACGGCCTGGTCGGTTGGTGGAGGTTTGATGAGGGGTCAGGCACCACGGCGACTGATTCAAGCGAGAACGGAAATCACGGCTCCATTCACGGCGCAACTTGGACGACGAATGGCTATCACCACACGGCACTCCAATTTGATGGAAACGTCTATGTAGAGATTACGAATTCACCGACCTTGGATATTGCGGGCAGCAACCCTCTCACCGTTGCATTATGGGCTAACGCAAGCAGGCAAGTCACAATGCACATCCTTGGAAAGAGAGAAGGCTGTAGCCCAGTCCAGTACCAAATGGTGGACGAATACGGTTACGGGGGTTTGCTCTTCGGCGGAGACGGCTGTGCCCATTCCATCTGTGTCAACACCGGAACGCATTTGCCCGCCAGTATGTGGACTCACCTGGCAGTGACCTTTGATGGCGCTAAGTTTCGGTTTTATGTAAACGGCGTTGAAGCAATTACGGGAGACGGTAAACTAGGGGACAAAAACTCGGCCAATTTGAGGATCGGTAAGTCTGGGGAGTATCCCAACGGATTTCGCGGCAGTCTCGACGACGTACGTCTTTACAACCGCGCGTTGTCTGCTGATGAGATCAGAGGACTGGTCCAGGTGGCTTCGATAGCTGGAACCGTCTCGTACCCCGGGGCACAGACCGGCTTGATCTGGATTGAAGCAAGCAACAGCCTGGGCTCGAGTTTCACGGCCACAATCACTTCTCCAACGAACTATGCCCTCCACGAGTTACCGGGTGGGACAAACTACTGGCTCTCGGCCTTTCGGGACAGCAATACGAACGGAGCGAAAGACTACTGGGAGGCCACGGGAGTCTACTTGGGCAACCCGATCTTGCTCACGACCAATATCTTCAACGCGAACATTACGCTCGCCGACCCGGAGGTGGATAGCGACCGCGATGGCTTGCCGGATTGGTGGGAGATCAAATATTGCCTGAATCCAAGCAACGCCGTGGACGCGGTGACTGTTCCCTTGGGGGACCGATTGACGCACCTACAGAAGTTCACTCACGGGCTAGATCCGTTAACCCCTGACAGCGATGGAGACGAATTGACTGACTACGCCGAACTGTTCATTTACCACAGCGATCCCTTGAATCCCGACTCCAATGGCAACGGGGTGAATGATGGAGCTGAGGTTGCCTCCGGGCGTGATCCAACATTTAACGGCACGCGATATTACTATGACAAGAACGACCGGTTGGTCGGGGCAGAATGCGCGAAGGGGCTTTCCCTCGGCTATCAATACGATGGAAACGGCAACATCGTACGGCAGGTGTATCTTGGTTTCGAGCAGAGCACAAACGGGTTGCCTGCGCTGTGGAAGTTCTTGAACGGTCTTTCGGTCACTGATTTTGAAGGGACCAATTCGGCCTTTGCTGACGCTGATGGCGACGGTTGGTCGAATTACCAGGAGTGGCTAGTGGACAGCAGTCCAACTAGCCCGACCAGCCGACCAGCGGCTTACGGTTTGGCCGGCACGAGTATCGCCTCGACGACTTGGCCTTTCGCCGTCAGCGACTTTGTGGTTGGAGTCGGCCAATTGGACGGCTCTGGGGCGGAAGAGATCGTCATCGGTGCAGACGGCAATCCAGGGACGACCACCAACTTTCTGCTTGTCCTTTCTGAAAGTCCGACCGGCTGGACTACCCAGCCCGTGCCAATCGGCGCTGTAGGTATCACCTCCATTGCAGTTGGACAACTAAGTAATGCCCCCTCTCCAGCTATCTACTTTGGTTCTCGTCAGGCGGGCAGCACAGGGACGGTTGTGGAAGTCAGGTGGGTCAGCAACGTCTGGGCAAAGAGCTTCCTGGCTCTTGGCAACACGAACGAAGCCGCTTACGTGCTAGGCGTTGATCCCGCTGTCGGCGTATTTGCCGAATTGTCAGTCTCAACCGCGCCTGCCAGCTCCCTCTTTGCCATCTCCCCCAGCGGGGCGAGTTGGACCGCGGACCTTCAAAGCGGATGGGCCGCCACGCGCGCCCTTGGCGGCTTCGAAGCCGGGACCTCTGGGCCCGCTGGACCGTGCTTCAGGCTGTTGACCCAAGGTGGTATCGAAGTTGGCGCCCCCATTCCTGGTCCGAGGTATGGGCTCGTTGGTTATTGGCCGTTCGACGATGGTAATGCCGCCGATCGCAGTGGTAACGGCCTTGATGGGCAATTGTATGGCGGTCCCATGCTCGTTTCTGGCAGGTTCGGAGACGCATTGCAATTCGATGGTTCTAACGATAGGGTTGTTGTGCCGTACAACAGCCTGCTTGATCTGCCGACGGGCTTGACAATCTCGTTGTGGGTTAAGGCCGACGCTTGGAACGGGACGTCCCAGCTATTTGGACGAGTCACCGACGAGCACTATCGGATTTGCTCTCTTTTTGGAGTGGGCTCGGAATTGAGGTTCTGGCTTGAGGAGAAGGGCCAAGACAGACGATCCGTCTCCATAAGCGCCCCGCCAACTAACGAATGGCACCATGTGGCTGCAACCTGGAACGGGACGACAATGCAACTGTTTCTCGATGGCGACTTGAAAGCGTCGGATGCTGCCCTTGTCACCATGCCGCCAACACCAATTGCCCTCGGCATTGGGGCAAGGGATAACTCGACATATCCAGAGTACTTTGACGGCACCCTTGATGAGATCCGACTCTACGATCGGGCGTTGAGTACCCAGGAGATAACAGACCTCTACCAGGGAGCAGGGGAGGAAGGAAGATTGGATGAACCGACTGGCGTCCAAATCGCCAACTGGCGCGGCTCGGCGTTTGCCGTCGGACGTCCGCGCAGCGCCGACCAGAGGTCCTTATTCTACACGGCCGTGGATGACGAGAATGCGAATGGTGTAATTGATGCTGCCGACACTTTCGTTCTGGCGGAGTATCTACTGCCGGCAAGCGCCTCCCCGCCTTTCCGGGTGACGCGGACAGCGCTCAGCGGCGTTGGCGCGCCAAGTTATGGGCAGGCTTGCGTGGATTACCAGAACACCGCGAATGATGTCTTGTTTACAGGCCAGCCTGATGGCCGCGTCTTTGCCTGGATCGCGACCAACAGCACCGGCCCGTTGCAGCGCCAGTTGTTCAGTGCGCATCATGTTGGAAAGGCCTGGCACGCGATGGCCGGTGTGAAGACGCTTGAGCCGGGCGAAGGTCTCGTCGGCCTGCGCGTTGACCCGACCAATCAGAATACATGCGAGGTAGTCTTCTGGTCGCCGGAGTCGGAGCTATGGGCACCTCCTGACGTGGCGCAGACAGCTCCAAGCGCGAGCATACTGATCAGCCCGGCCCTTGGGAATGGGCTGGCAACCAACCAAGTGACCGTTTGGGATGATGAGGGGAATGCGTCTTTGATCGAAATGCAGTTCCGACTGGTTGGCTCAACGGCTTGGGAAACCATCATGGCAATGGTAGGGGTTGACGGCACCAGCTACGGCGCGGTGTCAACGCATCCGACTGGCACGACGCACCAGGTGGTGTGGAACGCGGCACAGGTGTTTGGCGCGGGTTACACCAACGACCTGAAGCTGCGGGCGCGCGCCACAGACGTCACCCTCACCGGCAATTGGTCACCGGAAATGGCGTATCGTGTTGAAATCTCGCTCAACGCGGTGAACAACCCGCCGCAAGTGACGATCACGCAACCGACGAACGGTGCGGTGTTTATTGAACCCGCGACGATAACGCTCCTGGCTTCCGCCAGCGATGTGGAAGGGCCAATTGTGAAAGTCGAGTTCTTCCAGGGCACGAACCAACTTGGCGAGGCGCTGACGAGCCCGCCGTACCAGTACATTTGGTCGAACGTGCCCGCGGGCGTTTACGGGCTCTATGCCCGGGCGACCGACAGCGAAGGCGCCACGAACTACTCCTCCCCGGTGATCATCACGAACAAACCGCCTGGGTTCGTGAAGCTGGAATCGCCGCAGGGTGCGGGCGGGTATTTCAGCATGCTGATCACCGGCGAGGCCGGGCAGGTGTATGACGTGCAGACTTCAAGCAACCTGACCGCCTGGGCGACGGTCAAGACCGTAACCAACACGACTGGCAGCGTCCTCTTTACGGAGTCGCTCACGAACGAGACGCAGCGCTATTACCGGGCGAGGGTAGTGAGGTAGGAAGCAGGAATCGGGAGGCGAAAGGCCGAAGAACCACAGGGGCTTTCGTTGAGCGCCGGCTCACGCGACCACGGTTACCGGCAGGTCTCACGGCCACCGAAAACACCCCATTCCTTCAGTCAAGGCCCGGTGGTGGTATGAAGGAGCTCCTCGCCAGCCTCAGAATCGGTACGGCGGGTTCGGCGGCGTGAGCTGTTACGGATTTAATTCCCATCGTACTTGTTCCCACATTGGCGTCGTAGCGCTTTGGGGGTTTGTCCCGCACTGCGGTCGTATTTTGGTGCCAAATTGCCGCGTTCTGATCGTAGCGCTGTGATGAGGCTAGCCGGTGTTGGATTTTGCAAGGAGTCGGGGCGTGTTTCCCGCACGGTCATCGGGGGTGGCAGGGAGGCAAGCATTGGGGGATGGGCGGGGGGAGCGAACGAGAGCAGCAAGGTGAACGACGGCGCGAAGAGTGCGCACGCAGGCGAAGTGACGGCGCGAGGATTGGCGGCGGGAGTGAGCGACTTGGGCTCGGAATGGTAACCGGTGCGGCCTGAGCACTCGCGCTGAAAGCGGCAAGGATCGTGAGGCTGCGGCTAGTGTTTCCGCACGCCGTAGCGCTTTGGTGATTCGGCCAGGGCCATGGTGAGTTGCGATTCCTCAATGGCTTCTTGAGGGTAGTCATTCGAATCGAATTCAAGACTGTCACCCTGGAAAGTCCCATAAAGCGCTGCGAGCTTGGGTATCGCCGTCTCGGCGAGGCGGAAATAGTCTGCATCTATCTCGATGCCAACGGACCGGTAGCCGATGGCTTCGCAGGCGGCGATAGTTGAACCAGAGCCCATGAACGGGTCGAGCACCGTGCCCTCGCCCAAGGGCAGCAAGGCGCGCACGATGATGCGCATAAAGTGCTGCGGTTTCAGGCACGGGTGGTCAGAAATGGCCTCTTCACGCCGCGGGGTGCGTCCGCTCGGAACGACCTCGGGCAGCGGCTTGTCGGCGGCCAGACGGCGCAAGCCGCCTGTCTTCCACTTTCGCAGGTTCTCGGCCACGGTCTTCTCGCCCAAGGGTTTGCGGAACAGCATCCAGGGTTCGTATGCGCCTTTGGGCGTCACGCAAACTTCAGGGAATTCCTTTTCGGCGCCCTTGGGCCGGTCACCTCCGCGAAAGCCGAAGTATAGGCGCATGATGGCCGGGCGTACCTCGTAGCCCACTTCGGCCATCGCTCCCTGGACATGGTGCTGAAGAATCGGATGACCGGCGACGCAGACATGCCCGCCCGGCACGAGCGTCTCAAACAGGAGCTTTCCCCAGTCCCGGAAGAAGGCCCGGAGGTTCCCCTTCTGTTCCTCGGTCAGCACGGTGAACCGAGGTAAGGGATCGCGTTTGTGCCCACCGATGTTCGGGGGCAGGCGCCAAACGCCGCCACGTCCGTTGCGCAGCTTGGACAGTTCCTTTTCCGAGAATTCAATCAGCCCGTAAGGGGGGTCGGTGCAGACGGCGTGAAGGGTCTGCGGCGGGCAGGCGCGCAGCCAATCGAAGCAATCCGCATGGTGTATCTCGTAATTCCGCATCGCGGTCAAATTTCAACTATAGGCGAAAGACAATCAAGCGGATTCCTGCTATCAACTGCTCACGAAATGGATGCTAAGACGATCATCGGCACTTTCGTTCGCCGGCTGCGCGAGCAAGAGAACCTGACGCAGCAGGCATTGGCCGCGCGCACCGGAATCACCTACCAGTACTTATCCAGTCTGGAGAACGGGCGCGAGAACTTTTCCATCGGCATCGTCGAATCGCTCGGCGAGGCGTTGGATTGCCCGCTCCCGCAACTTGTGGCAGGCGCGTTCGCCAGTCCAGGGGTGTTCGCGGCGTCCGAAGCCATCCCCGAGTATTTCCGCCCTCACGTGCCCCTGCCGCCAGGCCTCAAGGCTACCCATCTCCAACGCGCCATGAACGAGACCCAGCGAATCGTCTCGTTGCTTAACGCGAATCTATCGGCCAGCGGCGCGAAGCCCTTGCCGGAATACATCCAAGGCAACAACTTCAGCGGGCTGGTTTCTAACATCCTTTGCGACGCGATTGACGCCAACTCGCCCTTCCGCCACAACTCCGACCAGGCGTATCCGGACCTGGTCAATCCAAGGGTGTTTGAGAAGGGGAAACCGGTCGGGTTGGAGGTCAAGTCAACGATCCAAATCGGCAAGGGCGGAGAGAGTCACAACGGACATTCCGGCTGGCATCTGGTTGCGTGCTTCGCGATTGATCGGAAGACCGGGAACATCCGCTTCGTTCACGTGATGCTGGCCGTGCTCAACGGTCACAACCAACCGGAGCCGGATTGGGTGTATGTGGGCAGCCGGGTGAACGCAACTACCGGCAGCCGCCGAACGGAAACCTACAACACCACGCTGGTCGGCACGACGAAGCTCCGAGATGGGTCGGTTTACCTCGATGCCACCGCGGTAGATTTCAAACGCTGGCGGCAACGTCGGCGCGGGCCAATTCCGCCATTTTCGATGTTCGCCCAAGCACGAGCCGCTGGACTGGCCCCGGAGACGCGGGAGGCAGGCGTCTGAAGTGCCTGGCCCGCGTAACGAGGACATAGGTAGTACGTGTGGGTCTGGACAGGAGAGGTGCCCACGCGCTCCCGCCCCTGCCCCACGGATACACCGGTTCCCGCACAGTTACAACGAAGCGCTCTGTAAGTGTCTTCGGAACCAGGCAGGTGGCAGAGGGTCGGCTGGCAGGATGACGGGTGGTAGCAGCGCGGCCGAGCGATCCAGGCAAACCCGGCTCCGGGCCAGTCGCTTACATAGGCGCTCATCGTGTGAGCGCGTGGCCGGCGCTGCCAGAGGGGGAAACACCGGGGAAGACTCCGTCTTAACGCATTCAAACTCTGCTCGCGTCACCCTAAATCGGTTCAGAATTGTGGTTGGGATGTGTGCCAGTTCTGATCCGATCAGACTGCCGGGGATGCGAAGGCATCTGCGGATTGCTCAACGTGTATAAGCCAATGTACATCAGCAGCTTATGCGTCTATACGGTGGAAAACATGCTGATTGTGGCCTTCTGCCTATGATCTTTGATAAGTCATTGCAGGTGTTGATGTTACGTGAATAGAAGGCTGAGAGGGCAGGAAAGTTATCTACGGTGTGTGTCCGGCGAGTATCCGGCGAGTATCCGGTGTGTCTCGGGTGAGACTCCCTCGTGCGGCCTGCCTCACTGGATCGTCAATCTAAATCGCTTTGTGTCCGGCTCGCGGTAGCTCCTGGAAACCGCACTTCGTTGCAGTAGGCAAGACTGGCAATGACCCGGGCTGGGATCGTCCAGTTCCCGGGGTCGGCGAGGGCTCAACGCTCCTGGCGGACAGGGTTGCGGAGGGGGTGTTGTTGTTTTTCAGAAACCTTTGGCGATACCGCATCGTCTGTAATCAGCAGAATGTGCATCCCGCGCTCATGAATATCCCGACCGCCTGGGCCTTGGCTGTCCTAACGGCCGGAGCCTGTCCAAATCTGATGTCCGGGGCGGAGCCCTCGCGGCTGCCGGCCAAACCCAACGTCCTGTTCATTGCCATTGATGACTTGAACCACTGGGTCGGCTATCTGGGGCGCAATTCGCAGACGAAGACCCCCAATATTGATAAGCTCGCCGCCCGGGGAGTGTGGTTCACGCGCAGCTATTGCGCCGCGCCGGTCTGCAATCCGTCACGCGCGGCGCTCATGTCCGGCCTGCGCCCCTCCGCCAGCGGCGTTTATGAGAACAGGAATGACTGGCGCACGGTGATCCCGACTGATTTGCCGCTGACGACTACTTTCCGCAAGGCCGGCTATTACGTGTGCGGCTCGGGCAAGATTTATCACGAGTCGTACAAGCGTCCGGCCGAGTGGGACGATTACCTGGCCGACGCGGGCCGCGACCCGTTGCCCAAAGGCCCGGACACGGGCGTGGACGGGATCAAGTTCGCCCCGCTGGACTGTGGGGATGAGGACTTGCGGGAGTGGAAGATCGTGAATTACGGCATCGAGCAGTTGCAGAGGAAGCGCGAGCAGCCGCTCTTTCTGGCGGTGGGCCTGCATAAGCCGCACATGCCTTGGAATGTGCCGCGCAAATACTACGACCTGCACCCGCTGGACAAGATCGAGCTGCCGCCCTACCGCGAGGATGATCTGGAGGACCTGCCCGCAGCCGGTGTGCGGATGGCCCGGCCCGACGGCGACCATGCGCGCATCCTCGCGTCGGGTCGGTGGAAGGAAGCCATTCAAGGCTATCTAGCGGCGATTTCCTACTGCGATGCGATGGTGGGGCGCCTGTTGGATGCGTTCGACAAGTCGGCCTATCGCGACAACACGCTCATCTGCTTCTGGGGCGATCACGGCTGGCACCTGGGTGAGAAGCATCACTGGCGGAAGTTCGCGCTTTGGGAGGAATCAACCCGCGCGCCGTTCATCTGGGTCGTGCCGGGCCTCACCAAACCCAATGGCCGGTGCGATCGCACGGTGGACTTCATGAGCATTTACCCGACCCTGACCGACCTGTGCGGCATCCCCACGCCGGCCCATGTGCAAGGCAAAAGCCTGCGCCCGCTGCTGGCCGACCCAAAGGCCCTGTGGGACCAGCCGGCCGTCACCACCCATCAGTACATGAACCATGCGGTGCGGGCTGAGGATTACCGCTACATCCGCTACGCCGATGGCGGCGAGGAGTTCTACAGCGAACGCAATGATCCTTATGAGTGGACGAACGTGGCCGCGAAGGCGGAGTTCGCCGCGCCCAAGGCGGAGCTGGGCAAGTCGTTACCGAAGGACAACAAAGCCGATATCGGCGGCCGCAAGAACGCCGGGGCTGAGGAAGGCATGCCGGTCAAGAAAGGGAAGCGGCGCAAGAAGTGACGCCATCACTCAACTGAGTGATTTCCAGTCGGGGCGGGCCATGGCAGCATCCGGCCCTTAGCTGCGGGCGGCATCGGTGTGCTGGCCGCGCATTTGACATACATGCATATAAGTATCGTCCTCTCGCTGGCGGCGGTTTTGCTGCTGACCGCCGGTCCAATGGCCGCTGCATCGGCCGCTCAGAAGCTCAATGTGCTGCTCATCATCTCGGACGACCTCCGGGACACCGTCGGTTGTTACGGCAATGCGGCGGTCAAGACCCCCAACCTCGACCGGTTGGCTGCGCGCGGGGTGCGCTTCGACCGCATGTATGCCCAGTACCCGGTCTGCAATCCGAGCCGCACGTCCTTTCTGACCGGCTTGCGCTGCGAGCAGACCGGCGTGGTCAACAACAATACGTTCTTCCGCACGGCGCTGCCCGAGATTGTCACGCTACCGCAGTTCTTGCGCAAGCAGGGCTGGTATGCGGCCGGCTATGGCAAGGTCTTCCATCTCCGCGGCCAGAATCCCGACGTGCAGGCGGAGTCGCAGGACATGCCGAGGTCCTGGGACGAAGCCGCCGCGTTCAAGCCCACCGCTGCCGGACGCATCGTTGACGGCCGCAACCTCACGGGCGGCAAACTCGAATGGTGCCATTGGGGCGCGACCGCCGGCACCGACGACGACCAACCCGACGGCCAGACCGCGGCGCATGCTATCGGCGCTATCGAGAAGTTCACCGGCCAGGGCCGGCCCTGGATGGTTGCCGCCGGGTTCCATCGCCCGCACGACCCGTTTATCTCGCCGCAAAAGTATTTCGACCTCTACCCGCCCGGCTCGCTCAAGCTCTACCATGACCCGACGAACATCACCGCGCTGAGGCCGCTCTCCATTCAGGGCGGCGCGTTTGCCCAGGCCTTCGATGCCTTCACCGACACCGAGTGCATGGAGTTTCTGCGCGCCTATTATGCCGGGGTGTCTTTCATGGACGCGCAGGTTGGCCGCCTGCTCGACACGCTCGACCGCCTCAAGCTTTGGGACCGGACGCTGGTGATCTTCTGCGGCGACAACGGCTACCATCACAACGAGCGGGACTGGTGGAATAAGAACACGCTGTTCGAGCGCAGTTGCCGCGTGCCATTCATCGTCGCGGCTCCGGGCGCCCGGAGCGGACAGGTGTGCCGCTCGTTGGTGGAGTTGGTTGACATCTACCCGACAGTGGCGGATTTCTGCGGCCTGCAGGCGCCGCACCCGTTGGCGGGGCAGAGCCTGCGCGCGCTGCTGGCCGATCCTGCGCGCAAAGGCCGGGAGGCCGCCTTCACGCTCGTGGCCCGGAGCGCCGGCCAGTACGGCCAGACCGTCCGCACCGACCGCTGGCGCTATATCCGCTGGAGCGACGGCGCCGACGAACTCTACGACGAAGCCAACGACCCGGAGGAGACGCGCGACGTTTCCGGCGATTCCAGCCATGCGGCTCTTATCCAGGAAATGCGGAGGCATCTGAAGCAGGTCGGGCCTTTCAAGCCTTCCGCGATCAGCCAGGCGCCCAAAGCCAAGCGGGCGCGCAAAAGCATTAATTGACACCCAAACCCGCACTGCAATAGATACACTCCATGCGTATGAGAAGAGCCATTCTGCCGCTGCTGGCAATCCTCCCGTTGGCCGTGTCGGCCGCCGACCGCAAGCCTAACTTCCTGTTCGTCTATACCGACGACCAGCGCTGGGACGCCCTGAGCGTCGTGCAGCGTGAGCAGGGCGAGCGGGCCCGCTTTCCCTGGTTCCAAACCCCCAACATGGACCGTCTGGCTGCCGAGGGCGTGCGGTTCCGCAACGCCTTCGTCACGCTCTCGCTCTGTGCGCCCAGCCGCGCCGCCTTCCTGACCGGGCGCTATAACCATCTGAATGGAGTGGCGAGCAACCGCGTGCCCTTCCCGACCAACAACGTCACCCATGCCAGCGTCATGCGCGCGGCGGGATACGCCACTGCTTATATCGGCAAGTGGCACATGGACGGCCAGCGCGGGCAGCGGCCGGGGTTCGACTACTCCGCCAGCTTCGTCGGCCAGGGCAGGTACTGGGATTGCCCGTTCGAGATCAACGGCCAAACCACCGCCACCAAGGGATGGGTGGACGATGTCTCGACGGATTACGCAATTGAGTTCATCAAGCAGCACCGCGAGAAGCCCTTCTCGGTGGTGGTCGGTTTCAAGGCCTGCCACGGACCCAATGACCCGCCGGACCGCGCCAAGGAGCGGTTCGCCGGCGTGACCGCGCGCCCCGTGCCCAACTTGAATGTCCGCCCTATCTACCGCCTTCCGGAGAACGAACCGGCGGCCAAGGCCCAAGTGGATGGAACCTTTGCCAAGGAGTTGACCACCGGTCTCGGCTACTTCCGCTGCATTTCCGCCGCGGACGACAACCTCGGACGCCTCTTGAAGACGCTCGACGACCTTGGCCTTGCCCAGGACACGGTCGTGGTCTTTGCCAGTGACAATGGTTACTACAAGGGCGAGCATGGGCTGGGTGACAAGCGCTCCGCGTATGAGGAGTCGCTGCGTATCCCGCTGCTGTTGCGCTATCCCCGGCTGGTCCCGAAGAGCAAGCTGCTCGACGAGATGGTGCTCAACATTGATCTCGCGCCCACGTTCCTCGATTTGGCCGGCATTCCCGTTCCGGGCGAAATGCAGGGTCGTAGCTGGCGTCCGCTGCTGACTGGAAAAGCCGCCGACTGGCGGAAGTCGTTCCTCGCCGAATACTTCCGGGAGAATGCCTTTCCCGGCACGCCCACGCTCGTTGCCGTCCGCACTGCCGGCGCCAAGCTAATCAAATACCCCGGCCATGATCAGTGGACAGAACTGTTCGACTTGGCTAAGGACCCATACGAGACGAAGAACCTGGCCACTGACCCCGCCTCCAAGGATCTGTTGGTCAGGATGCAGGCCGAGTTCGACCAGCAAGCGAAGGCCACCCAGTACCGCGTGCCGGACTATGCCGACAAGCCGAGCGAAGGCGCCCCGCCCGGCCAGAAGAAGAAGGGTGGCAAGAAGAAGAAGGTCGTTGCTGAGTGACGTGTAGGCCCGCCTGCAGCAGCACTACGGTTGACCATGGTTCGATAATCCTCTAGGTTCATCCACGATGATTGTTCCGGTTACGAAGATCCAGTTGCGGCGCGATGAGGACGGTGTTTGGATTGCCAAATCCAAGCTGCTTCCCGGTTGCCACGCGCACGGCAAGGATCGCGGAGAGGCACTGCTGAGGTTTCAGGAAGCCGCCAAAGTCCACTTGGAAGCCCTGCTCGAAACCGGACGGCCCATCCCCGCCCCTTTCCGTGACAAGTTTGTTCTCGCCGCCTGAGCATGGGCAAATATCCGTCCTGGAACTGCCGCCAACTCGACCGGCGGCTGCGTGAAATCGGCTGCGACCTGGTGCGGACGTCCTCGGGCAGCCACCGCCACTACTCCAACCCGTTTCACCCCGACCGGTTGATTACCTTTGCCTGGCATCCAGGCGACGTGCCGCGCGGGATCATCGCTGATATCATCGAGGACCTGGGTATTTCCCGCGACGACTTCTATTTCCGGAAGTTCTAAAGCCACAAGTGTCTATAGGGTCTGCGGACGGCACGGCGCCGGGCTCTTTTAGCTTGCCGCTTTGCCTCTGGGGGCTTATCCCTGGGCCGGGACAGACACTTGGCTCGACTATGAAACACGCCCTGCTCGTATTCCTTGCCCTCATGCCGCTGAGCGCATCCCCCGCCACCAGCGCTGCAAAGGCCCAGGTGAGGCCTAACTTCGTTTTCATTCTCGCCGATGATCTCGGTTGGGCGGACCTGGGCTGCTACGGCAGCACGTTTTACGAGACCCCACACTTGGATCGGCTGGCGGCCAAAGGCATGCGCTTCACGGACGCTTACGCCGCGTGCTCGGTCTGCTCGCCGACGCGCGCCAGCATCCATACCGGCAAGTACCCCGCCCGGCTGCACCTGACCGACTGGTTGCCGGGCCGGACTGACCGCCCCGATCAGAAGCTGAAGCGCCCGGCCATCATAGACCATTTGCCGCTCGAGGAAGTCACCCTGGCCGAGGCCCTGCGGGCGGCGGGCTATCGGACGGCGTGTGTCGGCAAGTGGCACCTGGGCAGCACCAATTACTACCCGGAGCACCAGGGCTTCGATTTGAACATCGCCGGCTGCAGCAAAGGCTCGCCGCCTTCCTACTTCAGCCCCTACCGGATTCCGACGCTGGCAGACGGTCCCAAAGGCGAGTATCTCACCGACCGGCTGACCGACGAGGCGCTGAAGTTCATTGAGAGCGCCGGCGGGAAGCCGTTCCTGTTGTACCTCGCGCATCACGCCGTCCACATCCCCCTGCAAGCGAAGCCCGAACTGATCGCCAAGTACCAGGCGAAAGCCGCGCGGCTGCCGTCATCCGCCGGGCCGGAGTTCCTGCCGGAAGGCAAGAGGCAGACGCGGCAGATCCAGAACCAGCCGGTCTATGCCGCAATGGTGCAGAGCCTCGATGAGAGCGTCGGGCGCGTGATGCAGAAGCTCGCCGAGTTGGGCATCGAAGGAAACACCGTCGTGTTGTTTACCTCAGACAACGGGGGTGTCTCAACTTCCGAAGGCTTCCCAACCTCCAATGCCCCGCTGCGCGCCGGCAAGGGCTGGCACTACGAGGGCGGGGTGCGCGAGCCGCTGCTGATCTGCTGGCCGGGGGTGACCAGGCCGGGAAGCATTTGCCGTGCGCCGGCGATCAGCACGGACTACTATCCCACGTTTCTGGAAATGGCGGGGTTGCCGTTGCGTCCGGAGCAGCACATGGACGGCGTAAGTCTGGCGCCCCTCCTCAGAGGCGGCACGCGGCCCGAACGCCCGCTGTTTTGGCATTATCCACATTACAGCAACCAGGGTGGCGGTCCCGGCGGCGCGGTGCGGGTGGGGGATTTCAAGCTCATTGAGTGGTTTGAAGATATGCGCGTCGAGCTATTCAACCTGCGGGATGACCCGGGCGAACGGCGGGACCTGGCGGCGCAGATGCCGGAGAAGACCGCGGCGCTCCGCCGGCAACTCCGGGACTGGCGCCAGAACATCCATGCGGATATGCCCACGCCAAACCCGGACTACGATCCTGCCGCCGACACCCCCCGTCGGGATGGACCCAAGGCGCGCAAACGCTGACCCCGACCGGGTTCCGCCACGCTGCGGGTTGCGTCGAGGTGTTCGTTGGGCAAAGGAATTGCTCATGGCACCCGCGGGGCAGGCCGAATGGCCATGCCGCTGATTACTAATAGACAACCGGGCGATAGGTGTCTTAGCCTTGTACTGTTTTGAGACATCGAGCGCCGCGACCCGGCATGGATCCCCGTCCCGGCCAGTTTCGAGTTGCCAGACAACAGTGCGTTTCGGATGAAGAAGATCCTCGTCATTGACGACGAAGAATGGATGCGCGACATGGTGCAAATGGCTTTGCGCACGAAGGGATTTGACGTAGTCGAAGCGGAGAGCGGCGTGGCCGGAATCGAGGTGGCACGCCGGGAGTTGCCCGACCTGATCCTTTGCGATGTGCACATGGAGCAGGTCAATGGCTATCATACACTCGCCGCGCTGCGCAACGAGCCGACCACCGCCGCAATCCCGTTCATTTTGATGACCGGACTGGCGGATAACGCGGGCATGCGTCAAGGCATGGAACTGGGCGCAGACGATTATCTCCCCAAACCGTTTGTCCTCGAAGCGCTATACGCGGCCGTGGACGCCAGGCTCAGGAAGGCCCAGGCGATGCGCCAGGAGGCGGAAAAGAAATTGGCCGACCTGCGCGACAGCATCAGTCTGATGTTGCCGCACGAGTTGCGCACGCCACTCAACGGCATCCTGGCCTATGGCGAGCTGCTCGCTGCCGACGCCGCGAAGCTGCCGCCTGGCGAGATCGCCGAGATGGGCCAAGTGATCTATCACTCCGGCAAACGGCTGGAACGGCTGGTTGAGAATTTCCTGATCTACGCCCAGATCGAGCTGTTGGGCGCGGACCCGCAAAAAGTCAGCACCCTGCGGCAGAAACAAACGCCCTCGTCGGCCGGGGTCATCGAGGACCGCGCCCGCAGCCAGGCTCAGGCGGCCAGACGGGCGGATGACCTGGTTCTGGAGCTTGCGGACCAACCCATGCCGATTGCCGAGGACTATCTCGCCAAGATCACCGAGGAGCTGGTCCAAAACGCCTTCAAGTTCTCCGAGGGCGGTACGCCCGTGCGGGTAGCGCTTTTCAATTTGCCCAACGGTGTGGCGCTTTCGATCACGGACCGCGGCCGCGGTTTCTCGACCGACCACATCACGAAGGTCGGCGCCTACATGCAGTTCGATCGCAAGATGCAGGAGCAACAAGGGCTGGGCCTGGGCCTAACCATTGCCAAGCGTTTGACCGAACTGCACGGCGGCACCTTGACAATCCAGAGCGAGCGGGGAGGCACGACTGCGGTGACTGTGAAATTTGCCGGGCCGGGTGAGGCCAGGACGCCGAGCTAGAGAGGCAATCGTTCGTAAAGCGCCGTCAGACCTCGCCGGGCCAGCTCGGTGGCAAAGAAGACCAAAGCAATGGCAACGAGCGGTGCAAAGTCCGCCCTCCCGAGCCTTAATGGGATCCAGCGCAGGGGAGCCAGGAGGTTTCGCCCCGTGCATGCGATGAAGGTCCAAACGGGTTGGTTGCCCAGATAGACGTAACTGCCCACCAGATACAGCGCCAGCAGGCCGCCGATCAGATACTTCCAGCTAAGATACGAACCCAAGCCAACCACCAGAGCCTGTTCCAGCCGATGCGTCCTGGAGCTGGCAGGGAGGATCATGTCCAGGCGGGCCAGGAACAGGCTCAACAGGTACCAAAGCAACACGCCGACCAGAAGCGGCAGGAGAGATTTTACCGGCCAGGGCCAGCGGTCAACGCGTCCCAAATGCAGGCGCACCAGCTTCTGGAGTGGATCGGACTCCATCCTGCAGCCGTTAACGAGGGACAGCAGGAGCAGCCACAGGTAACACACCGCCAGCGTCATCCCGAAGCTCAGCCCGGAGAACAGCAGCATGCGTCCCCAGCTATCGCTTCGGAAAGGGACGGCGACATCAAGGCCGCCCGGATGCAAACTCGGCGTCCAGCCAGCCGCCGGCCCCAGTTGCCAGTAAAGCAACGCCCGCACGAGCAGCAGGCCCCCAAGAGCGGCCAGCGAATGCCAGTGTTTCAAGCGGCGCGGTTCGGCACGGCGCAAGGTGCCGGCCAACGTTGCCGGTGAAGTCCTGACCAGCGTGTCAAACCGGATCGAACGCCAGTTCAACCAGAGCAGGATCCCCGCCAGGTTCAATATGAAATCAATCCAACCCATGCAAATGCGTCACATGCCGCGTGGAGCCAACCATGAGCATTTTTCAGGTATAACGCAACACGTTTGGGCGCTTTCTGGCCTGACCGGTCACGGCGCCAGACGGTGCGAGGGAGCATACGCCGGGCTGTCGGCGTCCCTTGACGCATCATGCCGCGACAGGCCCGATGGTCAGGTATCGGCGCGGGGAGACGACCTGCAAATAAGTTTGCTATTCAGGTTGAAATAGCAGGCCAGATGTCTCATATATGCGGGCACCGTAATGCGCCGGTTGAACGCTCGCGCGGCGGCAACTTGAACCACCGGCTGGTGCGGGAGTAGTCAGCCTTCGCGATTGCGTTCCCGGTCTCAGGCTGGTGGAGGTGTAAGGCGGCCTGGTGGCGCTCCTGGTCTTCAAAACCAGCGTGGGGCTCAACAAAGTCCCAGGTGGGTTCGATTCCCATCCACCTCCGCCAATTGCCGTAAGGCAATTCGCCGTCGTGCAGGCGGTCAGGCTGAATTGGCGTGTCGTGAGGAAGCCAGACACAGGCTGACCCCGGGCTTCTTCCGGGAATTGGTGGGGGCCTCTGTCAAGGCATCGGAAATGGCGTGCTCGGTCAGCGTCCGGTCGCGAGTGAGGAGTTCCTCACAAGTGTGCCCGGCAGCGATCGCTTCGATGGTCCCTTGTGACTTCTTGCGCGTAGTCTGACTTCCTTGATTCCAGACGGACTACTGCGGCGGCCTGCAAAGTCGTTGGTGAAAACCGGGGTGCCCCGGCATAACCGGTGGTTGCACGGCGTGGTAGGTTCGCTTAATCTGCGGACATGACGTTTTCGGTCGGGCCTTTTCGCATCGCACTTTCCCTGCTGGCTGCCTTGGCGTTGTGCGGCTGCTTGCGCTCCGCACCGAGCCAATCGGACGAGGAGAAGGAGTCGCATTTCCTGCTCGGGCGAAGCCGGGTCAGCGCAATGGACTATCAAGGCGCGATTGAGGCGTTTGGAAGGGCATTAGAGGTCAACCCGAGGTCGGCAGCGGCCCATTTCGAGCTTGCCTGCCTGTTCGAGAAGCGCGAGGCCGACCCAGCGGCGGCGATTTACCACTACCAACAATACCTCCGGCTGCGTCCCAAGGCCGAGAATACGGATACCGTCAACCAGCATATTCAAGCTCTGAAACAGGAGCTGGCTAGGAATGTTTCCCTGGGGCCAGTCGCCGAACGACAGCAGCGTGAGTTCGAACGCCTGGCCGAAGAGAACCGGCGCTTGAATGAGGAGGTCGAGAAATGGCGCTCCCATGCGATTCGCCTCCAAGCATTAACGAATCAGACCGTCACGGCGCTGGCCGCGCCCCCTGGAGCCAAGCCCGCCACCGCTGCCCTGGCGCCAACGGACAGCCCGAGGCCGACCGCCTTGGCCCGCAACGGCTCCCTGCCCACGGCGACCAGGGCCACGCCACGATTGCACAGGGTCAAGGCCGGGGAAACCGCCACCATGATAGCCCGACAATACCGCGTCAGGGTGGACGCGCTCTTGGCGGCCAACCCAAGGATCCAGCCACGGCGACTGCAAGTGGGCCAAATGTTGAACGTCCCGGCGGCGAATCCCTGAGCCTGCGGCTGGTAATGGTTCAAGGCCATAAAAACTTTGAACGGATGCTGGTGGCCAAGGTCAATGGTCAGAGGGATGTGTGCGGCGCGACATGCCGTGGGAGGGGGTACAGGTTCGGGGGCGGGCAGAGACAGGGTCAACTCGCCTGTGTTTGGCCGGTGGTTTTCACGAAAAAAAGTGCAAGATTTATTTGACAGTCGTAGCGGATTTCCGGTAAAACGCCTTAAAGTAAGTAATCTTGGCACTGCGGGTGTGGGTGTGAAACAAGCAAAATACTGTTTTATGAAAAAAATCGTTGCCTCTGTTGGTTTGGTTGCGCTCAGCGCGTCTAGTCTTCAAGCCCTGAATGTGGGCATGGCCTCAGATACCGGCAGGTTCTGGAGTGTCTCGGCGGCCCTCCGCGGATTCTATGATGATAACATAAACACAATCTCAGAAGACGCACAATTGCCTTCCGGTTCGTCCCGGGACAGCTTCGGCTTTGAGGTGAGCCCCGCGGTGTTCCTGAACTTCCCGCTGGAGCAGACCACGATCGGCCTCAGCTACGTGTACGATTTCAAGTACTACGATGAGAGGCCCGTCAACCAGACCGAAAACTACGATATGACCCACTCGTTCAACGTTGCGGTCAATCATGCTTTCAGCGAACGGTATCAACTGAGCGCCAAAGACTCCTTCGCCATCGGCCAGGAACCCGACCTGCTGCGGGCGGGGAATACTTATAACACGTTCCAACGCATTCCAGGAGACAATCTGCGCAATTATGGAGTGGTTGATTTTTCCGCCCAGATCACTCCCAGGATTGGAGCGGACCTGGGCTACGGCAATACGCTGTTTAGATATGCGAACGATGAGCCGTTTGTGGACTCGGTCGGCAATATCTCGCCCAGCTATGCGGGTCTCTTGGATGTAATGGACCAGACCATCCATTTAGACGGGCGCATTCAAGTCCGGCCGCAGACGATCGGGGTTCTCGGCTACCAGTTCAGGATGCTGGATTACACCGCCGACGAACCGATCGGCGGCAACGTTTTCGTGCCCCTCTCGCTCTTCATGAGCGACGTTCGTAACCTCTACGGACATTATATCTACGGTGGGCTCGACCATAATTTCCGGCCGGATTTGACAGGTTCGTTCCGCGTTGGTGGGATGTACAACGACTACTATAACAATCCCGAGCAGAACAACTGGGCCCCGTATGCCATGGTAAGCCTGCGGTACACCTACAACCCGGGGAGCTACGTGGAAGCCGGGTTTACCTACGATTTCACATCGGGTAACAGCTTCAGCAACCAAGGCCGGAACGACCTCACGATGGGCGCCTATGCGTCCAGCCTTTACGGCGTCGTGCATCATCAAATCACGCGTAAACTTGCGGGGTCGGTCATGCTGCAGTATCAAAACAATGCCTACTACGGGGGCTCGCTGGACGATATGTGCCAGGAGTACTTCCTGGCCTACATAGGGCTGGAATATCAGATCACCCGCTACTTTTCCGCGCAAGTCGGCTACAATTACGACAACGTTTGGGGCGACTTGGACTTGCAGAATTACGACCGAAACCGAGTTTACATCGGTGTCACCGCCAGCTATTAATCGAGTTTAGAGTTTTGACGGGGGGCTGGGCTGTCAGCACCGGCCCCCCTTTTTGTTTGATCTATGGACCCACTGAAAGCATCGCCGACCCAGGAAACCAAACTGCATTTCCTGGATTATTGGCGCATTATCCGCCTTCGGAAAACCGTCATTCTTGCCGTCTTTTTGCTCGTCGTCATAACCGCCACGCTGGTGACATTCATTTTGCCGGAGTCTTTCTCCAGCACGACTCGCATTAAGATCGAACGCGACCAGTCGGACATCACCGGCTTTATGGAGCGCGGCGGCATGGGCGGTTACGACCCCTACTTCATCCAGACCGAATTCGAACTGATTCAGTCCGAACTCATCCTCGGGAAAGTGGTCGAGGACCTCGACCTGAACCGGGAATGGGGTAAGAAATATGCTGGCGGGGACCTTCTCAAAACGCCGGAGACGATTGCCATGCTGAAGGGCCGGCTTGACCTCCGCCCCGTGCGCAACACCAGCCTGATCGAGATTCGCGTATTCAGCGAGAAACCTGACGAGGCTGCCAAAATCGCCAACACGATTGCCGAAGTGTACAAGAAGCACCGTCTGGAGGAACGCAAGGAGCTGAGCCAGGGTGGAATCAAGGCGTTGGAAGAGCGGTTTCAGGCTCAGGAGGAAAAGGTCCGTGCGGCGCAGACCAACGTGGATCGCCTGCGGAAGGAGTTGAACATCTCGGACGCGGCAGCCGCTGGGGATGGGCCCGCCCCACTCATGACGGGTGAGACCTTGCGCAAGCTTGAAGGCATGCGTATTGAAACCAAAACCGGGTATGCCATGCAGGAAACCCTCTTGAATCGCTTGAAGGATCTCAAGAAAGAACTTACGCCGGAGGCCGTGGCGCAAGTGATTTCCACGGCCTCTCCAGACGGCATACTCAACACTTTGCTCGAGCAGTTGGTGATGGCTGAGCAAAGGGTGGTGGTGGTGCAGAAGGAGTATGGGCCGGAACACGCCGAAGTCCTCAAGTGCAAGGCCAGCGTGGACGACTTGCGCACCAAGATCACGAAGCGTGTGGATGGCATCATGGACGGTCTCGATGCGCGGGTGACGGCGCTAAAGAAGAGCCTCGCAGATTTGGAATTGGAGGTTGCAAAGGCTACCTCGAACGATATCGCGACCGCGACGCAAAGTCGGCCCTATTTCCAGGCTAAGCGCACTCTGGAAGAGCTCCAACGGTTCCGCACAATCCTCGATATGAAGATCGCCAGCGAGCAGATTGACGTTGCTTTGCCCAAGACCACGATGGTCAGAATCGTGGACACGGCCAAGCCCGGTTTGAGGCCCGTGCGCCCCAACAAGCCGCTCAACATCGCTCTGGGCATTATCATCGGGCTGGTGGTCGGGATTGGGCTGGCTTTCTTTATCGAGTACCTTGATACCAGCGTAAAGACCATTGACGACGTGGAACGCTCGCTTCAATGTCCTGTGCTGGGCGTCATTCCGCAGAATGTCGGTTTGTTAATGGACGAGGGGACGGAAAGCCCACACGCTGAGGCTTACCGCGTGCTGCGTACCAATCTTCTGTTCTCGCGTAAAGACGACAAGTTGAACACCGTTGCCGTCGTCAGCGCCGGTGCCGGCGAGGGCAAATCCACCACCGTCTTTAATCTCGCCGCTGTGTTCGCCCAAAGCGGGCAGCGCATCCTGATGGTGGATTCCGACCTTCGTCGGCCCACCTTGCACAAGATGCTCAAGATCACCAACAACATCGGGCTTACGAACTATCTCTTGAAGCAGAATACGCTGGAAGAAGTCATTCAAACCAGCAGCCTGCCCACGCTGGATTTCCTGGCTAGCGGCAAATTGCCCAGCAGCTCATTGGGGATCCTGAGTTCCGCCCAAATGAAAGACCTGATCAGTGAACTGAAGCAGCGCTACGATTTTGTGTTCTTTGATTCCCCGCCGATTATGGGGGTCAGTGACGCCTCGATTCTGGCGAGCGAAGTGGACATGACTTTGCAGGTCATTCAGTACCGCCGCTATCCGCAGCCGATGAACATCCGCGCCAAGCAGTTGATTGAAAAAGTCGGCGGCAACCTCGTCGGCATTGTGTTGAATAACATCAACATGTCGCAGGACGAGAGCTATTATTACTATAGCGGCTACTACCATGATTACTATTACCGCAGCGAGGAAACAGAGCCCGCTGCGCGGACGGACGCAAAGTCCGAGGACAAGACGAAACTCGATATCAAACAGAAGTATTAAGAGGGATCTGGGTTGAAATGAGCACCTTGAAGTCGCGTACGTGGTTGGGCCGTTTGGCCGCAGTGTGTGTTTTCCTGGCCGCTGGGATCTTCCTTGTCGGCTGCCATGGGAATTCATCGAAAAAGGACTCCGCGTTGGTCGGGGCAACCACAGGAGCCGCCGTCAGTCCGGCTACCCCGCAATTCGACGTGTTCCGCGTGGGCGATTCCGTGACGGTGCTTTTTGCGGACACGCCCACCATGGTCCCGCCGTTTGAGGTGAAGATTAAGGAAGACGGCACCGTCACGCTCCTGTTGAACCAAACCTTCACGTTTGTGGAAAAGACGCCGGGTGAACTCGAAAAGGAGATTCGGGCTTGCTATGTGCCGCGCTATTACAAGTACATGACCGTCACCGTCAAACGGGAGAAGCAGTCGCTTTTCTACTACGTGGACGGAGAAGTCAGAGCCCCCGCCCGACAGGTTTACATCGAAAGAACGACCGTCCTGAAGGCGATTGCCTCCGCCGGAGGATTCACCGATTTCGCGAAGAAGAAAGGCGTGAAGCTTGCCCGGCAGGATGGCCGCCAATTGAAGATCAATTGCGTCAAGGCGATAGATGAACCGAGCCTTGACGTTGAGATCTTTCCCGGCGACAAGATTTACGTTCCCCGCAAGTTCTGGTAATGGTCCAGCTTAAGGTCCTGTCCGGCCAGAAAGCAGGCACCGCATGGACTGCCCGCCGCTTTCCGGTAAAGATCGGACGTTCCGCCTCCGCCGATCTGCAATCAGAGGAACAAGGCATTTGGGATCAGCATCTGCGTCTCGACTTTGACCCGGCCGTCGGTGTCGTCCTGAGCGCCCAACCTAACGCCCTGGCTGCGGTCAATGGTCAACCGGTGCAGCAAACCGCCTTGCGGAACGGCGACCTCATCAGCATTGGCTCCCTGAAAATGCAGTTCTGGCTCACCGAAACCCGCCAAGTCGGCTTGCGTTTCCGTGAGGGCCTCACTTGGGCTGTGATTACTGTTATCTCCCTCGGCCAGGTTGCTCTGATCTACTGGCTGGTCCGGTGAGAATCTGGTGATTTGCCTAATCGAGGCGGGCGAAGGGCGGCCTAGTGCCGAAAGTGTCTCGCGCCCGTAAACACCATAGCCATGTTGCGCTCGTCAGCGGCGGCGATTACTTCCGCATCGCGCACTGAGCCACCTGGTTGAATCGCCGCAGTGGCGCCCGAGTCCGCCGCCTTGATCAATCCATCCGGAAACGGAAAGAACGCGTCGCTGCAAACAACGCTGCCTTTGAGCGAAAGGCCGGCCTGACCGGCCTTCCAGACCGCGAGCTGGCTTGCATCCACCCGGCTCATCTGGCCCGCGCCTATGCCCAGCGTCCGGTCGGCGGCCGCATACACAATCGCGTTGGACTTCACGTGCTTCACCAACCGCCAACCGAACAGCATGGCTTTTAGCTCAGCGTTGCCGGGCTGGCGTCGGGTGACGACCTTGAATTCGCCGGCCGTTGTGACTTTCCGGTCGCACTCCTGCCACAGGAATGAGTCCGCGCCGACGCTGCGCATATCCCACGGCTGGGCCGCAAGCGGCGACTTCAGCATCTTCAGCAGCCGCAGGTTCTTCTTGTGCTGCAGGAGCTCCAAAGCTTCAGGCCTGAATTCGGGCGCGACGATCACTTCGCTGAAGATCTCCGCAATGGCCGCGGCACAGGGCAGATCCAGGACGCGGTTCACCACGATGATTCCCCCAAAGGGGGCTTGGCGATCAGTGGCAAGCGCCTTGTCCCAGGCCTCCCGCAATTCCTCGCCTTGGCCGACACCGCACGGATTGGTGTGCTTCAGGATAGCGAGCGTTGGCGGATCGTCCGAGAACTCTGCGATCAAGGCCGCTGCGGCCGTGAGGTCCAGGATGTTGTTATAGGAGAGTTCCTTGCCGTGTAGTTGCTGAAAGTACTCAGCGAACCGGCCATAGAGTGCTGCTTTCTGGTGTGGGTTCTCCCCATAGCGCAAAGGCTGTGCCAGCGGCACCTGCATCTGCAGCGAACCGGGCGGGGCTGCGGGTACCCGCTCTTGGAATGCCTGGTCAAGATACGAGGCGATCGCTCCGTCGTAGGCCGCGGTGCGGGCGAAGACCTTGGCTGCCAGGTTCCGTCGCAGATCCAGCGTCGTATGGCCGGCCTCCGCGATCTGCTTGGCTACCGCTTCGTAATCCGCCGGATCCACCACCACGGTAACGCTCTCATGGTTCTTCGCGGCGCTGCGCAGCATCGAGGGACCGCCAATGTCAATGTTTTCAATGGCGTCGTGCAAGGTCGCGCCGGGCCGCGCCACCGTCTGCTCGAACGGATATAGATTTACCACGACAAGGTCAATCGGAGCGATGCCGTGGGCCTTGGCCGCCGCCTCATGGCTTTCGTTCCCGCGAAGGTAGAGCAATCCGCCGTGAACCTTCGGGTGCAGGGTTTTCACCCGGCCATCCAGCAATTCCGGAAAGCCGGTGTAGGCGCTCAGGTCGGTGACCTTCAGCCCAGCTTCCCGCAGCGCCTTGGCAGTGCCACCCGTGGAGATCAGTTCCACTCCTGCTGCTGCCAGCGTCCGGGCGAGGGGGATGAGGCCGGTCTTATCGGAGACCGAAAGTAGTGCGCGTCGGATAGGGTCCATAACGGGGCATCACCTTCCCTCATTCTCACCCCTCAAGTCAATTGGTACTTTGCCGGAATGCTGGCCGGCCCCGACCGAGTCATCGCGCGGGTGAGGGTTTTGTCTGGCGGTCTGACCCGGCCCCCCGATAGTGTAAAGCCATGACCGGTATCAAGCTCAAGGACCAGCCTCTTAGTGAACGGCCGCGTGAGCGGCTCAGGGAAAACGGCCCCGATCAGCTCAGCCCCGGCGAATTGGTGGCCATTCTCCTCCGCACCGGATTCAAGGGAACTAACGTGGTGGAGGTCGGCAAGCAAGTCGTCCATCGCTATGGCTCGTTGAATGCCCTCGCCAGGGCGACGTGGCAGGAACTGGCGGAGGAGCGCGGCATCGGGCCTGATAAGGCGGTCACGCTCGTGGCGGCGTTCGCCCTGGCACGCCGGCTCGTCAAGGAAGTGCAGGGGGAGTCGCCCGTGCTCGATACCCCCGACGCAGTGGCCAACCTCATGCGCGAGGCCACTCGCCTGCTTAAGGCCGAGGTCTTCCAAGTGCTCCTGCTGAATACCCGCCGCCGCCTCATTGCAGACGCCGTGAAGATTTCGGACGGCACCCTCGATACCATCCTCGTGCATCCGCGGGAGGTATTTCGCCCCGCCATCGCCGCCAGCGCCGCCGCCATCGTCCTGGTGCACAATCACCCGAGCGGCGACCCCACCCCCTCGGAAGCCGACATCAAGGTGACGCGCGATCTGATCCGCGCCGGCCAACTGCTGAAGATCGAGGTGCTCGACCACGTTATCCTTGGCCGGGCGACGAACGAGCGCCCCAAGGATTACGTGTCCCTGCGGGAGTTGGGCTACTGGGCCGGGTTCTAGCGCTGCGCTGCGACTTCCGTTCTCGGCCTTCGGACTTCGAACTTCGGACTTCGGACTTCCGACTTCGGCCTTCTCGGCGCAGCGCATATTGGCATCCATCCGGGTCACTACGGTCCGTCGCAATTGGGTTCGTATTCATAACAGTTGTCACCCTTATGGCCGGAAGTGGAACTTCCGGTTTCCGGAAGCCGCGCTTCCGGCGGCAGCATTGGCTTGGGTGGTCCGAAGATTGTGCGTAGCAGCCGAGGCATCCAGTTCCGGCGTGGCATCGAGCACCAGCACCCTCCGTTCCGCCTCCGGCAAGGCCATCCACCCATCCGGCTTCCCTTCGCTCGTCGCACCTCGGACTTCCGACTTCCCCGCAGGGGCTGCCCCGCATGGACGATTCGCAGCCATTCCCCGCCCCCTGCGGCTTTCACCTTTCAGCATAGTTTTCAGCGTTTTCTGACTGCTACGCGACATACAGCACGCCCAGCTCGTGTTTGAAGATGGCGTGCTCGCCCTTGAAGGTGAGGCCCCAAAACCCCAGTCCCCGGCGCAGGACATATTGGCGTCCGCCGGGGCGACTGTGAACTACAGGTGATTGATTTGTTTTCATATCACCCCTTTGGTGGGCACTGTGGGTGCCCAATTTGGGCAGCCTGGATGCCCAAACAGGCTGGAACTTTCACAACATACCTATTTCCCAGATGTTAGCATTGTTGTATGACATTCAGACACATCTTCGGAAAACCCGCGCTACGCGCCTCCTTCCCGGCCAAGGTCCATGACTTCTACTTCCTGCAACTCTTCCTCGACCTGCCCGCCGAAGCGCCCGCCCACCGGGCCGCCTGAGCCAACCTACCAAAACCTGCCGCTCTGACGGCCAGTCGTCTCCATCTGTAGTTGCGAGTTCGCGTCCCTTCGCGGCATTGGCGGACCAATCCCTCCGTGGAAATCCGTGCCATTCGTGTCTGCTTTCTGCTTTCCCAATTTCCGCATTTCAGCTCTGCCCCTTCCCGCCCTCCCCGACTTTAGACTTGAGACTTTAGGCTTTAGACTTTCCTTCCCATTTCAGCATTTCAGCGTTTCAGGATTTCAGCTTTTTCCCTGTCGGCTGTTGGATGTTGGATGTTCCGCCTCCGCCTCCTGTCCTCTGACCTCTGACTTCTGACCTCCGGCCACTGCTTTCCCCCTTTCAGCATTTGTCCCCTGGTCCGTAGCCCCGTCTGCCCTTTCAGCATCCCGGCCCTCCGACTTTAGACTTGAGACTCTGGACTTTAGATTCCGCTTCCCTTTCAGCATCTCAGCGTTTCAGCGTTTGCCTTTTGGTTTCGGCACGAACTACGGTCAGAGGAAAGGACTTAACAAATCAAACTACTGTCTCCGTTTCATCTGGCCACGAATCCAACTGGGATTGCGCCGGAGGTCAAGGACGGCGACGACTCGGGTCTCATGCTCCGCTTCCACATAGTAGATGCCAAAAGGGAACCGATTGGCCAGCATTCGCAAACAGCTATACTGCCGCCGGTGGACTCCGTGGTACAACGCCAGGCTTTCGATGTCCGCTAGCAGCGAAGTGACACAGTAATCGCCAACACCCTCCTCCTGTGTGTTGTAGAATCTTCGCGCCTCTTCAAGGTCTTCGGCTGCCTCCGCCAAGACGACCACTCGCCTCATGGCGCTGGTTTTTGCAGCCGTTCTTTCAATTGCGGGATGGTCAGGAACTCGCCCTCTCCCCGCTCAACCTTGGCGAGCCGAGTCGCCACGACCGGTTCATGCCACTCGGGGGACGCCACGGCGTCCGGCGTGCGCACCAGCGAGGCCCACAGCAATTCCATCGCCTGGAGCCGTTCCTCAAGACTCATCTGCTCGACTTCAGCCGCTTGAATCATCCCCAAAGACTACCGCCGGACGTGCCCTTGTGCAAGCCCCTCCAACTCAGCCATGTCCCGACCGGCAACGCCAGAGGCTTCTTGGTCCGGGTTTCCGCTTTCAGCATTTCAGCGTTTCAGTATTTCAGCTTCTGCCTTGTGGTTTCTGCTTTCTGCCTTCCCATTTCAGCTTTTCAGTTTTCAGCTTTTCAGCGTTTGCCCCTTCGTCCGTTGCTGGAAAGTGTCAAAAGTGAGAACTGACACCGACACGCACGCGCTGGCTCCAGGAAGACCTGACGGCCGCGGGATGGAACGGCATCGTGGCCGCGTTCGATTGGCCCAGCGCCGATTCGACGCTCAACTACCTCGAGGACCGCCAGGACGCCGCCGCCACCGCCCTGCGTCTGGTGGATGCGGGCATCCGGGTGTTGGCCCGTGGCCAGGCCAAGGGCTGCAAGACGAACGTCCACCTCCTCGGCCACTCCACGGGCGCCTATGTCATCGCCAAGGCCTTTGAACTGGCCAACAATGACGGCGAACTGTTCACCGACAAGTCCTGGGGCGTGGCCCAGGTCGCCTTCATTTCCGGCGACGTCTCAGCCGCGGGCTGGGAAACGGGCCCCATCTTTGACCGCATTGACCGGCTCACCAACTACCAGAACGGTTACGACTACGTGCTGGCGGTCTCGAACGCCAAGCGCTTCGGCACCAGCCCGCGCGCCGGCCGCATTGGCATCGCCGCCGGCGCCAACCGCCTGGTTGTCAACGTGGACTGCTCTGCGTACTTCACGGCGCTAAACCCTGCGGATCAACCCCGTAAGACGGGCACCTGGTGTCATTCCTGGCAGATCGGCAATCCCGTCTGGGCGCTGGACTTGGCGATGACTCTCGAAGGCCGGATTGATCGTAACTATTTGCCAACCCGCAATCTGGTCAACGCCCGGCTGGTCCTCCAACCGGGCACACGCCCCGAGCATGAGAATGCCTGGCTGGCGAACGGCTGAACCTGAAAGGTGTCAATGATAACGTCATATTCCGTGTTGGGTTCGTATTCATAACAGTTGTCACCCTTATGGCCGGAAGTGGAACTTCCGGTTTCCGGAAGCCGCGCTTCCGGTAGCAGGATCGGTTTGGGTGGTCCGAAGATTGTGCGTAGCAGCCGAGGCAACCTGTTCCGGCGTGGCATCGAGCACCAGCACCCTTCGTTCCGCCTCCGGCAAGACCATCCACCCATCCGGCTTCCCTTCGCTCGTCGCACCTCGGACTTCGGCCTCCGCCTCCTGTCCTCTGACCTCTGACTTCTGACCTCCAGCCACTGCTTTTCAGCGTTTCCCCCTCCCCGACTTTAGACTTCAGACTAGAGACTTTAGACTCAAGACTCTGAACCTCCCATTCCACGTGGCTCGGCGGCTCGTAGCTGAAGAAACCGGCCTGTGCCGAGGCTACCCCCGCCACCCCCTACCGCGGCACCCGGCACGCAGATCAAACTAATTGCACCCTGGCGCACGTTGATGCACACTCGCCCGGCGTATGCCAGGTGCAGCAAGCAATTCAGGCATCAGGGACAATCATCGCCGCGGCCTCGTCGCCGACTTCTTGAAGGCCAAAATCCGGGACGGCTCGCGCCTCTCGGTTGTCTCCGCCTATTTCACTATCTACGCCTACGAGGCCCTGAAGGACCACCTCGACCGGATCGAGCATCTCGATTTCCTCTTTGGGGAACCCCGATTCATCGCATCCCTCGACCCGGACAAGACCGAGAAGAAGGCGTTCATCCTGGACGGCCACGGCCTCCAGCTTGCCAACCGCCTGCAACAGAAGCGCGTCGCCCGCGAATGCGCCGAGTGGATTCGCGAGAAGGTGGAAATCCGCTCCGTCCGCCACGCCCAGCTCCTCCACGGCAAGATGTACCACATCGCCAACGCAGGCGTGGAGGAAGCCATCCTGGGCAGCTCCAATTTCACCGTGCGGGGTCTCGGCCTTGGCGCCGGCAACAACAACATCGAATTGAACCTGGAGGTGGACAGCACCCGCGACCGGCGCGACCTGAAAGCCTGGTTCGACGAGCTTTGGAACGAGCCCGACCTGGTCGCCGACGTAAAGCAGGAAGTTCTCCTCTACCTCGACCAGCTTTACCAGAACCACGCCCCGGAGTTCATCTACTATAAAACCCTCTTCCACGTTTTCGAGAACTTCCTGGCCGACCAGGAAAAGGGCGGGCTCCTCGACCAGAACATCAAGATCGTGGACACGGGCATTTGGCAGGCCCTGTTCGAGTTCCAGCGCGACGGCGTCAAAGGCGCCATCAACAAGATTCTAAAGCACAACGGCTGCATCCTCGCCGACAGCGTCGGCCTCGGCAAGACCTTCGAGGCGCTGGCCGTAATCAAGTACTTCGAGCTCAAGAACGAGCGCGCGCTGGTCCTCTGCCCGAAGAAGCTCCGCGAGAACTGGACCGTCTATCGCCACAACGACGCCCTCAATCCCTTCATTGGCGACCGCTTCCGGTACGATGTCCTTTCCCACACCGACCTGAGCCGCGACGGCGGCAAGTCCGGAGACCTGGACCTCGCCACGTTCAACTGGGGCAACTTCGACCTCGTCGTCATAGACGAGTCGCACAACTTCCGCAACAACACCCCCGGCCGCCGCGACGAAGACGGCAACCTCATCCGGAAGAGCCGCTACCAGCGGCTCATGGACGACATCATCAAAGCCGGCGTCAAGACCAAGGTTCTCCTGCTCTCCGCCACCCCGGTCAACAACGACCTGCGCGATCTCCGCAACCAGATTTACTTCCTCACCGAAAACAACGACCACGCCTTCAAGGATTCCATTGGCATCCCCAGCCTCAAAGAGGCGCTGGCGGTCGCCCAAAAGACCTTCTCCCTCTGGGCCAAAAAGAAGTCCGGCGAACGCCAAACCAAAGACCTGCTTGAAAAACTCAGCTCCGCGTTTTTCAAGCTGCTGGACGAGCTGACCATTGCCCGCTCGCGCAAACACATCCTGCGCTACTACAAAAGCAGCATCGCCGCCCTGGGCGGCTTCCCGGAGCGCCGCAAACCCGAGTCCATTTTCTCCGACATTGACCTCCAGCGCCGCTTCTTCTCCTACGACCGCCTCAACGACGAGATTGGCGACTACAAACTCTCCCTCTTCGCCCCCTCGCGCTACCTGAGCAAGGAGGCCAACCGCCAACTTCTGGAGGCCGCTCCGCTCGGCCTCTACGCGGTGGTGCCCCCGCACCCGGAGCACCAGATCATCGCCCCCGGCGTCATCTGGTGCTTCCGTCAAAATACCACTCCGCACTCCGCACTCCGCACTCCGCACTCCGAAGTCAACCCCCTACAGCCCTACTATCTTGTTTACGCCCGGGACGACGGCAACGTCCGCTTCACCTTCGCCCAGCCCAAACAGATTCTGGAAATCTACCGCCTGCTGTGCGCCGGCAAGACCCAGGCTCACGAACAGCTCTGCCAGCTCTTTGACGCCGAAACCAACAACGGCGCCGACATGTCGCTCTACAACGAACTGCTGGCCACCGCCGTGGATTCCATCGCCCGCACCTTCCAAAAGCGCGTCGCTGCCGGCCTGCACTCGAGTCGCGATTTCGTCATCCCCGAACAACAACCTCAAGCCAACGAGACCGCCGACTTCGAGCTGGTCACGTGGCTCGTGATTCGGCCGCCCGCCTAATTAAATGCCACCCAACCCCACGGAACTCAGAGCGGAGATTATCCAATGCTTGGCGGCAATCGCCCAAGGTGCGCTCGAAACCAACGCGCGCTCCCTCTTTGAAACCTTGGGCTACCGCAGCCGCCGCACGTTGGCGGTTCATTCTCTCGCCGAACTGCGCCAACTCCTCGATCCGACCGGCCTTCTCACGGAACAAAACGCCCAGCTCTCCCGTTGGCGTTCGATTGATTTCCTGTTTCAACTCACCGACTCCGAACTAGCGGGCAATAGCGATCAGGGATTGCTGCTGGACGACCACGGCCCATTCGACGCGAAGGTCATTAAGTCCTACGTGTTTTTTGCCGTGGATTTGTCGCCCGCGCCTACAGGTGGCCCGCCGACGCGCACCGAGCTTTCCACTATCACACGCGCATTGAATAGGCTTGTCCCGATGCCAGTGCTGGTTCTGTTCAGACACGGCGTGTCCGTTTCGCTTGCCATCATTAACCGCCGGAAGAACATGAAGGACGGTACGCGCGACGTGCTCACCCGCGTCTCGCTCATCCGCGACATCGATTGCCGCCAGCCGCACCGCGCCCATCTGGATCTGCTTGAACGTTTTTCGTTGCATCGGCTGCCCGAGGAATCCGGCGCGATTCGTAACTTCGGCCAGCTCGACGACGCCTGGCAGAAAATCCTTTCCACGCAGGAACTCAACCAGCGCTTCTATCGCGAGCTCGCGGATTGGTTCACCTGGGCCATCACCGAAATCAAACTTGCTCGCCTGCCAGACCACACGGACGACAATCCCAAGGCCCGCGCCCGCGCCACGCAGGAATTCACGGTGCGCCTTGTTTGCCGGCTCCTGTTCGCGTGGTTTCTCAAAGAGATGCGGCTCGTTCCGGCGGAGCTGTTGGAACTTTACGATGTGGCCGACCGTCAGCGTGTGCTGACCAAAGGCGCAGGTGACCAGCGATTTCTGGAGGGCAACCACTACTATCGCGGCATCCTCCAAAATATCTTCTTTCAAGCGTTGAACCAGCCGATGAATCAGCGGCGCAAGTCCGGCCCTGAAGCCGCATCCGACCGCACCGTCAACACAGTCGAATTGAAGCGGCTGGCCTATCTCGGCAAAAATCATCTCCCGGAGAATTTCAACTACGACCTCTTTGACCGCATCCCGTATCTCAACGGCGGACTCTTCGATAAACTCGCCGAGGACAACGCATCGGACACCATCGAGGACGGTGCCTTCCGCATCCCCAACAAATTATTCTACGCCCGGCGCGAAGACGGCTTTACCGTCGCCGCCGGCACGGGGAGGCGTCAGAACCAGCGCGCAGTCGCCGGCTTGAATCGCATCTTCGACCGCTACCGTTTCACCGTCGCCGAGAATACGCCGCTTGAAGAAGACGTTGCGCTCGATCCTGAATTGCTCGGCCTCGTCTTTGAAAACCTGCTCGCCGAAATTGACCCCGACGACGAAGCCGCTGCCGAGAGCGCCCGTAAAGCCTCCGGCTCTTACTACACGCCGCGCCGCATCGTGGATTACATGGTCAACGAGGCGTTGCACCTGCATCTGCGCACGCGGTTCGAGCAAGGCGGCGCGACCCGCGAAGACATCCAACTGCTTTCCCGCCTCTGTTACGAAGCGCCCGACGACGCGGATTTCTCGCCTATCGCCGACCGCGTCGTGGACGCGTTGGATTCCGTCCGCGTGCTTGACCCCGCGTGCGGGTCAGGCGCGTTTCCCATGGGCATGTTGCATCGCATGGTCGAACTGCTCGCCCGCGTGGACAAGGACAACGAGCGTTGGAAACAACGGTTGCTCGCGCGCCTTCCCACGGCCGTCCGCGCCGACGCCGCGCGCGGCATGGAAGGCAAGAGCTACAATTACCTCCGCAAACTCGGCCTCATTCAGAAAAATCTCTACGGCCTCGACATCCAGCCGCTGGCGTCACTCATCGCCAAGCTCCGCTTTTTCCTGACGCTCGTCATCGAACAGGACGTGCGGCCCGAAGACCGCGCACACAACTACGGCCTTCAGGCGCTCCCGAATCTCGAAACCAATCTGATCTGCTGCAACACGCTCCGCGATTCCGAGCACGGCCTCCTTTCTGGCCCAGTGCTGCAAAACCTCCGCAACGCGCGTGAGGAATACTACCAGCCGCAGACCACCCACGAACGCCGCGACCAGATCGCCGCGCAGATCGGGCGCGAACTCGCCACGCTTTATCCCGGCTTCGCGCAGCAGACACGGGGCGTCGTCCCGCGCGACAACCGGCAGCGCGAAGAGCAGGATGCGCTCTGGATTGCCGAGTGGTTCAAGCACGCGACGCTTCCCGCCCCGTTCTTCAACGTGGAAACGTTTTTTCCTGAACTGGTGGGCGATGAGGGAGCGCGCAATCCATCCCCGTTCCACATTGTCATTGGCAATCCACCTTACGGGGGCAAAGAGATTCCAGAGGAAGTCCAGTCCGCTCTAGGTCTTGGTTCGAACGATCCTTACGGCGCGTTCGTCGCCCGTTTTCTCGGTTCGCGCCAACGCCCAAGCCCGCTCGCAGATAGTGGCGTCTTAACCTACATCGTCAGCGAAACCTTCATGACGATTAGGTCGCACCGGCAGTTGCGTGGCCAGATGCTTGAACACCGTGTCCACAAGATGATCCGTGTGTCGGGAGACACGTTCAAAGCAACGGTTAATTGTTCTGTGATCCTCTGCCAGCGCAGTGCGGCCACGCCAGATCACATCTGCCAGATGGCCGACCTCACCAACGTCTCCATTTGGGATCAACACGAACGATTTCTTCATCTGCTATATCAGACGGAAGGTTTCGCCCGCCGTCAAAACGTCGCCAACCAGACCTACGCCATCTATCACTACCGCCAGTCCCTCATCACGACGGACTCCAATATCCCATTCTTCATCGCATCACCGAAGCTCTTCGCGCTGATGAACGACACCACCGGCCAAGTCCGGCAAGAGAGCATCGGCGGCAAGACCGTTGCGCTTCGAAGCGTGCAGCTAAGTGGGACGACCGTGCCACTTACAAAGCTTGCCGATTTCGCAGACGTAAAAGTAGGACTGCAAACTGGCGACAATGAGGCTTACCTTTTTCAAAATCCTGACGCGCGGGGCTCATACCGCTCCATTCGTGACTTTCAACAGTTTCTGCTGACTGAAGCTGATCTTGGACACATTCGCGAGGACGAAACATTGCGGCAAGCGGTCGTCGAACGAGGCATCTCGAAAGAGGACCGGAGGTCGAACCGTTACTTTGGCGGGCGGTATATCGTCCCCTACGACAAGGGCGGCGAATCAGACAGCGGAGAAGGCTGGATGCCGAATTACTACGTTCCAACAAACTACTTCATTGACTGGAGCGAGGAAGCGGTTCGAGCCATTGAAACGCTGACGATTGCGGATGTTTACAGACGTAAACGGAAGGCCATCCCGTCCGGCAAAGCTCACTTTGAAACGACGGTCGCCGGCTTGTTCAGGAATCAGGAGTATTATTTCAAAATCGGGATCACATTCTCTGACACCGGCTTCTACGCTCCGACATTTCGCCTCAGCAGCGGCGGCACGTTTGACGTAATGGGAATGACTCTGTTTTCGCCTACAGATTCAGAGCAGTTGTGCGGTTTCCTCGCCTCGCGGCTCACGAGATATCTCATCAAGAATTTCGTTAACTCGACAGTCCACACCCAAGTCGAGGGAATGAAGCCGCTGCCTTTGCCCGTGTCGCAACTTGTTCGTGGCCGCATTGCGGAATTTGTTCACTCGATTGTTCAACAACAGCACACCAATCCCCGTTACGACTACGCCTCGAACGAGCAGTTAGAAATAGACCGGCTGGTGTATGAAGCCTACGGGCTGAACGAGGCGGACATTCGGGAGGTGGAAGACTGGTATGCGCGGCGTTACAAGACGCTTGCGGATGCCCAGCGCCGCAACCTCGCCGCCAAACGCGGCACGACCGAGGAACAACTCATCGCCCGGCCCACGTTGCACCTGTATTGCGATGAAAGCCGCCACCTGCCGCAAGACCGCGAGCCGTCGCTGCTGCTCGGCCTGCTCGAATGTCCTGCCGGACGCGCCCACGCCCTCAACGCCGAACTCACGGCGCTCTGGACGCAGCACGGCCTGCCCAAACATTTCGAGGCCAAGTGGACCAAAGTCAGCCCCGGCAAACTGGATTTCTACCGCGCTGTGCTGGAATGGTTCATCGCCAACGAGGACGTTTCCTTCCGCGCCCTCGTGTTGCCGGACAAGCAGCAGGTTTTCACGCGCGTGCCCAAGGAGAAGCGGGAAGACATTTACTACTCGCTCTACTACGAACTGCTGAAGAACACGATTGTCCCCGGCAACAGCTATCGCGCGTTCCTCGACATCAAGGACACGCGCGGACGCGAGAAGCTCGACGAACTCACGCGCTGGCTCGACATGAACTATCCCTCGCTCAAAAAGGAAGAGCGCCCCAAACTCCAACACGTGCGCAGCCACGAAATTCGTTTGCTGCAAGTGACCGACTTGCTCTTGGGCGCGGTCGGTTTTGCTCGACGCCCGGCGGATGGGAATGGCAGTCCGGCCAAGCGCGCTTTGGTCCGCTTGCTGGAAGAGAAGTTGAATCAGAAGCTCACGGCGAACAGCCCGGCAGGCGTTGAAAAGCTCTCTATCGAATCCGTGGATGGACTGCTGCTATGACACCGGCTGCGATGCCTCCACAACCACCAGCGCCGCCCGCCTGGTTGCCGCCGTTCATTCCTTTCGGCGGTGATTGGCGAACATTTGTCGGCGCGCTCCACATCATTTTCACGCGAGACTTCAAGAATCGCTGGCCACGCTTTCGCACGTTCCCCGTTTGGCACGACCGACGCGTTCTTCCCGACGGCGATGGGAAAGAGGAAGGCTTCTGGCATCTGGTCACGCGCGACCAGATGGTTTACAACCGGCAGACGCGGCGGAATGAAAAGGAGCGTCTCCCGGAGTTGGATCGCGCCGGAAGATTGCCGTGGGCAAAACCGATCATCGAACACGAAACCGCCGTCGAGATGCTGGCATGGGATTTCGACGAGGCCACCCGATGGGGAACGGTGGTGCGAACGTATGTCTGGCTGAAGGATCACGATTACGTGGTGGTTCTTGAGCGGCAGAAGAAAGACAAGGGCGACGTGTTCATGCTCGTCACATCGTTTCTTTTGGATTTTGAAGGCAAGCGGCGCGACCTCCAAAGCCGTTATGACCGTCGCCGAAAATGATGCAGGCCTCGGCGAACCGAGGCCCGAGCTCCTATCACACATGGTGATTGAGTTGCCCCACTATCGCCGGAATTGGCTGTGACCGCAAGCCCTAATTTTAAGTTTTGGCTGGTCAAATTTGCGCCGTTCCGCACGCCCTGGACAGAAGTCGTCAAGCGCGGCACGTTCACCCTGCGCGGCGTCCGCAGCCCAGCGGCCCGCAAGCATCTTTCCCAAATGCGGCTTGGCGATGCGGTGCTCTTTTACCACAGCCAGCAAGGGCTTGCCGTCATGGGCGTCATGCAAGTGCGAAGAGAAGCCTACCCCGACCCTACTAGCAATGACCCGCACTGGCTCACTTGCGATTTCGCACCGGTGAAGACGTTGGAGCGTCCCGTGCCCTTGCACGAAATCAAAGCCGACGCCCGCCTGGTCGCGCTTGCGTTAGTCCGCCAGCCACGTCTCGCTGTCATGCCGGTGACACAGGACGAATTTTGCGTGATCATTGAGCAGGCTGCGAAACGAGACCCGACATCGGTCCCAGCCGAATGAAAAACCTCGCCAGCATCGCCCGAGCAACAGGCGAGATGATCCGCCGCGTGTCCTCCTTGTTGTAAGTCGTGCTCGACATGCTGCTCGACCCGCTGGTGTCCGTGTGCGACGCCTGGCTCGACTCGTGAGCGGGGTCAAACCGGAGGTTGGTCTGGCGGCGCCGCACTCAGGTCGCAGGAGCGCACTGGAGCCGGAGACCGCAATAGCAGAAAGCAGAAATCAAGGTCCGTGCGGCCCCGGAAACAAAGGCGCGGTGCCTGGCGGGTTCATCTCAGAGCAACCCCACGCGGCAGGTGAAGCTTGATCGGGATGTGTTCGGCGTAAGCGACGAAATCTGTATCGGTCGTGAAAATCTTCAGGCCGTGCCGGGTCGCGACGGCGCATATCAGCAGGTCCGTCCCGGCACTTTGCAGGCCTCGTCGGCCAAGGCGAGACCAGACGCAGGTGTCAACGATCACATTCATGAATGGCTGCGGCGGCTGCGGCGCATCTTCTTGTAATCCCACTTCGGGTCAAAAGCGATCTTCCCGGCCAGGTCGAGAATACGCAGCCGCTGCCGGCGGGAGACAAACTCCGCCAGAGCGGTATTCACGGCTTCCTGTTTGGACTTGAAGTTCCCCAGCGTTACGGTTGCCTCGATCAGTTTATCGTCCAGTTTCAAGTTGGTCGGCATATCGAAACTATACGGCGACACACGCCAATGTGTCAAAATCACAATGACGCCGCCGGTGTGCTGCTACGCACCGCTGGCTGTGGGAAAAAGCTGAAATGGGGAAAGCAGAAAGGACAAGGCAAACGCTGAAAAGCTGAAACACTGAAATGCTGAAAGCGGCAAAGAGACCACTGACTACGGCAAAAGCTGAAATGGGGAAAACGGAAAGCAGAAATCAAAAGGCAAACGCTGAAACGCTGAAAGCTGACATCCTGAAAGCCGCTGCGGCCATCATCCCGGAACACGCCTTCCCGCCGGATCATTCTCCGTCGCTTCGAAGTAGGACAGAAGATCAACACTTGCCGCCGGGCTTCCCCCGCGGGGAGGGTGGTCCATCGTGCAACGTCAGGCTGTGGCCGGCAGCAGCGGGGCCTGTTGGATCTCCTCCCCCGTATGCTCCGGGCTGGCTCGCTCGCTCACCTGGGCCAACAGTTCTTGCCGGAATCCCTCGCTTCCCAAGCACCAGCCGGCTGGATCGTAATCGCCGGCCCCTTCGGCTTGCCGAATGGCGCTTAGTTAAGGCGTAAATCACTAAGGCTTACGCACTTGCAGATGAGCACGCAATCTCCTGGCAGGGAAGCCTGGAGTCGGGCTCGCCCACCCCACCCCACCTCGGTTGATTTAGGCACCGGACAGGTCCCGGAGTGCCTGGACAGGCACCCGACACGTACAAGACAGTACCTGGCTTAATAGAAAATCTATTAAGCCAGGTACTGTCTCGGAGATGTCTAGGCGCTGGCTACCGCACGGCCTGTCAGAGCAAGGGCCGCCGGCCCGACTCTGGGAACGGCCGGGTCTGGGAGGGGGCGCGGGGCAACGCGTGCCGGAGGAAGCCTCGGAACGTCGCCGGCCTCGGCCGAGGCCTACTGGCGCGGCCAGCTTGGGAGCCGGAGCGCCGGAAAAGGGGTTCTTCCGGAAAGTTCTAGTCTGAGGATAGCTGTGGCACGTTGCTGAGTGAGTCAGAGCTTGTTGTATCATGCATTTGGAGTGCGAGCGGGTTACGATTACGTGCGGACCTTCTATGAGAACGGTGGGATCCAATTCCTTTTAGTTGTCCGGGACGAGCTGTTGGTGTGTCCAAGGTGCGGGAGCCGCCACGTGAGCCGCAAGGGCAGACGTTTCCGCGAGTTGCAAACGGTGCCCATCGGGTTCAAGCAGGTGTGGCTGGTAACAGAGGTGCCCCAGTGCCAGTGCCTTGCCTGCGGGCAGAGGTTCGAAGTCTCCCCCCCTTTGCCCCGGCGTATGCCTCGTATACGCACCGGCTCCAAGCCTTCGTTGAGAGCCTCCGGGGAATGATGACGGTCACGGACTTGGCCGCGGTCACGGGGCTGGGGTGGGACACGGTCAAGAACATCCTCAAGGCGCGGCTGGAAAGGGATTATGGCCATCCGCGTTTGTGGGGATTGGAGCGTTTGTCCATCGACGAGAGCTACTTTGGGAGGCGGTCGGCAGTGGGGGGCATAGGTGGGTGGGTGTTCAGTTCAGCTCCATCCAGCATATCAGGACCGGGTTGACGCCGACGGGCCATTCCAGCTCGTCGCGGAGGCAGGCGATAAGCTGCGGCAGGGTTTTGAGCGACCGCAGCCGGTCGAGCTGCATTTCAGGATTAGTCGGCATATTGGGATTTGATTCCAATACGTAGTTTATTACGCAGTTTGGCAGATAATACCTAGTTTCCGGTTTTCTCCCACCGGGCGGCGCGGCCGGTGCTCAGCGGCGTGACTTTTTTCTCGCGTTTCAGCCGGGCCAGAACCTGGCGGATCAGGTCCACGCCGACGCCCGGGCAGGCGGTTTGGAGGTCCGCGATGCGGAAGGCGCCGACCTGGCGCTCGACGGCGGCCAGCACCGCCTCGGTCTTTTCGCCGCGGGGCGACCTGAGCTGCCCGATGCGTTGCTCGAATTCCTTGCAGGCCTGGGTCAGGATGAAAAGGAGGAAGTTGAGCGCCGGCCACGGATCGTGCTTACCCTCGTGCCATCGCTGCGAACTCGTTTCCAGCACCTCGTAATAGCGCTCCTTATTTTGCTCGATGATCCGTTCGAAGCTGACGTAGCGGCCCGCCTCGATCCCGCAGTGGTAGCTGGCCAGGAGCAAGAGCAAGCGGGACACTCGCCCGTTGCCATCCCGGAAAGGGTGAATGCACAGAAAATCCAGGTTCAACGCGGCCGCCAGCACCAGGGGCGGAACCCATTTCTCGCGTAGCCCGCGCTCCCAGAGCTCCATCAGTTCGGCCATAGCCCCCGGCGTCGTCCGGGCCGGGACCGTTTTGAAGCGGACACGGCTGCGGCCATTGCCGTAGGTTTGGATGATGTCCACGTCTTTTTCCTTGTACGCTCCGGCATCCCAGATCCGGCCGCGGCACAACTGATGAAGCCGTTTGATGGTGGCCTCGCTAACCGCCAGCCTCGCGCCGGTTTCATGGATGAGCCTCAGGGCGTCCCGATAGCCTCGGACCTCTTCTTCGTCGCGGTCGCGCAAGGCCGGTTTGCCGAAAATCAGGGTTCCCACGCGGGACTGATCCACCTCCACCCCTTCGATGCGGTTGGACGACACCGCGCTTTCGATCAGCGCGTGCTCGCGGAGCCTGGCCAGCTTCTGCGGCGATTGCCGCGTGAACAGCTCCTGCTTGCCGCGGGCTTCCGCGAGGTCGGTCAGGTACCAGGCGGTACGGGTCGGCAGCGTGGCCGGCTCGGCCGCAAACTGGCGCAGCGTCATCATAAGCTCAGTTGAGTTCCATCCAGCACTCCAGCACGGGCTTCACCCCAACCGGCGCCTGGACCTGTTTCAGGTAGCTGTTCTTGATGTGTTTCTCGACCTTCAACCGCGCGTCCCGCAGCTCCGCCTCCGGCAGCACCACGCGGCGCGCCGTCTCCGGCCCGCTGCGCACGAAGGCCACTATCTCCTCCGCCCGCTCCAGAATCTTCCCGCTGGCGAGGTCATAAAGGTACCACGCTGCCCTCCCGGCCTCCGTCGTCCACGCCGACGCTTCACTTTCCCCCTTCCCTTCCGGCCGTTCTGCATTCTGCATTCTGCATTCTGCCTTCCCAATCTGCCCCTTGGCCTCTGCGGGCAGCGCGTAACAGAAGAACACCGCCTTGGTGCCCGCCTTCGGATGCTCCCTCCCGCTAAACACCCGGCCGGGCAAGCTGTTCAGTCTGTCCTGCAATCCCGGGCTGTCCGTCAGCAGCTTCTGGAACTCCAGGTGCATCTGCTCCAGCGGCGTCAGCGCCCCCTGGTACGCATGCGTGAAATCCTTCAGCGCGTCGAAGTCATCCTCCGGCTTGAGCAGCTTCTTACCCTCGATGCCGAACACCTTCGAGATGCGCAGCGTCTTGCTCGACACGCGGTTGTACAGCCGCAGCAGGTCGTCCAGGTCCTCCGGTGGCAGGAAGTTCCAGTAGATCACCTTGCCCCGCAGCGGCGCCAGTTCCGGATGGTCCGCCACCATCTTCGCCTCCGCCGAGGGATTCAGCCTCCGGTCCACACGGCCGATCCTCTGCATCAACCGCACCGGGTTCCAGTGCAGGTCGTAGTTGATTAGCCGGGTGGCGTCCTGAAGGTTCAGGCCTTCCGATAGCACATCAGTCGAAATCAAGATGCGCGTTTCCTTGTGGCCCTTGGCCGTCAGCTCGCCGCTGCTCGACCCGTTGTAATACGGCGCGAACCGCTGGATCGCGTCCCCGCGCTCGATCTTGCTGGCGCTGTCAATCTCCTCCACGCCGCTAATCTCCGCTTTCTGCAGCTCCCGTCGCAGGTAGCGCGCTGTGGTCATGAACTCCGAGAAGATCAGCACCTTTTCCTTCTTCAGCACCGGGTCCGACTTCAGCAGCTTGATCAGCGATTGCAGCTTGTTGTCGTGGCTGGCGTCGAAGGTCTTCAGCTCCTCCAGGTACTTCACCAACTGATTCAGGTCGTCGTACGTCTCGTCGAAGATCTCCACCAGGTTATAGTTTGTCCGGTTCAGGACCTCGAAGTCATCCAGGAACTCATCGCCCAGCTCCGAGGTGTCCGTCTCCTCGCTCTCGTCTTCCTCCTGCAATTCCGACCGTCGCTGCTTCACGTGCTCCAGCAGTTCCTCGTTCTGCGCTTCCCACCGGTGCAGCCGCTTCGTCTCCGTCGGCGTGGTCGAGTTCTTCCGCAGGAACGCCAGCAGCTTCAATAGCAGGTTCTGGCACGACGTTTCAAAGGCGTAAATCGAACTCTCGAACCGCTTCAGGAATTGGATGCGGATCAGGCGGACAACCTGCTTTTGTCGGTTCACATCGAACGCCGCCAGCGCGCTCGGGTCCCCAATCCACTTCCCCAACGGGTAATACACCGCCAGGCTGAACAACTGGTCCGGCTTCGAGAATGCCGCTTCCACCTTCCCCAGCAAATGGCCGTAAGTCTTCTTGACCGAATACGGCTGCACCTTGGGCGGCTCCTTCGTCGGGAACATGGCCTGTGTGCCGCCATGCTGCAACTGGCTTTGCTGGGCGTAGGCGCGGCTCCGTTGCACCACCAACGCCCGAAACAGCTTGTCGTCGAACAGCACCTTCTCCGCCTCAGCCTGGTTCACCGCAAAGAGCTCCCCGTGCTCCTGCCCAGCGGTCAGCCGTTTCAACGCCTTTTCCAACTGCTGGAAATGGCTCGCCAGGTTGTGTATCCCCAGCGCCCCGGCAAACGCCGTTGGGTTCTCCACCCGGCTGAACAGCTCGATCTCATGCTGGAAGTCCGTCAGCGCATTGTTGACGGGCGTGGCCGTCAGCAGGAACACCGTCTTCTGACTGATGATGTCGTAGAGCCGCCAGTACCGCGACCGGATCGTCCCATCCTTCGCGTTCGCCAGCCCGCGGTTCCGGAAATGGTGCGCCTCATCAATCAGCACCACGTCCGCCTGCTCCTTGATCTGCTGAAACTCGGCCGGGAAGTCGCGCCCGTCATTGCTCGGCCCCCGCATCAGGTCGGTGTGATTGTATATCTTGAACGGCAGGAACCCGTTCAATAGGTGCGGCAGGTAGTACCGGATGCCCCGTTCCCATACGGCCACGCGCCCCGACTTCGGCACCAGCAGCACCACGCGCTTCTTGTCGTGCATCACCAGCCGCTCGATCAGCATCAGGCCCACGAACGTCTTGCCCAGGCCGACGCCGTCGCACAGGAACGCGCCATTGTGCTGCCGCGCGATGTTCAGCAGCGAGTGGTATCCCTCCTTCTGGTAGTGGTCGAGCACCGGGTACATCTTTGAATCCCCGTTCTCCCACTCCGCCTCCGTCGGCGTGTGGTGCTCGAACAACTCCTGCAAGGCCTTCGCATAGACCTCGAACGGCGTGTACTCGTCAATGTGCCGCTGGATGACCTTGATCACGTCTGGCGTGACCTCTTCCCCCTCCTGCCAATGCTGCTCATACCACTCCTGCAAGCGCTCCACGTCGCCCGGAGCCCGGATCTGTATGTTCAGCTCCACGTTCTCGGTCAGGCCCGGCACCGTGAAGTTGCTCGACCCCACCAGCGCCACCGAGCCCACCACCTCCATCCGCGGATGCGTGATGTAGGCCTTCGCGTGAAACTTCCGCTTCGCATACACCCGGCACTGGATTTTGCCATCCTTCAGTGCCTGCACGATCGCGCGCGCGCCGCTCAGGAAGTCGTTGCCCTCCTTCGCCCGCTCCAGGCTCTCATCCAGCTTCTCGCAGACGTGCCGGCGCAGCCCCTCCAGGATCGCCTGCCGCGTCCGGGCCGTCGCCTGGTCGCCCATCAGGATGCGAATCTTGTCCAGCTTCTGCCACTTCCCGTCCAGCGCCAGCAGCGACCCGATTTCAAAGAAGCCGGTAGCGATGTCGAACGCGCTGGCGATCTCTGTCCAGTCCTGGAGATAGCGCAGGCCTTTCCAATCGGAGTCGCTGTTATCAACGATGAACAGCTCTCCGCCCCGCGACGCGGCGCTCATAATAGCCCTTGAGTCTTAAGCTGCTGGCCAAGCTCCAGAATGGCGCCCGCAAAGTCCTTATAGCGGTCCACGCCCAGCGCAAGCCCCTGCTTTCCGGGCTTCATCGTGCCGTCGTCGTCCTTGTAATAGACGCGGATGTTGATCAGCTTCCGGCCGTGGAAGTTATCCAGGGAGACCCGGACCTCTTCCTTCTTATTCTTCTCGAATTTCGAGACGAGAACGCTCTCGCCCACTCCAGTTTGGTCTTCCATAGGATTAGCTCTCCGATATTAGTTGCTTCAACTCATCCATCACCGCCTTGGCGCCTTTCAGCGACCGCTCTTCGCCCGGTGTCAGCGTCAGACCCAGCTTCCGCTTCAGAAATGAGGCCGTGTCCATTCGCGACTGCCGGCGGTTCACCACATCCGAGCCGGACATCGCCACGCCCTGCCAATCGCGGTTGGTTCGCCGCCAGTCAGTGGTTTTCAGCGTCGCCAGCCTCTGCTGCCAGTCCGTCGGGTGCTCCGAGATAAGTGTGCGCCCCATCGCACCCAGCGCCCACAGGACGACCGCATGCGTGCAGATGTGCTCCTGGCGCAGTTCCGCCGGTTTCAGGTCGCCGGCTTCCACTTGTCCCCAAAGCGGCATATTCTTCGCCACAGCCTCCCAAAACTCCAAACCCTGCGCTAGCTTTTGCTCGTAATCGGGATGCGTCACGCTCTCCAGCAGCGCCATCGTGCCGTCATAGATCGCCCCGAGCGTGAACAGCTTCGGCGACCGCAGCGGCAGCGAAATCCGGTCCTTGTCAACGAAGCGGCTAAACACGGGCAGCCGCTCAGTGACCGTCAGCGCCACCTGGCTCAGCAGGTCTCGGTGATTGTAGAGAATGTTCAACGACTTCGAGGTCGTCCGCGCCGTCCGGTTCAAGTCCGAGAACATCTGCTGAACCCGGTCCATGTCTTCCCAGGGAAACAGCACCACCGAAATGCTCTCCTGCCCGATCGCCGGGTTTTCCTTCAACGCCTCCTCAATCGCCGCGCGCCGGTGTTGCCCGTCATTGATGACCAGGTCCGATTCAAACGGCATCTGCAGGACTCCAAGGTCCCTGTGCCCGGGCACAGCCGTGAAGGTCGGCTCCACATTGTACGACGCCGTCAGCGACGAGAAGAGATAGCCGTCCTCGTTGTCCAGAATGTACTGGGCAATCTCCGGCACCCGGCTCTTTTGCAGCACCCGTTGCGCTCGCTGCTCCGGCGGCAACTCCGCCCAGTCCCGGAACTTAAACAGCTTCGGAACCAGTGCTAGCTTCATGATTGCGACATAGTAGTCGCGCTTCCCCATGACGCCGTGCATCGCCGGAAACGACAGCGTCATGGCCGATGACTGCTGAGATGTTGATTCACTCATGCCGTTATGTATATCACGCTCTGCGACATAATGCAACAACTGTGTTCAACTATGTGATATACAAAATGTCGTCTTAGCACGCATCGCGCAGCATACCATGAGCTGGGTCAAACCGAAGGCTGGATTGGTGGCACAGCACTAAGGTCGCAGGAGCGCACCGGAGCCGGACACCGCAATGGCCGGCGGCGCTACGGACCGCTGACTGCGGGAAAAAGCTGAAATGGGAAAGCAGAAAGCAGAAAGCAGAAATCAAAAAGGCAAACGCTGAAAAGCTGAAATGCTGAAATGCTGAGCGCGGAAATGGAGCGAGGTGTTGGCCCGGCAGTCGCTGCAGATGTTCTGCTTAGGCTTTTCCTCGCTTGCGCGTGCGATAAGGAATGGGGTCCTCCTTCACGTGGAACCCGATTTCGGGTTTGGACGGCTCGGGCGAGCCGGGCGGCGGGTCCAGGATGCGCATGATGCGCTGCAGAACCTCCACGATGGCGGCTTCATGGACATTGAGCCGAATCTTGAGCTCGTTCTCGAGCAACGCGAGCTTCCGCGCCAACTCGGCGCTGTCCTTGAAGGCCGACCGCATCCGAACGAAGGCGCGGACGACGAAAAGGCTCGTTTGGACCGCCCGTGGGCTGTTCAGGACCGAGGCCGCCATAATGGCGCCGTGCTCGGTGAAGGCGCGAGGCAAAACGGGCGAGAACTTCAGCCGGACCAGGTGGTCGCAATTTGCGACCACCTCGGCCTTCTCACTTTCTGTCAGGACGAAAGCAAAATCGGCGGGAAAGCGGTCCGCATTGCGCTTGACCTGCTCGTTGAGGCGCTTAGTCGTCACGCCATACAGATCGGCCAGGTCCAAATCCAGAATGATCTTCTCACCGCGGACGGACAGGATTCGCTTTTCGAGCGGGGCGGCGGGGGCGACTGGGAGCTTTCGTTTCATGAGGCCATCCATTCTCCGATGCAGTCCTGCGGCGGGCGCTCAGCAGCAAACTCCGCCAAATCGAGCTTCTTCAGCAGCTCGCGGGTGAGCACCTTGCGTAGCAGCTTGCGGCGGGCGCGCCGGCGCGGCTCCAGTTTCTTCCACACCCGCGCGTCGGCGTTGTACTGGTCCACCAGCCGCTGCGTCCGCCTTTGCTCCGGCGGCAAATTGTAGTACGGATTCATTCCCGAGTTCGACAGCGTCGGCGCCGCTTCTTCACGCTATAACCCGCTGCCGCGTCCTTCGAGCCAGCGTCAGTCCTGAATGGCCCTTAGATAAGCCCTAAAACCTTCTTTCCCAGGCGTTTACGTCGG
>CAZVFC010000059.1:0-56031 GCA_964625855.1 uncultured Verrucomicrobiota bacterium | reverse complement strand
CTGCATTAACCCTGTTTTACCGGCATCCCGCCACTATCATGCATACGCGCTGGTTGTTTACGGCTTCCTTGAACGCGAGGAAAAGGTTGTGCCTGGCTTGCGAGTTTACCTCTACGCGCGGCAGATTCCTCGTCACATCCAGTCGGCAAAGGATCCCGGAATGCCGCAGGAATTCCTGGGCGTAGTTGGATAGATAACCAACCAGGTTGGGCAACGTGTCGTTCCGGGAACTCATCGTCCAAACGATTTCATCCACCGCGATGCCCAGGCGACGCGCCAAGTCGGTCATCTCCTCCACGCTGGGCCGCAAGGCCGCTGACGTTGCCTGGCTTTGCAGCGTCAGATCGCCAAGCTGCACGATCTCGGTGATGGCGCTGCCTAGTTCGTCGTGCAGGTCTCGGGCGATGCGCTGCCTCACCTGTTCCACGGCATGCCGGGCCTCCAGCCGCTCCAACCGCCGGCGGGCTTTCCGGCGTTCGTTCCAGGTCACGGCGCCGATCAGCATCAGCAGCGCCACGGCGCCAACGAGGATGCGGAACCATTCCGTCTGCCAGAAACGCGGCTCCACCCGCAGAATGGCGGGCATCTTGGCTTCCTGCCACGAACCATCCGGCCCGCCCACCATCACGCGGAAATGGTATTCCCCCGCGGGCAACTGGCCGTAGGTGGCGAACCGCCTTGCCCCGGCGGCTTCCCAGGTTTGCTCGAGGCCGTCCAGGCGGCACCGGAAGCGCAGGGACTGCGGATTTCTGAATTCGGGCGCGGAGTATTGGAACTCCAGCCGGCGGGTGCTCGAGGGCACGCGATAGCCATGCGGGCCGCCGGCCACCACTTGGCCGTCGGCGCGCAGCGTGTCAACCCGTACCTGGACCGGCGGGCCGGGGCGCAACGAAGCTTCTTCCGGGACGAACCCCGCCGCGCCCAGCATCGTCGCCACCCAAAACCGGCCGTCCGGGCCGAGGCTGATCACCGGCTGGCCAGCGCCGGTGCATTGGCGGTTGGCCATGCCCTCCTCAGTGGTCAGATGCGTGCAGAGCAGCGCCGGGCTCCGCCCCGGCAGGTACTCCGCCAACTGGCGGCGCGAGCAGCCAATGATTCCCGCCTGGGACGTCATCCACAAGTTGTCCCGCTCGTCTCCCCTCAGGCCCAGGATCATGTCATCCGGCAGCCCGTCGGCGGTGGTGAAGCGTTTCAGCTCCTGCTGGCTCCAGCGAAACAGCCCATCCTGTAGGGTCCCGAGCCAAAGGGTGCCGTCCTTGTCGCAGAGCACGGAGCGGCCGATCAGATTCGGGTCGCTGATCGGCAGGCCGCCTGGAACGAGCCGCTCTCCCTCCAGGCGCCACAACGGTATCCCCCGCCGCTTGTTGGCCACCCAAATCTGGCCCTGGGCGTCTTCCGCGATGCAGCAGATGACCAGCGACGCCTTGCCGGACTTGGACTCGAAATCCTCACTCCTGGCGCCAGCCGGCAGATGGAGGAGGGTGCCGTGGTAGCCCCCGGCCCAAATGCCGCCCGCCCGGTCCTCGTAGAGCGAGACAATGCCGCCATACGAAAGCGGCAGGGACGCTACTCGCTTGAAGGTGCGGCCCTCCCGGAGCAGCACCCCGCTCCGCATGCCGATCCAGAGATTGGTCCGCGTATCCTCCAGAATCGCGAGCACGCCTTCTCCCCCCAGCGCTTCCTCTTTCTCGACGCCGGCGTTCGGTTGCGCCGCCCGCCGATAAAGCCCTTTATCGGTTCCTATCCAGATGGTGCCATCCTTCGCCGCGCAAATGGTCGTCGAATGTACGTCAGCCGCCTCCGCAGGCAGCATCCCCATTTGCACGGTGGACTCGATCACCTGTCTCAGGCCCTGGCCGATCATTCCCACCCAAATGCTGCCCGCATGGTCTTCGAACAGACAGCAGGCAGTCCCTTTTGTCGGCGACCCTCTGGCCTGTACCCGCGACCACTCGCCGCCCCGAACCTGCACAAACACTCCGTTCCAGACGGTTCCCAGCCAAAGCCGCCCTTTCCGATCTTTGAGCAGTGAGGAGATCAACCGGCGCGGCGGGGGGACCGGCATGGTAAAACTGCGCCAGCCTTCGACCGAATCGGTCTCAAGCCATCTTATGAGCGCGGACGCGCTGGTTACCTCGGTCATCCACAGTCCCCGGTTTCCACCGGAGTAGAGGATGCTGCTGAATCTGGGAACGCTTTCTTCCCAAACATGCCACCGGCCTTCATCCAAGACGCAGCAATTCGTCCCCTTGAGAAGCCACACCCGGCCGGATTCGTCGTTGCGCACGTCGCGCAATCTTCCGTCTGGAAGTTGCTCCAGCGAGATGACCTCCAGACGGCCGGCGGCGCCGAAACGGACAAGCTCGCCGGTGGCGGTCGAAGCCCAGACCGCACCCGAGGAATCGAAGGCGAAATAGGACTTGAGCAGGCGCCAGGCCTGCAATCCGGAGGTCTGCGAGATGGAAGCAAGAACCTCTTGACTGGCGGCTTCCGGCGGGTATCGCACCTGGAACTTGCCCCCCGCAAATTCGGTAATTAATCCTGATTCGCTCGCGATCCAAAGGTCGCCCTGGCGGTCAGTGAACAAAGCGAGAATCGCGGCGTCCTTCAACTCCGTCCCGGCGGCGGTTTTCACCCGGATGAAACTGTTGCCGTCGAACCGGGCCAGCCCTTTGGGGGTGCCGACCCACAAATAGCCGTCCGGGGTTTGGGCCAGGGCCGTTACGGTGCGGTCCGGCAGGCCATCCTCGACGTGCCAGCTCCGCACTTGGAAATCCTGCGCGGCGGCAGGCAGGCCGCCGGCCAGAATCGCCAGCGCCGACGTCAGCAGAATCAATGTTATGGAAAGACAACCCGACACGAACCTAAGGGAATACGTTGCGCGGAAGAGGGCCGTTGAAATGCAGGATTGTGTATCTGCCGCCGCACTGGTTGTCCAAGCGCTCATCTTCCATTTTGAGGATATGCACTGGCGTTCCCGTGCTCAAGGTAAAAGAGGCGCAGGTTCCAAAACTTCCACCCCAGCCGCCCCCCATCGCCAAAACCCGAGCGCGCAGCTTCTCCCCAAACGGACCACCTGGTCTCCCTCTTACCGAAGGCCGGGTGAGGGGGGAGCCGATTGCCGGGCACGGGCTGTTCGTAATGAACACGCTGGAGGAGATCCGGCAGGCGTTCGAGGATTATCAGCTCGGACGGATGGGGGAGATTGCGGACTGGACCGGGTTTGGAGTGGCGGCAGGTCACCAGCGAGCGAGGTTTTGAGGCAGTGTACGTGGCGGCGCTGCGCGGGTGGGGGTTCCGGCGCAGCTGGGCGGACAGGACCAGACGGAGTTGTAGACGGGCGACGGCTGGCAGTCCGCACCGCGCCCATTGGTTGAGCGGTGGGAGTAGCCCGGGTAAGAGGCAGTGGCAGCCCCGGCAGCTTCGGTGGTGGACGGCAACCACCTGATCGCCTATACAGGCGGCAGAAGATCGCCAGCCCCGGAGGGGCTGGCCTCGGGCGCTTCGGCGGTCAGGCCAGGCCGAATTCCTTCTTGTTTTCACGCCGGGGACGAGCACCTGGCGATCAACGACCTTGGCCTTGAGCGGGGCATGCTACCGTTGGGTCCTTGGCTTGACTGCAATCAGGCCAAGCGTAACCTGCCGTGGATGAAGGCGTGCGTGAATGACCTCAAGGCTGCCGCACCCGCCGCTGTGCCGGCGGGCGGCGTTAGCCCGGCCGAGGGTGTGGACCTCGGGTTGCTGGAGGACAGCCTGACCAAGACACCGTGGGAGCGGATGCAGGCCAACGATGATGCGTTGCGTTTCGCCGAGTCGCTCCGCGCCGCCATGGAGAAACGGAATGCAGAACCTCAGCGAACTGACGCGCCGCCTCGTTGAGGGCCAGGTCGAGTTCGTCCTGATCGGGGGGTTCGCTGCCGCCGCGCATGGCGTTACGCTGGTCACCCGCGACGTGGACATCTGTTGCCGGTTCAACGAGGCGAACCTCATGCGCCTGCAGAAGGCGCTGGCGGACCTGCACCCGGCGCATCGTTCGAGACCCGATCTGCCGCTGGTGTTGACTCCCGAGCAGTGCGCTGACCTCAAGAATCTTTATCTGAAGACCGATCTGGGCGCGGTTGACTGCCTCGGCGAAGTCCTGGGCGTCGGCGATTACGAGCATGTCCTGGCGCACAGTGTTGCAGTCGAACTGCCGTTTGGCCCTTGCAGGATTCTCGGCCTCGAGACGTTGATTCGCGCCAAGGAAGCGATGAATCGCTATCACGACCGCGTTACCGTGAGGCAACTGCGAGAAATTCAGCGGCGCCAGTAGAACCGGGGTGTCCGCGTTGGTTCGGGTCAACGTGGTCCTAATCCGGTTGAGCCTCGGCGGGCCTTGCCTGGAGTATTGGCTTTTCCGCCCGCGCGGCTTTCTTCAGTGGCCCCGCTCGAACTGCACAAGGCGTACCTGTTCGCAACCGACGGTGCCGTGGTGTTCGTACTCGAGGCGAGTGATACCAACACCGTCGGCGATGTCCAGGACCTGATGGTCCGGGCAGGTACGGTACGCCACCGTGCGGACGTCGAAATACTCGCCGGCGGGTAGCCCTTTCACCTTGAGCCTTTGAGCCTTCACTACCTCGACCCGCCAGCAATACCAGCCGTCGCCTCTTTCTGCGGTGTATTCGTCTCCTCCCCAACGTTTGTCAGCATGCAGCGGTAACTCTAGCAGGATCTCCGTCTTCCCGGCGAGTTTCTCCGGCGCCCCGGCGAACTCCCGCGCGAGTTTGCGGGCCTCGCGTGCACTGTGTGCCGAAGCGGAATAGAGACGATTGCTGGCTTCTATCAGCACGGTGTAGCCCTCTGGTTTAACGGGGTCCATGCCCAGGATGCCCGTCGGGAAGGCGTACACGACCGCGGCCCGGACGGAATTACCTTGCACGCAGTCAAGCACCTCGGTCGTCCACTTGATGCGCGCGGATTGGATCGTGGGGTGCCCGTCGCGGGCCACCGAGGTCCATTTGACCTTCGCCGCATAGACCCACTTGGTGCCTCTTTCGAGCGGGATGGGTGAAGCGGTCTTTCCGTCGGCGGCAACTGCGCTGCGAACAACCGCTCCCATTGCGAGGACCCCGAAAGCGAGGGCTCTGGCTCTGTTTAGCGCAGTAGCAAGCCGGTACCGCACGTAGGGTTTAGGTCAGCCCGAATTCCTTCCTGTTCTGCTCGCAGGAGACGAGGACGGGGCGGGCGACGACCTTCGCCTTGAGGAGGGCTTGCTCGTCGGCGCCGGCCGCGAGCGGGAGGGCGACTTGGCCGCCTTCGGCGGCGCTGCGCTGCATGGCGAGCATGATCTCGGCGCCGAGACAGGCGTGATCGAAGTTGCACTGATGCACCTTCTGGGGGTTGTCGAGCCAGTCGGCCATTTCCTGAATGTAGGGGGGCATGTCGAGGTCGTAGTTCATTGCGCCCTCGCCGCTCTGGTAACCGCCGCGCTTCGTCACCGCGCGCCAGCCGCCGTTGGTAAGGACCTCGGCGAAGCCCTCGGTGCCCTGCGCGCCGATGCGGTTCTTGCCCCACCACTTGGCGACCTCGGGCTGGTCGGGCGCGCCGGCGCCGCACTCGTAGATGCCGCGCACGCCGTTGGCGAACTGCACGAAGCCGCCGATGTAATCGGGCGAGGGATGATTGTCGCCGAGCTTGGCCCGGCCGGCGGCCTGCGCCATAGCCCAGGTGGCGGGCGTGTAGTTGTTGAACCAGCACGTGTAATCAATGAGATGCGAGAGCATGTGCGTCATCCAGCCCGTGGCGCTGGCATAGACGGTGTGGACGCGGCCCAGCGCGCCGCTGGCGATGATCTCCTTCACCTTCTGGTAATGTTTGCCGTATCGGTGCTGGTGGCTGACGACGGCCTTGGCACCAGCCTGCTTCAGCAGGTCGCGGATGGTGAACAGCTCAGCGCTGGTGAGCGTAACGGGCTTCTCGAAGGCGACGAGCTTTGCGCCACCGCCAATGGCGGCCTTGATCATCGGCGTCCGGAGGTTTGGCAGGGTGCAGAAGCAGAAGACGTCGGGCTTCACCGCCTTGGCCAGCGCGGCGGCGTCGCTGCCCTTCTGTGGGTTGCCGAGCCTGGCGGCGGCGTCATCCAGGCGCTTGGGGTCAATGTCGCAGATGCCGGTGACCTGGAATTTGGGGTTGGCATTGAAGGCAGTGGCGTGGTGCATGCCGCGCTTGCCCATGCCGACAACGAGGACGGAGTATTTGCTCATAGTGTGATAGATAGTAATGCCTGGTGGGTGAAACGTGAACCGTGAAACGTGAACCGTGAACCGTGAAACGTGGTGCCGGGCTTTTGTGCGAACGGGCGCCCGGGAATGATCCCGCGGCGCCCGTTCAGAGTCTAATGGATGGCTACTTGCAGGAGCCGCAACAGCAGGTGCCGGCTTGGGCGGGCCCTTTGCCAGCGGGGGCCTGGGACGCGTACTTCGCATCCCATTCTTTGACCTTGGCCACGACGTAGTCCACTTCCTTGGCCGTGAGTTCAGGGAACATTGGGAGGCTGATGCAGCAGGCGGCGTTGGCCTCGGCGTTGGCGACGCTGCCGACGATGCGGGCTTTCTTACCCCACGGATAACCGGCCTGTTTGTGGATGGCGATCGAGTAATGGGTCTTGGCGTCCACGCCGTTCTTGACCAGGAAATCCACCAACTGGTCGCGCCACTCAGGCTTCTTGACCTCGATGACGTAAAGGTGGAAGACGTGCCGATAGCCCTTCAACTGAACCGGCAGGTCAAAGGTCTTGCAGCCCTTGAGGCCCTTGGTGTACCGGGCGGCCCACTGGCGGCGCGCGTCGTTGTATTCGTCAATGTGCTTGAGCTTGGCGCTCAGGATGCCGGCGTGGATGTCATCCAGGCGGCTGTTGAAGCCGTAGCTGTGGACATTGCGGGCATTCGAGCCGTGATTGCGCAGCTTGCGCACCCGGGCGTCAATGACGGCATTGTTGGTGACGAGCGCGCCGCTGTCGCCAAAAGTGCCGAGGTTCTTCTGGATGATGAAGCTGGTGGTGGCGGCATCGCTGAGGTGGCCGATCCTGAACTTAGGCCCGCGCGCGCCGATGGCCTGGGCGTTGTCCTCGATCACCTTGAGCTTGTACTTCCGGGCAATCCTCTTGATGGCCACCATATCGGCGCACTGGCCGTAGAGGTGGACGGGGATGATGGCTTTGGTCCGGGGCGTGATGGCGGCCTCGATCTTGTCCGGGCAAATGCACTTGCTGTCGGGGCAGCAATCCACGAAGACGGCGGTCGCGCCGGCAATCCAGATGGCTTCGGCGGTCGCGAAGAAGGTATTCGGGTGGGTGATGACTTCGTCGCCAGGGCCAATGTCCAGGGCCATCAGCGCCAGCCAGATGGCATCGGTGCCGTTCCCGAGACCGACGGCATACTTGGTGCCGTGGTAGGCAGCCAACTCGGCCTCAAACTTCTTGAGCATGGGGCCCATGACGTACTGGCCGCTCTCCAGAACGGTCTTAATGTTCTTATCAATTTCCGATTTAATGTTATGGTACTGACGGACATGGCCGTAAAATGCAACTTTCATTGGGCGCGAAACTTACCGTAGCGTCGCCGGAAAACAAGACCTTTTTATGCACCGCCCCCCGGACGAGCGCATTTCGACACCGCCACCGGAGCGCGGCTGTCCTCAGCCGCAGCAGCCCCGAAAATGCGGTCCTGCCCCGTTGTCCCGAGAGCCGCTCCCTTACGCACGTGCTGCGGCTGAAGACAGCCGCGCTCCGCGCTTGTCCCGACTGCCGAGAGCAGTGGTGGTATCAAGATACGCTCCCCCGGACTCGGTGTCGGGGCTCATAATGGGGCACTGGCGCGGCGTCCGTCCCGGGCACACGGCGGTATGCGAGTCTTGATGCTGAGGAATAACCTGGAGGACATCCCGGTTTTTGCCCTCCCGGCTGGCTTCTCCCTGCGTTGGTATCGACGCGGAGACGAGGCCAATTGGTTGCGAATTGATACGCTGGCTAATCCCGAGAGTCCCTGCGCGCCGGACTTCTTCGGTCGCTGCTTCGGCGCCGACCACGACCTGCTCGCCCAGCGGCAATGCTATCTGCTCAATGGGAGCGGCGAGGCGATCGGCACGGCGAGCGCGTGGTTCGATGACAACTTCCAGGGGGCACGAATCGGCCGGATTCATTACGTGGCGGTCATTCCCGAATTCCAGGGTCGCGGCCTGTCCAAGCCGCTCATGACTGTCGTCTGCCAACGGCTGCGTGAATTGGGCCATGACCGGGCCTACCTGGCCACTTCGACGGCTCGCATTCCCGCGATCAACCTTTACCTGGCCTTCGGGTTTGTGCCCCTGAGTCGCACTGAGGAGGAAGCGGCAGCCTGGCGCGAGATTTGTCCGCAACACGCGGCGGAGGGGTTCAGTTTGCCGGCTTGCGGCCCCGGCCAACCCCTGTGATAATCTCGCAGCCGACGACCAACAGCCGCCCCTTTCAATTCATGACATCTACCGACCACCAGGCCGCCCGCGAGGTTTACCAGAGGATCGCCGCCAATATCGCCAAGATCATGCAAGGGCAGGCTGGCTCGACGCGCAAACTGCTGGCCGCCCTGGCTAGCGGCGGGCACCTGCTGCTGGAGGACTTCCCGGGCACCGGCAAGACCACCCTGGCCAAGGCGCTCGCGCGGTCCATTGACGCCCGCTTCAAGCGCATTCAGTTCACGCCCGACCTGTTGCCTTCGGACATCCTGGGCGTGTCGGTGTTCAGCCAGCGCGATCAGCAGTTCCACTTCCATGAAGGCCCCATCTTCACCAACATTCTGCTGGCCGATGAAATCAACCGCGCTTCGCCGCGCACCCAGTCAGCGCTGCTGGAAGCGATGGGCGAGAGCCAGGTCAGTGTGGACGGCGAGCGCCGGAACCTGGCGGACCTATTCTTTGTCATTGCCACGCAGAACCCGGTCGAGTTCCGGGGCACCTATCCGCTGCCCGAGGCGCAGATGGACCGTTTCGCCATGCAGTTCGCGCTGGGCTACGTCCAGTCCGCCGAGGAGGTCGTCATCCTGACCGCGCAGGAGCACAATCATCCGTTGGATGAGTTGAAACCCTGCGCCTCGCTGGCCGACGTGCTGGCACTGAAGCGGGCCGCGCAGGACGTGCGCATCAGCGAGGAGCTCAAGCGCTACGTCGTGGACCTGGTCGGCGCCACGCGCGCGGCCACGGGCGTGCAACTGGGCGCCAGCCCCCGCGCCTCGATTGCGCTGATGAAAGCGGCGCAGGCCCTCGCGCTGTTCGATGGCCTGGACTTTGTGACGCCCGACCAAATCCAGGAGCTGGCGGCGCCGGTCATTGCCCACCGGCTGATGATGGAACCCCAGGCGCGCTTCTCCGGCCAAACCGCGCGCAACGTGGTGGATGAGGTGGTGAAGAAGCTCAAGGTGCCGGCCTGATGAGAGAAGTCGTCTGAGTCGTGAATCTCCTCCTGAGGATTCTCTATCGCGTGTACCGCCTCTACTCCGGGCTGCGATACTGGTCGCAGCGGCGGTTCACCCGACCAGGGCTGGCGGTGTTGGGCGCGCTGATGGCGGTGAGCCTGGCCGGAGTAGATCCTGATCTCAGCGCTTCTTACCAGGCCTTCACCCTGCTGTTGTGTGTGATGCTGGTGGCGGTTTGCTTCGCCAGGTTCTTTCCCGCGCGCTTTTCGGCCACTCGTTTGCTGCCGGCGTTTGGCACCGCCGGCGTGCCCTTCCGCTACCGCGTGGTGGTGCGAAACCTGACGGCCCGGCCTCAGAGCGGCCTGACCCTGCTGGAAAATCTGGTTGACCCGCGGCCAGCATTCCCGGAGTGGCGCGCGTTTCAACTTGCCGAGAACAAGCGCCTCCGTTCGTTTCGGGTCAGCCAGCGGCGCCGGGTTAATCCGTTCCAGCTTGTGAGGATCAAAGAGGCGGCCATCCCCGCGGCCCCTCCAAACCAGGAAGCCGGAGTGCAGGTGGAACTTACGCCGCTGCGCCGCGGGGTGCTCCGGTTCAAGGGCGTGACCCTGGCCCGCCCCGATCCCCTGGGACTCTTCCGCGCCTTCGCCACCCTGCCGTTGCCCCAGACGGCGCTGATCCTGCCCAAGCGCTACCCGTTGCCGTTCATTGGCCTGCCCGGCACGATGAAATATCAGGAGGGCGGGGTTGCCCTCGCGGCGAGCGTGGGCCAGAGCGATGAGTTTGTGGCCCTGCGCGACTACCGCAACGGCGATCCGCTGCGCCACATTCACTGGCGGAGCTGGGCCAAGACCGGCAAGCCGGTGGTGAAGGAGTTCGAGGACGAGTTCTTCGTCCGCCATGCGCTGGTGCTGGACACGTTCACCGACCACCAGCACAGCGAGGTTTTTGAGGAAGCGGTCTCGGTCGCGGCGTCTTTCGTCTGCACAGTGCAGACGCAGGAGTCGCTGCTCGATTTGCTCTTTGTCGGCCCGCAATCCTACTGCTTCACCGCGGGGCGCGGGCTGGCTCATGCGGAGCAGATGCTCGAGGTGCTGGCCTCGGTGCGGGCCTGCCGCGAGCACCCGTTCCGGACGCTCGAGCACCTGGTGCTCACGCACCTCGGCTCTTTGAGCGGCTGCATCTGCGTGTTCGTGGCGTGGGATGACGATCGGCGCGGGTTTGTCGAGAAGCTCAAACGGCTCGGGGTGCCGCTCCTGGCGTTGGTCATCGTCGAGCCGGGTCAGGGCAAATCCCTCGATCCCGGCCCATTGCGTGACCAACCGCATTGCTTTCACGTGCTGGAGACCGGCCAGATTGAACAGGACCTCGGGAGGCTGAAATGACCGACCGGCTCTGGAGCATTTCTCGCTGCCGAAAGCCGAAGAACGACGGCAGAAATCCGAAGGCCGAAATCCGAAGGCCGAAGGAATGCCGAAATCCGAAAACCGAACCCGCTAAGCCGATTACCGGCCTGAGTGCGGAGTGTCCGGGGGCGTTGTGGCCTGGAAGTCCTGTCCCGAGCCTGGCTTCTCGCGAGGGCCATTGGGCGACTCGCCCGCTGCCTGCTTCGGGCTTCGGATTTCGGCATTCCTTCGGATTTCGGGTTTCGGATTTCGGATCTCCTCCGCCTCCATGAAGACCCCGCCCTTTCTGCTCGGCGCCGCGCTGCTCTTCTGGGGCTGGCAAACCGAACACCTCATCGCCGGCGCGCTCATGGCCGCTGCGCTGGAAAGCGCGCAGTGGATCAAGGTACGCTGGGAGTTTACCGACCAGGACTTCCGCCGGATTTGGGTCTTTTGCGCGCTGCTTGTGCTGGCGGTCGGGGTCTATGCCTTCACCGACAGCGGTGCGCCGGGTGATTTCGTCGGCTTCCTCCAAAACCCGAACCTTTCGACGCAGCGCAGCGTCGGGGTCGCCAGCGCCCGGGCGGTCGCGGTCTGGTTTCGATCACTGCCCATGGTGTTCTTCCTGTTCATCGCCGCGCAGACCTTCAACACGCGCGAGGGCATTCCCCCGGAAACGATTTCACTGCTCATGCGATGGCGCTGGCAACGGGCACGGAAGCTGGGTCAGCCTTTGGCCCCGGCGCCGAATGTCAATGCGTCCTTTGCCTACTTCGCCGTCTGCCTGTTCGCCGCGACGTTCCGGACCCGTCAAGACAGTACCTTCTTCTGGGGTTTAACCGGGCTGCTGGCGTGGGCGTTTTGGACGCTGCGCTCGCGGCGGTTCGGCATCGTGATGTGGGCGGGCGCATTGGGAGCCGCCATTGTGCTCGGCTACTGCGGCCAGGTTGGACTCGCGCGGCTTTACCGGCTGCTGGATAACTACAATCCCCAGTGGTTCTCGCGGTCAGTGGGCGGCGGGGCTGATCCGATGCGCAGCAAGACCGCCCTGGGTCACATTGGCCGGTTAAAGGCTTCCGGCAAGATTGTCATTCGACTCGAGCCCAAGGAAGGCAGCCGGGTGCCGCCCCTGTTGCGGGAGGCCAGCTACCGCGCCTACCGGAGCACAATCTGGTTTGCTGACATAGCTCGGGACGGCTATGAACCCGTTAGCGAGGAGGCCAACCACACCACGTGGACCCTGTTGCCCGCTAAGACCAACAGTGCCAGCGTCAATCTGGCCTGTTATCTTCCCGGCGGTAACGCGCTGCTGCCCCTGCCCACCGGCAGCGGACGGCTGGAAAACCTGTCCGCGTTCACGGTGCAGAAGAGTCCACTGGGCGCCGTGCTCGCGCAGGGACCCGGGCTGGTGGTTTTCGATGCGCTCTTCGGACCGGGCGCAACGGTGGATTCTCCGGCCAACACGAACGAGGACCTCTCCGTGCCGCCCAGAGAAACCAACGCGCTCAACCAGGTTCTCGCCGAACTCCAGCTCCAGCCGCAGAATCGCAAACAAGCCCTGCGCGCGCTCACGACTTATTTCCAAGACACAAACAACTTCCGCTACAGCACCTGGCAGGGCCCCCCCCGGTCCAGCAACACGAATGAAACCCCGTTGAGCCGTTCCCTCCTGCGCACGCGCAGCGGCCATTGCGAACACTTTGCCACGGCCACCGTCCTGCTCCTGCGCCAGCTTGGCATCCCCGCCCGCTATGCCGTCGGTTACGCCGTCCACGAAGCCTCCGGCAGGAAATACGTCGTGCGCCAGCGCGATGCGCATGCCTGGTGCCTGGTCTGGAACGAGACCGCCAGGACATGGCAGGACTTCGACACCACTCCGGCGTCGTGGCTCAAGGAGGAGGGCAGCCGCGCTTCGCCCATGCAGGCGCTGTCCGACTTCTGGTCGCGCCTGGTCTTCGAGTTCTCCAAGTTCCGCTGGGGCCAGAGCCAACTGCGCCGCTATATCCTGTGGGCGCTGGTGCCGATTCTGGGCCTGCTGCTCTACCAGATTATCTTTCGCCGCCGGCGCCGCCAGCAGGCCCGGTCCCACGCAGGGCCCGGCGCGGCGGCCCTCTGGCCGGGACTCGACTCGGAGTTCTACCAGATCGAGCGGAGAATGGAGAAGCGGGGCGCGGGACGCCAACCCAGCGAGCCGCTGTCGGCGTGGCTCCTGCGCGTAATGAACGATCCGGCGCTAGCGGACCTGCAAAGCCAGTTGCGCGAACTGTTGCGTCTGCACTACCGCTACCGCTTCGACCCGCGCGGCTTGAGCCAGGCCGACCGCGAAGCCCTGCGCCGTGAAGCCAAAGGGTGCCTGGCGAAGATGGGGTAGGCGCCGGGAGGTTCTTCGGACCGGACTGGAGGGGGGATTGCTCAGGCGAATCCCGCCGCGATTGCCCCAGCCATTCTTCTGCGGCCAGGTTTATACAATCGCCCGCTCTAACGCGGGGTCGAAGAAATGGGCGCGGGGCATCTCGAAGACGAGGGAGAGCATTTGGCCTGCCTGCACGTTGGCGGAGGCCGGGAGGCGGGCGACGAATGAATGCCCGGCGGTGGTGAGATAGACATGAGTTTCCGAACCCATCGGCTGGACCACGTCGGCGATCGCTTCGATGGTTCGATCCGGAGGCGCCTGCGGTGCGGTCTGCCTGGGAACGATATTCTCCGGTCGGAGGCCGAGAAGGATGGGCTTCTCCAGGTAGGACCGCAGTGAGCCGGCATTCGCAGCTTCCAATGGCAAGGTAATGGGACTGGGCTGGGTGACACCCGCGGGGGTTTGTTCCTGGAAGAACAGTGCGTTGCCTTTGGCCACCACCGTGCCTTTGAAGAAATTCATGGGCGGCGATCCGATGAACCCGGCTACGAACAGGTTGGCCGGGCTGCGGTAGAGGTTCATCGGGTCAGCGACCTGCTGGATCACACCCTGTTTCATTACGGCGATGCGGTCGCCCAGCGTCAGAGCTTCATCCTGGTCGTGGGTGACGTAGATCATCGTGGCCGCCAGCCGGCGATGGAGCCGGGCAATCTCCGCCCGCATTTGCAGGCGCAGCGCGGCATCCAGGTTCGAGAGCGGCTCATCGAGCAAGAACACGCGCGGCCGGCGGACCATGGCCCGCCCCAGCGCAACCCGCTGGCGCTCGCCGCCGGACAGGTCGCCGGGCTTGCGTTCGAGGCAGGCGGTGAGACCGAGAACCTCGGCCGCCTCTTTCACCCGCCTTTCGATCTCCACCCGCGGGGTTCCTCGGAGCTTCAGCCCGAAGGCCATGTTCTCGTACGCCGACATGTGCGGGTAGAGGGCGTGATTCTGGAAGACCATGGCGATGTCGCGGTCTTTGGGCGCCACCTCATTCACGACCTGGCCATCAATGGCAACCGTTCCTTCGGTCACTTCCTCGAGGCCCGCAATGAGGCGCAGGGTGGTTGTCTTCCCGCAGCCGGACGGTCCCACGAGCACGAGGAGTTCCTTGTCTTCGACCGTGAGGCTGGCGCGATCTAACGCGCGAATGCCCTCACCGCGCGGCCCGCGGAAGGCTTTGGTTAATTGATCCAGGACAACCCGTGCCATGTTGCTAGACCGGCCTCCGGTCGGACATCGTGCCCGGCAATTGGTCCTGGTCTCTGAGCCATACGTCTTCGCCGTGCATGACCTGCCATTTAAGCCGAAATACGGCGCCTGTAAAGCCAGCTTCCTCTCGCAGCGTCGCGGCGCGGGGCTCGTTCGCTGGGAAGGCTGCGCGGTTAGGCGCCGCGTGGCAGGCTGCTTCTGCTGCTAATGCGGCTCTTCATGTGTAATCGGTTGACGCATGAGCCGCAGAACCACTTTCCGCAACCGCGCGGCACGAAAGGGCTTCGAGAGGAACATTGCGGCATTTAACAACTCCGACTCCTTGCGGATCTTGGCGTCTTGCTCTCCACTAATAATGATCACCGGGATGTCCCGGGTGACCTCCGCCTGCTTCAGCCGCCGGAGGGCTTCCAGACCATTCATCTCGGCCATCACGACATCCATGATGATCACCTGCGGCAATTCGCGTGTGGCCAACTCGACCGCCTCGCGTCCGTTCCTGGCCGTGATGACCTGACAACCGGCCAGTTCGAGGACCCCCGAACATAGTCGCCGCATCAGTGGATCGTCATCCGCTACTAGAGCTTTCTGCGCCATAATCGCGCTCTCCGCCACCCGACCACCTTCGGCGCGCCGGGCCCCGGCAAGACATAACAAAACCCCCCAGGCAGGAGTGAGTTCTGTATGATTCCGTGAGGATAAGTAAACGCGAAGCATAGCAGGGGTCAACACGGCTGAATACGGATGCTGCTTCGGTATTATTGCGGATGACCGGGTAGGCAGAAGGAGGACAACGAGCGGCTGACCGGTTGCGGGCTCGCGCGGTGGACGCTATCCTCCTGTCCCATGGAAACAACCCGCCGGGCGGTCATTGATGTCGGCACCAACTCCGTCAAGCTGTTGGTGGCCGACATCGCCGGTCGGGACATCCAGCCGGTTCGAGAGGAGAGCAGGCAAACCCGCCTCGGCCAAGGCTTTTACGACACCCACCATTTGAGGTCCGAGGCGATTACCGCCACGGCTCAAGCGGCGGCCGTTTTTGCCGCCACAGCGCGCCGGCTCGAGGCCGCCTCGATCCGCATCGTCGCGACCAGCGCGGCGCGCGAGGCGGTTAATGCCCAGGAACTGACGTCGGCCATCGAGCAGGCCACCGGGGCGGAGGTCGAGGTGATCACAGGCGAGCAGGAGGCGGACTGGGGTTTTCAAGGTGTGACCACCGACCCGCAACTCGCGCGCGTGCCCCTTTTGTTGCTGGATGTCGGCGGCGGCAGCACACAGTTCACCCTGGGCCAGGGCGAACACAGAGGCTTCCAACAGAGTTACCCGCTCGGCTCAGTGCGGTTGTTGGAGAGGATCAAGCACTCGGATCCGCCCGCGCCGGCAGAACTCGCCGCGTGTCGTCGTTGGATTCGGGACTTCCTGCGCCAGGAAGTGCGGCCGGAACTCTGGCCGGCGCTGGCGGCTGGCGGTTTGGGGAGACAGGCCAGGGAGCAGAGAACAGGCAGCGGCGATGAGAGCCGTTCTATGCCGGCCGGCACGGGGTTCCCAGGTGAAGTCCAATTGGTCGGCGTGGGTGGCACCGCTAGCATCCTGGGTTGCATGCAGGCCGAGTTGGAGAATTTCGACCGTGAGCGACTCGAAGCGACCCGCCTGAGCGACGAGCGCGTGGCCTGGCATCTGGATCGGCTCTGGAGTCTAGGTTTGGAGGATCGGAAGCGGATCACCGGCCTGCCAAAGAACCGCGCGGATGTCATTCTCATGGGAGTCGCGATCTACCAGGCGGTCATGGAGCAATTTGGCTTCCGCGAGATGCGCATCAGCACACGCGGGCTCCGCTTCGCGGCGCTGATGATCCTGCCCGGGAACCGCAACACGGAATCGCGATAGCGTCAAGGCAAGAACCGGGCGGAGACGCTTATTTCGCTTCTATCCCAAGCCGCTTAAGGAACGGATCAATGGACCCTGCGCGGCCGAGAAACTTCGCGACGGACACCTCGGCATCGCGGGAGTCGCCCGGCTCATAGATCTCCGTGCGCAAACGCCGGCCCGCGGCTTGGTCAAAGTAGCCTTCCGGGGCCTGGGCGAACACCGTGTCCATGTCCGCGGCGATAGCGTCCGCCCAAGCGTAGCCGTAATAGCCGGCGTCGTAACCCATCAGGTGGCCGAAGTAAGTGACGAAGGCGGTGTCCGGGGCCATGGGTAGGAACGCCTCGCTCAGAACTCGGTTGGAAAGCGGGAGCACGTCGTTGGCGTTGCTGCTGTGGATTTGCGTGTGCAGCGCCATGTCCGCCAGGGAGAGGGAAATCTGCCGGCGGTAGCGGGTGCCCTCCGTGGCGAGCTTGGCTTCCTGAAGCTTGGCCAGGATCTCCGCCGGGATCTTCTTCGAGGGGTCCCGGTAGTCGGCGGCAAAACTGTCCAGGACCTTCTTGTCCCAAACCCAGTTCTCGAGCATCTGGGATGGTGCTTCGACGAAGTCGCCCGGGACGCTGGTGCCGGCGAAGCGGCAGTAATGGGCGCGGGTCATCATCGAGTGCATGGCGTGGCCAAACTCGTGAAAGAGCGTCTCGACATCGCTATGGGAGAGGAGCGAGGGCTGGTCCTTGGCCGGGGAAGGGAAGTTGCAGACCAGCGCGACCGTGGGCCGCTGGTATTTACCGCCGGCCAGCAGCTTGCCTTCGATGATCCGGAAATGGGCGAAGTGATTGTATTTGCCTTCGCGTGGGAACATGTCGAGGTAGAAGAGCCCGAGCGGCTCGCCGGTCTTGGCGTCCGAGACAGCGTAGAGTTGGAGATCGCCGATCCATTTGTAGGGCGGCTCGACGCGGTCGAACTTCAGCCCGAAGAGGCGCTGATAGATGGCGAACATGCCATCCAGCACCTGTTGGTAGGGAAAGTAAGCGCGCAGTTGCTCGGCATCAACGGCGTACTTCTCCTTCTTCAACTGGTTGCTGAAATAGCGCCAGTCCCAGATCGTGATCTGGGCATTCGCGTCGCCCGTCTCTTTGGCCTTGAGCTGGCGGAACTCCGCGAGCTCGGCGTCGAACTTGGGCTGCAGGCCGGTCCTGAGCTTTTCCAGGAAGGCGATGGCCGAGGCAGCGTTCTTGGCCATCTTGACCTCCGTCTGGTAATCGGCCCAGGTCTTGTACCCGAGCTTCCGGGCAATGTCATCGCGCAGCGGCAGGATCTTTTCGAGCAGGGGAATGTTCTCCGCGCGGGCCAGGTTGTCACGCGCCACCAACAGTCGCTTGCGGGTGGCCTCGCGCCGAGCGTTGTCCATCACGCTGGTGTATTGCCAGGTGACGTTCGCCATGACGGTGTATCGGTCATCGCCGGTCTTGACCTGGGCCAGGAAACTGTCGGGCACCCCTTCCAGCTCGGCTTTAGTGAAGCGCACCGCCTTTTTGGCTTTGGTGACGTTGGAGTCGAAGTCCGTCGTGAGCCGCGTGAGCTCCTTGCGCATGCGCTCGACCTCGTCGCGCTCCGCCTTGGGGAGCTCCAGCCCGGCCCGGCGGAAGTCGCGCATGGTTTCCGCCAGCAGCTTGGCGTCCTCGCCTTTGAGCCAAGGCTTTTTGTCCGCGTAAGCCTTGAGCGCCTGATAGACGTCCTCGCGGTAATCGAGGCCGACCGCCCATTCCTGGAGCCGCTTGAGCGCCTCGGTGGCGGCGTCGCGGAGCGCAGCTTTGGTGCTGGTCTCCTTGATAAGTTCGAGGCGGTCGCTGGTGAGGCTGATCTGGTAACTGATGTCATCCAGGGCGCGCACGGTATTCTCAAAGGTGACCTGGCGAGGTGTGAGGGCGCCGAGGCGGTCGAGAGCTGCGTTGGCGACGGCGATGGTTTGATGGACAGCGCCGCGGACCTCGTTGGGGGTCAGCTCAAACTGCGGGACGGTGATGACTGCCTTGAACTGGGCGGCCCGCTTCCTGAAATCACGCAACAGGTCGGCCTGGTTGGTCGGCTGGGCCATGGCAGCGGTGGCGGTGGTCAAAGCCGCCAATCCGATAAACTGAATCCGTTTCCAATACACAGGCCCGGCACACTACCGACTGACACACCGCAATCAAGCTGGATTTCCTCTGCAAAAAGGCAGAAGGAAGCAGGCAAAAGGCAGAAAGTGCTGCGGAAGCCCTGCAAACACAGGGGGTTTTGGTATCCACACCGGGTACACACCGGCACATCGCCGGCACCACACCGGGACGACACCGTCGAGACACAGGCCGTGGAAGGAAGGACGAAGGCGGAATGCAGAATGCAGAACGTGAGATCCGGCTCCCAAGTGCCTCGACCGCATAGGCTTACCCGCTCCGGATCGATGCGCCATCGCAATACTCCCTGGGCGGTGCGGTGGCAGGCGGCTTCCAAGTCGGGCACTGATGCCGCACCGTGAAGGCTCAGCCGGCAGAACCGCCGCAGGCGGGGTGTTGTAGATCGTGTACAACAGCCCACCAGCCACTCTATGTTCGGGACATTCATCAAAGAACTGCGGACGCGCCGACAGCTCGGCCTGGACCTGCTCACGGCTGACACCAGGAATCCGAGGCCAGGCCGTTCCGAATCAAAACGTTATCAGATTCAACCCCATCGCCGAGGCCAGCTTCTTCTGACGTCCGTCTGTGGTGATGAACTCACTCGCGGCCAGCACCTTCAGCGTTATGACTTTCGCGCTGTCCGGTTCAGGATAGTAAAGCTTAACGAAACAGCCCGTATCGAGATAGGTCACGGCTCGTACCCCCTGGCGTCGGCGACGACCTCACTGAGCGGTTTACCCGGCGGTAGCTCGCCCCAAATGGCCTTGGCCCGCGCCAGAAAGTCAGGTTGGAGCGCAGGCTTGGCCGGGACGACTCTCGCCACTACCTTGTCCTGCTGTGTCACTTGCACCTCTTCTCCCGCAGCGATCCAGCGCAAGATTTCGGGCCACTGCTGCGGCAACTGCTGAACGCTGGCGGTCTTCATGCAGCAAAGATGCCGCTCAATTCAACCCGGCGCAAGATGGCACTTTGCATGGCGCGAAGGCCAAAAACTGATACTGAAATTGGTTTTTTGCCGCCCGCCTGTACTCAGCGCCGCGCGGGTGAGCCAATCCCGCCAGGGGCTGCAATGTCGGGTGAGGAGGACCTGGGCCAATGGCGCCGCTCGAACGGCCACGTGCTTCCATCCTGCCCAATCGCGGTCGAAGCACGTCCCGGCCGGCGGCACATCGAGGCGCTAGTTCAAGTTACAGGGCGAGTCCCTCCGCATACGCACCGGATACAGGATATGAAGCGGCATCCTGCCTGACGCTCGGCGGGAGACGCCGTCGTATTCCCGTCGTGCTCCTGTTGTGCTCCCGTTGTGTCTCGCCCTCGCGCCCAGTCCTGAGTCCCAGAGGATTTGAGGCTCTTTCCCGGCGGTCAGCGGGCGCTTCTTGCCGCGCATGAGGTTCACTTTGGCCAGCCATAACCGCTCATTGGGGTGGACGGTGTCCAGTGGCAATATGACATTCTCGCGAACCTTTATGGCAAATGGCAAATCAGGGATGGCGCTGGAGCTGGAGGGCGCGCGGGGAGTCCGGCGGGATGAGGCCGACGGCGCCGCAGATGCGACAGGCTTTGGCGCGGGTGGTGAGGCGCCAGAGGCTGTAGAGGACCCCCGGGACGATTAGAATGAGCCAGAGAAATACTTCGATGAGGAAGCTGCCTTGGGTGCGAGTGACGGGGCGCTCGATGGAGCCGCAGGCTGGACAGTAGAGGGCGCCAGGCGGGAATTGGGGGCGCGTGGGCGGTGCGGGGGCGAGCGGCGCGCGGCGAGCGGTGGGGATGTAGAGGAGGGTGTCCATGCCGCAGTGAGGGCAGGGGATGGTTTGGGCGGCCTGGTTGGGGTCAAATTCGATGTGGCCGCTGCAGACGGTGCAGTTGCATTTGGCGGAGCCGGGGTCCATGGCGAAAGCTGAAATCGGAGCGGGGGTTCCTGGCCTTAGTTTATTCTGGAGGAGCCTTCATTCACTTGCGGCGGGTCGATGGGATATAACTGGAAAACTGGTTTTTGCGCGCCCCCGCGTACTCAGCGCTGCGCGGGTGAGGGAGAATTGGTTTTCGGGCTCACCAAGCATGGGGCGACCCTAGCAAATGCCGCGCGCAGCGTCAACCGGCAGTTTTTGCCTGTCTTCAGCCGCTCTTGGCCAAGCAGCCCGGCTGGTCTCTCGGGTGCGGAGCCCAAAACGCGGAAAGTGTAGTGCGGGGCGGGGCAGCTTGGCTGCGGAGCGGGGGGCAATGGCCGTTGCGAGCCAGGCCCCGCCCATTGCCAAGGATGCCTCACGTAACGTAGCAGTTAATGAGATTGTCACATTTTCACCCTAGCTTCTGTTATGGCCACCCCAACGAAACAGCAAGCGCGACCATCTATACGGCTCGATGTGATTAATGGGTGACCCCTGCTATGCCAGACCGGGCAGCGGAGCGGGTCAAGATGCCAGACGCGCAAGATGAGGTCGCGCCAACGTTTGGAGGGGGAATCTCCTGCTGCAAGGAGGCGCAGAAGACGCGAAAAGCAAGGAATCAGCTAAGCAAGACATTATGCAGTTGTGCGACGTGGTCCGGGAGACTGGGTTCGCCATTCACCGCTACCACAAGCACGGCCACCTGGAAAAGGTCTATGAGAACGCGCTGGCCCATCGGCTCCGGAAACTGGGCCTGGACGTGAAACAGCAATATCCACTCAAGGTTTACGACGAGGACGGCACGCTCATCGGCGACTACAGCGCCGACCTGTTTGTGGACAACCGTCTGATCATCGAGTTGAAAGCGGCCAAGGCTCTGGCGGACGAGCATGTGGCCCAAATCCTTGGCTACCTGCGTTCGTCTCGCGTTGAACACGGCCTGCTGATAAACTTCGGCGCGCCAAAGTTCGAGATCAGGAAGTATGCGCTGAGCCGGATAGGCGAGGCCAGCCGCCCGGGCGGCCTCATCGTGGGAGTTCTTTCCCTATTTGCGTCTCTTGCGCCTTTTCGCGGCCTATTCCACTCCGGCTTCTGAGGTGAAGTCCTCTACCCGCGGACCTGCCTTCAAGCGGGAAATGGCGCTGGCGGGGCTCATCCACGACTGGCAACCTGCACGTGAGATATGCATGCGACCCGGAACCCGCTCTTCCTTACCCGCACAGCGCCAAGCATAAGCGGGCACGCGAATGACCAAATCCTTGTCAGTAATTCGGCCAGGCGGGAGCAATCATGACAACGCTGACGCGACTGATCACGGTGGCGATGCTGGTCCGACTGGGTTCGGCGGCAGAGGTCCCCGCGGCGACCGTGAACTCGGTCGAGATGCGAGAACTCCACCGGTGGATGACCGCGAAGTTTGACGGCGACCGGCAACCGGCCCTACCCCAATGGGGCCTGGCCGTGCTGACCAACTTCGACGAGTTGTGCTTGAACACGCGAATGGGCCGGCCCCTGGCGATCGGCAAGAGAGAGTACCCGCGTGGAATATTCTGCCACGCTGCCAGCAAGGTGGCCGTGCGCTTGCCGGGTCCGGGCAAGGCGTTCTCGGCCTTCGTCGGCGTGGACAGCAATTCACAGACACGCGGAGGGCGTGGCAGCATCGTCTTCTCGGTCACAGTCGCGGGGAGACAGCCCCTCCCGGACTGGAGGCCGACGAAGTCCGGGACCGGCTGCTGGCGGGCTTCCAACACATTCTGGTGGACGAATACCAGGACATTGACCAGCCGCAATACGACATGATCAGCGCGCTCGCCGGAAGGACTCTCGATGATCCGGACCTTAAGCTTTCCATCCTGGCGGTTGGCGATGATGACCAGAACATCTACGCCTTTCGGGGTACGAACGTGGAATTCATTCGCCGATTCCACCAGGATTACGACGCTGACGTCCACTACCTGGTCGAGAACTACAGGTCCACCCGCTATATCATCGAGGCAGCGAACCGGCTGATAGCCGGCAACGCGGACCGGATGAAGACCGAACACCCGATCCGAATAGATCGGCACAGGGAGATGCTGCCAGTCGGCGGCGAGTTTGGGCAACATGACGCGGCCACCATGGGAAAGGTGCAAGTCGTCCGGGTCCGGGACGCCCGCGCGCAAGCCCAAGCCGTCACCGCCGAGCTCCGTCGCCTGCGTGAGCTGGGGGCAAGCGATTGGTCGCAGGCCGCCGTGCTGTCCAGTACGCATCGGGAACTGGCCCAGGTCCGCGCGCTGATGGAAGTGCTTGAAATACCCATCCGGTGGGCCGCGCAACGAGACAAAATGGTCCCCCTGCAACACATCCGGGAAATTCAACGCTTGATCCGACACCTCGGTGGCATTGGTAGCCAACTCAAGCGGGCCACCGACCTAAGCGCGATTGCCGCCGCGATGTTTGGCCAACGTAGCGTCAATCCGTGGGTGCAATTCCTTGCCGGGTTGCTGGACACGTGGCGGCAGGAGTCGGCCGATGCGCAACTGCCCATCTACGAGGCGCTGGAGTTTCTCTACGAGGCCTGTGCGGAAAGCCGACGCGAGCTCACCTATGGAAATGGCGTCGCGCTAAGTACGGTCCATTCGGCTAAGGGGACCGAATACGACCACGTCCTGCTCCTCGGAACGTGGCCGGCGAGCCAGGAGCAAGCCAAGCTGGAGGAAACAAGGCGGGCTTTCTACGTGGGGATGACCCGTGCCAGAAAGTCTTTGGCGGTATTCGACCGCCTGGACGTCCGCCCGTCCCTGGCCGAATCCCTCACCGGTCCCGCCATCGCCTCCCGCGAGTTTGCACCGACATCGGGCCCCGACTCCAGCGGTTCACTCAGCTACGAAACGCTGGGCGCTGAGCACCTTCACTTGGGCTATCCGGGAAGGTTCCGCGGGGGGCTCCGGTTCATATCGCATTGGGGCGGCTGGTCCCGGGGGACACGCTGACCATGCGTTCCCTGGACGGCAATGGGATCGGCCTATTCGACAAGATGGGTGTGTGCGTTGCGCAGCTCTCTCGCAAAGGAGGCGCCCACTGGGGCGACAGGCTCGGGACCGTCCGCGAGGTCCTCGTGGTGGCCGTGGCCTGTCGCACCGCCGCCCAGGATGCCGATGATGCCCGCCGCGAACAATACCAGGTGCTGGAGTGGGAGGTTCCGGTCGTCGAAGTCGTGTGCGAAGAAGATTAACACGATCACGGCAAACGCCACACCTCTGCTCCACCCGGTCAGGCTTTGGTCAGGTCCGAAATCCTCGCGAGACCGCCGCCTTTCGTGCGGCCGCCGCTGGCTCGGGGCTTTCTTGGGGCTTGCTCTCCGCCGGCTCGAGGGTTAAGACTGCGCTTGTATGTATTCACTTGCTGGTGGACATCGCCGGTTGATTGCGCGTCCGCCCGCATTCACGCCATTCAACAGCCGGAGCCGGCCGGGTTCTCACTTCAGCGGACCGGCACAAGATCCGGCCGGCGGGCGTGAGGTGTTGAAGTCAGTAAACTCGCAACCATTGGAGGCAGCATTCACCTGGTTGAGGCATTCTTTGGTTCGGGGCGTGTGCTGATCCGGGTTCATCAGCAGCAGTTCGGCATTGCCGCGAATCACCGCGAGCATGTTATTAGAATCATGCGCCACCCCGCCGGCGAGCTGACCAATCCCTTCCATCTTCTAGGACTGGCGCAGTTGTTGTTGCGCCGTCTGCAGCGTCTCCTCCGTCGTGATGCGATCTAATGCCGCACCGCAGTGATCCGCCAAAGCCTGCAGTGTGCCCAGGCTGTGCTGGTCGTAGGCCCGAGGCGTGTAGCTCTGGATGGACAAGACCCCGATCACGTCGCTGCCCTTGCGGATGGGGACGAAGAGGAGCGAAGCGGAGGGCCGCGACCTGTCACCAAACGGCACGCCGCCAGGCTGCATCCGGTCCGGTTCTTCTTCGAGAATTAACTGGCCCCCTTCCACGATCGCGCGGTTCGCCAGAGAGGAAGGAGGCGAGGGATGAGTGTATGCAGAATTGGCCTCGATGCGCCGGCCTTCGACCGTATCCCGGGTCAGCACTTGGCGCATCAGCTTCTCGGTGGACGAAAACAAGGCGAAGCTGCACGCGTCCCAGCCCAGCAGTTGATCCGCCACCTCGACGATGATCTCGGCGGCTTCCCGCGCCGTCCTGGCGGCGCTGAGCTCTTGGCCCAGGTTAGTTAAGGCGGCAATCCGCCGGTCCGAGTTCTTGCGCTCGGTGATGTCGCGAAACAGGCTCAGCAGGGTCTTGCCCTGATGGCCCAATTCGACGAACGAGCTGGAGATTTCAACGTCAACCCTGTCGGAATTCCACAAGCACGTTCGCGTGGTAACGCGGGACTCGATAGTCCCGGCATCAAAGCGCCGCTGGTAAGCCTCGATGCCCTCATCCAGGCCGTGTCCCGCGTAGGCCACGGAGAACACCTCCCCGATCAGCTTTTCCCGGGGCAGTTTGACCAGCCGGCAAAACGCTTCGTTGACGGCCAGGATGCGGTCTTCGCGGTCCGTCAAGCGCATGCCGTCAACGGAATGCTCCCAGACCGAGCGAAAACGAGCCTCGGAACCGCAGAGCGACTCCTCCGCCTGCCGGAGTTGGTTGCGTTCCTCGATTCCCTCCAGGGCCCGCCGCACCGCCGGCCCCACGCGGGACAACCGCTGCTTCAACACGTAATCCGTGGCCCCGTGATGCAGAGCCTCGATGGCCGTCTCCTCCCCCAAGCTGCCGGAGACGAAGATGAACGGCGTTTCGGGGTGTTCTTTTCGCACGGCGGCCAGCGCCGCCAGCCCGTCGTAAGCGGGACGCGAGTATTCGGCCAGGATCAAATCGGGCGGGCTGTCGCGGAGTTGGGCCAGAAACTCGGCCTCGGTCTTGACCCACTTCGTGACGACGGGGATGCCCGCCTTGCTCAATTCGCTCATGACCAATTCGGCGTCCGCCGGCCGGTCTGAGTGAGACCTACACAAGGGTTGCGGCTGGGCGCAAGCCTGGAAATAAGCCCGGTGGCCAGTCATCAATTCGCTCGCCAGAAATGCTTGGCAGGCGGCGCGGCTGGGATCATCCTGAGGGTGCCGTGAAGAAGGATTCCGACAACGCTGTGAGCAAAATCCTCGTCATTGATGACGAGGACAATTTTCGCCAGGTCGTCATCAAGTTCCTGTCCAAGCAGGGCTTTGAGGTGGTGGCGGCCTCGGAGGGGAAGGCGGGCGTTGGGCTGGCGGGGGAGGCGCTGCCCGACCTGGTGGTCTGCGATCTGAACATGCCGGGCATGGATGGCTACGAGGTCTTGGCGACGCTGCGGCGCGACGCAAGGCTGGCGGACATCCCGGTCATCTTTCTCACCGGCCAGGCCGAGCCGAGCCAGGTGCGCCAGGGCATGAACCTCGGGGCGGATGACTATCTGACCAAGCCGGTGGACCTGGCGGACCTGCTCAGGGCCATCCGAGTGAGGCTGAACCGGCGGGCGACGCAACGACAACGACAGGAAAAGCAGATGGAGCGCGCCATGCGGCTTTTCGGCGGAATCGTGCACGACCTGCGCGACCCGCTTTTCGTCGTGCTCGGTTACACCAACCTGCTCCAGCGTGGCGTCGGCGAGGACGCCAGCTTGGAGGCGCCAAAACAGATCCTCGACCGGATGCAGCAAGCCGTCTTGCGCATGCAGGCGATCATTTCGGAGACGCTGTTCCTTGCGCGCTCGCGTATGCAGCGGCTGCCGTTCGATCCCGGGCCGTTCGACCTGCGGGAGTTTTGCGAGCAATTGGTGGCGAACCACGAGGAGAGCCGGCGGCTGCGCCTGGAATGCGCCGCAAACCGTTGCCTGGTTGTGGCGGACGCCCTCCGCCTCCGGCAGGCACTTGAAAACCTGCTGTCCAATGCCTTGAAATACTCGGACGGACCCGTCGTGGTCAGGCTGGCCGACGCGGGTCCGAATTATCTGCTCGAGGTGCGCGACCAGGGCATCGGGATACCTCCTGGGGATCTTGTCGGGATGTTCGAGCCGTTCTTCCGCGCCTCGAACACGGCGGGGAAACCTGGCCACGGTCTTGGGCTTTCCATTGTGAAGAGCTGCATCGAACAACATGGCGGCAGCGTCCGTTTCGCCAGCGAGCTCAACCGGGGGACGACGTTCTCCCTGGAACTGCCCAGGTCGCCCCTTTCAAAGGCGGCAGCCCAAACGGCCGTATTGGAGGTGGATGACAGAACCAAGGCTCTAGCCAATCAATCGTCGGAAACCCGGCTGGAAAGGGCAGCGATAAGTCCCGGGGCCCAGTCAGGGAGGACGGCCAAGTTGAGAGGCATCATCGTGGACGATGACCCGCTGGTGCGGAGTGTGATGCGCGATCTCCTGGATACGGCCAGCGACTTCCAGATTACCGGAGAAGCGGGCACGGTCGCCCAGGCGCGTCTCCTGGCGAAGCAGCAACGGCCGGACGTCGTGTTCCTGGATGTGAACCTGCCGGATGGGTCAGGGTTCGATCTGCTGCCGGACCTTAGACAAGGCGCCTCGGTGGTTTTTGTAACCAGCGCGGAAGAGTACGCGGTCCATGCCTTCGACTGCGAGGCGGTGGATTACTTGCTGAAGCCCGTCAGCCCGGAGCGATTGCACAAGGCGCTGGTGCGGGTGCAGCAGCGGCTGTCGGCGAAACTCGCGCCGGCTCCGGCCGGTTCCAGGCTGGACGAAACGTTCCTGGTGAACACCCTGACGGAGAAGCGGTTCGTAAAGGTGGCGGAGATCGTCCGGATTATCGCCTACGGCGAATACTCATGGGTGTATTGGCATGGGACCAAGAAGGGGGTACTGCTCCGAAAGTCGCTGAAACAATGGCTGGCGGAGCTTCCGGACGAGCAATTCATCCGGGTTCATCGTCGTGCGATTGTGAATCTGGCTCGGATGGAACGGATTGAAAAGCTCCCCAGCGGCAGGATGCAGATCCATCTGCGCGACACCCAGGAGCCAATCCTGGTCAGCCTGCGTCTGGCTCCGGTTCTCAACCGCAAGCTCAAGGCCCTTCGCGGCTGACTGGTTCCAAGCGTAAGCCTCAGTTCCAAACCGGGTAAACCGAGTTGGAGAAGCGGTTCCATGACCCATCAATGGCAGCTTCTCAAACCCACAAGTGGGGCGGTCCTCCCACATTCCTCCGTGTCCCCGACCGACAGGGGAGGCTCGGAACGCGCTTGCTGCAATTAACGTGGCGGTGGCTGCACATAGGGCCTTCTGCGCACGGTTTCTGCGATAACATTCCTGCGAAGATTAGCATGCCGCTGGTTGGCTGAAAGGCGAGCCGGCTGCGCTGCGCATCGAGCGACGATTTGACAAACCATAATGAAAGCAGCCGTCCTGATCAAGAAGCTCCCGGGAGTACCCGTGCTGACCAAATCCCGGACCGGATTCCTGATCGCTCTTGTTGCCGCCCTGACCATCCCAGGAGTGGAAGCCTTAACCAAAATCGACTTCCTCAGCCGCAACGACACCTTCGTTTGCATCGGCCTGGGGCTCCTGGGATTCCTCGGCTGGCTCACGGGTCGGGTGCGCGAGGCAAGTAGGACCGAATCAAGCCCGGTACCGGACGCAGCGGTCGGGGAGGTTACGGCCGGACATCCGCTGGTCTTTCTGGTAAGCCTAAAGTATTGGGGGATAATTCTGGTGCTTTTAGCGGGTATACTTTCCTGTCTGGTCACCTGGCGCCGGCACAAGCCAACCCTCGTCGCTCGCGCCAACCCGCTGCCCGCACCTGCCGTTAAAGTGACCAACGAAGCCCCAAGCGTGGTTTTTCCGTCCTTGACGGTGACCAACGAAGCCCCAAGGTTGGTTTTTCCGTCCTTGGAACTCCAGGGGGTCGTCGTCAACGGGGAGAAATCGTGCGCGCTGATCAACGGGCGAGTGCTCTTTCTGGGTGAGGCGGTCAGCAACGCCGTGCTGGTGGCGGTGGATTCCGAACATGCCTCCATGGCCATGGAGGGCCAGACCAACGTGCTCGTGTTGCGAAGATGAAATTGGCGCTGGGAAACGCTCAGGCAAAAGCTCGTCCAAGCCTCACCACGCTGACGCGCGTGGTGATGCTGATCGCGCTGTACTTCCTCGGGGGGTTGCTCGGCAAACAGGCGTCCTTCCTCTCCGGCAGCGTTGCGCTGGTATGGCCGCCGGCGGGGATTGCGCTGGCGGCGATTCTGTTGTTCGGCTACCGGTTCTGGCCGGGCGTCGCCCTGGGGGCGGTCCTGTTCTCCTTCATGAACGGAATGCCGTTGGGCTTCTTCACGTTCGGCACCGCGCTGGGCAACACCATGGGGGCCATCGTTTGCACCTTCCTGCTCCGGAGAATCATCAATTTCGACAATGCCCTGGAGCGCACGCGGGACGTGGCTGGATACATCGGCCTGGCCTGCTTTCTCGGCACGACCGTCAACGCGGCATTCAATGTCGTGAGCCTGGTCTATGCCGGGACAGTGTCGTGGTCGCGTTTGTTCCCCACGATTCTGGAGTGGTGGGTGCCCAATGCGCTGGCGGGTCTGGTAGTAGCCCCGTTTCTGATTACCTGGGCGACGCCGGCGGCGCTTCGCTGGCATCCGCGACTGGTAGTAGAAGCGGTCGTTTGCGGGACGGGTCTGGTGGCGGGAACCCTGATTTCCTTCCATTCCTGGTTTGTCTATGGGATTCAGAACTACCCGCTGGCTTATTTGCCCTTCCCGTTCCTGGTTTGGGGCGCGTTGCGGTTTGGGCAGCGCGGGGCAACCATAGGCACGCTGCTGGTATCGGCCTTGGCGATCCACTCGCTCCTGAGCGGGCGCGGGCCGTTCCTGGCCACCGGCGAACGGGAGAGCCTGATGCTCATCGGGAGCTACATCGGCGTTCTGGCGGTAACGAACATGCTGTTGGCCGCAGCCGCGGCCGAGCGACGGCAGGCTGAACAGGCTGTGGCGGAAAGCGAGAAGCGGTTGCGCGCGGTCGTGGAAGACCAGACGGATTTGATTTGCCGGTTCAAGCCCGACGGCACGCTGACCTTCGTCAACGGCGCCTACTGCTGCTTCCACGGCAAACCCAAAGAAGAGCTGCTCGGCACCAATTTCCTGCAAACCCTGCCCACGGAAGATCTCGCCATCCCTTTGAGCTGGTTCGAGGCCTTGCCCCCGGAGCAACCGGTGATCTCGTTCGACCATCGGGTCGTCGGGCGCGACGGTCTGATGGTGTGGCAACAATGCAGCGTTCGCCGCCTCTTTCGGGAAGGGGGCCAGACGCTGGAGTTCCAGGCCGTCATCCAGGAAATCACTCATCGCAAGCAGACCGAGCAGGCCCTGCGTGCCAGCGAGGGGAAATACCGTTCGCTCGTCGCCAACATCCCGGACATCGTCTGGACAGCGGACGCGAACAGGAAGCTGCTTTACGTAAGTGATAGCGTGGAAAAGATTCTCGGCTACACAGCCGGCGAACTTATCCAGGGCGGGGGAACCCTGTGGCTGGACCTCATCCATCCCAACGACTTTCTCAACGTCCAACTCGCCTACCAAATGCTGTTCGCGAAGGAGAAGACGTTCGACGTGGAATATCGGATTCGTCGCAAGGACGGCCAGTGGATCTGGTTGCAGAGCCGCGCTCCCTCGACCTATGTGCGGGACGGCACGCTTTGCGCCGATGGCCTGCTTTCAGACATTACGCAGCGCAAGCGGGGGGAAGAGGCGCTGCAGCAGACCAAAGCCGCTGCGGAGGCCGCCAACCGCGCCAAAAGCCAGTTCCTCGCCAGCATGAGCCACGAGTTACGCACCCCGCTCAATGCCATTATCGGCTTCTCCGAGATCCTCGCCGACAGGACCTTCGGCGACTTGAACGACCGGCAGCTCAGGTACTCCAACAACATCCTCAACAGCGGCCGCCACCTGCTGCAATTGATCAACGACATCCTCGACCTCTCCAAGGTCGAAGCCGGCAGGCTGGAACTGACCCGCAGCTCGTTCAGCGTGGCCCGGGCGCTGGAGAACGCGCATGCGATCGTCAAGACACTTGCCCTCAAGAAGAGCATCGCTCTTGACTTCGACGTGGCCGCGGCTCCCCCCGAGGTGTTCGCCGACGAGGCAAAGTTCAAGCAAATCATGTACAACCTCCTCAGCAACGCCATCAAGTTCACGCCGGATAACGGGCGAGTTACTGTGACCGCGACGCGCCGGAACCACGCGAACGGGCATGGCGCGCTGGGGTCAAAGCCCCCGCTCTCAGGCGAGTGTCTGCAAGTGGCGGTGGCCGATACCGGCATCGGCATCCACCCGCGAGACCATGAACGCATTTTCACCGAGTTCGAGCAGGTGGACTCCTCCTACGGACGGCTCCAGCAAGGCACGGGATTGGGACTGGCTTTGACGAAGCGGCTGATCGAGCTGCATGGGGGGCAAATTCGGGTGGAGAGCGAAGGCATCGACGGCAAGGGCAGCCGGTTCACTTTCCTGCTCCCGCTGCAGAAACCCGACCCGAAACCCGTGATGGCGCACGACCCAGCGGAGCGGGGTGGAGCCGCCCTCCTCCGGCCACTGATTCTGATTGTGGCAGAGGATGACCAGGCCCAGCGTCTGGCCGGCAGCTATCTGACCGGGGTGGGCTATGGCGTGGCGCTCGTCTCCAGAATCCAAGAACTGGCGGCCACGCTCAAGCACAACCGGCCTTACGCGGTAGTCATTGACCGCAAGCTCACCCTGCAGCGTACCGAGCACGAGCTGCGCGACTTGCGCGCCCGGGTTCCAGCCGGAATCCCCGCCGTCGTTTTCTCCTTCTGTGCCGAGGGGAAGTCCAGCTTCAGCCTGTTCACTGGGGAACCAATGCCGGACGCGTTGACTCGACCCCGGCTTATTGACGCGCTGGGCCGAACCCGAGCCTCCTCGGGCAAAGAAGTCAAGACGGTCTTGATCATCGAAGACGAACCTGCTTTGCTGGAACTGCTCACTAAGACGCTCCTCTTTAGGGGCTTCCAGGTGCTTCCCGCCTCCAGCGGCCTCAGCGGCATCCAATTCGCCACCGACTCCCATCCGGATGTGATCATCCTGGACCTGACTATGCCCGACTGCAGCGGGATTCAAGTCGTTGAAAACCTCCGCGCCCGCCCCGGAACCCAAAGTATCCCCATCCTCATCCATACCGGCGCCGCCTTGAGCGAGCCCGAGCGGCAGCGTCTGGCCGCTCATGTCCAGTCCATCACTTCCAAGACCGAGCCGCAAAGTCTGTTTACCAAGCTCGAACACCTGGACGAAGCGCCTGCCGAGCTAGTGTGCCAGGAGTGAACCCATGAAGAAGAGAATCCTGGTGGTTGAGGACAACCTGTTGAACCTGGAGTTGGTCACTGACCTGCTCGAAGTCGCCGGCTTCATCGTTTGCCCCGCCCAGACCGCCGAGGAAGGCCTCCGCGCGGCCCGCGAGCTTTCGCCCGACCTCATTTTCATGGACCTCAGTCTGCCCGGTCTGGACGGATTGGCCGCCACGAGAGCCCTGCGCGACGATCCCGCCACCCGTCACTTGACGATCATCGCGCTCACTGCCCACGCGATGAAGGGCGACGATGCCAGCGCGCTGCGCGCGGGCTGCAACGGCTACCTGACCAAGCCCATTGATACCAGAACCTTCGCGGCCAAAGTGGCTGCGTTTATCGCGGCCGCCGATTCGCGGCTCACCGAGCCACAGGCCGCCTGCCCCTATGCAAACTAGAACCATCATCCCTAATAGACCCTCCTCCGCCCGCACGTTGCGCTCTCGCGGACTCGTGCTGGTCGTGGACGACGAGGAAGCAAACCGGATGCTGCTGCGTGATCCGCTGGAAGCGCACGGCTATGAAATCGTCGAAGCCGAGAACGGCGAGCAGGCCCTGGTGCAAGTCGGGCAACGGCTTCCCGACGTCATCCTGCTGGACGTAATGATGCCCCGAATGGACGGCTTCGAGGTCTGCCGGCGGCTGAAAAAGGATGCCCGCACCGCCCCCATCCCGGTCTTCATCATCACCGCGCTCTCCGAGCGGATGGAGCGCATGATGGGCATCGCTGCCGGGGCCAGCGATTTCCTGACCAAACCGATTGATGTGCAGGAACTCACCCTGCGCGTCGGCCACGCTGCCCACGCCAAACGCCTCTTCGACCAACTCCAGGCCGAACAGGAGAAGTCCGCACGACTGCTCCTCAATATTCTCCCCCGCCCCATCGCCGAGCGGATGAAGAAAGGCGAAGTCAACATTGCCGACCAGCATCCGGACGTGACCGTCCTGGTGGCCGATCTGGTGGGGTTCACCACGCTCGCCGCCCACATCGGGCCGGACCAGGTCGTCTATCTGCTCAACGAAATCTTCTCGGGCTTCGACGTGCTCGCCGAAAAGCATGGCCTGGAGAAAATCAAAACCATCGGCGACGCCTACATGGTTGCCGGCGGCATTCCTTTGCCGCGGCCTGACCATGCCGAGGCCATCGCGGAACTGGCCCTTGACCTCATGGCAGAGATTGAGGAGTTCAACCGCGCTTACAATACTTCCATCCACCTTCGCATCGGCATCAGCACGGGCTCCGTCGTCGCCGGCGTGATCGGGCACCGAAGATTCACTTACGACCTTTGGGGCGACACCGTCAACCTCGCCTGCCGGTTGGAATCGCTCGGCCAGGCCAGCACCATCCAGGTCTCCGATCTGACCTATGAACGGCTAAAAGACAAATACCGCTTCGACGGCAGCCGCAACCTCGACATCAAAGGGCGCCGAACAGAGCTTGTCCATGTGCTCTGCGGCCGTCGCTCAACCCCCTCCGGCTTCGCCACGTAAGTCCCCTCCTGCAAACGGCCACACGCGGTCCATCCTGGCCCGATGAGTCGCAGGTGACCCGTATTTCTTCGTGCCCTGCTGCCCCCTTCTCAGGCAGAATCCCCGCGATGGAAGTCATCATACAACACGCGCTCGATCTTGCACACCATCCCCGCCCAGGCAGAATCCCCGCGATGGAAGTCATCATACAACCGAATGACGAAGCCGCGGCCAGCCTGGCAGCTCGGATCATTGCCCGCGAACTCCGCACCAACCCAAACCTCGTCCTGGGCCTGGCCACGGGCCAGACCATGGAGCGCGTCTATCGCCATCTGATCCGCATGCACCAGACGGAGAAGCTCGACTTCTCCCTCTGCCGCACGTTCAACCTCGATGAGTACGTCGCCTTGTTCCCGTCGGACCCCAACTCCTACCGCTACTACATGAACCACCACTTGTTCAACCATGTGAACATTGATCCGCGGAACACGTATTTGCCCAACGGCCTGGCGGAGGACTTGGACGAGGAGTGCCGTCGCTACGAGGCGACGATCAAGCGGTTTGGGGGCATTGACCTGCAACTCCTCGGCATCGGCAAGGCCGGGCACATCGGTTTCAACGAACCCCTCTCCGCCCTCCGTTCCCGCACCCGGGTCAAAGCCCTGACCCCCACCACGCTCCAGCAGAACTCTGCGGGATTCGGCAGTGTGGATAAGATGCCCCACCGTGCCATCACCATGGGGGTCGGCACCATCCTCGAATGCCGGCGCTGCCTGCTGCTCGCCACCGGCCAGTCCAAGGCCAAAGTCATCGCGCAGGCGGTGGAAGGCCCCATCACCAGCATGATTTCCGCCAGCGCCCTCCAACTCCATGCGCGCGCGACCGTCATCGTGGACGAAGACGCGGCCACCAACCTGGCTGAGAAAGACTACTACCGCTGGATCTTCGACAACGAACCGGAGTGGGACAACCTGCGGTGACCGGCGACGGGCATTGCGCCGGACACCGGATGCCGCGCGGGGAAGCCCGCCTGTCTTGCGCCACACGCTGCCTACTGGTCTATCTCCTGCCACGGCGAGAAGAAACCGGCGTCGTTCAAGTGCCTGCCATTCCAGCCTGATAACTGGCGTCCCTGAAGGAGGCTCAGGGCCAGAGTCACCGTCTCAAGCCTCGGGCTTCGTAGGCGCCCACGGTCGTGACCTCGCCGGACGGGATCACCTGGACCTACCGCGCGACCGGGGCGACGACCGCCAACCTTCGCTGTATTGCTTACGGCGCGGGCCTCTTCGTGGCAGGGGGGGATAGCGGCACGATTGTAACCTCGGAAGATCAGGGAACCAATTGGGCCGCTCAGTCTTCCCCCGTCACCACCACTCTGAATGGCCTCGCGTATGTGAACAACACCTTCGTGGCTGTGGGCGCCTCGGGTGCGATTCTGACCTCACCCGATGGGACTAATTGGACCCAGCAAACTTCGTTCGCCAGCGTCACGTTGCGCGGCGCGGCTTACGGCGCAGGGCTTTACGTCGTCGTCGGTGACAGCGGGACCGTTCGCACTTCCGCCGACGGCATCACCTGGGATCCGCAGGTGTTCCCCGACACCCGCGCCATCAACGGCATCATTTACGCCCTGGACAACTTCGTCGTGGTTCACGAAAGAAACCGGGTGCTCACGTCAACGGACGGGACCAATTGGATCTTCCGCCTGTCGGGCGGAAGCTCCGATCCCACTTTGAATGGCATTGCCTACGGCTCGGGCACCCTTGTGGTGGCGGGAGGCTCGGCTGCGATTCTGTCCTCCCCGGACGGGACGAACTGGACCAAGCGCGTCGCCATCAACGCTATTTCACAGCGGTTCATCGTTTACGGCGCGAACAGTTTCGTCGTCGGCGGCTCCGGGGGCGTAACGGTACAAGCCCTTGCGGCGCTGCCCACGATCATCCCGACGTATGACGGCGCCACGCTGACCCTGACCTGGACCGGCGGCGGCACGCTGCAGGCCGCGCCGGAAGTCACGGGGACCTATACCAACGTACCCGGCGCCAGCTCGCCCTTCAGCCTCACTCCGTTGACCGAGCCCAGGCTGTTCTTCCGGGTTCGACTACCGTGAAGCGTGCCTTTACTTTGATTGAGCTGCTGGTGGTCATTGCGATCATCGCCATCCTGGCGGCGTTGCTCTTGCCCGCGCTCGCGCGGGCAAAAGATAAAGCGGGCCGCATCAGTTGCCTGAACAACATCCGCCAAATCGGGCTGGGCAGTCAGATGTATGCCAATGACTTCAACGGTCATTTCCTGGCGGATACCAGGTCCAGCCCGCCGGGCGTGCGGGACGGCAGCAATGTCCTCTTTTGCGACGGGCATGGTGAATGGGTGAAACGGCAAAAGTACATCCCGAGCTGGAACGTCTCCGAGGATGAAAACCGGACACCCCCCGTAGCCATGGCAGGGCGTGCGGTCCTCAGCGCGCCGCAGTTCCACCCCGGCGCGCTGAGGACAGCACGCCCTACCTTCGCCGTCTGATCGGACTTCCAGGCGAGTGTGAACTATCCAGGTTGGTTCTTCCTCCTTTGCCTGGCCGGCTGGGCGGATATCAACGAACCTTCTTCGTGAAATGTGAGGGGCTTCTTGAGGCTTGCAACCTGCGGCGGACGGGCTGTAGGTTAACGCAGGATTGACAGCTTGCCCTTTTGCCGGCAACGTCGGACGAGGTTGGAGCTCCAAGAGCCTGCCAACTGTGTTTTCCGGCTCGTCGGCAGCAAGCTGTTACCGAGGAGCGAGGGGGTCAGGGGCATGATGCTATGAAATCGAGTGACACCGATTCGCACCGGGCAGAGCAGGAACGTGGGATGACCGAGGCAGCCGCGCGCGAAAGCGAGCGCCGGAGCCAGAGGGAGCGGTTTGCCCGGGCTACCCTTGACGCCCTCACGGCGCACATCTGCATATTGGACGAGACGGGAACCATCATCGCGATCAACGAATCCTGGCGCGCCTTTGCCCAGGCCAACCAGTTGTCGGCGGAGCAAGCCGGCGTGGGGGTGAGCTACCTGGCGGTGTGCGATGCGGCCACGGGCCCGGATGCGCACATTGCGGCCGCGTTTGCCGCGGGCATACGCGCCGTAATGCGAGGTGAGGCTGACCAATTCGGGCTGGAGTACCCTTGCCACTCGCCGGCGGAGCAGCGCTGGTTCTTTGGACGGGTCACACATTTTGCCGGGCAGGGTCCGCGTTGCCTGGTGGTGGCCCACGAGAACGTCACCAAGCGCAAGCAGGCGGAGGAGGCACTGCATGTGCTGTCGGGGCAACTGCTCCGCTCGCAGGACGAGGAACGCCGGCGGATCGCCCGCGAACTCCACGACACCACCGCGCAGGCGCTGACCGCGCTGTTAATGAACCTGAGCCTCGTGAACGAAAGCGCCCCGGGAATCAATGACAAGACGCGGCAGTTACTGGCCGGCGCCATCGCCCTGGCCGAACAATGTGCCCGGGAACTGCGCACCGTGTCTTACCTCCTGCATCCGCCGATGCTCGATGAACTCGGGCTGGCGGGAGCGATGCGGGATTATGCCGATGGTTTTGCGCGGCGCAGCGGGCTGCGGATTGACCTGGAATTGCCGCCAGACCTGGAAAGACTGCCGCACGATACCGAGTTGGCCCTGTTCCGCATCATGCAGGAAGCCCTCACCAACGTTCGTCGTCATTCCCACAGCCGGACCGCTTCGATTCGCCTGGCGCGGACGGCGACCGAACTCCGGCTCGAGTTGCGAGACCAGGGCCGGGGGATGGCGGCCGCCGGAAGGCCGCCCGCGGGCCATTCGCCCGGCGGCACGCTGGGTGTGGGTGTCGCCGGAATGAGAGAGCGCATGCGCCAGTTGGGCGGTCGTTTGGAGATCACCTCCAATGACCACGGCACCTGCGTCATTGCCGTCGCGCCGGCAGCGGCGCAGACCCCGCCCCTGCTCCGGCCGTGAAAGGATGAAAGGCGCATTGGCGATGGCACGCATACTGGTTGCCGACGACCACGAGATGATCCGCCACGGACTGCGCGCGGTGATCGAGGCTCACCCTGGCTGGGAGGTGTGCGGCGAGGCGACCAATGGACTCGATGCCGTCGCCCAGGCGCGCGCGCTCAAACCGGACATCGTGGTCCTCGACTTTGTGATGCCCAAGCTTAACGGCCTGGGCGCCGCCCGCCAGATCCGCCAGGAACTGCCGGAGACCGAAGTCCTCATCCTGACCATGCACGAATCCGAATCGCTGGTGCGCGCCATCGCCAGGGTTGGCGCGCGCGGGTGTGTGCTCAAGAGCGATGCGGGCCGCGTGCTCCTCTCCGCCGTCGAACAGCTTCTGCAACACAAACCTTTCTTCTCGCCCAAAGTCGCGGATTGGGCGTCGAGCGGCGGGCTGGACCGCAACCTGGCCGAGGGCCAGGTTCGGCTTAGCTTCGATCAGCTCACCCCCCGCGAGCAGCAAGTCCTGCAGTTGATCGCTGAGGGCCTCAGTTCCAAGCAGGTCGCCACGCGTCTCGAAATCAGCCTCAAGACCGCCGAGACCCACCGCGTCAACCTCATGCGCAAGCTCGACCTCCACTCCGTCAGCGAGTTGGTCCGCTACGCCATCCGCAATCGGATTGCTGCGCCCTAGCGGCCAGCCCGGAACCGGACGCTCCAGGCACGCTCCCAGAGCCGCAGCCGCGCACCCTCACACCCGGCAGGATCATCTACGGGATCAACTGTATAGCCGCTGCCACCGATTCTATGAATATTGGAGCCCATGACTCGCGTAAGTTCCAACTCGGCCCGGCCGGCTCAGGCGCGCCTGCGATCACGGGCTCTGTCTGTTGACCGTCCGCTTTTCTACTCCGTCACCAAGCGCCTCTTCCCGAGGATGCCGCGCCTGGTGCGCGAGCGGAAGATGCGCATTCTTTGCGTCGTCGTGCCGCTGGTTCTGGGTTTGTGTGCGAGCCTGGCCCTCGCGCTCTGGCTGGCGGGGCATCTCCCGCCCGCCTGATGGCCGCCGGGCCGAGGGTATCAGTTAAGGATATTAACACCTCGCAACCCGGCCGGGCTCTGGCTGGCTCCCGCCCCCATCTGAATGTCCCCCAAGCTCCTACAGGGTTTCCTGTATTCCCCAGGCCCGGTTCACCCTGCTAATCTTGGCCATTATGTCGTCCCTGAAGCGTGGTCCCGCCGGAACGGCGGTGCGTGACCGCCGCGTTTGGGCATTGCTGATGGACAATCGAGAGCTGACCAAGCAGACCCTGCGCCCCGTCCCGACGATAACATAACGATGAACCCGTCCGAGCCAAGCGAGCGCCGCATCCGACGGGGCTCCATCCTGGTACTGGTCCTGATCCTCCTGGCGGCAGGGATCGTCGCGGTCGCCACCTTCTCCTACCGCAACCATGAGCGGCGCTTTCGCGCCGGCATCGAGGAGCAGCTCTCCGCTGTCGCCGAGCTGAAGGTGGCGCAGATCGGCCAATGGCGGCGTGAGCGGTTGGTGGACGCAAACTTTCTGCGGCGCACTCCCTATATTACCCGGCGCGCCCTGGAGGCTCTAGCCCAATCCGCGGGGCCAACGACTCGGCAGATGTTCATGGCCTGGCTGGAGTCCGTGTTCGCAGGCGGGCAGTACGAGCAGGCCCTCCTGATGGATGAGCATTTAAACGTGGGTCTGGTTTACCCTGAGCGCACTTCCGGGGTGCTGGGAGATGCGGCACTCCGCGCGGCCCAAGAGGCGTTGCGTTCGCAGCAGGTCGTGGTGGCTGACCTGCATCGGGAGACCGAGGACGGTCCCGTCTATCTGAGCCTCATGGTGCCGCTGGTCGTCCGTCCGGAGAGGACTGGGGACAAGGTCCCGGCGGCCGGCAAAGGTGCGTCCCCGGCCGACCGGAGCGCAGGCCTGTTGGTCCTGAAGATCAACGCCCAGAAGCAGCTCTACCCCATGATCCAGCTCTGGCCGACGCCCAGTCGAACAGCGGAGACCCTGCTCGTCCGCCGAGAGGGCGACGACGCCCTCTTCCTCAACGACCTCAGGTTTCGGACTAACGCCGCCCTCCAACTCCGGTTTTCCCTGGAGAGCACCAATGTGCCCGCGGTGAAAGCGGCGTTGGGTCAGGAAGGCATCGTGGAAGGCCGGGATTATCGTGGCGAGTCGGTAGTGGCGGCCTTGCGGACTATCCCGGACTCGCCGTGGTCGTGTGTCGTCCGGATGGACACCGCGGAAGTGTACGCCCCGCTGCGCGAGCGGCGGTGGCTGACGGTCCTGCTCATGGGCGCGTTGCTCCTGGGGGCGGGCGCCAGCGTGGGCATGGTCTGGCACCTGCAGCGCGTCCAGTTTTACCGGGAGCGGCATGAGGCGACAGAGGCACTCAGGGCTTCGGAGGCACGCTATCGCCGGCTCTTCGAGTCGGCCAAGGACGGCATTTTGATCCTCGATGCCGCGACCGGGGAGGTTGTGGACGTGAACCCGTTCCTGGTCGAGCTGCTGGGTTTCTCGCAAGAACAGGTCCTCGGCAAGAAGGTTTGGGAGCTGGGGCTCTTCAAGGACATCGTCGCCGACCAGGCCCATTTCGCGGAATTGGGGCAGAAGGAATACATTCGCAACGAGGACCGGGCGTTGGAAACCGCCGATGGTCGGCGCATTGAGGTCGAGTTCGTCAGCAACGTCTATCCGGTGAACCACCACAAGGTAATCCAGTGCAATATCCGCGATATCACCGAGCGCAAGCGGGCGGAGGAGGCGTTGCAGAAGCAGAACCGATTTATCCAAACGATCCTGGACCATGCCCCGATAGGTTTCGCGGTCAACACGATCAATGACGGTGCTTTCCAGTATGTAAACGCCCGCTTCGAGGAAATTTACGGGGTGCCGCGCGGCGCGCTGCGTTCGGTGGAGAACTTTTTCGATCTGGTCTATCCCGACCCGGTTTACCGCGAGGAACTCCGTGCCCGGATCATGGCCGACATCGCCAGCGGCGACCCGACCAGGATGTGTTGGGAGGACGTTTCCTTCACTGCCCGCACGGGTGAAAGCAAGGTGGTCACGGCAGTCAATATCCCGCTCCTGGACCAGAACCTGATGGTGTCCACTGTTATGGACGTGACCCGCCGCAAACGGGGGGAGGAGGCACTGCGCCTGGCCCACCAGCGGCTCCGGCGCTTTGTGGATTCGAATATCGTGGGCATCGTCATCGCCAACAGCGCAGGGGACGTCATCGAGGCGAACGACTACTACCTGCGCCTGATCGGCTTTACTCGGAAAGAGCTTGAGCACGGGAAGGTTCGCTGGCGCACCATCACGCCGCCCCAATGGCTGCCGGCGGACGAGCGGGCGATCCAGGAATTGCGCGAGCGCGGCACGTGCACCCCCTACGAGAAGGAGTACGTCCGGCGGGACGGCACCCGGGTACCGGTGCTGCTGGCCGACGCGCTGCTGCCGGGGCCGGGGGAACAGATAGCGGCCTTTGCACTGGACCTGACGGAACAGAAGCGGGCGGAGGGAGAGATTCGCCGGCTGAACCAAACTCTGGAGCAGCGCGTCGTATTGCGGACGGCCCAATTACAGGCCGCCAACAAGGAACTGGAAACCTTCTCCTATTCCGTCTCGCACGACCTGCGCGCCCCGCTGCGGGCGATTGACGGTTTTGCGCGCATCCTGGGGGAGGATTACGCCGCGCGCCTGGACGACGAAGGCCGGCGCGTGCTGGGCGTCATCTGCAGCGAAACCGAACGGATGGGGCAGTTGATAGATGACCTGCTGGCCTTTTCCCGGATGAACCGCCAGCACGTGGAATTGGCGCAGATTGACATGACTGCCCTGGCCCAAGCCGTGTTTGACGAGCACGCGGCGCGGGTTCCGGGCCGGCGGCTTCAGTTCAAAGTGCAGCCGTTGCCCCCGGCCCAGGGTGATCCCGCCATGCTGCGCCAGGTGCTGGCGAACCTCATCTCCAATGCCCTCAAGTACACCCGCCCGCGAGACACGGCCCAAGTCGAGATCGGCGGCCGCACGGACGGGGAGGAGAATCACTACTACGTGAAAGACAACGGCGTAGGCTTTGACATGAAGTATGCCGGCAAGCTGTTCGGCGTGTTCCAACGGCTCCACGCGGAGGATGAGTTCGAGGGGACCGGCGTGGGGCTGGCCCTGGTCCAGCGCGTGATCCTTCGGCACGGCGGCCGCAACTGGGCGGAAGGAAAGGTCAACGAGGGCGCCACCTTCCACTTCACCTTGCCGAACCGGCACCAAGACATGCACTGAACTAAGGATATGAACACCACCAACGAAGTCGAAATCCTCCTGGTCGAAGACAATCCGCGGGACGCGGAAATGACCCAGCGCACCCTGCGGAAACGCAACCTGGCCAACCAGCTCGTTTGGGTGAAGGACGGCGCCGAGGCGCTGGAGTTCATCTTCGGGCCCGGCACCAACGGCGGCGCGAACAGTAGCGGGCCGGTCTGCCATCGTCCCAAGGTTATCCTCCTGGACTTGAAACTGCCCAAGGTGGACGGTCTGGAGGTCCTGCGCCGGCTCAAGTCCGATCCCGAGGCCCGAACCATCCCAGTGGTCGTGCTCACCTCGTCCCTCGAGGAGCAGGACATCGCGCGGAGCTACAAGTTGGGCGTGAACAGCTACGTCGTGAAACCGGTCAACTTCGACAACTTCTCGGAGGCCGTCGCCCAAATGGGCTTCTACTGGCTCTTGCTCAACCAGCCCCCGGATATCTCCGCCAAGGCTCCGCCTTCAACCCCTGCCCTATGACTAAAGGAGTTCGCATCCTTATTCTCGAAGACCGAGCGGCCGACGCCGAACTGGCGATCCGCGAATTGCGCAAGGAGGGGCTTCAATTCGCCGCGTACCGGGTCATGACCGAGCCTGATTTTCTGGCCCAGGTCCGCGATTTCCCACCCGACCTGATCCTGGCCGATTATTCGCTGCCATCCTATGACGGCCTATCCGCTCTGGCGGCCGCAAGGCGGGAATGCCCGGAGGCGCCCTTTATCTTCGTCTCCGGCGAGCTGGGGGAGGAGAAGGCGATTGAGGCGTTGCGTCACGGCGCGACGGATTATGTGCTCAAACGGCGGCTGTCGCGGCTGGGCGGGGTGGTGCGGCGGGCGTTGCAGGAAGACCAGGAGAAACGCCAGCGCCAGCAAGCCGAGAAAGCGCTCCGCGAGGCCCAGGGCCGCTATCGCGTCCTGTTCGAGCAGTCGCCCGACGGCATCGTGATTGTTGACCCGGAGACGGCCCGGTTCGTGGAGTTCAACACCGCCGCGCACCAGCGGCTCGGCTATTCGCGCGAAGAGTTTGCCGGGTTAAGCATCCCGGACCTGGAAGCCGCCGAAACCCCGGAAGAGACGATGGCGCACATCGCGACAATCGTCCGCGAAGGCCGCGATGATTTCGAGACCCGCTTCCGCGCCAAGCAAGGTGACATCCAGCACATTTACGTCACAGCACAAGTCGTTGATGTCGCTGGCCACTCGGTCTATCACTGCATCTGGCGCGACATCACTGAGCGCAAGCAGGCCGAAGCTCGCATCCGCGAACTCAATCAGCTCTTGCGCGCCATCCGCGATATCAACCAGCTTATCGTCCAGGAGCGCGATCCCAGCCGGCTCCTGACGGAAGCCTGCAGAATCCTCGCCCAGGGCCTTGGCTTCCCGCTCGCCTGGGTTGGCCTGGTCGAACCCGGCTCCAAACGGGTGGTTCCCGCCGCCTGGGCCGGCGAGGGCGCGGATTACGTCGAAACCGTCACCGTCACCTGGGACGAAGCGCCCACCGGACGGGGGCCGGTGGGGACCGCTATCCGCTCCGGCCGGCCATGTGTCTGCCAGGACACCGCCACCGACCCGCTGTTCGCACCCTGGCGGGAGCAGGCACTGGCTCATGGCCTCGGCTCAGTGGCCGCGGTGCCCATGGTGCGTGGCGGGCGCGTGCTGGGCGCCGTGAACGTCTATTTGGACCGTGCCGGGGCCTTCGATGCGGAAGCCCTCGACCTGCTGAATGAGATGGCGGCCGACCTGGCGTTGGCGCTGGATGACATCCAACTTGAGCATGAGCGCCGGCAGGCGGCGATCCGCATGCGCCTGCTGAGCCAGGCGTTGGAATCCGCCGCCAATGCCATCGTCATCACCGATCGTGCGGGCAGGATTTCGTGGGTCAACCCCGCCTTCACGCAATTGACGGGCTACTCGCTGGCAGAGGCCCTGGGCCAGCAAACCAGCCTGCTAAAGTCCGGCGTGCACGATCCGGCCTTTTACCGGGCTCTCTGGGAAACCGTCCTCGCCGGGAAGGTCTGGTCCGCCGTCATGGTCAACCGCCGCAAAGACGGCAGCCGGTACACGGAAGAGAATACCATTACTCCCGTCCACGATGAGCGCGGTGAGATTACCCACTTCATTGCCATTAAACAGGACATCACGGCGCGCCAGCAGGCGGCGGAGGCCGTGCGCCAGCGCGAGGAGTATTTCCGCGCGCTGACCGAGAAGGCGACGGACGTCACCACGGTGCTCAATGCGGACGCCACCATTCGATACGTCAGCCCCTCCATGCGGCAGGTCCTGGGTTACACACCCGAAGAAATGCTCGGCCGGATAGCGTTTGACTTCGTTCATCCGGAGGACTTATCCGGGCTGCGGCAGGTCTTCAGCGCCAAGGTTGGGATCCCCGGTGCTGCGGCCAGGCAAGAGTTCCGATTCCGGCACAAAGACGGCACCTGGCGCGCGCTGGAGGCCACTGCTCGCAACCTCCTTGACGACGCGAGCGTGCAGGGGATTGTCGTCAATTCCCGCGACATCACCGAGCGCAAGCAGGCGGAGGAGGCGTTGATAGAATCGAACCAGTTCAACCAACAGATCATCGCCAACGCCCAGGAAGGGATCATCGTTTACGACCGGGACCTGCGCTACAAGGTCTGGAATCCATTCATGGAGCGCTTGACCGGCTTGCCCGCCGGCGACGTGCTCGGAAAACAGCCGGCCGAGGTCTTCCCGTTTCTGCGGGAGGCGGGGGTTGTGGCCTCCGCGGAGCGAACGCTGTCCGGCGAGACGGTTCCGGACATCGAGCTTCAGTTTAGCATCCCCGCAACGGGCAAGATGGGCTGGGTTTGCCACACCAATGGCGCGCTGCGCAATGGCGTCGGCCAGATCATCGGGGTGATCGGGATTGTGCGCGACATCACCGAGCGCAAACGCGCGCAACTGCGGATCGCGGCCTTTTCGCAGTTGGGCCAAAGGCTGAGCGCCGCAAAAGGAGCGAAAGAAGCGGCCCAAATCATCGTCGAGACGGCGGATCAACTGCTGGGCTGGGATGCGTGCAGCGTGGCCTTGTATTCGCCCGCCCAAAAACTGCTGCACCACGTGCTGAACTGGGATACGATTGATGGCCGGCGCATCGAGGGCCAGGCTCCCTACGATCACATGCCTCCCTCCCCGCTGGCCAAGCGCGTGATTGAACAGGGAGGCCAGCTCATTCTTAAAGAGCAGCCTGAACAGATGACGCCCGGCGGCGTAGCTTTTGGCAACGCGGCGCGTCCCTCGGCATCCATCCTGTTCGTCCCCGTCCGCAACGGCACAGAGGTGATCGGGGTCATGTCCATCCAGAGCTACACGTCGCGGGCCTATAACCAACACAGCCTGGATACCTTACAAGCGCTGGCCGACCACTGCGGTGGGGCGCTCGACCGTATCACAACGGAGGAGACCCTGCGGACGGCGCAACAGCAACTGCGCCAGTCCCAAAAGCTGGAAGCGATTGGGCAGCTCGCCGGCGGGGTAGCTCACGACTTCAACAACATGCTCGCGGTCATCGGCGGGAATGCCGAGCTCCTGCTGATGGACGCGGACCAGCACACGGCCGACACGAAAGACGGTCTGAAGCAGATTTTGGCCGCGTCCCAACGGGCGTCCAACCTCACGCGCCAGTTGCTCGCCTTCAGCCGCAAGCAGGTGATGCAATCGCAGTCGCTGGTTCTGAACCAGGTGATCGAGGACCTGACCAAGATGCTGAGACGGATCATCGGCGAGCACATTGACCTTCAATGCCACTACACCGACCCGTTGCCGTTCGTCCAGGCCGACGTCGGCATGCTCGAGCAGGTGCTCGTCAACCTCGCCGTCAATGCCCGGGACGCCATGCCGCAGGGCGGCCAACTGCTCATTACCACGGAAACCGTCAGCCTCGACGCGGATTACGTCCAGACCCATCCCGAAGCGCGCGCGGGTGAGTCTGTCTGTTTGGCGGTGGCCGACGCCGGCACCGGCATCGCGCCGGAGAACTTGCCACGGATTTTCGAGCCGTTCTTTACCACCAAGGATCTCGGCAAGGGCACCGGGCTGGGCCTGGCCACGGTCTATGGCATCGTCAAGCAGCACCAGGGTTGGATCGAAGTCTCCAGCCAGCTCGGCGCGGGCGCCACGTTCAAAATCTTCCTGCCCGCCATCTCGGCGCCGGCCAAAAGGGTGGTCGCCTCGAAAGGCGAAGCCGACCTTTCCGGCGGCTCCGAAGCGATTTTGCTGGTGGAAGACGACTACGGGGTGCGCGTAATCATCCGGCGGGTGCTGGAAAGTCATGGATACAAGGTTTACGAGGCGAGCACGGGCCGGGAAGCGCTGGAACTCTGGCGCAGCCGCGCGGAGGAAATCGCGTTGCTGCTCACCGACATCGTCATGCCCCAGGGGATTACCGGTCGCGACCTGGCCGACCAACTGCGCGCGCTCAGGCCCACGCTCAAGATCATCTTCCTGAGCGGCTACAGTGCGGATGTGCTCGGCAAGGACACGGATTTCTTCCGGCGCACCAAGAGCCTTTTCATCCAAAAGCCCTGCTCCACCGACACCCTGCTCCGGACCGTGCGCCGCTGCCTGGACGACAAGTAAAACCCCCGAGCGGACTGGCTTAGGGGTGTTTTTCGCAAATCGCCTCACGTATCAGTTGCCGCCCCGTAGCACAGGTTTCCAAACCTGCCGTATCGCGGGTTTCCAAACCCGTAGGGCCGGGGCCAGCTCAGCCGACTTGGAAGTCGGCGATAAAGCAGGTTTGGAAACCTGCGCTACGCCTTCGGCCAGGCTACGCGTTCAGCCCGGCAATACGTTCGTGTATTTACGAAATAGCCCACTTAGTTTGGTTCTCTTTCACGCGCCCTTTCGGAATACCAGAAACACCTGATAGGGAAGCAAGTCCGCCTGCTCACCCTCCAAGTGCAGCCCCGCCTGGCTCACCAGTTCGATTAACTGCTTCCGTGGAATCTTGGCCGACTCAGGCGGGCCTTCAGGCAGCTTGCCTTCCTTAAACTCGATCAGCACGAGCCGGGCGCCGGGCTTCATTTCGGAGACCGCCTTCTTCAGCCACCCTGGCCGATCCTGCACATGATGCAGCACATCGCAGACAAACACACAATCAGCCTCGCTCGGGACCTGTGGGTCGTCCGACTTGATGATCACAGGCGTCAGATTCGTGACCCCTTCCGCTATCGCCTTGTGGTGAATATGCCTGATCATCTCCGGTTCCAGGTCCGCAGCCACCACCTTTCCCCGCGGCACCGCCTGGCACAATTTGAAGCTGAAGTACCCTGACCCCGCACCAAGATCGAACACCGTCTCATCCCCCTGCAGCGCCAGCGCTCTCACCACCTCGTCAGGCTTTTGCCACGCTGCGCGGTCGGGGCGGTCTAGAAACGCGATGTATTTCTCCACCTCGGCAAACGGACGCAGACCGCTCGGATCCAACCCCGCCTTGCGGAGCGGACAGTCTATTCCGGGCAGGTTGTGATCGTGCCCTGCCGGTTTGCCAGGTCCGGCGGCACGTTGGGACTCCGTCTGGCAGCCGGCAGCAACTGCCAGTCCGCACCAGAACACCAGCCGGAACACTTTTGCGCTCATACTTCAATTCACTGCACGTGCTCAGATAACGCTCCGCCGGCCCACGCGGCAACCTAAAACCCGGCAATTCTTCCAATGAACTTGCCTGTCACCTATTCCGCCGCAACGACTTGCGGAATGGTTCATCTCGCCTTGCCCCGCGCGCGTTGCGCTTGGCCTGCTCATTTTGGCGCTCCAGGCCCGTTTGGTGTCCACGCACCAACTCCAAGGGACCTCATCGCGCGACCCCGGCTCGAGGATGCCTCGTTGTCGGGCGCGCGCCTGGCGGCGCATCGAGAGGGCAACGACCTGGCCTTTTCCTATCTCGGCCTGGGAACTCAATTGCCCGAGACCCCAACCTCCACTCTACCGCAAACCGAACGGAGTTTCCCGGAAACTGAAATCAAACCCGGCGAGCAGGTGACGGTCGGGCGTCTGGACGGATCGGCCATCATCCGCGAACTGCGCCTGCGGTGGTCTGACGGAGCCAATCTGCGATTACGGGTGCGTTACGATGATGCCCGGACCTTCGCCGTCAATGCTCGCGTCGAGCGCTTCTTCGGTCCGTTCCAAGGGGTCTCATTCTATCGGCACGCAACGAATGATTCGAGTTGCTACCTTCCGATGCCCTTCCGCCGACAATGCGAGGTAGCCCTGCGCAATGAAGGGGCGGCCACCGCCCGGATTTCGGGCAGCGCAAAGGTCGAGGCGATCCCCGTTTTCTCCGCCAACTGGGGCTACTTCCACGCCTTGCACCAGCGAACTGAAAAGACCGACGGACACCGTTTGCACCAGGTGCTCTATGTCCGCGGGCGTGGGCATTGGGTGGGTATGAGCCTTTACCGAACGGGTCACGACCACGGCGGCGGCGACTTTGCGGTGATTGATGGGGAGGGTGATCGTCCGGCCTTTTTGCACGGCGTCAATGGCGAGGATTACTTCACCTTTGCCTGGTTTGGGAAAGGAGCGCATCACCCGTACGCCATAGCCCACTCCAACGATGAAGGCCGATACAGGCATCACCTGGAAAACCTCTACCCATTCCAGAAATCACTGGCCATCGAATGGGGCGCGTTTGCCGGTCTAAGCCCCGAGAGCGTGGCGGTATGGTACCAGGACAGCCCCGAGGACTCTACGGTCGCCGACGGAGCGCGGGCGGAGTCGGTGCAATGGGATGTGTTCGGGCCGGTGCCGATGGCGCACGATAAGGCCGGCAAGACCATGGGGACCCTTTTCTCCGGCTTGCCCTCGATCGCGGATCTGGATGCGGGCAAGCAATTCGAGTGCAGGTCAGTTAAAGAGCGCTTCACCAGCGGGTGGCAGCAGGACTGGTCGGTCGGGCCGATGCTGAACCTGACCTACATTGCCCGGCACGGGACCAAGGTTGACCCCGAGTCTGAACTCGGCGGCATGGGACACGCCTTCCTGGCCCGGCGGTTTATTGAATCGGATCGCAGCCAGGCCGTGCGGTGCCTGTTCGCCCACGATGATCCCATTGAAGTGCTGGTCAACGGCATTCGGATTTATGAGGGCGGCCAACACTTCAACGGTTTTGACACCACCTGGATTTCTCTGCCCCTGCGGCAAGGGAAGAATGAAGTCGTAGTGCGCCTGGCCAACTACTTTAACCGTAACTTCAACTGGACGGGCTTCTTATTCCGTCCGGAACCTTTTGACGCCGGGCGGCGATGAGCGGCCTGGGCCGACTGACCGCAGCCTGCAGCCCTCAGCGGAGCCAGCCGCCCCACCGCCGCCGAGCTACTTCGAGACTCACGAGGACGGTTCCTTTGGTTGATCGGTTTGCGGGGCGGTGGAGGACTGCCCTTCCTTATGCCCGCCGGCACCCCGCGCACCCTTTGCCGGGAGAGGTTGACCGGGTGATCCCGGCGGCGGATAGATGAGCGAGCCACGCATCTGAGCCGCTTGTTCCGCCGCAAAGTTCGGGAAAGGCAGGTGGCCCGTTTCCCGCCATTGCCGCACCTGGGCTTCGGCGGCCTGGGTCCGGTCAGCGTCCAACCCGTCATCGCGGGCGAAATAAAGCGTCTGCGACGGGAAGGCAATGCCGGTGCCGCTCTGCTCGACGAGGTCCATGATCCTCAGCAGCACGTCTTCACGAATGCCCAGGAACTCCGCCCAGTCGCTGGTCGTCGCGTACGCAAACACCTCAATGTCGAGCGAGGAGGCCCCGAAGCCGATGAACCGCGCGCGCGCAGGGTCGGGGTGGATGCGCGGATGGCTCAACAGCATCTCCCGGATTCGGGCCAGCAAGTAGCGCAATTGCTCGGGACTCGTTTCGTAGCGAACACCGATGACGCACTGGATCAGCATCCGGTCGCGCTGCGTGAAGTTCACCACGGGCATCTTCGATAGCACCGCGTTGGGAATGGTCGTCAGCGTGCGGTCCAGTCCCCGAATCCGGGTTGAGCGGAGGCCGATGGCTTCGACCGTTCCCTTGTCACCGCCGTACTGGCAGAGGTCGCCGACCCGAATGGGCTTGTCCCCGAACAGGCTCAGGCCGCCGATCAGATTCTCAATGGTGGGCTGCGCGGCCAAGGCGAGGGCCAGGCCGCCGATGCCCAGCCCCGCAATGATCCCATACAAAGGCAATCCGACCTGGTCGGCGCCCATCGCGAGCAGTGTGGCCGCGGCGACCAGCGCCAGCAGGCGCGCGCAGATGCGGATGAGGTGGGCATCAATGCTCTCCGGGGCGATGGTGGGTGAAGCGATGATCGCTTCAGCGACCACGGGCGCGGCGCGCCACGACATCCAGGCCCCGGCCAGGAAGATGACCGCGGCCGCCGCCAACTCGATGGCAGTACCCACGCCGCGGACCAGGTTGAGTTGAACGAGGGCCAGGTAGGCAACGGCGGGCGTCGCCAGGAGGAAGAATGCCGGCAGGACCAATCGCGCCAGCGCCTGCCGGAACGGGTGCTCGGAGCTGCCCCGGCGGGACAGGCGGTACGCCACGCGCAGCAACAGCGCAAAGAAACAAAGGATCAGGGCCAGGGCGATCCACTTCCAGCCGGCTTGGCCGGCCAGCGGGATCAGAAGCCACGACGGCAACGCTTGAACCCAGCGATGCGGAATCATCCAGCCCCCGCCGATGGCCCCCAGTTCGTTCAGGTTCTCCAGTGGGGCTGGGCGGGTGTAAGGCAAACCGCGCACGCGCTCGTAGTAGTGTTCGGCTTTGGCAACGGTATCGGCGCTAAACAGAAACTCACCGCTGCGAGGCCCGCTCGGTGCGCGCTCAAGGGCAATCTCGGTGTGTGGGATGACCCATCGCGTGGCATTGGTGCCGACGGTCTGATTCACCTGACCCGCGCCGGGGATTTCGTCAAACGGCGGAAGCTGGATGCGACAGAGGGTGACGTACAACGCCCCGGCCGCCGCGCGCCCCACCTTTTCGCGAGCTGCCGGGGGCACCGCGCTTAGATCCAGGCATTGCACGAGGGCGTCCCCCAGGGAGACCAGCCGGTGGAATTCCGCGCGCGATGGGGACGGCAGGTACTCCTTGGCCAGGAACGTGCCGACCGCGTCGCCCGCCTCGAGGAACGTCTTCAGGGCGGCGCGTGGAGTGGATCGGTCGGGCGGCCTGAGCGGATGCGCCGGCTCCTGGCCGCGCACGGTCGCGACCACGAGCAACGATGCGAACAGCGCTGAAAGTCCGCGGGCCGCACGGCCGCTTCCGAGGTCAGTCCTCTGATAAGACATCGTTCTCATTGGTCCATTCTGACGGCACTGCCTGGCCTTAGTCCATCCTGCTTCTGTTCCTCACTCAGCCTCCTGCGTTGAATCCGCAGCTCAGAGCATCGCGCCAAGGATGACCGCGATCCTGCGTTCTGTAAATGCCCGTATGGAGTTAAACGGCTCGGATCTTGCCTTCCCCTTTCCCACTTGCCCCAGCCAGCTCCCATTTATGAACAGACTGTAATCTGGCGGCATGGGTTCTGTTCAGGTTCCCGGTGTCTATTCTGTTGAAACCAGGCGCAAGGCATGCGCCGCTAATAGACAAGAACAACACAAAGACAATCAATGAAAAGCAAACTGATGGTAATGTTAGTCGCTGCGGGACTGTTCGCAGCAGGGTCGGCCTTCGCTCAAAACCAGGGGCAATGTGCCGGGCGTGGTGTCAATGGACGCGGCTACGGAAGCCCGCCTCAATCCGAACAGGAGCGCGCTGCCCGCCAGGCTGAATGCCTGGAGAAAAACGGCGGCGTTTGCCCCAATGGCGGCCCGAGACAGGATTGCCAGGGACCGCGCGTTGGCAAGGGGCGCGGACAAGGCCAGGGCCAGGGTAACTGCTGGCGCAACGGCCAGTGTGACGGCTCCGGGGCTCGCGCCGGCAAACAGCAGGGTGCTGGCCAGGGAGTAAAGTAAGTCCAGGGGGCAACCCTCAGGCTTTGCCGGAGGGTTGCTGACACCTGCTTGGTATTGGCCACCGATTTCATGTCGGTGCCAGCCATGCTTCGATGTTGCTTCCATCCATGACAACGCGCGAGGGGGAAAAAACTTAGGGAGAATCTGCGGGGAGCGAATCGCCAAGATCCAGGGTCCTGAATACGAAGGGGGAACATCCAACATCCAACATCCAACATCCAACATCGAGCATCGAACATCCAATGGGGGACAACCTGAAATCCGAAGGGCGAAAACCGAAATCCGAAACGCGGGCGCGCGCGTCTCATGTCTCAAGTCCGTAGTCCTTGGTCCCGAGTCCGTCTTCCGTCTCCCGTTTTCTGTCCTCCGTCTTCCGTCCTCCGTCCTCCGTCCTCACGCGGATCAGGGGTGCATCGAGCGCGCGATCGTGGCACCGCATGTAGGAAGGTTTCGTAACGGCGGGCGGCCGGAATTAATGCTCGCCGACGCCGCCGCACCCATGTAAAGTGGGCGTGTTATGGCCACCATAGGTCTGACCGAAGATAACCGAGGACGCATATGAAAGAGCAGATACTGTTGCGGCGGCGGGCTGCTTTCACCTTGATCGAGTTGCTGGTCGTCATCGCCATCATCGCCATTCTAGCGGCCTTGCTGTTGCCGTCGCTGGCCAAAGCCAAGGCCAAAGCGGAACAAGCCGGCTGCCTCTCCAATTTCCGGCAGGCGCATCTGGCGCTGCAACTGTGGCTGGATGACAACGAGGATTGGCTGCCGCCGGGCCGGGGCAAGACCAGCGGCCTGTGGCACGGCCAGCAGATCACCTACAACCAGACCGACACCGACCAGTTGGTGTATTACCTGGCGAGCTACCTCGGTTACAAATCACCGAGCGCCACCACCCGCGAAGCCAAGGTGATGATCTGCCCGGGATACCGGCGCGCGCTCGTGGGCGTGACGAACCTGGCGAATCGCGTCGCCTATGTCCGCACCGTGCCGGGTCACGCCGGCTTGACGAACGGGGCGGGCCAGGTGCTGTTCGACCCGTTTGGGTATCCCCCGTACAACGGGGCGGCCCCCTTGGCGCCCCACAAGCTCAACGAGATTCAATCCGTCCGCTCGCTGTCGGATGTCTGGTTCATGATTGACGCCGACCAGATCGCCTTTGCGACGGCCGGGTGGGTGGCGGAGTTGCCGCCCAAGCCCGTGCACGGGTCCGTCCGCAATTACGTCTTCTTCGACGGACACGTGGCCACCAAGAAGACCGGCAAGAAGAGTGCGTACTAACGCTCCTCCGCCCTTTCCGATCGAACCCGAGTCTTTCACCCGTAACCCAAGCCAACACCAACCATCAAACGCAAAGATCGCACCGTATGAACCCAAATCATAATCCAAGTTCCATCGTTGGGGCCCGCTCCTGGGCGAGGGATTTTTCCGGCCATTTCCGCCGCGGCAAGACTCCGGCCCTCGCGGCGTCGGCTCTGTTGCTGCTGGGGGTTTCCGCCCCGGCCGCAACGGTCACCTGGAATTGGGCCGGCGGCGACCGTAATTGGTCCACGGCCGCCAACTGGAGCGGCGGCATCCCCGAAAGCGGCAATGCCATCATCTTCGGCGACGTGGACGCACAACCCGCGAATACGCCGGTCAACATCGTGGACGCCAGCACAGACGTGAGTTCGCTTACCTACAATAATTCAAGCGTGGGCGCGCCTTCCTCATATCAGAACACGATGGTGGCCAGCGGGCAGACCTTGACCATCGCCAGTGGCCTGGTCGTTGGCTATGGGACCGCTGCGGGAGCTGCGGGCGACCTATACACCGTTGCCAGCATGACCGGAGTCGGCGGAGCGGTTGCCGTAACCGGTGGGAATGTGGCAATCGGTCATCAGTCTGGTGGTAGCGGTACGACCTTCTACATCCGGGCGTTATGGGATATGCGCGGGTTGGACAACTTCTCTTATGACAATGCGTCGGGCACTTTTAGCGTCGCCGGCAACGGCCAGCGGCGTCAGGGCGGCGAGGTTTACCTGGCGGGCACGAATCTCATCACCGCTAATGCGATACCCGTGGGCATCGCTGCGGTCGGGGTCGGGGCGGCTCAAGGCAAGTTGCACCTGGGTTCTGTCAACAGCTTCTTTGCCAACACCATCACTGTCGGGAAGCTTCAAAGCGGGAGTCTGATAGACTTTCAAACAGGCTTGGACACCCCTGTGGTCACAATCCGCGGCGCAGATGGTGTAAGCCCTGTAGCGAACTGGTATCTGGGTTGGGATAGCCGCGGGGATCAATCCGCTTCTTCCAGCCGTGGCACCTGTGACTTTTCCCCCGGCATCCTGGATGCCGTAGTGGGCAATCTCTACGTGGGCTATATGCAAGGTTCCGGGACAGCCGGCTCCGGCAAGTATGCCGAGGGAAATTTCACCCTGGGCACCAACAGCCTGAATTCACTGGTCGTGCAGAACCTTTACATCGGGAATGTGGCGTATGCCCCTGCAGCAAGCACGATTACCTCGGCCGGCACCTTCACGGTGGGCGGCGGCACCGTGACCGCAGGCGCGGTCGCCCTGGCCCAGCAAATGGGCAGCGGCCTCGCCACGGGCACGTTGTCGTTGAGCGACGCCACGATGCAGGTGAACGGCGACCTGGCGGACGGCGGCGGCGAGAGCACGATTACGGTTTCCAACGCGACGTTGACTGTGGCCGGACGGATCGGCGCGCCGACCACCGCCAACAACATCGAGACCCTGAACCTGGATAACGCCACCCTGGGGCTGACGCTGGTCGCTCCCGGCGATTATACCAAGGCCGCCGCTTCGGTCGGCGCGCTGAACATTGAAGGAGGGGCCGGTTCGACCGTGCTGAAGATCAACGACGCGAGTCCGACCCCGGGCCAGTATCCGCTGATCGCCTACACCAGCCTGGGGGGAGCCGCCGGGTTCAGCGGGTTGAGCGTTCAGGCGCCGCCGTTCACCACGGTCACTCTCAGCAATAACATGACGGTTTACCCTTACACCATTGATGCGATTATCAGCGCCAGCCAGCTCGTTTGGAACGGCCTGCCGAACGGCAACTGGGACATCGGCGGCACCGCCAACTGGAAGGAAAACGGCTCGCCCGCCACTTACGCCGAAAGCGGCGGTGTGGGCTCGCGCGTGCTGTTCAACGACGACGCCTCCGGCACCACCACCGTGAACCTGACGACCACGCTCAGCCCCCTGGGGATCACGGTGAACAACGCCGCCAAGGCTTACACGTTCAGCGGCGCCGGCAGACTCAGCGGAGCGACCGGCCTCATCAAGCTGGGCACGGGCACCTTGACGCTCGCCGAAACCGGCGTGAGTGATTATCAGGGCACGACGTACGTCGGTGGTGGCAAGCTCCAGGTCGGCACCGGCGGCACCGGGGGCAATATCGGCCCGGGACCTTTGTCCGTGGATGGAACGGTGGAGTTCAACCGCAGCGATGATCTGATCCTGGCCAACGCCGTCAGCGGGCTGGGCGGGCTGAGCAAGCTCGGCGCCAATACCCTCACCCTCACGGGGCCCGTAACCTATGCCGGCCCGACCGCGATCAGCGCTGGAACCCTCGGGCTCAGCCCCGCCGGCACCGACACTCTGCTCGGCGACATCACGGGCACCGGCGGCCTGGCCGTTAACGGCCCGGGCACCGTAGTCCTTGGCGGGTTAGGCAACAGCTACTCGGGCGGCACCTTGATTTCCGCGGGCACCCTCCAAATCGGGGATGGGGTCAATCCCGGATCCCTCCCGGGCAATGTGTTGAACAATGGCTCCCTCGTGTTTGACGGCAGCTCCTACATTTTTGCGGGCAACATCGCCGGTTCCGGCGAGGTTTCCTCCGCGGGCGCCGGCGCCCTCCTTACTTTGGCGGGGGCCAATACCTACACCGGCGCCACCATCATCCGGAACGGCGGCACGCTGTATCTGGGCGCAGCCGGTGCGATGCCGCCCTTAAGCACGCTGCGTCTGGGAGACCCCAGCGGCGGGACGATTGGCTCGGCCGACTTCACCGGTTACGATGTGGTGATTGGCGGGCTGAGTGTCGGTGGGAATTCGACCACGGCCAGCCAGATCACTCTCGGCGCCGGCCAGAGCCTGACTGTCAACGGCGACGTCAATATCGGCAATACCGGCAGCGGGGGTGCCCGAGCCAACCTCACCGTTTCCGGACCGGGCGCCGCTCTCGTGGTGAACTCCGACGGCGGTGTGATTCAACTTGGCCTCTCGACCAGCGGTGCGGGCACCGTGCCGAACAACATTAACTGCGATCTCACCGGCCTGTCCGTCTTCACCGCCAACCTGGGCGCCGCCGGCTTGCTTCGCCTGGGTGAAGTCAATACCGCAACCGGCGGCAGTATTCCTACACAAGTGCTCCGCCTCGCCGCCACCAACACCATTACCGCCGGCACCGTTGGCATCGGCAACGGCGGCAAGAGCATCACGCCGGAACTGCACCTGGGAAGCGGCACGAACCTGCTGAACGTGGACCTCCTCAGGATCGGCAACGGGTCGAGCCGGGATTCCGGAAAACTGTTCTTCGAGGGCCCGGAGGGGTCGGTTTGCCTCCGCGGTTCCGCCGGCGGCGCCAGCCGCGCCAACGTGCGCATCCTTACCGGCAACTCGACCACCGGCTACGGCGGAGTCAAAAAAATGCAGCGAGGCCGAGCGGGGTGAAATCGCTGGG
>CAZVFC010000058.1:0-57176 GCA_964625855.1 uncultured Verrucomicrobiota bacterium | reverse complement strand
GCTCTTTGATTCATCCTGAGTTCTGCCCCAATTCCGCCATCACTGAGGCATTACGGCTCCTAGTCGCTTTCCAATGGACAGCTTTGGCGGTTCGGCTTACACTCCCTTACGATACGAAGCAAAACCAGGAATGAATTCCCAGTTTGTCCCCCATTATGCAATAACTAGGAGTTCTTTCCTAGTAATCAAATAGTCGAGTGCCCCACCGCCGCCGCTCCGAATGGACTCACGCCCCGGGCACAGGTGGGCCCCGGAGGCCTGTCCGCCCGATACTCTACACTATAGGACGGACGTCGGTGGCTCAGCGGTTCAGTTCAACAGCAGTGTATCCGCCATGCCCTCCAACCCCTCGCGAACCTTTGCCGCTCCCCCGCATCCGGGCACGGCGGATACACTGCCTTTACGTTAGGCCACATCACGCGTATGGAAAATCCGCAGCCCAAAAAGAAACCACTGCAACAGTTGGAGTTGATCTGCATCATGATTGCAGCATCGCCCGGCATACTGATGTTCACTGGTGGGCGGGTTCAGAACCGAGAGCAGGCTATTTTTCGGATTTCGATCTTTGTAGTTGGTTTGCTGGGTTTCATTGCCGTGAAGATTTACCAGCGCCAGAAGATGCGACGAGAGTGATGACGACATTGTGGCCTAACAAGAATGCGAGGTAGGCAGCGCGCCCGGCTCGAGGGGTAGGAACGGGGTATGACTTAACCGGGCGCGCTGCCTACCTCGCTGGTTGGACGAAGCCGCTGCTGATGGCGGGCAGGCTGACTATAGGAAAAGTAGTCTGAGGGCGACGGACCGGGGAGGGGTGGAAGCAGTCTGGGCTGCGCCGAACCTGGGAGCGTTGTCACTGGGAGCGATGATCAGAGGGTTGGCGGAGCAGGAGCCGTGGGCCGGGCGAACCTGGGCGCGGGAGCTGGAGCGGGGCTGAGCAAAGGGATGCGCGAGCGCGGCGTGGGAGCAAACGCGCGGGGAGCGGGACGTTGGCTGAGAGGAAGTGAGGCTCATGAGCTATCCAGCAAGCGGGGCAAATCCGGGGCGCGTGGGCCGGCAAAGAGAGTCCATTTTCAGTATCCCGGGGCGATGTATCACGGAGGAAGCAGCGCGATGGGCCGGCAGCGGTCGGGGTGGACCAAGGGCCAAAGCCGACGGTGGGGGAATACAGGGCATAGCCAACCCGCCTGTTGGAAGAACACCTGCGCCAGCAGCGCCAAGTCAAGCCTCACACGTCCTGGCCGCTACCGCGACACCTTCCCACTGCTATTACGATTCCTCAAGCGGAGAGCGGGACGGGACGGCGCGGCACAGCTTCTCGAGGGCTGCCTGAGCGCGCGTGGTGTCGCTGGGACCAGCCGTTACAACCACCGACCAATGCGTGGTGACGAAGGCCGATGGGCGTGCCTGCTCGTCGCCACCGGAAGTGGCGCCGGGTGCATCGGCTCGGGCTGATGTGCTCACGAGCGAGAGCGTAACGCTAAGCGAGGGGCAGGCAAGCGGGCAAGCAAAGCCGGGGAGATTTGCGGAGGCCATGGGCTGATAGGGCGGGCTCGGAACGGGAACCAGGTTTGGTGAAGTGCGGTTTGTGTATGTGGGGGTGGTTGCGGAGGTCTGTCAAAAGCTGTTCTCAGATGCTTGTGCCTGATGGGATTGACGGTGTATGGCTCAGTGCCCCAGAGAGAGAACGGGATTGCGAGAATCAGGGAGTGGCCCCAAGAAGGTCGGGTAGCGCTGATGCCAGCGTCACCAGTATCCCAGGTAACTACTGCCGCCGCCGGGGCCATTCTCCGTCCACACCACGGCGCGTCGTTCCATCATCCTCTGCTTGTGCCACTCCACCGAACCGTCCACCAGTGCGGTGTTGCCGCCCTCGGAACCGATCTTCGACGGGTCAATCAGGCCCTGCACGGTTTTGCCGCCGCCGGTGGTGTGCGGGGCCGAAGTGGTCTGCGCGCTGCTGCCTTCGACCTGGGCGCCGTTGTCAATAATCTCGGCCAGGAGATACATGTAGGGGGTGCGCTCGGTGGTGTTCTGCGGCGAGTCCCACGGCTGCGTGTTTCCGACGCCGGTGTCCACATCGCGTGGCCGGGTATCGGTTCGGGTGGGGATTCCCCACAGGCAGTAGTAGCCCACCCGGATGGCGCTGGTGCCCGCGTACCGGAACCATTGCCCGTCCCGGTTTTTGTTGGGGCAGGTCAGGCTGTTCGTGCTCATTTTAACCGAGCGGATGAGGTATTCGTAGGTGCCGGGCATGTCGAGCCAGAACGCGTGCCAGGCCCCCTGGGTGGTGCCGTTCCGCATGGTGGTCGGATACTTCCCCTGCATTTCGTCGGCATACAGCATCGCGCCCAGGGCCATTTGCCGCATGTTGTTCTTGCACACCGTGCGGTGGGCTTTCTCCTTGGCCTTGGCGAGCGCCGGGAGCAACAGGGCGGCGAGGATGGCGATGATGGCAATGACCACCAGAAGTTCGATCAACGTAAATGCATGTCGCTTTTTCATAATGCTCGTTGGCAATGGGACCGATTTGCCCGGCCCTCGGATTTGTCCGGCCGGCATCATCATGGGTGTCGCAGGCGGAAGAACACGGTGCCTTGCGCTGGGTCAACAGTAAGCGTCACCGAGGTGTCGTTCTCCGAGTTGGGCACCGTTACCCAGTTGGTGGACAGTCCCACCGAGGCGGAGTTCGTCTGGCTCTGCAAGAAGCAGCCCAGGTAATTCGCCGGCCAGGAGAGGGTGAGTTGGTTGCCCGTCAGGCTGTAATTGATGTTCGTCGGCGTGCTCGGCACGCCCGAAGGAAGGCCAGTCACCTTCACGCTGCCGTCTGCCGTCAGCCTGGTGAGATCGAAGGTGTAGCCCGCTGGAACCACGACGTTCGTGAACGCGCCGCCGTAGCTGCCCGGGGCCGCGCTGAACAGCACGAAGGTGTCATCCAGGAGCAGCGGCGCGGCGCCGATGTTGGTCAACACCAGTGAGCCGCCGTAGGTGACACCGGTCAAGCCGACGACCGTATCGTTGGCCAGAGATCCGTCACGGGTCAGCTCCATGACGGTCTTGCCCTGGAGCAGGAGGCTGCCGGTCATGGTCAGGGTCCCGATGCTGGTGCCGCTGTTGCCCGGCGCGAGCGTGCCGCCGGCTCCGACGGTCACGGTTCCGCCCAGCGTGCCGGTGCCGCCCAGCGTGCCGCTGGATTGGACCGTAACACTCCCACTGGCCGCGGTGGAATCACCATTGACCAGCAGCGTGCCGGCGCTGACGATCGTTGGCCCGGTGTAATCATTCGTGCCGGAGAGCGTCAAGGAGCCTGCGCCCAGCTTGGTCAGCCCGCCGCCGCCGTTCAGCAGGTTCTGGGCGATGGTGATATTGGCGCCGTCCGAATCCACCGTCGCGCCGCCCGCGCGCACGTAGGCCGCACCCAGACCCTGCATAAACGCGCTGCTGGCGTTGGTCATGGCGCGCAGCGTGCCGCCGTTGAAATTGAACTCCTGGTAGGCCGTGCTATTGGTTCCGTTCTCGGAAACCACCCCCGTCACGGTGGCCAGCCCGCCCGGCAGCAGGTTAACGAAGCCAATATAGTTCGAGCTGAACATCAAGCGGCCGCCCGGCGGCACCGCGTACGGCACGCGCACTTCGCCCGCGATATCCGCAATGTTTGTGGCGGTCGTGTCCCCCGCCGTGCCCTGCGTGCCCACGCGGAAACTTCCCGAGGCGGCGGTATTCTCCCATACGGAGCCGTTGCCGACGACCAAGCGCGCCTCGCCCGCCGGAATCGTGCAGGCCGGGCGGAACGCGGCGCTGCTGGTGACCAGAGCGTTGGACAGCACCACGGTGCCCTGCCGGACTTCGGAGCTGCCCGTGGTGAAGGCGTTCGCGCAGTTGAGGAACGTAAGCGTGCTGAGCCCCAGCTTATTGAGGCCGCCATTGGTGGAACCGCCGGAGACGATGACCGGACTGTTCACGGTCAGCGTGCGGGCGCCGTTGTTGAAGTTCACCGGCCCCGCGAGGGTGAGCAGACCGTTGTTCACGCTGTCGCCCAGCGTGGTGGCCGCGGTGATGACAATGGCATTCGTCAACGTTCGCGCCCCCGCGCCGTCGGACGACAGTGTCGCGCCCTGAAGCCGCACCGGGCCGGTGCCGAAGGCCGCGTTGTTTCCGGCCCGCACCGAGCCGTTGGTCAGATAACTGCCGCCGCTGTAATCATTGGCGGTCATAAGGGTCAGAGCCGCCGTGCCGCCCTTGGCGAGCATGCCCGTGCCGCCGAGCTTGCCGGGACCGCTGAACACGTATTCGTAGGTCGAGTTCACCACCTGCGCGATGGTCGGTGTGAGGGAGGTTGTCAGGATGACATTCGTATTCAGGACCGTCGCCTCCAGGGTGTCGTCAAATGTCACGATGTCGCCCATGCCGCCGGTCTGGTCGTAGCTGAGGCTCCCCATGTTCCAGTTCAGCGTGTTGGTGTCCCAGTCGGCGCTCTTGTCGCCATACCAGGTCAGCAGGGCGGGCACTTCGCCCAGCAGGAGCACGATCTGGGTGTTGGACGTATCGTTGCTCAACACGCCGCTGACCCCGAGTGGCAGGGTGCCCAGCTTGAAGGCGGCGTAACCGTCCCCGCCAATTGTGCCGCTGTAGTCAATCAGCGGGACCACACCGCTGCCAAAGCCGACGCCGCTGATGTTGATCACGTTCGTGCCTTTGGCGCTCAAGGTGGTACCGCTGAACAGGCTGTTGTTAATGGCCGCCTGGCTCGGGTTTCCGGGCAACGTTCCGTAGGCCAAATTCAAGGTCGCGCCGTGCAGCGATGCTGAAGGAGTCTGCAAGGTCGAGCCGCCCGAGATGTCCACGTTGAGCGTTGTGCCGTTGCTCGCCACCAAAGCGCTGGTGGGGGGATAAGAGCCCGCGGCCACCGCGAGCGCCAGCGTCCCGGCTGACAGGACCGTGGGACCGGTGTAGGTATTGTAGCCGGTGAGCCGCAGTGTGCCACTGCCCAGTTTGGTCAACCCGCCGCCCGGGCTGGTGGCTTCCTCGGTTAGCGATTGGGCGACCGTGACATCGAACGTCACACTGTCCAAAACCGCGCCGCCGGCCTTGACCCGGGCGTTTTGCAAGCCCTGCATCCACTGGGCGCTATCCCGGTTGGCCCGCATCACGCCGCCGTTGAAGTAGAAGAAGCTGTCGTAAACGGGCGCGGCGGCGGAGTCCACGCGCGGCACGACCAATACGCCCCCGTTCAAATTCACCACCGCCCGGCCGCCCGCGGCCCCGGGCACGCGCACGGTGGACTCGCCGGCGTAGCTGTTGATGCCGGTCTGTTTGTTCGTCAGGATCACTGTCCCCCCGTTGATGTCGAAGATGCCTTCGCAATCGTTGTTCGCCACAAAGATGCCGTTGGCTCCGTCGGAGCCGGAAAAGGCAACGCCGATGGTTCCCGATTCCACCCGGAGGATGTTGATGCCGGTGCCGCTGACGTTGTTGCCCACATTGATCTTGACCGCGTTGCCGCCCGTCAGGTTCATCGTGGCGTTGTTGGTGAGGATCACCTTCACGGTTTCACCGGCCCCGGCGGTCAGCCGCACCGGCGGTTGCGCCGCCATCGTCGCGCCATCCAGCACGAGCGTAATGCCTCCCTTCAGGTCCAGAAACTGACCGGCCTTAATTCCCTTCACCCACAACTCTCCCGGTCCGGTCGCGTTGTTCATATTGCCGGAGGTGTTGTACAGCGTCAGCCGCCGTCCCGCGGCGATGAGGGTCGTGGCGCCGCTGGCGAGGGTCGCGTGGTAATGCGCCTGGATGGTGAGGTCCGCGCCGGCGGCGGACATGTCGAGCGCGCCGCTGTTGGTCAGGCCGAACCCGCTGCCGAGAGTCACGGGGCCGGCCGCCGCGCCCACGGTCAGATTGGTGACGCCCCAGTTCTGGCCCAGGGTCTGGCTGAGGTTGGCGACGCTGGAGGCATCGTAGATGACGCCGTCAACTGTCGTGCTCAAGGCGCTGGGGGTCCAGTTCCCGCCCGTGAGCCAACTGCCATCCACCGCGCCGGTCCAGGTCTTGGGATCGGCAGAGGCGCTGGTCAACCCGCCCAGCAAGGCGGTGATGGCATAGAGAGCAAGGGAGGGTTTGAACGGGGTAGGAGTTGTTTTCAGCATGGGGGTTTTGTGGTTGATCAGGTTAGGGGTCGGAGTTCGGGGGAATGGTGCATCGAGGGCCGTGAATCCTTCTGGCCGGAATTGGGTTGCTCCGACACGGACCGCGGCAATCGAACCGAGCATACACTGCATGTGGCGCCATTATGGGTCATTGTGTCCTGGACCAGCGGAATCTCAGGCTAAGCAGCGTCACCAGACCCAGCAGGCCAAGCGCCGCGGTGTTTGGCTCGGGCACAACCGTCATGGCCAGATTCACGTCGTCGAGGATGTAATCCACATTGCCCGTGCCATAGAGGATGCCGATGGTGTTGAACGAGGTGTACGGACCCGGCCCGCCGAAACTGCCGCCCTTGAGGCCGTCGTCTATCGCCGTGCTGACCAGGATGCCGTCCCAATACGAATCCATCTGCACGCCCGTCGCTACCCGCGTCAGCTTCAGCTCGACGGTGTGCGCCGCGGTGTCCGCGCCGAACGCGGCCGTAACGCCGGAAATTCCGTTGCTCAGATTCGTAATGACAGTCCCCGCCCCCTGGTATGGGGTCGTTCCCGTGCTGCCCATCTGCTTCCAGCTTGAAACCATGGCCGGCGTGTTTTCCGTCATACGGAAGAAGTATCCCGTGGAAGGATTAATCCACGTTGCATCGGTGCCTGGATCGGCAGGCAGCGGCCCGCCGGGAATGTTCAGCAGCCCGACCTGAAAGGACCTGGTGCTAACGGTTGCCGATACCCTGACCTTCAGCGAGAGATCAATCGAGTCGTTCAGGTTCAGGCCGAGGGAGACGGGGCTCGAACCAGCGCCGGTCGTGACCCCGTCAGAGGCGTCACTGTCAAACTGGCCGAGCAGCCACAGGCTGTTGCCCGACTGGCGGAACCTCAACGCATTCCCAAACACGCTGTCATTGACGATCGAGTAGCCTGCAGCCTGCGTGCCCACGCGCGGACGCCATTGGATATCCATCCCAAAGCCCACCCCCGCGTCTTCATGGCGCGTGGCGGGTGTAGCGCCGTCCGGCTCGAACGTATCGGTGAAGACGGTGGCGGCTTGCGCCGGCGTGAATCCATAGAGGCCAAGGGTCAGAATCCAGAGTTGTTTCTTCATAATGTGCGCAGGTTATGCTGATGATCGCATCGCACGCGTCCCGCCGGGCAGGCGAGCCCGTGCATCGTTTACAGATTGTCGCCAGCCGGCGCGAGTAACACACAACCCAGGATTCTTTCGCCTGTCCTCGGACCGTTGCCGGCTCAGGGCGGGCGTCTCGCCCGCCCTCCCTGGGGGCGTGGGCAGGCGAGACGCCTGCCCTACTCTTCACGCACGGCGCCAACGCCTTACCGCGAAATCCGCAGCCGGTAGAAGATCGGCCCGGCCCCACTCGTCGCGCTATAGACGAGATTGCTGCCGGTTCCCGGCGTGCATAGGTTGGTCTGCCAGTCGGCACCCGTGACCAGGTTCGTGTGTGAAAGCACGCAGTATTGTCGCGCCGGCGAGGTCATTGCCACAAACAGCTCCGGCAGCCCGTTCCCATCCTGCCGGATTTGCAGAGTCGGCACCGCCGAGGTCTCGCTGCTCGGGTCCGTGTCGGCCGTGTATTCCGCGAGATTGTTGTCGCCATCGGCATCGGGGTCCTCCAACTCCACCGCATCCAGCCGATTCGTAATGCCGTGATCCGCGAGCCAGGTGAAGGGAATGCCGTTGGGAGTCAGCCGTGGCGTGAACTGCGCCACGATGGCGCCGCTCTGGGTGATGTTCTCCCAAGTCCAATCAAGGTTCGTGCTCTGGTTGCCGAACGCCGCGCCGATGCTGGCGCCATTCGTCCTCACATCCGCGATGCGGTAATCCGGGTGCGACCAAATCAGGAAGTTGGTGCTGCCGCCCGTGGGCGCAGACACGGCGCCGCTGGGGCTGATGAACCCGCCGGTCTCGGCCGAAGCCTGGATGCTCAGCGTCTGCGCCGGCTGGTACTGGATATAGACGGCCCCGCCGAGCGCCCGCTTGCCGGCGGTGTCTCGCACGTGCAGCCGGAAGTAAGTGTTCGTCGTGCCTGAGGTGTCCAAGTAGGTGTTCGTCGTGGTCGTTGCACCGGGGGCGGTGGACCAGACGATCGTGCCATGCTTTACCAACTCCACCGTGGTGATGTTCACGTCCGACTGCGCCGTGATCTCGACATTCAGCGGCTGGCCGGCTGGCACCACCAGCGTGTCGCCGATCATCGCCCCGTTGACCTTGAGCATGCAGGAGATGCCCGGTCCGGTCACCGCGATGGCGCGGCCATACTTGAAGGCATCGTAAAGCTCGCTGTAGCAAAGCCGCTCCAGCCAGACCAGCGTGGTCACCTTGCCGCAGTCGCCGTGATTATCCGTGGACCCTCTACCCATCAGCTTGAAGCCCTGCTTCAGATACCAGTCCCACGCGTTCACCGTGTCCGACCTCACCATCGCGCCATGGATAACTTCGAGCCCGTCAATGTTCGTGCATTCGGTGTAGTAGCCGCAATGGTTCGGCATCGCGAACCCGCCCTGGGCCCTGACCTGGTCGTGCAGGTCCTCCTCCACCCCGGTGCCCGGAACGTAGCGGTTGATGAAGAAGGCGTTGAAATGATCGTTGTCCCCGCCCGAACTGAGCGAGACTTCCTCGCCCTGCATCCCCAGGAACGTGGCGGTCGAGTTGGTGTGCATCTCATGGCGCCCACAAATCGAGTCATGGTCGGTAATGAACAGGAAGTCGAATCCGAGGGCCTTGGCCGCGGTGGCCAGTTCCGTGGGCGGGTGATACCAAACATCCCAACTGTTGATGCTGTGAACGTGCGTGTCCCCGCCGTACCAGCGCGGCGCAACGGCGGCCTTCACCGGCGTAGCCGTGGGTTCGCTCGAAGGCCCGCTCTCGTTCGAATACGAGCAGGCCGTGACCACGTAGTAATAGGGCACGCCATAGGTGACCTTGTAGTCCCGGAAGTAGTTGACGAAATACGGCACCTCGTCAATCAGGCTGGCCGGCGCCACCACCACTCCCGGCGAGGTGGATCGGTAGATGCGATACGTGGTGAGGTTGGTGTTGGCGCTCCTGGTCCACCGCAGCTCGATGCTCTCCGGGTCGGCGGGCACCGCGTTCACGCCAGAGGGCGGGGCCAGGTCGAAATGCACCGTGGTGGCAAACTCGAAGCTGCGCTGGATCTCCGGCGGGTAGAGGGCGCGATTGTAGAGGCGCACCTCGTCGAGCCGGCCCTGGAAGTAGTTCCCGCCGGCCGGATTTCGCCCGATGTCGAGCGGCTGCGTCTGGTTCCGGCAGAGGTAGCGGGCGATGTCCCAGGACGCCTTCTGGACGCCATCCACGAAGATGCGCAGCGAGCCGTCGTCCCAGACCGGGTCGGAGATGTCACCCGCCCAGACCGCCACGACGTGCGTCCATCGGCCGGCGCTGATCACGCTATTGGCCGTCTCAATCGAATACTTGTTGAGGTCGTCGGCGCCCCCGCGCGTGGCGCAGCGGGCCCGGAGCAGCCGGTTCGAGCAGCTTAGGTAGAAGTCTCCGTCGCTGCCGGAAGCCTTTTGCAGGATGACGCTCTTGTTGGTGGGCGTGGCGTCCAGGTACATCCACGCGTCGATCGTCCACGCCTGGCGGTTGTTCAGGTTGTTGTTGTGCGCGACCTCGACGTATTGGTTGAGGCCGTTCAGCGTGATGGCCTGGCCGCTCCGGCCGGCGGCGAAGGTCGGACTGTTTTGCAAGGTGCCGTGGTTATTCAGCCCCGAGCCGTCCGTGGCGTCGCCCTCGAAGCTCCACAGGCCGACTGCTCCCTCCTCGATGATGCCCCGGCTGATCGTGGCGCCGTTGCACTCCGCCGTGATGGTGCTCGTGCCGGCGGTGCTGGATCTAATCGTAAACGTGGCTTCGCCATTCGCGTCCGTGGTCTGCGGGTTCGCCGGCCCGATCACATCCGCGGCGCCGCGGCTCGAAACCAGCGTGACCGCCTGGCCGGCGGCGGGCGCGCCGGACGCGTTGAACACTTTGACCACGGCCACGCAGCTCTGCGCGCCGTCCGGCCGGGCACAGAACGGCTTGAGCGAGATGAACGCGCGATCCGCCAGGCTGGCAATCGCCAGCGTGACCGTGGCGGTCGCCGTCCCGTTGGATCCGTCGGTAATCGTGTAGGTGAAGCTGTCGGTGCCGAAGTAGTTGCTCTCGGGCATGTAGGAGAAGCCGCCGTCGCTGTCGAAGGATACCAGCGTGCCGTGCGCCGGGTCGCTCAGCTTGGCCGCGCTCAGCGGAGGAACATTGGTCCAGGACTTGTCGTTGCCGAGCACGCCCGGCGCAGGGACCGTCAGCAGAGTGTTCTGGCCCACGGAATAGGCATCGTTCACAGCAATCGGCGGGTAATAGCCCGTGCTCAGGACCGTCAGCGTGACCGTGACCGGCGGCGAGTCGCTGGTGCCGTCGTTGGCCTTGTAGGTGAAGCTGTCCGCGCCGTAGAAGCTGGTGTGGGGAACATAGACGAAGCTTCCGTCGCTGCTGAACGAGCTCAGCGTGCCGTGGGCTGGATCAGTGAGCTTGATGGCCGTGAGCGGCGGGACATTCGTGTAGGCCAGGTCGTTGCGCAACAGCCCCGGGGCGGGCACAGTCAAAGTAGTGTCCTGGTTGAAGGAGTAGGCATCATCCGCCCCGAGCGGCGGCTCGTATTGGGCCCAGTTCGCCGTCAGCTTCACGTCGTCCACGATGTAGTCAATGTTCCCCGTGCCGTAGAGCAGCCCGATCGTGTTGAAGGTCGAGTAAGGCCCCGGCCCGCCCAGGCTGCCCGCGCCCTTGGTCCCGTCGTCCACCGCCGTGCTCACCAGCGTGCCGTCCCAATACGAGTCAATCTGGATGCCCGACTCGATGCGCGTGAGCCGCAGCACGACCGAATGCGCCGCCGTGTCCGCGCCGAAGACCGCTGTGACACCGGTGATCCCGGTGCTCAGATTCGTAATGACAATCCCCGCCCCCTGGTAAGGAGTCGTCCCAATGCTGCCCATCTGCTTGTAGGTCTCGACCAGGCCGGCAGTGCTTTCTTTGAGTCTGAAGAAATAACCGGTGCAGGGATTGATCCACGAGGAGTCGGTGCCCGGGTCGGCGGTCAACGGCCCGGCTGGCACGTTCACCAGGCCGCACTGGAAAGACCGGGTCGTGCCGCTGATCGGCGCGGATACCCTGACCCGAAATGACAGCTCGACCGTGTCGTTCAGGTGCGGGCCCAGCGCGACCGGGATCGAGTTGCTGCCGAACGTCACGCCGTCCGAGACGTCGTTGTCGAACTGGCTGATGATCCACAAGCTGTTGGCCGTCTGGCGGAACTTCAACGCGTAGCTGCCAAAGGTGGGGTCGTTCGTGATGGAGTAGGCCCCCGCCTGGCTGCCGATGCGCGGACGCCACTGCACGTCCGCCGCATCAGTCGCGTCGTCCTGGCGCGTTGCGCCCGCGGGCTCGAAAGTGTCGTTGAATACGGTGCCCCCGCGGGCGGTGGTTTGGGCAAGGGTGAGACAAAGGCTCAGGATGGCAATCCAGGGTATCTTCATGGCAGATGCAGGTTCTTCAGACGATTCAAAGGCCACGCCAGCCTGCGCACACGTGCAACCTGGGCGCGCTTCACCTAGCATTGTCGCCAGTTGAGCGAATTAACACACCCCTTACCACATCACATGCCCGGTGGCGGTATCGGGAAGATGCCCCGCAGCCTCAGAATCCGTACGGCGGGTCAGGCGGCGTGAGCCTCCTCCTCGGCTCTTCGGGTCGTGTACCAGAGGTGCACGGCGTTGGGATGGCCCTGGCCAGGCTCAGAACAATCGAGATGCCCGGGGCGTGTCTTTGGCGCACCTACCCGCCCGGACCGTCTGCCGCCAACGGCTAAGGTGGGGGAGACGGGCTGTATGGGGCTGGAGGCAAACTGCCAACACGAGAATAACCAAAAGGGAGAAGCCAAACAGTCCCGGGCTCTTCCTTCGCACAGAACCTGCCGCCCTTCCCCGGTTGCGCAGCGGGCGTTACCCGTGAGAACACGGAGACTCACCGTAGTCCCGGCAGGGAATCGCCGTCGCGTCGAGGTGGCGGGTCGCGGGGTGGTACCGAGGTTACGGCCGAGGCCAGACGCAACTTCCTCACTCAAATGAGGTGGGTCGCACTGGCCTCGACACTGGTATTCGTGCCCGCCCCAGTTTTGCAGCGTCTTCATGGGCGCTGAACGGACGCAGCCGGAAGGAGTAGGTTTGCTCCCGGCAGGGGATCAAGAACTGCTCGTGCGGCCACACGCCCCAACTGTTGTCGCCGCCCACACCCTGCTGCCGGAAGTCGAGGTTGAGGACAGTGAAGTCGCGCTTGGGCAACTCGAACGGATGCTCGGCGGATTGCAGATCGTCGGTGGTATGATGCAGAGCGTTGACGCTGAGCAGGGGCAAGCCGACGGCGAGCAAGCCCGCGCCCTCTCTGGTCGTGAGCGCCACCCACCGCACGTCAACCTTGTTTCCGCTCTCGCCTGGCTCGACATAGTCCTCGAAGAACTGCTGGCTCACGGTGCCGCTGTAGCGCCCAACGCGCGCATCCTTGCGATCGCAATATGTCTCCTGCGGTCCCGGACCAAGCCAGGTGATGTGATCGAACCCGGGCGGCAAAGTCATCTGCATCCCCAGGCGGGGGAGCTTGGGCAGGTTGCCCTTCTCCGGCGCGAACTTGACGTCCACCAGAATGTCGCCGCTGCCTAACAGGGTGTAGGCGGTTTCCCAGCTCGCGCTGACGCTCGGCAGGTCGTGCCTGATCCGGACCGTCGCGGCTTTCACGCCCGAACCGGTTGCGCCGGCCTGTTTGGTGACCTCGACGCTCCGCACCGGGCAGTCGCGGTGAGCGTAACGCCAAATGCCCTGGGACTGATCCATCCTGCGTCCGCGGTCGTTGTCAATTGGCGCACGCCAGAAGTCAGGGCGCAGCGGGCTGAGGATCAGCTCGGTGCCTTTGAATTTCAAGGAGGCCAGCGTGCCCGCGGCTTTGTCAAACCGGGCCACGAAGTCCTTGCCGGCTACGGAAACGCGCTGGCTGTTTTCCGCAACCTCAAGGTTGGGAAACGCACTGTCGTTCGGCGATTCGGCGGGCGCGGCGTCGGGCAGCTTGAACTGGTCCCATGCAATCTCGTGGCCTTTCGGTGCCCAGGGCGTTGCCTGCTTGAGCCGGAAACTCAGTTCGAGGAAACACTCGACGCCCGGCTGGGGTGTGAACGCCTTCACCGGCAGGGCGAGCGTCGCAGTGGCGCGCGGGGCGAGGTCGGGCGCGGCCATTTCCCCACGCTGAAGTTCCTGGCCATCGCCGGTCAGGCGCCAGGTGACCATGGCGAGGTCCCTGAGATTGGTGAACTCAAACCAGTTCTTCACCTGCACGGTGCGCGTGGCCAAGTCAGCGGGCTGGCAATGGATGTATTGGTAGATGTGCTTCACCTCCAGCAATCCCGGGTGGGGTTTGCGGTCGGGCGTGACGAGGCCGTTGCACAGGAAGTTCTGGTCGCTGGGGGTTCCGGGCGGGCCGTAATCGCCGCCGAAGGCCCAGAAGGTCGGCTCTCCCTTTTTCACGGGCTGGGCCGTGCGAGTGGCATTGCGCTGGATCGGTTCGCGCTGGGCCTGGTCCACCCAATCCCAGATGAATCCGCCCTGGAGATGGGGTTGGCTGTAAATCAAATTCCAGTAAAGCCACATATTGCCGCTGCTGTTGCCCATGGCGTGGGAATACTCGCACATGATATAAGGGCGCGTCTGCGGCTTGCTGGCATAATCGGCGAGCGCTTTTGGGCGCGGATACATCGGGCAGACAATGTCCGTGTGCGGCTTGGTTCCTGCTTGCTCGTAGTGGACGGGCCGGCTGGGATCGCGGCCTTTGACCCACGCGGAGGTGGCCTCGAAGTTCGGGCCGTCGCCGGCTTCATTGCCGAGCGACCAGATGATGACCGACGGGTGGTTCTTATCGCGCTCGACCATGCGGACGGTGCGGTTCATGTGGGCGTCGGCGTAATCGGGGTCTTTCGCCAGGGTCTGGTCGCCGTAGCCCATGCCGTGGCTCTCGATGTTGGCCTCGTCAATCAGGTAGAGACCGTAGCGGTCGCAAAGGTCATACCAGGCGGGCTGGTTGGGATAATGGCAGGTGCGAACGGCGTTGATGTTGTGCTGCTTCATGACGAGGATGTCCTGAATCATGCCCTCGACCGTGATGGCCTGGCCGCGCTCGGGATCAATCTCGTGCCGGTTCACACCTTTGAACAGCACGCGCTGGCCGTTTACCAGCAGGTCGCCGTTCTTGATCTCGACTTTGCGGAAGCCGACATTCGCCGGGATGACTTCCAACACCTGGCCCGCCTCGTTCCGGAGGGTCAACAACAGCTTGTAGAGGGTGGGCGTCTCGGCCGTCCATTTGCGGGGATTGGGGATGCTCTGCGAAATGGTCACCTGGCCGCCGCTGCCATCAGTCGCAACACGGCACTGGACTTTGGGCGTCGCCACCGTTTTCCCGGCGGGATCAAGTAACGCGGCCTCGACCGTGGCCGTTGCCGGTTGCGTCGCCGCGTTCTCGAGTTGGACGGACAGGCTCAGGGTTGCATCCCTGTATTGTGCATCAAGGTCCGTCTTTACCTCGAAGTCACGGATGTGCAGGTCCGGCGGCGACCAGATATACACGTCGCGAAAGATGCCGCTCATCCGCCAGAAATCCTGGTCCTCAAGATACGAGCCGTCGCACCAGCGGATGTTTTCGACCGCGATGAGGTTCTCGCCGGGCCGGAGGGCTTTCGTAATGTCGAACTCGACCGGCGTGCGGCTGTCCTTCCCCAGGCCGATTCGCTGTCCGTTGATCCAAAGGTAGAAGAATGAATTGACCCCGTCGAAGGTCAGTAACACGCGGCGGCCGGCCCAATCGCGGGGAATCGAGAACGTGCGGCGGTAAGCGTTGACGGTGTTGTTGGGATCGTTCTCCGGCACCACCGGCGGCGTCCAGGGCTTGGGCCAGGGATAGGGAACGTTGACGTAGATCGGCACGCCGAAGCCGAGCTTCTCGACGTTGGACGGCACGGGTATGGTGGCCCACTGCGCGTCATTGAAATCCGGCTCCCAGAAACCCGGCACGCGCTCAGTGTGGTTCTTGCCGTAGTGATATTTCCAGTCGCCGTTCAGCGAGCGGTAGAAGGACGATTTGCTCCGCTCCGCGTTGGAGACGGGCCCGAGCTTGAGCGCTGTTCTTGCGTCCGGGCAAATGACCAATGTGGCGTGCGGCGGCAGGTTGTTCACGCCGGTCAGCCGGGGATTCTGCCAGTCTTTGAGGGCGCTTTGGCCATGGACGGCCACCTGCGAGGCCACGAATAGCACTGCCGATCCAATTCCGAGTTTCGTCGTCATATTCAAGTGCGTAGATGTCAGCGTGAGGACAGAGTGCCTGGTCTCTTCAAGCAACGCGATGCTAATCACGCGATCAGGAAGTGAATTGCACGGTCCGGCTTGAGGTCAGGTTGGTTCGGACTGCCCGGACGACCGCTCTGGCGGTGTGTTTTCCGGGCGACGGTTTGGGGAGATGGAACTCGTGGTAGTGATCAGCATAGGCGGCGGCACGCGGCTGTCGCGGAGCCACCAGTCGCGGCGAGACTTCCGCCCCATCCAGAGTCAGCTTGACCAGCTCGGAGATCGGCGTCTTGGGGCGCCCCTGAGCAGTGTTCTCGAAGGCGCAACGCACGCGGAGCGTTACCCCTTCGTCGGGGCGAGCCGCTTCAAACTCGTCCGCCGGGGTGAGAGCCACAAGCGACACCAGCGGACGCTGAATCTGGGGATTGTCCCACCACTGCCAGGCGGCTTGGTGGCGGCGGACGAATTCGACCACCTCGGGCGCGCCGCCGTGCATCCAGGTCTTGAATCCGCTGACCGCATCGTGGCGGATGGCGACCACCCAGTTGCGTTCGAGCGCTTGGAGCCAACCCTCCCAGCTCGGCTCGGCGGCGAGGAACACGGTGCGAAAGCCGGTGGTCATGTCGGCAAACCACCAGGGCTCGTCGCCATGAGCATCCTGCAAGGCAACAAAGGGAAGCTGGCCGCGATAGCGTTTCAGGAAAGGCTCGCTGTTGGTGAAGTCGGGGTTGCCGAAATGGAACGTGCTGATGGCCGCGTAGCCGCCGCGCGCAAGGGAGTCGTCGAGATAAAGGCGGACCAGTTCCTCGTTCTCGCCAAACTGCCAGATGAGCCGGCCGCCTGCCTTTTGCAGGGGAGCGAGCCGGCGTTCGCGGAATTCCGGCCACGAGACCACTTCCTTGTTTGCGAGGGAGGCGCCGAAATCGGCGGCGGCGGGGGCGACAATGTCGCTGGTGTGACTGTAGGTGCCCAAGCCGGGCACATTGACCCATGTGCCGTATTCCTCGTTGGCGACGAAGAACCTCACGGGCGCCTTCTGTTCGTCGGCAATCGCCTGCGCGCGGGCAATCCACTCTGGTTTGGCGTTCTTGGCGCCCCACAGATGAATCCGCAGCGCGCCGGCCAGGTCAACGGCTTCGGCGGGACTGCCCTTGCCGTGCGCTTCGAGTTGGATGGAGAAGACTTTGAGATTGGCGGGCAAGGGTGATCGAGCAGTCGCGACGCGCGGCTTGTGCGCGGGCAACCCTTCCAGCGCTCCCAGCGTCTCCAAGGCCTCAAGCGCGTAGTAGGTTGCCAGGGGATTGCTTAACCAGCCGGGACGGTCGCCGAAGCCGCCGTCCGCGTTGGCGAGCGAGAGCAGATAAGCCACGCAGGCATCGCGTTCTGCAGGCTTGGCGCCCAGGTGTTTCAGCGCTTGCGTTGCCGCCCAGGTATAAGCCACATCGTCCAAGCCGGCGAACTCCGGTTTCGGCTGCCAGGTGAACCCGCCGTTGGTAAGCTGGCAGGCGCGCAGCCAGGCGATAGTATCTGCTTTCTTCTCCTCTGTTCGACCTAGCACCTGGAGGGCTTGCAGGCCCCACCAGGTATTCATGACATGGCCGTCGCCGCCGTCCGCTGCGGGAGTATTGTTGAAACTGCCGTTGGCGCGGCGGCGGGAGTCCAAGTAACCGACGTAAGCCGGAGAGAGGTCTCCGGTCGGCAAGCCGAGCAGGGCACGACAGGTGAACGCGCTGACCTCATGGGCAAGAATCGGGTAAGCATACTGCTCGTACTGCCGGAGATAGACCGTCGGCGCTTTCCAGCCCCGCACTTGCTCGCGGAAGGAAGAGACATCTTCCCCCAGCCAGATGAGGCTTTGAATCTGCTGCCATTCAAACTCCCGGTGTTCCTGCTCCAGCTTCTTGAGTTGCGATGGATGATGTCCCCGAACGAACTCCGCCAGCGGGTCCTTGTTCGGCGGCGCTTGCTTCAGGACCTGGTAGCAACCGATCACTGCGAACGTGGGCGTCAGGTGGGATTGCGGTTGGTCTTCCCAAGCATAGCCGCCATCCGGGCGCGCGTGGGCCTCGAGGTAATTCGTCAATCTCGACCGCCAGTCAGGTTGGAGGATAGCCTGAGCCAGGTTGAGCCTGGGCAGGGTCGCGCCGAACCCCGCAACCGCCATAGTCTTGAGCATCGCGCGCCGGCTTAGACCGCGGGAAGCTGCAGCAGAATTCATTCGCAAAGGCAGTGGCTGCCGCTAAAACTTGTCGAACGAACGATCCCCAGCCAGCTTGACGACAGATTGCAGCACGATCTGACGGCTGGACGTGCCGACCTGGACTTGGTAATCGCCGGCCTCGACTTTCCATTTCCTGGAGGCCATGTCGTAGAAGGCCAACGCGGTGGGACGGAGCGTGATCTCCACCGGGCGGCTTTCGCCTGGCTTGAGTTGGACCTTGGCGAAGCCCTTGAGTTCACGCGAGGGGCGCGGCACGGAGCATCTGGGGCTGGAGATATAGACCTGGACGACTTCCGCGCCATCGCGAGCGCCGGTGTTCTTCACGGCGCAAGCGACGCGGATGGAAGGGCCGGTTGAATCCACGTTCAGGTCGCTCAAGGCAAAGGAGGTGTAGCTGAGCCCGTGACCAAACGCAAATCGCGGGGTGATCTGCTTGTCATCGAACCAGCGATAACCCAAGAACACGCCTTCCTTGTAGTCGGCGGCATAGGCGCAGGTGGCTTTGCGATCCTGCGGGCTGTAGCCAGCCTCGCCGGGAGGCTTGTCCGCGATGAGGCGCGGCGGCCAGAGGTTGAGCGCGTGGCAGGGGTAATCCTCGATCCTCTTGCCGAAGGTGGAACTGAGCTTGCCGCCGGGATTGACCTTGCCGGTGAGCACGTCGGCGATCGCCTCGCCCGTGGCCTGGCCGCCATACCACGCGGCGAGGATGGCTGGCGCCTGCTCCGCCCACGGCTCGAGCGACAGCGGCTCGGCCGTCATCAACACCACGGCCAACTTCGGATTAGCCAAGGCCAGTGAGCTGATGGCTTCGGCCTGACCCCCCGGCAGGTCGAAACTCGTCAAATCGGTGCTTTCGCCATGGACCGGATCGGTGGCGAAGAAGAGGACCACCTCGCTCGTGCGGGCGGCGGCTTGAAGGGCGGCGGAGTCTGGCCGCGTCGGCTGCGCGGGTGAGCCCTTGCGCTTGTTGGCGGCCGCAAAATGGCCGTCCCTCCAGGCCAGGTGCGTGATCTTCACTGCGTCACCCAGCGCGGTGCTAAGGCCCTGCAACGGCGTAACCCGCACCGAAGACTGAACGGCGCCGGAGCCGCGCCCAAAAGGCACCGCCTCCGCGCCGGGCCCGGTGATCAGGATCGAGCCGACCCTGCGCTGGTCAAGCGGCAGGAGGTTGCGGTCGTTCTTCAACAGGACCATCCCCTCGGCCGCAAGCCTACGGGCCAGGGTTCGGTGTTCCGGCGTATCTATGCTTCCCCTGCCCCGCGACTCCGGGTCCAGCACCCCGGTGCGGACGTAGAGGCGCAGAACACGGCGCGCCTTGTCATCAATCGCCGCCTCCGATACCTGTCCGGCCTTGACCGCTTCCAGCAGCTTGCCGTCGCCGAACACATAAGCGCAGAAGCCCATGGTCGAGTCGGTGCCGGCCAGGGCCGAGGGCACGGCGGCGTAAGCGGCGCGCCAGTCGGTGACCATAACCCCATCAAACCCCAACTCATCCTTCATGAGGTCCTGGAGCAGCCGATGGTTCTCGGCGGCATGCACTCCGTTGAGGAGGTTGTTGGCAGACATGACGCACCAGACGTGCGCGTCCCGCACCGCCATCTCAAAGGGCAACAGGTGCGTCTCGCGCAGCGTGCGGTCGTCCATGTTCGAGCTCGTGAAGTGCCGGCGCGAATCGTAGTCGTTGGCCACCAAGTGCTTGACGCAGCCCGCGACCCCCAGTTCCTGCAGGCCGCGGACATAGCCGACGGTCAGGCTGCCGCATAGAAACGGGTCTTCGCCCATGTACTCGAAGTTCCGCGCGCCCAGCGGACTGCGCATCAGGTTGATGCCCGGCCCGAACAGCACATGCTTGCGTTGCGCCAGCACCTCTTCGGCGATCAGCCGGCCATAAGCGCGCGCGGCCTCCACGTCCCAGGTGCAAGACAGCGAGAGCGTCGAAGGCAGCGCCGTGGATGGGCTTTCATCCAGCGAGCGCACACCCACCGGGCCGTCCGTGACTTCGAGCCGCGCGACATTCAGGCGCGGGACACCGCCGGATTGGAAGTTCTCCACACGGCCTTCGTTGACTCTCCCATGGAGAAGGCAAATCTTCTCCTCGAGCGTGAGCCGACGCAGGAGATCGTCCACTCGTTGCTCGATGGGCGCTCGCGGGTCGCGGAACAGCGGCTCCGCCGCGACTGCGCTGACGGCCAGCAGACCCGCCCCAACGAGGATCAGCACGGTTGCCGCGCGACGAGGGGAGCTTTGCACACTCAGTTCTTCCTGCCCTTCTTCCGCGCCGTGCCCGTGCTTTCACCCACGGGCCAAAGCTCAGACTCCACCCGCGCGGTCTTCAGATAATCTTCGAACCGCTTCACCATGTCCGGGTGCTGCGCGGCGACATCGTGCGCTTCCGCGAGATCGGTCTTCAGGTCGTAGAGCTCGAGTGGCCGCGTCAGGCCCGGCCGCACCGCCTTCCAATCACCGATACGCGCGGCCTGCGTGAAGCCGCGTTCATGGAACTCGAAGTAGAGCGGCGGATGCTCGATGGCTTTGCCTTCGAGCAAGGCGGGCAGGATGGAAATGCCGTCCAACCCAGCCGGCGCCGGCTGCCCGGTCAATTCAGCCATCGTTGGCAGGTAATCCCAGAAAGCCCAAACCTGCTGGCTGACGACGCCCGGTTTGATCTTGCCAGGCCAGCAGGCGATCATCGGCACCCGAATCCCGCCCTCGTACAGATCGCGCTTGATGCCGCGCAACGGCCCGGCGCTCTGAAACAGGTTCTTGCGCTCGATGCCGCCTTCGGCATGCGGCCCGTTGTCGCTGGCGAAGGTCACCAGCGTGTTGGTGTCCAGTCCCAGTTCTTTCAAGAGAGCCATGAGCCGCCCGATATCCCGGTCCAGGCGGGTGATCATCGCCGCCATCTTCTTCAAGTTCTCCGGCCACGTCTCCTTCTCATAGACACCGATTTCCGGGACCTGCATCTTGGCGTGCGGGATGGTGAACGCGAGGTAGAGGAAGAACGGCTGGTCCTTGTGGCGGCGGATGAACTCCAGCGCCTCCTCGGCCATGAGGTCGTGCGAATACGATTTGCCCTCGAGCATGATCTTCTGGGTGTTGCGCCAGAGGTGCGGGGGATAATACTCGTGCGCCTGGCGCTGGCAGTTGTAGCCGAAGAAGTAATCAAAGCCCATCTTGTTCGGTATGCTCTCGGAATCCGGGTGGCCCAGCCCCCACTTGCCGATCAACGCGGTCTGGTAACCCGCTTTCTTCATCAAGTGCGCGACCGTGAACGTGTCCGCCGGCATGGGGTTCTGGCCTTCGCCGGGAAGCTCCTTGTTGCCGCGGATGAAGGCGTGCCCGCCGTGCTTGCCGGTCATCAGTGCGCACCGCGACGGCGCGCAAACCGTCGCGCCGGAATAGGCCTGTGTGAACCGCATCCCCTCCGCCGCCAGCCGGTCAATGTTCGGCGTCTGAATGTGCTTCTGGCCGTAGCAGCCAAGGTCCCCGTAGCCCAGATCATCGGCGAGGATGAATATGACATTGGGCCTCGCCGGCGCCGCGAGCGCATGGGGCGGCCAGCCCGCAGTCGCAGCGAGCCCGAGGCACGCCAGCAGCTTGATGATTCGATTCATGTTGGTCCGATCGCGTGTTGGCCGTGTTCGGGATGCTCCCGACCGACGGCGGTTCTGTCATCCAAGTATTGTCGCCAAGACCGGCGGGCAACACACTGCACCGGACATAGATTGCCCTACTGCCTTCCGGTGGAGGAGCTGGAACGCTATGTCTAATCCCGCTTCGCCTCCGCTCCGCTCGACCAGTTTATCTGTTGAAACCCCGTTGGGCTTCGCCGCACAATCTGGCCATGAAGACATTGTTGGCCCTGTTGATCGCCACAGGAGTCGCGCTGCCTGTCCAGGCCGAAACGCAGCCGGCGCAGGTTTCCGAGTTGTGGGGGAAGAAGGGAGAGAAATGGAGCCCGCGCAGCCGGCTGCCGGACTTCTCCTTCGCGGGTTATCACCGTGGCGATCGTCCTTTGCCCAACGTGCCGCCCGGAGTGAGCGTCCGGGATTTTGGCGCGAAGGGCGATGGCGTCGCGGACGATAGCCAGCCGTTTCTCGACGCGCTGGCCAAGGTCAGGCAGGGCGCGATCGAGGTGCCGCCCGGGCGTTATCGCATCACCCAGTTGCTGGAGATTACGCGCCCGGGCGTTGTTCTGCGCGGAGCGGGCCCGGACCAGTCCGTCCTGCTTTTTCCGATCCCGCTCAACGAGATCAAACCGAACTGGGGCGCCACCACCACCGGTAAGCGCACGTCCAACTACTCCTGGTCCGGCGGCTTCATTACCGTGCGCGGCCGTCTGGGCGGCGACCGGATCACCAAGGTCATTGCCCCTGCGCCCCGCGGCACTCGCATGCTCACCGTCGCCTCCACCGACCAGTTGCGCGTCGGTCAGGAGATCGAGTTGTATCAATCCGACACGCCGGACAACTCCCTGGCGGTTCACCTGTACTCCGGCGATGCCGGTCCGGTGGAGAACTTGAAGGGCCACGCAAAGACTTCGCTAATTTGCCGGATCACCGCCATCAACGGCCGCCGGATCACGCTCGACCGCGGTTTGCGTTGCGATTTGCGGGACGAATGGAAGCCGCAATTGCGCGTCTTCGACCCGACCGTGACGGAGAGCGGCGTGGAGCACCTCGGTTTCGAGTTCCCAGTGAAACCGTACCAAGGCCATTTCACTGAACTGGGGTTCAATCCGGTGGCATTGAGCGGGGTTGCGCATTGCTGGGTGCAAAACATCCGCGTGCGCAACGCGGACAGCGGGCCGTTCGTCAGCGGGAGCTTCAATACCCTGGACGGCGTCGTGCTGGAATCCGAACGCGCCGTGGATCGCCAGAACTGCAGCGGTCATCACGGCATTTCGCTCGGCGGTACCGACAATCTGCTGACCCACTTCGACATTCGCCAGCGGTTCATCCACGATATCACCGTCAGCGGCTTCTGTTCGGGCAATGTCATCTCGCGAGGCCGGGGCATGGACCTGAGCCTGGACCACCATCGTCACGCACCCAACGAGAATCTCTTCACCGAACTCGATGCGGGCGCCGGCACCCGGCTCTGGAAATGCGGCGGCGGCGCGGCTTTGGGAAAACACTGTGGCACACGGGGAACCTTCTGGAACATCCGTTCCGCGAGTCCGTTGAATTATCCGCCGGCGGCGTTTGGCCCGGCAACGATGAACCTGATCGCGTTGTTCACGAAAAGCCCGGGAGAAACCAAACTGGACGGTCGCTGGTTTGAAGCGATCGCACCCGCGGCTATCCAGCCGCAGAATCTGTACGAGGCCCAGCGCACCAAACGCCTTTCTATCCGCAATTAGCTCGTGCCATTGGACTAGACCGGTCGCGCCTCCGCTCCTCTCGGTAAGTAGTTAGGCGTAAATCACTAAGGCTTAGGCACTTGCAGATGAGCACGCAATCCCCCCGCAAGGAAGCCTCGAGTCGGGCTCGCCCCACCCACCTCGGTTGATTTACGCATCGAACGGGTCCCGGAGTGCCTGGACAGGTACCAGACACGTACCAGACAGGACATGGCTTAATAGAATTTCTATTAAGCCAGGTAGTGTCTGGTACGTGTCTATGCCCTGGCTACCGCACGGCTTGGTGCTGAATGGGAGCGGCACCGCCACAAACCTCGCGGTTTGGACGCGGTTTCCGGTCACTTCATCGTGCAGAGCAATGCGGGTCGCAAACGGAACGGCCTCAGCGCTCCGAGCGCCCCTGCCAGATGGCGTCCAGGCGCTGCTTCATGGCGGCGACCTGGTCTGGCATTCGTCTTGCAAGGTTGTTGGTTTCGCCGGGATCAGCCTTGAGGTCGAACAGCAGCGGCTCGGGAATCCGGCGATCGGCAAAGCGCCGGTCCAGCGGATTGGCGCCGGAGCCCATGTCAGCCGCGCCGGTGCCCCCCGTGGCCGGGATGTATTTCCAGTCAGCCTGCCGGAGCGCCAGCGCGCCGGAGATGCCGTGCTGGACAATTTCCGCGCGCGCAGACTTTTTCGCTTCGCCGAGCAACACCGGCAGCAGGTTCAAGCTGTCCGGGGCGGCCTTGGGCGGGAGTTTGGCGCCGCTGAGCGCCGCGCAGGTGGCCAGCAGGTCGTTCAATCCGAACATCTGGTCCGTGACGCCGGGCTTGATCCGCCCCGGCCAGCGTGCGATGAACGGCACCCGCGTGCCGCCCTCGAACACCAGGTACTTCCAGCCGCGCAACCCGTCGGCGGGCTGGTGGCCGTTGGCGTCCTCGAGCGAGCGATCCATGTAGCCGTCGAAGAACACCGGCCCGTTGTCGCTGGTGAAGATCACCAGGGTGTTGTCCGCCAGCTTGAGCTTGTCGAGCGGCTCCATAATCTGGCCGACCTGCCAGTCGGCCTGCTGGATCACGTCGCCGCGGATGCCGCAGCCGCTGGTGCCGGCGAAACGCGGCTGGGCCACGCGCGGCACGTGCGGCTCGAACAAGCCGACGTAGAGGAAGAATGGCCGGTCCTTGTGCGCCTCGATGAAGGCCACCGACCTGGCCACCACGGTGTCCGGCAACTCCTCGTCCTTGAACCGCGCCGCCTTGCCGCCCCGCATGTAGCCGATGCGGCTGATGCCGTTGATGATCGTGCAGGCGTGCTGCTCGTCCGCCGGTTGCTTGAGCAGCTCGGGATGCTCCAGGCCGGTCGGCTCGTCGCTCAGGTTGGTGACATAGCTCACGCGGATCGGATCGGCCGGATCGAGGTTCACCACACGGCGGTTCTCGATCCAGACGCACGGCACCCGGTCCACCGTGGCGGGAATGATATGGCAATAGTCGAACCCGATTTCCAGCGGGCCGGGCATGATCTCGCCGTTGAAATCCACCGGCGTCTGGCCGTCGCCAAGGCCGAGATGCCATTTGCCCACCACGCCGGTCTTGTAGCCCTGCTGGCGGAGCATCGCCGGCAGCGTGAGCTGCCCCGGCTCGATGGCCAGCGGGGCGTCGCCGTCCAGGATGCTGGTCTTCCGCGCCTTTTGCCGCCAGGCGTATTCGCCAGTCAACACCGAGTAGCGGGTGGGCGTGCAGGTGGACGAGGGGGCGTAAGCCTGGGTCAGGCGCAACCCCTCCCGGACCAGCCGATCCAGATGCGGCGTCCGGATGGTCCTGGCGCCGTAGCACCCCAGATCCCCGTATCCCAGGTCATCGGCCAAAACGAGCACGATATTGGGCGTGGACGCGGAGGGCTGGGCGGCGTCAACCGCCGCGACCGCCGCCAGGGCGCCGGCCGTCAGTGCCGCCAGCACAGATGGGTAGTATTTCGCCGATCTCATTAGTAAACCGACCACTTCGAGGGCTCTGCTCAAACAGAGGCACACAACTGGCCGGGCCGACACTATGAAGGAATTGTTGCCAGCCGCGCCAGGTAACACTCCGTCCGCCCGGCCCACTGCCAATGACGACAGAGTTAGCGCCGCACGCCCCCCGCGGCGAGCCAAAAGCTTTCCTTTGGAGCGGTGGTCCCGCCGGCCCAGCCACACTGCCAGGCGCCGCCCCTCCGCCGTGCTGCCCACCGGACGGGGCACCCTTTAGGAGCCCTCTATATGCCCTCTATGTGGGCACCCCACCCGCGCGCGCGACACCTCACCGCGCGCCAACCACACCCATTGGTCCACTCTGGCCCCGTGAGGCCAGGGCGCACGGCTCGATACAGGCTTCCTTGCCCCTCGCTGGCTACCCAGGTTTATGTGGCAACCGGCTGCATTGCATCATGAATGGCTGATACCGCCCATCCTTGGGCGGTGGCTGGTGATGCCAGGACAAGCCTCTGGACCGCCGCAAGCTGAAACGCTCTTTGAATGGGGCTTTACACCGCAACGTGGGAGGAATACCAATGGCCTTGATGAAGAGAAAACCTCTCCCCCGCGGCGGAGGGCGTTTGGATATCACCCCGAGATGGGTGGATATCCAGACGTGTAGAATCACTTGTTGAACTAAACGGATGTATGGACACGCTTTTGAAAGAATCCGAGAGATTGAGCCTTCCATGTTTTGACCTGGTACCCGCAGGCAAGGGCGATGAAGTCTCAGCGTATTGGCAAGGGCGTCGCTCGGATTTGCCTGAGCGATTTCCCAAAGGAGTCACGGCTTTCAAATACCAGAAGCATTTCCTCTCGGTTGACCAGAAGCTATTCGACCAACTGGGCCTTCAGGGACGCGGGCCTTTGGCCCTTTCCATGTTTACGACGGCAGAGGATGACGAGAACCTTTGCAGTGTGAACGTCTCGACCGGAAATCTGAGGGAGATCTCATTTGATGGGGCCACCGCACTGACCGCCCAGCCTGCGACTTCGCTGCCGCCCTTAGAGGCCCTCTTGCTCTACGGAGGCCCAGCGGTTCAGGATTGGCTTGCTTCGCAGAAGCTTCAGCGATGGGAATATTCGGACGTTGATACTACTCTGCGCGATCAGTATCTGAAGCATTTCAACCCACGGCTTCCGCTTTGCATGGAGCAGCCTCCGTTTGCGCGGATCGGCGGCTGGCATGTGCTGTGGCCAGACGATGATTTCTACATTCCGAGGGAGATGCGGCTTATGGTCTGGACGTTTGAGGGTGCAGAGCCCTGGCACGAAGTCTTTCTGTCGCCGCTCAGGAACTACATCATCAAGAGCCGGATCACGTGATATCGCCCAACCAAATCACTGGAGCGAAATCGGGCGGGCTGTGTCGCTTGGCGGTTTGGTCACCGCGGGCCGCTCGCTTGGCTCAGTTCTGCCGTTGGGCCAAAAGCAGCAGTATGCAATGAATCGGTATCTCGGTCGTGTCTTCGGTTTGATTGTCGTCGTGCCTCTCGGTGCCGTTGTCGCGAAATACGCCACCACTTGGATCGCGGGATTCAAGCCCCGATACACGAAGGTGCTGCTTTCGACGTTTGTGGCATATGCCGTCGTGAACATCGTCGGACTCGCGCTCTACTGGCTGGGTGCGCTCGAGGGGCTCTCCCGCGGTTTTCAGGTTTTGGCTGGTTGGGGAGCACTAGCCTGTGCTCATATCAATCTGGTGCGGTCAGATGCAGGCGACTCTCTTAGCCCGGGTAAGGCCATGGTTGTGGCGCTTTGTCAGGTATTCGGGGCGATGATCGGCGTAGTGCTACTTCTCGTGCCTGTGCTCCTTATCAAACGCCTGTTCCTGTGATAACAGAACCCAACGAGCGCGGTCGAGTGGACCGGGCGGGCGCTCTGTCTGCATACGTTACGGTTTTGGCCCGGCACCACTCCCCGCGAGCGTTCTGCAAAGCCCCAATGACTTTACGCTGGCTGACATTATTCGCGGTCCTGGTCGGGATGTCAGGATGTAGCACCCATCCTCGAGAGCAGGCCTGGGTGGCCGGACACATTGAGTCGGGGCCAAAGCGAATGTCGCAGGCAGAGGTCGTTGCAGTAGGGCAGGAATTCGCGGTTCAACGCGGGTTCTCAGTCAGCGATTATGGCCCGCCCAGGCTGTCGTTCGCTCAAGCAGAGCAGTCCTGGAGTCTCTGGTTTTGGGAGAAGCCGCCGGGCCGTCCCGGAGGCTACCTTCATATTGCAGTTGATGACATGACGGGACGGGCGGAGTTACTACCGAGCCGATGAGTTCGCCGAACACCATGCAGCGGATGGGAGCCAGCCGTTCAGACTCCATGCAGGCCCTATAATACTTGCCTGCGGCTTCATACTCTCAAGTGTTGGTCACTGGCGGCCGCGAGGCAGCCGCTTCCATCCGCCAGAACGACCCCTTTCCGAGTGCGGGTGGAGAACTGATGCCCGGCCGGCATTGCCCGCTTGCAGCGGAGTAGATTGTCCCCTAACCTAGGGGAGTCAAGTATGAGCGCACTGGAAGCCGCTGAACAACTGCTGGCCAAGTTAAGCCGGGCGGAGAAGGCCCAGGTGCTGCAATGGGCAGCGCGCGACTTGGGCGATGCGTTTCCAGGGATCGAGAGCCGTCCCGGGGTGTGCGGCGGGGAACCGTGCGTTGTGCGCACACGCATCCCGGCATGGGTGCTGGAGCAAGCCCGGCGGCTGGGGACTTCCGAAGCTGAGTTGCTGCGCATCTATCCCACACTCCGGGCCGAGGACCTGGCTAACGTTTGGGCTTACGTCCGGTCGCATGGGGACGAGATCTCGCGCCAGATCGAGGCGAACGTCCATCCAAGTGCTCACTATTGACACTTCCGGGGCGCGCTGGTAAGGGTTGGCCATGCGGCTTCGGCAGGAGACGACCATGAGCTTGAAATGGATTGCCCAGCGGTTGCAGATGGGCACTTGGACCTATGTTTCCAACCTGCTGAATGAAGAACCAGAATCCCCAGCCGCTCGGGAGGTGCTGCCGTTGTGTTAATAGTCAGCGTGACACTTGTTTGGTTCTTCATTGGCGTCGAGGGACGAATGAAATAGGGTCGGAAGACTATGCGAGAGCGCCTGAAGTTCCTCATTGATCCGAAGTACGCGCCTGAGGTGGGATGCCCCTCGAACATCGGTCGCGCGGCGGGTCTGTTCCGCATTGTCGTAGCCTCACCCGGAGATAAGGAGTTTGAGCTGCTGCGTCGTTGCGAGGAGAAATGGCTTGGCGAGGATAGGCCTGGCCATTTCGCGGGAGGTTGGAACTGCCGCCGGCTTTATAGCCCGGCGGAGCTCGGGAGGGCAGAGCTGTTCCATCTGGTCACCTGCGGTCTGGACAGCGAAGCGGCAAGTGACCCGTCTGTTTACGATACGGCGAGCGCCTGCGTGCATTGCGGGGCCGGTCGCAGGCAAGTCGCAGATCTCGTGGTTGACCTGGTCCGTTTGCCAAAGCGACGCCAGGTCGTGCGCACGATTGGGCAAGAATGGTTGGTCCGAGATGACTTGGCTGAGGCGCTGTCACGCGAGGGCTTCACCGGTTTTCGACTTCGTCCTGTTACTCATCGTCGAAGCCGTTCCGACATGCCCATTCTGTTGAAGGAATACCCCACCGGTCGTAAAATCCTTGAGCGGGCTTCGACCAGGGGCGGACTGCCGTTAGTTGGGTTTGAGTCTCAATACCCCGATCTGTGGCCGCAACTGCTGGCAGAGCACAATGAAGCAGTCCGACGTGCCGAGGAGCGAGCTCCGCGCCGACCATCCGCGGAATGGCTGCAACTGGAAGTTGCCTCAAAGCCCGTACCGATTTGCCTGAAGACGGAGTTCGGAATCAACTATTTTGACCGCGACCGAGAGGGCCAATACCGGTGTCCGCTGGGTCACACTGGTGGGCTGCATTTGCTTTCTGAAGTGTGGGTCCGGCGGGAGGGCTGGGACGGCATGGATCTGGTGGCCACTGCGACCCTTTACGGGGACCGTGGGGGACCGCGCGGACCCCAGCCGGCGTTACTGGTCTCTCCACGGCTGTATCGGTTTCTGAGCGCGCTGGGGGTGAAGGGGGTTGGTTTCGAGGTTGCTCACTTGGCATAAGAAATGAACCTCACGCGCCAACCACCCAATCAGTGCTCACTATTGACACTTCCGGGGCGCGCTGGTAAGGCTTGGCCATGCGGCTTCGGCAGGAGACGACCATAAGCTTGAAATGGATTGCCCAGCGGTTGCAGATGGGCACTTGGGCCTGTGTTTCCAACCTGCTGAATGAAGAACCAGAATCCCCAGCGGCTCAGGAGGTGCTGCCGCTGTGTCAATAGTCAAGACTTGTTTGCCCATCATTATGAACTTAGTGGGAAAACTTTCCTACCCAATAATGGTTAGGCCAAGACAACGATGACCACGCAGGAGCTTACATCCGGAGTCAGACGCCACGTTCGGCAGCTCGGCCTACTTGCCGGCCTGGCGGTTGCTGGGATTATCGTCCCCACGATTACCGGGCTCTGCATCGCCTTCCGGCCAGGGTACCGCCCACATGAGCAAGGCTGGCTTGTCTTAGCCCTTGAGCTTAGCGCGCTGGTGTTGCCACTTCTCTTTATGGCAATGTTCTTCTGGATTTGGACTAGGTGGGCTGTACGCTGCCCTCACTGTCAAGCCCCACTTGGCCGGGAGAAGAAGAGAATCTACGATGTCACAGCCACAGGAATTTGCAGGGGGTGCGGGAAAGGCGTTGTTGATGAGATGGACCAGAGCATTGAGCCAAGGTGAGGCAGCCGGTTCTGTCTGTCTGCATTCGTGGGTCACTGGCGGCTGCCTCCCCTGGCTCATGCTCACCGTTAGGCATCACCACGCATGTCTCACTCGATTGACATTCGTAGAAAGGGTCAACCATAGGTTGGCCCCGCTCGTTAAGGCGCTTGACGTGGTGATTGGATTTCGCACTGTGACGGCATGCCGCGGGCGTTGCGCGTAGAGTATCCGGAAGCGATGTATCACATCATGGACCGTGGAGACCGGCAGGAACGCAGTCCGGGTAGCGAGGAGTTCAAATGAATTGCCGCACGTCCGCAGCTTGGCAGCACTAAAAGCGCCCGAGCCATGCTCCACCACTGGATGCAATCCCATGAAGAATCAACAAAACCAACACCCGGCTCCGCGCAGATGGAATTCCAACCTATGGTTCGAGTCATGAGCATCAGAGGGTACAAGGCAGCGGTTTTAGCACTCGGCGCGGTTTCACTACTGCTGCTGGTGCTTCTTGCTTATTCGCGGCTTGAGCTCTCGAACATGAGGCACAGAGTTGGACGAGCCCACGATATTACTGCGATCTTGGAGGACGACCGTGACATGGCACTAAAGGCCGAAGTCACTGATGCGGTGGATATTCTTTGGAGGCGGATGTATTTTTCCGTTCTTGTGAAGCAGCCCTCGCTGGGTGACTTGGATTGGTTTGTGAAACGGCAGCGGGCAAGGGCGATTCGGGACGTGATTTCGTATTTGCGCACCAAGACAGGTGGTGATCTGGGTGCTGCCCCCGAAGCATGGATTCTAGAATATGGTAACGAAGACACGAAAGAAAGCCTCGCTGCCGTGAAAGAGATTCTATCGGAAGAATCTGGACTTATGACATCCAACCCGACGGTCCAGCGAACGGGAACCAGCCTTTCAGATCAGGAGACAAATCGAACGCCATCGGCGGCTGGCTCCCGTCGCTGACCTCGACGTTAGAGTGCCATTATGCGCTTACGCTCAGTACTCCGCAGCATTGCGATTCTCGTGGGAATCGTTGTGGCGTTTTACGTTATGCTTTGGGGAGTGTTGATTCTGTTTACTTGCCTCGTGCCGGGGCCGAAGATGCCCACGGATGCAGCTCTTGCCCAACAGTACTACACGAATCAGGCGGCATTCGCAGAGTTGAAGGAGATGCTCACGACCAGCACGTCCGTGGTTGGCACTGGCACGAATGATGCGGATGTAGGTGCACAGAAGCGCCTAAGATGTGACGAGTTGCTACGACAGACCAAGGTATTGAAAGTCATTCATGACGGGCCAGAGTTGCGCTTCCTCGTTGCCGCATCAGGTTTCGCCAGCAAGGGATATCGCATCGCTATACTGTGGAGGGACACCAAGCCAGACCATATAATTGCCAATCTGGATGATTTTCGCAAGACGACTGCCGGAGAGTGGGACCAAGCATATAGGCCGCTGGGGGACAATTGGTACTTATGGATTATTTGGTGAGGCACTCTAACCGACGGCTGGAGCGACATCACCGCGCTTTATGTTGCCCGGTATGGCGTGCCGACCATTGGCAAGGCCATCTTCCTCCGCACCTGCCAGCACATTGTCGGCTGGTCCCATGGGCCAAGACTGACCAGCGCCGTCGTCCCTGCCGCAGCCGGATAGAAACGCTTTGCACCACGTCCCTGTAGTCCCTGCCACGGAAGCGCCACAGCAACTGCTCGTCCGCCCCGCGGATCCAATCCTGGCGGTTGCCTGAGCCTTTGGTGCCGGCCACGGCCTCTTCGGCTTTGTCAGGGGCCAAGCCGGACGCGAAAGAACTGCCGGGTGAAGTTGGTCGCGGCGATCAGGAACTCGAAGGGCAGGACGGCGGGGCTGGTGACACACAGGAAGTCCCACTGCTGCAGGTTGGTGGAGGAGCAGAGCTGGTAGTCCGGGCCAGCGTCGCCGGTGACTCGGAGCGCGCATTGCCCCGGGCCGCCGACCGAGGCCGAGATGAAGCTCGGCGGGGCGGGCACGCTTACCGTGACCTGGAAAGTTTGCGTCGCGCTGAGCGCAGGCAGGCCGTTGTCCTCCGTTTTGAACCGAATGTCCGCGACCGCCGGCGCCTGGGCCAGCGCTGGCCGCCAGTTGAACACGCCACTCGCTGAGTCGAGGGTGGCGTTGGTCGGGCCGTCCAAAAGCGTCCAGGCCAGCGACTGCGGGGGCACGTCGGGATCGGTGGCCGTATTGGTGAGGATGAGCGTTTGACCGGCCCGCAGGGCGCGATTGGTGATCGGCGTGATGACCGGCGCGGTGTTGGTGACGAATCGGGAGATGGTGACGTTGTCAACGTAGAAGACGCCGGCGTCGCCGCTCGTCCCGCTGGTCTCGAAGGTGACCTTGTTGATCGGGTTGGCAAAGCCGGCTACGGTGTCGCGCCCTTCGCCGCCCACGAACAGCTTGAAGCCGTTGAGGAGCACGTCGTATTTCCGCGTGTCCAAATCCACGATCACTTCCAGATGCTGCCAGTTGTCCTGGTAATAGGGCGACTGCGTGGTCTGCCACGAGCCGCTGGAATTGAGGAAGGAGACCAGGCCATCGCGGCTATTGGAGAACGCCACGCCGGCCAGAGGAACGCGACTGTTGTCGCCGAACGAGACCCAGAGCGGGTCGTTTCGGGCGTTGGCCGCCCAGAGGTCGGCGCTCAAGCGCAATAGGCCGGTGGTATAGGAAGCCGGGAAAGTCAGGGTGGCGCGACCGTGCGAGGGGTCTTCGCCGACCAGTTGCAGCGCGAAGCCCGCCGCGGAGTCCAGGTTGGTGATGCTCACCGATGCCGCCTTGCCGGCCAGCCACCATTCCAGCTCGGCGGGATACCAGATGTTCGAGCCGACGGACGCATTGGTGAAGGCGTATTGGCGGATCGCCTGCCAGGCGCCGTTGACCAGGGCTTTGGGAACTTGCAGCACCGTGATGGAATGTCTGGGGAAGGTGTAGGCGAAGCTGCCCGTGGACACGGAGAGGGTCTGGAACGTCGTGCTGACGTCGTTGGTGTGCGAGTCCCAGTTGTTCGACCAATCGTAGGCGCTGTTGACGGTCCAGACCGAGGCGGTGCCGGCGTTCAACAGGCCGAGGGGCTTGATAGTCGTGGCGAGGTTATTGGTGCGGTCAATGTTGATCACCAGCAGCCACAACGCCCCGTTGGTGTCGCGGGCGGCGGTGACCTGGAGGGCCTGTCGGCTGCCGAATGTCGCGTAACTCGCGGCGACGGGGTTATTGGCCGTCCAGCAGGCCAGCAGTTGCTTGTCTTTCAAGCGGGCCACTTGTGCGGTGGCGTGGCCGATCGCTCCCAGGGGGAAGTTCGCCCCTACATGAAACAGGAAATGCTTGTATTCATCGGACGCGCCGTCGTTGGAAATCAGCATGTGCTTCATGCAGAGCGGCAAACCGTACGCTGCCGAGGCCTGCGTAAAGAGCGCATACCAGAAGGCATCGCGTAGCGGGTGCCCCTGGAGCACCTCCGCCGGGTCCGGATTGGTGATGTCCAGGTCGGGCAGTCCATATTCGGTAACGACCACGTCCATGCTTCGCGCCCGCCCGCCCGCCCGCTGAGCGATCAGCTCGTAGTCATCCATGATCTTGTCGAAGAACCAGTATTGCGCGGAGGTCACTCGATGTTCCCAGGCCGCCTCGGAATCCGCCACGGTGATGGGGGTGCCGTAGGAGGGATACATGTGCTTGACCAGGCCGTCGTAGGCGTAATTGGTCCCCATCGCCGTGCAGAACTCCGACCAGTCGAGGCACGGATAGACCTTGATGGTTGGGTCCACGGCCTTCATTTCCCGGTCATAGTCCACGAAGCCGTCATGCCGCCCGCAGGTGTAGGAGAGGCGAATCTCTGCGCCGTTGGCGGGCTTGGCGCCGTGGCTGCCATCGCCGAAGCGGATCGTGCCGGTCGGGAAGTCCAAGGTATAGACCTGGCTGCCGGCGCCGTAGGCGCTCAGGTTCGTGACGCAAGTCCAGGCGACGGCGTCCACGTAAAGCGTGAACGGCTGGTCCGGGTTCACGGGCGGATATCGGGCGAACTTCACCTGGTTAGCGGCGCCGTTGCCGAGCATCGCACTCGGGGAGAAGTCGGCTTCCTTTACCACCCCGTTGGTCACCCAGGCCGTGCTCCCGCCCAGCGCGTAGGCTTGCGCGTAAGCAGTGCGGTTGCCCCACAGGGGATCGAGCCAGTAGTTCTGGCTGGCCAGGTAATACTCATTGCCGATCTCCCAATACTTGATCCCGTAAGGCGCCGGATGTCCGTTGGCGGCGCGCACGTCGGCCCAGGCCGTCCCGCCGCGCGGATTGGTGCCGACGGGTGCGTTCATATACTCGACCAGGTCGGCGGCTTCGTTGGCGTCGCCGGTGGCGCAGTTGACCAGGACCGTGATGTCCATGCCGGTGGCTTCGCGCAACTTGCCGCATTCGTCCGGTCCGAAGTAACAAATCTTGCTGCTGAAGCCGCTGTCGTCTTCGCCGAGCGGGATGCTGGTGCGGCTGGCGGCGGGGCCGATGGCGCGTTTCCAGCGGAACAGGTTGGCGCGCGTGCCGCAGGGCCATCGGAGGCTGCCCAGCGACATCCGGTTCATCGTCTCGACGTAGCCCGGCTTGAAGGCGAGGGTCGAAGTGTTGACCGTGCCGTCGCCGCCGTCCATCCAGAGGTGATTGGCCCCGACGGCGCCGTGGGGAATGGTTCCGTGCGGGGTGGTGGCGTCAATGACGATGACCGGGCTCTGGGCGCGGGCAATGCTCATGAAGCTGAGCAGCAACCCGCAGGCGAAGAACGCTGCCAGTCTCACCGCGCAGCCGCAGCCGAAGCCTGGCCGCGATCCGGCGCATTCTCCAGCCGGTTGAACTTCATCAGCGAGAGGATTTGCTCCTGGGTCAGCGCCGCGTTGAAGACGAACACTTCGTCCACGCAGCCGCGGAAGAATGGGCCGCCCGCGACTTCCTGGCCCGCCATGCGGTAGGAGAGGTTGCGGCCGATCCAGATGTTGTGGGCCGTGGCGTCCTGGATGTCCGTGCTGATCTCGAAGACCTTCTTGCGCGCGGCGGGTTCGAGCTGGCCATCAATGAAGATCAGGACGTGGCTGCCCATGTTCGGGCGCTTGCCGCCGTACATCACCACGGCGCAATGGTGCCAGCGATCATCGCGCAAGTCGGTCGTGCCCACCACATAGCCGCCGTGCACCCCCACGCGCAACCGGCCGATCGGCCCGCCCCACAGGTTGTTGGTCTCCGGCGCGTTGTTGACGGAGAGGCGCCAGACGCCGCCATAACGAGCGTCGGTGCCCCAGTTGATGATGGCGTCACTCTGCATCAGGTCGAAGTCCTTGGGCACCTTGACCCAGAATGCCACCGTCCGCGGTTGGGTGCCGCCGATGCCGGCAAATTCGCATTCCACGTAGTCGCCGGCGCCGTTCAGGGAAAGTCCGTGCCCGAACTGGCCCGGAACCCAGGTTGGCCCGGCACCTTGATTCTCAAACGTGAGCAGGTGGCCGTTGGCAGGTTGATCACGCAATCCGCGCCCCGTTTCGCGGACGAGCTTGTCCCGACCTTCGTCAAACGCCCAGTGGACGTAGCCGATGGGGCCTTTGGCTCCCGGCGGCATGTCCGTCACGAAAGCCGTGGCGTCCGCCGGCAGATTGAGATTGGTCTCGCCCGTCAACCGCAGCGCCTGATTCTCGTTAAGTTCAATCGCCTTCACCTGGTTGGTCGGATAGGCTTCCACCCGGCCTTTGAGGACATGCACTTCCGTGTCGCCCGATTTGCCGACCCGCACGCCGAACTCGGTGCCGAGGTCCACCAGCCGGCCCCGCGGGCCGTCCACCGTGAAGCCGCGCGCCTGTTCGGGAACTCGGGCCACGACGGCGCCACGGTGCAGCACGCAACGCAACGCGCCGGCCACTTCGAAGTCGGCCGGGCCTTCGAGAATGACGCTGGCGCCGCTGGTGAACTGGAGTTCCAGCAACCCGGAATCGAGTTGGAGGCGCTGCATGGGAAGATAACGGCCAACGGACAACACCGGCTGGCCGGGCGACAGCATCAGCGCTTCCGTCCGCACCACCAGCGCGCTCGACTCTGGCCGGTGCTTGAGCCGGGGAGCCAGCAGGACGAGGCTGCCAAGCAGCGCCACTGCCGCCGCGGCCGCAGCCAGTTTCCAGATCGGTTGCCACCAGGGGAACGGGCGGAGGATCTTGCCCGGGGCCGGTTCCGTCGAACGCAGCCGCAAGCGGACCTCGCGCACGAACGCGTCGTCATCGCCGCAGAGATGGAGATGGGCCAGCAACCGGTCGGTGACGGTGAGCCGGGTCAGCTCTTCGACCAGCGCCGAATCCCGGCGGCATTCCTCCAACAGCAGCGAGGCTTGCTCCGGCGTCAGTTCATCGGCCAGGGCACTGGCAACCAATTGGCGTTGTTCCTCGCGCGTCATGATCCCCTTTCAACGTCCGGGCAGCGTTCAGTGATGCAGCGGGCCAGCAGCTCGCGCAGCCGGTGCAGTTGCATCGTGAGCGCCGAATAGCCCCGCCGCAGCCGCGCCGCCAGTTGGCGCACGCTGTTTTCCTCGCCATAGCGCAGCCGCAACAGTTCCCGCGAGGGGCCCTCGATCCGCTCCAGGCAGTCCCGCAGCGCGCCCAGCAAGGCGGACTCGCGGTCCGCGTCACATTCCATCGCCACGCGCTGGTCCAGCAGCGCCGTTAGCTCCTCGTTGCCGCCGATGGCCCGGGGACGGAACTTGCGCGCGTGATTGCGCAAGAGGTTGAAAGCGATGCCGCGCAGCCAGGGGCCGAACGGACGGTCCACATCAAACTCGCGCAGCCGGGTGAATGCGGTGACGAATACCTCCTGCGCCAGGTCCTCCGCCTCGTGCGGGTCGCCCAGGCGCACAGTCAGGCAGGCCCGCACGGCGTGTTGGTAGTGTCTCACCAACTCCGTGAAGGCCTCTGGCGAACCCTGCCGGGCCGCTCGGATCAATTCGGCTTCATTCTGACAATTGTCCATTATTGCCCGCGCCCAATGTGCACGGTCACTAGAGTATTGTCGCCAGACCCGCCTGGCAACACATTGCCCGCTTGAATGACTGTGGTCCGCTACTACTTGATGTCACAGCCGAGTCTGGCGAGGACGCTTACCCTCCCTGGATCGAGGTCTTAAACAGGCCCGAAGACCTTTCGAGAAGCCACCGCCCGATTCTCCAGCCCTCCGCGCTGAGTACACCGGAGGTACACCGGAGGTACACCGGATGCACACCGGAAGATCGCTTGTGCATCCGGTGTACCTCCGGTGTACCTCCGGTGTACACGCTCTGGGAGCCAGAACCTGCCCTGCTCGCCCGGGAACGGTCGCCGACAGGCATGACTTCTTGTGTTAGCGGCACTTAGAGACCATGCTTGGCTCGTATGGACTCCCTGCGAGCCAGACGACAGGTCCCCGCGCGGCAGACGGGTGTGGCGGGGGCCATTCTGGTGCTGCTGCTGGCGGTCTCGCCGTCCGATGCCTCCGATGTCGCCGGCGATCATCTGATCAATGTGTGGACGGTGGAGGATGGCTTGAAGAGCAGCTCGGTCACGGCCATCGCGCAGACGTTCGACAGTTGCCTGTGGGTGGGCACCTACAATGGGCTGGCCCGCTTTGACGGCATTGACTTCCTGGTTTTCGATCCGGCCAACACACCGGAATTGCGCCACGCCCGGGTCCGCAGGCTTTACGTGGATTCCGCAGGCACGTTGTGGATCACCTTGCACGACGGCTCGATCACTTCCTGGCGGCAGGGGCGCTTCACTCTGGAATGGAGTGGCAGCGGCGCGTCGGAAGTAGCCCCGACGCCCATTCCCTCGCGGACTGGGACACCGAAGTTTCTGCTGAACAATGGACAGATTCTGGTGCCCGCCCGCGACACTAAGGACGCACCATGGACCGCGGTCGCTCCGCCCGGGGCCACCCCCGGGCAGATCGCGGTGGAAGACTGGGACGGCGTGGTCTGGACGCGGGGACGCGACCAGCAATTATGGCGGCTAAGCGACGGCGAGTTCGAGGCTGTGCCCCTGGGCTGGGCTGCGGGCGCGGGAATCAACTTCCTGACGGTGGACCGCCTTGGGCGGCTGTGGGCGGGAACAGACCGCGGGCTCGGGTTGTGGGACGGAGAGCGGTTCCAGGATACCACGCCGACCAACGCCGAGCCGGTGGTGAGTGTTCAAAAGGCGTGCTTTCTGCGCAATGGTGAGGTGTGGCTGCTGGCTAACGACCGGTTGCGCCGGGCCGGTGGACGGCAGTGGGTGGCCGAGGTGACCGCATGTCGCGGTCCCTTTGTGAACTGGGAAACACGGCTGGGCCTCCACGAAGACGCGCGCGGGAAGGCGTGGTTGTACCACTATGGACGGGGCCTGTTTGAACTCGACGCCAAGGGCGGGGCCCGGTTGTTCGGCAGCAACGAGCGCTTTCCCGGCCGGCGGGTGGACTGTTTCTTCGAGGATCGCGAGGGGAACTTGTGGGCAGGCGTGGACCGCGGGGGCCTGGTGCGCTTGCGCGAGCGGCCGTTCACCGAACTGACCTCCAACACGCTCCCGGCCGGATACGCGGCGGTGACGGTGGCGGAAGATGCCGCCGGCGGCATCTGGATCGGGACCTTCGGGGCCGGTCTGCATCAGCAAACCGGGCGCGAGTGGAGGCGGTTCTTCGATCCGGAGAGCGACCAGCGGGGCTACGTATTCAGCGTGGCGGCGAGCAAGACCGGGCAAGTCTGGGCCAGCGCCGGCGAGGAAGATTTGTTCGAGCTGCGCGAGGGCAGTTTCGCGCGCTTCACGCCCCTGGTGCATGGGGTCAAGGCGCTGTTGAGCGCCGGCGACGGCAAGCTGTGGCTGGCGACGAAGTCGGGGCTGGGATTCATCGAAGGCGGCGCGTTCCGCTGGTTCTCGCCGAGCAACGGCGTGCCGCGGCTGGAAATGCGGGCGTTGGCTGAGGATCAGAAAGGCCAGGTCTGGGTGGGCGGCGGCGACGGCGTCCTCTACCGCGTGCAGAACTTCCGGGCCGAGGCGCTGGTACCGCCCGGGATGCGATCGTCGCAGCCCATCTGGTCGCTGCTGGCCGACGCGGACGGCACGATCTGGGCCGGGACGTTCCGCGGCGGCCTGCTGCGCTACGCGCGAGGCAAATTCACGCGCATCACCACCGAACAGGGTTTGCAGGACAATGTCATCTGCCAATTGCTGGATGACGGCCTGGGCAACCTTTGGATGGGGTCGCAGCAGGGCGTCTTTCGCGTGCCGAAGGCGGAGGTGCACGCGCTGGCGGACGGCACGCAGCGTTCGGTTGCCTGCACGGCCTACGGGCGCTACGACGGGCTGCCGTCGCTGGAGTGTTCCGGCAGTTATCAGCCGGCGGCCTGCCGCACCCAAGACGGCCGCCTGCTGTTTGCGACGCGCAAAGGTGTGGTAACAGTCAATCCCGAGACCGTGGCGCCCGGCCGGCTGCCGCCACCGGTCGTTGTGGAAGCCGTCGTGGCGGATGGCGCGATGCAGCCCTTGTCGGAGACACCCTCCTCTTGGCGCCCGGACGCGAACCGGCCGGTGCTGAAGATCCCGCCGGGCCGGCGGCAGATTGAATTTCGGTTTGTGGGTGTCAGCCTCGTTTCGCCGGACCGGGTGCGCTTTCGGCATCGGCTGGTCGGGTGGGACCCGGACTGGGTCGAAGCGGGGTCCCAAAGGGTGGCCCGCTACAACTTCTTGCGGCCGGGCGATTACACCTTCGAGGTGAGCGCCTGCAATAGCGATGGGGTTTGGACCGTGCCCCCGGCGAGCCTTGCGGTGCGCCTTCCGCCGCACTTCTACCAGACGTGGTGGTTTATTACATCGGTGCTCGTGGTGATGGCGGCGGCGGCGGGCGGCGTGCTGCGGGCGTGGCACGTGCGCCGCCTGCGCCAGCAGTTGGCGCGCCTGGAGCGGCAACGGGCCATCGAACGGGATCGGACACGCATCGCCAAAGACATCCATGACGACCTGGGGGCGGGCCTGACGCATATCGCGTTGCTGAGCGAGATGGCACGGCCCACGGCCGCGCCGGAGGTGCAGTCGCAATTGGCGCAGATCACCGAGGTCGCGCGCGAATTGACCAGCAACATGGACGAGATCGTCTGGGCGGTGAATCCCGAGAACGACACGCTCGACGGCCTGGCCACTTACGTCTCGAAGTTCGCCCATGATTACCTGACGGCGGCCGGGATCCGCTGCCGGCTGGATTTGCCGGCGCAATTGCCTGCCGTGAATCTGCCGGCGGAGTTGCGCCACAATCTATTCCTCGCCGCCAAGGAGGCATTGAACAACGTGGTTAAACACGCGCACGCCACGGAGGTCCGCATCGGCCTGGAACGGTCCGAGCAGATGTTCAAACTTGTCATCGAGGACAATGGCCGCGGCCTGGGCGGCGGCGAGGCGAGCGAGGCAGCGTGCCGGGGTCGGGTGTCCAGCGGCCATGGCCTGCTCAACCTGCGGAAGCGGCTCGAAAACGCCGGCGGCCAATGCGTGTTCGACAGCCAGCCGGGCCGCGGCACACGCGTCGAAATGACTGTGCCGCTGGATGTTGTCTCGCCAGAATTGGCGATTGGTGAAAATGGCCGGGCCGGATAACTTGCGGAAGTCGTCCGCGGACAGGCTCGCGGCGCCGGCGGGCAAAGCCGGCGCGGCCCAGCCGGGTGGCTTGCCCAAAAGAGCCGCTCCGCCAGACGCCAATTGCTTGATCATTCGCGTCTCCATCGTCGAAGACAACGCGCGCTTCCGGGGTGGACTGGAAAAGCTAATCCAGTCCAGTCCGGGGTTTCAGTGCGCGTCGGTGCATCCCACGGCCGAGTCCGCCATCGCGGACCTGCCCACGGCGAAGCCGCAGGTGGTATTGATGGACGTGAACCTGCCCGGCATGAACGGCGTCGAGTGCGTGCGCCGGGTGAAACCGCTCCTGCCCGAGACGCAGATCATGATGCTGACGGTGTACGAGAATACCGAACTGATCCTTCAGGCGTTGTCCGCCGGGGCCACCGGTTACCTGCTGAAGCAGACCTCGCCCAATGATCTGCTCAACGCCATTCGCGACGTGCATCGCGGCGGTTCTCCCATGTCCAGCCACATCGCCCGAAAGATCGTGGCCTCCTTCCAACGACCCAGCGCGCCAGCCAAGGGGATGGCGAACCTGACGCCGCGCGAGCAGGAGGTGCTCGAACTGCTGGCCAAGGGCTTTCTCTACAAGGAAATCAGCGACGCCCTGGGCATCAGCTACGACACCGTCCATGCCCATATTCGGCGCATCTACGAAAAGCTCCAGGTGCGTTCGCGCACCGAGGCCGTAGCCAAGCATCTGCACCAAAGCCTGCCGCAGCCCCGGCTCCCGCTGCCCGGCGGCCGGGCCCCCGCCGACTAGCCAGAATTGGCGATTACCCGCCGATCGTCCGCCTGTTAGGCTGATTGCTGTTCCATGTTAATCAGCGCACGGAAACCGAATCCGAAGTATTTCGGAAGACTGTGCTCCCACCGTTTTGGGCGCGCACGCGGGTGTGCGTTGATTTCCAACCCCTGAACCTCCAACCTTATGAAGAATCAAATTGACTCCCGTTATACCTCGGGTCTTGTGAACGATGCGAAGCTGCTGCCGCTTTTCCTGCTGGCGGTGTGGCTGTGCGCGGGCTCGGCGTTCGCCGCCAGCAGCACTTGGGTCAGTGAGCCGGTGAGCGGTTCCTGGACCAATGTATTGAACTGGGCCGGAGGCACCGTTCCTGGAGCCATCAACAACACCGCCAACAACGGCGTGGATACTGGTTCCATCGCTACCTTCACCAACGCCATACCCGGCTCGCTCATTGGCAGCGCGTCGAGTCCGATCATTCCTGACGATGCCACGGTCGCCAACGGCAAGGCCCGCATGTTGTATCAACTGAACTTTAATGGAGCCTCTTGCGGTGCTTATGTGTTTTACTCGCCCAGCCCTTATGCCGCGCAGACCGCGACTACTCCTGAAACCGGCGTCCTCAGTCTTTGCGATTCTACTGCGAATGGTGGTGCCAATGGTTCCTATATCGGTGCTGCGGTGGTCAATCCCCAGACTTTCCTGATTCCAGTTCAGATTCGGCTTCCCTCATCCACGACGGGAACCTACGGCTTCACGAATAACGCGACCAGTCCGAACGCGACCTATTACTTCGATCGGTTGTTTCTCTATCCAGGCGCCACCGGTCGTGGTGTGACCTTCGTCCTTGCTGGCTCCAACACGGGCACCAACACCATTGCTTCCTTGGCGCAGAGCGCGAATCAAAGTGGCGGGCAAAGCGGAATCAGAAAAGAGGGTTCCGGCACATGGATTTTGTCCGGCGCGAACACGTTCGCCGGTGCTTCTTCCATGTTTGTGACGGCCGGCACTTTGATCGTCAAAGATCCTGCGGCCTTCGGTTCGGCGACCACCGCGATCGTCACCAATACGGGGATTCTGCAAGTTGATGGGGTCAACCTGAATCAGATGTACCTTACCCTGCGCAATGGCGGGACCGTCCGGATGAACGGCTCGGCTGACTTGAACGGCCTGGCCCTCGGCACTCACACGGGCACCAGTGCGACCCTGAGCATGACCAGCGCGGGCGACGTGGTCAACGTCGGGTCCGGAATTGCTGTCGGAGCGGATGTCAGCGGTGGCGCGGCGGACACGGTGTTTAACACGGCCGGCCCGGGCACGCTGGTATTCGGTCAGGCCAATACTTATGTTGGGAAATGGTCGTTCGGCGCCGCGACCAATCAAATCGTCAACCCCAGCGCCTTGGGGACGGGTCTCAACGCCAACATCGGCGCGGGCGCGATCCTCGACCTGACTCCGTTGGGAGACACCACCTTCGCGCCCACTACCTCCGGCTTTGGCGGCAGCGGCACGGGCACCGCGTTGGGATCAACCGCCGCGGCCGTGCTGGCCACCGCGGGCAGCACCGTGGACCTTGCCGGCAAAGCAGTGAACCTAACCTTCACACCCGCGACATTCACCGGCGACACGACCCACCCGGCGCTCTACATCGCCCAGGGCACGCTCGCCCTGAGCGGCAACACCTTTTTCGTGGACAATGCATCCGGAACCGCCCTGGGGGTTGGCACCTATCGGCTTATCCAACAGGCCTCGGGCAGCATCACCTCCGGCGGAGGGTATGCCGTCCTCGTCAGCGGTAGCGGGGTGGCCAGTGGAACCCTGGCGGAGATCCAGGTGGCCGGTGGCAATGTGGACCTGGTGGTCAGCATCTATACGCCCAAGGACCTCGTCTGGGCCGGCGGCAACCCGGACGCAGCCTGGGACCTGAACGCAACGGCTAACTTCCTCGACGGTGGTACGGCCTCAGTGTTCCACAACTCCGACGATGTCACGTTTAATTCGGTGGGGGCGGCGAACTCGACTGTCACGCTCTCGGGCACGTTGGCGCCCGGCACCGTCACGGTGGATGCCCCGCCGGACTACACCTTTACCGGCTCAGGCCAGATCGGCGGCACGACGGCGCTGAAGAAGCTGGGCTCCGGCAGCTTGTTGCTCCAAACGGTGAACACCTATGCCGGCGGCACGGTTGTCAGCAACGGCGTGCTGCGATACGGCGCTGAGAATGCCGTCTCCAGCACCGGCAGCGGCGACGTGGCGGTTTACGGCGGCGGCATTCTGGACCTGAACAATTTCAGCGGCATCATCAATGGCCTCAATGGCAACGGCACGGTGGACAATCAAGGTGGCGTCACATCCGTCCTGAGCCTGGGAAACAATGACATGGACGGCAGCTTCTCCGGCGTGCTGCGAAACACCTCCGGCTCGCTGGCGCTGACCAAGATTGGCAACGGCACGCAGTCGTTGACGGCGTCCAATGCTTATGCCGGCGGCACTACGGTCAACGCGGGCACACTGGCGGTGGTGAATCCCTATGCGCTCGGCCCGGTCGGCGACCTGACGGTCAACGGCGGCACGCTGGATGTGAGAACGCCCCGGTTGTTGCTCAACAGCCTGGCCGGCAGCGGCGGCACAATCGCCAACAACTCTACCACCGCGACCAACACCCTGGTCATTCAGGGAACCTCGGCCACCACGTTCGCCGGTTCGATCGTGGATGGCGCCAGCGGGCAGATGTCGCTGGTGGTGCTCGGTGGGACGTTGCGCCTGAATGCGGCGAATACGTTCACGGGCGGCTCGACGGTTGCCAGCGGGGCTACGCTGGCCCTTGGCAATTCGCCGGCGGGTCTTGCGGGCTCCGTTGTCGCCAGCAACGCAGCCACGCTGGCCTTTGCGGGGGGCAGCAGCACACCCGGTGCTCCGGCCTCCATCACGACGGTTGACGGCGCCACGGTGCTGTTTACGTCCCTTGCCGAGGGAAACAGTTGGACTGGCCAGTTCTACGGGAGCGCCACGACCACCAACCGTTTCGTCGGCGCCTGCACGACGAGCGCGGCCTTGAGCTTTTCCAATTTCCTGGGCGTGGTTCAGTTTGCCATGACCAACGCCTCCAATCCCAATTTCCGCTTCAACAACGCGAATGCCGGTGGGGACCGCACAACCTTTGAGTTCGAGTCCGGGTTGGTGCACACCCGTGATGCCCATACGGTCAGGCTGGGCGCCATTCGGGCCGGCAGCGGGAATTGTGGAATCGGAAGTCCGGGGACAGCCGATCTGATCAGCACGTGGCTGATCGGGGGATTGAATACCGATAATACTTTTCACGGGTATATTGGGACTCGCAATAACCTGGTCAAGACAGGCACCGGCGGCCTGACTCTGGACGGGATTGCCTATTACACGAACACAGTGACGCTGCCGGATCCGTTTGAGCCGACCAATGTCGTCAACTACACGCTCTACTCCAACGTCATCACCTACGCCAACTGGACCACCGTCAGCAACGGCGTCCTTAAGATCGTTGCGCCCAATAATCTGACGAATAGCTCTGGCATCACGCTGTCCGGCCCGGGGGCTATCCTCGATGTGTCGGAAATCGGATACTGGACCAATCAGGTAGCGCTGGATTACAGCGGCATTGAGCAGCCCACCGGCACGGTCACTGTCGTGACGAAGACGCTCGACCTGGTCGGCACCCAGAGCCTGCTGGGCGAGGGCACCATCAAGGGCAGTCTGAACGCGGCGGCTGGCACGACGGTCGCGCCAGGGGTTGTGACAGACGCGACCGGCACGCTCACCATCACGGAGGGTGCCATCCTCAACGGCGTGGTGAACCTGGATCTGAATCGCACCGCCACCCCGAAGTGCGACGGCATTGTGGCCGGGTCGTTCGCGGGCAGCGGCGCCACGCTGACGGTCACCAACGTCGGGCCGACGCTCGCCACGGGAGACAAGTTCCAGTTATTCAGTGGTCCGGTGAACGCCTTCAGCACAGTGAACCTGCCGGTGTCGAGCGGTGAGATCACCTACGTCTGGACCAACAAGCTGGCCATTGACGGCAGCATCGAGGTGCTCAGCGGCGGAAGCCCGGTGAACCCGACTCCGACCAACTTCACGTTCGCGGTGAGCGGTTCGACGCTGACACTGGGCTGGCCGGCCGACTATACCGGCTGGACGCTGCTGACCAACGCGGTGGATGTCACCGACCCGGGGTCCTGGTACCCCTACCCCGGCTCCGCCGACACCAACCTGGTCAATTTGACCATTGATCCAACGCAGGCCAACGTATTTTACCGGCTGCAATTGCAGCAAACGCCGTAACACGGTATCGGGGCCAAGGCGCCGGGCCTCGGCGCGGCGCCTCCCCTCGACTTAGTGTCCGAGTATGAGACTTACGAATCAAAACCGAAGGACCGCCCCGGCAAGGAATGGTCGGGCCTTCACGCTGATCGAGCTGCTGGTGGTCATTGCGATCATCGCCATCCTGGCCGCGCTGCTGTTGCCGGCCTTGGCCAACGCCAAGGAAAAGGCGCTGCGCACGGAGTGCATCAACAACATGCGTCAATGGGGAGTGGGTTGCATGATGTACGCGGACGATTATGACGGCAAATACCCGACCACCAAGGCGGGCGCCAACCCCGTTAACATGATTCGGGGCGGATACTACACCCGCTGGATGTGGTTTGGCACAGCGCAGGGATACAAAGTCCCACAGAGCTGGACCCAGCCGTTCGGCGAGTTTCAGGGCCTGGGTATGCTGTATCCGCAGAAGCTGGCGGGCAATGGACGGGTCTTTTATTGCCCGAGCCTGAACTCCAAGAAGTCCGTGATCGGCTCGATGAACTACGAGCCCCTGCTTACAACGACCACTTCCAAGAATGACGAGTTCAATCCCGGCAGTGTTCGCACCAGTTTCATCTACAATCCCTGGGTGGTGAATCCCGAGGGCACGGGCCAGGCCGATTTGACACGCAAGTATCAGAAAACGAGCCAGGTCAACGGCCGCAAGCTCTTCGGCATGGACTTCATTGACAGCTACGCGTGGCTGCCGGGCGGTGACGTGAACATTGGCGGGGTCAACTTTGCCCACAGTCGCAGCAAGGGATGGAATGTGCTGTTCACGGACGCTAGCGTCGAGTTCAAGAAGGTCAGCGCTCGAACTAAGGCCGTCTATGCCTTGGGGGGATTCAACAACGGAGAATACGACATCAGGGGCATCTGCGATCTGGCGCGGTTGGTGTTCGAGTGACCGTGGCCGCCAAGATCCTTGTGCGGGTGGATCCTGAACCGAGTCGGGCCCTGTTTGTTGTCCACCCTTTAGGGTGTTGGGAGGCCTCGGACACCCTAAAGGGTGGACACCGAACGCCGCGCTCACGGAGGCCGCTTGCGTGCTTGGCCCTGTGGCTGGCGTACCTGACTGCCGGCTGCATGAGCTGTTTAGCCCAGCCAGCGCAGCCAGCCGCCGGACAAACGACTCTTCGCGACGAGTGGGTGGACCCGGACACCGGCCACCGGATTGTCCGGCTCTCGCGCGTTCCCGGCAGCAGCCAGAGTTTCTATTTCCACCAGAACGCGTTCACCGCCACGGGTGACAAGATGGTGTTCGAGAACAACCCCGGGGGAGGCGGCAACCGGCTGATGGTCCTCGACTGGGCCACGCGGAAGATTGAACCGCTGACCGAACCGGGCGTTCGCGGAATTATTGTCGGGCGAAGCGGTCGGCAGGTGTACTATCAGCGCTGGGGCGGCCTCTACGCGACCCACCTGGACACCAAGGCCACCCGGCACATTGCCGAGTTGCCCTTCCGGTGGTCGGTTGCAGCCGTCAATGCCGACGAAACGAAGTTGGCGGGGACTTTTACCGAACCGGGCGGGCGGCCGATTAACCGGAGCGGTCCCCGGTCGGGTTGGTTCGAACAGGTGTTTGAGGCCAGACGGCCCCACTGGTTGTACACCATTGATGTTGCGACCGGCCGGACCAACGCCTTTTACCGATGCGAGGCATGGCTCAACCATCTGCAGTTCTCGCCCGCGCAGCCCGACCTCCTGATGTTCTGCCACGAGGGCCCCTGGCACAAGCTGGACCGCATTTGGAACATACGTACCGATGGCACGGGCTTGCGGCTCATGCACCAGCGCAGCATCCCCATGGAGATTGCCGGGCACGAGTTCTGGAGCCCGGATGGGAAGACGGTCTGGTTCGACCTGCAGGTGCCGCGCGGCGACAAATTCTTCCTCGCCGGGGTGGACGTGGCCACCGGCAAGGAAACCCGTTACCCCGTTGAGCGCGACCAATGGTCGGTGCACTTTAATATCTCGAGCGACGGCAAGCTCTTCGCCGGCGACGGCGGCGCTCCGAACATGGTGGCCAAAGCGCGCAACGGGAAATGGATCTGGCTCTTCACACCGCAAACAGATGGGACGCTGAAAGCTGAGAAGCTGGTCAATATGGCCCGGCATGACTACAACCTCGAGCCCAATGTGAACTTCTCCCCGGACGGCAAGTGGATCGTGTTCCGCGGCAACTTCGACGGCAGCCCGCAGGTTTATGCGGTGGAGGTGGCGAAAGCCGGGCAAGCCGGCGCGGGCGCGCGAGCTGCCGTGGGCGCGCAAAAGTGCTTCGTCGTAACCGAATACGGCGCGGTGGGTGACGGGCATGCGCTCTGCACCAAAGCAATTCAGTCGGCGGTTGACCGTTGCGCGGCGGAAGGCGGCGGGGTTTTGGTGGTGCCGAAGGGGACCTACCTGACCGGCGCGCTGTTTTTGAAGCAAGGGGTGAACCTGCGCATCGAGAAAGAGGGCGTGCTCAAGGGCTCGCAGAATACCAACGACTACCCGTGGATCGAAACGCGCATCGCGGGGCTGGAGATGAAATGGCCCGCAGCCCTGGTCAATGCCGATGGGGTGGACGGTTTGGAGTTGAGCGGGGAGGGCACCCTTGACGGGTCGGGCGAGCGCTGGTGGCGGGAGTATTGGGATGCACGCAGCCGCGAAAAGGACGGCCTGGATCCGCATTTCAAGGTGCCGCGGCCGAGGCTGGTACACCTCATCCGTTCCCGGAATGTCAAGGTGCGCGACTTGTGGCTCAAGAACCCGGCCTTTTGGAACTTGCAGGTGACTTATTGCGACGGCGTCGAGATCAGCGGCCTCAAGATTCGGGCGCACAGCGAGCCGCTCAAAGCGGCCAGCTCCGACGGCATAGACATTGACTCAACGCGCAACGTGCTGATTGCGGACTGCGACATCGAGTGCGACGACGATGCGATCTGCCTCAAATCAGGCCGGGACGCGGATGGCCTGCGAGTGAACCGGCCGACCGAAAACGTGGTGATTAGGAACTGCCGCGTGGGCCAGGCGGCGGGCTTGGTGGTATTCGGTAGCGAAACCTCCGGGGGCATCCGCAACGTGAAGGTCTATGACTGCAAGGCCGAGCCGGGTTGTGGCGAAGTCGTGCGCTTCAAGACGCGGATGGGGCGGGGCGGGGTGGTCGAGGATGTGCTCTACGAAAACATCGAGGCTGACGGTTTGCGCGTCGTATTCAACTTCAACATGGACGCGTTCAGCACCACCTGGTTGCCGGAGGAGTTCCGGACACCGGTGTCGGCCGACAAAGGCACGCCCGTGTTCCGCAACATCCGCGTCCGCAACCTGCGGGCGACGAATTGCGGATCGGCCGGCCGCCTGGTGGGGCTGCCGGAAAGCCCGCTGCGCGAGGTGGCGCTCGAAAACGTCAGTATCGAGGCGAAGAGCGGCTTCACCATCCGCAATGCCCGCGGACTGCGCTTCGATAATGTGAAGGTCAACGGCCTGCTCGTCTCCCCTCCCCGCGAGACGGTGCTCGGGGAGAACCCACGCCGGTTCGCCGCAAAGTCGAATGAGCCGTAAGCTTACCGGCAGCCCGGCGTTTCGGCTGCTGGCGGTAGTAGCGCTCGTGCTGACGGCGAGACACGCCTGGGGGCAACGCCACCTGGAGAAGCTTGGTCGGGGTCTGATGGCGGTGCGCGCCAACAGCACCCAGGTCTATGTCGGTTGGCGGCTGCTCAGCACGGATCCGGACGGCGTCGGCTTCAACCTTTACCGCTCGGCCAGTGGCGGCGCCGGGGTGAAACTCAATTCCCGGCCCCTTACCAACACCACCGATTACCTGGATGGCGGGGCCAATCTCTCGGTGTCTAATGCCTGGTACGTGCGAGCCATCAGCAACGGCTTCGAACTCACGCCTTCCGCCGCCGGGGGATTGCCGGCCAACGCCCCCATCCGCCAGTACTTTCCCGTGCCCCTGCACGCGGTCACCGGCGGCGCTTATCCGCCCTACGATCTGAAGTTCGCCTGGGCGGGGGACTTCGACGGCGACGGCGAATATGACTTTGTGGTGGACCGCCTTTCCACGACTGCGGGTGTCAACCAATACCTCCAGGCCTATCTGCGCGACGGGACTTTACTCTGGCAAATGGACATGGGCTACAACAGCACCAACCAATACAGCCACGAGCCGGGTTCCGCGGCGATCAGCATCGGCATGGGAGACTGCGTAACCGTCTTTGACCTCGACGGCAACGGCAAAGCCGAAGTGGTCGTCCGCACCGCCCGGGGAGTGACCGTCACCAACGCGGCTGGCGCGCGCGTCGCCGCCATCACCGCGGCGAACGATACCATCCAATACATTTCCGTCTTCGAGGGCATGACCGGCGTGGAATTGGCACGGGCGACGGTGCCCAACCCGTATTCGTCGGACGGGCCGCTCTTCGGCCACATGGGAGTCATGTATTGCGACGGTGTGCAACCGAGCGTGGTGTACGAGGGCTGGAACCGCGTCGGCAGCACCTACTTCAACCTGAACACGACCACCTGGGACTATCGCAACGGCGCACTCACACAACGGTGGACCTGGAACCGCGGCAGCCAGAACGCGGCTGACTTTCACCAGATTCGGATCGCGGACGTGGACCATGATGGCAAGGACGAGCTTTGCCAGGGGGCTTACGTGATTGACGACAACGGGCAACTGTTGTTCACCACGGGGCTGGTGCACGGCGACCGATTCCACCTCAGCGACCTGGATCCCAGCCGCCCGGGTTTGGAGACCTTTGCCATCCAACAGGACAACCCCTCGATGCTGGGCATGGTGTTGTACGACTCCGCCACTGGTGAGATGTTGAAGAAGTGGTACCAGACCGGCGTGGGAGATGTCGCTCGCGGCATTGCGATTGACATTGATCCGAACTACAAGGGCTGCGAGATGTATTCCACCATGGGCGGCATCTACAATTGCAGGGGCGACCTCATTACCGCGACAACCTTGTGGGCCCCGGAAGGCATCTGGTGGGATGCTGACTTCCTGCGCGAGTTCGAGGACGGCGCCGGGTCGGGCGGCTATAACCCGGTCATCAACAAATACAATCCCATCACTCACAATGCCGACCGCCTGTATTCGATCTACAGCGATGGCGGGATCTATGTAGTGCGGCAGGCGTACGGCGGCCGCGCGGCGTTTTGGGGCGACCTGATCGGCGACTGGCGCGAAGAGTTGGTGCTGGTCGCCAGCGACTACTCGCAATTCCGCATTTACACGACGAAGCTGGTCGCGACCAATCGCCTCGTGACGCTCATGCACGATCCCGCTTATCGCTGCCAGGCCACCACCAAAGGCTATTACCAGGCCAACTATCCCGATTTCTACCTCGGCCAGGACATGCCGCCGCCTGTGCCGATGCCATTTTCCGACGCGCAGCTCGTCTGGCGCGGCGACGGCACAAACCTCTGGGATGTTGGAGTTACGGCGAACTGGGTCACCAATTGGTATTGGTCCACAAACCTGTCGCCGGTCGTCTTCCATTCGGGCGACACAGTGCTGTTTGACCTCACCGGATCGAACCACGCAGCCATCAGGCTGGCCGGCGCTCTCGCACCCGGCGGAGTTGCGGCCTATGCGCCCACGGATTTCACGTTCAGTGGCGATGGTTCCTTGAGTGGCGCGATGAAGCTCACGAAGGCCGGCAAGGGCCGACTTGCGCTCAACACTTCGAATGATTTCACCGGCGCAACGCTAGTGGCCGAAGGGCCGCTCATCGTCAACGGCAGCCTGTCCGCCAGCCCGGTCACCGTTCGCGGCGGCGTCTGGCACGATGGCCGGATTGGCGGGAATGGTTTTCTCGGAGGCGGCGTCCGTGTCGAGTTCGCCGGCGGCATCTCGCCCGGCAACGGCGCAGACTCTCCCGGAACACTCACCATCTCGAACGGAGTGGTCGAAGCGGGCGGGGCCGTGAATTGCTTTGATCTCTCGGATGACCCTTCGGGGGCAACCGGAACCAACGATCTCCTGCGCGTCATCGGCGACCTCACGCTCCTGGGCACAAACGAGTTCGCCGTCAGGCTGCTCGGCACGAACCCGCCGCCGGGCGTTTACCCGCTCATCACGTATTCCGGCACGTTCCACGGCGCGCTCTCGAACCAGACGATTAGCGGCCTCGAGGGCTTCCCCGCCATCCTCACGAACCCGCCCGGCCAGATCGCGCGGCAAGTCAGTCCCGTGCGCCCGCCGACCACCCTGACGTGGGCCGGCGGCCTGAACCAAAACGCCTGGGACTTGCTGACGACCAGCAACTGGCTCAACGGAGCCGCACGCGATCGGTTCAATCCTCAGGACGTGGTTCGTTTCACCGACAGCGGCGCGGCCAACCCGACGGTGTCGCTCGTCGGCAGGCTAAGCGCCGGCGGGTTGGTGGTGGACAGCGCGAGCAACTACACCTTCACCGGCAGCGGGGTGTTGATGGGGCGCGGCGGGCTTGCCAAGTCCAACACCGGAACGCTGGTCATCAGCAACACCGCCCACACGTTCACCGGCCCGACCCTCGTCGCGGGCGGATTGCTCGCGGTGGCCAGACTGAACGAAGCCGGCCAGCCCAGTTCCATCGGCGCCGCCGCCGCTGCCGCCACCAACCTCGTCCTGGCCGGCGGCACGCTGCGCCTCCTGGGCGATGATGCCTACACCGACCGCGGCATCACGCTCAGCGCTGGCACGAACACCCTCGATATCCCCTCGAGCACTGTGCAGTTGACCCTCGTCGGGCAGGTGACCGGCGCGGGTAAACTGGCCAAGACGGGCCCGGGCTTGTTCCTGCTCAACGCCAGCAACAGTTTTGCCGGAGGCACCGTCTTGAAGGCCGGGCGCATCCTCCTGGGCAGCGCGACGGCCAACTCCCGCGGCCTCGGCTCCGGCACCGTGACGCTGGAAGGCGGCACCTTGAGCATGAGCGACGTGCGGGCGAGCGAAACCGCGGCGTGGGACCTGGTCGTGCCGACCGGCGCCTCGGCGCGGCTGGACGTAGATGGGCGCAGCACGCTCACGGGCGCCTTGACCGGCGGGGGCACTTTGACCGTCTATACCCCCTATGTCCGCACGGACTTCAGCGGTAACTGGTCGAGTTTTACCGGCCTCATCAACGTCACGACCTCGGGCACCAACAGCTTCCGATGCAAGCATTCCGCCGGTTATCCCCATGCCAGGCTAAACCTCGCCTCGGCCCATCTGAGCCTGCAGAGCCGCTTGAGCGGGACGAGCATCATTCCGATCGGCGAGCTGGCGGGCGTGGCCGGGTCGTACCTATCCGCGCCGATCGGCAGTTCGGGCAATGATGGCTTGCCGGTAGTCTGGCAGGTGGGCGGGTTGAATACCGCGGCGACTTTCGCCGGCAACTCCTACGATGACGTCGGCTTCATCAAGGTCGGCGCGGGAGCATGGACTTGGACCGGCGCCAACTATCACCGGGGCGCCAATACCGTCAGCAATGGCGCTCTGCTCGTCATGGGCAACGCCGCCGCCGCCACCGGCGTCTTCACGGTTGCCGCCGCCGGCACGCTGGGCGGCACGGGCATCATCGGCGGGACCACCACCGTTTATGGGACGCTTTCGCCCGGCAGCAACGCGATCGGCACGATCACCTTCACGAACCACCTGACGCTCGCCGCCGGCAGCGCCACGGTCGTTGAGATCAACAAGGATGTCCGCACCCACGACCTGGTTTCCGTTGGCGGCATTCTGAAGCAAGGCGGCACCCTGCGGGTCACCAACCTCACCGGCACTCTCGCCCCGGGCGACAGCTTCAAGCTCTTCAACGCCGGCAGCTACGCCGGGTCCTTCGCCAGCATGAGCCTGCCGCCGCTGCCGCCGGGGCAGGGCTGGAACACCTCGCAGCTTCCGTCATCGGGCACCCTCTGGGTGGTTGCCACCCACCCGCCGGTGCTGGGTGCGCCGCGGGTGAGCGGGAGCAACTTTACCTTTGCGGGGACGAGTGGCACGCCTGGCTGGGAATACCTGGTGCTGGCCTCGACCAACGCGAACCTGCCGCTAGCGCTCTGGACCGCCATCGCCACCAACCGGTTCGACACCAGCGGCAATTTCATCTTCACTGGCCCGATGAATCCGTCTCAGCAGTTCTATTGTCTGCAAGTGCCGTGAACCCAAGCCGAGCAGGGGCTCGACAAAGGAGCTGGCCGGAGGCGGCACGAGCGGCGCATGCTGCTGGCCGTGCTCAACTGCGCTCGCCATCGCCTCGGACCTTCAAGTTCCGCACTCGGACCTGGCCGAGGTTTTCGTCGTGCTTGGAGTGAAGGCTTCGCGGATACCCGCGGCTCGCTGCGGGAAAGTATCAACAGTGAGAACCGACACCGGCAAGGATGTGTTTTGTTTCGGCATAACGTTGCGGCTCAGGCACGGCGCGAGGACGGGGCACGAAATGGAACAGAGACGCGATCGCGCCGTTGCCTGAAGCCGCCGGGTTGGGCGCTGCAACTGTCTCAATCCCCATGGAAATCCTCCTCCGCTTCCTTTATGCGGCGGAAAACATCGTCAGCCTGCTTACCGGCGACCAGCTTGATGTACCACGGACAGTGCCTCGCAATCCACCGCAGCCACAGGAACTGCATTCGGCCCATTTTCTGGCTCTTGGCACTCATAATTCCGCCCAACGCTCGTGCTGAAGCGACACCAACGTTTCCGGGGCGACGGCCTCAACCTACGTCATTGGCGCGGCGGGCAAGGGGGAATCGGGCAACTACGATGTGGCGGTCAGCAACGCGTGTGGCACCACCAATTCCGCAACAGCCACGCTCACGGTAAACAACATACCGGTGATTGCGTCGCCGGCTTGGTCCGGAGGACTATTCGAATTCCAGGTCCTTGGGAGTAGCGGACTCCGCCATTGCCTGCGCTTCATCGTCTGAAATCGGTTTGTGAAATTCAGCCAGGTAGATGGTTTTGAATTCCTCGATCGCCTGCCGGCTAAGTGGCGTGGATGTCTCCATGCCTATCAGCCTACGGCATCTACCCAGCTTTCCAAGAGGGGCAGACTTGCCTTAAGCGGCGAGTTTGCCCTCCTTGGCCAACCACTTTCATTCCTTTACGGTTATCTTCATGCAAACGGTCAAGGACGCTCTCGACAAACATGAACCGGTGAAAGCTGTGCCGACGATCTCCGCCGTGTTCAAGGACGGCGGCATTTTGGAAATGCTCCATGACCCGGAAGTCTGTGAAACGAGCTTCGGCTACTGGCACAACGGCTCATGGAGATTCGTGAATGAACATCCGCTCAATGCGGTTTACAAACTTGTGCCGTACTCCCCGACCAACAACCTGATCCAGAATGAAACCGTCCTCCTGCCTCAAGCACCCGAGGAATACGGTTCTGAAGCGGACCTGATCGCCCGGATCAAAGCGTTCATTCACCGTTACGTGGACGTGAGCCCGCTCTACGAACAGATCGCCAGCTATTATGTCCTGTTCTCCTGGATCTATGACGGCTTCAACGAGTTGCCGTATCTTCGGGTTCGGGGCGATTTCGGCACCGGCAAAAGCCGCTTCCTGCTCAGCGTGGGCTCACTGTGTTACAAACCGATCTTTGCCAGTGGCGCCTCGACCGTCTCGCCCGTGTTCCGTCTGCTGGAATCTTTCCGTGGCACACTGGTCATTGACGAGAGCGATTTCCGTTTCAGCGATGAGAAGGCGGAAATGGTGAAGATTCTTAACAACGGCAACACGCGTGGCTTTCCGGTGCTCAGGAGCGACACCAACAACCAGGGGGAATTCAACCCTCACGCCTATCATGTCTTCGGCCCCAAGATCGTGGCCACGAGAGGGGACTTTGAGGATAAAGCACTGGAGAGCCGGTTCTTGAGTGAAGAAATGGGGAACACCCTGCTCCGGGAAGATATTCCGATCAACCTGCCCCCCGAGCACAAGACCGAGGCCCTGGCCTTGCGCAACAAACTGTTGCTGTTCCGTTTCCGCAACCTGAACCAGCGCCCGATCCTGACCAATCTGGTGGACCGGAGCCTGGAGCCTCGCCTGAACCAAATTCTCGTGCCACTGATGAGCATTGTGACCGACCCGAAAGCTCAGGCCGATGTCCGGGCCGTAGGGCGGCAATGTCAGCGAGAGATGATTGCCGAACGCGGCCAGGGCACGGAAGCGCAAGTCCTGGAAGTGATTCAGGACCTGCTGGTCCTTAATGGGGAAGGCCCCTTCCGTGTCAAAGACATCACGGACCGTTTCACGGAATTGTTTGGGGATGAATACAAGTTCACGATCAGGGCGAAATGGATCGGCGGTATCATCCGCAATCGGCTGCACCTGAAGACCTATCGAACCGGTGGTGGTTACGTGATTCCGGACACGGAACGACCCCGGCGGGAACAACTGTTCCAAAAGTATGGATTAAACCAAACTGCCAGGCATGAAGCCGATGCCCGCATCGCCTCTGATACGGACACGCAGCTTCCAAGCTGAACCGCATTGGGGTGCCTTCCCCCCCGAACCAAAGTTCACAAGTTCACGAAAGACAGCTCTGACGGCTCGGCTGAGCTATCATTTGTAAGACCTCAATGTCCATTCACTGAGAGTGTTTCCGACGGAAGTTCATCGGTCTGCCTCCGGACAAAAACGCCTTGGGAGAGCCGTATTTCAATTCCGGCGGCTCGCCCAAATGAACTTGTGAACATTGAAAACGACGGAAAGCCAGGAGGGGCTAGGATCATTTGTTCACAGTCAGACGCTGGTGTTCGGTGTTAGAATAGAGGCGAGCAGACACTGCCTGTTTCTCTATTGCTGCAACTTGCCGCCGGCGGCAAGTCTGCCCCCCTTGTGGGGGGAGGTCGACAGACCCACACTTAAGGCATGGTGCAGTAAGCTTCATTTTCCATGCCCTATACCAAACTTCCTAACTACCTGAAGACCTACCGCAAACGTGCCGGTCTTTCTGAGGACGAAGTTGCCTTTCTACTCGGTTGCGCCGGAGGCCAGCCGGTCTCGCGGTGTGAACATTTCCATCGCATACCGAGCTTTCGCGCGATGCTGGCCTACCGGGTGATTTTTCAAACGTCGGTGCGCGAACTTTTCAGTGGGGAATACCAAAAGGTCGAAAGAACTGTTGCTCGTCAAGCGGAGCGCCTGGCCGAGCGGCTCCGTGCAGACAACCCGGCGCCGGCCACTGCTCGCAAGCTCGCTTTCCTGCAGGCGATTGTCTCGGCGGCGACCGGTGAACAACCGTGAGTAAACGAGCTAAAACGGAACGGGTCCTCGCCATTGATCCTACCGCGCGCGGATCAAAACGATTTTTGGCACATTCGGCGCCAGCAAGAAGATTGAGATTGCCCGCGTGATCGCGCACCAACTGCCGGACTTGGCATCCTGCCTGCCTCGACCTCGCAAACCGTGGATGAGCGAGGATTACCGGATGCCCATCTTTAACGCCGTCGCCCTGGCGCTCACGTTTTTCTACTCCCGCCCGGTGTGCCGTCGGAAATCTTCGACCGCACCATCACCCTAACCAACGACTATGAATATCCAAAACACCACCCGCATCCTCGCCCTTTGAGCGTGCGCACGGTATTTGATGGGGGAGCTTTCAGGGAAAATGATGGAGGCCG
>CAZVFC010000057.1:0-59567 GCA_964625855.1 uncultured Verrucomicrobiota bacterium | reverse complement strand
ATCTGCATTAACCCTGTTTTACCGGCATCCCGCCACTATCATGCATACGCGCTGGCAGCAGCCCCCCGCAAATGGTTCGAGAGGCGGAAGTCCAGAGCTCTGAGGAGGGGTTTTTAGGGAACCCCACGGGTTGCTCCCGTATCCAGGTTCGGAAACAGCGCATCAACGAACGCCTTTTCCGTTTCACTGCCGGCCGGCGCGTGGCAGACTCGGTGCGGCATGAGCCAGAATCCCAATCGTCGTCGAATGCGCTGGTGGATACCTGCGACCCTAATCGTCCTGGCGGGGGCAGCCGCCGCTTACTTGCGTGCCCGCGAGACGGTGTTCCTGGAGCCAATCCTGATTGGCATTGGCCTGTTGACGGCCCTGTTACTCGGTCTGTGGTATATCTTCTTCACGGGGCTGCCGTGGCGAACCCGAGGGGCCCTGTTCCTGATCGGCGTCGGGTTTCTCGCAGGACTTTACTTCGGTGTGAAACGGTTCACTCGGACTGAAGGATCTATCGGCGGTGCCGGGATTCCGCGGCTGGTTTGGAAGTGGTCCCCCAAGCGGGAAGGAGCGGTTCGTTCCTTGATGCTGGAACCGGAGGTCGCGGCTCCAAACCAACCTGCCAGAACGGTCCCGTTGCGGGAGGGTGCCTTTCCCCAATTCCTCGGGCCGAACCGCTCGGGAGTGCTCTCTGGCATTGCGCTGGGGCGCGACTGGGATCGCTCGCCCCCGACCACCATCTGGCGCCAGCCTATCGGCCTGGGTTGGTCGGCATTTGCCGTCTCGGGTCAGCGTGTGGTGACCCAGGAACAACGGCGCGAAGACGAGTTGATCGTCTGCTACGACCTGCAGACCGGCCGCGCGCTGTGGGCACACACCAATCGCGTTCGTTTCAGCGAGGCGCTGGGCGGTGATGGGCCGCGGGCTACGCCGACGCTTCATCAGGGACGTGTCTATGCCATGGGGGGAACAGGCATCCTGGATTGTCTGGAGGAAGCGACTGGCCAATTGATCTGGTCCCGCGATGTGTTGCGTGAAAACCGCCTGTCCAACCTCACCTGGGGAAAGAGTTGTTCCCCCCTGCTGGCGCACGATCTGGTGGTGGTGACTGGCGGCGGACAGCGCGAGAAGACGCTCCTCGCCTACGAGGCTGCCACCGGCAAGCCCGTCTGGCAGGCCGGCCGCGACTGCGCCAGTTATTGCTCGCCACTCCTGGCTTCGGTGTGCGATCAGGAGCAAATCCTCACGGTCAACGGCCACAGCGTTACCGGCCATGACCCGCGCAGCGGCGAAGTCCTTTGGGACTATCCCTGGCCTGCCGAGTTCGCCAAGGCCACTCAACCGCTGGTGATTGATACGAACCGGGTCTTGATCGCCGCCGGCTATGGCGTCGGCTGTGTGATGTTGAAGGTGGACCGCACCGCCGCCGGCGGATGGTCGGCTGTGGCGCTGTGGAAGAATCGCAACCTCAAACCCAAGTTCACCAACCTCGTCCGCCGGGGGCAGCACGTGTATGGCCTCGACGAAGGAGTTCTCGCCTGTGTAAACCTTGAGCAAGGAAACCGGGAGTGGAAGGAGGGGCGTTACGGGCACGGCCAGATCCTTCTGGTGGATGACCTGCTGCTCATTCAGGCCGAATCGGGCGAAGTTGTGCTAGTGGAAATCAGCCCTGAAAGGCCGCGGGAGCTAACCCGATTCGCAGCTCTCCGAGGCAAGACTTGGAATAATCCGGCGCTCCTCTGGGATCTTTTACTGGTTCGTAACGATCAGGAGGCTGCTTGTTACCGGCTGCCGCTGAACGTGTCCGCGCCTTGACGGACCCTCTGTCAGATCCCTCTGCGTCAGAGCGTCAGGGCTTGTCCCCACAACTGGTGACATGCAGAAAAGCGGCTGTCTGGTATTGTAGGAGCGTCGAAACAATTTGAATTTGTTCTCGGTGTAACGTGTGTCAAAGAGGCCGGAGTAAAATCCCGGCTTTTTTGTTGTACCTAACGGTCCGAAGACCGGCCCACGTCATGAGCACCGGCCATTGGCAACCCGAGCAACTTCTGCACTTCGATTCCGGCCAGGATGAAAGGCCCGACGCCCTTGAGGTCATTGTCCACGACAGGCTCACGCAAGTAATACTCGTATGAACCATCCCGGCCGTAGCCAAGGCCCGCGACGGAACAACATTGGGTCAGGCTAATCCCGCCGGAGCCGTCTTTCCTGATAAGCCGGCCAATGATGCCTGAGTAGCCGTTGGTAATTGCCGGAACGCAATCACGCGGGAGGTAGCCGTTGTTGACGGCCTTGGCCATGGAATAGACGAACATGGCGCTGGCCGTCGCCTCCAGGTAGTTGCCTTTCCGGCCGCCCTGGTCAAGCACCTGCCACCACAGCCCGCTTCCGGCGTCCTGGTGCTTCCGTACGCCGCTCGCGGTCTTCTGAATCAACTTGATGATCTCAGCGCGGCCCGGGTGCGTTGCCGGGAGGTAATCCAGGACATCCACCTGCGCCATCGCGAACCACCCGAGCGCGCGGCCCCAGAAATTGGACGACGTGCCCGTGCTCTTGTCGGCCCACTCCTGTTCGCGCTTCTCGTCCCAGCCGTGAAAGAACAGGCCGCTCCTGGCGTCGAACAGGTGCTTATCAATGAGCTGGAATTGCCGCACGATGTCGTTGAAGTCCTCAGGCGGTCCCTGGAAGAGCCGGGTGTATTCCGCATAGAAAGGCGCACCCATGAACAGGCCGTCGAGCCACATCTGCGAGGGGTAACGCTTTTTGTGCCAGAAACCCCCGTCGCTGGTGCGTGGGTGTGACTGGAGCTGGCGGCGCAACAGATCAGCGCATTTCCGGTAGCGTTCCTCCCCGGTCAGTTGGTAAAGCGCCAGCACCGTCCGGCCCGGCGCAACGTTGTCAATATTGTAGTCCTCCCGTTTGTAACCCTGGATGCTTCCATCCTGGCCGATGAAAGAGCCGATTGCATCCTTGGAAAAGGCGACATAGCCGGGCGTGGGAACCTTCTCGTTCAGCTTTAGCAGCGACAGTGTAAACAGGCCTGCCGTGTAATCCCACTTGGTCTTCCTGCCGGGCCGCCACGCCAGGTTGTCGCCGCGCCGCGTCGTTTCGGAATCGGCCATGCGCAGGGACCATTGGAGCGGGCTGGCGCCATCAAACTGCGATTGTGTTCGAGGCGCCGCTCCGTTGGTGGCCGTGCAGCCAACCAGCGCGGAGAGCGCGATTAGAGCCGAGCGGCTGGCGGCCCGTTGGTAGATACGCTGTTTCATAAGTCAAGGTTGAGCCTAGTTGCTTGTTACCGTTATCTCAATCGGCGTGGCGAGACCTTGTGCGAAGTTCACAAGGTGACTCTTCCAGTCCTCGACCGTCGTGATGAGGCCGGCTTTGTCCCAGCAGAAACCGGCCCAATATGCAATCGTCGGCCCCGGACGGCACCTGGCCAATAGCAGATGATTCAGCTTGTCTTCGCGCTCGCCCTGCAAATCTGCCGGGTTCACGAGAACGGCGATGCCCTGCATCCCCGCGTTCTTGGCCATCGGTTCCCAGACTTGGAGGGTGCCGCGGGCGGGGTCGAATGCCTTTGTCGCACCCGTGTTCTTCTTGATCCCAATTCCCACCACGGGCGTTCGGCCCGGCTCTCCGGCTTCCCACTTGTATGTGCTTTGGAATTTGTCCAATTGGCTGCCCGCGTCCAGCGAGATGCGCTTGGTCTCGCGCATCTTCCCCCCATTCACGTCAAAGGCCTCGTATTCCAGTTCGAACAGGACGCGGATGGGGCCGTTCGCCAGCACGCGCGAGTTGATGAAGTTGCGCGAGGTCCACAACCGGTCCGCCTCCCAGATCCCACTGCCACCGCACCCACGGCTTGGACCGGCCGAATAGAAGTCCGCTCCTTCGCCGTGGTCAGTGTGGTAGTCATCGGCCAGGTACCAATCGTTGATCACAAGCCGTGAAGTGCGCTTCGACCAGATATCCACGGTGCTGCTGGTCAGGGGCTCGCCGGCCCAGGTCTCCAACGCCTTACCATACATGCGATGGGCGATCCGGTCATTCTCCCAGGCGAAGTCGTCGAAACGCTCCCGGACAAAGCGCCCGAAGGCTTTGTACTGGTTCCTGGCGCAGACATTCCTGGTCCCGGTTGAGATGGTGAACGACTTGGTTTCGCTGGGGGCGAAATCCGTCTGGAAGATCACCATATCCGGTTTGTGATAGGCATCGAGGTCGGTATCTACGGCCTGGCAGAGGAGTTCGCCCCCGCTCGAGTCCCGAACGTGGACCGTATTGAGCTCCTTCGCCCCGAGGCTGGAGAGCTGTGCGCAGGTCAATTCGAGCGTTTGCTGAGGTCTGGCAATGGCTAAGCGGTTGACGGCTTGCACGGTTACTTGCGCCGCTTCTGAGAAGGGAGCCGAGAAGAACAAGATTGGGCAAAGCAGCAACACATGGGTGGTCAGCTTGATATGGCATTGATTCATGGTGAGGTTCTCCAGTGCTCCCTTGGAGCGGACCTTTGGCCGCCCACACCCGGCTTTGGCGAAGGCCCGGAGGCGAAGCCTTGTGCGCAGCGCTTCGAAATGACCGCGACCGGACCCATGCTTCTGGGCCAGTCCATCAGTTGGCCTTGGGGCATGGTTGAGGTTATGGCGGCGGTTGTTGTTTGTCCATTCCCACTTGTGTGATGGGAATCAGCCGGCGCACGAGGTCAAGAACCTCGCCTGCCGGGGCTGCACCAAGCTCCCAATTCCAGCCCAAGAATGGTAGGAACGCTTCACCGAACCGTGCGTGTTTTCGTGGGCGCCTTGCCGAGGTGTCCCTGTCGGCGAACAACGCTACTGCGGTTGCGCCTCTGGCGCCTCTGTTCTCTCGAGCACGCGATAACGGTGGGCCCACGGATCAATGCGGCAAATCGAGCAGTAATCGCACTGGTCACAAGCCGTGACGAGACCTTTCTGGTAAGGATCTACCTTGGCTAGGCCGCCGTAAATCTGCCGGCCCATCTGCTTCAGGTTCGTCTCAACGAGGTCCAGAAGACTGTTGAACTGCTCCGTGCTCAGCGGCTCGCGGCAGCCCTTGTTAAGCTGGCCGCTCTTTGTGAGGCGATAGTTGAACTGGTCGCCTTGCTGCGCGTCGGGCCGGCCATCCAGTTGTCTCAAGGCGCGGACATCAAATCGTCCGGTATGACGATAAGCGCGTTTGCGGACTTGCTCCGCCTCGCCCAAAGCCGCCAGCCGGCTCGACTCGCGGTCGTATTTCCCGCGCAGGTTGACGTAGAAGACCCCGGCAGGAACCAGCCGTGCCCAGCCGAAAGTTCGGCTCGGGTCGGGCCAGTTCCGCAACACCGTCAAGTAAGCCAGCAACTGCAACTGCACGCCGTGTTTCACCAGCACCTGGTCCAGTTGCCGTCGGCCCGACTTGTAATCCACCACGACGCACGCCGCCGCGCCGGACTCCGGATCTGGGCAAAGATCAATGCGGTCAACCCGGCCATAGAGCGCAAGCCGATGGCCCGCATCGAGGTCCAGCTCCCAGGCCGGCGCGGTCTCATCGCCGCCGAACGGCTGTTCCACCGCGACAGGGTCGAACCGGTATTGCCGGCGCATCCAACCGACGAGCGTCTCGACAAAATCCTGCAGCGACCGGGTCAGCACCTGAGCCGTGAACCGGCTTTGCTCGCTGGCCTGAAGCAGGCCATCGCGGTAGCTCGCCATCAAGCCGCCGGCGATGGAGGCCACCTGATCGCGCGCTTCTCCCGGCGTAACGTCGCGCCACCGCTTGTTCTCGCGGCGCAACTGGTCGTGGAAGCGCGCCAGCACTTCATGCTGGAAACTGCCTTGCTCCCGCATATCCAGCTCGTATCGCTTTCGCTCCTCGGCCCGCAGGCCCGAGTGGACGAAGAACCGGAAGGGACAGGCGGCGAATTGCTCCAGCCGGCTGACCGAGGTACGCAGAACCGGACCGTAGAGTCGCGCGGCCAGTTGGGGTGTCAGCGATTCTGAGGATGGGGGGGTGGCAAGGTACCGCAACTGCTCGACAACCTCTGCCAATACCGGCAGCTCGGCCAGCTTGACCCAGTCTCCCGGTTCCGAACGCTGGCTTCCGACGTTTGGGCTCTGACCTCTGACCCTGAGCAGCGGCACCAGCAACTCATTCGCATGCTCGCTTTCGTGCCAGTCGAGCGCTTGCGGCACGGCTTCGACGCTCAGCGAGGGAAACAACCCACGCACTCGCGACAGGAACGGTGAATGATTCATCGGCGAGCCGTCGCTATCGCGCAGCGCGCAGGTCAGGACGAGGCGTTGCCGGGGGCGGGTGCAGGCGATATAGGCGTAGAAACGCTCGCGGCCGATCTGGTTTCGCGCCGAGGGGCCGAGCAGCGTGCCGCGCTTCTCCAGCTCGGCGTGGTCAGCCTCCGTCAGCAATGGGATTGTCGTGGGCGGCGCGGGAAAGACCGTTTCATTCAGGCCGAGAACCAGGGCGAGCTTGAGGTCCGGATTGCGCGAGCGGTCCACCGCCCCGAGCAGGACCTGGTCCAATGCGGGCGGGATAACACCCACGGTTAGGCCTGTCAGGCCGGCATCCAGAATCGGGAGCCACTCGCGCAAGGGCATCGCCTCGGCGGGGAACGCCAGCTCGACGCTCGCCAGCCACGCGTTCATCTGTTCCCAAACCGTGGCATGCACCGAGGCGGGAACGCGGGATGCCAAAGCGGAAACTGGCGCCGCGGCCCATTGCCTGAGTTGTTCTTCGACGTTCAACGCCTGCCAAAGCTGGCGCAACACGGCCGCCAGTTGCGGGCCGGTGGGTTTGTTCTGGTGCGCGGTCAGCGCGCGCGCCAGTTGTTGGAACGGCGGCAACAACCGTCCATGCACCTCCGCCAGCCAGTGGGTCAGTTCGGGTTGGTCGTTGATGACGACCGGCTGTTGCCACGCTGCTTCCTGCCAGCCGCGGGCCAGCGCTTCGTTTTCGAGCCGGTCAATGTCCTCTTCCCTGGCAGGCACCAAGCCGGTCTTCAGCGCGGCGAACCAGTCGTCTCTCTGCCATTGAAAAGCCACGGTGCGCAACGCGCTGCGGGTCAGTTCCGCCAGCGGGTGATGCGACACGGACTCGCGCCGGTCCAGGAAGAAGGGGATGGCGTAGCGTGCGAAGACGCGCTGCAAAGGCTGGTGGTAGAGTTCCAGGTTTCGCACCACCACCGCGACCTCGCGGTACCGGCCGCCGGCACGGACGTGGCGAAGAATCTCGCGCGCCGCCAGGGTGGCCTCGGCCTCGGGGTTGGCGCACTCGGCCAGACGCAGGACCCTGCCTGGATCCGGGGCATCCTCTGGCCGCGCCGCCTGGGGCTCGGCCCAGAATCGTTCCAGATGCCGCAGCACTGGGTTGTGATCAAACCGTCCGTGGTCAGCCTGCCGCGTCAGCCAGTGCTCAGTCATCGCGACGTGCGGCAACTCCTTAAGGCGCCTTTGGCATAGCTCAACGGTCCGGCTGACCACCGACCAGCAGGAAAGCCAGGAGGTTCTCGCCTGCGGCAGGCGGTCCAGACAGAACGCCAGAGTGGCCTGCTCGCACCGCAGAATCAGCGTCGCCAACAACTCCAACTCCTGCGGCGACAGCTCGGCAAAGCCGTCCATCCACAGGTGGGAGATCCTCAGGCCAGCGCCCGCGTCTTGTCCCTTGCCTTTGGAATCGCCGATGAGGACCTTCGTCGCTCCGGCGAGCAGGCAGTCCGCGTCCTGCAGATCGTGGTCGTTGAGCCAGCGGAGGTAGTCCGCGAGCAAGGCGGCGAGGTCTTGGAGTTTGGCGGCCAGACTCGTGTTGTCCCGCACTTGACCGGCAAGCTGGAGCAGCCCTTCGGGCGTGAGCTGGTTTCGCTGCACTTCACGCAGGACCAGGCTCAATTGCCGGGCGAATCCGCTCAGCCGCGCGCTGGCACGAAAGAGGTTCAGCTCGTTGCGCCGCCCCGCCAGCAACGCACGCAGTACCATCAGCCGGCCTTCCTCATCCAGCAATTGCGGCGGGGGCAGCCGGAGCCGCTCGAAAACGAAATGCGCCAGGCGTTCAAACGAAAGAATGTGCAGCCGCGTGTAGCCCGGAACAGCCGGATTTGCCAGCAGTTGCCGCTCCAACTGATACGTAGCCTGCTTGGGCGCGATCAGCAGCAGCGGGGGCCCCTCGGGCGACGCCGCCAGGGCCTGGCCGGCCTCCGCCAGACAACGGAACGTCTTGCCGCTCCCGGCGGGCCCCAACAGGAATCGGACTCGCATGCCTCATCCTTGCTCGAAGCGGGGAGAACGTCAAAGCCAGTTTGGGCTGCGGCAGGCTCCGCTGGAACGCCAGATCCGCCGGGGTTCTGCGGGCTTGAAGCGAAACCCGGCGCCGACAGCGCGACGACAGAGCCTCGCGCCCGCTCAGGATACCTGCGGCGTCTTCGGGCGCTGCTTCTCCATGCACTCGGGGCAGATGCCGTGCGTAAAGTCGGCCCCCGTGTGCTGATGGACATACGCCTCGACCTGTTGCCAATAGCCTTGGTCATCGCGAATGCGCTTGCACCAGGCGCAAATGGGCAGCAAACCGTGCAGCGTCTTGATCTTGTCCAGCACTGCCGCCATGTGCGCCGTCACGCGTCGCAGCTCCAGCAAGGTCATGATCTGACGCGCCAGAGCCTCCATGGCGGACTTCTGCCGGGTGAAGAGCTGCCGCGGCTTGCGATCAATGGCGCACAGTGTGCCCACAGCGAGACCATCCGAGGTGGTCAGCGGGAAACCGGCGTAGAATCGTATGTGCGGCGCGTGCGTCACCAGGGCGCTGTCGGCGAACCGCTCATCTTTCAGCGCATCCCGCACGATCAGCGGCTCAGATTGGAGGATTGCGTGAGCGCAGAAGGCCACATCCCGCGGCGTCTCCTGCTGCGTGATTCCCACTCTTGACTTGAACCACTGCCGCGACTCATCCACAAGTGAAATCAGGGCGATGGGCGTGTCGCAGAGATACGCCGCCAGGGCAGTGATATCGTCGTAGGCCTGTTCGGCCTCGGTATCCAGGATCCGGTATTCGCGCAGGGCCGCCAGCCGCGCCGCCTCGTTGTCGGGTATCGGGGCTTTCATGTGAGAAGGGGTGCGTTGTTGGAGGGACTCTCGCCGATTCCTAAAGCGCCGGGGCCGAAAAAGCCAGTCCATGCGCATCCGCCACGGCTTTGTGAGTGAGCTGGCCATCCATCACGTTGATCCCGCCCACCAGCGCCGGCTGTTTCTGACACGCCTCGGCCAGCCCGTGATCCGCCAGCAGCTCCAGGTAACGGTAGGTCGCATTGGTGAGCGCCTGCGTGGCGGTCCGCGCATAGGCCCCTGGCATGTTCGCCACACAGTAGTGAGTCACCCCTTCCTCCACGAACACTGGTTTTTCGTGGGTGGTCGGGCGCGAGGTTTCGGCGCAACCACCCTGGTCAATCGCAATATCCACCAGCACGCTGCCGGGCCTCATCCGGCGCAGCATCTCGCGGCTGATGAGGCGCGGGGCCTTGGCGCCGGGCACAAGCACCGCGCCGATCAGCAAGTCCACCGAGGGCAGCAGTTCCAGCAGGTGCGCCTCGTTCGAGTAAAGCGTGTGCGCCGTGTGCAGGGTGATATCGAGGAACCGCATCCGCTCCAAGTCCACCTCCAGGATCGTCACATCCGCCCCGATGCCCTGGGCCATCCTTGCGGCGTTGATGCCGGAAGTCCCGCCACCCAGCACGACGACTTTGCCTGGCAGCACACCCGGCACCCCGCCCAGCAACACGCCGCCCCCACCGGTGTGTTTTGCCAGGAAATACCCACCGACCAGGACGGACATGCGGCCCGCAATCTCGCTCATCGGCTCCAGCAGCGGCAGCCGGCGGCTGACCTCGATGGTTTCGTAGGCCAGCCCGGTGACGCGGGCCTTCATGAGTGCCTCGGTCAGGGACCGGCTCGCGGCCAGGTGCAAGTAGGTGAACAGGAGTTGGCCTGGCCGCAGCAGCCCGTATTCGGAGGGCAGCGGCTCCTTGACCTTGACCACGATGTCCGCCTTCTCGAACGCCGCCGCATGATCGCTCACCAGCGTCGCGCCGGTCTGGGCGTAATCCGCATCGGGGTAACCCGAGCCGGCACCGGCGTTACGCTCGACCAGCACCTGGTGGCCGCGCTTGACGAGCTGATAAGCTGCCGAGGGCAACAACGCCACCCGGTATTCCTGGTCTTTGATTTCTTTCGGGACGCCGATAATCATAACGGGAAGGGATGTAGGGAGTGATGGATTATTGGATTGGTGGATGGGCAGGTTTCATGAGGTTCCGATTCCGGTTGAGTCGTCAAATGCAGCATTCCATTTATCCATCAATCCATCAATCACCGATTTCCCGCCGCCGTTGCGTCCGGTTAACCAGAGCCAGCATGGTGACGGAAGCTGCGGCTTGCCGCTCCGCTTCCTCGATGCGGTGAAACTCACCATAGACCTCGGCACGCGCGGGCTCGTCGCGCGTGGCCAGGTCTTGTCCCCGGGCCGCGCGCATCGCCAGCAGGATGTCGTGGCAGGTGATGGTCTCCAGGGGACGGGCAGGCAGGTAGGCCGGCTCCGGGCCGGCGGCTTCGGTGACGAGCCGCGCCGCGCAGAGCGTTTGCATAATCTGCTGGACCAGGCGCGTGGGCACGGCCAGAGCCCCGGCGATCTCCGCCAGGCCGGGTGGCGGCTCGCCCCGCACAAAGCGCTGCCCTACGCAGGTCATCAGCCGCAAGGCGATAAACTCGCGCCCGCGCTGGTTGATATGCTCCACTCGCTTCTCCTCAAAATAAGTCGCGCGGTTTTGCCAGGCATAAGCCACTTGCGCACCGAACAGGAGGATCAGCCAGGCGAAATACAACCCAATCATAAACACCGGCACCAGGCCAAGGCTGCCGTAGATCTTGCTGTTCGAGACGACCCGCGAGACGTAAAGCACACTCACGAGGTTGTTGAGGTAAAACAGGAGGCCGCCCACCAGGCCGCCCACCAGCGCCGCACCCCAGCGGACTTTGGTGTTGGGTATCGCCACGTAGAGCAGCGCGAAGGTCAGGCACAACACGACGGCCGGCCCGGCGCGGAAAGTCAGCGGCATGACGAACCGGCCGATGATCGGCATCGTGGTCAACAGTTCGCGGGTACCCGAGAGATACGGCCCGCTCGCCAGGCCCAGGGCGACGACCAGGAGCACGGGAACCAAACTGATGACGCTCCAATAGAGCATGACGCGTATGAACCAGCTCCGCCCGCGCGCCACGCCCCAGATGTCATTGAGGGTGTCTTCGATGCGGCTGAGCATGGTGATGGCAACGAAGATCAGCAGCACGGTGCCGGTCACCCCCAAGGCGCCGCTGCGGGTATTTTGGATGAACCGATGGATGTGGCGCGCTATCGCGTGGCGGGCCTTGACCGCTTCCGCATCCCGGGCAAAGGCCGACAGCGCGTCGGCAGTCGCTTCGCCGCCGACGGTCGGCACCGCCAGGTGGTTGCTCGCCTGGGTGGGAAGGTTCGTGGCGATGGCGAACAGATTGGTCGCGGTGGACGGAGCAGTCCCCTCCAGCGTCAGGTTGGTGGTCAGGACGGGGGCATTCGTGTCCGCCGTGGCTGCGGAAGTGACGCTGCTGACGAGTTGTCCGATGAAGCGATCAATGCTGTCCTCGCCTTCCTGCTTGAGGAAGCTGCTCGTGATGCTGACGACGACGGCCAGCATCGGAATGAGGGCCAGCATGGTCGCGTACGCCAGAGCGGAGGCGCGCACCGGGCAGCGGTTGCGGACGAAGCTTCTGCCGACCAGGATCCAGAAGTGCGCGAACCTGTGCCAACGCGAGAGGTCCGTCTGCGCCCGCAGCGCGCGTTCGTCCAGCAACGCCCGGGCACCCTCAAACACTCTCTGGAATCTGGAGGCCTTTTTTGCCATGCCGACGCCCGCACGCTAACAGAGCGCGCGGCCAAGTCAAATACCGGAGAACTTAGTGGTTGACACTTCGCGCGTGAAGAGGAGGATTTGGGCTAATGTTCGGCGCCTCTTTGAAAGCAGGCGACGCAGTCAAGTTCACAACCTGATAATCTATGAGCAATCAAACAACACCCTCGGCCGGCCAACTCCCTGGATACATCACCAGCGCGGTCCCCAATCCCAAGGACAAACGCGCCCCCTGGTACAAAAACACTGCCCCAACTTACGCGGGCATCTTCCTCTGGTTCGTGTTCTGGCAGGACGCTGCCAAAGCGGGCGCGCCGGGCGGCACGCTGGCCCAAGGCGTGGGCTGGGCGCTGCTGAGCCTGGTCATCTCCGCGTTCGTCTGCCATTTTCTGTTCTATCTCGTGCCGGGCCTGTTCGGCATGAAGACCGGCCTGCCGCTTTACATCGTCGGCACTTCGACTTTCGGCGCGCAGGGCGGCTTCCTGATGCCCGGCTTCCTCATGGGCGTCCTCCAGTTTGGCTGGGTGGGCGTGAACGTTTACTTCTCTGCGATCGCGCTGGGCTCGATGGCCTACCCCAGTATGAACCCGGGGGACATATCTACGGTGCCGGTCGCGGTGAAAGTACTCATGGCGGTGTGGGGCATCCTGGCAGCGTTCATGGGGCTCAAGGGCATTCAGTACGTGGCCAAGATTGCGACCTACCTGCCCCTCATCCCGTTGGTGGTGCTGCTTTGGCTGGCCGCCTCGACCCTTGGCAACGTAAGCGGCTTCAATCCCGACTCGCTCATTACCGCGCAGAAGGCGGCGAACCCGACCGGCCCGGCCGCCTTGAGCATGCTGGGCGTGCTGGCGGCAATGCTCACCTACGTCGTGGGCTTCTTCGCCACGGCCGGGGCTGCGGGCGTGGACTTCGGCCTCAACAGCCGTGATGAAAAGGACGTGAAGATGGGCGGCCTGATCGGCATCGCGCTGGCGATCATCTTCACCGCGGGGCTTTCGTTGCTGGTTGTGGCGGGCGTCTATGGTGGGAAAACCGGCATGGAGACCGCGGCGGCGAAGGGCCTGAGTCTGAGTTCATTCGAGTTAATCCCGATCGTGCTGGGGGAGAAGGCCAAATGGGTCATGTTCCTGCTGGCGGTGGCGGCCTTCCCGCCCGCTTGTTTCTCGGCCTTCATTGCGGCCAACAGTTTCAAGACCACTCTGCCGAACGTGAACCCCTTTATCTCGGTTGGCATCGGCACGGTGGTGGCGATCATCCTGGCGATCACCGGTGTGGTGGCGAAGGCCATTTCAGTGTTCGTGATCATCGGCGCTTCCTTCGGGCCGATCTGCGGCGCGATGCTGGTGGACTACCTGCTCAGCGGCAAGAGGTGGAGCGGCCCGCGCGCAGGCTTCAACCCGGCGGGCTGGGTGGCGTGGGCAGCGGGCTTCGTGGTCGGCATCCTGCCCAACCTCGGCGTGAACGTTCCCGCGGCGCCGGTGCTCGCATTCATCGTCGGCGCGGTGGTCTATTTCCTCTGCGCCAAGATGGGAATGCTCTCGCCCGTGGTGCCGGTCACCGGCGCTCTGGCGGAAGCGACGAAGTAACGCCCCCACCTGACGTAACCAACCCGCCTTTGCCCCCAGGGCCAGGGCGGGTTTTGTTTGCTTCAGCCGCGCGTTGCCAGCACCTGGGTCATCCAGCCCGCTTCCTCCACCGTAGCCGTTGGCGGCAGACGGGCCGGGCGGGCCGGTGCGCCCAACGCATGTCCCGGGCGCCTGGCGGGTTCTGAGCCTGGCCAGGGCCATCTCAACGCCATGCACAAGGGATGCACCAGCGATGCACCAGCGATGCACACCGGATGCACTATCGGTTCCCGCTGGTGCATCGCTTGTGCATCGCTTGTGCATCGCTGGTGCATCGCTGGTGCATCGCTCGTGCACGACCCGAAGGGCGGGAGAGCCGGCTCACCCCGCCTCACTAGCCGTACGGATTCTGAGGCGGCGGGGAATCTGCCGGATACCACCCAAGGGCATTGACTGCTGGAAGGGGGTGTTTTCGGCGGCCGTGAGGGTTGGGGTGGCAGCCGGAACGGCCCAGGTCAATTCCTCCGGGTCAGGAGGCGTAAGCATCACGAAACGGCAGTGGGCTGCAAGCGCTGAGACTAGACCGCAATCGGCGCCTTGATCGCCGGGTGGGGGTCGTATCCGCGCAGCTCGAAGTCCTCATACTTGAAGCCATGAATGTTCTGCACCTCGGGATTGAGGCGCATCTGAGGCAGGGGGCGCGGAGCGCGAGAGAGTTGGAGCCGGGCCTGATCGAGGTGGTTCGAGTAGAGGTGCAGATCACCAAAGGTGTGGACAAAGGTGCCGGGCTTGAGGCAGCAGACTTGCGCGACCATCATGGTCAGGAGAGCGTAGGAAGCGATGTTGAACGGCACGCCCAGGAACAGGTCGGCGCTGCGCTGGTAGAGCTGACAGTTCAGCTCGCCATCCTGGACGAAGAACTGGAAGAGGGCATGGCAGGGGGGCAGCGCCATTTGGTCGAGTTCGCCGACGTTCCAGGCGCTGACAATGAGGCGGCGGCTGTCGGGGTTGTGCTTGATCTGATCAATCACCTGGCCAATCTGGTTGATCGAGTGGCCATCGGGCGCGCGCCAATCGCACCATTGGGCGCCGTAAATGCGGCCCAGGTTGCCCTGGGGGTCGGCCCATTCGTCCCAGATGGTCACCCCATGCTGATGCAGGTATCTGATGTTCGTGTCGCCGCGGAGAAACCAGAGCAGCTCGTGGATAATGGATTTGAGATGGAGCTTCTTTGTGGTGAGCAGGGGGTATCCTTGCGCGAGTGGGAAGCGCGCCTGGGCGCCGAACATGGCGTAGGTGCCGGTGCCCGTGCGATCCTTCTTGAGCTTGCCCTGCGCTACGACGAGGCGCAGCAGGTCGAGGTATTGAATCATGGCTCAGTAACCCGGGTAAGCTTCCATTCCGCAGCCAACTCGTCCAGCAGGACGGAAATCATGCTCTGGAGGTTTCTTTGCTGGCGCTGGATGAACCAGGCAAAGAGCGGGAGGGTCAACAACAGCAGCCACAGCCAAGGAAGCCGAGGCGCGAGGATGCCGCACAGCAGGAGGTCCAGGCCACAGACCGACCAGAAGGCCACTCTGGTGCGCAGCGCCCAGCGGGGGCGCAGCCGGCACCGGAACAACTGTTTGCCGCCCGGGTGCGCCTCCGCGACGGTGGCGAGCTGCAACCGGCTCCAGCGGGCATCGTAGATCTCCATGTCGTGATCGCTCCAGCCGACGTCGGTTTTGTTCGGCCAACCCCGCTGGTCGAGCCGGTTCAGAATGCTGCCGACCCACGCCAGCCGGTCCACGGGGTGTTCCGCCCAGTATTGGACTTCGCGCAGAGACCGGTTGCTATCGCGCCGGGCAATGGATTCGAGCGTTGGCTGTGGCGCCAGGGGTGTCGGATGGACCATCAGACGGCCCTGGTAGCGGGCCCAACCTCGCACCACCGGTTGCAGGAAGAACAGCACCCCGACGAGGAGGCGTGACCACCAGCGCGTCCGCTTTCGCGGCAGGTCGGCCTGAACGCCGGCCGCGACACAGACACCCACAGAAACCGCTAAGCTGGCGATGGCCAGCGGCAGGAGGTGATGGAAGGTCGCGGAGAGAATCCACAAGGGCAGGGTGAGGAGGATGTGGTATTCGGGCGTGGTGCAGACCATCGCGGTGAGGCCGGGTTCTTTGGTGTAGAGGGCTTGAAAGCCGGCACTCCCGAAACGCCCGCGGTAAATGATGGGAGGACGGATAAAGACGCCGAACTTGGAAGGGGCGTAGATGCGGCCATGCCAGAGGCTGCCGCCGAGCGCATTGAAGCATTCCGGATGCTTGCGGACCAGCAGGGCCTCGGCATCCCCATAGCCGCGTTGCTGTTTCAAGTAAGCGCCGACGGTCGAGCGGCGGTAATGCCAGACAAAGGCCGCCGGGCTGAAGCCAAGCTTGTAACCCGCCTGTTGCAAGCGCCAGCACATATCTACGTCGTCGCCGGCCTGGCGGAAGATGGGATCGAACCCGCCGACCTCCGCCAGGGCCCATTTGTAGAAGGCCATGTTGCAGCCGGGAATGTGTTCCGCCTGGCGGTCGGTTAGCATCACGTGAGCCGGCCCGCCAGGGGAGACCATGACCGCCGCGGCCACCAGCGAATCATCCGGCGGCAGGAGGTTCGGTCCGCCTATGCCCGCGAATTCGCTGTTCATCAGGGCCCCGACCAGATGGTAAAGCCAGTCTTCATCCGGGCGGCAATCGGAGTCCGTAAAGGCAACGATGTCGCCCGTGGCGGCGGCAATCCCGGTATTGCGCGCCTTGGATAGCCCCAGGTTCTTCTCATGGCGAAAGTAGCGGAGGCCGGGGTACGTGAGAGCGATCCGGGGCGTGGCGTCGGTCGAGCCGTCATCTACCAGGATCACTTCGTAGTCCGGATAGTTGAGTTGTTGAAGGGAATCCAGGCAGGCTTTAAGGGTGCGCTCGCCGTTGTAGCTGGCCACCACGACCGAGACCTTGGGATAGCGCGGGAGCGGGTAATAAGGCGCGGCACGAAACATCTTCTGCACTGCCCCGAATGCCGGCTTGGGCCGGCGGTCGCGATCGGTCAGGCCCAGCTTCCAATCCTCGACGGACCTCCCGCCACGCCACCAATCGTCGGTGTAGCTGAAGACAATCGCACCCGCCAGCCCGCCGCGAAACGCCGATTCGATCTGCCAGGCCAGCGTTTCGGCCTGGCAGGCTTCGCCTTCGCGCAGCGAGTCCATGCCGAATTCACCCAGCAGCAGCGGCTTGGAGTCGGCCATGATCTGGAGCCGCGCCAGGTAATTCCTAAAAGGTTGGGGGTGGTGCAGATAGACGTTGAAGCAGACGAAATCTATGCTTTGCGGGCGCAGAAACTCCGTCGGCGGATAGTTCGTGAAAGTGCAGAGGCATTCAGGGTCCACCTGCTTGGCGGCCAGGACCAGGTCATCAATGAAATCGGCGACCGCCCCCGCGCCGCTCCAGCGCACGATGTCGGAGGGGAGTTCATTGGCGACGCTGAAGGCGAACACGGCGGGGTGGTGCGCGCAGGCGAAAACGGCCCGGCGCACGGCTTCACGCGCCTGGGCCACGTGCTGCGATGAGTCGAGGAAGCAAAGGTGCCTGTTCCACGGAATGTCCACGAGCACCTTAAGTTCGTGCTCGGCAGCCAGGTCGAGAAACCACTTCGCCGGGACGTGGTAAACACGGATCACGTTGGCCCCGCAATCCCGGATTTGCGCAAAGTCCGCCGCCGTCTGTTCCGGCGAGGCAAAAGGCTGGCCCGCGGCATTCGGCGCAAAAGGTCCATACGCCAAGCCTTTGACGTGAAACTTCTTTTGGCCGAGCCGGAAGAACTTGCCGTCCACGCTCACCCGTGGCCGGGAGGGAGCCGCAACTGCCATAACCGCTTAGACGGACGCCAACGCTGATTTAGTCATCTTTCAGTCGCACCATCTTACGTTCCAGCACGAAGGTGTCGAGCCTAGGCGAGCCGATTCGTCCGGGGAATGCTGTTAGATGTTCCGGCGGCTTAACGCTCTGGCTTGGGGCCAAGGCGGGTACGGAAGGTCGGCAACAAAGGGTCCTGGGTCCGCTCCATCCAGCGCAGCAGGTCCCCGCGTGCCTGTGCGATCTGATCCTCGAATTTCGGATCACCGATCAGGTTGTTGAGCGCGTTAGGATCAGTCAGGAAGTCGTAGTACTCCTCCGGCACGCGGTGCAACAGCAACTCGACGCGCTCGGCGACGGCCTTCTGTTGCGGGGCCGCCTGTTGCATGGCTTTGAAGGTTAGTCCACCCATCGGCTCGGCCTGATAACGCGTCGTGGCGTCCGACCAGGCATTGTAGATATAGCCAAACTGCTTCGTCTGCACGCAGCGCATCGGGTACGACCTGCGCCCGGAAGTGTCGTTGTAGCAGGTGAAGACCCGCTCCCGTCCAGCCTGCTCCTTCCCGAACAACACCGGCAGAAACGAGCGTCCGTCCATGCCTGCCGGCGCCGGCAGCCCGGCGGCGTCCAGAATCGTCGGCATAAAATCAATCCCCGATATCAGGTGCTCGGTGTCCACCGCGCCGGGCTTGACCTTGCCCGGCCAGCGCGCCAGCCACGGCGTGCGCGTGCTGGTCAGGTAACAGTTGCTCTTGCCGAAGGGCATCGAGATCCCGTTATCGCTCAGAAACATCACCAGTGTGCTGTCTTCGAAGCCCGACTCCTTGAGCGCCCGCAGGACTTCGCCAACGGCCTCATCGCACCGGTGCGCCGAGGAATAATACTGAGCCATTTCCTTGCGCACGTTGGGCAGGTCCGGCAGGAAGCGCGGCACGGCTACTTCCTCGGGCTTATAGATGCGAGCGGGCGGCGGATACTTCGCTTCACCCGGGACGCTATCTTCCTCGCTCGCGGCTGCCGCGGCCTTCTTCGCCCTCTTCTGCTTGCCCTTCTTCCCCACGCCCCGGCTGGTCTCCCCCTCGCTGCCTGCCCAGGGACGGTGCGGGTCCTGAGAATTGGCCATAAGGAAGAATGGCTTGCCGGATTTCCTGGCCTGCGCGAAGAACTCCTTTGCGGAGCGGTAATAGAGAGCCGGGTCGCGGCCCTGGCCGAGTTCACGGGCGTCATACTTGTAATCCCACGGGAACTTGGTCTCCGGCGCCAGGTGGCTGATTTTGGCCATGATGCCGAGTTGGTAACCCGCCGCCTTGAGCGATTCCATCAGCGTAGGCACCTCCGGCCGGACGGGGTAAAACCCAGTGGCCCCGTTCCGGTGCGGGTAACGCCCCGTCATCAGGCATTCGCGGCTGGGCTGACACACCGCCACTGTGACGTGCGCGTTAACGAAGCGCATCCCCTGGCTCGCCAGGCGATCGAGATTCGGGGTTATGCCGGGGGTCAGGCAGCCCGTGAACCCCGGTGTGTTGTAGTTCATGTCATCGGCCGTGATGAACAGAACATTCAGGCGCGGCGCGGCGGCGGGCATCGCCAGCGGCAGCAGGCTGAGCAGCAGAGCGAGAATCGTCTTCATATACGCGGCAATGGGCTTGGTGCTACTTCGGATACACCAGCGCGGCTTCGCGGCCTTCCAGGAGCGCAACGTTGCGTTCGAGGATGCGGTGCAGGTAAGCCGGAGCGGTGTTGTTGGCTTCTTCCTGGGTAGCTGCGTACAGCTTCTTCATCACTGGCAGGAGTGGCCGGCCCGCCTCACCCAACCGGACGAGCACGTTGGCCGCGTGAACGGTGTAGAAGGTCCCGCTGGTGTTGGTGATCCAGCGTTCGAGCACAGGCAGCGCCGCGTCAGCGTGGCCCAGTTGCGCCAAGGCATCGGCAGCCGCCGACTGCACCGCCCCCGACGGGTCCTCCGCCAGGCGCTTGCGCAAAGCGGGTTCGGCGGAAGCAGCCTTGCCGCGGAGCATAGCGCAGCCCAGCGCGCCCCACCAGCGGATGACCTCGTTCGGGTCATCCAGTGCCGCGATGAGTTTCGGCAGATTCTCCGCGTTGCGTTCCGATGCCAGGTTCGCGAGGTCCACCGCTCGCTCGAACGGCACGGCGCCCGGCTGGCGCGACGCCTCGTAGCCTTCGAGCGGCGAGCCCTCCGGGATAAAGCCATTGTCCTTGATCGCCAGTATTCGGCGCTTCATTTCGGCGCGCATCCGTTCCAACGTCTCGCGATGCGCCGGATTGCCGACGAGGTTGTGCACATTGTCGGGGTCGGCCACCAGGTCATAGAGTTCCTCGGCCGGCTTCTCGCCCCAGAACTGCACCGTAGCCGGGGTCAAACGTCCGGCGGCGGCCTCCCTGGCCCATGATTGGTAGCCGCGCGCCTGGAACTGGTAGCTCAGCCGCTGCACATAAGGCAGCTCCGGACGGTAGTTGCGGATATAGAGATACCGTGAGTTCATCAACGACCGCATCATGTCGTAGCGCTCGTCCATGCGGTCGCGCGTGCAGAATACGTATTCGTTTGGCTGGCCCTTCGCCGGCCCGGCAAACGCGCGACCCATCATGTAATCGGGAATCTCCACCCCGGCCAGCGACAGCACCGTCGGCGCGCAGTCCAGGAAGCTCACCGGGTCCTTGATGCGAGAGCCGGGCGCCGCGGGCGCCAGATGCCGCCACTTGGGCGGGAAATAGACGATCAGGGGCACGTGCGTGCCGCTGCGCTGCAAGAACCGTTTGCTGCGAGGCAGCACTCCCCCGTTGTCGCCGTAGTAGAAGACTATGGTGTTTTCGGCCAGGCCGTCCCTCTCAAGCTGCTTGAGCTTGTCCGCGATCTGTTCATCCATCAGCCTGAGGTGATTGTACTGCCGCGCCCAGTCGGCCCGAATCTCTGGCGTGTCCGGCTGGTAAGGCGGGACGCGCACCCGGGCGGGGTCCATCGGCGGGAAATCCAATTTGCTCTCCTCCATGGGGAACAGGCAACTCTCGTGAGTCACCGCGTGATTGAACACGCTGAAGAACGGCTGCTTCGGATCGGGCCGTTTGCGCCAGTGAGCATTCTGGCTCGAGGCATCCCACGCCTCCTTGAGGTTGATCGGAGCATTGTAGTCGGTCTTCGCGTTGTTCGAGGTGTAATACCCGGCTTTGCGCAGGTGGGCGGGAAAGCCCTTGAGCCAGGGCGGGATCTTGCCTTTGGCGCGCATGTGCTCGGCCGGCCCGCAAGTGGCGGCATACATCCCGGTGATGAGCGTGAATCGTGACGGCGCGCAAACCGGCTGGGTGAAACAGCGTTCGAACAGAACGCCGCGGCTGGCCAGGCGATCGAGCGTCGGCGTCTGGGCCAGCGCATCGCCATAGCACCCCAGGAATGGGCCATTGTCCTCGCTCACGAGCCACAAGATGTTTGGACGCTCCCCGGCGTCGGGGTTTGCTGGCGCCAAAGCCGCGCCCAGAACCGGCCCCAGAGACAACAGCACGAATAGCAGGCTGGTTACACTCAGTCTGGTGGCGTTTAATCGGGCGATCCGTCTGGGACCGCTCGTTACGTTTGAGGTTTCCGTCTTCATAAGCAGCAGTGAATAGCATGCTGCCCTAAAGCGACCCGCCCGCCAAGCCCTGAGCCCGGGAATCCGAAATCCGAAATCCGAAGGCCGAAGGGCACCCGAAGACGGAAGGCCCAAGGCGTACCGGATCCGGCTTGTCCAGTCGCCTGCGGGCTGGTGGGCACGGTGGTTGATACAGCCATCGGGCCCGCCGACCACGGAGACACCGGGGTTTTCTGTAACCTTTCCTTCGCTCGCGGCTCAGTCTTGGGCGTAACTGAAGAAACAACATCGTATGATACTGCGCATCATTATCGGAGTGGTTGTGGGGGGCGGTCTGGGATTCGCCTTCTACAAGTTTGTCGGCTGTTCCACGGGCGCTTGCCCGTTGACCAGCAATCCGTTCATTAGTACCCTGTACGGTAGTGTGGTGGGAGCCTTGGTCGCGGGCAGTCTGCATTGAGTCAGCCCATACGATTCTGCTCTTATGAAAATGGAAATGATCATTCGCCGGTTTGCCGGGACCTTTGTGCTTCTCAGCCTGCTCCTGGCGCACTATCACAGTCCCTATTGGCTCTGGTTCACCGCCTTCGTCGGCTTCAACTTGCTCCAATCCTCGTTCACGAACTTCTGTCCCCTGGAGCTCATCCTGAGAAAGATCGGCGTCGGCGGCGGCTGCTGTGCCTCGGGAAAAGCCACCAGCTCTGGTGATGCGAAATGACCAGGACACAGGGCATTTGCGGGTTGGCGCTTTTATGGTCGTGCCTGGGGGCCTTTGCTGCTGACCCGTGGACCTTGGAGCGCGCCTTGGAACAGGCCCTGACGGCCAACCCGGACGCACGTTTAGCCCAACAGCGCATCGTCGCCGCGCAAGCTGGCCTTGACCAGGCCAACTCAGCCTTTTGGCCACGGGTGCAGTTCCAGTCCAGTTATACCGGGAGTGACAACCCGATGCTGGCCTTCGGAAGCATCCTTAACCAGCGCGCTTACAACTCGTCGCTGAACTTCAATGACGTGCCAAGCGTGGACGACCTTAACGCGCGGGGTCTCCTGACGGTTCCGCTTTACACGGGCGGCAGGAACACCGCCGCTCGCAAAGCCGCCACCGCCAACACCGAGGCTGCCCGGCAAGACCATGCCGCCGTCCGGAACGCTCTTAGCTTTGAGGTGTCTCGCGCGTTTTGCACCGTGCTCAAGACGCGGCAGTTTATCCGCGCCGCCGAGGCGGCGGTCAGCTCGTTCGAGACAAACTCCGCCATCGCAAAGAAGCGCCTCGACGCCGGCAGCGTCCTTAAGAGCGACGTGTTGGACCTCGAGGTGCGCCTGGCCGAGGCCCGCGAGGACCTGGTCCGCGCGCGCAATTCCAACGCGCTGGCCGTGCGCGCACTGCGCAACCTGCTGGGCATCGAAGACGGGGAGTTCGCGGTGGCCGAAAGCATCCCCACGATCAGTGTCCCTAGCTCGGGAGACTTTTCCAGTCGGCCCGAACTGGCAGCCGCCCGCCAGCGCGAGCAAGCCGCCCAGGAGCAGGCGCGCGCTGCCAAGAGCGGCTACCTGCCGCGCGTCAGCGCCTTCGGCAGCCTGGATTACGATTACGGCTGGAGGTATGACCACGGTGGCGGCAGCTACACGGCCGGCGCGATGCTGCAATGGGACCTGTGGGACGGCAAACTGACTCGCGCCAAGATCCGGGAGGCCAATGCCGAGCTGGAATCCGCCCGCGAGGAACAGCGCAAGTTGCGCCTGGCGCTGGATTTGGAAGTCGAGCAAGCCCGTCTCAATCTCAGCGCCGCCCACGAGCGCCTCAGTGTTACCGAGCAGGCGGTGGCCCAGGCCGAAGAGAGCGCCCGGCTAGTCCGTTCCCGCTTCGAGCAGGAGATGGCGCTCGCCAAGGACTTGACGGACGCCGAGACCTCGCTCGTCGCCGCCCGCGTGCGCCGCGCCGAGGCTGAGGCCGACCGGCAGATTGCCGCCGCCGCCTGGCGCAAAGCGCTGGCCTTGCCGCAACTGGATTCCCAAACAACCGCAAAATGAGAACCCCCCTTAGCTCGTCTCTAAACCCCGAGCCCGGAACGTCGGCAGGTTGCCGGCTGAGGGCACGTTCGGAGAGTCACGTTTGGCCTTCAGCCCTCAGGCTGTCCGGCGCCGACCGCACGCTAAAGCGCGGACACCGAACGCGGCGCTCCAACCTGACTCTCTCGTTGAGCCTGCTGCTTCTTGGCTTTATCGCGTCTTCCACCGGCTGCGGGAAGAAGCACGAGCCGCAAGCGGACGCTGGCGAGACCCTCCCGCCCGTCGCAGTCCGTGTGCAGAAGATTGATACGGTCAGGCAGCCCGCGGTGGAAGAGATGGTCGGCACCGTCCAGCCGAAACTCCAGGCGGTGATCGAAGCCAAGGTCAGCGGACGCATTAAGCGACTGCCGGTCACTCTCGGCCAGTCGGTCAAGCAGGGCGACCTGCTCGTGGAACTCGCGACGCAAGAAATTCAGGCGAAGCTCGAACAGGCTACCGCGGCGTTTCGGCAGTCGGAGCTGGAACTCAATCGCACCTCGAATCTCCGCCAACAGAACGCCGCCACCCAGGCGGAGCTGGACGCGGTACAAGCGCGCTATAACGTGGCCAAAGCCGCCGTCGCCGAGGCGGAGGCGCTCTCCGAGTATGCGAAGATCGTTGCGCCATTCGAGGGAGTGATCGCCCGCAAGCTGGCTGATGAGGGTGACCTGGCAATGCCCGGAAAACCGCTCCTCGAACTGGAAGGCCGCGCCGGGTTGCGGCTGGTGGCTGATGTGCCGACTCTGTTGTCGGAGCGCATCTCGCCGGGTGCGAAACTTGCGTTTCGCGTGGACACGATCGCGGACAAGCTCAGCGGCACGGTAGCCGAGATTTCGCCCGCCGCCGATCCGGCCTCGCGGACCGTGCGAGTGAAACTGGACTTGCCGGAAAACCCGGGCTTGCGCACCGGGCAGTTTGGGCGCCTGGCAGTGCCGCTCAGCGAAGCGTCTTTCCTTTTTGTGCCCCCGCAGGCGCTGGTGCGGCGCGGACAGCTCGAAATCCTGTTCGTGGTCGCCGACGGCAAGGCCCAGATGCGGCTGGTCCGAACCGGCAAGGCCACGGACCAGGGCGTCGAGATTCTGGCCGGCTTGACGCCGGGCGAGGTGGTGGTGGTCGAAGGCGCGGCCAGGCTGCGCGACGGCCAGCCGGTTCATACCCCATAGCTGCCATCCGTGAGCACAGAATCCTCCAAGCTGGACGTGGCGCGCCTCGGGTTCGCGGGGCGCGTGGCCCACGCGTTCATTAACTCCAAGCTCACCCCGCTGCTGGTGATCACTTCGATCCTGCTGGGCGCGGCGGCGACCTGGCTGCTGCCGCGCGAAGAGGAGCCGCAGATCAAGGTGCCGATGATTGATGTGTTGGTTTCCATGCCGGGCTTCAGCGCGAAGGAGGTCGAGGAGCGCGCCACCCGGCCGATGGAGAAGCTGCTGTGGGAGATCCCCGGCGTCGAATACGTTTACTCCACTTCCCGCGAAGGCGAGTGCCTGGGCATCGTGCGCTTCAAGGTTGGCGAGGATATCACCCGCAGCCTCGTCCACCTCAACCAGAAGCTGCAGGCAAACTTCGATCGCATCCCGTTCGGCGTGTCGTATCCGCTGATCAAGCCCAGGTCCATTGACGACGTGCCCATCTTGGCGCTGACCTTTCACGGGGCCGGGTATGACCATTACACCCTGCGCCGCATTGTGGCCGAAGTGGACGACGCGGTCAAACAGGTGCCGCTGGTGGCTGAGACCATGCTGATCGGCGGTGAGCGCCGGCAATTGCGCGTTCTGCTCGACCCGGCCAGGCTGGCTTCGCGTCAGCTCAGCGCGGCGGAAGTCCTGCCCCGTCTCCAGGCGGCCAACCGGCGGCTCAGCGCCGGCCCGGTCGTCGCCCACAACCGCGAGGTCCTGCTGCAAACCGGAGCGTTTCTCACGAGCGCGAAGGACGCCGGCAGTGTCGTGATCGGCGTACACGACGGCAAGCCGGTGTATTTGCGCGACGTGGCGGAAATCCTGGACGGGCCGGAGGAGCCCAGCCAATACGTATTCTTTGGCGCGGGCGCGGCTCGTGCCGGCGGCGGCACCGAGCAGCCAGCCGTCACACTCACCATTGCCAAGCGGCCCGGGGCCAACGCCATCTCCGTTGCCAACGAGGTGCTTAGGAAGGTTGATGCGCTCAAGGGCCGCATGATCCCCAACGACGTGCAAATCGGCATCACCCGCCATTATGGCCAGACGGCGGAGGAGAAGTCGGACGAACTGCTGCTGCACATGGGCATTGCGGTCATCGGCGTATCGCTCCTCATCCTGCTGACGCTTGGCTGGCGCGAGTCGTTCATTGTCGGCATCGCCATTCCCTGCACCCTGGCGCTGACGCTGCTGGTCTTCTTCCTGTATGGCTACACGCTGAACCGCATCACGCTCTTTGCCCTCATCTTCTCCATCGGCATTCTGGTGGACGACGCCATCGTCGTGGTGGAGAACATCGTGCGGCATTTTCACCTTCCCCATAACAAGGGCCGTCCGTGGTCAGTCATTGCTGTCGAGGCGGTCAGCGAAGTCGGGAATCCCACCATCCTCGCCACCTTCGCCGTGATTTCGGCGGTGTTGCCGATGGCATTTGTCGGCGGATTGATGGGGCCCTACATGCGGCCCATTCCCATCGGTTCCAGCGCGGCGATGTTCTGGTCGCTGGCCATTGCGTTCATGGTGACGCCCTGGGCGGCGATCCGCATCTTGCGCTGGGGACGAAAGTACCGCCGCGTTACGGAGGGCGCCCCGGGCACAGCGGAAGCCGGCAAACCGCACTCCCATTTCGAGCACGAGGAAGATTTCTTCACGCGGATCTACCGTCGCTTTATGGAGCCCCTGATTGCCAAGGCCCGCTGGCGGCTGGTGTTCCTGGCGGGAATTGTTGTGTTGTTGCTGGCCTCAATGGCTACGGTCGGCCTCGGTTGGGTGAAGGTGAAGATGTTGCCGTTCGACAACAAGAGTGAGTTTCAGATCATCCTGAACATGCCCGAGGGCAGTTCCCTGGAACTCACTACCCAGGCGGCGCGCGAAATTGGCGCCGCTGTGCGAGTCGAACCCGAGGTGACCGATTATCAGGTCTATGCCGGCATTGCCGCGCCGTTCAACTTCAATGGCCTGGTTCGCCATTACTTCATGCGTCGGGGTCCGCACATTGCCGACCTGCAGATCAACCTCGTGCCGAAGCACGAGCGCAAGGCCCAGAGCCATGATATTGCCAAGCGCGTCCGGCCGCGCGTGAAAGACATCGCCGCCAAATACGGTGCCCGGGTGGCGGTAGCCGAAGTCCCGCCTGGCCCGCCGGTGCTGCAAACGCTCGTGGCCGAGATTTATGGTCCGAACGAAGAAAGCCGCCTGGCCCTGGCGCGCCAGGTCATCAATGTCTTCACCAACACGCCGGGCGTGGTGGATACCGACTGGTATATCGAGGCCGACCAGGCCAAGGCCCGCTTTCTTGTGGACAAGGAGAAGGCCGCCCTCCACGGCATCAGTGAGGAGAGCATCGCGCAGACGCTGAAGATGGCCGTCGGCGGCACCGCGGTTGACCTGCTCCACCTGCCGCCGGAGAAAGAAGACGTGCTGATCCTCGTGCGCCTGCCGCAGGCGCTTCGCACTTCGCCCGAGGATTTGTTGGCTTTGCGCATCCGGGGCAGTGATCCGTCCGGCCCCCTGGTGCCCTTGCGGGAATTGGTCAAGGTAGAAGCCGGCCTCGTGGACAAGAGCATCTACCACAAGAACCTCAAGCCGGTGACCTACGTGATCGGCGACGTGGCCGGCGAGGTGGAGAGTCCGGTCTATGCGATTCTCGAAATGAACAAAACGTTGGCCAAATTGGACACGAAGCAGTTTGGCGGCAGCGGAGTGCCCCTGAAAGTTTACAACGCCACCCAACCCTTCACCGAAGACGAACCGTCCATCAAATGGGACGGGGAGTGGCACATCACCATCGAAGTCTTCCGCGACCTCGGTTCGGCCTTTGCCGCCGTGTTGGTGTTGATCTTCATTCTCATGGTCGGATGGTTCCGGTCGTTCGTGACGCCGCTGGTAGTGATGGCCGCCATACCTTTCTCCCTGGTGGGCATTCTGCCGGCGCACGGCCTCATGGGCGCGTTCTTCACCGCCACTTCGATGATCGGCTTTATGGCCGGCGCGGGGATCGTCGTGCGCAACTCCATCATCCTGGTGGATTTCATTGAACTGCGCCTCGCCGAGGGGATGCCGCTGGACCAAGCGGTCGTGGACGCCGGCGCGGTGAGGTTCCGGCCCATGCTGCTGACGGCGCTGGCGGTAGTAGTCGGCGCCAGTGTAATCCTGGCCGATCCGATCTTTCAGGGCCTGGCCATCGCGCTGATGGCGGGAGAAATCGCCTCGCTGCTCATCAGCCGCATGGCGGTGCCCGTGCTCTACTACATGGCCTGCCGTGGCAAGCCCAAGACCGGCGTGCCGGCACCAAATTAAGCCGCCTTCAACGTCGTTGCCAACTCGTGCCGCGGGCGGCACACTGGCAGCCATGAATCCGAAACCGCTGATTCTCATCGGCCTCCTGTCCGCCACGCTCACGCTGGTAACCTGCAGAACCACCGCTGCCAGCGCCGGGCAGCGCCCAAACATCGCGGTCATCCTGGTGGACGACATGGGCTTCTCGGACCTGGGCTGTTACGGGGGCGAAATCCCGACACCGAACCTGGACAAACTGGCGGCTGGCGGGTTGCGCTTCACCCAGTTCTATAACACCGGCCGCTGTTGTCCTACCCGCGCCGCGCTGTTGACCGGGCTTTACTCGCACCAGGCCGGCGTCGGCCACATGGTGACCGACCGGAAGCAGCCGGGCTACGAAGGCAATCTCAACGACCGCTGCGTGACCCTTGCCGAGGTGATGCGCGGAGCGGGCTATCGCACCGCCATGGCGGGCAAATGGCACGTGACGAGATACACGGAACCGGCCAGCGAAGCCGAGAAGGCGAACTGGCCCCGGCAGAGAGGATTCGACCATTACTTCGGGGTGATCAAAGGCACCGCCAACTATTTCCGCCCCGATTCATTGACCCGGGAGAATGAACACATTCAACCCCCGATGGACGGCTTCTACACTACCGACGCTTTCGTGGATAACGCCCTCAAGTTCATTGATGAGGGAGACAAGACCAAACCTTTCTTCCTTTACCTGGCTTTCAACGCCCCGCACTTCCCGCTTATGGCGCCGGCGGACGAGATTGCGAAGTTCCGCGGCAAGTACAAGGTCGGGTGGGACAGACTTCGCGAGCAGCGGCACGCCCGGCAAATCGAGCTCGGGATTGTGGACAAGGCCTGGCCTCTCTCGCCGCGCCCGCTGGAAGTCAAGGCGTGGGACACCCTGGCGCCGGAAGAGCAAGACCGCTTCGATCACATCATGGCCATCTACGCTGCGGTGGTGGCGCACATGGACACCGCAGTAGGCCGATTCGTGGAGACTTTGCGCCAGCGCGGAGCGCTCGACAACACGTTGATCCTTTTCCTCTCAGACAACGGCGGCAATGCCGAGGCGGGTCCGGAGGGCCGATACGTCGGGCAGCGACCTGGCTCAGAAGACTCGAACGTCTTTTGCGGCCAATCCTGGGCGACGCTCGAAAACACCCCCTTCCGCCGCTATAAGCATTACAACCACGAGGGCGGGATCTCGACCCCCCTCATTGCGCATTGGCCGGCGCGGATTTCGGGCGGCGGCCAGCTCCGCACCCAGCCCGGGCACCTGATTGACATCATGGCCACCTGCGTGGATGTGGCTGGCGCTACGTATCCGAAAGAGTTCAGGGGCAAGGCGATACAACCAATGGAAGGCCGCAGCCTGGCGCCGGCGTTCGCCAACCAACCCATTCAGCGCGACGCCCTGTTCTGGGAACACGAGGGCAACGCCGCTGTGCGCGTTGAGGACTGGAAGCTCGTCCGCCTGGGCCGGAAGGGCCCTTGGGAACTCTACGACCTCAAGGCCGACCGCACGGAACAGCGAGACCTGGCCGCAACGCAGCCCGAGCGCGCGAAGGAACTCAGCGCCAAGTGGGATGCCTGGGCCGAACGCGCTCAGGTGAAGCCGTATCCCTCCGGAGACCCCGCCGACACTGGCGCGAAGAAGAAGGGCAAGAAGAAGGGCGCCGCCAAGTGACGCCCCGGGCCGTCCCAGGTATGGGTAACGTAATAGCAGGCCCGGCCAACCGACGCGGTTGGGTGAAGCCGAACGCGCTCGCAGTGCTGGCGACCCTGGTGTCGGGCATGGTGCAGGCCGCCGAGGGAACTTCCACCGCTCAGGTCTTCCAAGCGGACGTCTGCGTTTACGGGGCCACCTCGGGTGGGGTGGTCGCGGCGGTCCAGGCAGCGCGACTGGGCAAACGAGTCATGCTGCTCGAGCCGGGGCAGCATCTCGGGGGAATGACCGCCGGCGGGCTGAGCGCGGTGGACATCGGCGACCCGCGCACGGTGGGCGGCCTGGCGCGCGAGTACTTCACGCGGCTGGTGAAGGGCTATGGGAAGACCCTGGCCTGGGACCGCCCTTTCCCGCGCAAGGGCGGCGGACCGGCAACTGGCGGCGCTTACTCGATCGAGCCGCACACAGCGGAACGCCTGTTCGACGAAATGGCGCGTGAATCCAAAGCAGATGTCTATTTCGGCGCCCGGCTGGCGTCGGTCAAGAAGGACGGCGCGCGCATTGTCGAGCTGGTGGCTGAGGATGGCCGGGTGTTCCGGGCGAAGATGTTTCTCGACACCACCTACGAGGGGGACCTGATGGCGAAGGCTGGTGTGAGTTACACGCTCCAGCGCGAGGGCAACGCCCGGTACGGCGAGAGCTGTAACGGCATCCACTACAGTGACAAATATTTGCCACGCGCCGAACACGGCAAGCCTGGCCTGAACGGCCGTGTGCCCGGCGGCCAGGGCGTGTGGGACCGCGACCTGCCGCTCGACCCGTACCGCGTTCCCGGCGATCCCAAGAGCGGTCTGCTGCCGCTGGTGCAAGCGGGCGATCCGGGTCGCCCTGGCGAGCCCGCCGCGGGCGTCCAGGCTTATTGCTACCGTCTTTGCCTCACGACGAACGCGAGCCGCCTCCCCATCACGCCGCCACGAGATTACGACCCAAAGCGCTACGAAATCGTGGCGCGCTTCATCGCGGCTTGCCTGGCCATGGGCGACGATATGGATTTGCGGTGGTTCACCAAGCTTGACCCGCTACCGAACGGGAAGTGGGATTTCAATACCGCCACTTTCGGCGCCAATCTACCCGGGGCGAGTTGGGAATGGCCGGAGGCAAGTCATTCGCGCCGCGTCGAGATTGCCCGCGAGCACGAGAATTATCACCGGGGTCTGCTCCACTTTCTGGCTAAGGACCCGCGCGTGCCGCTCAAGCTGCGCGAGGAGGTGAGCCGTTTCGGCCTGCCGCGTGACGAGTTCGCCGGCACGGGCGGGTGGCCGCACCAGCTTTACATCCGCGAAGGCCGCCGGATGGTCTCAGACCTGGTGATGACCGAGCATCACGCCTTCGGCAGGAAGGTTGCTCCCAACCCAGTCGGGCTGGGTTCCTACGGGATAGACACCCATGAAATCCGCCGCATCGTGAAAGACGGTGTGGTCACGCGGGAAGGCAAGACCGCCGCCGGCCGCGGAGGCGCCGGCCCCTATCCCATCGGCTATGGGGCTATTGTCCCGCGGCGAAGCGAGTGCGAGAACTTGTTCGTCTGCTTCGCGCTCTCGGCCAGCCACACGGCCTTCAGCAGCATCCGCATGGAGCCGGTCTTCATGGTTCTCGGCCAGTCGGCCGCCACCGCCGCCTGCCTGGCGATTGATGAACAGGTGCCCGCGCAGGAACTGAGTTACACTCGGTTGCGCGCCCGGTTGCTTGCAGACGGGCAGGTCATTCAGTGGCCCAGACCTGCTAGACCCTGACCATTGGTCGAGGACAACCGCGGGCGCATCCGCCTGGTCGGGAATGCGCCCGATCGAGAACAGCGGTCCGGGAGTTAGAGGCCGCGTTCGTTGACAATGGTATTCTTCTCACCCAGCACGATCACTCGCGGCTTCCAGGTCTTGGCCTTCGCCTCCTCCACCGCGGCGAAGCTCATGATGGTCAGCCGGTCACCCGGTCGGCCCAGCCGGGCAGTGGCCCCGTTGAGGATAATCTGGCCGGAGCCGGCTTTGGCGGGGATGGCGTAGGTTTCAAACCGCTCGCCGTTAGACATGTTGCCGCAGAGAATCCTCTCGTACGGCAGCAGACCCACCTTATCCATGAGATCCCGGGCGATGCCCAGGCTCCCTTCATAATTTAAGTCACCCGCCGTGACCTGCGCGCGATGGATCTTTGATTTCAGGATATGAACGAGCATAAATCACTCTCAGGCCCGGAATCCCGGGCCAACTGCGCCCGCAGTATAGCCTCCGGCCGCCCGGTTGCAAACCACATCCGGACGTCGAGCAGTTCGAAGCGGTCCTGCAGCGAAACCCTTCCGAACCGCGAGCTCTCAAGTACGCCCAAGCCTTGCGGGCGCGCCTCGGCGCGAGACCCCCACCTTAGGTTGCGATTACCTGGGTGCCTGCAGGCGAACGTTTGGCACCGCAAGCAAACCGGCCAGGAGACACAACCCCGCTTCAAAGTAATGCCGGTCAAACAGCTTGAAAACACCCGGCGCGTTGGTCTAAAGTAAAGGTATGAAGACTGTCACGGTCGCCGCAACTCAGCCGGAACTCCGCAAGCTCGTCGAGGAGGCTTACGCGGGCGAACAAGTCGTGCTGGCTTACGGCGATAAGCGAGTGAAGCTCGAACGCTATACACCATCGGGCGGACCGGTTGACTTTGACCTTGAGCAGGACAGCTCCGAGCTAGAGGCGGAGTTGCTTAGAGGGGTGCAAGGGCCGTTCACCCCTTATTCCCGACGGGACCTTGACGCCATCGCGGAGGGCGTCCGGCGTGAAAAAGCCGGCGCATGAGCCTGGCGATCCGCAAGTCCGACGCTTTCCTTGCTGACCTTGATTCGCAATTCCGCTGGTACGAGAGTCAAGCGGGATGGGACGTTGCCTGGCGCTACTTGCTCCACGTGGATGAGGCGCTCAAACAACTGGCGGAACACCCGGAGTTGGGCTGGCGGAGGAACTTTAATCATCCCGAGCTGCGCTACTTGCGGTGTTGGCTAATCGCCCGACCCTTTCATCGGCATCTCATCTTCTATCGCAGTGATCAACACACCCTGGACGCGGTGCGTATTATGCACGGCGCACGCGACTTGGCGCGGCGTTTGGCTCAACCGCCGGACGTAACGGATGACCAAACTGACTAAGCAGCGGGGACGCGATGTATGGCCCTGGCCTGACCCCACCACGCACCCCGCTCCCAACCGGCCTGGCTGATTTCATCCTTTATCCCTCATCCTTCGCATCACGCCCCGCTCAGCGCATAAGAGCCCGATAGAACCGCGCTGGTTCATCGCCACCATCCGGGTCAAGAAACAGATACGGGCTGAACGGCAGATTGGTCAGGGAAAGCAGGTCTATCCAGTCGGTGCCCGCCAGGTTGGTGCTGTATTGCACTGCGAACTTGCTGCTCAACATGCCACTCAGATCTAGCACCGGATAACCTGCCCAAAAGTCCACTGCTAGCGTGGGTGGGATAATCACCGTCAGGAACGCGTTGGAACTCGTGGTGTTGCCTGCGGAGTGGACCACCGCTTCGGGACCCGGGATGTGACGCCGCAGGCGAACTGACGACTTTGCCAACTCAGTATTGGGTATCTACGGTGTGGTTAGGGTGTGCATCCAGTGGGTATACGGTGTAGCTCCGGTGAGACTTGCCCAGGCGCTGCGGCCGTCCATTCCGGCATAGTCAACTTACGTCGGTTCGTGTGCGGCGTAAGGCCGTGGTAAACCACTAGCCCGAGGCACCCGGCATGGAGAAGCGGCATGACGGCCGATTCCAGCGCCGGCAATGGTGAGGCAGCGCTCCACGGTAAGCTGTTGCGCGGCAGGCGGGTCAGGGATACTCTCTGCCCCACAAGGCATGAATGTATCTGTATTAGGCGAGCCGCGGTTCCCTTCTCCCATCCGGCGCACGGTGGACGACCGGACGCGCATTCCGGCGCAGATTGTCCGCGTGCCGGGCGGCCCGCCGCAGGAGGAGCTACTGTTTGAGCTCGCCGGGCCGCGGGCCAAGCTCTTTTTCGATCCAAGCGAGACGCGCGCGGGCATCGTGACCTGTGGCGGTCTTTGCCCCGGGTTGAACGATGTCATCCGCTCGCTGTTCCTGGAATTGCGCAACGCCTACGGAGTGAAGGAGGTGCTCGGCTTCCGCGGCGGTTACCAGGGACTCGATCCTGCGCGCGGGGGGGAGCCGATCGTGCTGACGCCCGAGTTCGTGGACGACATCCACCAGCAGGGCGGCACGGTCCTGGGCACGTCGCGCGGGCCGGTGGATGTGAAGCTGGCGGTGGATAACCTCATTCGCAGGCGGGTGGACCTGCTCTTCACGATCGGCGGCGACGGGACGCAGCGTGGCGGGAATGAGTTGTATCAGGAGGCGAAGCGGCGCGGTCACCCGCTGGCCGTAGTGGGCATCCCCAAGACAGTGGATAATGATGTGGCATTTGTGGCGCGCACTTTTGGCTACCTGACCGCGGTGCAGGAGGCCGCCCGAGTTCTCGATCGGGCTCACGTCGAAGCCAAGAGCGTCCGCAACGGCATCTCGCTGGTGAAGCTCATGGGGCGCCACGCGGGGTTCATTGCGGCCGGAGCGACAGTGGCCAGCCAGGATGTGAACTTCACGCTGGTCCCGGAAGTGCCGTTCAAGCTCGAAGGTGAGCACGGCTTCCTGGCGGCCCTCAAGGAGCGGGTATTGAGGCGAGCGCATGCGGTGGTGGTCGTGGCCGAAGGCGCGGGACAGGATTTGCTTCGGCAGGCGGAGACGGCGCGTGATGCCTCGGGCAACGTGAAGCTGCAGGATATCGGGTTGTTCCTGCGCGACCGGATCGAGGCCTACTTCCAGGCGGAGAAGGTCCCGGTCGTCATGCGCTATTTCGATCCGAGCTATTTCGTGCGCAGCAGCCCGGCCAACTCGGAAGATTCGATTCTGTGCGACCTGTTCGCGCGCCACGCGGCGCACGCGGCCATGGCGGGCAAGACGGGCTTGGTGATCGGCTACCTGCATGACCGCTTCATCCACGTGCCAATCGAGTTGCTGGCGAAGGAGCCGAAGCGCCTCGACCCGGAAGGCCCTGCCTGGAGCGCCGTGCTCGCGGCTACCGGCCAACCGCATCGCTTTGAGTAAGCAGGAACCGTCTGACGCGCGCAGCTTGCCGGCATGAAACCACTCACCACTAAACTGGAACAGAGCATCGGCTGGATTGTTCTGCTGCTGCTGTTGGGAGGCTGCCTGCTGGTGATGCGCCCGTTCGTGTCGGCGCTGCTCTGGGCGGTGGTGCTGTGCTTCTCGACCTGGCCGGTTTACCGGCGGTTGCTGGCACTGCTGCGAAACCGGCGGTCGCTGGCGGCACTGGTGATGTCGCTCGGGATGATCCTGGTAATCTTGCTGCCGTTCCTCATCGTCGGCGTGACGCTGGCGGACGACGTGCGGGAGCTTGCCGCGGCCACACGGCAGTGGTTTGCCCAGGGCCCACCCGAGCCGCCCGCCTGGATCGCGAAGGTGCCGGTGGTGGGCCAGCAGGTTACGGAGTACTGGCAAAGCCTGGCCCAGGACACGACGAAGCTGTGGACCGAGGCGCAGCGGTTTATCGAGCCGGTCAGCACCTGGCTGCTGAAAGTCGGGCTGGCGCTGGGACGGGGCTTGCTGGAGCTGGCTCTCAGTATCTTGATTGCGTTCTTTCTCTTCCGCGATGGCGTGGCCGTTGCCGAGCGGTTGACGAACGGGGTCGAGCGCATTGGCGGTGAACGCGGCAAGCATCTGCTCACGGTGGCCGGCAACACCGTCCGCGGTGTCGTGCACGGGATCCTGGGCACCGCGCTGACGCAGGCCGTGGTCGCGGGAATCGGTTTTGTCATTGCCGGCGTGCCCGGGGCCGCCGTCCTCGTGTTGCTGACCTTCTTTGCCTCGGTGGTGCCGGTCGTTGGCACCGCGCTGGTCTGGGGGCCGGCTGCCTTCTGGCTGTTCGAGCAAGGCTCGACCGGTTGGGGCATCTTCATGGTGATCTGGGGCGTGGGGGTGGCCAACATTGACAACGTCCTCAAGCCGTGGCTTATCAGCCAGGGCAGCAAGTTGCCGTTCCTCCTGATTTTCTTTGGCGTCCTGGGCGGCGCCATCGCCTTCGGCGTGATCGGCGTGTTCCTGGGCCCAACGCTGCTGGCGGTCGGCTTCCGCCTGATCGAAGAATGGGTGACTGCACGCCGGGCCGTGCCGGATGAGCAAGTCAAGGACGCCGCTTCCTGAGCCCAAGACCCGGATTGCGGCGGCCACCAAGCCGACGCAGGGCTGAACAGCGAAGAACCCGGGCAGGGCAACGACCGGACCCGCTTCCGGCCGCTAGGTCAGAGGGAAGGGGTAAACGTCGGTCGCGTCGAAGCGAGCCTGGGAGAACTCCAGCGCCTGCCCCGACTCGACGGGTCGCAGCACATGCGCAATTCTGGTTTGGATGAAAAGCAGGTCTCCCTTTTCCAACGGCACAGAGGCTCGGGCATTAGTCTCGATGTCCTGGACGACCACCAGCACCTTGCCCTGCATCACATAAACCCATTCTTCTTTGACCTTGTGGTAATGGTTGCCGCGGTCGCTGCCAACGCGAACCTCGATAAACGCCAGGTATCGGATTCCGTCGTCGGAGTCGTGTATCTGCGCCAGCTCTCCCTGCGGCAACATCAGCCGCTTCAGGGCGGGCGCGTCGGGCCCGGGGCGTCCGGAGACGACTAGCAGAGACCATTTCAACACGTTGCCAGCCAGGTATTCAGATGGCTTCATGTAGGGTCCAGGGCTCGGAGGTCGTCCAAGGGGTTCATGCCTGCCACGGCTCCCGGCGGGCGCGAGAAAGCAGGCGGTTCGCCTCGTCGTCGCCGATGAAGACCTCCTTCGCCGGGTCCCAACGCAGGCTGCGGTTGAGCGCAAAGGACAGGGCCACCAAATGCCCGAGGGATGCCGAGCGATGGCCGATCTCCTCGTGTGAACTCGGTTGTCCCCCGGAACGGATGCACGCAAACCAATTCGCGTGATGGTTGTTGGCGCCGATGTTCACCTCGCGGGTCCTCAGACCCGCCTCGCGCAGAATTTCTTCCGGGCCGCCTTCCACCGGACCACTGCCGGACATGGAGGTGATCCAGCCGCGTTCGCCCACAAATAGTCCGCCAAAAAGCCCCTCGAGCCGCGCGTTGGCGGGGACGGCTTTGTAGAGTTCCTTCACCTGACCCCAATGGTCAACGTGGTGCAACAATACGCCGTTGGCATAGCGGCAGGTCAGTGTGGGGAATTGCCCGCTCGCGGGATGAATGATCTCCACCGGGCCGCTGGTCTCCATGCCGATGGCGTATTGGATCACGTCCGCCGCGTGTGAGTGATAGTTCGTGATCGCGGCAGCACCGAAGGCGCTGCAGAACGTCCACGGCACCACGCCGGGAATCGGGTTGCGATGATAGGCCGCATTGTAGGGGTGCCACGAAGCCGGGCCGACCCACAGATCCCAGTCCAGGCCCTCGGGCACCGGCTGCGCCGGCAACGCCGGATCGAGCGGTATGTAGGATGCGCCCAGGGTGGGGACCGACAGCTTCATCCAGGGTGTGAAGACCGACTTCACTTTCCCGAGCCCGCCCGCGCGCACAAAACCGCACACCTTGCGGATGGCGGGAATGGACCGATATTGCGTGCCGGTCTGGAAGACGCGCACATAGCGGCGGACGGTCTCGACCATCTCGCGCCCTTCGCGAATCGTGAGCGACACGGGCTTCTCGCAATAGACATGTTTGCCCGCCTGCGCGGCGTGAATGGACGCCAGCGCGTGCCAGTGATCCGGTGTGGCGATGACCACGCCATCAACGTCCCCACGCGCCAACGCTTCCCGGTAGTCGGCGATGGCGGTGCAGCCGCGGAACTTGCCGGTGCCGCGTTGCCCGGCGCAGATTTCCTCCGTCACACGCGCGCCCGGCTCACGCCGGCTGCGGTCCGGATCACACACGGCGACCAATTGCGTGTCCTTGCCCTGGGCCAGGAGGTGAAGATGCCCGTTCCCCATGCAGCCAACGCCGATCAGCGCGACGCCAATCCGCTCGCTGGGCGCGGCCACACCGTCCCTGCCGAGAACCGAGGCTGGGACTATCGAGCGCACCGCCAGCAGCGAAGCGGCGGCGCTGCGCGCAAGGAAGGCACGGCGCGTGAGGGGTGCTCTGGGTTCTTGTTCCATCTCGCTAGGACGCTCCCTTCGCAAGCTCAAGGCTGACCTGATTGAATAACTCAGCGCACTTGGCGATGTCCGGCATGGATTCCAACCAGTTGTAGGAATACTCCAGACCGAACATTGTGGGCCGGATGCCCAGGCGGTGAATCTCCTGGAGCAGCGCCTCCGTATGGCCAACGCCGGTGCCCCACGGCACGTCATGTCCGTCCGGGCCGCGCGCGTGGAGGTCATGCATCTGCACCGTGATCAGGCGGTCCTTCAGTTGCCGCACCCCCTCGATCGGGTCAATGCCGCCGCGCATCCAGTAGCCGATGTCGGCGCAGGCGCCCAGCCGCTTGCTCCGGCCCTCGCACGCCTTCAGGATGCCGGCAGGATTCCAATAAGCGGGCGAGGCCTTCGCGTCATGGTTGTGCAGGGCGACATTGATGTCGTAGGTGTCGCAAAACTTCTCGATCGTCCCGAGCGCCTCGGGCTTCGGCTCGGACATGAAGGTCTCGATGCCGATCTTGCGCCCGAACTCGAACACCCTGCGGCAGCCAGCCTCGTCGCCCGGAATGTCCTGAATGTAATAGGTAAGCACCCGCACGCCCGCGGCGTCGAGCTTGAACCGGATCTGGCGCAGCTCATCGTCGGAAAGCCCCGGCTCGAGGTTCTTCGGGATGTCGGCGCTGACCTTCTGGAAGCTCAGGCCGCCCATGTAAGGCAGGCCGAGCGAGGCGGTCTTCTCGATGGCCTCGAACAGCGTGAACTTATGGAAGGTGTAGGCCTCGACGCCGAGCCGCCAGCCCAGCTTCTCTTGTGCGCGCAGGGCAGGAGTCAGCATCGCGCTCGGAATGGTCGGCGCGGGCAGATCGCCCAGGATGAACTGCGCCGCCGCCAGGTAGAACGGCAGCAGCTTCGGATCGCGGAACACTTGCGGATGGTGCGCGATGGTGCAGTAGAACGTCCGGCCGCGGCCATAGTTGCGCACCCACGCCAGCGCGAAGTCGTTGTCGGCGCGCTCCAGCGGGGCGGACCCACGGCCCGCCTTGAGGTCCGTCTTGTCGGTGTCAATGCTCAGCAGCACGCGCAGCCGCCGCCGTGAGTAGGGATCATGCACGCGGAAGAACTCGTCCCGGTAACTGAAGCCCTGGCCGCCAAACGCCTGGTTGATCGGATGCTCCGGATCATCGAGCTTGATGAAGACCTGCTCGTCGTTCGCGCGGTGATTCGCACCCCGCGCGCCGATCATCATCCCGAACTCCGGCCAATCCTCGACTGCGCCCGGCCATTGGGTGAAGGCGACCGAGGTACCGTGCACGCCCATCATCCCGCCGCCGCCATACACGAACTCCACCAGGCTCTGCCGTAGCGCGGGGTCGGTGAAGAGGTTGCCGACACAGTTGTTGAAAAAGACGCCGGCGAACTGCCGCAGGCTCTCGGGCCGAAACACTTCCGGGTCGCGACTCACCACCGTCTCGAAGGCGCCGGTCTTGCGGCCCATCAGTTCGAAGGCGAGGTTCGCCGTCGGAATGGACCCATGCCCGCCGTAGTTCACATTCCCGTCGTAGATGAGCAGCCTGCGAGGTTTGCGGGGCGGCACGAAGGCGCGAGCGGGAATGGCGGCTTCGATCAGCTCGCGCTCGCCGCTTGCGGCGGGGGCGGCGCGGATAATCGAGGGGCCGCAAGTGAGCGCAAGGGTGCCGGTGGCGGCACGGGCGAGAAAGCCCCGGCGCGTCAACGGGCACGCGCAGGCGCCGGGAGTCGGATCACGAGAGTAGCAATCGGGGTCCATTGTTCAGCAATGCTGGGCGGATTGTGCGCATCGCCGGCCCAGGGTCAAGTCCAACGAGCCAACCCGAACCCGTGCGTGATGGTCCGAATAGCTTGGACTGGGCGGGATGCAGGCTGATTGCCGGCTAGATGCGAGCGCGGGGTTGGCTTGATGTATCGGAGGGGCTACGGAGGGCCTACGGTTTGGTTACGGTGGAGTTATGGTGGGATATTCAAGAATTTAGCCCTTTTTTGCTTCATCCGGGAAGTTATTTCCTGGCAGACCAGGTTGCGGCACTCTGACGAGCCGCCGGAGAAGCACGGGTAAGTATTCGGCCAATCCGCAACTCATCGTCCTCGTCGTCGTCCTCGTAATCGTAATCGAAAGGAGCCCAATCGAGCACGAGGACGAGGACGACGACGAGAACGACATCCAGAGCGGGTTTGCCGAAGGGTAACAAGCACGGTGCTTGATTCATTCATGTAAGTTGCTCCTATAACGAACGTTACAGTTCTCAGACTGTTCCCTCTCCCTGCGCAGAGGGCCGTCCCAGGCGACGGTGTGGCCGGGGTGATACCCCGGTGTGGTTCCCATGTTGGCCGGCCCACATGGGAACCACACCGGAGCCCCTCCATAGTCTCACCGGGAAAACGTTCTCGACGACCGCTGGAAAGGCCAAAGCCTGACTTGAGCTCCCAATCCGGCAGGGCGCTGACTCTGGATAGTCGAGTGCATTCTTGATATTGGTATCGAGGGTGCCGAACTCGTCGGCGGGGCGCCCCGCAGCGCGGTCATTCGGCAGGCGCCGGGAGTTCCGGGAAGACGCCCGGAGGCGGCTCGGGTCCAACGAATCCTTTGACACTGCGCGCGCTTTGCTCCAATTTCGCACCACTTTGCGCGGGGGTTGCCCCATCCGCCGACAAGGTGTAAAAGTCACTGGAAGATATGGAAAAGGCATTAATCATTGCCGAGAAGCCGTCCGTCGCCGCGGACATTGCCCGCGCGCTGGGCGGTTTCGAGAAGCAGGCCGACTACTTCGAGAGCGACCAGTATGTGCTGTCGTCCGCGGTCGGCCACCTGCTCGAGTTGTGCGTGCCAGACCAGTTTGAGGTCAAGCGCGGCAAGTGGACGTTTGCCCATTTGCCGGTCATCCCGCCGCATTTTGACCTCCAGCCTATCGAGCGCAACGAGGCGCGGCTTAAGCTGTTGCTCAAGCTCGCCAAACGACCGGATGTAACCTCGCTCGTCAACGCTTGCGACGCCGGGCGGGAGGGCGAGCTCATCTTCCGCAACATTGTCCAATACGCGAAATCCAAGAAGCCCATCAAGCGGCTCTGGCTGCAGTCCATGACGCCCGCCGCCATCCGCGAAGGATTCGCACAACTGCGCGAGGATGCGGTCATGCGTCCACTGGCCGACGCGGCGGTTTGCCGGTCGGAATCCGATTGGCTGGTCGGCATCAACGGCACGCGGGCGATGACGGCGTTCAACTCGAAGACCGGCGGCTTCCATCTCACCACGGTCGGGCGGGTGCAGACGCCGACGCTGGCGATCCTGGTCGAGCGGGAGGAACGCATTAAGAATTTCGTGCCGAAAGACTATTGGGAAATCCACGGCACGTTCGGGGCGCAAGCGGGGGAATACCCTGGGCGCTGGTTCGACGAGAAGTTCGTCAAGAAAGACGGCGAAACCGAGCTCAAGCCCGAGCGGGTCTGGAATGTCAAGCAGGCTGACGCCATCCGCGACAAATGCCTCGGCAAGCCGGGCATTGTCACGGAGGAAAGCAAGCCGACGACGCAGCTCTCGCCGCTGCTGTATGATCTGACCAGCCTGCAGCGCGAGGCCAACGGGCGGTTCGGGTTCTCGGCTAAGACGACGCTGTCGCTGGCGCAGGCGCTTTACGAGCGGCACAAGGTGCTGACCTATCCGCGCACGGACTCCCGCGCGCTGCCCGAGGATTATCTCGACACGGTCAAGCAGACGCTCGGCATGTTGGGTCAGACCCAGTACGCGACCTTCGCCGACACAATTCTCAAGAGCGGCTGGGTGAGGCCGAACAAGCGGATCTTCAACAACGCCAAGGTCTCGGATCACTTCGCGATTATCCCGACTTCGCTGGCGCCCAAGCACCTGAACGAGATGGAGGCGAAGCTGTATGACATGGTCACCAAGCGGTTTCTGGCGGTGTTCTATCCCGCGGCCGAGTTCCTGGTGACCACGCGCATCACGCGCGTCGAGGGCGAGCCGTTCAAGAGCGAGGGCAAGGTGATGGTGAATGCCGGTTGGCTGGCGGTCTATGGCAAGGAGGCGCAGACGGACGACACGCCCACGCTCGCTCCGGTGCAGCCCGATGAGACGGTCCAAACGATCAAGATCGAGGTGGAGGCCAACCAAACCAAGCCGCCGCCGCGTTTCACGGAAGCCACGCTGCTCAGCGCGATGGAGGGCGCGGGCAAACTGGTCGAGGACGAGGAACTCCGCGAGGCGATGCGGGAGAAGGGGCTGGGCACGCCCGCCACACGCGCGCAGATCATCGAGGGGCTGATCTACGAAAAATACGTGTTGCGCCACGCGCGGGAACTGCAGCCGACCGCTAAAGCGTTTTCGCTGATCGCCCTCCTGCGCGGTTTGGAGATTCCCGAGCTTTCTTCGCCCGAGCTGACCGGGGACTGGGAATTCAAGCTGCGCAGCATGGCGCGCGGGCAGATGAAGCGCCCCGATTTTATGCAGGAGATTGCCAACATGACCCGCGAGATCGTCGCCAAGGCCAAGCGTCACGAAAGCGACACGGTGCCCGGCGATTTCGGCACGCTGAAGGTGCCGTGCCCGAAATGCGGCGGGGAGATTCATGAGAACTACAAGAAGTTCCAGTGCCAGAAATGCACGTTCAGCTTGTGGAAGATTATGGCGGGCCGCCAGCTCGAGATTCCCGAGGCCGAGGAACTGATTGCCAAGCGCCAGGTGGGGCCGCTGCAAGGGTTCCGCAGCCGGGCGGGCCGGCCGTTCGCCGCGGTGATCAAGCTCACGGATGAGCTGAAGCCCGAATTCGATTTCGGCGAGGACAAGACCGATGCCAACGGCGCGGCGGCGGAAGTGGATTTCACCGGCCAGGAGCCGCTGGGCAAGTGCCCGAAGTGCGGCAGCCGGGTGTTTGAAACGGCGATGCACTACGTTTGCGAGAAGGCGGCCGGCAAGGCCCGTTCCTGCACGTTCCGATCCGGCAAAGTCATCTTGCAGCAGGCGGTCGAGCGTGCCCAGATCCAGAAGCTGCTCGAAACCGGCAAGACGGATTTGCTGCCCAAGTTCATCTCCAAGAAGGGCCGGCCATTCAAGGCGTTCCTGGTGGTTAAGGACGGAGGTGTGGGGTTCGAGTTCGAGCCGCGCGAGGGCAAAGCCAAGGGCCGGCCGGCCAAAGCCAAGGTCCCGGAGGCCCCCCGGCCCAAAGTGGACTTCACCGGCCAGGACCCCGTGGGCAAATGCCCGAAATGCCGCAAACGGGTATTCGAAGTCGAGGATGCCTACATTTGCGAGCAGTCTCAGGCGGACGAGCGCCCCTGCAAGTTCATTATCAACAAAGCCATCTTGCAGCAGCCGATCAACCGGGCGCAGGCGGCCCGGTTGTTAAAGGATCGCATGACCGAACTGCTGCCCAAGTTCATTTCGGCCAAGACGGGCCGCCCATTTTCGGCGTACTTGGTGATGGACGACGCCGGCAAGGTTACCTTCGAGTTCCCCGAGCGCGGCGTGCCCCTCGGGCAGACCCATGAGGGCAGCTAGCTGAGTCGAAGGATTAGAGCCAGGCATGGCCGAGCCGACGTCAGCCCAGTCACCCGCCGAGGACAAGTGGGTTAAGCGGTTCCTGCAACATCTGGCGACCGATCGCGGCGCTTCGGCCTATACGCAGCGGAATTACCGGCAGGCCCTGCTGGAGTTTTGCGCTTGGCACAAGGAAGAACGGCAGCACCTGCAGGTTTGGGAGAACCTGCAGCGGGACGATTTCCGCAGCTACCTCCGCTTCCTGGGCCGGCACGAGCTGGGCCGCGCGGCGATTCAACTGCGGTTCAGCGCCTTGCGCACCTTTTACCGGTTCCTCGTGCGGCAGGGGGCATTGGCGGCATCGCCGATCCGGCACCTGGCGTTGCCCAAGCTCGGCAAACGGCTGCCCAAGTTCCTGACGCCGGAACAGATGTCCGACCTGCTGGCAGCACCGCTCAAACTCCTGCCGGCGGCGGACCCAGAGAAGCCCGAACAGCTTGACGCCGCCATCCTCTGCCGGCGCGATGTCGCCATCCTGGAGACCATCTACTCGTGTGGTTTGCGGATCAGCGAGCTGTGCGGGCTGGCCGCGGAGGATATTGATTGGAATGAACGCATCTTGCGCGTGCGGGGCAAGGGGAAGAAGGAGCGTCTGATTCCGATTGGCGAGCCCGCCTTGGCCGCCATCCGGGGCTACTGGCACCTCCTGCCACAGCCGCCGGCGGGCGATTCCCCGGCGTTCCAGGTCAGTGCGACGAACCGCAAACCGGTTTACCCGCGAAACCTGCAACTGCGGCTAAAGAAACATCTCGCCCTCGCCGGCCTGGACCAGGGCCTGACGCCGCACAAGCTACGGCACAGCTACGCGACCCATTTGCTCGATGCCGGGGCCGATCTGCGCAGCGTGCAGGAACTGCTGGGCCACGCGCACCTGGTCACGACGCAGGTCTATACACACCTCACCACGGAACGCCTCAAGCGCGCCTACGACGCGGCGCATCCGCGCGCCTAGCCAGCCTCTGCCCCGGCGCTCAGCACAGGGCAAATCTTCGCGATGGGTCCGCCGTCAACGGCTCCACTGCGGCCATCCGGCTCAGCCTTCGACCGGATCGTTACACACCGGCTGCCACCGAACGATCAAGTCGTGTTCCTCGGTGCAGCGCGCCGCCTGACCCGCGGAACAGTAATGGGCATGGAGATGAGTGGCGCCATTGGCAATGGCGTCGTCCATTCTCACGTGTCCCTCGAGCCGCTGGTGCAGATCGCGGGTTTGCGCAACGTAGATCGGAATCCAACTCCCATCCTCCGCCTGGCCCGCATAGACGTAATTGCCGGGCAAAGCCTGGAAGGAAGCGTCCAAGGGATAAACCTCGTATTGATACTCCTTCCCGGACTGCCCGGGCCAGTTGATGAGACTCGGAGACGCGCTCTCCGCGTGCCGGTGACGACTGAATAATTGTCTTATCAAGTTCACCTTGAGTCAACTACGGCACCGAATGGAGGGGTTGTCAAGGCCCAAAACACACATTCTGGGGAGGGGGTGCATCTCAACACTACCACCCGCCGCCAGCCGCCCAAGTCCGAAAGCCGAAAACCGAAAACCGAAGGAAATCCGAATTCCGAAACCCGAATCATCCGCCGCTCTGGCAGCGCGGCAGCCCGCCGACAAAAGGCTGGCTTAGGATTTCGGCCTTCGGCCATCTTTCGGACTTCGGACTTCGGATTTCAGGCCTCTGAGACCGGTGGTACTGACCAGAAGCGCCCTGGGGGAGGAGCACGAGAAGGAGTTTCCTCGTCAACTTCTCTATCTCAAATCAATGCTTCACCACCAGAGAAACATCCTGCGGGACCTTGAGGTAGTTGGAGTCCCACGCCACACCACCGTCGTCCTGGCCATCGCTGCCGATGCTATAGACGGCGTAGCTGGAGCCCTGTTTCTGGTAGCGGAGGGGCTTGCCGTCACACGGGTCGCTCGGAACGGTTCTGCACAAGGCCGGTGTCAATTGCTCGAGGTTGTCCGGCAAGGCGTTGGCATGAGCGAGGCGAAAGCGCTCGATGGCCAGGGCGGCAACCGACACGCGAACCAGCACGACATGATCCGTGTCGCGCAGGTGCAGCTTCGATAGCGCGGGCAGCATCATCCGCGAAAAGATGTAGAAGCGATTCGTCACGTTCATGATGGCCGCCGCCTGCTGACACGCGGCCAATCGGGCGGGGTAGGGAAGTTCCACGGCCGCAAGTTGGCGGGCCATGACATCGAAATAGAAGGCTTTGTCTCGTTGCAGGAGGCCGGTGACGCGGAGGAGGTTGATGAAGGCAGCTACTCGGAGATCATCCGCCCGGTTGGGTGCAGGCTGGAATCCCCGGAACGCGATTGCCATCTGCTTGCGGTCGGTGAAGATACTGAGGGCCCAGGCTTGTTCCCCGGCCAAGGCGCGGGACAAAGCGCGCGGCTGTTCCGCTGATTCGACCATCTGCTGCAAGGAGGCCAACTGCTGGTCGGTGAAAGCCGCGAGGCTGAGCGCGCGCTCGAGGCGTGGCAGGAGGATGCCCCAAGTGGCAATGCGCACCAACTGCGAAATGAGGAGCGGCTCTTCGGCCACCGATTCAGATACACGACCCGCCTCCAGGAAAGCCTGGGTGGCCTTCTCCGCGTCACCGTCGGTTGCGTGCATCAAGCCTTCCGCGGTCAGCAAAGAAACCGCCTGCTTCATTTTCGCGAGGTGGGGCAGGAGCGTCTCGAAGCCCTCTTCGAGGTGAATCGGGTAACGGCTGCGGCCAGAGGTTGGCGCGGTGTAGAGCAGGCGCAAGGCGGCCTGGTTGGTCTCCAGGACGGTCGCCAGTTCGGTCTTCTCCTCGGCTGATAGACCCTGGCCGATCGGCGGCAGCCAGTTCTTGCCCATGAAGTTGGTGATCGGGCCTTCAGAGTTCGTGAGCAGACCAAAGGCGTTGGTATAAACCAGGGCCGCGTTCTCCGCTGGGGGGACGGCCGGATACCAGGCGTCCAGCTCCGTCAGGGACGCCGGATAGCCCCGCTGGTGGACAGCTTCCACGAAGGGGTCGGGACGAGGGGCAAACAGCCCCCACAGTATCCAGGCGGCCAGCAAGAACACCACACCTGCGCCCAGTGCGGCAAGCCGCCTTTTCCAAACCAGTTCGAGCCACCGATTCATCCCTTTGTTTGACCGCGCCAGTCGGCAAGCCTCACGCCTCGCCTTGGCGAGAATCGCACGACGCGCCCACTCACAGCTTGCTCCGCCGATCTCGGGCGCCGATAATGCGATCCCAAGATTTGCACATGGCTACTACGATGCTGAGAAGGCGGGCGCCAACCCTGGTTATGCTAACGATGATCATTCTGAGTGTGGGCGCGAGCCAAGGCCCCGGCACCGCTGGGGAAGACCGCGCAAAAGGCAAGCGTCATGCGCTCGGCACTAACGGGATGGTCGCTGCGGCGCATCCGCTGGCGGCACGCGCTGGTCTGGAGGTCCTGCAGAAGGGCGGCAATGCCGTGGATGCGGCGATCGCGACAGCGCTGACGCTGGGAGTGGTCGAGCCCAACGCGTCGGGTCTGGGCGGGGGTGGATTCGCAGTGGCCTACATCGCCAGGGAACAGCGGTGCTTCGTGGTTGATTTCCGGGAAGCGGGCCCGGCCAAGGCGCGGCCGGATTTCTATCCACTGACCTCCAAGGGCAAGGCGGTCAACGATGCTTCGGCGACCGGTTACCGGGCCGTGGCGGTGCCTGGAGAATTGCGGGGCCTGGAAATGCTGCACCAGAAAGCCGGCTCCCTGCCGTGGGCGGATCTGTTCCAGCCGGCAATCCGACAGGCGGAGGCGGGTGTGGTGGTGTCGGAAACGCTAAGCCAGATAGTGACCGAAGAATTCGAGCGCCTGGAAAAAGCGCCCGCCATGCCCTGGCTACGGCAGAACTTCTTTAAGGATGGATTGCCGGCCCAGCCCGGCGACGTGATCCAGAACCCCGAGTTGACGGCGACGCTCAAGAAGATCGCCGCCGGCGGCGCGGATGTGTTCTATAAGGGACAAATCGCCAGGGCCATCGTGAAGGAGTTTGCCGAAAGGGGAGGCGCCTGGATTACCCGGGAGGACCTGGCGAATTACCGGGCCGTGCTGCGCGAGCCGGTCCAAGGCACTTACCGAGGCTACACCGTGATTACCCTGCCGCCGCCTTCGTCCGGTGGTTTGACCCTGATTGAGCTGCTGAACATCCTGGAGGGCTACGACCTGGCGCAGATGAAGCAAGGCTCGGCGGATTACCTGGCCGTGTGCCTCGAGGCCCAGAAACTGGCCTTTGCGGACCGGGCCGAATATATGGCCGACCCGGCTTTCGCCAAGGTTCCGGTGAATGGATTGCTGCACAAGGCCTACGCCGCGGAACGGCGGAAAGCCATTGACCCCCGGAACCCGAAAAAGGCATCCGCCGGCACGCCGTCGAAGTATGAATCCGGCAGCACGACCTCGTTCTCGGTCGTGGACAAGGCGGGCAATATTGTGACGATGACGCAAACCCTGAACCATTTCATGGGCGCGGGGGTGGTGCCGGCGGCGACAGGCATCCTGCTCAATGACGAGATGGACGACTTTGATCTCGAACCCGCTTCCGTAAACGCCCCGGCTGCGGGCAAACGCCCGTTGAGCAGCATGGCCCCGTTGATCGTGCTCCGCGACGGCAAGCCCTTCCTGACCGCCGGCAGCCCGGGCGCGACGCGCATCATCACCGCGCTGGCTAACATCGTGGTCGGCGTGGTGGACTTCAAGCTGGATTTGCCGGGGGCCATTCTCGCCCCGCGCTTCCACAACGGCAACACCACCGAGACCGCCGTTGAAGCCCGGTTCCCGCGGGAAGTGTTGAGCGAGTTGGAATCTCGCGGCTACAAGTGTACGATGAAGAAGGAGTTCGATCTCTACTTCGGCGGCGCCCAGGGCATCATGTTCCGGTCGGACGGCAAGCTGGCAGGCATGGGCGACCCGAGGCGCGATGGGCTGGCCTTGGGCTACTAACCACTCTGGGTCGCAAGCTCGTTGGTGTGTTACCGCGTGCCGCCGCCTGTCGCTAATCCCGCTGGAACGGGAAGAGGTCGGCCTTCCGCTCGTATTGCCTGAGTGCGGCTGCCGTCCTGGGTGAGTCCTTTTCCAGCAGCGCACTGATGGCGTGGGTTTCGTCCGGCGACAGGGGCGCGCGGGAAACGACCTTGACCGCGACGCTCGAGGCCTGGAATCGGTTGGTCATCGCCGAAGCGAACAGCAGGTCCGCCATCTTCTCATTCGGATTGACGACTTCGGCGGTCCTGCCAGCAGCGGCGAACGTCTGCGAAAACATATCCGCGCAGTATCCGTAGTGCGTGCAGCACAGAGCGGCGATCACCTGGTTGGTGCCTTTCGGCAAATGGCTCACGGCTTCGTCCACGTACAGATCAATGAGGTTCTTCGCAGGCTCGCCGCGCGGGCTGCTCTGGATCTCCGCCGCCAATTCAGCGCACGGTTGAGCGATGATCCGCGCGCTGTCTATCCCTTTGGCGACACACCTGGCCCGATGTGCGCCCGCCGATAGGGTCGTCTCGGTTCCAAAAACGACGGCGCAGCTCCCCGGTTGCTTCTGTAATCGCTCGACGATCATATCTGCGCCCAGGTCAACGATTCCAATCACCGGCACCTTAAGCGTCCGCGCGACGTCCGTGTCGGGATACACTACCGACAGAGTATTGCAGGCGATGAGGACGATGTCGGGCTCATACCACTTTACCATGCCGCTCAGTGCGTCGGAGAAGACGCGGGCCTTGCGTTGCGGGCTGTTCAGGTTGTTGTAACCCAGGTTCGCCTCGGGTAGCGCGTTGCAGAACACGATCTCGACGGACTCGAACGCCTTGCGAGCGAGGGCCTTCCTTTCCAGGTCGCCGCAGACCGAGAGGCCGCCCAGGCCCGAATCGGTGACCAGGACCTTGAGGTGTGGTTTGGTCTTGAGGCGTTCGAGCGGCGACGATACCGCCGCAGTGCCGCCCGCAGCACCGCCGGCGGTTGTCAGAAACGCGAGCAGAAACAGGCAGCTCAGGATTGGTCTCAGCGCTCTCATGCCATTTGCAGTTGAGAGTGTATGCCACCGCGGATGGCCTCTGGCAATGGAAGTTCCGCAACCGCCGTGTGGCCTGGCCGGTGCCGCTTACCGCCCCACTCCCCAGCGAAAAGCGAGTCCCTCGACGTGAAGCAGCGAGAGCGTGGGAACGCCCTGCTCGGCGAACCGCGCAATGACTCCGCGTCCGGGAGACAGGTCAAATGGTTTGGCGGCGACAAAGCCGCTGCGGAGACGGAGGGAGGCGGACGATTTCCCCAGGCTCGCCTCGGTGCCGCCGACGTTTACGTAGAGGGCGATCCTCCGCCCGCGCGCGCTGCGCTGGTACAGTTGCAGACGTTGCTCGACGGAATCCCGGAGCGAGGTCGGCCTCAAGGCGCTCGCACCCAACTCGGCACAGACCGCTTCCTGGATCGTTCGCGCGGCGAGCCTGGCAGATGGTTCAAGGTCCAGCGCCAGGTCGCCCTGCCCCCCCGCAGTGACGGCGACCGATGCGGGCCGGATGATGCCGGCGCGCACCAGCCGACATTCGATCTCGGTCCAGGTGAACCCGGGCTGATTGGCGCCCCAAGTGCTCGCAGTCACGGAACTGACGGCGATCAGCTCTGCCCCTAGCGCTTGACACGCGCAAGCCAGGGCCAGGTTCAGGGCGGGGAACGAGCCGGAACACCCGGCGGTGACTACGGTGTTGGAGCGCACGCCGGCTTCGTAAAGCCGCAGGGTCAGGACCCGGGCCCAGTCCGGATTGGCGGCGAGGCGTTTGGCCTCCAGGCTGCCCAGGGTCGTGACGAGCGGAGTCAACTCGTCGCCCAGCCAGGGAGAATCCGACTGCGAGAGGCCGGGACCGGGTTGAATGCCGACGGCGAGCTTGGCCTGGCGGAGATGGCTCTCGGCCAATTGCGCGGTCTGCTTCGCCTGAGCCGCTTTCTGAATCAGGTCGGAGCGGGAAAGGCGGTCGGCAACATCAGTAAGCCCCGGCCACTCGCGAGATCTGGCGGCAATGGTAGCCGCAGCCGCCGCGGCAAGCACCAGCGCCGAGCTGACCACCAGTAGCGTTGTGGAGAGCGGCAGCCGCCCTTTGCGTGGTCGGAACGGCCGCAGCGAGGACATTCCAGTCAATCCGCACTCCGCACTCCGCACTCCACACTTCTCGGTCTTCATCCGGTCCAGCCGGCGATCGCCAGGAGCGTGAGCCGCACCAGGCCGGCGATCAGCAGGGTGGTGGCCAGAGTGGAAACCACTCCCTGCGACAGCGCTTCGTTGGCAATGATGCCGGGCACGATATAGCCGATAATCCGCAGGTCCACCGGCTGCGGCGGCAGTTCACGCAACGCCAAGTTCAGCAGGGCGTTGAGCACAAAGCCGACGAGCACGGTAACGCCTAACCGGCGGCGGCCGTAGAGCACCATGAGCCGGGAGAGCCCATATCGCACGGTGGCCCAGGTGGCAAGCGAGAGCAGCAGCGTGGCCGCGAGCCGCCCGGGCTGATCCAGGTAAAGCGCCAGGTAACCCGGCACCACCAGCCCGGCCGAGGTGAACCCGAAGAGCTCCGTGAAGATGAGGTTGAAAGCAATGCCGATTGCGATAGCCAGTTCGACCATAGGTTCAGATGTCCATGTTTGGCGTCTGCAATACTCGCGTCAGATCCAGCCCGCGCATGTTTCCGCAGAACACGATGCCGGGGTAACGCCCGGCGTGCTCCGCCAGCAAAACCGGGAGCCGTCGCGCGGACACGAACTGCGGTGGCGGAAGCCCGCTCCTGCGCCGAAGCGCGAGCCACAGGGTCTGCGCCGGATGCTGGCCCGTGACCCACACCTCGGAGGCGCCGGATTGGCGGAAGGCCTGGGCGGCGAAACTCAAGAGCCGGTGCGGGCGATCGGAGCGGTGATTGTAAATCAGCAGTGGTTGTTGCGTCGGCGCTTTCCCCGGGCTCAGACCGCCCAGAAACGCATGCCACACGTGCAGGAACGATTCCGGGTCATTGGCTTTGCGGGCATCCAGATAGGGCAGGGCAGACGGGCCGCATTGCGTGGTTCCCTGGACGGTGTCTCCCGCCCCTGGGCGCAAGGCGCGCATTGCGCCAAGGGCGACCGCGTCGGCGATTCCCAACTGCCGGGTCACGGCTAAAGCAATGGCCTGATTCTCCCTATGCCAAGGCTGTCCCGCCGATGGGAGACCAGCAGCCCCGGCCTCCCCGTGCAGGGGCTCCGCGGGCAGTGCTCGGGTATCGGCGACGAGTATCTGTGATCCGCGCTCCGCGGCGCAGCGCTCATAGGCCGTTGCCAGGCGCTGGTCGCCAACAACCAGCACCGAGCCGCTGGGGATGGTGTTGGCCAGGGAGGCGGCGATTTCGTCCCAGGTGTGCCCCATCACCTCCGTATGATCGGTTCGTGCGTTAGTGATGACGCCGATCGCGGCACGCATCATAGCCTGTTCCGCCGTCCACTGAAGTTCGGGCGCGATGGCCATGCATTCGAGCGCAACCGCCCGCGCCTTGATGCGCCTCGCCAGCCATAGGGTTCGGAGTTGCTCCCGGATATTGGGTTTACCCCGGCGCCGCAGGGGTTTTTCGGTCCCGTCCGGCAAAAGCAAACAGGGAGCGGCTCCAGTGGTCTTGGCCAGCGTCGGAATGCCGGCGGCGCGGAGCGCGGCCCAAATCAGCCGGGTCACCGACGACTTGCCGCGCGTGCCGTTCACATGAATGCGGATGGGCACCGCCTTCCAGGCCCGGTTCCGCCAGAAGCGCTCGAGCAGTCCCAGGCCAATCAAGAGGACGAGGCAGGCGGAGATGGGCGTCAGAAAAGGCATGCAACCTCAGCGGAAAACGGAGTTGCCGGGGACACAGCCGGCGCGAGGAACCACACCCGAACGAAGGCCAGCTTGGAAGGATCTCTCACGCCCGACTTATTTGATCAGGAAGACCCGCAACAGAAGCAGCACGAGCACGGTCGCGCCCGTAATCTGCCGGCTCAGGCTGCGTTCGCGGAGCATCACCGCCATGACAAGCACGGCAATGAGCAGCGTGATCAACTGGTATAGGTGCAATATCATTGGAACCAACGTCCGATCTGCGGTGCCAGGATTAGCATCAGGACGGCCACCGCGATAGTCAACAACGCCGGGAAGAGGCACAGACGCAGCACTTTCTTCCGGTCGTCCACGCCGGTGACCTGGGCCGCCAGCGTGGCGGCGAGTGCTGCAGGCAACATCAGGTCTCCCAGCGAGGCCAGAAGGGACAGGGCCGCGGTGGTGACGATCTCGTTCCGGCCCAGCAGGGCCAGGAGGAAAGGAACTCCGAGGACCGAAGCGGAACCAAAAGCCGAGACCGCGCCGAACAGCGGCATGCTCACCGCCGCGGCGGCGAGGATGGCCCAGCTCGGCGCCGCCGTCATCAGCGAGACGAGCCAACCCCGGCAACCGGTCAAGGTCATGATTTGAATAAAGGCCCCGACGCCGAAGAGAATGCCCAGCACGGGCAGGGATTCATCAATGGCGCGGGTCATGGAGGCAAAGAGCTTGAACCGTGGGAGCACAGCCAGGCTGGCCAGCGTCGCCACCAGGAATACCAAAGGCAAGCCGGGGTCGGAAACGCGCGCAGGCACCAGACGCGGAGCCAGCATGAGGACCGTGGCCACCAGCGGTCCGACCAGGGCGCGCCACAAAGCCAGCCGAGGCACGCTGGCGTGATCCGGCAACTGCGCCAGTTCGACATCCGCGCCTGCGCACTTTGCCGCCGGGCGCAGCACGGGCGCCGCGAGGGTATAGAGTATAATTACGGCCAGCGGGAACGAGGCCAGGGCCAGCGGGCCATCGAAGCCCGAGTAGGGAAGGTCCACGCCCCCGCCAATGATCATCGCCGGAATATTGACCGGAGGCGCGACCATGCCCAACACCCCACCCATGGCAATGATGGCTCCCGTGCGCTCCCGGGAAAGGCCGAGCCGAATCATGATCGAACCTGCCATGGCGCCCGTGGTGAGAACGGAGGCGGTCGAAGAGCCGGTGATCATGCCGGGGAACATGATGATGAGCATAAGCAAACCCAGCAGCAGGACCGGTCTGTCGCGGAAATGCTCTTCGGCGGTTTGCCCCAGCGACTCGAGCGCGCCGCTGTCAGCCAGCGCGCGCATCAGAATCATCGCTGTGGCGATGACCAGGATGGGGTCCAGGTAGGAAAAGGCTCCTTCGACCAAGTGCCGAAGCGGGAAGTACTCGCCGTTGACCACCGCCCCGAGCAGAGCCGCCAGGAACAGGGACAACCCGATCGGCCAGCGTTTGGCGATGACCAAGAGCCCGAAACTGAGCAACATCAACAGGAATGTCAGCGGCTCCGCCGAGGCGCCGGCCAGGGATGCGATCGGGCTCGCCATCGGCAGGGCGGTGCTATTCCTGGAAAAGGGCTTTCACGGCGTCACCGGCGGCAGCGAGGTTTGGCACCTCGGTGAGGGGTACGTTGTTCCGGGCTGCCATCGTGCTAAAGAGCTTGTCCTTGTTGCCGGAGGCGACCACCACGACATGCGTGGATTCCGGCACGACGACCGCCAGCAGATCATCGGTCGTCTTGCCCCGGCGAGACTCTCCGCCGACGTGCAGGCTTAGAATCTTGATACCCCTTTCCTTCGCCGTCTTCACCATCCGCCTGGCCCGCTCGAGTTCCCTGTCCAGGTCAATCCCAGCAGCGCCCATCCCCTTGGTGCTGGCGCCGGGGATCAGAACCAGTGTCTTGATACTCCCCAAGTCGGCGGTTTCGGCCAACGGCTTGATTTCCAGGCCCAGCTTGAGCTTGGTGTTGAGCAAGACCTTGACCACGGCGATATCCGAGCTCTGGCCCGCGGCGGTGACCAACCCGGGTTTCGAGAACTTGGCCGCCAGCTTGACTCCGGCGTTTGCTTCCGGAGTCGAGGCAGGGGCTGCTCCGGGCTGTTCCGCCGCCTTGGCCACGATCGAACAGGTCAGGATCAGCGCCAGCAGGGAGCAGGAAAGGGCGTTGTTGCTTATGTTTGGCATAATCATCTGTCTCTTTTGGCAGAGCGCTGCGTCTAGTTCAAGAACGCTCCTATTCCTTGCTTTAGCACGGTCGGGTAATCCGGCACATCGCCCAGCGCGATCCTCTTTTCCGGCCAGAGCTCGCCCAGGCTTCTCGCGAACTCGCCGATGCCGGCCAGGTGCCGCCCCACCCGGACCTCCAGCGGCCAGCCGGCTTCCAGGAACGGCACTGAGAGCCGATGCCGCTCGGAGGCGAGCACATAGTACTTGTCCTTTCCCGCCCGCAGCAGGTGCTCGCTGGTTCGGCCCCGCAGACGGCCCATGGCCGGATGGGTGGTCTCCATCAGGACCGCCAGGGTCGGGGTGGTATCGCCCCATTCGCGATGCGAGAGACCGCGCAGGTTTTTGGGCGAGGCTTCCATGCCGATGGCGATGTCCATCGCCTGGAGGTTCATATTGACCAGCGCCGCCAGATCGGTCGCGCGCTCGTGGGCGACGATGGTATTGACCACCGGATACTCGGGAGCGGCTTCGTGGAGATCAATCGCCAGGTCCACCTTCTCGCGCCGGATAAGCTCGGCAATTCCAAAGGCGATCTGTTCGGTGAGCGTGCCATTGGGCCGGCCGGGGTAGGCGCGGTTCAAATTGCGGGTTTCGATGCCTGACAGCGTTTGGCCGGAAGCCGCGTGGGTATAGACCTGCGGGTCGGGCCATTGGTGCACGGGGTTTGTGACCCGGGCGCCGAAGGTGAAACTGCGAGGACCGCGGGGCGTTGGAATTGTGAATCGCTGCGGGTGGCCTTCCTGAGGCACGTTGTGCGTAAAACCGCTGGCGTTGGCACGGGGGATAATAATGAGGCGGCCGGCGTCAACCCTGGCCCGTTCGACGAGCATGACCGCAGCCAGGTAACCGGCCGGTTCGTCCCCATGCGTCCCGCCCAGCACCAACATGCACCCGCCCGGCGCTGAACCGTTTAGGATATAAACCGGAGTGTCGCCGGGGCCGCCTGCCAGCGCCGGAAAGAAGTCCGACAGACGAACGGATTGAGTAACGCCGGCGCCAGGATGAAGGGTATCCGGACGATGCATCCCCAGGAAGGAAGGTGCAGCCAGTGCGGCCACCAACGCCGCACACAGAATCAGAATCAGGCCGCTGGTTCTGCCGGCGCGAATGGCAGTGCGCACACCTGATGCTGGCTCCGGGGAAACTCGCTCGCTGTTGCCAGCGGAGGCCATAAGCACTGCCGCGACATCAAGGCAAGCGTGTTGTGGTGCAGGTTGGGCCACGTTCGGATGCTAGCCCGTCGCTCCAGTCCAGACAAGGGTTTCCGATTCCACCACCACACGCGCATCTCAGTTTCTGAGAGGGTTGGCGTAACCACTGTCTTTTCATCCCATCGTGCCCGGTCACCCTATATCCATAGCCCCCCGAACCAAGGGAGAAGCAGAAACAGGCTGTTTGCCAGCCTCAAGCGCCTCAACCACAAGCAGTTCCAACGGCGCCCCGCCTGAGAATCGGCCCAGCGCCCCTGCCGGCCTACATCGGGGCTACGCCGGTGCGGCCCCGGTGCTGCAACGGTGATGCCCCGGTGAGGCTCCCATGTTGATCGGATCAACATGGGAGCCTCACCGGGACATCACCGGCTAGCCACGCTCGTCTCACCCGCAAAGACCGAAATGCGCCCGCGGTCCTATACCCTAATTTTTGGGTATCGCCACCATCGCCCGGCGAGTCTTAGTCTTGAAAAGCACATGATCAAGTTAACCGTTGCGATCAGTGTCTGGCTCCTTGGCTCTCTTTGCGCCGGCATCCAGGCCGCGCCGGTGCCCATGACCAGACCCAACGTCCTCATCGTCCTTACCGACGATCAGGGCATGGGCGATTTCTCGTGCTACGGCAATCCCGTGCTCAAGACGCCGAACCTCGACCGGCTCCGTGAGCAGTGCGTCCGGTTCACGGACTTCCATGTCGCGCCGATGTGCACCCCGACGCGCGGGCAGTTGCTCACCGGCCAGGATGCCGTGCGCAACGGCGCGACCTCGGTAACCGGCGGGCGCTCGTTCATCCGCCCCGGTATCCCGACCCTGCCCGAGATGCTTGCCGCCGCGGGCTATCGCACGGGCATCTTCGGCAAGTGGCACCTGGGCGATAACTACCCGCACCGTCCGACCGACCGCGGCTTCCAGGAAGCAGTCCATATCCGCGGCTGGGGTTTCACCTCGGCGCCGGAGTTCGCCAACACTCTCTGGGACGGGCGCTACTTCCACAACGGCGTCGAGAAGAGGTTCACCGGTTACTGCACGGATTTCTGGTTTGACCGGGCTATGGCGTGGATGAAAGAGCAAAGCCAGGCGCGGCAGCCTTTCTTTTGCTATCTCCCGTTGAACGCTCCGCATACGCCGCTTGATGCGCCTAAGAAATACACCGCGCCGTATGAGAAGCTTCCGCTCGATGGACCGCAGAAATATAAAGCTGGCGGCCAGGGCCCAGCCAGGTTCTTTGGCATGATCGCAAATATTGACGAGAATATGGACCGCCTCGAAAGGTTCCTGCGCGATACCGGGCTGCGCGACAACACCATCCTGGTGTTCATGACCGATAACGGTGGCACGGCGGGCGTCAGAGTATGGAACGCCGGGCTGCGCGAGGGGAAGACCACGTTCTATGACGGCGGACATCGCGTGCCGTGCTGGATACGCTGGCCGGCCGGCGGTTTGGGCGAGCCGCGGGATCTTGCGACGCCGACGCAGATTCAAGATGTCCTGCCGACGCTGCTTGAGCTGTGCGCCGTCAAACCGCCTGCTTCAGCGCGGTTCGACGGCCTGAGCCTCGCTGGACTCCTGCGTGGGAAGGCTCAGCTTCCCGACCGCAAGCTGGTTGTCCAATATAGCCGCGCGAAGCTGGAGAAGTGGGAGTCTGCCGTCATCTGGAACCAGTGGCGGCTGGTCCAGGGCAAAGAGCTCTACGACACAACCACCGACCGGGCGCAAGCGACGGACGTGGCCGAGAAGCATCCGGAGGTCCTGGCGCAGTTGCGCGCGCACTACGAACGCTGGTGGAAGGATCTGGAACCCTTGTCGGGCGCGTTCGTGACCACCAGCCTGGGCGCGGATGCGCAGTCGGTGGTCAACCTGACCAGCTCGGATTGGCAGGATGTCTATGTGGACAACTCCCGGCACGTCCGGCAGGCGAACGGCGGACCACGCGGCGGGCACTGGAATGTGCGCGTCGAACGCGCCGGCGATTACGAAATCAGCTTAAGGCGCTGGCCGCCGGAGGTGGATACGGCGCTCACCGCCCAGAACGGCGCCGACAGCCGCGCGCTGCCCATCGCCGGGGCCAAGTTGGTTGTGGCCGGTCAGGAATCCTCTGCCAGGGCCGACGAGGGCGCCAAGGCGATCAGGTTCCACGCGAAGCTGCCAACGGGACCAACGAGCATGCAGGCTTGGTTTGTGGACCGCGACGGCAAAGACCTTTGCGGCGCGTTCTACGCCACGATTCGTTCTCTGCCTTGATCGAGATCGACCGCAATGACTAGTATCCGCCCGGCCATGCCCGGAAACTTGTTGTCGCTGAAATTGATTACAAAGATGGTGTGCATCCTCGTTGCGCACCTTCTCTTCGCGCTTCCCGCCAGAGCCTGGAACAGCCTGGGGCACCGGACGGTTGCCGAGCTGGCCTGGCGGGCAGGCGCCTCACCGACGCGCTGAAGCAAACCTGGTAATAGAGGCATCCTTCATGAGATTCGCGGCGTTTACTTGTTGTCTTCTGCTCAGCCTCCTGCCGCTTCATAGCGCAAGCCGGCCTAACATCCTCGTGATCCTGGGCGACGACATCGGTTTCTCCGATCTCGGATGCTGCGGCGGAGAAATCCAGACGCCGAACCTGGATTCCCTGGCCACCAACGGCCTGCGCTTCACCCAGTTCTACAACACCTCGCGCTGCTGCCCCACGCGCGCCTCGTTGCTCACGGGGCTATATCCGCACCAGGCCGGGGTGGGCCACATGATGGTGGACCGCGGCTTCCCCGGCTACCGCAGTAATCTGAACCGCGAGTGCGTAACGCTCGCGGAGGTGCTGCAGGCCGGGGGATACCGCACCTACATGTGCGGGAAGTGGCACGTCACCAACCGCGATGGCCCCAACGACGACAACTCCAACTGGCCCTTGCAGCGTGGATTTGAAAAGTTCTATGGCACGATCCGCGGCTACGGCAACTTCTTCGACCCGTCATCCCTGTGCCGGCAGAACACCTTCATCACCCCGGTCAACGATGCCCAATACAAGCCCCGGGAGTATTACTACACGGACGCGCTGAGCGACAACGCCGTGCGCTTTCTGCAGCAGCATCAGCGGGAGTCAGCCGACAGGCCTTTCTTCCTGTATGTGGCCTATACTGCCGCGCATTGGCCGATGCAGGCCCTGGAGAAGGACATCGCCAAGTATCGCGGCCAGTACGACCAAGGCTACGAGCCCATTCGCCGGGCGCGCCTGGAGCGGCTCAGGAAGCTCGGGCTGATTGACGTCAATTGGGATTGCGCCCCCACGGTCGGCGATTGGGGCGCCGTGAAACGAAAGGACTGGGAGGCTCGTTGCATGGAGGTCTTTGCGGCGATGATTGACAACATGGACCAGGGCATCGGGCGCATTGTGGCCGAACTCAAGCGTTCGGGCTGCTTCGACAACACCCTTATCTTCTATTTGAACGACAACGGCGCTTGCGCCGAGGAAATGGGCCGCACTCGCTTGCCGGAGCCGCCCGCTGCCGAGCTGAAGCCCATGAGCCCCGACGCCCTTCAAACCCGCATCCGGCTGCCGATGCAGACCCGCGACGGCCGAGCGGTGAAGTCCGGCCGGCAGATCATGCCCGGCTCCGCAGACAGCTACATCGCCTACGGGCGGGACTGGGCCAATGTATGCAACACCCCGTTCCGGGAATACAAGCATTGGGTGCATGAAGGGGGCATCAGCACGCCGTTGATCGTGCACTGGCCCGTGGGCATCCCGGCCGCGCGCCGCGGCAAGCTCGAAACGCAAGCCGGACACCTGATTGACCTGATGCCGACCTGTGTGGATTTGTCGGGGGCCGCCTATCCGCGCGAATGGCAAGGCCGGCCGATCAAGCCCATGGAAGGCATCTCGCTGGCGCCGGCTTTCCAGGGCCGGCCTTTTAAGCGTGCCGCGCCGCTGTTCTGGGAACACGAAAGCAACCGCGCCGTCCGCGAAGGCCAATGGAAACTCGTTGCCAAGGCGGATCAGCCTTGGGAGCTCTACGACATGGAAAAAGACCGTACGGAAATGCACGACCTGGCCACGCGGCATCCCGAGGCGGTCCGGCGGTTGTCGGCCAAGTGGGATGCCTGGGCCTCACGCGCCAATGTCCTGCCGCTGGGCGGCTGGAAAGAGACCCAACCGAAGTAAACCGGCCGAAACCAAAGCATTGATCCTGACTATGAAACACCTGCCATCCATCGTACTATTGGTTTGCCTGACTGCCTGCACGACCACGCCTCGCGGAGCGGTCGCGCCGAAGAGCCGTCAGTGGACACCAGCCGAGGCTCAGGCCTGGTATGCGACACAACCCTGGCTAGAGGTTCTCCGAAAAGGGTGCTGAGAGACTTTGAGACAGCGAAACCG
>CAZVFC010000056.1:0-61304 GCA_964625855.1 uncultured Verrucomicrobiota bacterium | reverse complement strand
TTATGAACTGTCCATATTCAAGCGGTAAACATTGCAACTTCATGTCGCGCCACACTACCTGTAGTGTCAGCAGTCCGTGCGCGAGCACAAGATATAGCGTTGTTTCTGGCGTTTCTGGCTTAAAGGGCTCCAGATTACATCGGTTGGGCTCGCGGACGGGTTTCGGGACGGGGATGCGAATTGCTGCCTGCGCGGACCGCGCGGTTGCCCTGGTCTGACGCATGGCTTAGGGTGAGCGGTCTTTGATGAAAGCGGATGCAACAGAGCGCCCGGTGCGCGTGGGCCTGATCTCGCTCGGGTGCGCGAAGAACCTCGTGGACGCCGAGGTCATGGTCGGCACGCTGCTGCGCGATGGGGTCGAGATTACCAACGATGCCTGCCAGGCGGACGTGGTGATTGTGAACACCTGCTCGTTCATTGACTCGGCGCAGGAGGAGAGCGTGGATACCATTCTCGAATCGGCGGACCTGCGCGAGGCGAGCAACCGGGGGCAGGGGCTGATCGTTTCCGGCTGCCTGCCGCAGCGCTTCCGGGAGGAACTGCCGAAGCTGTTGCCGGAGGTGGATGCGTTCATTGGCATTGACCAGGTCACGCAGATCACGGCCATCGTCAGGCAGGCGCTGGCGCGGAGGGCTGAAAGGGTCGAGACGACCAGAGGACAGAAGACGGAAGACAGAAGACAGAAGACGGAGGACAGAGGACAGAAGACGGAAGACAGAAGACAGAGGGCGGAGGGCAGAGGAGAGGGGCCGGAAGTCCGAAGTCCGAAGTCCGAAGTCCGAAGGCGAAAGTCAGAAGTCGCTGGGCGGTTGGTGGAGTTGGAAGCAGGGCGAGTAGGCTCTCCGCGGACAGACGGTGAAACCTTTCGGGGCACGGATAAGTCTGGCAACACCAAGACGGTCGTTGCGCCCGGCACGCAACACGCAACACGCAACACGCCCCCCCGATCCGCTCCCTTGATCGAGGTCAACCCCCGTCCTCATTACATCCCGGACTGTGCGACGCCTCGCTTTCGGCTTACGCCGCGGCATTTCGCTTACGTGAAGATCGCCGAGGGCTGCAACCACCCGTGCAGCTTTTGCATCATTCCGCGCATGCGAGGCGCCCACCGGAGCCGGCAGCAGACCGACCTCGTGGCGGAAGCCCGGGCGCTGGTTGCTGACGGAGTTAAGGAGTTGAATCTCATATCGCAGGATTCGACCTACTATGGGCTGGACCTGCGCCCTAACCGCAGCCAGGCGATTGCTGCGCCCGGCAAGTTCAGCGCCGCGGTGAAATCGCTTCCGGCCGAGACCCCCACCATCTGCACCTTGCTGCGAGAGCTGAATGCCTTGCCCGGGGACTTCTGGATACGCCTCCTTTACACCCATCCGGCGCACTGGACCGACGCGCTGATCCAAACCATTGCCGAGTGCCCGAAGGTCGCGCGCTACGTGGATATCCCCCTACAGCATATTCACGAGAACATGCTGGAGCGGATGCGGCGGGAGACTTCGCAGCAATACATCCTGGACCTGCTTGGCCGCATTCGGGCCGGCATTCCGGGCATTGCGCTGCGAACCACGTTCATCGTCGGGTTTCCCGGCGAGACGACGGCGCATTTTGAAGCGCTGCTGGATTTCATCCGCGCGACGAGGTTCGAGCGCCTGGGCGTGTTTGCGTATTCGCAGGAAGCAGGCACGCGCGCGGGCAGCATGGCCGGCCAGGTTCCCGACCGGGTCAGGCGACAACGGCGCGAGTTGGCGATGGCGGCGCAACACGAAGTTGCGGTGCGGGTGGCCGAATCCTTCGTAGGCCGCACCCTCCGGGTGCTCGTCGAGCAAGCGGCCAGCGCGAAGGAGCTGCGGAACGCCCGCATCAGCTCCTGGGAACATGGGCTGATCCGCGGCCAGGATGAGCGTGTGGTCCAGCTCAAGGGCCGTTATCTGGTTGCGCGCGGCGAGGCCGACGCGCCGGATATTGACGGGCGGGTCTATGTGCACGGGTCGTTGCCGCTGGGCGAATTCGCCCACGTCAACGTCATCGGCCACACCGACTATGATTTGATCGCGAAGCCGGCTTAGCCGGGTGAGAAGGGTAGCAGCCGACGTGAGGAGGCTCATTTCGCAGATGCCGAAGAGTCAGAGCCTCCTCACGTCGGCTGCTACGGTGGCGATGGCTCGGCGATGGGTGTTGACGGGATGTGCACAATCCTGCTATGGGAATGGGGCAGGACCTGGAACAGACCATAAAGAGAAAGCTGCAAACCATGAAGAAGCGAGCCGCCTTTGCCGGATTGTTCGTTGCGCTGGGTTGCCTGTGCGCCGCCGGCGCCGACACTCTATTTACCAGCCCGTTCATTGTCGTCTCGCCGACGGCCATTGATTTCGGGGTGCTCCGTAAAAAGGAGTCCGCGACCAACAGCATCCTCGTGGAGAATGTCGGCAGCGGCACGCTGGTGGGGAAGGCCACGGTGCCACCTCCGTTCAAGATTCTCTCGGGCGCCAATTACAAGTTGAGGCGAAACGAGGCCCAGGTGGTCACGATCGCCTACACTCCCAATGGCGCTCTGACCAACACCCAGGTCGTTACCTTTACTGGCGGGGCAAGTGAGGTCCGCGCAACCGTCAAGGGCCGGCTTTCGACCAAGCGGTGGCCGTATTACCTGAAGCGGAAATAGCGCCCCCGGTCAAAGTCAGACGGATCTCGAACTGCCTGCTATCGAGCAATGCCTATGCCCGCGGAGCCGAAGCAGGAGTTGCTGAAACGCATTCCGCCGATCACCGAGCTGTTGAAGGCGCCGGCGGTTGCCGCGTGGTTGCAGTCGCACCCGCTCCCGATGGTGACGGATTGCCTGCGGGGGGCTGCCGCCCGGGTGCGAAAGCAAGTGCTCGAGGAGTCAGCCGGCGCATGCGGGCCGGAGCTGGTGACTGCGGAGGCAGTGTTAGCCCAAGCCGCGGAGTTGCTGACGCAGGCAACCACGCCACATCTCCGGGAAGCGATCAATGCCACCGGCGTCATCCTGCATACCGGCCTGGGCCGGGCGGTCTTGCCCGGTGGCGTGGTGGACTCGATTGTGGGCGAGATGAAGGGTTACTGCACGCTGGCCGTTGACCGCCAGGGCGGCGAACGGATCGAGCGCGACGAGTTGGTGGAGTATGTGCTCACCGAACTCACGGGCGCGGAAGCGGGCACCGTGGTCAATAACAACGCCGCGGCCACGATGCTGGTGCTGGCGGGCTTGGCCGCGCAGAAAGAGGTCATTGTCTCGCGTGGCCAACTGATCGAGATTGGCGGGTCATTTCGGCTGCCGGAAGTGATGGCTCAGAGCCAGGCGCGCCTGGTCGAAGTCGGCGCGACCAACCGGACGCACCTGAAGGATTATCAAAACGCCATCACCCCGAATACCGCTGCTATCATGCGGGTGCATCCCAGCAACTACCGCGTGGTGGGTTTTACGAGCGAGGTTGGTTTGGCCGAGCTCACCGAGTTGGCGCACCGGAGTGGATTGATCATGATAGATGACCTGGGCGCCGGGGCCTTGGTTGCGCTGGAGCAGTTTGGGCTGCCTCACGAGCCGACCATCCGGGAGTCTATCGAAGCCGGCGCGGACGTGGTGTTGTCCAGCGGCGACAAGCTCATCGGCGCCGGCCAGGCCGGGATCATTGTCGGGCGCAAGCCCCTCATTGACCGGCTGCGCAAGCATCCGCTCATGCGCGCGCTGCGGGTGGACAAGACATGCCTGATGGTGTTGGAGCGGACGTTGCACCTGTTTCGCAGCCCTGAGCTGCTCCGCCGCGAGCATCCGACCTATCGGATGATATGTTCGCCGGTGGGCGCGTTGCGCGGGCGCGCGAAAACCCTGGCCGATGGCCTGGTCCAGGCTGTGCCCGGGCTGGCTGCGAATGTGGAAGCGAGCACGGCTTATCTCGGCAGCGGGTCCTTGCCGACTGAAGCCCTCCCCAGTGTCAGGGTCAGCGTGTCGGTGCCCGGCCTTAGCGCATCCGAGGTGGCGCGCCGCTTGCGTCTCGATGTGGCGTGCATCTTCAGCCGGATTGAGGACGAGCAGGTCTGCCTGGATACGAGAACGGTTACCGACGCTCAGGTGCCCGCCATCGTGGCGGCCTTTGGGCGACTACACCTTGAGCAGCGGACGTAAGAACATCATGCTCGGCACCGCCGGGCACGTGGACCACGGCAAGACCGCCCTCGTCAAGCTGCTCACCGGCTGCGAGACCGACACGCTCGCCGAGGAGAAGCAGCGCGGCCTGACCATTGACCTGGGCTTTGCTCCCTGCCGCCTGGCCGATAACCGCATCGTGGGCGTGGTGGATGTGCCCGGGCATGTGGATTTCATCCGCAACATGGTCGCCGGCGCGCACGGTCTGGATGTGGTCATCTTTGTCGTGGCGGCAGACGATGGCATCATGCCGCAGACCCACGAACACCTGCATATCCTCACGCTGATGGGCGTCCGGCACGGGCTGGTGGCGCTGACCAAGATTGACCTGGTTGAGCCGGCCCGGCGGCAGGAGGTCAGCGAGGAACTGCGTCGGCTTCTGGCCGGAACGTTTCTGGCCAGCGCGCCCATCTGCCCGATCTCGAACCTCACGGGGGAGGGCTTCGATGGCTTCTTTGATGCGCTGAACCAGGTCGTGAGCGCCTGCGAAGATCGGTCCAGCAGCGGCGTGTTCCGACTCTGGGTGGAGGATGTGTTCACGATTCGGGGGTCAGGCACGGTGGTCACCGGCATCCCGACGCAGGGCCATGTGCGGGTGGGCGATGAACTCAGGTTGCTGCCCCCGGGCTCGCGCAGTCATGTGCGGCGGATGCAGGTCTATGGCGCCGATGCCAACGAGGCACGGGCGGGCGAGTGTGTCGCCTTGAACCTGCCTGAACTGGACCATGAGGCATTGCGGCGCGGCATGGTCCTCTGCGGGTCGGATGCCCTCTCCGCCGTAAGTATGGCGGAGGCAGAGCTGCGCATCCTGGGCTCGATGAAAAGCAAGGTGGAGGATTTCGTGGAAGCGCATCTGCACGTGGGCACGGCGTCGGTGCTGGCGCGGGTGGCGATGCTCGAGTCCACGGAGATGACTGCCGGGCAGTCGCAAATGGTCCAGTTGCGCCTGGCCGAGCCGTTGCCACTGGCGCCGGGGGATCGTTTTGTGCTCCGTGCCAATGTGGCCGCGGAGGGCCAGGGTGGCCTCGTAACCATCGGCGGCGGGCGCATCCTCGGGACCAGCAACGCGCGTCTGCGCCGCAAGAAGCCGTGGACGTTGAAGGCCCTGGCCGCGCGCCGGGATGCGCTGGGCGATCCGGCGCGCTGGTGCGAACTCATCCTGCGGGAAAGCAGCGAGCTTCTGCAGCCGGGTGAGCTGCTGACCAAGTGTTTGCTGCGCGCGGAGGAGTTGGCGGCTATGGTGGAATCGCTGCGCGCGGAGGGTCGGATCGTGCAAACGACTAGTGGTGGCTTGGCGCCCCGTGTCCTGCTGGAGGAAACGGCAACCAGGATTCTTGCCGCGGCTCAATCCTTTCATCGAGCCAACCCGCAACGTTCGGGCCTGAGTCGCGAGGAACTGCTGGCCGCCGTGGGCGGCAGTGGAGAGATTCTTGACCTGGCGACCGGGTCGCTCATTCGGGCCGGGCAACTGGAACGTGTCGGCACGGTCTTCGCGGAGCCCGGCTGGCGCGCGCAGTTGGCCGACCCCGAGCAGCGGCTCGCCGAGCAGGTCGCCGCCGCCTTCCAAAAGGCTGGCTGGGCCGGGCCAACGGCAGCGGAATTGGCCGCCTCCCTGGGCCAGCCCCTGCCGCGGGTAGAGAAGGCTCTGGGCTTGCTGGCGGAGCGCGCCGTGCTGGTACGGTTGGACGCCCGAACCTTCGTTCACCATGACGCGCTCGAATCCGCCAAAGCAGTCGTCCTGCGGCTGTTTGCTCAGAAGCCCTCCTTTTCGACCATGGCATTCCGCGACGCGCTGGGGGTGAGTCGAAAATACGCTGTGCCCTTGCTGGATTATCTGGATAAACTGCGCTTCACCGTCCGTTCCGGGCACGACCGCACGCCTGGGGTCGAGGCGAAACAGGCCATGCAAAGGTCATCACATCAGAGGGCGTCCTAGAAGATCCAAGGGGGTGCAATTAAGTGTCCAACAGGAACCGGCAGCTTATCAGTGCCGGGTCAGGCTTGCCGGGAGGAGTGGGACATCGTAGCCTTAGCGCATGAGCATTGGCTCAATGATTGAGATCACGCCAGGCATTTGTGGCGGGCGGGCGCGAATAGCCGGAACGCGCGTGCCGGTCCATCGGGTGGCTGGCTACTACAAGCTCGGCTATTCTCCAGAGGAGATTCTTAGCGTGCTTGGCTCTCTCTCGCTTCAACAGATCTACGCAGCCCTCGCCCATGCGTTGGCGAATCCTCAGGAGACGGACGCCGCCTTGCGGGAGGAGCAACAGGCGGCTGAGACGCTTTCGGCATCCCATCGCGCCGCGTGAACCTGCCAGGCATCTGCTTCTGAAACCCGACCTAGAAAAGAGACGGCGGGTCATGGAGCGCTCCATGCGCCTGGGCCATTGCATCTGCGACCCGCGCCGGGATTGCCCGTGCGACGTCTTTCGGGACCAGGGCATCTGCCCTTGCGCGGGCGAACGTCCGGACCCAGTGGATGTTTCCCAATTGAAGCTCACCCAACTGGTGCGCAACGCAGGCTGCGCTTCCAAGATTTCTCCGGCGGACCTGGAGGCAGTGCTCCGGCGCCTGCCTGAAGTAAAGGACCCCGCCGTCATTTCCGGCCTGGCGGCGGCGGACGATGCCGCAATCTACCGGATTGCCGACAACCTGTGCCTGGTTCAGACCGTGGATGTGTTCACGCCTTGCGTTGACGATCCGCACCTGTTCGGCCGCATCTGCGCGGCGAACTGCCTGTCCGACATCTACGCCATGGGGGGGGAACCGCGCACGGCGCTGAGCATCCTCGCCTTTCCGTCGGAAACGCTCGACGGCGAGATCATGTACCGCATGCTGACCGGTGCGATGGAGACGCTCGCCGAGGCGGGCGTGGCGCTGGTGGGAGGCCACAGCATCAAGGATGACGAGATCAAACTCGGCTTTGCCATCACGGGTGTGATTGACCCCGCAGTGGCCGCCGCGCTGGAGCAGGCGCGGGCGGGCGACCGGCTCGTGCTGACCAAGCCGCTGGGGACCGGCGTGCTGTCATTCTGCCAGCAATTGGGGCGCGCCCCAGGCGCGGGCTTGGCCGCTGCCGAGGCGTCCATGGCGGCGCTGAACCGCGCCGCTGCCGAAGCGATGAAGGCCGCCGGCGCCTCGGCTTGCACCGACGTGACGGGCTTTGGCCTCTTCGGACATCTCCTGCGCCTGGCGCGGCAGAGCAAGCTGACGGCGCAGATTGCTGCGGACCACCTCCCGGCGTTCGACGGCACACTGGAGGCGTTTCGCGAAGGCATCATTCCGGGCGCGGTGGAACGGAACCGAGAGTTCCTGGGCGCAGACCTGGAGGTTGCCCCCGGGGTGGACGAAGCCCTTATTCACCTGGGCTGCGATGCGCAAACGTCCGGTGGTCTGTTAATCGCGAGTGCGCCGGAACGCCTGGAGCAATTGCTGCGCGCCCTGGCGGAGCGTGGCGTCAGAGGCTCTCTGATTGGCTCATTTGTTGCCCCATCCAATGGGCGGATCACCGTCATTAACTCCACCGGAACCACAAAGCGTGGCGACGCTCCAGTGGACGCAGGTTTCCACAAGACAATTGCCGACGCGGCCATCCCTGTCACTGCCGATATGAACTCATCATCTTCAAACCCCGACTCGCACGCGGCGGGATGCTGCGCGGACATCTTCGAAGTCCAAGCTGCTCAACCTGGCTCAGCGGGCGAAACCCAGCGAGCTTTCGGGGCGTTCATGCGTTTGGCGCAGGGTCCGGGCGCGTTGAGTGAGAAGGCCAAGGAACTCATCCTCTTCAGCCTCGTGGTGCAGAGTCAATGTCATCCTTGCTTTGACGCGCATTATGCCCGGGCGCGCGAGCTGGGGATCACCCCGGCGGAACTCGACGAGGCTGCCTGGTGCGCCATCGCCATGGGCGGTGCGCCCGTGAAGATGTTCTACCAGGATGGCCTGCGCCGAATTTCGGGGAAGCCTGTCGGCAAGGCGGGGTAGTCCCGGACCGGCGGCGGAGGACCGCGGGTCCGAATCGGCGTCAGGCGACGACCTCGGGCTTGATGGTGCGGCAATGCAGGGCCGCCAGACGGCCGCTTACCTTCTCGAACATGGTTTCGTCGGTATAGATGCCGATGATGGCGCCTCCCGAACCTGAAAACTGGGCGCTGGCGCCGCATTGACGCGCCGCTTCCACCATCTCAACCTGCCAGGGTGGCAGTCTGTATATACTGCGCCGCGTGTCGAAGTTCTCGTCCATTAGCCGGCCCAGCTCTTTGTAATCGCGGTGCAACAGGGCTTCGCGCCCTCGTGCGGCCAGGTCCGCACAGTGCTCCATCGCCCGCACCACTTTCTCTTCACCGCGATTGTAGCGCCCACGAATGTCATTGTGGAAAATCTCGGTCGGCTCGCTGAAGTCGGTGTGGTAGGATAGGTAGATCCCCGGGAGGAGCGCAGGGTCCAGCGGCTCGTAGTAATAGGTTGGCATCCCGTCCACGGTGCGTTCGCAGGCCTTGCTGAAATCCATATAGACCAGGCCTTCGTAAACCTGGGCGACGCGATCCTGCAAGCCCGCCGTGATTCCCAGTTCCTCGCGTTCAATAGGGAGCGCGAAGCTCGGCTGCAATTCTCTCGGGATTTGCACGCCATAGAACTCCATCAGGCACCGGAGTGTGGCCAGGATGATGGCGCTCGAGCCGGCCATGCCCACCTGCCGCGGGATGTTGGTTTGGTAGCGGATCGAGAAGTTGCGGCTGTGCAGGTTGATAGTGCAGCTCTGACAATAGTCCACCAACCGTTTGATCGTCGCCTTGATCAGTCGAATCCCCCCATAATAGCCGTGGAGTTTGACGTCCTTGGCCAGGTCGTAAATGGAGGCAAAGCGGGCGCGGTCGTCTTCCGCCAGTACAATGTCCAGGGTATCCCATTCGTAGAGTACCACCTCCGCCCAGAAGTTCCGGACGATGAGCGAAATGGTTTTGCCGTGGTAACCGTCCGAAGGATTACCGATCAACCCGGCGCGTGAATAAGCGCGCTTACGAATGATGTTCATTGAGCAATTCTCTCAAGAACTCGCGGAGCGACGCGCCGTACTTCTCGTCCGCCAGCGCAAATTCGACAAAAGCCCGGAAGTAGGCGTCGTAGTTCCCGATGTCGAAGCGGCGCTCCTGTTGGCGCAGGCGCATTCCCAGGACCTTGCCTCCTTGCTGAATGACCAGCCGGATGGCGTCGGTCAACTGGATTTCGCCGCCCTTGCCCGGGGGAGTCCGCTGCAAGGCGGAGAAGATGGAGGGAGCGAAGACGTAGCGGGCGGCGATCGCCAGATTACTGGGGGCCTCCTGCGCGCTGGGTTTTTCCACGACATCTGCGAGCTCGAACACTTCGCCGCCGTGCTTGGGTTTGGCCACGCCGTAGTTGTGCAGTTCGTTGCTTGGCACCTCTTCAAACGCGATCACCGCCTCAGCCTTGCTCTCGGCGAAGCAGCGGGTCATGCGGCCGACGATGTCGCTTTGGGCGTGCAGGCCGATGATGGAATCTCCCAGGGCCACCACAAAGGGCAGGCCGCCCACAAACGGCTCCGAACAAAGCACCGCGTGTCCCAGGCCCAGCAACTGGCGCTGGCGCGTATAGAAGTACTGCACCGGCGCGCGCTCGAACTCCAGTTCCTCCAGCAAATCCTCCTTGCCCGTCTCCCGCAACTCCTGGATCAGCTCATCGTTGAGGTCAAAGTGGTTCTCGATCGAGGTCTTGCCCGGCCCCGTGACAAACAGAAGCCGCTTCATGCCGGCGCGCGTTAATTCCTCGACCACATACTGCACCCCGGGTTTGCGCCCCACGGGGAGCATCTCTTTGGGCTGTGATTTGGTGGCGGGCAGGAGGCGCGTGCCCAATCCCGCCACGGGCACCACTGCGATGTTTACTGCATTCATGTTCGACACGTTACCGAGCTTTACTCGCTCTTGATGACAAAAAACGCCGCGTTATTGGAAGCCGCCGGGACGCTAAAGGTCCCGGGCGTGGTGAAGTTGGTGTGCACGCGCGTCCAGGTGCTCAGCGGAGCGGCAGCGCTCCCGGACTGCAGCAGGACAAACTGCGAGCCGCTGCCGCCCCCATACGCCAGCGTCGTGCCGCTGAGGTTGCTGATAGTGGTGGGCGCCAAGGTCCCCGCGTTATACGGGTCGCCATAGACGTTCACGAGATCGAAACGAATCGTGCCGCCAGTACCGTAGCTGCCGTACGTTCCGACGTAGTTGGGATTGGAGCCGCTCTCGAACTCGCTGACGATGCGAAAGGCGAAGTTGGGGTTGTTGTTCACGGCCGGGAGCGCCGATAGGCCGCAGGCCAACTGGACGAAGGTGTCGGCCGTAGGCATCATGTTGAGGTCCAGGTCGGTGAAGGTCAGGCCATCGGTGGTGTATTGAAGGCGAGTGTACTTGCTGCCGGTCGAACTATGGCGCTCGTGCCAGCGAAGCAGGATGTTCTGGTAACCGTAAGTGCTGACGTTGAACTGCACCCCCGCGGTTTGATTGCTGATGCCCTGAGCCGGATAGCCCGTGGTGTTCCAGGCCTGGTTGGTGCCCCCGGGATCGGCCGAGGCGCCGGTGACGAAGCTCGACCTCACGCCGTTCAGCAACGAGGCACTGCCGGACCCGAAAGCAGGCGGCGGCGACACGAGGGGCGCGTTGGTGTCATTGAAATCCCACAGGGCGAGCGTGACGCTGGGCAATACGGTCACTGTGAGGGCGATGGGGGCGCAGGCGACGCTGGCTCCGAAGGCATTCGTCACCCAGCAGGTGTAGGTGCCCTGATCGGCGGCCTCGAGCTCCAAAAGGGCCAGGGCGCTGCCGGTTGCTCCTGAAATCGGTATGTTGTCAAAGCACCACTGGTAGGTGAGCGTCGGGGTGCCCTTGGAGGTGACGGTGAAAGTAACACTCTCGCCTCCCAGCCGGGCCTGGTTCGCCGACTGAGAATGGATGGCCGGATCAATAACCGTCACAGTGGCGGCATCACTGGTTACCGACCCGGTTGCATTGGCGACGATGACGTCGTAGCTGCCGGCGTCGGCGGCCAGCAGGTTGGTCACCGTGAGGGTCGGGGTGGCGGAGCCCGAGACGTTGCCGGTGTCACTCAAGGGAGCGCCGTCCTTGCGCCATTGGTAGGAGAGCGAGATGGAGGGGTAGCCGTCGCTGGTGGCGGTCAGCGAGACCATCGTTCCGGCTTTGTTGGTTTGAGCGAGCGGGGTGACCAAAGCATAGGTGGGCGCGTTGGTCGCGATGGTCCCGCCGCTGAAGTCCACAATCAGGTCGTCAATGGCTACGGCATGATCGTTGCCGGAGTCGTCAGCATCCCGCCAGCGCAGGAAGATCTCCGACCCAGCGGGGACCGCCACACCCGTCAGCAGCACGCCGGAAAATACCTGCCGGTTGGCCGCGGCGTTTCCGTCCAAGGCACCGGTGGGCGGGCTGATAGTCGGGGTAGTAAAGTTCAGCGCGGTGAAAGGTATCCAGGAACCTACGGCTGCCGGCTCAGGACTGGTGATCGACGTAGCGCTGACGCGATAGGAAAAGGCCAACGTTTGGGCCGCCGCAACACCGCTGTTGCGCCACTGCTCGCCGGTGTAGATGATAACGATGCTGGTAATGTCCGAGCCCGTGTCGTTGGCAAATCGGACGCCATAGGCAATGTGGCCAATGTTGGCATTCCCGGAGGCGAGTGACCCCAGCGCGCGTTCACCCGATTCGGAATCGCCGAAACTATAAAGCGCGCCCGTGGTGGCAGTGCCTTTGCCAGCGGCATAATTCGTGAAGCTCGTGGGCGTGCCGCTCGACTTGGCAGCGTACCAACCCGCGAGCGTCGCATTGTCAATCCACGTGTTCGTTCCAGAGCCAGCCAGCGAGTCGAAGTCCTGCATGTAGGAGCCGCCGGGCAGGGAACTGATGTAGATCTGAGCGCAGACCGGCACGCGGAATAGCCCCGCGCAGAAAAACACAGCCGTCAGGATGGCGAAGACGGGGGTTCTCATCGGGTATTACAGAAAACACCTGCGCCAGACGGCTCACTTGGCTGGAATAAACCCCGCCTGATCCAGAATCTGCTGGCCGCGGGAAGATTGGACAAAGTCCAGGAACTCGCGTGCCGCGGGCGCTTCCGCAGCCTTATTAGTGTAAAGCCACAGGGTGCGCGCGTAGGGATACTTACCCTGTTTCACCGAGGCAACGGTGGCCGGAACGCCGCCGACCGAGACGGCTTTGATGCCGGCTTGGGTCGCCAATTGGAGGCTCGCATAGCCAATCCCACTCGGGTCGGCCGCCACCGCCCGGACGATGTCCGTGTAGTTCGTGCAGGTCTTGGCCGTAAGAGCATAAGGCTTGTTGTCCATGGCCAATTCCTGAAAGCCAAGATAAGTGCCCGAAACGGGGTGACGGATAAAGAGATGAACCGCTGCATCCGGCCCGCCCACCTCTTTCCAATTCTTGACGGCGCCGGTGAAGAGATCCCTGATCTGCTCGCGCGTCAGGTCGGCGACCGGACTGCCGGCATTGACCACGACCGCCACGCAGTAGGTGCCGATCATGTCATTGTGCAACTCGATCGCGTTGTTCCGAGCCAGCGTGACTTCGTTCGTGGACGCATCGCGGGAAGCCGCGGCGATATCGCAGCGGCCGACCAGCAGGGCCCCGAACCCGTACGTCGTGCCTTTGAATTCGGTTTCAAATGCTGCTCCGGGATGGTCCTTCCGGTATTCGGCAATCAGGCGGGGGATCAATTCCTCCCCGATGGTATTCGAGCCGCAGAGGATCACCTTTTCCCGCTTGGCCGGCGAACAACCGGCTGCCAGAAGACCGAGCAGCACAAGACTCGCCGCGCGGAGTAGATTGGCCCGCTGGTGCTTGAACCATTCGTTAGACCACACTTTCTTCATGACACATCCTTCCGTTCGATAGAGAAGCAACTGGCTTCCAGCATCCTCACCCGAGGCGATTGGATCAAGCAGAAAGCATATACGATCTCACGGCTCGATCACGGGCGCAGCCGGACCCGCGGTGGCAGCCTTGAGATCAAGAACGGCGCGCAATCCGTTCCGGGCGGCGGGGTAATCGGGTCTGAGTTGGAGGGCTTCCTGAAAACGGTTGATCGCCTCGTCCAGCCGCCCTGTTCTCCCCAGTGCGATGCCCAGGTTGCAGCAGGCTTCGGGGTAGTTGGGTCTAATTCGAATGGCCGTTTGGTATTGGCGGATAGCATCGTCGAAGCGCTCCAGTGATGCCAAAGCGTCTCCCAGATTACAGTGGGCGCCCGCATCCCCGGGCGCCAACTCCACCGCCAGTTGTAATTGCTCCAGGGCCTCCTCCAGCCGCCCTTGTTGGCCCAGGGCGGCGCCCAGGTCGTTACGTGCGCCGGCGTGGGCGGGGTTCAACCGGACCGCCTCGCGCAAGTAGTGGACGGCCTCGTCCAAACGTCCCTGCCTGGCGAGCGCGGCACCCAGGTTATCGTGCGCGCCGGCGTCGTCGGGATTTAACCTTGCGGCCTCGCGCAGGAACCCGATGGCCTCCTCCAGCCGCCCCTGGCTGGCGAGCGCCGTGCCGAGATTGTTGCAGGCGAGCGCGTTATCCCTGGTAACGGCGATCGCATGCCCGAGAAGCGTCTCAGTATTCCTCCAATAGGCAACCTGGTGCCGGGTGAAGATCATGCAAAGACTGATTACCAGCACGGCGACTGTGGACAAGGCGGCGGTCCGGTAACGCCATCTCGCGGCCAAGTCGCAAGCCCCCCAGACCAGCAGTGTGAAGATGCCAATCAGCGGGATATAGGTGTAGCGATCCGCGTGCGCGTGACTGCCGACCTGGATCAATCCAATCACCGGCAGCAGCGTTACCAGATACCAGGCCCAGCCGAAACAAAACCACGGGCACGTGCGGGAGGCCCGCCACACGAAAGCCGAACCCGCTGCGAGCAGCAGCGCGGCCCCAGCGACCGACCAGACTGAGAACGTCGCGGGGTAGGGATAGAACACGGCGAGATCACGCGGCCAGGCGGTCTGCAGCAGATATCGCACGCAGGAAAGAACCGCGTTGGCGACCCTATCGGTGACGGGAATCCGGGTGGTGGTGGCAAGGGCGCCGATTCCCCTCTCGGCCAGTATGGTCAGGAAGCCTCCAGCCAACGCGACGGCCAGGAATGGCAGCTTCTCCAGGAGCAACGGACCGAGGGTTTGGTTTCCTGAGTCTTGAGTCTTATGCTGAAACCGCCGCAAGGGCCACCAGTCGAGCAAGAGCAGGATGAGCGGCAGTGTCACGACCATCGTCTTGCTCATCAGGCCGCAGACGAAGAACAAGAGAGATAGCAGATAGCAGGCGGAGGATGGGAGCTGGAAGGCCGATCCCGGCCTTCGTCTCTTCTTTGCCTCAACATAGCGCACGTAAATCAAGATCGTGAGCAGCCAGAACAACGTGCACAGGACATCTTTGCGGTCCGCGGCCCAGGCCACCGGCTCCACATGGAGGGGGTGCAGCCCGAACAAGGCCGCCACGACGAAACTGCGCCAGGTCGCGCCCGTCATGTGCCGGAACAGCACGAAGAGCAAGGTAGTGTTGGCGGCGTGCAGCAGCACGCTGGTCAGGTGATGGCCCCACGCCCGCATGCCATAGAGCTGGCAATCCAGCATGATTGACAGCCACGTCAGGGGATGCCAAAAGCCCGCTTCCAGATTAGTGAATGCCCAGCGAATGCCCGCCAAGGTCACCCCGCCCTGCACATGTGCATTCTCGTAAACATAGACGGTGTCATCGAAGTTCACGAAGCCGTTGCCAAGTGTGGGGAGGAATCCCAAAGCAACCAGCCCAACGAGTAGCAGGCAAAGAGCGATTGCGCTGCCGGCCGGCCGCGGGAGGAGACGAGGTTCGGGCATCGGTCGGGGTGCCACCGGGCGGGGTGCCGCTGCCGACCGTGGCCTCTTCGGATTGCGCTTCGCCATAGATTCCGGGCCGCGAACGGCGCGGCCATCTCACGGTAACCACTTGCGAGTGTACAAGTGGCTCGCCACAGATACAGCCTAAAGAGAAAGGACGGCCCGAGGGCCGTCCTCTTGAAAGCAACGGAGTTTAGGCTGGGCCGACCTAGTATCGCGCCCGGAAGAAAAGCTGTCCGCTAATCGTGTTGGTGTAGGGACTGGTGGCGCCCGGGATGTCGGCGTACGGGCCGGACACGTCGGTTGCGCTCTGGAGAGCGAAGAACCCGTTGTTCCAGCTTACGATGAGGTTGCCCAGGTTGTCCACCTCGGTGGTCAGCGCAGGCCGAACAATTGCGGGCACGACATCAGCGAACGAGGTGCTGATCACAAGGTTGTCAATGTAGTTTACTCCGATGCCGCTGTCTTCGCGCAAGCCAATCGAGCCGACTTGGGAGGTCAGCGGAGTGTCAGTGGAGTCCACACTCGGGCTCGATTCGGAGGTGGGGTTGACCCAGAGGCGGGTTTCGCCTGTGCCGGCATTGTAGCGGGTCACAACGATATACGGCTGGTTGAGAAGCAATTCTCTGCCAAACTGCGGGCTGGGGACGTTGGCCGAACTCGAGACGCCGAGGCGGAATTGTCCGGGTGCGGCGCCGCTCGTGTTGGCGAACACCTTCCCGCGGAAAGTAGTGCCGGTGTCCGAGTCTCTGAAGTGGATGAAGTAACTGCCGCCGCTGGAGGGCAGTTCCGTGAAGAGGACCTGGAAGCCGGTGTAGAAGACGACGCCCTGGCTGGAGCTGAATGGTCCCCCGGTCAAAGGCGCCGCGACGTCCTCGGCTTGCGAGCGGCTTAGTTGAGCCTGGCCGTTGGTGACCTGCAATTGGCCGAAGTTGGTGCCGGTCGGGCTGGCGTGAGCCCACGGCCACAAGCCGCTGCCGTAGAGCTGGCCGTCGGGGTAGTCGAAGGGCTCGGAGAAGATGACGCCGAGCGACGGACTGACGGTGACGGTGAAACTGGTGCTGGCCGTGTTGAAGCCGTCGCCCACCGTAAGCGTGATGATCGCGACGCCGGTTTGGTTCGCCTCCGGGGTGATGGCCACCGTGCGGTTGGAGCCACTGCCGCTCACGCTAATCCCGCTCGTCGTCACCAGCGTCGGGTTCGAGGAGTCCTTGGACACCGTCAGCGTGTCATTCTCCGCGTCACTAACGGTGAAGGGAATGGCTGGAGTGGCGGTATTGATGGTGGTGATTTGGTTGGGGATCGCGGCAATGGACGGTGCGCCGACGGTCAGGACGAACGTGCCAGGCGTGGAATTCACCCCGTCGCTGACGGCAAGGGTGATGGTGGTTGACCCCTGCTGGCCGGTCGCCGGCGTAACGGTGATCGTGCGGTTGGTGCCGCTCGCATCGCTGGTCAGGACGATATTGGGCTCCCCGTCGGGCACCAAACCCGTGTTGGAGGAAGTGGCGGTAACGGTTAGCGCACTGGCCGCCGTCTCGGCGTCCTCGACCGTAAACCCGACCGGTCCGAGGATTGTATTCATGGGCGTGGCCTGGGCCACAGGTGCGTTAAGAATTGGCGCCGTGTTCGCCCCGGCCACGTCAGCAAAGCTGGTGCCGACTTTCAGGTTGTCAATGATCATCGTGCCCTCGCCGCTGGCCTGCCGAAAGTTGTAGAACCCGATGTTAATGGGGCCATTTCTGGGAAACTCTTCCCCCAAATAGCCTGGCGTCCAGTCCCACGGAAGCGGGTTCTCGTTGATGACACTGGCGCTGATCTCGCTGGTGGGATCAACCCAAAGGGTGGATTCACCAGTGGCGACTACGTATCGAGTAACAATGGTGTAGGTGGTGTTGGTGTCCAGAGCGGCCGGCCAGACTGAGTTGGTAACGGGAGATTCGGCGCTGCCAGAGGTGTTGACGACACTCAAATACCATTGTCCCTCACCCGCGGTGCCCCCGACACCATTGGTCAGGCTGGAATAGACCCGGCAACGATGACCAGTGATGGTGGCGGTGCTGCTGGTAAAACAATTCGTCCCGCCGAAGTGGGAGAAGTAGGTTCCAGCCGTGTTGGGCAGGAAGGTGCAATGGAGAGTGTAACTGGAATACAGGACCGCCGCCGAGTTGGTCATGTAAGCGGTCGGTCCCGACTGCCAGGCGCGATAAACATCCTGGGCTCGGAGAGATGTGACAATAAGCGAGTTGGTCGCAACTTGCGCGGACGTCGCTCCGGAGTTCGCGACCCACGCGGAGCCGGGTGCTCCGACAAGGTCAAGCGGAGCTGGATCGGGATTATAGTCAAAGGTGTCATTGAGGATGATTCCCGCCTGAGAGCCGGTGAAGGCGCTTGCGAAGATAGTGAGGGCTATGACGAATTTCTTCATATGAGGATTTGGCCGGATGGTCTTTGTTTGGAGTTCGGGCTTAACTTGGTTGTGTCAAATTCTGTGCTTGTGAGAAAAATGGCCGGTAACCCAGGCTATAATGAGTATGAGGCGAACCCATCTCGATGCAAGTCCATTCTCGCAGCAGTTCTCATTATGGACGAGACAGGGCCGCCGGGTGAGGGCACCCGGCCCACAAGAGGGCGGTTTTGTGGGGAATGTAGGCCGGGTGCCCTCACCCGGCGGGGGTTGACAGGGCCATAATGAGAATTGCTGCCATTCTCGCGAGCGCGGGACGTTGACAAGGCTTCTGGCATGGCCACAGGCGATGGGTTAAGCGCTCAATTCAGCGTATCCGCGCTGGGGTACCAATACAGCTTTCGCTCAATCTTCCATTCCTCGCTGGCCGAATTGGATTCGGCTGTGGTTCGCATAAAGTCGTTGGTGCGAGCCGAGCGCGCGCTGCCGTCAGCCATTGCGAAGTTGCCGTGTCTATCGTGGCGCCCAACGGCGTACTGGCCGGTGCAGTTGGATTGCGCCGGACCTGTATTCGACGGCGAATTGGGATCCACTTCCGCCACGAGAATGGTTTCGGAAGGCTTCTTGACCAGACTGAGCTTGGTGTTCGAGCCGCCCCGGCTGGAGCGGTTGACGCAGATGCGCCCATTTTCACCATACATGAAGAACGCCCGGTTCTTGTCCGGGGGGTCGGCATAGGTGTTATTGGGTTGAGCACAGGTTGGGCAGGAATAGATCGTGCGGCTGCCCGGCAAAGGCGGGTTCCGCGGGGTGGCATTGTAGAGATCCACCAGCGCCGGCTGCCTAATGAAGGGGGCAACTGCGTTGTACCACGCCTCCTTATTGGCGTTATCGTAAATTGGCAGGACCGTGTTGCCTTCTTCCGGCACTTGGTCGTTATAGTCATCGGCGTACATCTTGAAGCCCAAAGCCCATTGCTTCATGTTATTCAGGCAAGTGACATTCTGCGCCTTCGCCTTGGCCCGCGCCAGCGCCGGCAGCAGCAGCGCGGCCAGGATGGCGATGATGGCAATAACCACGAGAAGTTCGATCAACGTAAACGCGCGCGCCGAGCTCCGGCCGAAGGAAAACTTCACTTTCAAGGCGACCATATTGTCAATTGTAATGGGTTTCCCGCCCACCGCGGGCATCTGTGTGACACACTTTTTCGCGTTAAGCTAAATTGTGCCGCGACGACTGGCAAGGGAAACGTCAAAAAGTTGTTCACAAACCGGTCCGCTTGATGGCAGGAAGAATGCGTTGACTCGGAAGGACGCAACCGACGTCAAATGAAATCACTTCAGGTTTTGCCGCCCACGCTCAACGCTTGACACTACAGAAGGGGAGAGAGAGCCAATGCTCCCAATGGCTCGCTAGATGCCGCTGCCGCAGCGATTTACTGGTCTGGCAATGGCCGAGACCTGGATATCGTGCTTTTGGTGACCCATTCCTAATAAGTCCCGCCGCGACAGCAGGTTACGTGAAAAGGGGGCCAAATGTTATCCACGGTGTGTGTACGGTGTGCATACGGCGAGTGTCCGGTGAGACTACGATCGTGCCCGCCCGGCGATTGCCGTATGGTCTCGTCAATTTAAATCGCTTCACGCCCAATCTGAGAGCCAATGTCCGACGCGAGGCCTCCTGCGCGAGGCTGTTGGCAGGCTGGCGACGGCGGGAGGGGACATTGGTCGGTAATCAGCGATCGGCAATCGGCAATGGGGCAACGTGAATGAGGGCAAATGGGTGACGCGCGCATTAAGGGCCGGCCCCGCGCTGGCCCCGGTCGGGCGCCGCCGCTGAGCTTGCGGGAGCGCCCGCGGCGCGAAGTGACGCGCTCTTGCGCTTTTGCAGGGCCTGCCGGAGCACGTATTCAATCTGGCCGTTAACGCTGCGCAACTCGGCCTGCGCCCAGGCCTCCAGCTCGGGCCAGAGCGCAGGATCAAGCCGCAGTAAGAACGGTTTCCGCTGGCCCATGTTGGCTCAGGTATAGAGGGTGCCAGTGTTCACCACGGGATGGACTTCGGACTCGCCGCAAAGGACCACCATTAGGTTGCTGACCATGGCGGCTTTGCGTTCGTCGTCCAGTTGCACCACATGCTTGTCCGCCAAGTCCTTGAGCGCCATGTCCACCATGCTAACCGCGCCGTGGACGATCTTCTGCCGGGCCGCAATGACCGCTTCGGCCTGCTGGCGCCGCAGCATGGCCTGCGCAATCTCCGGCGCGTAGGCCAGGTGGGTCAGCCGGGCTTCCTCGACCATGACCCCCGCCTTGGCGAGTCGCTCCTGCAGCTCCTTGCGCAGGGCCTGGGAGATTTCCTCGACGCCGCTGCGCAAGGTGATCTCGTTCTCCTCGCCGTGGTCGTAGCTGTAGCAACTGGCCAGGTGGCGCAGGGCCGACTCGCTCTGGGTCTCGACATATTTCTGGTAATCATCAACGTCGAAGGCCGCTTGGGCGGTGTCCTGCACCCGCCAGATGACGATCGCGGCGATCTCGACGGGGTTGCCGCGCTTGTCGTTGACCTTGAGTATCTCGCCGTTGAGCGTGCGGGCGCGCAGCGACATCTTGTTCCGTGACGGGGCTTTGGCCGCGCCGGCTCGGGCGCCCAACTGCCGGGCTGCCTGCGCCCCGGCCAGCTTGCCTTCCGCCGCGGCCAGTTGGGCGGCAGCCAGGCCCTGGCGCGGGCCGTTGGAATAGAAGGGATTTCCCCACCAGAACCCGGCGGATCGCGCCGTGCCTTTGTATTCTCCGAACAGGATTAACACCCGGGCTTCATTAGGCTGAAGCGTAAATAGTCCCACGGAGAGTATGATGCCTGTGATCTTCATAAGAATGCCCAGCACGAACAGCCCCACGAAGGGGTGGCCGACGGCCTTGGCACCTGCGGCGATGGAATAGATGAACACGGCCAGCCCCCCGAAAATCAGCGCGAGCACCACCGGGAGCATGAGCCATCCGCTGAGAAGCCCAACCGGCTTCTCACGATTTACCGAAGCATTTTCTGTCTTCATAATGTGCGTCTTTCGTTTCTGCCTGCGGCAGAGGGTTAATATCTATGTGATATCATAACGCTATCTCCTGAATGTGCAAGTGATGAGTTTGATAAAAATGTGGGCTTCCCCGGGTGGCTGACGACGGGCTTTTGGTTTGCGGGTCGGTCGGGGCTGTACGATAATCGTGCTATCCAATAGTAAACTCACGGAATCCTCATGAGTGCGAAGCGGCATATTGTTATCTGGGTCTGTTTGCTCGGGGTTGGGTGCGCCAGCGTTGCGGCCCCGGGCAGTGATTGGCCCATGTTCCGCGGCGGGCCGGCGTTGACGGGCGTCGCCGGGGGCAACCTTCCTGAGCCATTAACCCTGCTCTGGACCTTCAAGACCGCTGGCCCCGTCAAGTCCTCCCCCGCCATCGTCCAGGGCCGCGTATTCATCGGCTCGGACGACGGGAACATCTATGCCCTGGCCTTGGCGGACGGCAAGAAGGCATGGGAGTTCAAGGCGGGTGGCGGGGTCGAGTCCTCGCCGCTGGTGCTGGAAGGGAAGGTGTATGTGGGCTCCACCGACGGTTTGCTTTATGCGCTCGAGGCCGCGACCGGCAATTTGGCGTGGAAATATGCGACCGAGGATAAGATCTTGGGCGCGCCGAATTGGGTGAAGTCAGCCGCGGGGATGCGCGTGCTGGCGGGCAGCTACGATTACAAACTGTATTGCGTGGACGCCGCCACCGGCCGCAGCAACTGGGTCTATGAAACCAGCAATTACATCAACGGCTCTCCGGCCGTGGCGGATGGCGAGACGGTGTTCGGCGGGTGCGACGGCTTGCTCCACATCATCTCGCTGGCGGATGGCAGACAGGTAAAGGAGGTCGAGGCCGGCGCCTACATCGCGGCCTCGGTGGCCCTGGCGGACGGACGCGCCTATTTCGGCCAGTACGAGAACGAGTTCCTCTGCGTGGACCTGAAGGAAGGCAAGCGGGTCTGGGCCTTCAAGGACCGCAATTTCCCTTACTTTTCGTCGCCGGCGGTGACAAAGGAATTAGTGGTGTTCGGCGGCCGGGACAAACTGTTGCACTGCGTGACCCGAGCCGATGGCAAGCCGGTATGGGCTTTCCCCACGCGCGGCAAAGTGGACAGCTCTCCCGTGATCTGCGGTGACAAGGTGGTTGTGGGCTCGGATGACGGGCGGTTGTACGTGGTATCGCTGGACAAGGGCAAGGAGGTTTGGTCCTACGAGGTAGGGCAGCCGATCGAGAGTTCGCCGGGGGTGGCGGGGGGCAAGGTGGTGGTCGGGTGCAACGATGGCGGGGTGTATTGTTTCGGGGAAAAGTGAACCTTGTCCATTTTACTCCCGGCGCCGGCGCGATGTACTGCGGCGGCTGCCTGCGCGACAATGCGCTCGTCGCCGCGCTGCGCAAGCTGGGCCACCAGGTCACCATGGTGCCGCTCTACCTGCCGCTGACGCTCGATGAAGCGGACCAAAGCGCCGGCATGCCGGTCTTCTTCGGCGGTCTCAACGTCTATCTGCAGCAAAAGTCGGCGCTGTTCCGCGGAGCACCCGGCTGGCTGCACGATTTATTCGATTCTCCCGCCCTGCTGAAATGGGCGGCGGGCAAGGCAGCCAAGACCCGCGCGGCGGATGTGGGCGAACTGACCCTCTCGATGGTGCGGGGCGAGGCGGGCAACCAGGCACGCGAGCTGGAGGAGTTGCTGGCCTGGCTTAAGACCCAGCCGCCACCCAACGTGCTCTGTTTGTCCAACGTACTGCTCGTCGGGATGGCTCGCCGTCTGAAGGCCGAGCTGCGGGCTCCGGTCACCTGCGCGCTCCAGGGCGAGGACACGTTCCTGGATGCCTTGGCTGAAACCCATCGCGCGGCCTGTTGGCAGACGCTGGCTGAACGCGCGAAGGAGGTGGACCTGTTCCTTGCGCCAAGCCGGTATTTTGGTGACCTCATGACCAAGCGGCTCGGGTTGCCCGCGGAAAAGGTGCGCGTGGTCCCGAATGGGATCAATCTCGAAGGGTATGCGGACGAGGGTCGAGCGGCGAAGTCCGAAGTCCGAAGTCCGAAGTCCGAAGCTCAAGGCGCGCGGGTTCCGGCGCTGGGCTATTTCGCCCGCATGTGTCCGGAGAAGGGTCTCGACACGCTGGTGGAGGCCTACATCCGGCTGCGGCAGCGGGGTCGCGTTGGAGACCTGAAGCTGCGCGTGGGCGGGAGTTGCGGCTCGGCGGACACACCGTTCGTCCATTCGCTGCGTCAGCGACTACGGGCGAGCGGGTTGCTCGGTGACGTGGAATTTCATCCCAATGTTGATCGCGCGGGCAAGCTGACGTTGCTGCGTTCGCTCGCCGTGTTCTCGGTTCCAGCGCACTACGGCGAAGCGTTTGGTCTGTATGTCATCGAGGCGATGGCCACCGGCGTGCCCGTCGTCCAGCCACGGGTTGCGGCCTTCCCGGAGTTGATTGAAGCGACGGGGGGCGGGGTCCTGTGCGTGCCGGACGACCCCCAGGCCCTGGCGGAGGCGATCGAGGGATTGCTCGTGGACCCGGCGCGGGCCCAGGCCCTTGGCGAAACCGGGCGGCGCGCGGTCTTGGAGCGATTCAGCGCCGAAGCCATGGCCCGGGCAGTGGCGCAGGCTTACGAAGGGATCGCTTCCGGCGGCAGGCTTTGATTGACGACCAGCCAGTAGTAGCCGAGGTCTCGGATCGTGGTCTGAAACGCTCCGAAGTCAATGGGTTTCTGGATGTAGCTGTTAACGCCCAGGCGATAGCCCTCCACCATGTCGCGCTGCTCGCGGGATGAAGTCATCACCACCACGGGCACATGCCGCGTGCGTGGTTCGTCTTTCATAGCCTTCAAGACTTCCAGCCCGCTGATCTTGGGCAGTTTCAGGTCGAGGAACACAACTCTGGGCAGGCCATTGAGCGGGCGGCTGGCGTGCGGGCCACGGCAGAACAGGAACTCCAGCGCCTCCTCCCCATCGCGGGCGACATGGACCTTGTTGGCCAGGTGATGCTTGCGCAACGCCAGGAGTGTCAACTCCACGTCGTTGGGGTCGTCCTCGACGATCAGCAGCTCGATTTCGTGATTCGCCATAGCGACTTAACGCGATCAAACCCGCTTCGGGCGGTGGCAGTCGGAAACATGGGCCAAGCTCCGTCAGCGCTTGGCTCATGTCAAGTGGCGCCCGCCGGAGCGCGGGTCTTGCTATCTCCGCCCCGGCCGGACGCGCCATTTCTATCCGCCGCTTGCGGAGACCGGCGGCACGCCCAGGCCGGCCACCGTAAAGTAGAACGTCGCCCCTTGATCCACGGCGGCGTCGGCCCAGATGCGCCCCCCATGCTTCCGAATGATGCGATCCACAGTAGCCAATCCGACCCCGTTGCCCTCGAACTCCTCAGCCCGGTGCAAACGCTGGAAGACGCCGAACAACTTGTCCACGTATTTCATGTTGAAGCCCACGCCGTTGTCGCGGACGAAGACCGCCATGTGGCCGTTGACTTGGCGGCAGCCCACTTCGATGACCGCCACGGGACGGGGCCGAGTGTATTTGACGGCGTTCGAGAGAAGGTTGGCAAACACCTGCTTCATCAGGCCCGAATCGCACTCGACTTCCGGCAGGGGCTCGATGTGCCAGCTAATCGCGCGGTCTTTGGTTTCGCGTTTGATTTCCGTGACCACTTCTTCCACCAGCCCGCTGAGCGGCGTGGGCTCGCGCTTCATTTCCTGGCGGCCGATCCGGGCCAGGTTAAGCAAGTCGTCCACCAACTCGCTCATCCGGCCGGCGCTCTTGAGAATGTTCTGCAGGTAATGGCGGGCTTCGATCGGAAGCGCTTCGGTGTATTCCTCCTGCAGTATTCGCGAGAAGGCGTCAATGTGGCGCAGCGGGGCGCGCAGGTCGTGGGCCACGGAGTAGGTGAAGGCTTCCAGTTCCTTGTTCGCGGCGCTCAGTTCGTGAGTGCGCTGCTCGACCCGCTGTTCGAGTTCGGCGTTCAGCCGCAGGACTTGCTCCTCCGCGCGCTTACGCGCCGTGGTGTCGCGCAAGATGACCGTGAAGACTTGCTGGCCGCCGACCTCGATGTGCGAGATGGAAGCCTCGATCGGAAACTCCTGTCCGTCGGCGCGCAACCCCGACAGGGGCTGCAGGTGTCCCATGGCGCGATTGGTGACACCGGTGCGGCCGAATTCCGTCACGTGATGGCGGTGCGCCTCCCGGAAGCGCGCCGGGATGAAGCGGTCCAACGGCTGCCCCAGGGCATCGGCCATCTGGCACCCGAACATTTTCTCGGCAGCCACGTTGAACACGGTGATGCGCTGGTCCGCATCAACGCTGATGATCGCGTCCATGGCAGACTCGATGATGCCCGAGAGCCGCGCCCGGCTTTCGTGCAACTCCCGCTCCGCCTGGTTCCGTTGGGCCGTCTGCTCCTCAATCCGGCCGAGCATGCGGTTGAAGGCGTCGGTCAGCAAACCCGTCTCATCGCCGCTGACCTTTTGGGCGCGGACTGAATAATCGTCGCGTTCCGAGACAGTTTTGGCCGTTTCCGCCAGCGTGAGGATGGGCGTAGTGATGCGCCTCTGAAGCGCGCTGGCAAGGAAGAACGCGACGGCGATTGATGCCAGCAAGATCAGCAGCACCGCGCCGCCATAAAGCCGCAACCGCCCGTACATGGGGTAGGGGCCGGATTGCAGGTAGAGCGTGCCTACCCGCTGGCGCACCTCGGCAACGGGCGCGAACAGCGTCAGGCGCCCACCCTCGAAGCTCGAACCGTCCGCCGGGGGCGCGAGGGGGAACGTCCCAACGGGCTCGCCGGCCGGATACCAGGCAAACGGGCGGCCCTCCTTGTCGTATAGCGCCGCCGCCGTGATGCGCGGGTCGGCGCGAAGCGAGGCCAGCGTCAGTCGCGCGTCCTTCGCATCGTTCGCCGCCAGCGCGGCGACGCTGTGGTCGGCAACGACCGCCGCGATGGCTGTAAGGCTCAGTTCAAGGTTCTTCCGATACGTGATGAGGTCGCCGGCCGTGAACGCGACCGCGCTCAGCAGCAACGCGGCGACCGTCGTCGTCATCGTGACGGCTATCGTTTTGCGCCTTATGGATTGGCTGTGAAAGTCCATCAAATCCAATCTAATGCATGGGATGGAGGATTGCGATCAGCAGAAATGGCTGGCGGCCGAGCCCGGCCCCGGAACCGATGAAGCAAACCGGCCGCGAACCGGCGCGCCAGGCGACACTCCGCCCGTCCCGCGCGGTTTCTCGGCGCCGCCCGTCCCCCGGAGAACTCATGCAGCCTGTTTAGCTCATGTAACTCCCGCGCCGTAAATCTCCGTAATGTCGCTCACGCCGCTCTCGGGGGGCGGCAACAGGCCGAGGCAGGCGGAGTTCCGGCGCTTGCTTCGACCCGCCTTGCAGGGCACCTGCCCAGATACCATCACCGGATCGTTCACCGGACCGTCTTCCCTCACAAGCAGCCGGACGCCCTGCTCACCGTTGACGATTGTCGGTTCCCGGACGAGGCTGTCCCGGGCTGCGGGCAACGATAGGCGCGTTTGGCCTCGCACAAAAGGCTTTGACACGCGCGGCTCATGAACTAGCCTCAGCCTCAATTATGAGACTCGGCATCAACACCTTCCTTTTCACGTCTCCGTTCACAAACGACAGCACCCGGCTGTTCAGACAATTCAAACAATGGGGCTTCGACACTGTCGAGATTCCCATCGAGGACCCCGCGCACATTGACCCGGCTCACGTGAAGCGCGAATTGGACAAATACGGCCTGGCCTGCGGCTCGGCCTGCGCCTGCCTGGGGCCGGACCGCGACTTGCGCGGCACCCCCAAGCAGCAGAAGAACTCGCTCGACTATCTGAAGAAAGTGATTGACCAGATGGTGGTATTGGATTGCCCGGTGGTGGTCGGGCCGGTGTATTCGTCGGTCGGCCGCGCGGAGGCGGTGCCGGCGGCGGAATACAAGAAGCAATGGAAGACGGTGGTGAAGAACCTCAAGACGCTCGCTGCCTACGCGCAGAAACGGGGCAAGAAAATCTGCCTCGAACCGCTCAACCGGTTCGAGACCGACTTCATCAACACGTGCGACCAGGCGCTCAAAATGGTCAAGGCCGTCGGCAGCCCGGCCCTGAAGCTGCACCTCGACACGTTCCACATGAACATCGAGGAGAAGTGCCAGGGCGACGCGATCCGCAAGGCGGGCAAGCTGCTGGGCCATTTCCACGCCTGTGGCAGCGACCGCGGCACGCCGGGCAACGACCACATCAACTGGGATTGCATCGCCAAGGCGCTGAAGGCCATTCGCTACAAGGGCGACGTGGTGATCGAGTCTTTCACCACGGACGTGAAGGTGATTGCCAAGGCGGCGGCCATCTGGCGGCGCATCGAGCCGACCCGAAACGAGATCGCGGTGAAGGGCCTCAAGTTCTTACGCAAGACCCTATGAATAGAAAACTGCTGGGCGCGCTGGCCCTCGGCGCGGCTGTGTTCGTTCAACCGGCGCTGGTGTCTGGAGCCGACTTTGAGCGCGACTTCATGACGCTCATTGACGACCGTCCCGGGGAGAAGGGCTTCCTGTGCATCTTCAACGGCAAAGACCTAAACGGCTGGGAGGGCAATCCCAAACTCTGGTCCGTGAAGGACGGCGCCATTACCGGCCAGACCACCGCCGAGAATCCCACCCAGGGCAACACGTTCCTGATCTGGACGAACGGGACGGTAGGTGATTTCGAACTGCGCTGCTCGTTCAAGCTCACGCCGGGGGACGCCAAGGGCTTCGCCAACTCCGGCATCCAATACCGCAGCAAGGTCGTGGACCCGGCGAGCTGGGCGGTGGGCGGCTACCAGGCCGACATGGAGGCCGGACCGACCTATACGGGGATTCTCTACGAGGAGCGGATGACGCGCGGCATCATGGCGGCCCGGGGAGAGAAGGTGCTTTGGGACCAGGATGGGAAGAAGCAGGTGGTCGGGTCCACCGGCGATCCGGCCGAGATCGGCGCCGCCATCAAGCGCGGCGACTGGAATGACTACGTCATCATTGCCAGGGGTAATCACCTGCAGCATTTCGTCAACGGCAAACTGACGGTGGATGTCACCGACAATTGCGAGGCCAAGCGCGCGTTGAGCGGCGTGCTGGCGCTGCAGCTCCATGCCGGCCCGCCCATGACGGCGCAGTTTAAGAGTATTCGTCTCAAGAGACTGTAGTCGCTGCCAACGCCAGCCTCGCGCCAGGCTTCGCGGGCGGAAACGTAGGGCAGGCGTCTCGCCTGCCTTTCCGGTCCTGGGAGCGTGGCTCGGGCAGGCGAGACGCCTGCCCTACTCTGAAGCTACAGTCCACGCAGTCCAGTTGTGGGCGGGCAAATACGGTGTAGCTTAGACCTATGTATCGAGCGTTCATCACCTGCTTCACTCTGGCGGCTGCGCTGGCTGCCTCCGCCGGGGACGCCAGGATCGTTTTCCTCGCCGGGCCGCCGAGCCACGGCGCGGGCGATCATGAGCACTACGCAGGCTGTCTCCTGCTCAAGTCGTGCCTGGACAAGCTCCCGGGCGTCTCGTCTGAGGTTCACAGAAACGGCTGGCCGGAGAACCCGCAGACGGCTTTCGCGGACGCGGCAACAGTCGTCATCTATAGCGATGGCGGCGGGGGGCATCCGTTCCTCCAGGGCGACCGCCTGCAGACCATCGGCGGCCTGATGAAGAAGGGCGTGGGACTGGCCTGCCTGCACTACGCGGTGGAGCCAACCAAGGAAGCGGGGCAAAAGGAATTCCTCGATTGGATAGGCGGCTGCTTCGAGCAGCACTGGTCGGTGAACCCGACCTGGCGTGCGGAATTCAAAGAATTGCCGGCGCATGCCATCACGCGCGGGGTAAACCCGTTCAGCCTCACCGACGAATGGTATTTCCACATGCGCTTCCGCGATGGCATGAAGGGCGTCGTGCCGATTCTTTCAGTGGTTGCGCCCGCGGCCACGATGAACCGGCCCGATGGACCGCACTCGGGCAACCCGGCCGTCCGCGAGGCCGTGCAACGCGGCGAGCCACAAATTCTCGCCTGGGCTTGCGAACGGCCCGACGGCGGGCGCGGGTTTGGTTTTACCGGCGGCCACTTCCACCGGAATTGGGGGAACGACGATTGCCGCAAGCTGGTGCTGAACGCCATCCTGTGGACCGCCAAGGCCGAGGTCCCCGCCCGGGGTGTGGAGTGCAAGATCACGGAGGAGGGCTTTCGGCAGAATCTGGATAAGAAGTGAGCCTCTGGTGAACGCATTCCCACTCGTTACGTCAGAACTCCAAACCCCGCCTGGCTTCGGCGCTCACAGGGTCCTGGCCCGCGGGTTGTCGCTTTTCATAGGCGGGTTTACCCTGCTGAACATCCTGGGCGGGTTACGCTCGGCCCATTTCGATGCCAACCTGTGGTGGATTGACCTTCGCACTCTCCCACCGGTCATCGCCACACCTTTATTGGTGGTTTCCTCGATTTGCCTGCTCGGCTTTGCGATTTGGCCACCGCGCTCAATTTGGGGCCGCGGCCTGACCCTGGGATGTGTGGGAGCGCTGGAAGCCGTAGCGGTCGCAAACACTGCGCAGTTTTACTCCCTGCTCTCGCGAGGCGCGGTGAAGCCCGGCGTTCCGATTCCGCTGTCGCTGTTTGTCAGTGCCGGCTTGGCCCTTATTTTGATTGCAGTGTGGCGCGGCTTGGTACTGAAGCGCAGCACCCGGAATCTGCTCGGGACGATGGCCGTGGCGTTTACCTGCCTGGCGATCTTCCCGCTGGCCCAGATGTTCTTCTTCGGCAAGACCGACTATCGCCGGCCAGCGGATGCCGCTGTGGTCCTGGGTGCCCGAGTTTATGCCGATGGCCGGCTGTCCGATGCGCTCGCGGACCGGGTGCGGACTGCGTGCCAGCTTTACCGCGACGGTCTCGTCCGCAGGCTGGTCTTCTCAGGCGGGCCTGGCGACGGCGCAATCCACGAGACCGAGGGGATGAAACGGATGGCGATGCGGCTCGGCGTCCGGGCCGAGGACATCTGGCTGGACAAGGAGGGGTTGAACACCCGAGCCACGGTGAGAAACACCGGGGCAGTGCTGGCCCAGTGGCAGGCTTCGCGCGTGCTGGTGATCAGCCACGCCTACCACTTGCCGCGTGTGAAACTGGCCTACCAGCGCGCAGGCTGGGATGTATTCACCGTGCCGGCCAAGGAGAGCTACCTGCTGCGCCAGATGCCCTATAACATGGCACGGGAGGTCGCCGCGCTCTGGGTGTATTACCTCCGTCCGCTGGTGAGTGCCTGAAAACGGAGACCGGGACAGATTGGGGGGGCGCTTCCTGGGCCGCCTATCTTTCGAGCACGAGCAGGCTTTCCGTCTCGCTCTCGATGAACTGCCGAATAACCTCGTGGCGCGATCTCAACAGACCCTCGATCAAGCCTGTGGGACAATTACCGACCCGCAGCCAAATGAGCTTGGGAGGATGACCGAAAACTATGGCTCGCTGGTAGAAGTCGGTGTCCTTGGAGACGATCGTAAATCCATGCTGCCCTGCCCAGGCCCAAATGACGCTATCGTCGGCTTCCTGGAGGCCGAGCGCCTTGAGGTGCGCGGAGCCGGGGAACAAATCAGCGATCCGCTTAACGATGCGGTCCGAGACGTTCGCGTCCAGGAGAAGTTTCACGCCGGGGCCACGAAAAGCTTCCGCTCGCGATCCGCCGCAAAGGCAAGGCACGCCTTAATGTCATCGCGCGTGAGCTCGGAGAAGTCCTGGAGAATCTCGTCTTCCGTCATGCCGCCCGCCAGATACTCAAGAATGTCCTGAACGGTGATGCGCAGGCCGCGAATACAGGGCTTGCCGCTACGCTTGCCGGGCTCGACCGTGATGATCTTCGAGTAGTCCATAGGGACATTCTAAATCTCGAGCTTGAGGCAGTCAACGTTTCGCCGCGCCCTAACGCCACACAGATACGGGACGCGTCCTGACCGGGGCCGAGAGGAACTACACCGAGTTCAGCACATCAATCAATTGCCGCAGCCGGCCGTAATCCTTGCGGTTGAAGAGGAAGGCGATGCGGGGCAAATCCACCTGGTCGTCGTCCGCCAACTCCTCGGGGGTTACTTTGATGCGCTTGATCGGCGGGCCGGTATTGATGTCGCCGAAGTCTTCGTTCATGGCGGCGAGGGCTGAGTCGCTAGGAGGGTGCTTGAGCCGGATGACGAAGAGGTCCTTGACGAAGCGGCTGGAGTGGAAATTGCGATAGAACCGTGTGATCAGCTTCACCGCCTGATCCACGTCGTCGGTGATCTGGTAAAGGTTCAGGTCGTCAGGGGAGATCAACTGATCGCGGAGCAGGTGCTCGCGCACATGCCGGTCCCAAGTCTTCCAGAAGGTGCCGCCCGGGCGGTCCACCAGGACCAGCGGCATCAACTGGCTCTTGCCCGTCTGCATGAGGGTCAGCGCCTCGTAGCCCTCATCCAGGGTGCCGAAGCCGCCCGGGAACAGCGCGATGGCATCCGAGTGCCGGATGAAGATGAGCTTGCGGGTAAAGAAGTACTTGAAGGTAACCAGTTTCTTGTCCTCGCGAATGACCGGGTTGGCGCTTTGTTCCCACGGCAGGCGAATGTTGACGCCGAAGCTCTTCTCCGGCCCGGCGCCCTCGTGCCCGGCCTGCATGATGCCCGGGCCGGCGCCAGTGATGACCATGAAGCCCGCCGCCGCGATCTTCCGGCCGAACGCGACTCCCTGTTGATATTCCTGCCGCGTCGGGTGCGTCCGTGCGGAGCCGAACATGGTTACCTTGCGCACATGGGCGTAAGGCGCAAAGAGCTTGAACGCGAAACGCAATTCACGGAGCGCCGTCTGGATGACCCGCACATCGCCGCTATGCTCCACGTCCTTCAACAGTCTGAGCCCGTTCTCGAGAATATCGGCCACGCTTTCCCGGTTGAACCCTCCGTCTCGATAGTCAATCAGTTCGTTAAGGCGGCGCTTCAGTTCCGGGTCGGTGGGCGTTCTGGCTGCTCGCTTCATGTCGGTGATCATAGTTGGTGATCCCCAGAAAGCAACTGGCTGCTGGCGGTGCAACGCAACAAGTCCCCTTGGATCGCCCAGCTCAGCACCTGAGGGCCGGCCGATTTAACCTGCGACCGGTGGCTTGCCCCCCGCCACCCCGGTGATCAGAAATGACGAAGAATCTCCGCCTGCTCCAGCTTGGTCAGGTCGGCCGGAACATTCTTTTCGATCTTCGCACGCACCTGCGGCTCCAGCTCGTCCAGCAACTGGTGGTTGATCTCGCGGCTGGCGGCCAGGAGACACCGCTCGATTTCCTTGCCGCGCGCCAGCGCGTTGAGGCGCTGGGCAAGCTGGCGCACCATGCGCTTGCGCGACTCCAGCTCGATATTGTGGCGCTCGCCATCCGACATAGCCCCTTTGGCGTTCGAAATCCCGGCGCGTCGCGGAAAGCGGCCAGACGAATCCGTCACCTTCTCCACGAGCTTGTCGTGGGCATCGGTGTTCTCGAATTCCTCCAGCAGTTCGAGCCGCCGGGTCTGATGCGGCTGATGATTCTGGAGTCGGTAAGCTTTGAAACACCCCAGGTCACTGACAACAACCAAGGTCTTCTTCATAGTTACGTTTCCAAGTGGAACGGGTTGGCGCCCGAGGCGCGCCCCGCTCTGACTCAAACCTAGCACACATTTGCTTCTTGGCGATGCCGGCTTTTTTCGGCGGCGGCGGCAACCTCGGCAAGCTTCTGGGCCAGGGACTCGGCCAGCAGGTCTCGCCGACGGCGCGCATGGAGGTTCAGGCGCAGCAACCGTGGGTTCCAAGCCAGACCGTATTGGAATCGGCACGAGTCCACAGCGGGTATTCTGAGGCGCAGGAACCGATGGGGACTTGTCCCAACGGGGACAAAGTCCGGCAGGAACGTCGCCAGGCCTGATTCCCGCAAGGCAACTCCAGCCTCCAGAAAGGTGGCGCAGAACAAAGTCGGCTCATAATCCTCCAGCACAGGAAATTCGGACTGGGGCAATTCTCCGGCAGCCCACGCGAGCGGCAACCGGTGGCCGGCAAAGGCGCGCGCAGCCTGGCGGGCGGTCCGGCAAAGGTTTTCAGGGACCCAAAGCGCTAACCGCCACCGTCCGAGGCCCTTGACCTGGAGCGGTCGGCTCAATCCGGCACGGCGCACCACGCCGAAATCGAGCGTTAGATCGTGCAGCCGTCTCTCGATGTCGTCTTCGGGCACCGCTTCGACAGCAAAGCGGATACCGGATTGAACGCAGTGCGGAGCAGCCAGAACGGGCAGCAGCACTGACGCAATAAAAGTCGGGCTGGCTCCAATGCGGTAGGTCTGGCCTTCGGCCAGGCAGCCCCGTTGAAAATTCGACAGGCCGAGCAGGAAAAAGCGCGAGATGCGCGCCAACTCACGGCCGCTCGCCGTCAGCCGAATGCCTTTCCCGTGCCGCTCCACGAGCCCGGTTTGGAAGAAGTCCTCGAGTTCTTTGATCTGGCGGCTGTATTGGCTTTGCCGGGCCGGATCTCCCCCCGCCGCCCGCACCATGCTGCTCGCCGCGCCGACTTCAACCAGCGCCCGCAGTCGGTCCAAAGATAATCCGGATTGCGCAAACAGCTTGGCAAACATGACTGGGCAGTAAAGCTACCTGCAATAATATCACTAACAAGGCAATTCCCGCGATGCCATGTTGCCGGCGGAACGAACCGTTAGATCGCTGAACAAGCAACTTGAACAAATATATGACTGACACTCTGACCGAGACAGAAATCCGGAAGGTGCAGGATATTCTGATGCACCAACTCCAGGTCAGCCGCGAGCAGATCGTGCTTGAGGCGAGGATTATGGCCGACCTGGGCGCGGACTCGCTGGACATGGTTGAAATTGCCATGAAGGCAGAAGAAGATTTCGAGCTTACGCTGCCGGACGAGGAAGCCGAGAAGATCGTGACGGTAGATGACCTCTACGAGGCCGTCGCGAATCTCCTTAGCCGAGCGCGGTAACCGAGCCCCTACTCCTCAATCCGGTAAAGCTGTGTCCTGCTGCGCAGGTAAAGCGCGTTGCCGGAGACAGCGGGCGAGGCCATGAATCCGTCGCCGAGCTGATTCTCGGCGAGCTGCTTGAACTCGCGGCCCGCCGCAATCACGGTTGCCTTGCCTTCTTCGCTGAAGAGGTAGATGCGCCCGCCGGCGGCCAGCGGCGCGGCGGAGTAATGGCCGCCAATGCGTTCGCTCCAGACGACCTTGCCGGTTCTCGCTTCCCAGCAGGTGGCGGTGCCGTTGTCCTCAATCGCGTAAAGCAGGTCGCCCAGGAGCAGCAGGGAGGGCTTCTTCGGCGCATTACGTTTGTCGCGCCACGCGATCCGCAACTCCCTGTCGCCTGGCGTGCCGGTTTTCACGTCGAGGACCTCGCCGCGCCGACCAGGCTGAATCGCCAGCACCTGGCCGCTGGAGAAACCGGAGGGCACAAACACCAGCCCGTGGCCTGCGACGGGCCGCGTGCTGCCGGAGTAGCTGGTACGTTCCTCCACCCGCCAGAGTCCGGCGCCCGTCAACGGCTCATAAGCATAAAGCGCCTTGGACCCCTGGCTCAGCAACGTCGGCTGTCCGTCGAGCGGCACCACCCGGCAGGTCGCGAAAGCTTTGCGGTAATCGCCGCCCATCTCGGGCTGCCCATCCGGGCCAAGGTCCTGGAAATCAATCGAGCGTTTCGTCTGCCAGCGGGTTCGTCCGGTTTGCTTATCGAAGGCGACCACGAACTGATGGTCGCTGCCATCAAAGTTGAGGATGAGCAAGTCGCCATAGAGAATTGGCGAGGAACCAGCGCCGCGGAAATGGTTGCATTCCAGGTCGCGCCGGCTCCAAAGCACCTGGCCCGTTTGTGTGTCCAGGCAGGCTGTGCCGGGCGCGCCAAAGGTCACGTAAACCCTGCCCGCCTCGATCGCCGGCGTCGGCGAGGCGTACGTGTTGAAGGGATGAGCGTACTGCGGTTTTTCGACATCGAAGAGCTTGAGGTCACGGACAATCTTACCGCTGTCCCGGTCCACGCAGATGGCGAATAACTCGTGCCCGTTCGTGGTGGCCGTCGTCATCCAGATCTGCTGGTCCCAGATCACGGGCGACGACCAGGCGCGCCCATGGGTGGGCGTCTGCCACTTGATGTTCTGCTGTTCGCTCCAATGCAGCGGCAGGTTGGTTGCGGTCGAGGTTCCATCGCCGCGCGGCCCGCGGAACTCGGGCCAGTTCGCCTCCGCCGCGCCGCCCCCGAGTGCCGCCGCCACGAACGTCATGACGACACAAACGCGGCGCGCTACCCCACGCCACCAGACCCAACTCATCGGCATCCGGTAACCCACATGACTGATGTAACTCATGTAAATCAGGTAACTCATGCAACTGAATCAAGCCCTTTAACCAACACCCCTCCCTGCACCCGCCACCGCTGCACCTCGCGTCCCAGTTCCTGCGGCCAGTTCTCCTCCGTTGCCGTCATAAACACCTGCCCGCGGGACTGATGCGCCCGCTCGAGCAATGGGAGGAAGCCGGCACGGCGTTTCTGGTCCAGCTCGCCCATGATGTCGTCAATCAGCAGCACCGGCGGCGAGCCGTGGATGCCGGCCAGGTACTCGGCCTGCGCCAGTTTGCAGGCAATGGCCAGCGTGCGCTTCTGCCCTTCGCTCCCGAACTGCGCTGCCGAACGGTCGTCGAGCAGCAATTGGACATCATCCCGGTGCGGGCCGACCAGGGTCGAGCGATAGGCCGCCTCCCGCCGACGCGACTGGGCCAGCTCGACCGCGAAATCCGCTTTCACACTCGGCTGGTAATCGAGTCGCAGCTCTTCAGCATCACTCGCGATGCGGCGGTAGGCCAGGCGCACCAACGGGGAGAACCGCGGCACCAGCTCCCGCCGAAGGCGCATGATTTCATCCCCGGCGCCGACCACCTCGCGGGAGAAGCTTTCCAGTGCCGCCGGGTCCGGCACGGGCTGTTTCAGCAGCGCATTGCGCGACCGCAGTGCCCGGGTGTAGCGCTGCAACAGCGGCAGGTAGGCAGGATAGGTCTGCGACAGGAGCAGATCCAGGAAGCGGCGCCGGCTGCGCGCCACGCCCTTGACCAGTTGCAGGTCCTCGGTGCAGAAGACCACCGTGCGCAGCACGCCGAGATAATCGGTCAGCTTGCGCACCGGCCGGGCATCCAGGCTCAAGCTCCGTTCCCGGCTCGACCAGTACATCTTGATATCGTGCTCACCCTGCCCCACCACATGGGCGCCGACGAAGTAGCCCTTTTGGCCATGCCGCACCATTTGCGCGCCGCCGACGCCGCGAAACGAGCGCAGGGTGGCGAGCAGATAGATCGCCTCCAGGATATTAGTCTTGCCCTGGGCGTTGTTTCCGAGCAGCAAGTGGAACCCGGGCGCAAAGTCCACATCCAGCCGCGCGTAGTTGCGGAAATCCCGGAGACGCAAATGGGCCAGATGCATGGCGTTCCATGTGCCACAAAATGGGGTAAAAAGACACCAAAAGTTCAGGCCCGAAGCTCTAGCGAGGCTTGGCTGGGGTCAGGATTGACGAACCGGATTGGACAAAGCAGCGACCAGGCCCTCGATCGTATGTCGCTTGGCTTCCACGGTCGGCTTGAGTCCCACTGCCTGGAGCGCCTTCGAGGTCTCGGGGCCGATGGTGGCGGTCTTGAGTTGAGGAAACTTCTTCAAGAGGGCCGGCAAGTCAAAGCGCGCGTGAAAATGCTGGACGGTCGAAGCGCTGGTAAAGGCAACCCAATCGGCGCCGTCTTGCAGAAGGCTGGCCGCCGCCCCGGTGGCGTCTTCGGAGTCGGGGACGGTCTGATAGCAGGCGATGTCATCCACAATGGCCCCCAGCGCTTCGAGGGCCTCGGGCAGTTCGCGGTTGGCGACCTCGGCGCGCAACAGGCAAATCTTCAGGTTATCAATGCTCTCAAAATTGGCAAAGGCCTTGCCAATCTCGGTAGCCAGCGCTTCGTCCGGCATGAGATCTACCTGGAGATGCAGTTCCTTGAGCTTGGCGGCGGTGGCGGGGCCGATCGCCGCGATGCGGGCGCCGCCAAGATCGCGCATGTCGTGAAAGTGCCGGAAGAAGTATTCGAAGAAGGTTGTGACGCCATTCGGGCTGGTGAACACGAGCCAATCGTAAGAGTTAAGCGCAAGCAGGGCGTCCACGACGTCCTGCCGGCGAGTGGGAGGCTGAATCTTGATGGTCGGGATTTCGAGCACCTCGGCGCCGCGCTCCTGCAACTGGCTGGCCAGTTGTCCCGCCTGCTCGCGCGCCCGAGTCACCACAATGCGCTGTCCGAAGAGGGGCCGCCGCTCGAACCAGTTCAATTTGTCTCGGAGCTTGACGACCTCGCCGATGATCGCCACGGCCGGCAGGCCGATGTTGGCGTTGGCGGCCACCGCGGCGATCGTGGCCAGGGTGCCCGCAACCGACGGTTTCTGCCCGCCGTTGCCCCAACAAACGAGTGCAACCGGCGTGGCGGGGGGCAGCCCCTGCATCAGAAGCTCGTCGGCGACGGGAGCAATCGAATCTGAATCGAGCAGCAGGACTTTGGTGCCGGGTGTCTTCGCGACCTGGGCCCAGTCAATGCCCGGACTGCCAGGCACCGGTTCCCTCGGCGGCGCGATGAGCGTGAGCTGGGAGGCAAATTCGCGGTGGGTGACCGGAACCCCCGCCCAGTTGGGCGCGGCCGCAACAGGTGAGACTCCGGGCACGACCTCGAAGTGAACGCCCGCCTCTGCCAGTTGCTCGGCCTCCTGGCCGCCGCCGGCGAAAAGATACGGGTCCCCGCCCATGAGCCGCACCACCGTTTTGCCCGCGCGCGCGCGCGCGATCAGGAACTGGGGCAACGCGCCTGGCGTGTTGAGAGCCTCTGCCCCGGGCTGGCCCTCGTGATGGATTTCGGCGGTCTTAGGCGCCCGGCGCAGCAGCTCCGGCTTGACCCGCGCGTCACAAACCACTACTTCCGCGCGGTCCAGCAGTTCGGCGCCGCGCAGCGTCAGGAGGCCGGCGTCGCCTGGGCCGGCGCCAACGAAATAGACGATGCTCTTGGCTTTCATCTGACACCACTGTATTCGGTAAGCCAGCGCCCCGCAATGGAACAGCGAACCGGATAATCTTCAATCTTTAGCTGGGGAGAGAATTTGCACGTGACGCTCGTGCGGAAGCGTGCAAGCGCCAGCGAACCGCTTCCCGAGCGCCGTTCCGGCAGGCAACTCTGCCGCCTTCAACCTCATCACCCCGATTCGGTTCCGCTTCCAGATTCGGCACCTCGCCGCCGGCCTCGTTCGGCGGGCCGCCCCTACCAAGCCGCCCACCAAGCCCCGGGCCCCCGGAATTATTCTCCTTTTTGCATTGACAGGAGGGCCAGGTTTCTGATGTAATTACCTACCGCAGGTAAAAAATGCGGACCCCCAAGAGCCATTTCGCCTTTGGCCGCGGACCTCTTAGAGACCCGTCTGGCGCTTGGCACAGCCACCCGCTGCGGGAAAGGACTCCCCTATGAATTCGATATTCGGCATTTCCAGGTTGAGCCTCAAGAGGCAGCAATGCGGGCTGGTCTGTCTCACCCTGCTCGCCGGACTGGCGAACCATACCGGCATGGCCCGGCAGGTCCGCTCCAATTGGCTCCGGCTGGAACGCTCTCCGGCCATGCTCCCTCAGGTTCAATTGGTCTGGCCAAACACAAACGGGACATTTGTCCCCGAAGTGCTGGACTGCCTGGACGGCTCCAACCAGTGGCAGACCATGCCCAAGTGGCCGCGGCTGGAGCTGAACGAGTTCACGCTGGCGCTGGATGCCACGAACACCCAGCAGTTCTTCCGGTTGCGCCAGGTGGCCACTCACTTGCTCCCGCTGGACCCTGCCTCCCTCGCGCCACCGCTGGAACCAACGCTCGCCACCACCGTGAGCGATGCCACGGAGTTCCTTTATACCGGCACCAATGCCATCCAAAGCGGGGTGGCCTCCAACACCATCGTGCCGCGCCAGGCCGGCGTGCTGCGCGGGCGGGTGCTGGATCGCGATGGGGCGGCGTTGCCCGGCGTGGAAATCACCGTGCTCGGCCACAGCGAACTGGGCCGCACCTGGAGCCGCTTGGATGGGCGGTTTGATCTCGCTGTCAATGCGGGTGGGACGCTGACGCTCAGTTGCCACAAGTCCGGCTTCATTCCCGCGCAACGGCAGGTCACGACCGTTTGGCAAGACTACCTCGCAGTGCCGGACGTGACGCTGCTGACGCGGGATGCCCAAGTGAGCACCATTGACCTTTCCTCCAGCGCGCCGATCCAAGTCGCGCAAGGCAGCGTGAGTTCGGATCAGGACGGTCCGCGCCGCGCCACGCTGATGTTCTCGCAAGGAACCGAGGCCAGCATCTTCCTGCCCGATGGCACGCCGCAACCGGTGACGAATCTGAACATCCGCGCCACGGAATACACCGTGGGCACGAGCGGACCGCGCGCCATGCCCGCCGCCCTGCCGCCGGACATCGGCTACACCTACTGCGTGGAGTTGAGCGCCGACGAAGCCGTGGCCAACGGCATCAAGGTCGGCGGCAAGGACGTGGTTTTCAGCAAGCCGGTGGTTTTCTATGTGGAGAACTTTCTCGGTTTCCCCGTCGGCGGCATCGTGCCCGTGGGTTACTACGACGCCGACCGCGCCGCGTGGGTGCCACACGACAACGGCCGCATCATCCAGATTCTCAGCGTGACCGGCGGTCTGGCGGACGTGGACATTGACGGCGATGGCGCCGCCAACGACGCGGCGAGCCTCGCGGAACTGGGCATCAACGACGCCGAGCGCGCCAAGTTGGCCAACCTCTACGCCGTGGGCCAGAGTCTCTGGCGCATCGCTCTGCCGCATCTCTCGACATGGGATGCGAATTGGAACTGGGGCCCGCCGTTGGATGCTGTTGCGGCAGGGATCACGGCGGCCGCACTCGCGGGAGGCAATGACTCCGTCGCTCACCCGAACGAGTGCAACACTTCCGGCTCGGTGATCGGCATCCAAAGTCAGACCCTTGGAGAATCGGTTGGGATTGCCGGAACGCCGTTCCGGCTCCATTACGCGAGCAGTCACACGCCGGGTCGCAGCGGCGCGTATTTGCTGAACATCCCCGTCAGCCGCGACACGTTGCCGGCTTCACTGAAGCGGATCGAACTGGAAGTCGGCGTCGCCGGACAGGTTTTCAGACAGACGCTGCCCGCCCAGACCAACCAATTCTACCGTTTCGATTGGGATGGCCGCGATGCCTACGGGCGCCAGGTGCAAGGCCAGCAAACCGCCACGGTCCGCATCGGCTACGTCTATGACGGCTACTACCAACAACCGGCCGTTTTGCAGAAGGCATTTGGCTATTTTGGAAACGGCACGCCGATCACCGGCGCGCCCTCCCGCAGCGAACTGACGTTGTGGCAGGAACTGAAGACCACCCTCGCCGCTTGGGATGCCCGGGCGCAAGGCTTGGGCGGTTGGACACTGAACGCCCAGCACTCCTACGTCCCCGAGCACCGCGTGTTCTATCCCGGCGACGGCGGATCACCGCGCACTCTGGAGGACTTCGTGGAAACCGTCGCCGGAAGCCCCACGGGGGCATATTGGTTCTCAAACGGCGTGCCCGCGACCTCCGTCTATATCCGTCATCCCAAGGCGATCGCATTCCGGTCCGATGGCTCCTACTACGTGGGCACGGACAAGGACCACGGGGTTGTCTATCTGGTCGGCACGGATGGGAAGATCAGCGTGGCAGCCGGAGGGGTGAGTGGTGGCGCCGGGCCGGAAGCCACGAATACAGTGGTCTGGCCGCTCGGTTTGGCCGTTGGGCCAGACGATACGCTCTACATCTCGGAGAGCGACCGCGTCCGTCACGTCACCGCGGATGGCATCATCCACACCCTCGCTGGCGTGGCGGGGCAAACCGGTTTCAACGGAGAAACAGGACCCGCGACGCAGATGCTCTTGAACGTGGTCATCGCACTTGCAGTTGCGCCGGACGGCAGCGTCTTCCTAAACGACTCGTTCAACAGCCGCGTGCGTCGCATCGCGCCCGACGGCACCTTGACGACAGTGGCCGGGGGCGGCACCACCGATGCCGACGGGATTCCCGCCACGCAGGCGGTATTGTGGCAACCCACCGACGTTTGCCTCAGCCCGGACGGCAGCCTTTACATCAGCGAGCGCGGCGGCGGTCGCGTGCGCCGTGTCGGCACCGATGGGCGCATCAGCACCTTTGCCGGTGGCAAGTGCAGCACAGTTCCCTGGAGCCGGAACGACATTCCTGCCAAGGACGCGTGTCTGCATTCGCCCGAGGCCATCACGCTGGCGCGCGACGGCACCCTCTACATCATGGAGGGCATGACGATGATTCGCCGCGTCGGGAGCGATGGCATCATCAACCCCTTCGCCGGCCAAACCGATCTTCAAGGCGGCTACGTCGGGGATGGTGGACCGCCGCTCCAGGCCCGGTTCTTCGCCCCCGTGGATCTGGCGTTCGGGCCTGACGGCAGCCTCTACGTGCCGGACCAAGGCAACCTCGTGGTCCGGCGCATCGGCCCGAATCTCCCCGGCTTTGGACCGTCGGCGCTGGGCATCGCCTCCGAGGATGGCAGCGAGGTCTTCTTCTTCGACGCCAATGGAAGACATCTCCGCACCGTGAACGCGCTGAACGGTGCGACATTGCTTTCGTTCGAATACGACCTCGCGGGCTGGTTGGTTGCGGTGGAGGATGCGGATGGCGACCGGACGATCATTGAGCGCCAGCCAGACGGAACGCCCACGGCCATTGTCGCTCCGTTTGGTCAACGCACGGCGCTTGAGGTGAACACCAAGGGCTGGTTGACCCGCGTCACCGATGCTGCCAACCAAAGCTACGTTTTCGATTACACCGCGGGCGGCCTGCTCACGGCCCTGACCGATCCGCGCACGAATCACTTCGCCTTCACCTACGACGCCGATGGACGGCTCATCAAGGACGAGAACCAATCGTGTTGCTTCAGCGAACTCGCGCGAACCGAAAACACCAACGGCTACGCGGTCACACTCACCAGTCCGGAAGGCCGGCAGAGCAGCTACCGCACGGAGTTCCCGCGCTCCGGCGGGCAGCGGTTCGTGAACACCTTCCCGGACGGGACCCGCGCCGAGTTGCGCACGCCCGTGCCGAGCACGCGGTCGCTCACCAACACGGACCTCTCGATCAACGCCGAGCAGGACGACGGCGACCCACGTTTCAAGATGCAATCGCCGTTCACCCGCGGTATCACGAACACCACTCCCAGCGGGTTGAGCCAACGAATGTGGGCGGAACGCAGTGCCGCGCTCACCAACGCTGCGGACCTGTTCAGCCTGCAAACCCTGACGAACACCGTAACCGTCAATGGTCGGGCCTTCACGACGCGTTACGACGCGGCCACGCAGACCTTCACCAGCACCACGCCCGAAGGCCGGCAGGCGTTCACGACCGTAGACGAACAGGCTCGCCCAGTGGTCATGCAGATGCCCGGAGTGGAGCCGCTCGTCACTGCCTACGACGCCCACGGTCGGCTCGCCCAGACTGCGCAGGGCGCTCGCCAATCCGCGCTCAGCTACGATCCCGCCACCGGCTACCTAGCAGCCACCACCAACGCCCTCGGCGATGCCACCACCTACCAGCGCGACGCCGTGGGCCGGGTGACGACGCTCACGCTGCCGGATGGCGCGAGTTGGATGCATGCGTGGGATGCGAAGGACAACTTGACCAAACTCACCGAGCCGAACGGCACGAACCACCACCAGTTCACCTACACGCCGCAGGACCTGATGGAAACCTACCGCAGCCCGCTCGGCGCGACGGAAACGTTCTTCTACAACAAGGACAAGGAAATCATCCGCCGCCAGTTCCCGTCCGGCCAGGCGCTCCAATGGCACTACGCGACCAACGGCCAGCTCGCGAGCCTCCAGACGCCGGAAGGCAGTCACACCTTTGCCTACCACGCGACCAACGGCCTGCTGGCCAGCACCGCCTCGCGCGACGGCCAGCAAGTCAGCTACGCCTACGACGGCAGTCTGCTCACCAGCGCGACTTGGCGTGGCGTCGTCACCGGTGCGGTGAGCTACACCTACAACCACGACTTCCGTGTGACCCAAGTGGCCTACGCCGGCTTGAGTCTGCCGCTGGGCTACGACCGCGACGGCTTGCTCACCAATGCCGGCCCGATCCGCCTGGCCTACAACCGCACCAACGGCTTCCTTGCACAGATCGCCGATGGCCCGTTCACCGTTGCCTGCTGGCGGAACGAGTTCGGGGAGGTCACCAATACCGTCGCGGCGCACTCCGGCGAGCTTTGCCGCGTGGACCGGGGCTACGACCTGCTGGGCCGCATCCAGAGCAAAGTCGAGACCATCTTCGGCAAGACCGTCACCTGGCACTACGCCTACGACACCCTCGGTCAACTCGTGGAAGTGAAGCGCGACGGCGTGATCGTGGAAGCCTATGCCTATGACGCAGTGGGGAACCGCATCGGCATGACCAACGCGCTGACCGGCGAGACGCTCACAGCCAGCGACTACCGCTACGACGCGGACAACAAGCTTCTCCAAGCCGGCATCCGCACCTTCACCTACGACGCCGACGGCCGCCTCCAAACTGCGCGGCTCTCGGGCGTGGCGACCGCGTTCCACTACAATACCGACGGCACCCTGGCGGGCGTGGACTTGCCGGATGGACGGCGGATCGCTTACCTGCACGACAGCCGCGGCCGCCGCGTCGCCCGCACCGTTAACGGCATCCGCACGCACGCCTGGCTCTACGGCGAGAACTTCATGCCCCTGGCCGAATACGACAGCCAAGGCGCGCTCCGAACCGTGTTCCTCTATGCTGGACGCTCGACGCCGGTGGCGTTCATTCGGGACGGCGTGACCCATCATATCGTCTCCGACCACCTCGGCAGTCCGCGCCTCGTGGTGGACTCGAACGGCACGGTCATCAAGCGCGTGGACTACGACGCCTTCGGCCGTGTGCTTCTAGACACGACTCCGGCCATGGACCTGCCGTTTGGCTTTGCCGGCGGCATGATGGACCCGGACCACGAATGGATACGGTTCGGCGCGCGGGACTATCAGCCGTCTGCCGCACGCTGGACGGCACCGGATCCCCTGCTCCTCCAGGGCGCGGGGCGAACCCTGTATGCTTACGCGGCCAGTGACCCGATCAACTGGGTCGATCGGTCAGGCCTCAGTCCGGCCGCCGCAATCAAGATGTGGCTGGAGCATCTGGCCAGACTGTGGGAAGCCGCCCATAAGGCGAATTGGGACGAGGTGTTTGAGGGATTCAAGGATTGGTTCCTCAGGGAATTCGTGGGGATCAAGAAGCACCCTCCGACAGGAACCAAAAGATGGTGGATCGGTTGTGGTGCCGGGGGCGTCACCCTGGGACAGTTGCTGGAGACCGGCGCCGCGGAGGCTGCCGAGTTCATGGATCCCAGCGGTTTCGCCGTGGCTGAGGTGCGAAAGGCCCGGGGCGAGTATGACGCGGCCGCCGCGCTCCAGGACGATGCGGTCGCGCGCGGCGATCAGGCTCTTTGGAACCGAATCGCCGCCGCGAACGAGAAGCGCCTCCGGGAGGGCAAACCGCCCGTCACACTCAACGGCGCAACGCCGCTGCCGGTGTCGCTCGATGTCGGCGCCAAGATCGTGCGATTCAACTACTGAGCTGAGCCGAGGGGCATCCTCTATGAAGCCACACACCATCAAGCCCTCGCCACTGGCAGCGGAGTGTCGGCGTCTCGCCTGCCGCTCCACGTTTCAACCCCGAACCCACGGTTTCGCGCCGGCCTCCCGCCTGTTGCTGCTATTAGTGCTGGAGCTTGCAGCGTCAGCTTCTGCCCAGACCGTCCCCACGCCGGACTGGCTGGCCCGGGCGCTGACGAACCGGCCGCAATTCGCGCCGGCGACGAACGCGCTGCCCTCGCGGCCAGCGACCAACGCGGCTTCGCCCGGCACTGCCGGAGCGCCGAGCGCCCGCGTCGGCGGCTTGTCCGAACAGGACGTGGCGATGGCCAACGCCGTCATCGCCGAGAATACGCTCACGCTGAGCCTGCCGGGTCTGGGCACTTCGGTGGACGGCCCCGGCCCGTTGACGGAGGCCGACCGTCTCGTGTTGCTTGCGCTCAAGTTCTATCACCAGCGAAAAGCCCTCGTTCCCTTCGGCGAGTTCCATGAGCGGCTCGCCCCGCTGGATTCGCAGGAGCGTTTTCGGCAGGTCGCGGAGGAATTCTGGGCTTGGTATCGGGAAGCCGCCGGGAAGAATCAGGCCGATCAACTGGGCGGCTACAAGTCGGAGTTCAGCACCTACATCGCCATGAAGAATACCGCCCGGCGCCGGGCCGCGAACAAGCGGATCGAGGGCTACGTCGCGAGCGAGGTGGCCTGGCGCCGCGCGATGGACTCCGACCGCCGGACGCGCGAGCGCAGCGCGCAACGCGCCGACGAGGCGCAGAAGGCGCGCGAGGAGCGGTTGCGCGACTGGAACGTGCAAGCCGCCGAGGCGGCGGCGGCCGAACAGGAATGGCAGTTGTACCTGAGCCACGGCTCAGGCCACATGAAAGACCCGTAATCACACATGAACGAAATCACCCCCCAATGAAAACGAAATCCCTCACTCTGGTCGGGCTGCTAGGATGGTTCTGGCTTGCCCAAGCCGCCCAGTTCCCCGATCCCGCCGGCGACACCACCGGCCCGGATTTGCTGCGACTGGACTACCAGGTCGCCAACCAGGCCCTCGACTTGAAACTGACCTTCGCCGAAGAACTGGAGGGCAGCGTCATTGACCCCGCCGTGCAGGCGAGCATTCTCATTGACGCGGACCGCGCGAACCTCACCGGCTTCAAGCCCGGTCCCGGCTTCCACACACGCTTCGGCGTGGACTACGAAATCGAGGTGTTCCTTGGCGGGTTCGGGCCAACCTCGAACTCCGGCACGCTCAAGTTTTGGCGGCGCAAGCTCTCCGCCATTCCGCCTTTGGTGGAATTGGAGCGCGTTCAGATTGCTTTGGGAGACTGGTTCGATCCCAACGGCAGCATCTTTGTCGTCGGCGCCGATCCCACTTATGGCACGGACAATCACCAGGTCTTCCTGCGTGTGCCGGTGAACCTCTTCACCAACGCGTCGTTCCCGATCTGCGGCGAGGGAACGGCCTGCGTCAACACGTTGTTTCCCTGTCCGCTCGCAGTGACACAGAACCTGGAAACCGCCCTGCTGTCCCTCTTCGTCATGGATCCTTACGACCTCACCGGGACGGCTGATTTACTGCCGGACGAGGGCATGCTGGACTGTGCAACCGGTCCGGTTGTCCCTAAGTTCCCGTTTGACGATAGCGACCTGGTCGCCTCGGTCACCGACCCGGCGAACGACGGTTGGGCCCAGCCCGGCATCAACGGAGAGGAGTTGACGGGACTCAAGGTGTTCCGCCATGCGGGCGGCGTGCTGTCCTTTGAGTTGAAGCTCGAAAGCTACAGCTTCGAGGACACGGCTGCCTACTACCTCGCGCTGGAGCTGGACGACAACCCGGCTACCGGCGAGGCGTGGACCAACGGCACCGTGGCACTCGGCGTTGATCTGCTGGCGAAGTTCGCCAACTTCGATAATCCCATCGGCTGGGCCAATCCGTTAGAGGGCACGATCTATTTTCGCATCGGCGGGCAATGGTGTCCGTTGAACTACGCGGATTACCTGGCGACCGTCTGGCGCAGCACGCCGGGTTACGTGTATATGACGTTGCCGGCGGAATTCACCGCGCCCATCCTGGCGGCCAACGTCACGGGCATTGCCAAGGCCGTGGCCATGACGGAAGATCCGCCAACCGGGGACTTCAACGACGTTGCGCCAAACGACGGCGGTCTCACATTCGCGGCCGGCACCGCGCCTGCCTTGGCCATCACATCTCTGGTCCCGCAAGCGGACGGCTCATTGCTGTTGCTATTCACTTGGAACGGCTCGCCGACGGCGAACTTCAGTGTGCGAAAGGCCCCGACACTGGCAGGAGTATGGTTGCCGGAACCATTGGCCGTGGTCTCCAACCTGAGTGGTGGAAGTTGGCAGGCACGCTTTGTGCCATCACCCGGGCAAGCGATGGGGTTCTATCGGGTGTCGGCCGCACAATAGGAAGGAGGCCGGCCGCACCTTCGCTCCGCTGGGCCAGCCGTTCTTCAGTCTGTCCCCGCTGCGTTCCTGGGCGCGAGAGTGGCTTGGGGCGGCTCAATTGCGTGACTCCAAAACGGTGAGGCACGCGACGAACTCGGACATTTCGAAAAGGGCGCGGCCGGCGTTCTTGCCGCCCTTGGAGATGCGTTTGAGGCGGGTCTTGATGCGGGCGATGCAGATCTTGCGCATTTCCTCGACGGGCGGAGCATCGGGTTGAGCGAACCAGTCCTGCCAGTACGCGATGCGCTCGGTGACACGGTTCCAGAAGAGCGGGGGAAGATCCGGCAACTCGGGACAGGATGGCGGCAGTTGCGGCATGGGCTTTGGGGGCCTAGGTTTTCAATTCGGCCGCCAGTTGTTCGCCAAGTTCGACCGCTTCCTTGAGCGGTCTTCTGGCCCGGGCGCGGCGGACGGGGCCGTTGGCGTAGGAAAGGGCTCGTAGTTGAAGCTGGCTGCCTACAACCTCGGCGTACGCGGCGACCGGGCTCTGGCAACCGCCGCCCATGGCTGCCAGGAAGGCGCGCTCGGCGGTGACGCATTGCCGGGTGTTGAAGTGGTTGAGTCGCTCGCAGATCGTGGCGATGCGTTCGTCGTCTGCCCGGACCTCGATGCCGACGGCACCTTGGCCGACGCAGGGAAGCATGACGTCAGTATCAAGAATAGTGGTGAGCAGGCCGTCCGGGACCGCGTCCCCTTCCAATCGGCCTTGTGGGGTGACGCTGAAATTGAGCCGGTTCAGGCCTGCCAGGGCAAGGACGGTCGCATCCAGTTCCGCTCGCTCTGCCAGCTTTTGCATCCGGGTAACCACGTTGCCGCGGATGTCCGGGACCTTCAGGCCAGGATTGAGCGTGAGCAACTGAGCTTTGCGACGGGTGCTGCTGGTCGCCACCACGGCGCCCGCCGGCAGGCTTTTCACATCCAGCTTTAACCGAAACCCCCGCCGCGCGGATTGCCCCGGCGACCATTCTGCAGCGTCCTGGTCGGCCTCCGCGGCCCGGAGGTACTCGGCATCGCGGTAGATCAGCACATCGCGCACATCGGCGCGCTGGCCGACGGCGCCGAGCGCGAGGCCCCCGGGCAATTCGGTGGGCAGGTCTTTCAGGCTGTGCACGGCCAGGTCCGCGCGGTGCTTGAGCAGGGCGACCTCGAGTTCTTTGGTGAATAAGCCCTTGGGGAGGTTGCCACCTTCTTGCGCCAGGGAAGCCGTCTGGAGCTTGTCGCCGGTGGTCTTGATGATCTTGAGCTCGAAACTCAGCTTCGGGAACGCGGCGCGGCACCGGGCGATGACGGCGTTGGCCTGGGCCAGAGCGAGGGCGCTGCCGCGAGTGGCGATGAAGATAGGAGGGGTGGGCATGGGGGTGTGGGGCGTGGTGCGTGGTGCGTGTTCCGTGGTGCGTGGTGCGTGTTAGGGACAGGGAGCGTCTGATGGTAGAGGGACGTTCTGGAGGAGGTCGCCTGGGTCGAAGACAACACCGTATTCGGGGGGTTCCTCGCGCAGATGGTAGCCACGCTCGCTGGGGATTATTTTCAGGAGGAGACGGATGATGTGTGTTAGCAGGCCAATACGGTGGAGGGCTACCCGTTCGGTCAACACGTGGCGGGCCGGCCAATACCAGTTTCGCGCTTCTCGTGCGGAGCCAAGCGAGTACTCATAATAGCGAGCCTGGTCCTTGCCGGATTGGCGGCTGTAACCTTCCGCAATGTTGCCGCCCACGGAGCCGACCGCACGAAAGAGCTGGTCGGCCAGACTGACGGTGCGCTTGTCCTTAATCAGCTTGGTTGTATCAGGCCAAGCCAAATCCTCGGCGAAGAGGCTTAACCGATAGACTTCCATGCGCCAGAGCGGATCGTCCGTGATCTCCCGCGGCACGGACTTCATCCATTCTTCGTACGTCATTGTAGCCTCACACGTAAAACGTTAAACGCAACACGCAACACGGAATACGAAATATGCCCCCCTCACTCATGCCCATACGCGGGCCGGCCCACCCCGCCCGATTCCCTCGGTCCCTGAGGACGCAGTAAAGCCTGCGCTTTGTCGTGGATGATCTTCTCGCACCGGGCGACCTCCTCCTGGCGCTGCTTGAGGTAGTCGTCGGCGATGGCCTGGAGATCGTCAATGTCGTAGAGATAGACGTTATCGAGGAAGTTGACCTCTGGCTCGATGTCGCGTGGCACGGCGATGTCCACCAGCAGCAACGGGCGGTTGCGGCGCAGTTTCATCATCGGCTCCAGGCGTGCCCGATCGAGGATGTAATGCGGCGCGGCGGTGCTGCTGATGACGATGTCAACGTGCGCAAACTCGGCCGACCAGTCTTCGAAAGACACCGCGCGCCCGCCCAGCTCGGCCGCCAGGGCCACGGCCCTGTCGTGCGACCGGTTCGTGACGAGGATGCTCCGCGCGCCGCGAGACAGAAGCGCCCGTGCGGTTTTCTCGCTCGTATCGCCGGCGCCAATCACCAAGACCTCGCGTTCACCCAGCTCGCTGAAGATCTTCTCCGCCAGCTCTACCGCCACCGACCCGACGGACACGCTGCCGCGCTGGATGTTGGTCTCGGTGCGGATCTGTTTGGCGACATTAAACGCGCGCTGGAAGGCTTTGTTCAACCGCCCGCCGGTATGCCCGTTCTTGAGCGCCAGATCGTAGGCCTTCTTGAGCTGGCCGAGAATCTCGGTCTCCCCAAGCACCATCGAGTCGAGGCCGCAGGCGACCTTGAACAGGTGCTGCACGCTTTGCGGTTCGCTTATGCGGTAAACCTCGTCCGTCAGCGGGTCGCGATAATCATGGCATGAGACCAGGAACTGCTGCAGGGCAGTAAAGGCCCCGGGCGGTTCGAGCGGCGTGACGGCGTAGATTTCCACCCGGTTGCAGGTGGAGAGAATCACCGCTTCGTCCGCGATCCCTGAGTCGCGCAGGGATTGCAGGGCGCCCGGAATGCCCGCCTCGGCAAAGGCAAAACGCTCGCGCACCACGACCGGCGCGGTGTGGTGACTCAGGCCGATGACGACGAGAGACATGGGGAGGGAAATGCGAAACCCGAAGGCCGAAGGCCGAAGGAAACCCGAAGGCCGAAGGCCGAAGTCCGAAGTGCGGAGGGGAGGGCTTGAGAAGCTTGTGGCGTGGGGCGTGGGGCGTGGGGCGTGGGACGGAAGCCATTCGGCACTCGGCACTCGACACTCGTCACCATGGGGCTCATGGATTGTGCAGCGGGGACAAGACATTGGTGCCCCAGAACGTGAGCAGCACGAAGACAAAGCTGCCAATCGTGCCCAAGGCAAAGCGTCGGCCACCTTGAGAGAACCGCCAACGCATGACCACCAGGCCCAGGTAGAGCAGCCACACCACGACGGACCAGACGATCTTGGGATCACCGCGGTAGAGACGCGGATTGTTGATATGCGTGAGGTCCACCACGCCCGTGGCAAGGCCCATCGTCAGGAGAATAAAGCCAGCCAGCAGGAGCCGACTGGCTGTGGCCTCAAGACGCTGGATGGGCGGCAGGAGCGAGAAGATGGCCTTGAGCTTGTGGAACTTGAGGTTGCGCTCCTGCGTTAGATACATCAACGCCGCCACCGCACTGAGGCCAAACGCGCCATACGAGAGAGACATGATCGCCGCATGGAGGCTCGTCCACGCGACGGGCAGTTCCGGGCGGGGGTTGTAAGCTGAGTCGAGGCTGGGCATCAGGGCGAAGACGCCCAGGGCAAACAGCCAGGGCGCCGCAAAAGCACCCAGAAACCGCAGCCGCGGCCACAACCCCACCAGCAGATAGATCGCGACGATGGTCCACATCAGGAAGATCGTTGCCTCAAACAGGTTGGTTACCGGGCAACGGCTCAAAGAGAACCCGCGCAGGACCATCGCCGTGGTGTGCAACCCGAAACCGAGCAACAGCAAGAGGTAATTGACATGGTCATCCCGGCGGAACCCTTTGCGCCACAGGAACACCGAATAGACCGTGCTCAAGCCGTAAACCACCACGGCCAGCAGGAAGAATCGTCGGTCAGTAAACCAGGCCATGCAAACAGGTTAATCTTGGACACAGCGAGTGCAAGCGGCGATTGGCGCGCAGGTGGAGCGTGACAAGGGCACTGGACTGACCTTGCGTAGACCTTCGGCGAACCCGCTCTGGGTGTCGTTCTCGTCGTCGTCCTCATCCTCGTGCTCGATTGGGCTCCTTTCGATTACGATTACGACGACGGCGGTGAGGACGATGAGTTGCGGCTTTGTCGAATACTGACGGTCTTGCCACAACGGCTTCTACCTGTAAGTCCAAGGACGACAGGAGGTTACGCCAAAAGGTCTTGGGGGACGTCTGGAAAGTTATCTACGGTGAGGATACGGCGAGTATACGGCGAGTATGCAGTGTGTGTCGCCTTGCAGACCTTCAGGGGCTGGTCATTCGAGCTGGCCCCACCCCAAACACACGCTTTGCGGAAGAGGCCATTCTGACCGTGGCCATTCGGCTGCCTGGCCGCTGGCAAAAGACCTATCCTGGTCACCGCTTCTGCACCTTGATCAGCACCGACTGGCCAGCCTGCAGCTTTACCGATAATCCTTGGCTCAGTTGCGTGCCCGTCTGGTCTGGGCTCAGGCGGCCGTCCAGCCTCACCGTGTAGCGCGTGTCCGGCTGTACGGTGAACCACTCCGGGAACTGATTGATGCGGGCGTAGTCCACAGGCAGGTGCATGATCAACTTGTGCCGCGGGCGGTCGAAGATAAGGCGCCCTTCCCAGGGCTGGTCTGCGCTCAGGCTTACACAAACGGCATCGCCTTGGCGCACCGCGCCAAAACGCACGTCCCCGCGCCACGGGTCCACTGTGGTTCCCTGGGTCTTCCACAGCGCATACATCAGCGAGGTGCGCGCGAAGTTGCCGTCCCCATGCCAGCCTTCAACAATTCCATCGGGGCGCTGGATGCCCCACATGCTCCGGGTTTGGCTGTCCACCCAGTCCGCCGCCGAATCCACGGGCTCGCGATTCATGAGGTTGATCGCACCCTCGATGGAATCCGCAAAGCCGTCGGCGCTCTTGTCGGCCCAGCACGCGCCGACATACTTGCCTTTGAGGTTCGCCAGGGCGTGCCGCACCGCATCGCGGTAGCTCTCGGTCCGATCCACCAGCCACATGGTATAGACGCCGTCATAGTCGCAGCCCCAGGTGTCGCACAGGTCCTTGGCGTGCTCGCCGGTCTGTGGATTGAACCACGTGTAGAGCATGCCGTCGGGGTTGCGGGCTTTCGCCAGGATGCAATCGAATATCTCGTGCATGGGCTTCTCATAAGCCTTCTTTTTCTCGGGCAGCGCGTGAGCGACGGCCACGTATAATTCGGTGAGGCCGTTAATCGCTTCGCAGCCATGGTCGCTGAGGCGGAGCTGCTGCATGTCGCGGGTCGGGTGATCGGTGCCGAGCAGGAAGTAGTCGCCAATCCGGATGGCGCAATCCAGGAACTTGCGGTGGCCGGTGAACCAATACATGCGCGCGGAGGCTTGCAGCATGTCGCCGCAGACTTCAAAGTTGAGCGTCGGGAGGTTGCCGTATGGCGTCTCGATCGGCGCGTGCTTCCAAATGTCCTCGGTGATCCCTGCCATGCGCTCGCTCCAGGGGCTGGGACCGCACCACTCGGTGATGGGGAGCAAGCCGTCCTTAACATATTCGGCGGCATCAAAGATGAGCTGGTCGAGTTCAACCGTCTCGCGCCGCCAGCCCTGTTTCGCGAACGAGTAATCGTCGGGCAACCGGTCTAACCGGCAGGTCAGGCGGGTTTCATCGCGCAGAATGTCCAGCAGGCGGTCCTGCATCAACGGTCGGTCGGTCATGGCAGCGGTGAGCACCATGAACGGGTAATTGTCCGCGGCAGAGTCGCGCCCGTTCCAATAGTTGCTGTCGCGCAGGTTCCGCGGGAACAGGCCGGTCTGCGGGTCGCAATGGGCCAGCCAGCCATCCACGAAACGGCGGCAGCGAAAGAAAGCCTCGTTGGCGAGACGTGCGTTCTTCTCGGCGGCCTGGAATCGCTCCAACTCGCGCGGCTCCCGGCCCAGCCAAGCGGGTGGCGCGGCGGCCCGTTCCCAGAACGGCCGCATCTCGGGCAAGGTAATCTGCCCCGCCGCCGCCCGGTTCCCTGGGCCGAGAGCCGCCCGCAGCTTCGGCCAGAAGTCCTGGCCGTTGAACACATGCGGGCCGGGATGAACGGTCAGCGTCAGGTTCGACTCGGCGTTGAATACACGGTAGGCGGGGAGGATTCCCGCCAGCGCCTGCTGGCCAATGGACACCGGGAAGCCGCCCGGTGCGCGCTCCTGTTCGCCCAATTCGCAGATCAGGGTTCGGGGCGCAACGCAGGCGAAAATATCGCAGAAGTCGAAGTTCTCTTCCAGGCCGGGGAAGTTGTAGCAGACGCAATGGCCGTTCTTCATGTTGGCCACGGTGGTGAGCCAGCCGCTGCTGCATGTTACCCGCACCCGCTCGTCGAGGGCCGCCACATACATCGTCGTCTCGCCGCCCAGGGACAGTCCGGCCACCGCCAGCCGCCCCGCATCCACCTCCGGCAAGGTGACCACATAGTCGAGGCACCGCAGCGCGTCCCAGGTCCGCTCGCCCATAAGGCACCAGTTGGTATGCTGCAATTCGTGCTGGCCGACGTCCGGGGAGATGACCACGTAGCCCATGTCTATCATCGCCTTGCCATACCAATACGGCCCGGTTCCCTTCACCACCTGCTCGCCGCTGCCGCCGTGGCCGTTCAGCGCCAAGATCGCCCCGATCTTGCCTTTCGGGACGGTCGGTCTGGCCAGCCACACATGGGCCCGGCGGTCCGGCAACGTCTGCAAAGTCAGCTCCTCCAACACGCAGGTCCCACCCGGCAGTTCTATCCGGCGCAAGACCTTGGCGTCTAACGGGCATCGTGCCGGTTCCTGCCCGCCCATCATCAGGGCGAACAGCCTTTGCCGGGCGGTTCGCTGCCAAGCGCGCGCGTCATCGGCAGACTGCGCCTTGAAACTCAGCGCGGGAGCCGCCTGGGCCAGTGCGCCGACAGTTGCCAACCAGAATGCGATTGCCGCTAGCAGGTTCAGTCGTTTCATACCGCAAACCACCCTGAGAGACCGGACCCGTGTTTTGCAAGCACCAAAACGAGGCGAAAGATTTGATTTGAAACCCAGCGCAAACCGAATACTTATTGCGCCAGTAGAACACTAACTGGCAAACCAACGTGAAACTGACAGACCTGCGGGGCATCCTGCAGTACATCCCGCAATTCCGCGAAAAGACGTTCATCATCAGCGTGGACGGGGCTATCGTTACCAACGAGAACTTCGCCAACCTGTTGGTGGACATCGCCGTCCTGCGCTCGCTGAACATCCGCGTTGTGCTGGTCCATGGCGCGTCCGCCCAAATCAAGGCGTTGGCCACGCAGCAGGGAATTATTCCATCCAATCTCGATGGCGCCGGCGTTACCGACGACGCGACGCTCCGTCTCGCCCTCACGGCCGCCAACCGCCTCACGCACGAAGTCCTCGAGGGGCTTTCCGCCAACGACCTGCGCGCCGCGTGCACCAACGCCATCATCGCCCATCCCGTGGGCATCCTGCACGGCGTGGACCACCTGTTCACGGGCAAGGTCGAGCGCGTGGACGTTGAGCTGCTGCAGCAACTGCTCGATCACGACATCATCCCGGTAATGCCCCCGCTCGGGTTTGACGGTGAGGGCAAGACCTACCGTGTCAACTCGGATGGGGTGGCGCTGGCGGTTGCCGAGGCGCTCAAGGCCGCCAAGCTGATGTTCATCACGACTCACGATGGCATCTCCGTCGGCGACCACGTCATCCGCCAAATGCCGCTCTCCGACCTCGAATCGGTGCTCGCACTGCAGAGGCCGAACATCCACCCCGACATGCTTTCCAAAGCCATCCACGCCGCTGCCGCCTGCAAAGCGGGCGTGCCGCGGGTCCATGTAATCAATGGCACCGTCGAGGAAGGGCTGCTCGCCGAGGTCTTCACCAACGAAGGCGTCGGCACCCTGGTATATGGCAATGAGTTCCAGCAAATCCGGCGCGCCCTCAAGAAGGACATCCGCAGCATCCTCAACCTCACCCGCCGTTCGGTTGAAAGCGAGGAACTGGTGAAGCGGACCCGCTCGGCCATCGAGAAACACCTTGGCGATTACTTCATCTTCGAGATAGACAAGAATCCGGTTGCCTGTGTCGCCTTGCACACCTGGCCCGAGCAGGGCAAGGGTGAGTTGGCCTGCCTCTACGTCAGCTCGGCGCACGAAAACCAGGGCATCGGACGCAAGCTTGTCCAGTTCGTGGAGAACAAGGCCCGGGAAATGGGCCTCAACGAGCTGGTTGCCCTCTCGACCCAAGCCTTCACTTACTTCCAGTCCAAAGGCGGCTTTGTCGAGGGCACCCCCGACGATCTGCCGCCCACCCGCCGCGAGAAGTACGACCAGAGCGGCCGCCGCTCCAAGGTGCTGCTCAAGAAGCTCAAGTAGGCATCCCCAAAGCCGGGCAGGCGTCTCGCCTGCCCTCGAGCCGCCCGCTCGGGGATAGCATGGCGCACGCATGGGTTCTGAGCAACGATGGCCGGCGTGTCCAGGCAACTTAGCCCAGGGCGTGCTCAGGGGTTGAGCAGAAGACCCGCGTCGGCTATACTGACGGCATGAAGACGTTGGAAGCAGCAAAAGCGGCAGAGAACTTCACGAGATGCCTGAACCAGGTGCGCCTGCACCAGGCATCCTTCAGAATCGTGGAGGAGGGAATTCCCTGCGCTTACCTGATTCCCGCTGCCGGGGGGGGGTGTAACAGCCACGAGTTCGCCGAGGACCTCGCGTCCGCCGAAATCACGGCCGAGGATCGCCGGGCCCTTGCCACAGCGGTGCGCCGAGGTCGCAAGGCGCTTAAACCGGTCAAGAACCCGTGGGCTTAATCCTGGACAGTTCGCTCCTGATCGCGGACGAACGCGCCCACTTCGACCTGCCAGCCTGGCTGAGAGGTCGATCCCCGGAACCCGTCGCGGTCAGTGCGATCACGCTTTCCGAACTGTGGTTTGGCATCGAATTCGAAACGGAGGCAGCGCGAGGCCGACGGCGCCGCCGTTGGCTGGAAAAGACCTTCCGTCGAGTGGAGGTTGTGCCCGTGGATTCTGCCGTGGCGCGAGTTCATGCGCGCCTCTGGGCACAGCTTACAAAGGCGGGTCGCATCATTGGTCCTCATGACCTCATCGTTGCTGCAACGGCCGTGCATCGGCGCTGGGCGGTCGCCACGTTCAACGCCCAGGAATTCGGGCACGTTCCAGGCTTGGACGTCATCGAACCATTAGAGCGGGACTTTGTACGCGGATAGTCACCGTAGCGCGGCAGGGACCGCGGTTGAGCGTTCGATCAAACCCAAGACTGCCCACATTCTCCTGCGGGCTGAAAAGGCGCTATCCTGTGTGCAGCCTTCGGTCTTTGACGTGCTTGCAGGCGCCAGTCCTGCCTCGGCAAGGGATGGTTGGGCCGGGTAGTCATCGCACCCCACGGATGATGGGAAATTCCTCCTCCATTCCGTCGGCTGGAACCAAACCGATGAGGCTGACACCGTTGCTGGACGAGACGATCTCGCAACTGGCTTTGCCACCGGCGACTGGGTGTGGCCTCAGTTTCTGAATTAGACTTTGGAGGCGTGGAACTCGTTCCCTGCCAACTGTCGCAAGATCGAGGATTCCGCGAGGAGACACGGTTGCCAAGTTCAGTCCACTACGTTGAAGAAAAGGAATGTCACCACGCTGCGTGGAGCCGGGCGGGACTCAATTTTGTGCTGGACAGGTTTGGGCGGCGTGGTACTACGCAATGCATGATCATACCTGCAAAGCCGGCAGAGCGTTCTGGACGCGCGGACTGCAGCACCCTCGCCACCGCCTTTACACTGATCGAACTCCTGGTCGTTATCGCCATCATCGCCATCCTGGCGGCGCTACTGTTGCCCTCCCTGGCCAAGGCGAAGAGCAAGGCTCAGGGAATCGGGTGTCTGAGCAACACCAAGCAATTGGCGCTGGCCTGGCAGCTCTACGCGGACGATTACAACGACCGGGTCGCCAACAACTATGGCGTGGACGAAACCATCGCGGCGATCAATGCGGGAGTCTTTGATAATTGGGTCAATAACGTCATGACGTGGGGCGCCAGTGGATCCACCGCCGACCGCAGCAACACAAACAACGCCTGGGTGGCCAATGGGGTGCTGGGCAAGTACACGGCCGCCGCCATCGGCGCCTACAAGTGTCCGGCAGATATCTTCCTCAGCCCGGCCCAGTCGGCCGCGAGGTTCCCGCGGCGCAACCGCAGCCTCTCGATGAACTCGATCTTCGGACGCTTCAGCATGGGAAATGATCCCACCGCCGGCGGCCTCAACTGGGGCTTCCAGCAGTTCAGCCAATACCTCAAGCAGTCGCAGGTGCGGAAGCCCGCCAAGACCTGGCTCTTTATTGACGAGCATCCCGATTCGATCAACGACGGTTACTTCATCAATAACCCCGACGTCAGTCATTGGCAGGACATCCCCGCCTCCTATCACAACGGCGCCTGCGGATTCTCGTTTGCGGATGGGCACTCCGAGATCAAGAAATGGCGCAGCGCGTCGTCGAAATACACCGCGGTGAGGTTCAGCTATCCGCCTACCAGGGATTTCGACGCCGCCGGCTGGGCGGACTTTCGCTGGTATTTGGAGCGGACGGGCTACGTCCAGGCCAGTAACGGCAAGCCGATGTACAACTATTAAGCCGTCCGGGCCTGGTTGGGGAAAGATTTAATCACGGATTTCGCGGATTACACGGACCAATCCCGTCTGCCCTTTCTCCTCCGTGCCAGCCACGTGATCCGTGGTCAAAGGTCTCCGCTGAAAGTCATGCACGCGGTGGCCTGTGGCCGGTCTTGACATCAACCGCACGCTCGGCTTTTCTGTGCCCCGTTGAATCCAGCGTGTGCCAACCCAAAGGCGCCGGTCTTCGTTGCCGGCGAGCGCCTCGTACTTTGGGTGATCTGGCTGACCTACGGTTCGTTTTATTTCTGCCGCAACAACCTCGGTCTGGCGGTGCCGGGGATCACCGCCGAGCTGGGCTTCACCAAAGCCGAGATGGGCACGGTGCTGATGGCGCTGAAGCTGACCTATGGCGTGGGACAATTCGTGAACGGCCAACTGGCGGAGCGCTTCCCGCCACGCCGGCTCCTGGCGCTGGGGCTGCTCGCGTCGGCGGCTCTCAACGTGCTCTTCGGCTGGGCCACGGCGCTGTATTTCATGACGTTCATCTGGGCCTGCAACGGTTACGTGCAGGCGCTCGGTTGGGCGCCTTGCGTCCGGGTGGCGGCGAATTGGTTTCCCGCGGAACGCCGCGGCCGCGCCATGGGCATCATCGGCACCGGCTACCAATTGGGCGGCGCGCTGACCTTCGTGGTGGCCGGTTGGGCGGCGGACCGGTTTGGCTGGCGGGGGGCGCTGTTCGTGCCATCCGCGTTGTTGGTGGCCAGCGCCCTCCACATGTGGTGGCTGCTGGAGGAGTCCCCGCACAGCCGCGGGACCCCGACCCAAGCCGCCGGGGCCGCCGCCGCGCCCAGGACTTCGCTCCTCCAAAACCTCGCGGTGACGCTGGGCAATGTCCGGCTTTGGCCGGTGGCGCTCACCCTGGGCCTGTTGGATTCCTGTCGTTACGGGTACACGGACTGGGGCGTGACGCATCTTACCGAGATCCAGAAGGCGAGCGTCAGTTCCGCCGCATTCAAGTACGCGGTGCTGCCGTTCGGCGGTATCGCCGGGGCCTACCTTGCCGGGTGGGCCACGGATCGGTTTTTCGGCGGCCGACGCGTGCCAGTAATCGCCGCCCTCTTGAGCCTGCTGGCATTGCTGACGTTTGCCTACGACACCGTGATCCGGTGGGGTCTCGGAGCCAGCATCCTGATGCTCTTCCTGGTCGGCTTTTGCATCTTTGGCCCGCAGGTCTTGTTGGTGGGGACACTGCCAACGGACCTGGCGCGACGCGGCACGGCAGCGGCGGCGGCGGGCTTCGTCAATTTCATGGGCTACATGGGAGCCGCGGTTGGCAACCAACTCACGGGCCAGCTCGCGCAGCATTACGGCTGGCCGCTGGCGGTGCAGTTCTGGGCGGGATGCGCCCTGGCCGGGGCATTAATCATTGCTTGTCTGTGGACGGTCGAACGCCAGCGCCGGGAACTCGGCTAAAAGGCGCCTGGCCGGTCAGCCGTACCAGCCGAACTCGTCGTACGCTTTCACCAGTGCCAGGACGTTTTCCACGGGTGTGTCGCCTTGGATGTTGTGAGCGGTGCTGATGATGTAGCCGCCGCCCGGCGCCAGCGCCTCGATCCGCTCCCGCACTTCCGCGCGCACATCGGCCGGCGTGCCGAACGGCAGCGCGCGCTGGATCCCGACGCCGCCCTGGAAGCAAATCCGGTCGCCGAACTCGGCCTTGATCCGCTTGAAATCCATTTCCGCCACGCCCGGCTGCAATGCCTGCAGAATGTCCAGCCCGCATTCGACAAACCTGGGCAGCAGCCGGTAAATCGAGCCGCACGTGTGGTGCATCACGGGCACTCCCGCGGAGTGCGCGAGCTGGATGTAGCCCTCGAACCCGGCGCGCAGCCGCTTCTCCCACAGTTCGACCGAGCACAACGGTCCGCGTTGCTGTCCGAAGTCATCCCCGGTCACCAGGATGTCAATCATTCCCCGCGCCGACTCGATGATGCGCGTCAGGTATTCGCGGTAGAACCGCCGCAGCCGATCCGTGATGGCCTGGAAGATCTCCGGTTCGATGAGCATGTCCACCAGCGCCTGGTCAATGCCCCGCAGATACATGGCGGGCTTGAGCTGAGCGAATCGGTTGAGCCGGTCGCCCATAAATGCCGCCACCCGCCCGTGCTCGCGCACGGCTTTCGCTTCCGCATAGACGGGCGAGTAATCGAACCAGTCGGGGCTCGGCCAGAATTCGTAGGCGTCCAGCTCCCGGGGATCCTTCACGCCGGCCAGTGGGAAACGCGTGACCGACTTGTAGCTTTGCACGGTGTCGCCCTCGCCGGTGATCTGCTTGATGCGCGGCACGCCCCAAATGTCGTTCTCGGAGCCGTCCGGATGAACCCGCAGTTTCGGGCCGATGTAACGCGGTCCCTCGAGGTAACGCACGTCCACGTCGAAATGGTCGAGCACGGCGCCGGCGTTCGGGAGATTCAGCCGGCGGCAGAGTTTGTCATAAGTCTCCGCCGTGGCCCAAAAGTCCCGCGGCACACGGTCGGGCGGTTGGTGCTTGAGCGCACGGAAAACTCGTTCGCGTGAATCCATGTGAGCGATGGCGCTATTGACGCACACGGCCTGCGTCTTTACCAGACCTTTTTCATGCCCGCGCAGCTTGTGCCTGATCCGCATTGCGCCACAGTCGAATGGTTGTCAGTGACATTAGGGTCCGAAGACGCCATGCCGCGCCCGGACGCGACCTCCATTCCCTCGCGGCGTCGTCTGAAGCCTCATAGCGCCTGATCCTTGCCGGACGTTTAATGCCCGCCAGTCACCGTGTAGCCGGCCCGGCGCAGGTCTTCCGCCAGGTCCTTTTCCATCTGCGCCGCCGCTTCAAACGACATCGGGTTCAGGTGCTCATACAATTCCGGCATGAGGCGGATGCCGTAGCGCTTCACCAGCGCGGCGTCTTTGATCCCGGCTTTGTGATTGGCGAATCGTTCCTCGGGTGTCAGGCCGGTCATGCCGACGTAAACGCACGGTTTCCCGGGGTCACGGCCGGGGTTGGCCGCGCGGACGCTGCGGTTCTTGCCGACGGCCGGATCGAGCAGGACGACATAGACGTGGTGATGGTGTTCCGGCGGTAGTCCGGCCCGCAGCTTTTTCAGTGTCCGGCGTTTCATTCAGTACCCGGGGGGAGGCGCGCAGGTTAGTCGCCAGATCTTCCTCAGAAAAAGCATATATTGCCGCATACCCAAACGCGAGCGTGAGCAGATCGGATGTGACGATGACCGGCAAGTCACCCAACGTCAGCCCGAAACCATCCTATGGCGGCGTCATTGCGATGTTGTCCACATTCGTATCGTCCGTCCCTGAGTGCCATTCGGTGTATATGTAGAGCCCAGCCAGGTTACTCAAAACCGCCTTGAAAAGGGTTTCGGTGGCGTTTGCGCCCGTGCCGCTCACCTTCCATCCGGTTTCAGACAGGGGAACGATCCTGCGCTGCCATGCGTTCAAGGGCGGCGAAGGAGCATCATAATAAAGGGACATGCTGCCGCCATTTAAGACCACGGCAGGGTAAGTGGCGTTGTCGGTGTACCGGATATAGATGTCGTACGCGAGACTGCCGCCGTAGAAAGACAACCGGTTACCGATGTACTGCGCTGGCGCGGCGATGCCGCTTTCGGGAAAAACGTCACCGAGTCGGACACTGCCGGGCGGGTTTCCGAAGGCTCCGTCAAAGGGCAGAGACGACATGGTTGGATTCGGTGCGTGCGAGTGGAAAGGGTAATCCACGCTACGCCAGTCCTCGCTCGTCAAGTCAAAGGTCGTCGTGACGCCATTCGGACAGCGCGTATGCATGAAGGGTTCAGATGATATTTGGGCGGCGGTTGGTAACAAA
>CAZVFC010000055.1:0-61931 GCA_964625855.1 uncultured Verrucomicrobiota bacterium | reverse complement strand
ACTCACTCAGCAACGTGCCACAGCTATCCTCAGACTAGAACTTTCCGGAAGAACCGTTTTTTTTGGTGCTCTGCTGTTCGTCTTGTCCGTCGCCTTCGCCCGCGAGAGACCGCCAGCCGGGGCGGCCAGTGGGAGTAATCTTCAGAGGGCACCACGCCCGGCCCCCCGGCTGAAAAGCGGTCGGCAGAGGCGATGGACGGGGCGAACGGGAGAAGCTAAAAGCGACTTGAACAACGAGACACCACGACAAGGACAGGGGAAGCGGATTCAACAGAAGAAGCGAACGCTGGCCACTCAACTATCGAGCGGCACGCGAGCTAAATTTGCCTCCGGTTCGCTCGTGAGTTTGCCACGACGGGAACGGAGCGAAGCGTTTGGGCTGTCCGCCCGCGTAGGGGTGCTTGCGCACGGCCACCGGGGTCGCGGATCAGCGGTCAGTCCGAAAAGCGCAGTGAAGTGACGGCGGGGGAAAGCTCATCGAGGGAACACGAACGGGGGAGCCAAGTCTGCCGTGTTTCGCGGCGTAGCTCTTTCAAGGGGAAGTGAAAGCCGGCAGTCTTGGTGACGGGGGAAAAACCGCTTTATCACGGAGGCAAGCTCATCTGTCACCGAAGTAGTGGAATGTAATCAACAATCCTCCTGGAACACTCTGTGCCTTCACTTGACCGCCATTCTGAATCTTACCCGAGAGGCTCGTCTCATACTCGTTGGCTGTGACCTGATTCGTGCTGTCGAACCGAGCTTCAACGCTCCCGTCCACTGAATCAAACCCACCAGTAACGACGAGATTGGTTGCCCGAGTTCCCGGCGGCAAAGGGAAGCGGAAATCATCGGCTTTCATTCGACAATAAACCATTCCCCCTCTTTCAATCATGATTTTGGGGAGATTCTTTTCCCTGAGCCGATCAATACGAGAATTAAACCAGAGAGGCGCGACATGACTGTTCAGCCAGAAAAAACCTGCGATGGCGAGAAGGCAAACAACAGCAACGAGAAGTATTGTAACCGGCTTCATCGTTTAACAAATTTCTCACTCACCGTGTCGATGTCCCTCTTCCACAACAATTATTACAGAGCCAATGAATTTGCGTGTTGGCTTGGTAAAGGGCGAGGATGTCATCAGCACCGGGCAAGCCATTAGCTGCCCGCCAAGCCGCAAACTGCCACCCTGGAGAAACCAATCGTGTTCGCATGTAGGCTTGAACTTCAACAGGTTCGCCTCGGCAGTTACTTCGCCCCACAGATTTCAGCCCACCGTAATTGTAATCCAACATCCACTGCCGACGCTCATCCGAAGATGCCGCCCACACCAACAACCCATGTGCCATTGCTTCGCTGTCATAGGTCACGCTGACCCCTGTAACAGACCACCCCGCAGGGCAGGTGGCATAAAAAATCAAATAGTTGTTGTGCCTGTCGTTGCTAACATGAGGAACGCCGGGGGTCGTGCTACTCGCAAGGCCGAACTTGTCAATTTTGTTTATCGGGTCGCCGGAAACAAAAGCGTAAAGGTTTAGCCCTCCCTCTTCCTCGATTGGATCACGCGAGAGCCACCGCCCTGTCGAGGGGTTGTAGTAGCGATGCAGGTAGCAGACCAAGTCCGTCTCGTCATCGGTGTATTGGGTGCTCCAGCGGAAGGGATTCACCCGTGCCATTGGTCCCGTTGCTCTGATGACTTCACCGAAGGGGCCGTATTCGTACTGGGCCACTACGCTGCCATCAACGGCATTGACGAGCGCGGTCACGTTGCCGTTGCCGTCGTAGACGACGAAGGCGTTGGTCGTTTGCGCGCCACAGTAAGTTACCCGAAGCAAGCCGCCGACACCTCCGGCACCTTGGATCGAGCCGGAGAGGTCCAAACCCCAGACAAGGCTGTTGATGAGCGTTGCTTGTTGGGCGTTGAGGGAAGCAAGGAGGTTCCAGCCATCATACACGAAGCGCTGCTCGGCAACTGCGCTGGTGTCGAGGTTGGTGATGCGTTCCCAAATCCGGCGGCCTTGGTAGTCATAGGCGAACTCAAGACGGCGTCTGGAGCCTATGGGCGCAGTGACGGTGCCGCTGGGTTCCATCTTGATCAGGCGGTTTTCAGCGTCCCAGACAAAGCTCCAGCGACCGTCGTTAGTCAGGTTGCCGTCGGCGTCGTAGCCGAACCGCTCGGGGCTTCGCGGAACGAAGATATTGCCGGTTTTCGAGTCGCCCGGTGGGTAGGTTGAGGCGACGGCTGCGGAGGTGTATTGGGCCGCGCCGCTGTTGTCCACCAGAAGGGCATGGTCGAAGTACTCGCCTTTGCGGTAGGCGGTGTTGCCATTCACCGTCACGGAGGCGGTCGGGTTGGCGATGCCGAGGACATCCACATGGTTGGGAACGGTCCGCTCGGAATACTGGTTGAGACGGTTGGGCGTGTAGGTGGCCGGGCGCAGCCCGGTGCCGCTTGCGTCGCCGCCGACCTTCGTTGCTGTTCGGTTGCCGATGTCGTCAAAGGCGTATTCGAACTGTTGACCGGCCACGGGCGTTCCGTCCTGCCAGAACCGCTTGCCGGAGGTGACCTGGCCCAGGGCGTCGTAGGTGTAGAGCCAGTAACTGCCGTCGGAAAGGGTGGCACGGGTGCGCTGGCTCACGGGGTCGTATGTGTAGGCGCGGGCCAAAGGGATGGCGGTGGCCGCACCGTTCGTCACGGAGGAAATGGACTGAAGGCGGTTGAGGTGGTCGTACTGCTTGGTCGTCTTCAAGCGCGTCTGACCGCCCTGTTGGAATAGGATCTGGCTGACCAACGACGACTTGTCCAGGTAACTGTACGTAGCGACCGCATTGCCCTCGCTCACCGTGTGCAGGCGGCCGTTGTCGTAGGTATAGCCGACACTGTATCCGCTGACGCCGCCCAAGCTGAGGGAGTCGCGCTGCGAGAGATTGTTGTATGTCCAGTTCACCGACAGACCATTCAAGATGCCATTCTGGCAGGACTCGGTCAACGGCTGGCTGGCGTCGTTGTAGGTGAAGGTGGTGGTGGTGCCTCCGTTAATGACCTGTGAGCGGCGGCCGCGGCGGTCGTAAGTGTAGCTGGTGGACGGGGTGCCTGCCGGGTCATTGTTGTACTCGACCTTGACAAGGTCGCCGTGTTCGTTGCCGGTGGGCGTGTCGTCAAAGCCGTAGGTGTAGGCGGTGACGATGCCGCTGCTTTCGTTTGAGCCGGGGCGGTGCCAGGTGCGGGTTTTGAGCCGGCCCCCAGGCGTGTATTCATAAGTTGGCCCGCCTGTGCCCTCGACCGATGGGAGACTGCCGGTATCCTTGTCGGGGTAATCCTTGGATTTGAGCCACCCGCGATATTGATCGTAATTCCACCGGTTCGTTGCCGTGCCGCCGCCAGCGGCAAAGCTCTGCCAGGTCTTCATGGTGCGCATCCGGCCCTGCGGGTCGTAAGCGTACTCGACCGGGTAAGTGTGGCTGCCCGAGGTCCTGGTAAGCAGGCCTGCGGGGCTGTAGAGCCTCGTGGTCGTCGTGCCGTCGGGATTTCTCGTCCCGGTGATCCGCCCCATGTTGTCGTAGGACGTGGAGACGACCTGCGGGCCGGTGCCGGCATCGGGCGAAGTCACGGAGGTCACCAAGTCGGCATCGTTAAAGGCGTAGGTGGTCGGCCCGTTGCGCAGGTCGGTCACGACGCTTTGGCGACCGTGAGCGTCGTAGGAATAGCTGGTGGAGGTCAGCGGATCGCCAAGGGAATCAGCGTGTGTGACCGAGGTCAGGCGGCCGTAGCGAGAGACAGACGTTATGGTGGAGTTGTCCGGGAAAGTGCGGATTTCCGTGCGCGTCCAGTTGTTCATTGCCGTAGGAATGGCCACGAAGGTGCGGGTGACGACCGGCGTAATCTGATCGCGGTAGGTGGTTTGCCAAGTGTGGAGTGCGTCCGTGGAAGTTTCGGTCGTGTTCACTTTGGCCGTATCGTCGGACTCGGCGGTTGTCCAGACCACCGTTTCCGTGCGGCGAATATCGGTGCCGCGGGTATTGCCTGGGGCCGTGCTGAGGAGAAACTCAGTGGTGGTTCGCGTCACGCGGTCGTTTCCGGTGGCGCCTTCGTCGTAATCGGCGACGAAGCCATCCTGATCGAGGTCCGTGGCGGTGACTTCCAGTTGGCCCTGACCGTTATAGCGGTACAAGGTCGTGACGCCGTCCGGATCAATCTCTTTCTCCAATTGACCTTTGTCGTTGTAAAAGTTGAGCTTTGCAGGGCTGCCGCTGGCAGCAGCATAGACGAGCTTGTACGAGCGACCAAGGCCGTCCTGATAGTTCTTTGTCCATTCCTCAGTGTTGTTGCCTCCCGCATCTAGCTTAATCTCCTTGGTGCAGAGGCGCTTGGCACCACTGTCAGTTTCGATACTGTATTGGCAGCGCAGCGGGGAGGTTGCAGTGCCCGTAACATTGGAAAGCGAACCGTCCGGCAGGTACAGGTTGGTGATGGTACCACCGTCGGGATATGTGGTTGCCTGTTGGCGCAAGCAACCGGCAAGAATGGTCTCGGTGTGAGTAGTGGTGCCGCCCATCGCATTTACTTCTGAAAGGACGCGCCCTGCCGTGTTATAGGCAATCTGGCGGTTGGTAATCGCCCAGTTCCCGCCCCCGTTGCGCACGGTCGCGGTGATCCGGCCAGCAGCGTCCAAGATGTTCGTGGTGGAGATGGGGGTCAAGTAGGAGAGGATAGTATGGCCAAGAAGCCGGTGCAGGGGGTCGTACTCGATGCGGGAGGAGATACCGGCGCGATCGGTCGTGACATCAAGGCCACAACAGTCATATGAGAACGTCTCGTACGTGAGGTCCAGATAATCAGCACGCGTAGCCCGGTCAAAGTCATCGAACCCGCTATAAATGACGCCGCTGAGCTGGGGGCCCAGGGAGCCGCCGGACAGCGCCCAGACGTTTTGGGAGATCAATGCTCCGGTGGGGCTGGTAGTGGTTTCGGTTCGAGTGCCGTTACAAACCACGGAAGGGTTATTAGAAAACGGCTCGCCTTGGTCGGTTGTGGTAACGGTGTTGCCCGAAAGGTCTTGCGAGGTGAACGGCACAACAATCGTGCCGTCAGGATTGACTTCGTACGAGACGCGTGCTGTGCCCCCGATATAGTACACCATGGTGTCCAGATTGGCGGAGTCGTCGATTGAACTGTTGGCGGTAGGGTTCGGGCACTGAACTGTGCGGTCGAACCACTGGGAGAGGCTCCCATAAACATGGTAGGTGCGGCGGATAAGCTGGTCTTTCCAATACTCCTCCTCTTTGCGCGGACTGTCGGGGTTTCGTGTGAGGTCGTCGTTGTCCTCATCTTCGGAATCGTAAGAATACACTACCCTGCGGCATTTGCTGGTATCGGTGGTCTCTGCAGTATCTATCCCGGAAAGCTCGACCAGAACGGTGCCAGTGTCCTGATCATATTCGGAAATGGAGCGCCAGCCGCCATCCGGCTCGACAACAGTGTGCAGAGGGACCCGGGAGGAGGTGGGTGCGAATGGAGATGGGTCATAATATGTCCAGGAGCGGGTACGAGCATCGGTTCCTGTGCCAAACGTTTCACTAAGAATGGCAGGTCCCCAGGAGAAGTTGGTGAACACCTGGGAGTGCTGCGCGATCACCTGGCCAGAGGGGGCGCGGTGTCGGCGGATGTATGTCCAGGCGGTGGCGGCGTGATTGGTTGAAATGAGGTCCACCGAACCCGTGTTGCCCGGAAGCGTGAGGGTCCAGCCGGAGATGGCGTTGGAGTAGGTGAACATCCATTCGACCGGGTTGGACGGGGAAGTGACGTCACGGATGCGAAGACGGTTGTAAATCGAGGGCGACGCATCCGGATTCTCAATAGTGTACTCCTTGATCAGGTAGGCAGGGTTGTCGCTCCAAGTGTAAAAACCATCGTCCTCGCTAACGCTGCCCTGCGCGTCTTTCCGCATGATGCGCACGGCATATTTGTACGTTGTATTCTTGGCGATGTTGATGAACGCCCGCGGAGTCGAGACTTGGCGCAATTCACCTTGCATGGTGAACGCCCTTCGGATATCAAGCTCCGCCGATGCCGGATCGCAGGATAGCTCTAGCGCAGCAGGTGTGGCCAGCCGAGGTGTAGGTGCCCCACTACGGAGGGAGAGGGAGCCGAGCGAGATAACACTGCTCCCTGCGCCGAGATCCAGGCTGAAGAAGGTGCCAACATCCAAAGTGCTGCCACTGCCCTTAGTTCCGCAAGAAGTGCAAGTAGCGGTACCACCACTCTCGCCCGAGGGGCTAACGCCCCCATGCGGGCTGCCATCGCCACCGTTGCTCGACGGCGCACGATCATCCGGGAGGGCTTCGATGCTCGCGGCCACCAGACTCTTTTCGTAGGAATAGCTGCACCTGTCCGATTCCTGGACTGAGATCACTTCTCCATCCGCACTCGGGTAGTACCACAGTTCCTGGTTGGAGCCCCCAATAATCCGATCTTCCTCTGTCGTTCGGTGTATTCCATTATCGACTGTGAACCAGGTCAAATGCACCCGATACTTCTTGTCCGCCACGGTGCCTCGAATGGCTATTCTCCACTTGGCGATTGAGTCAGAGGCTGCGGTTTTGTCGGCCGAGAGTGAGAAGGCACATCGGGCTGCGACCGCGGCCGAGAATGACGTCTCGGGATCCAGAGAATTGTAGGCACAGGCTCGCGCCTGGCCGATGAGTTCGGCAGTCGTGTATTCGTCCGAGTATCCGAGGGAATCGGACGATTCCGTCGTAGTGTGGATGTATGAGCTGTAATGCTCATGGAAAATCAATCCATCCACAGTCTGGATCCATCCGTAGTTTATTTTCTCGATGTCCCTTCTTGATATTGTGTCACCGCAAGGTGTGGTTTCGGTTGTTGTGGTGTCGCTAACCGTGATCATAGGTTCGTACAGGTGTAAATTGAGATTGCAGGAAGACGGATTGAATGTATCATCCTGGCAACTAGAGGCGTTCGCGATATGTTCGATTGGATAGTATCCATGCTTGGATACAGAATGCCTGGTGTAATTCTCTGCATCGTAGTGGGTTGTCGCGGTTTGCGAGCATGTGGAAGAGCTGGTTTGCACACTAATCACCGTCGGATTGCCATACAAAGACAGTGATTCTTCATGAGCATCCCAGAACGCGCCAAAGGAATTCCCCCAACCGTCCATTATAGTCTTGGTGAAGCCTGAGCTCTGCATGGCCCGGTACACCTTTTTCTCACAGCCATCGCCACAAGCAAAACCGATTTTGGACGCCCCTCCTGATCCTTGCTTTGCTTCAAGCGTAGCAGTCGCGCAATCTGCTCGGAGCGATACCGGCGACAGGACAAAGAGCAGCAGCGATAATAGGGTTTCCGTTTTATTCACTATTAGCCGCGCTGGCAGCAGTGCAGTCTTGAACGTAGGAGAGTGCGTCATATGCGTTGGTTATTCGAGGTTGAGAACAAATCACTTCCAGGGAGTGAAGACCTGAAGGCCTATAGTATCTGTGGTTCCGTTTTCAGAATCGAGCCAGTTGTGCTGGTCGTCGGTGTCGCCGTTGCCGTTAGCGTCCTCCAGGTAGTCGGGTACGTTGTCGCCATCCGTGTCTATCGGCTTTCCATTGCCATCCACGGCCACGTAATGGAATCCGATGCTGACGGTGTTGGTGGTCTCCTTCACCTGGTTGGTCAGGACCGTGTAGTGGTAGAGGCCAACCAGGTTGGCAGCGATGCTGCCGTTGGTCAGGAAGGCGCTGTTGGTGGGCTGGTAGTAGTTCCCGAGGGGGCCGGTTTGCCAGGCGATGCCCGCAACCACGTCGTTGGCGTTGGTGGGCATCAGGCGGTCCGAGCCGGGAGTGTAGCCGTTGTAGGCGGCGTCAACAGCCGTGTCGTACATGTTGGTGATGATGTCGGTCAGGTCGAAGAGGTTGTCGCGGAAGAGCCACGTGTCCGCGCGGTAGTGCCAAATGTCCAGGGTGCCGCCGAAAAACAGGCAATTGCGGACCACCGGCGACACGTCGGTGTCAACGCTGAAGTCGTCTAGCAGGATATTCACGCGTTCGAGCAGGCAGTTGGTGAAATATGGACGCGGCACGAATAGGACAAGCGCGCCGCCATGAAACTCGCAGTCGGTGAAGCACTGGTCCACGTCGTACGAGTAGGTCTGGAAGTGGGCGCCGTATTGAGCCGGCATGGCCCATTCCGTAAAGCGGAAATGCACCTGGCTGGGGGACGGCCAGCTCACCCAACTGCCCAGAACCGAACTGCCATTGCCGTCCCAATTGGTGCGAGAACCCTCCTGGACCAGGTTATAGCGGACGATGTGGTTGGGGCGGGTTGGCGTGCCTTCCGAAACGAGGTGCGAGCCGCAGTGCGCCGCCAGCCCGTAGGCGCCGAAGGTCGCGGCGGCCGTTCCGGGCAGCAGTTGAAAAGTGACGTTGGACAACCAGAGGCATTTGAAGGCGTAGTCCAGTGGATCATAATGATAGCCGAGGTCGGGAGGGTCCGTATCCCGCTGGGCTTGCGGCCCCAGCGTGGTGTCGGCGCTGATGATCACGTTTGAATAGACCATGGGCGGATAGGTGGTCCTCTCGCGGAGTTCAGCCAGCAGGCTGGAGCTGATATTGGTGGTGCCGGCATTGCGGTAGGGGCTGTCGGGGGCGAGGTAGTGGCTGGCGGCGCCGACGGTTTGGAAGATGCCGCTATCGTCACCCAGGATGGCGGTGCAGTTGGTAATGAGGACGGGGCATTCCCAACCGCCCACGCAGGCGAAGAGGCAGTTTGTCAGGCTGACGATGCTCGTGCCGTCAGCCATGAGGTTAGTACAGTAGTGAGCCGTTACGTTCTCCGCCGTCAGCTCATCGCCACCTTGTTCCTTCGGGTCGAGAGCCGCCACCAGCGTGCCCACCCGGTAAATGAGGACGTTGCGGAGAATGGGCGCCGAGCGGGGCGGGGCGAAGCCGGCGTAGCACTCCATGATCTGCGCGTCCCGCAAGACAATGCCCGTGCCCGCCAGGGCGTTGCTCAGGTAGGAGAAATGCACATTCGAGACCACCGCCGAGGTGGCGGCGGTCAGATCCAGGGCAATGCTGCCGTAGTAGCTGCCGGCGGGATTTCCCGTGCTGCCATTGATCCGCTCCCCGATGCTGTCCAGGTCTTTCGAGGTGAACGTGGCTGGCCGGTAGGATGCTGTCCGGCACACGACCTCGTCAGCGACGATGGTGGCCTGGGGCGTGTTGGTGTACTTGACCACGGTTCCCCCTTCGACGGTAAGCCGGTCTGTTGCGACGGTCCCGGCTATATAGTAGGTCGTATCCGCTTGCAGCGTTAAGTTGGTCTGGGTGCTGTCGAGGAGGACATAGTCCAGAACGACTTGTGGCCCCGTGGGTTTGGTCCCAGCCGCACCGAGTTTGGCGATTTCCACCGCACGGTTCTCGCGCGGCTTGACCCGCTGGGGCGGCGCCCGGGCGGCCAACAGGCGCGTGGCCGCCTGCTTGGGCTTGAGGGCGGCGGTCCTGGTTGCCGGGAGGGCGTCCAGCAGCGGTTGAAGGCTGGCGTAGGTGGCGGCCTCAACTAAAAAGGTTCGGCCACCCGATTGCAGCCACTGCTTGAAGACCACGGCTGACCGGCCCTCTTGTCCCTCAACGAAGGTCTTGCCCCGCGTCATCCTCATGGTCCCCCACCCCAGGAACTGGTCCAGGGTGTCGGGCTCTGTCATAGTGGCGCGTAGCACGGCGTTGGTCTCGGCCTGGAGCAAAACGGTGCGCACGCTTGGGCTGGGCGGGGCAAGGAACTCCGTCCAGACCTCGAGCCGAGCCGTTCGGGCGTCAAAGCCCAGCCGCTCCAATTGCTCCGGGGAAAGCTTCTCTTTCAAGAGCACCTCCTGGTGAAACTGGCCGACTTCATTGCGGAGCCGGACATCGGCCTTGAGCCCTTCGAAGGCATCGAAGAAAGTGATGGCGTTGGGGGCGGTCTGGCGGCCGGCGCACTCCCGGGCGCCGGCGATCTGGAGGCTCTTCCCGGAGACGGGGTCAAAAAGGTTGAGGCCGAGGACGGCGCTACGAAGCCGCACCGTGCCCCCAGGCATCACCAAGTCCACTAGACCTTCCGGAGCGAGGAGGCCAGGCGCGACAATGACGCGGTGTTGGCAATGAGCCGCCACGGCATGCCCGTCCGGCGTGATCTCGAAGTCCGGCGAACTGTCCTGCCATTGGCCTGTGTCCGGGTTTTGCACCGACATGGCTGTTTGGAGTTCGGTGTAGGAATTCGTGTGCGCGAGCACCCTGCCCGCCGCGTTGGTGGTCCACGTCACGCTGGCCATCACACGATGGTGGGGGCCGCGCTCGATGACCGAGTAGTCCGGGGGCTGGCCTGCCGGTCGTGCGGTCGGGAGGACGGGCGGGGCGGTGGGGGTCTGCGCGAGCAGTACGGTGTACGGCAAGGCCAAGAAGCCCGCGAGAAGGGTAAGGCATGGAATGCGTTTCATAGTGCGTTAGATCTGGTATTTGGGTGAATGAGCGAGGAAGCCCACCGGGATGGTGGGGCTGCCGGTGAGGTGTGAGGCGCGCGCGAACGGAACCCTTCGCTGCGGGCTAGCGGCACAGAGAGAGAGCGAGCAGGAACTGCGCCGTGCAATGACGAGTGACGAAGAGTAGGGGCCGGGGAGGGCTGGCAGAGGGGTGCAGTTCTCCTTGTGGCTGGGGATGCCGGCAGCCGTTCCGCGTTCAGTCAGCGCAATTCTCTTCATGCTATTTTCGCCGAAACCACATGATGAACGGCAATCGCCGTCCAAGAACGATGCTTAGCCAAGCTAATTTACGGATGCCATCTTGAGTTGGAATAAGGACAGCTTGCAAGAAAAAATGTTGGAAAGTTATGCACAGGTTATTCACCAGCCGCCGCCGAGCGGACTTTCCCGCGCGCGAAGCGTTGGGAGTGCGCGGAGCTTGCTCCCGAATCTTGGCGCTGGCAATGCCGGGTCAAGGTTGACAATCTCCCGCCGATGGCCGTTTACGCGCTGACGATTCGAATCGGGCCATTCCTGCTCTTCCAGGTGCAGCCGGTCATCGGCTAACCACTGCCATCATAACAGATAGAACGGGTCACAGTTCACCAGATGGGCGAGTTGTCTTTAAGGTGAACAGCGGCGCGACCACCCGAAACGGGGAATACGCTTCGATCATCCGGGTCCGTAACCGGAGCAGGCTAAGTTCCGGGCTTTCCTCGGCGTGAAAGATCGATGTCTGCGAGACGTTCATCTCCTGCGCCGCCTCAGCGCGGCTCTTCCCGGCCGCCATCCAACATGTCACGGCTTCTTCGGCAGAACGAACTCCTTTCTGAAGTGGGCATATATGAGCGCCGCAGCACGTTGCATTTTGCGCTCAAGGGTTCGAACATCGTCCCGGCCTCCGGACATGTCAGGACACAGAGCCGCCTCGGAAACATTTGGAGTATATGTAGAGCCACCTTTTGTAGGTTCGATTGGACGTTGTAAGTGTTCGTCGCCTCCCAGAGCGTTTTGGAGGAGCAAGAACGGTTCCAGGGCTTCAATCCTCAACATCTTGTCCTTCAGAACTAGGTTCGAACCCAGGGCGGCGAGGATATCCTTTTTCGTTTTGCAATCTCCTTTGGCGAAGCGGTCGCGGGCCGTTGAGGCAAAGTCAAAGGTCTTTTCCGACAGCTCAAGCCCCTTCTCAACCCCTTGTCCGGCATCCTGGAGCAGTCCCTCTAATGCCCCCTTCTCCTTCAGAAGAGCTATCCTCTGACGGCTATATTCTTCATCGGAAAGCAGACAACCGTCAATATTGTGGGGTGCGGTTTTGAGCTTTACCAGGTTGTCAATACGGCGGACGCATTCCTGGTGCGCCTTCTGTTGCGTTTGGATGACCTCGCTTCGGAAGGCACTTTCCTTTTTATGTACCTCATGAAGGTATTTGACCGCCCAATCCTTGAATCGCTGGGAAATCTGAATGCGCGAGAGGAAGTGATCGATCTGTTTTTCAAGCTCCTCGGCACGAAGGACTTTTTGCGTGCAGAAGGGATTTCTGCTTTTACCACAGTGGTAATAGGTGTAACGGAGGAATAGAGGCCTGGCCATCTTCTCAATTGGAGTTTCACAGCGCGGGCAGGAAGTCTTTCGGCGGTAGGCGAACTTGAAACGGCAGGTTCCGCACATGAGCTGGTGCTTCTCTTCGGCCGTGACCATACCGTTGCACTCTCCACATCGGATGAGCCCCGAGAACGGGAATACCCCATGTGTTCGGGGTCGTGGATTGCCTTTTCGCCCAAGGAGCGTTTGGACGCGGTCGTATTCTGCCTGCGTCACCATTGGTTCATGGTTGCCTTTGTACCACCTGCCGCTTCCCTTTGGATACTCAAACCAGCCGTAATAGAACGGCCTGGTAAAAATCTCATAAATGGCGCTTCGTGCTATCCCTTTGCCGCCCATTTTCCTGGTGAGCCGGGTGCGAAACCCCCATTGCTTGTTGGCGATTTGAAGAATCTGCGGCGGGGTGTAGAGGCCGGTCAGCATCAAGTCCCACATTCGTCGGACGAGAGGGAAGCGTTCCGGGTCTCGGACCACGTTGATCTCGCCGGTGAGTCCCACTGTATTACTCAAATAGCCCGAAGGCGGGGAATTCGGGTACCAACCCTTTTCTGCCTTGGTTTTCAAGCCCCGCTTCACATTGCGGCTCAAGTCGTCCACATACTTCTGGGCCATGCCGAACTCGATGTACATCAGCATGATGTTATCGTCCTCCCGGGCGTAGCTCTGCGCCGGCGTGATGACCCTGATGCTGTTCTGCTTGATGGCCCAGATGATCGAACCACCGTCCACGGGATTGCGAGCCAAACGGTCGAGTTTCCAGCAAATGATGCCAGCGGCTTCTCCCCGGTTGAGCCGTTGCATTATTTGGTTGAAGACGGGGCGGCCCGGCTCCTTGGCCGACCTGGATTCGGTCAGGATTTCGGCTACCGGCAACTTGAGCTTGCCGGCAAGCTCCTCCAACGCACGCGTTTGCGATTCGATGGAAAGGACCTGCCGGTCTTCGGCTTCGGATGATTTGCGGCAATAAATGAAATATCCGGGCATTGGCGTATGAGATTAAGGACGGGGAACACAGGCGACCTTGGAGGGGGTACTCCATCGTAACGTACCCAATGGATACGTCAACGGTCCCTCTGGTCACGACCAGCGCTCGGACCGGGATTGCGCAGAATGCCGAAGAAGCGCAACAGACGCATGGCAATCTCCTGGACTTCCTCGTCCGTGAGAGCCTTGCCGAATTCCTCCTCGTAAATGGCCCTGAACTCGCTAATGGCCTGGCGGCTGAGTTGTTGTGGCGTTGCCATGCGTCCACTTTAATCAAACGTCTGGGGTCGAAAAAGGACAGCGGAATTGTTCACTGCGGCATGTTTAATGTCCGTCGGTGATCGTGATCCCGGGCGCCGCGTGCCTCACATGTGCATTCGCGAATTCTATGCTTTAATGTAAGGGTCTTCCGCCTGTGACATTGCCGCCGAGCTGAACGAGCTCGGTATTTTTGTAAAAGTTTGCTGTGCGCGTCAAATGTTCGGGACTTGGGGAAATTCTACGATCATATATTCTGGGTTTCCGAACTCTTACGCTGAGTTCCTTCATCTCACCTCACATGTCTAAGCTTCAACTGCCGAACTATCTGAGAGCAAATCGAAAACGCCTGGCGCTTTCACAGGACGAAATGGCATTTCTGCTGGGAACAGAAACCGGTGAAAGAGTCTGCCGGCATGAACGCTTTCTGCAAGCGCCGGGATTAGAGGCCGCTCTGGCGTACGAAGTGATTTTCCGAAAGCCTGTCCGAGAGCTGTTTAATGGCCTGTTTCGCCGAATCGAGAATGAGGTGGCGGCGCGGGCCAGGTCACTGGCGAACAGACCGGACGGTTCGAAACCCGGCCAGCGGAGTGATCGGAAGCGACAAGCTGTGCGTGCGATCGCCGCTATGCCTTTGAATAACACAGTGAAACCGTCATGAAGCGAAGAGTACCAAAATATCCCCGCATTTTGGCCATCGCCCCCTCAACCAGGGGCTTTGGTTACGCGGTGCTTGAAGGAGAAGAGACGCTCGTTGATTGGGGGGTTAAGTCCGTCAGGGGAGACAAGAATGCTCGCTGTATCGCAATAGCCGAGCAGCTTATCATCCACTACCGCCCGGAGGTAATGGTTCTGCAGGATCATTCAGGGAAAGACTCACGTCGCCCTGTCCGCATACGTGTGCTTAGCCAGGGAATCATTGACCTGGCTCCGCGCCATGGGCTGAGCGTGGCGTTGTTCTCGCGGAAGCAAATAGACAAGGTGTTTTTCGCAACTGGCAAAGGAACAAAGCTGGCCCGGGCCGAAATCCTCGCCAAGCGGTTCCCCGAGGAACTTGGATTCGAGTTGCCGCCCAAGCGACGTGCCTGGATGAAGGAAGATGCCCGGATGGATATCTTTGACGCTGTGGCCCTGGCCCTCATGCTCCGCGTCCGCAAGCTCTGGTAACCGCCCTAGCGCGTCGAGCCCGGGGAATACTGGGCGAGGGGAACCGGCGCTCGTTCGATGATCTGTTCAGCCGGGTATAGCGTTAGGCACGTTCACTCGATCCGCGCCTTGCCGGCTGTCTTCATTGCTTGCCGAAGAAGTTTTGCGAAGTCGATTCCCATCGCGGCGGCGATGCGCAGCAGTGTCTCCAGCGTGGGGTTCCGCATTTCGCGTTCGACGAAGCTGACCATCTGTTGCGAAAGTCCAGCGCGCTCGGCGACGCGGTTCATGGACAGTCCCCGTCTCTCCCGTTCGCGTCGCAAGAGATGCGCGACCTGGGAGCACACAGCTTTTTGCGATTTGTCGGACGCCACGGCATGAAAAATAATGCCGAAGCCGCTTGACAAGGTATCTAACTATAGTTAGATATAGGACATGAATTTTGTGAAGCGACTCGGCCCGGACCCGCACGCCGGTGGTGCGCAGACGTATGCCCTTTGCGGGTGCCCGGACATTTGGGAACTTGATGATGGGGATTTCGCCGTTATTGGAACCGACATCACGCAGACAGCCGCCACGCTTCCGCCGTCAGCTAGTTGCGGGCTTGACGAGCGCGTTGTCCGCATTCCGCGGAGGACGCTGATTCTTGCCAAGCCGGACATTCCGGACCGCCTCTGATCTTCCCCCACGTCGCCATTTGGTGATACAATGGGGGCATGGGGGGGGATGGATCGCGGAAAACTGGTTCAACATTCTAAGTGCCGTCGGGATTGTCGGCAGTCTTTTGTTTACTGCGATTTCGCTCCGTTCGGAGACGAAGACCAGGCAGGTCGGGAATCTGCTCATTTTGACCAAGAATTACCGGGAGCTTTGGGCGGAGCTCTTTGACCGACCGGCATTAAGGAGAGTTCTCGACGCCTCGGTGGACCTGTTGAGTGAGCCGATAACCCTCGATGAGAGTTTCTATATCAATATGCTCATCCAACACTTGGGCAGCGCCTTTCAAGCGATGCGGAGCGGGCTGACCATAAAGCCAGAGGGGTTAAAGCAGGATGTTCGGGAATTCTTTTCGTTGCCGATCCCGCATGCGATTTGGGAAAAGATCAAGGTTCTCCAGAACGACGAATTCGTGGATTTTGTTGAGACATGCCTGGAGAGCGATGGGGCAGAGGAGGTCGCACTTAGCTGGGTGTAATGGCCATCGCTCGCATCGGATAACATGCCAGGGCGGTAGGCCGTGCGGATGTCCACAGGCGTGGTGGTCGCCAGGGCGCTGAACGTGTGGTTTAATATGAGGGGGTTGCGGCCCCTTGGGGCTTGAGCTATTCCCTCTGAGCAGGCCGGGAATTTGGGCGAGGCAAACATCTCTCGACGAATCTGACGAAAGATTCATCTTGGAGGTCTCGCACTTTGCTCCATACAGCATGAGGAATGGGCAGGGAAAAGAAGCGCTCGATGTCTTTGCGTAGCCCTTGCGGCTTCTGGAAGAAGCCCGACCTCATAGCGTAGTATGTGCTGCTGAGGTGGAGGATTATGAAGATAACGAACATTTCCTCCTCTGCGGTCACGGGAACCGGCGTCAGGTTGGCATCCTGGTCGAGAATTCGTGCAAGTTCCGGCTGCGAATACATCCTCTCCCATAACGCGCGATGCTGTTCGGTCAACTGGATGAGGTTCCCAACCCGGCGGGCACGGGCTTCAAACAGAACGGCGGCTGCCATCAGGAAAAAGCCTCCAGCAAGGGCACCGGTCTGGACCAGAGCGAACCAATTCTGTGCGATCCAAGCGTTTGGTTCCATCGGATTCATTGTACCAAATCCTGAATATGGTTGCACGTGCCCAGCCCGCTTCAATCCATATATATGACCGCCAAGCCCTTGCCAAATTACATCCGCACCCATCGCAAGCGCGCTCAACTCACACAGGGAGAAGTTGCCTTCCTGCTCGGCGCAAAGAGCGGAGCGGTTGTCTGTCGGCACGAGCGGTTCAAACAGACGCCGAGCCCTCAGGCCCTCATCGCCTATGAGATTCTTTTCTACACGCCCGTCCGGACGTTATACTGCGGTATGCACAGCAAAGTCGAGCGGAAGCTCTTGGGTCGCATACGGCTCCTCATCCGGAAGCTGGTTCAGAGAGGGGAAAGCCGTGTGGCGGCAAAGAAACTCGAAAGTCTAAATGCGATTCTAGAGCGGTGCGCGTCGCCCGGCGCCGCCTATGCAAATTGAAAAGCGCCGGCGTCTGGGTGGTTGTTACCCACCCGAACGAAGCTGAGGGTTTGGGGTTTCTGTCGGAACCCTACACGCCCTCAGGAATATGCTGTTTTGCCAGCAAGAGCGTTTTACGTGGAATGACAACGATCCGTTCGTCTGGGCCACAGGTAGCACCCGGCGGCAATTGGCGAGCGGCTTCTGCCGTGATGTCCTTGCCGATAGCGGCGAAGTCGCCTGATTCGAGCTCGAAAAGATCCGGACATCCTTGAAGAGCCGGGGTTTGGGCCCCGGCAGCATGTGGATCAGGGCCAAGTCTGCGCAGAAACATACGACAATATTACGTCGGGGCGGTTTTCTGTCAAACGACACAAGGAGGGGAACGCGGGGTGCGCATGGTGCGGTTCCCATATGTTCCAACCGGTATTCAACGAAACACACGCGAAAGGGCAAAAGGCGTATCCTGAGCGATGACCGATGACAGAAAATGCAGTACCAAAAAAACCCTCCAACGGTTCGCGTTGAAGGGGGGAGGTTAGCTATAGAAATAGCCCAATTCCCGCAAAGAACAGTGATTTGGATTTCCCACGATCACGTGGTCCAAGACCTCGATTTTTAGGAGTTGCCCCGCGCGGATTAGGTCGCGGGTCACTTTGATGTCGGCCTCGGAGGGTTGCGGCTCGCCGCTTGGGTGGTTGTGCATGAGCACGATGGCGGCAGCGCCGGCGATAACGGCGGCCCGGAACACCTCGCGGGGATGGACGAGGATAGTGTCCATTGTCCCTATCGCCACAAGGTGATGGCCTCTGACGCGGCGCCGGGTGTTAAGGTGCAGGACGATGAAACACTCGGCGTCCGGGTTGAAGTAAGGAGCCTGGGGGACATTTGCACGCCAGTACTCGGCGGCGTGCTGCGGGGTGTCGCATAACTGCATGGCATCCGGCATGGGACACTCCCGCAGGGCGACAACGCGCCACTCGGCCGGGTGCCGGTTCCTTGGTTTAGGCGGCTCAAACCGCTTGAAGAACTCTGGTTGATCCACGAATATTCCTTTCGCCGTCCCCCCGGTACGATCGGGGTTGCTTCTGGTGTGATATTCCTCGCCGGGAGCGTGGACGGCTTTTCTTGCCGGCGGAAACATTGCTGCGATGGCAGCGGAGAGAAAGGCCTCTCCCGGTTAAGGGAGAGGTTGAATCAATAGTCTTCCGGAAGAAGGACTGTCGTAACCGAGCGGTCCGCCTCGGTGATGATCCAGAAGCGGGTGCCGTCTCGGGCTTTGTAGGCGGAGATCATCCGTGTGCCTTGGACCAATGCGCGGTCGTTGGCCATGCGGTCGTCGTCCGAGAGGTCCCCCCAATCGCCAGCTTGATGGCGTTGAATCCCCTGCATGATGTCCTCAGTCGTGAGGGCCTCCAGGGCATTGGGCGTGGATACGATGCGCCCAAGGCGCATGACGGCTATCGGAATCGTCTGTGCGCTCATAATCCGAAATCCTCGAGGGTAGCGGCCAGGCCGTCCTCGTCGTCGCCCAGAAGCTGGACAAGTCCGGCTTTGAGGATGGCCTTGTCCGGGTCTGGCTTGGCCCCTTCGGGACAAGCGGGGCAGTGGATGACATCGAGAATCGAAGCGCCGAATTCATATCCGGCTGCCTTGAGCTTCTCACGATAACGGTTGGAAAGCCTTGCTTGAGAGGAGAGACCGCTCCAATCCTTAGCTTCCGTGGGGTCGAGGTCGGTCTCAAATATGGCGTCGTGCCGCAGGTGATAAACATCCCAGGGCTCGCCGCATGATGAACAGTGAACATCCATGTGAATCTCCTTTCTATGATGTTACGGTTGAACGGGACTTGATGATTTCGAGCCAAGAATCCATCTGAGAGCCGGTAAGCTCCCAGAGGCGATACGACAGCCGCGTCACGACAACCTGTTTGAAGTCCTGGTGCAACCTGACTGCCTCCCGGTCGTCACCGATGTGGTCGGCCAGAAGCGCCAATGCCAATTGCGCTGGTCCGCTGCCGCCGTAGCCCCACTCAAAGCCGGTCGGGCTATGGTTCCACAAGTCGAGTCGTGGATTGAGCGGACGGTCGTTTACGGTGACCAGGGCAGCATACCCTTCCCGTCTGCCTCTGTAGGTCTTCATGACTCACCTCCAAACAACTGGTTCACTTCCTCGGCAGAAAGGTCGGTCGGCTGCGTGCCTTCCTTCTCGAAAACGTGGACCTTGACGAAGGCGAACTTGGCCAGGCGAACGGCGACGTCTTCGCGTCCCGCGCGACCGGCCTCGTCCTCGTCGAGCATGACCACGACCCGGCTGTTCCGGTCGGTGTGTTTGCGGATCAAGTCTTCCTGGGCTGCCGACATAGTACTGCCCATAAGGGCAACGACCTTGCGACAGCCGTGCTGGTGAAGCTTCATGCAATCGAAGAAACCTTCGACGATTACAAGCGGCTTCTCAGCCGGCTCCCGGATGGCCCTGTCAATGTTGAATACCTCCTGGGACTTGCGGAAGCCCTGGGGGAGCTTGTATTTCGGAGTGTCGGACGTAGGCTCGCCGAGGACGCGGCCTGCGTAGGCCACAACCTCGCCGGCGGGATTGTGGATGGGGATGGCGATCCGGTCTGCCATCATGCCTTTGGCGCAGTAACCCGCGCCAAAATCCACTACCGTTTCGAGCGTAAGCCCGCGCTCGGCGAGGTAGGGATGATCACGGGCGAGCTTCTCCAGCCGGAACTTTAGCGGCTTGTTGGGTGTGCCTGGCTCCGTGCTCTGCGCTGCTTTCTTGAGGGCGGGCTTCTGCGGGGAAGCGGGCTCGGTTTTCGGGGCATCGCTTGGCTGATTGTAGTCCTGTTCCCGGTCGGCTTTCATCGCCTCGGGGTCGAGGTTGAACCACTCGATGGCCTTGAGTGCCGCCGCGTGGACGCTCACGTCCTCCATCCTGACGATGAAGTCGAGCACGTTGCCCCCGTGTTTGCATTCGCTGAAACAGTTCCAGATGTTCTTGCTTATGCTCACCCTAAACTGCGTCGGGTTGCTGCCTTTGTGGATCGGACACGGTCCGCTCAGGCTGTCGCCGCTTTTCTTGAACTGGTCCAAGATGCCGTAATGCTGGAGCACCTGCTCCATGGTGATGGCCATTTTTATGGCCTTGAAGTCAACAAATGATGATTTGGACATGGGAATCCTTTGTTAATTGTGAAAGAAACCAATTACGGCTCAGGAATGAACCGCCTCCGCAAGGCATCATATCGCTGTGGAGCGATGAACAAAGACCTGGAAGTCTGCTGTCGACGGCAAGATCGTTAGTCCAGCAGAGTACCCGTTAGGCCCGCCCTGCCGCTCTGCCATGTGAAGGAAAGCGTGTCCCCTGGCTTGTCGAGGATCGTGCGGTCGGCGAAAAGAAACAGGCCGTGGCCGCTGCTCAACTCGGAGCAGGCTTCAACGAGTGAGCTCACTCGCTCGGGGCTGGTCGTGACCGTAAGCACGCGGAAGCGGTGGAAGGCGAAGCGCTTCCGATGCACGGCCTGTGACCATGTTGCCTGATAGGCGAGTAGCTTCCGGTAGAATGAAGTCTGGGAGAGATTGTGGCGCCTGATGGGCATGGTGCCGCGATCGGCCTCAAGGAAGAAAAAGCGGCGGTTGAGGTGGCCTTCTGCGTCCGTGACCTCCAGAGCGAAAACGCGGTCGGGGATAACGCCCAGGTTAACACCGTTGCCTATGTCCAGCGTCCACCGGAATGGCTGACCTTGGCCCCTGATTTCGGCTGGAAGGGGGAGTTCCTGCTCAGTCAGGAGGCGGATATGGCCGGTTGCACGGCAGGCGAGTTCAATGGCCACCATTACGTCGGAAACCAGAAGCGCGTGTTCAAGGAAGATTCTGCCTATGGAGCGGTTTTTATCACCCCATCGCGCCTTCTCGGTGACCAGACCGAGGTCACGACTCAATATGGCTGCCCCTTTGCTGCCCAAGCCATATACGATATAGCGAGAACCGCCCTGGTGGTAGTAGTCGAGCTGTGCGCGGGGGCGCTCCAGATAGCCGTGATGGTAAAGGAGCTGCAATCTGCGCAAAAGAGGCTGCGGAACGTTTCCCAGGAGCGCGAGGATTTGGCGAGAGGGCAGGAAGCGATAGCTGTGAACGAGTTGAATTATCGTGCGGTCACGGAGCGTGAGTTGCATGGGGGCAACTGAGGCGGAGCGTTCGAACCGGGAAAGGCGGGAAGACACCATGAGTCGACTGTAACGCGATAGAAGCAAGCGAAGAAGACCTGAGGATTTGCGTGTGTAAGAGGGTAAATGATGCTTCGTCCGGAAACCGACTTATTTCCAGAGTTTGTTGGGGAAGCACCGAATGTTGCTCAGGGACCGGCGGAAAGCGATCCTTGGGAGGAGTCTTAAGGCTCGAATCCGACGGTTCGATTGCGATCCCCGCTTCCACGTTTCATCAGCTACGAGTTGCACCTGGATTTTGAGTGCGACCGGCGCTGGGTGGAGTCCGTCGCTCGCCTTCAAGTCACTTGCGATGAGCAACGTGTGGCTGGATTTCTTTTTAGCAACGCCGTCTCGTGAACAAGAGCGAGGGTCGGAATCGAACGGGGAATGTTCACTGTTCCGACCGCAACTCACTTTGCTGAGTAAAGAATAGGCTGATTCTATTGGGGTTTCAAGCACTTTTTTACTTTTCTTTCACCGTTCGCAACGTGAGCGCTCAACGGCCTAAACGTGGCCCCCAGGTGAAGAATTAGGTGGGACTTTTCGGCGGTGGTGGCGGTGCGGGTTCCGGTAGTGTCAGGGGCTGGGTTGTCACGCTGAAAGATGCCCAATGCCGGAATCTCGTTCTTCTGGGGGGATTATTCACTTCGCAGGTGGATTGTAACTCCAGCATGTCCTGGTCGAAATTACCGTTGGGGAGCCGGTGGCCTTCGATGGCCAGGTGAAGGTGCCGAGGTTCGCGGGGGTAGTCGCGCTGGGCTTGCTGGAGAAGCTGAAGGAGCCAGTAAACCGCCTGGTCGAAGTTCTGCCGCTCAGGGACGATGTAGTCGAGGTGGACCGCGTCGTCGTCTTTGCGAATGCCGCCGATAATCATGGGAGCGAGATTACGGGCGAAAGCACGGGAGTCAACATCGGCGAAGCAAACGGCTAGACCGCGAAGAACTGGGTGGATAAAGGGGGAAGGCGCCTTGCGCGGTGGCCTGCCCGGCCAGGGCTAGAGGCTCCGTGGGCGAGAGGACGGGCGGCGGCAAACAATTGTCAGTGATCGGCAATCAGTAGGCGGGGCGCGAGGTTCCGCACTAGAGGCAACTGAGCGCCTCTTGCCGCTCTTGAGAAGCTGCAGACCTGGCCGATGGGTTCGGCTTGTGACATTTGGCCGGCTTTGGTAAAAGACGGACAGTGCAAGAGAATCTGTTCACGGCGGCTTTTATCGAACTCGTGTTTCGCGGCAGCGAGTGGGGTGCTACGGCCGTCCGTGCAGAAGGAGGGTGGTTCCATGGATGCTGCTGAATTCCTCCGGCTTTTCCCGCTGCGCGCCCCGAATCTCGGGTGGTTGCTGGGGGCGGGAACTTCCGCGTCTTCAGGAATCGCAACGGCTGGCGACATGATTTGGGACTTTAAGCGCCGTTTGTTTTGTAGTGAGCAGGGTATTTCGTTACGGGCGTGCGAGGACCTTTCAAATCCGGTTGTGCAGGGGAAAATTCAACGGTATTTGGACGGGCGAGGAGGGTGTCCGGCGGCTGGTGCGGAGGAGGAATACTCGCACTACTTTTCAGCTGTATTTCCGAATGAGGCGGACCGGCGCCGGTACATCGAGCAACTGATCTCGAAAGCCACGCCTTCGTACGGCTTTCTCGCGTTGGGCGTCCTCATGAAGCTCGGGCAGGTGCGGGTGATTTGGACAACGAACTTCGACCGGAACGCAGAAGATGCGGCGGCGGGGATTCTGAAGTCGACAGGTAAGCTGGTGGTATCGAGCCTGGACGCCCCACACTTGATGCGGGAGGCGCTTCAAGAGGGCCGTTGGCCGGTTTTGGGAAAGCTGCATGGAGATTTCCAGTCACGGCGGCTCAAGAACACCTCGGAGGAACTGCAAACGCAGGACGCTGAGCTGCGTCGGGAGTTGGTAGAGGCGTGCAGGAGGTTCGGGTTGGTCGCCAGCGGCTATAGCGGGAGAGATGTGTCGGTGATGGCTGCGCTCGAGGAAGCGATTGATGGCGGGCGAGGGTATCCTTCCGGACTGTTTTGGTTTGTCCGGACGGCGCCAAGCCCGCGAGTCGTCGCCTTTATGGAGAAGGCGCGCAGTTGTGGTGTGGATGCGCACCTGATCACGGTTGAAACGTTCGACGAGCTGCTCGCCGATATTGTGGGTCAGTTTCCGAGCTTGCCGAAGGAAGACGCGGAATTTCTGGATAGCAAGGTACGCCGGTTGAGTGACGCGGTCTTTCCACATGGGAAAGGGGGCTGGCCGGTCGTTCGCCTGAACGCTGTAGAGGTGATACGATTTCCAACGGTTTGCCGGCTAATACAATGTGAGATTGGGGGTGCCGGCGAGGTCACGGACGCGGTGGAGGCATCTGGAGCGAGCGTGGTGGCCACGCGCAAAAAGGCCGGGGTACTCCTCTTCGGAAGCGACGCAGAGGCGGCAAAGGCGTTCGAGAAGTACAAAATGAACGGCAGCGATGTGTACGCCATTGAGAGCCGCAGATTGTGGTACGATTCGGTCGAAGCCGGGCTGATCTACGCTGGGTTGGTTCAAGCGCTGGTGAGAGAACGAGGGCTTGTTTCGGAACGTAAGCGGGGACAGCGAATACTGCGAGTGGACCCGAGCGAGGAGGGTTCAGCTCGGCTCGCTCCGCTGAAACAATTGGTGAAGGTGATCTGGGGCACCGTGGCCAAGACGTCTGTTACGTGGGCCGAGGCAATAGAGATACACCTTGAGTACCGGATGAACCGGCTGTGGCTGGTGATCGAGCCGACAGTGTGGGTTGGGAGGCCGAGCGAACAGGAGTGGGAAATCGTACGTGAGTTCCAACGTGAGCGCCAGGCAGTGCGGTACAATCGTGCGGCGAACGAATTGTTGCAGGCGTGGTGCGAAGTCATTTCAGGCAAGCAACCGGTGGCCAAATTAAGCGCCTTCGGGATCACTGACGGAATCGATGCTACTTTTGAGGTCGGCGATACCACAGCTTTTTCCAGGCGATTGATTGCGCGATGAAAGCACCAACCCCAGAATTCCCGGAGCATGGCAGGCTGGCTGAGAGAGAACTGCTCTTCCACCCAGAACGGAAGGAGGACCGGCACCCGCACCCGCTTCTTGGGCTCACGTATTACGGGCCTTACAGTCGCTCGACGGTGAGCAGTCTGATTGATCCGATTCGCGTTGCCGTGATCGCGCCCTTTGGCGGCTTGCGGGATGTTGATCGACTGTTTGGTGAGTTCGCACAGCGGCATTGGCCCCGAGAGCGGAAGAATTACCTGCCGGAGTTCCTGGGTTTCGCGCGGATTTTCGGGTTGAACATCGTGCGAGCGGAGGTGGTGTTTGAATTTCCACGCGACCTCGACGACCAGGTCGCGGCGGCGCCTGCTCCCCACGTCTTACTTGCGCAGGAGTTTACACGGGCACTCTCGGCTGTTGAGGGAAGAAGGAACGAGTTCGATGTGGTGGCGGTTTACCTGCCGAACCGGTGGGAGCGGGGCTTTTTCGGGCCAGAGGGGGATGAGTTCGATCTCCATGACTATATCAAAGCCGTGGCAGCGGTGCGCGGGATTCCGACTCAGGTGTTAAACGATGACAGTGCGCTCGCGTATCCTTGCAGGTGCAGTGTCATGTGGCGGCTGGGGATTGCGTTTTACACGAAAGCCGGTGGCATACCTTGGAAACTGGCGGATGCTGACCCGGAAACCGCCTACATTGGGCTAAGCTATGCGATGAGGCGGGTGGAGTCCGATCTGCCGAGGTACGTCACGTGCTGTAGCCAAGTATTCGACGCCGATGGAGCCGGGCTGGAATTTGTCGCGTATGACACCGCAGATGTACATGTGGAGCGGGAGAACCCGTTTTTGGGGCGGGCTGACATGCGAAGAGTGCTCTCGCGCAGCCTGGCACTGTATCAGCGGCGCCACGCGGGTCGGACCCCGAACAAGGTTGTCATCCACAAGTCTACTGAATTCAAGCCCGATGAGGTGGACGGCTGCTTTGATGCGCTTAGAGTTTCGGAGGTCGAGCTGACTCAGGTTCAGCAAGATTCAGGCTGGCGTGGGGTACTGATCGATCCGCCGAGAGTGCGCGGGGCGGGCAAGGGAGCGGCGGCTGCGTATCCCTGTGAGCGCGGCACATTTGTGCCATTGGATGGGCGGACTGTCTTGTTGTGGACTCAGGGCAATGCGCCCCGAGCTGCGCTGGACGGGAAGAACTTTTATAAGGAGGGAAAGGGTATTCCTGAACCCCTCCAGCTAAAGCGTTTTGCCGGGCACGGCACTTGGGAGGGCCCCTGTGATTCGGTGCTAGGTCTGTCGAAGATGAACTGGAACAATGACGCGCTCTATGACCGGCTTCCTGTGACGATGGCGTACGCGCAGGTTCTTGCGCGCGTGATCAAGCGCATGCCAAGGTTGCTTTCCTCCACGTACCAATTCCGCTTCTTTATGTGAGGCTTCTGGGGTTAAGGACGAGCTTCGTTGTGAGGGCAACGGGCATCGTCCAGTAGCTCGGCGAGCGGATTGAACGGCCGCCAAATGGGAGACGCCGATCGCTGGAGATGGGGGAGAAGGGACGCGGCCAACCTCTTCGCGAAAGATCAGCGCAGGGCTTGACATCATCGTCGAATCTGACGATGGTGGCGCCATGCGATACCCTGGCGGGAAGTTCCGCTGCTTTCAGAAGCTGATTAACCTGATACCGCCGCATCGGGTTTATATCGAGACGCACCTTGGGGGCGGGGCGGTGCTGAGGCACAAGGCGGCAGCGGAGATCAGCATTGGCATTGACCGGGACCCAGCCGTCGTTCGGCTGTTCGTTGGCCAGTTTGGGATGGGGTATCGGTTTCTCGCGCAGACTGCTGAGGGGTTCCTTCGGGGATATGCCTTCCGGGGTGATGAGTTCGTATATGCGGACCCGCCTTACTGGCCTGGGAGCCGGCGCTCGGCGCGTTGCCCTTACCGCTACGGCTACACGGAGGCAGAGCATCTGGAGCTACTGGCGATCCTGCGTAGCTTGCCATGTGCGGTGATGGTCTCGGGCTACGCCAGCGCGGCCTATGACCGGGCGCTGCCTGGCTGGAACAGACGGGTCTTTGGGGGGACTTCGCATGTCGGGGCGCGTGAGGAGGTCGTGTGGTTGAACTATGAGCCGGGGCTGGTTCATGACTCTCGCTATCTGGGCCAGACTTTTCGCGAGAGGCAGGCGATAAAGCGGAAGCGAACGCGGTGGTCGGTACGATTCGGTCGTGAACCCGTTGGGGTTCAGCAGGCTCTTCTGTCGGACTTACTGTCCGCTTTCCGGCGGCGGGCCCACGGGAGGGTGGAGGTATGAGGGGCGCACTGATCGGTGAAGCTCCGAGCTTCGTCCCCTGGGACATCGAGGTTGCCCGCATTAATTTTGGGGCTAACTGCGGGCCGGCTTCGTTTGCGGCCGTCACAGGCAGGGAGGTTTGCAGGGTGATGGGACACTTCGCGCATTTTGAGCACTCGCCGTGGACAAACCTGACCCAGATGCGGAAGGCGTTTGCGGCGGCGGGTTACGAGACGGAGGTCCGCAAATGCGCTTTTCCGCGGCGGGGGGTGGCGCTGGTGCAGTGGCTCGGTCCGTGGACCGCGAGAGACTTCTTTTCGCGGTGGAGCCTGGCGCACACGCATTGGGTGGCGGTGGATGGGGGGTGGATCTTTGACCACACAACAGCCGAGTGGCAAACGGTGGCGGAATGGGACGCGCGCGTGGCTTCGCAGTTTGTGTCGGAGATTCCCCGCGCAACAGGCTGGCGCGTGAAGTACGGTGTGGAGGTCAGTAAAGGAACTCGGCCTGAGCCGAGCACTGTTTGGGCGAGCTGCGCGGCTTTCCGGGCGACTTGCTGAGCATTGTCTCGTAATGCTGGAGGGTCGATTCGAAGTGGGCCTGGAGGGAGGCGAGCTTCTGCGTCTGCACGTGCTTGAGCATGTAGTGGCCGGGGGCGGTTTTGGCAAGGACGCAGCGTTTCTGGGCGTACATGAAGGGCACGCTGTCGATGACTGTGAATGCGGGCAGTTGATCGCAGGCAGGTTTGTAATATCGCGCCGCGCCGACGAGCAGGCAGTGGATGGGGCGATCGAGGCTCTTGACCGTGCTTACGAGGCTGTTGAAGGCCTCGTCGCCGACGGCTTTGTCTTGGCGGGCGCCGGTTTGGAACTCCATCGTGACGGTGGTTACTTCGGGATGCTGCTCAAGGAACTTCAGCCAGAAGGCCCAGTCACCGGGGGTGTTTGCATTCAGATGAGGCGAGACGCGGACGCCTGCCTCCGAGAGTCGTGCTGCGGTGAGCAGGATACGCTTGCGGTTGCGGAGTATCTGGAACCTGGGAACACAGGTGAAGAAGGAGAAGTTCGGGACCGTGACTTCAAGCCCGAGCCTGGCGAGGGAATGACAGACGCTGTGGCTGCGGTGCTTGGCCCAGAAGGTTTCGATCGGTGGGTCGTGGTCCACGCCGATGAGGAGGACGCGGGTGTCCTTGCGCAGTTTGTAGGCAGCGCGGAGCGCGGCGGCGCTGGGAAACTTGGGTCCGTAGCAGCCATCCTTTCTTCTCCCCACCACGTGAAAGAGGGGAAGCGCAACGACGGGCAGGTCGAGTGGTTGTGTTGGGCGCAGGTGTCGTCCTTGGAGGACAGGAATGTAGTGCGGGAGGCCGGCCGGGTTGATTGGCCGAAGTTTACGCACCTTGTAGTCGTCGAGGCCCTCCACGTCGTTCCAGAGCTTCCAGAACTGGTCCTCGAAGTGGGGGTTCATGTCGTCGGTGTCCTTCGGGGTGGTGCTGGAGGCGTAGTTGGCGCAACCGACCTGGTAAATCACAGGCTTCGGGTGGCCACCACAGTGCTCGAAGACGAAGCAGTTGATGCATCCCGTTCGCCCCATTGTCTTCGGTTGTTGCGCGGCGGGCGCGGCCTGGGAGCGGCTCATCCTATTGGGTCACTAGGACCGTGAAGGTCGGGGTGATCTCGGACACGTCAACGACCTGGCCGTGGACGTATTGCCCTTTGCGGTCCTGGAGCTTGAACATGTTGCGCATCGCTTCGACTTGGGTGGGGACAACGTGACCTACCGAGTTCATGCCTTTGAAGACCTCGATGCGGTCGCGGAGGTCAACGAGGCGGACAGCGTTGCCTGCGGCGACGGGAGCGTCGGCTGGTTCCCGGATGCACTCGAAAGTGAGGTCGTTTTCCACGAGTGATCCGGAAAACAGGTTGGTCTGCTTTAGTTCCTTCTCGACGACCTCATCGGTCTTTTGCTCGAACTGCTTGGCTCTGAGTTTTAACTCACCCATTCCCATGTTGCGTACTCCTTATGCTAATACTGTCGGCTGATAAACCCAAAAGCGCCCCTCGCGGCTGCGGCGGGCGATGCGCATGTCCACCAACTGCACCAACCTGTTGTTCCAGGCCGTTTGGTTGGTGGTCTCGTCCCGGTGGCGGGCGTAGAGCGTAGCGGCGGTTGATTGTTTGAGCTTCCGGAGCTCGGCGAAGGTTTCCGCAGCCGCCCCGTCCAAGCGGCCGAGCAGTTTGTTGAACCGGGGCCGGCCGTTCATGATGTCCGCTAAAATCAGGACGCGCTGCTTTCCATTCAGGTAATCCTCCAGGTCCTCGTGCAGGTCCGTGTGGTTTATGCCTATGGCGATGGGTGCGGTTTCTTGTTTGAAGCCTTCAGACTCCCCGGCGGGGAGGAAGAACGGATTCATCAGCCGCTTAAGGTAGCTGGCGCTGGCGCTCTCGACGCCGGCAAAGTCGAGGATTACGGCCTCACGTTCGGCCGGGAGGGCTTTTTGGACGAGTCTCCTGACTTGCTGGGCATGCGCCTCACCGGTGATGGCACCGGTGAGCCGCGGGTGCGACGGACTCAAATTGGCGATGCATATTGTAAGCACGCCTCTAGTTTCATTTATCTGGATAAATAAAGCAAGCGTTTTTTGATTATATTTTGAAGGGCACTTCCGAGGGCTTGCCGCGCGTGGAAATGGCCACCGTGACAGCGGAGCCTGCTACATGGAGGGTTTGCCGCGAGGTCAGGACGCGGCTGGGGCCGCAATTTTCGAGGCGGAAGGCGCAGCTTCCGCTGCGGAGAATGACCAGGCCGTTGAGGTCGAGGAGACTGTTGAAAAGCTGCTTGAATCCCCCTCCTTCCTTTTCCCCGGGAATGCTGGTGGCGTGCTTGTTGACAACGGCGTCCAGGGCTTCGTGGTCAGTTTGCAGCGAGCTCCAAGCGGGGGCACGTCGGAGGCTACGCAAGAAACCCTGGCCGCAATCAGCGACGCAAAAGGACGCGTTGTCGTCTGCGACGTAGAAGCCAGCGAGTGCGGGGCACGGTTTATCCTCGGCTTCGAATGCATGCCGGACAACGTTGTCCCCCATTTCGCCAAGGACGCCGCCAACGGCGCGGTAGGCTTTTCCGGTACGGCTGCCGGCGAAGCTGCGGCGGAAGCGGTCGTAGAAGAGCTGCCATTCATGGGACAGCAAATCCTGCTTCGAACTGATACGGTAAAGGTCAAATGGGGGTGCGCCGAAGGGCTGCGGTGAGACCTGTGTTCCGCCTGGCTCGACACGGCGAATGGCCTCAGCCACGCCCGGCAAGGAAAGGTGAGAGATGCTCCGAGCCAGGTGCCCGTTGCCGTTACTGTGAGCGGAGCGGTGGGCCAAGGCGAGAAATAGCGCCACAGTTAGAGAAATGTCTGCACCGCGGATGTTCTCGATTCCGTTCGGCGGGCCAGCGAGGAGGCGCTGGATCTCGGGGATGTTTTTGGACTCGAGAAACATTAGGGCCCGGAGGCGGACTTCACCGGCGGTCGGGCGCGGGCGTCTTGGTTGTCCAGCCGGTGTAGTGATCTTTCGAGGCGACCGCCGGGGGTGGTGTGGAGAATCAGAGTGTCGGTGGCCAGGGCGGAGACGACGGTGTTGCGACGGGCGGCGAGGTCGGCGGTCATGCGGGGTTCGCCGGGGCCGAAGGCAGAGAGGATGAGCAAGCGACCGGCGGCGAGCGGGGCTTTCAACTCCGGGGCGATGCGCTGGGGCGTGGCCCGGGCGGGGCATATAATTATGGGTGGCTCGCCGCGCAGGAGGATGCGGAGGCATTCCCTCTCGACCGGCGAGTGGAAGCCGCTGATGACGCAGTGGCCGGCGTCGCGCCACTGGGCAGCCTGGTCATAGGCGCGCAGAATCACGCTGCCAGGGCAGTGAGCGGAGCAGAACAGCGCGGTCATGGGGCGGGACAGAAGGTCGAGGTTGCCTAGAGCGGTCAGCGCCGGCGGGGCATCGGTGCCCAAACGGTGGTGGAGGCGAGCCGGGTAACGGGGATCGTCACGCGGTATGATTTGGGGGGTGGGAAGCAACGTGTGAATTGTGCTGGACGAACTATGCCTGAACTACGCCCTCATCCCAAATGGAGGATGTCCAGGTCTCCCCAGTGTTGCTTCAGGTATTCGGCTACCAGACGCCGGTGGCAGTGATGGGGTTTGTCTTCGCTACAGAGCAGACAGCCCTCGGCGACTATCTCCTTGGAGATATGCTCTTCGATCCGCCGCTTGCTCATGAGGTCAAGAAAACGAAGCTCGTATGTTGTCCAGTCACCCTTCAATTTCTTGTATTCATCCAGCATCTCCTGGGTCGGGGCGAGGTCAGGAACGTGGACGTAGTCCATGTTGCAAACTTCCTTGAGAAAGAATGCCAGGTCGTCGCGTTTGGCGAACCCGGCGAGCTGCGACACATTATTCAGCCGCACATCCACGACTCGCTTGGCGCCCGATAGCCGAAGCGTCTCAAAGAACTTCCGCGCCGATTTCTTGGTAAAACCGATGGTGAATACTTTCATGACGGATCCTCCTTTAAGGTTAAGGGTGCCTGTGCTTCATCTACGTAAGCAATCTGCCGTTCCTGGCGCGACAGCGCCTCATTCAAAAGCTCATCGCGTGATCGAAACAGGTCCTCCCGCGGGACACCGGTCAAATCCAGGAGTCGCTCCATCGCGGCCGCGTGGGTTTCGAGGCGGCCGTCCGCGTGGATGTGCAGGACCGGTTGCCCGCGCGCGACCAGCGCCCTCGCCACCAGCAGCGTTCGGTGGCACTCCAGCGGATCCTTTTCGGCGCACATTAAGGCAACGCGAAACCGGGCTGTGCCCTGCATTACCCGCTCCAGTCCGCTCTTGAACAACTCGGTCTGGGCCAGCCTCGCGTACTGCACCCGGCCCTGAACGTAACAGGATGGATCTTCAGAGCGCGCTCCGAGTTCCCGACCGAGAAAAATGTAACGGATGCCGTTCACTCGGAGGTTGCGCTCCAGAACCTCGCGATTGAACTGCGGGTTGAAGCGGCTGAAGGGCGATGAGCGCACATCCCCCACCGCGTCCACGCCGTGCATGCGAAGCAGCGCGACGAAGGCCTCGGCGGCATGGGTCGAGTGCCCAACGGTGAAGACCGGATGTTCTGTCGCGCTCATCTCACCTAATTCTGGCCCCTTTCGATAACGGCGGCAATGAGCTTGTAGGCGTAGCCTCCATAGGGCTCTCCGAGGCTGATCGTCAGACAGCACTCGCCTATTTCGTGGTTGCCGTCGGGATGCGCCAGGAAGCGGTCTTCGTAAACTGGGTCGGTCACCCAGAGCCAATGCTGGGTTCCTTCGTGCCGGAATTGGCCCTGGACCCGCCGCTTGTTGTTGCCAAAGGCCTCCCCAGGTCGAAACACCCGGATGGTTAGTCTCTCCACGAGGATCAACCGTAGGGAATTGCGCAGCTGGGTCGCCTCGGCATTGGCCACTCTGTCGTTCAGGCCACTGTAGCTGCTGTCGTTGTTAGTCCAGAGCGGGCCGGCGGGTTCGACAAAGGGCTGAAGCTGCTGCCAGTCCATGCGCCCCTGCCGCTCCCAATAGAAGCGAGGATCGAGCAGCCAGTTCTCCTGCTGATACGCGTGGGGGCGGTGCTCCACCAACGGGACTAGGATCACGTCCAACACGCGTGGGTCGCTTCCATCGTCGTATCGCCTCTCCTGGTGGGAAACCTCCTGGTGCTCGCGGTCGCTCACGGGCCGAGTCCAAGGGCCAGGCCGGCCGGCAGTGATTTCGCGACCCGCAACGCAGCGGCCGGTCAGTTTGCGCGAGTTAGCCAGGCATAGGAGCGTCCTGGCAACGTTTGGGGCCGGAGCCTCCGCGGTGTCGTTGGGGGATGGCGGTTCTTCGCACATGAGATTCTCTTTCGATCGTTTACGCCGGTTTATTTGAAACTAGGGGCCTATGCCTGGAGAGGTGCGGGCCAGATGGAAGATTTGCTGGGTCAGCATCTCGTCGGGGATGCCGGTGTTTTTGCTCATTCTTCTTCCTCCGTGTCGCGGCGGGGCGGTATTTGATGTCGCAGTTCATTTTGATTGGTTGGCAGCGCCGCTGATCTGATCGCTTTTGCAAACCGCATCAAATTCCGCGGCGTCCTTCAACTTCTCGACTAAAAAGTCCATCCATGCCTGCGTATATCCATAGTCATCGTGTCTTTTGTCGTACACGCAGTATTTCCAGTTTGTCTCCTGTGGGGTGGGGCTACCGCTCGGCGGTCGCGCCTTGTAACGTCTCCAGCAGCGTGTGTGAACAGAGGTGTTAAATTTGTTGACCGGCTTTCCCGCACGCTCGACTTTTGGATTTCCCAAAGCGGCTTGGACCTTTTTAACAATGTCCCCCGCCTTCATCGTGTCGAGATTCGAAACGGGGACCTCTTTGAATTTGACCATTGCGCCAAATTGCGAGACTTGCTTTTTGTCCTCTTCCGAGAGCCGGTCGTAGTGGACGAATTGAATAGGCAATGCCGTGTCGGTCTTGTGGTTGGCGACCTGAATCAGGAAGGCTTTGAAGGAATACTTTCCGCTGGCTGTGATATCTGGTGAAATCGTGGAGCGGTATTGTTGAATGAATTCCACGACCTGCTTGGTGTCTGGGTGATGCGCTACCGCCGCTACCAGGCTCTCCGACGATGGGAACAGTTGCAGCGAAAATGAAAGGCATTCTCTCAAGCAAAGTTCTGGTCCGAACTCCTTGGCCAACATCTCGTCAAAGTTCAACAGCATCGCCTGGCACTCCCCGAAAATATTACTGTCCAATTCCGGCATGGAGCGGTGCTCAATGCGGTTTCGGAGTGGGATGAAGAATTCCAGGTTCTTGCGGACAGGGTTGCCCGTATCCGTTTTGAAATACTGAGACAAACACTCCCCGAGTTCCCAATGTTTGAAGTCGTTCTCAATTTTGACGAAGCGCCCATGCTCCTTACGAAATGGCTTCCGCTTATGCTTAAAAAAGATGGCGTGGAACAACGCCGTCCACGCGATGATCATGAGAGTGATGTAGCCGCCGGATTTGAATTTCACGGCCGGCTTGTTGTAAACTTCGACGGCGAGCAGGGCTGAATCTCTTGCTTTTTCGAGCGCGCCTTTGACCTTTCGCGGAAGTCCCCTCATTCCTCCTCGCCCTCCGTATCGCGGCCGAGGCGGTATTTGATGTCGTAATTCAGGATGAAATCCAGTTCTTCCTCCGTGAAGCCGTAGTGCCCCGCGAGCACTGTGTCGATTTCGTCGAGAATGGGTTTCGATTGTGGCGCGTCCATCTCATCGTACTCGATCTTGTGGCCCTGCTTTGTGAGGATCGTTTTGCGCCGCGCGTAACGCTTCTGACTTGCCGCCAGCCTTTTTTCGAGAGCAATCCAGTCTGAGGGGCTCGACTCGGACGGGATGCGAAAATCCCGGATCAGGGCGTCGTTGATATGTTCGCAATCTGAGAATGCGCTGTAGAACCAATAGAATAGCGTTGAGTTGACCAAGCACCCGGCAAACGCACATGAACCTGCGTCGCGGAAATATAGAGTTCTTCCGTGCGGCGGAGGCATGCGCTCGCCGTTACGCTGAAAGAAAGGCAGACCAACGCAAGCTTTCACCCAATATCGGCACGCCTCCTGGTAGTAGAGGACGTGTTTTGAGGCTGCGGAGGTCAGAGATGCGAGGACTCCCTTTTGCAATTCTACCTTTCGATAGATGCCAACGCCGACAGGTGACCCTATCTTGGCGATCCGGTGGCCGTGAAGCCGAACGCTGTGTTGCGCGAATCCCATGGCGGCTAGAGCGCTGGGGCGCTCCTCGGTATAGAATCGGTTGACGCGCGTGGTGTGCAGTGTTGGTGATGACGACCGCGAGATCAAAATCGTGACGGGCATTTCCACGCCATCGAAGATTGATTCAGGCCTGCGCGGAAACGCCGACGCGACGAGTGAGCCACGGTGGAGAAGTAAATCCTGCAAAGATGACATCTTCTCCGCCGATAGTGCCGTCAACTGAACGATCATTCCTACTGCTGCGTTCGGATCACCCAACTGAAGTGAGCGCTCGAAGACAAAGGCATAGAGATTCTTTGACGGGTAGGTGGCGAAAAGGCGCTCGCGAATCTCATATGGAACCTTTTCGGGTGTGTTCACGACGTACGGCGGGTTGCCGATGATAACATCAAAGCCGCCTCCGTTGAGGATGCCGTAGAATTGAATGAACCAATGGAACGGCTGGTGGGATTTCAGCCATTTGGCGTAGGCGACTTTGTCGCCCACCTTGACCCCGTATTCGCCGGCCAGGTGGCGGTTGAGTTCTTCTTCAAGGGTTCTGAGCCGTTTCTGGAGCTCCACCTTGTCGGCGTGGGGGACTGAGCCGTCACCTTCCGTCTGGAGTTGGCGGAACTTGGCAAAGGCCTGTTCGACGTCGGCGCAGCGGGTGTTGAAGCGGGCGAAGCCCCCCAGTTCCTCGTCGTCCATAAGCTTCATCTGGCCTCCGCCAAGCTCCTTCATGCAGCGCCGCACTTCCTCCTTGGTGGCGTAGCCGACCAGCGTGTTGCCGGCGCGGATGTTGAAGTCAATGTCCGGCAGCGGCTCGATGCCAAGATTGTCGCTGGCGGCGTCCGGCTCGACCTGGGCGGCGAGTTTCAGGAACAGGCGGAGTTTGCAGATTTCGACCGCCTCTTCCATGATGTCCACCGCGTAGAGGTTGTTCAGGATGATGGATTTGAGGACGAAGTAGCGGCGGTTGGGGTGCGCGTCCACGCGAGCGAGGACCTCGGTGAATTTCTTGTGGTAGTTGGGGTGCAGTTTCTTGCCCTGGTCGCCCCACTCGGCGAGGAAGGCCTCCATGCGGTCCAGACAGGCTTCATAGAGCGGCTCGAGGATGTTGAGCGCGGCAAAAATGAACGCGCCGGAGCCGCCGGTGGGGTCGAGGACGGTGATGGTGGTGATGGCCTGCCAGAAGGCCATGAGCAGGTCCGGGCCTTCGCAGCTCTGGATGACATCCTGCGCGAACTGGCGGAGATCGAGGTTGAGGGTGATGAAGTCGTTGATTTCCCGGAATTCGCCGGCGGCGAGTTTCTTCCTGACTTCCTCGCAACGCTGCCGCCGGGCAACGACTTCACGCCAAGTTTCGGTAGGCAGGGCATACTCGCCTGGGGCCGGCTTGTTCCATGCCTTGCGGCGCTCGGTTAAGTCGGGCTTGGCGGCGTCGAGGCCGGCGGCGATGTCCGGCGGGAGCTTTTTGTCTGTGCCGTGGCGTACGGCAGCGTAGATGTAGCGGTCAGGGTTGTCGCGGAGCAGGTCCCAGACAGTTGGTTGAGAGTTGAGGGTTGAGGGTTGAGAGTCAAAGGCGACTTTGCACTTGGCGCGGGCGGCATTGAACAGGAAAGGCAGGACGGTGCTCTTGCTGATGTATTCGGTGATGTCCTCCTTCGTGTAATACGCCCCCATTTGCTTCTGGTTGATGTACTTCTCGAAGATGTAGCCGAGGACATCGGGGTTGATCTCGTTGTCGGCGCGGAGGGGGCGTTCGTCGAGATACCACTGGTACTGGTCGAAATAGTCGAAAACACGCTCGAAGGCTTTATCGGGAATCTGGATGGCTTTACCGTAGCGCTCGGGCTTCTCCAACTCGTGCACGTCGAACAGGCCACCATTGAGATAGGGGATGTTGCCGAGGAGCTTTTCGAGGTCGGGAGCGCGGTCCTTGCGGCGTTTCCCGAAGCCTTCATGGAAGAGGCGGAGCAGGAAGTAGCGGTAGAAGGTGTAGAACTTGTCCTTGCCCTTTTCCTGCTGGCAGCGCTGGAGGCGGTTGCGGAGGTATTCGGGGTCCGCGTCGAGGAAGCCCTTGCGCTGGATGAAATAGACGAACATCAAGCGGTTGAGCATGACGGAGGCGTACCATTCGCGGTCGGCGACCTCGTCGATGCCCTCGATGAATTTAAGGAAGGCGAGGCGGTGGGTGTCAAAGTCGCGATAGAACTCCTTGGTGACCCGCTCGATGTCGAACGCGGCGCGGGCGCGTTCGGCGATGGTGATGGTGGACAGGTCTCCTTTCTCCTCTTCTTCAAGCGAGACGTAGAGGATTTGCAGCTTTTGGAGGAGGGAGTCGCCGGGCTGGGCGCGATTGAACTCGTGCGTGCGGGCCGACAGGGGGCGACCGGTTTCGCGGCGGACCCACATCCAGCATTGCTGGGCGCCTCCCTGGGTGGCGAACACGATGAGATGCTCGAAGCTGGTCTGGGTGAGGGCGCGGTCGAGCTTCAGCCGTGTGGTGTGGTCGGGCAAGCGACTGTCGGCGCTCGCGCAGAGCCAGGCGGTGAAGCCGCGCTTCTCGGCGATGGCCGTGAGGGCATGGTCTGTGTCACCGGCGCGAAGGGTGAGTTTTTGGCGGCAGGGCTCCCAGCCGAGTTCCTCGACGAACAACTGAGCGAGATTCCCGTTTTGGAGGAGGGGGCGGGCGCGCTGGAAGTCGAAGGGCATAGGTCAGTCTTTGCGGATGCCGAGGGAGCAGATGATTTTGGGCTCGCGGGCCTGGACGTCATCCTTGGTGATGGAGAGGCGGTCTTCCTCGTGGAGCGAGAGGACCAGGGCGACGAGCTTTTCGTCGCTGACGCCAGCGCGGAGTTCGCGGTTGAGCAGATCACGGGCGGCTTCGGTGAGCGGCGATTCGTAGATGTCGTCAATCGCGTGATGGAGGGGCTTAATGTCGAAGAGGCTGTCCTTCACCTGGGCGGCGTAGTCCTTGAGCCGCTCATAGACGCGGCGGCGGGCGCTGGAGGGTTTTCCGAGCTGGCCGCCGGTGGTGATTTGCTCGGTCTGGATACCGCCGACGGCTTTCTGGACAAGGGGATGGTGGTTGGCCAGGCGCGGGAGGGTTGGCGTGTCCGGCTCGCACGCGGCGGCCCGGAGAATTTCGTGTTGGGATTCGGTAACGGTGGCGCCCTGCTCGTCCACCCAGGCGAGGGCGTCGTTGCCGTCGGCCGTGCGGACATAAACCATGACGCCCGAGGCGGGCTGGGGGCCAGCGGCGCCAGCGGGCTTGGGGGGCACGGCGGAGAGCGCCTTGGTGGAGAAGATGACACCGGGCAGGTCAGGGATGGTCTTTTTCAGCGATGGGTCGGTGTCGCAGGCGTTTTTCCAGACCTGGTAGGCCAGCGACGCGAGGTCCACTTCGTCGTCGGCCGGATCGTCCAAGATGCCGGATTTTTCCGTGAAGAGGTCGCGGATGACGGTGTCGTGGTTTTCGTCCTCGAAAAAGGTTTCGTCGGTGCCGACGACTTCGGCGTTTTCGTGGAGGCGCTGGCGGACGCGCGAGCGCAGGCGGATGAGGCGCTCGACGCCATCGGCGGGCAGGAACGAATAGCAGAGGATTTGCTCCGAGTGCTGGCCGATGCGGTCCACGCGGCCCGCGCGCTGGATGAGGCGGATGATGGCCCAGGGCAAATCGAAGTTCACGACGATGGCGGCGTCCTGGAGGTTTTGGCCTTCGCTGAGGACGTCGGTGGCGACCAGCACGCGGAGTTCCTCGGCGGGGGAAACGTAGTTGGGCGACCCTTTGTCCCGGGCTTTGTTGCTTTCGGGGCTGAAGCGGCGGGCGTAGCTGGACGGCTCTTCGGTGTCGCCGGTGACGCCGGCCATCTGCTTGAGCCCGCGCGCCTGCAACTGGTCGGCGAGGTAGGAGACGGTGTCGGCAAACTGGGAGAAGACGATGATCTTATGGGCGGGATGCTTCTTGGCCAGGAGTTTGTGGAGCTCGGTCAGCTTGTGATCCTGGTCGGGCTGCCACTGGCCGGCCAGTTCGAGGATGGAGAAGAGGCGCTCGGCGTCCTGCTGGAGGTGCTGGTTGAGGTCTCCAACGAAGACGTCGGCACGGAGCCAATCGAAATTGCGGGCGTGTTCGGTGCGCAGCGTTTGATAGCCAAAGGCTCCGGCCTGGGCGAAGTCGAAGAGCGAATTGGCGGTGATTTCGGTTGGCGTTGCGGCCGCGTCCTCGTCCGCGCCGAAGAGAGTGCTGTCGCTGTCGTGGTCCTCGGTGCGGGTGTCAAACAAGGCGGCGTCCTGGGTGCCGATGGGCAGCGGCAGGTGATTCTCCAGCGCATGGAGGTAGATGTAATTGCGCAGAATGTGGCGACGGACCGAGAGCAGGAAGGAATGGCCGCTGCTTTCGAGCCGCTTGAACAGATTGGTGCGGCAGAAGCCGATGAGCCGCTTTCCGGCGCGGGAGAGGTTGTCCATCACTTCGGCTTCTTCCTGGGACGGCGGGACGTCGAGCGTGGGCTTGAGGTAATTGGCGAGGCCGTAGCGCGGCAAGTGCAGCAGACGGACGGTGTCCACCACCTTGTTGGAATAGAGCCGGGCGTATTGGTCATCCGGGTCGCTCTCGCGAATGCGAAAGGTGAGGGTCTTTGGGCGGCGTTTGGGAAAGTGGAAGCGGCTGCCGCCCTCGAGGATGAGGAAGCGGCGGTCTTCTTTGGCCTTCGGGCGCTCGCACTTGGGACACTTGTCCTGGGTGGGCGTCAAGACTGTGGCGCACGCCGGGCATTCAATGAAGGCGTAGTTGCGCTCGACGAAGCTGCGCGTGCGGCGGACCATGAAGAGGCGCATGAGTTCGCGCCAGTCGTCGGGGTGAGTGCTTTTTTCAAAGGCGGACAGGCAATTGACGGGGCACTGATGGCGGCGGGTGAACTCGTCCGGGCGGCCGTCACAGTCGCGGCGGATGTATTCCTCGGGGCGAATGCCGACGACATCGTCTGGATTCATGAACAGACGAAGCTGGTTGGCGAGATCGAGGTAGGCTTTGTTGTAGGGGGTGGCGGAGACAAGGATGCACCTGCTGGCGTTGCGGGCGACGTAATCGCGGACAGCAGCCCAGCGCCGGCCCTCGCGATTGCGGAGGTTATGGCTTTCGTCAATGATGGCGACGCGGTAGCGGCGGAGTTCGGGCAGGATATTCTGCGCCTGGGTGACGGAGACGACCTTGGCGATGAGACGGTAGCGGTGGGCGTAGTCTTCCCACATGCCGACGAGATTCTTCGGGCAGAGGATCAGGGTTTCGAGGGAGCGGGGCGGGTCCTGAAACACGCGGGCCAGAGCGGTGGCCATGAGCGTCTTACCGAGGCCGACGACATCGCCGAGCATGACCCCGCCACGCTTTTCGAGGTGCCGGGCCGCTATGCGAACCGCGGCGGATTGAAATTCGAGCAGGGTTTCCCGCATGTCGGGGGGGATGGTGAACTCGGACAAGCCGGCGCGGGCCTCCTCGGCCAGGTGATAGGCCATCTTGACGTAAATATGGTAGGGGGGCGGACACTCAGGCCGCGCCCAGCTTTCGTCAATGACCTGGATGAGTTCCCTGGTGATGTCCACGCACCACTTGTCGCCCCAACGGTCCTTGAACCATTGTTCGAGTTTCTTGGTGGCGTCCTGGTCGAGGACGTCCACGTTGAGCTCACCCTGGTTGGACAGGCCGGCGAGGGTAAGGTTGCTTGAGCCGAGGAAACCGGTGATGGGATTGTTGGGGTCGGTGCGGAAGCAGAGGTAAAGCTTGGCGTGGAGGGTGTGCCGGAGGAAAAGCTTCACGACAACTTTGCCCGCCTTGAGTTGTGCCGAGAGGCGCCGCAAGCCGGCTTCGTCGGCGTCGGTGGGGGCGCCGAAGGTGAGCTGGGCGCGAAACTCCTCGGCGAGACGCCGCTTCAAACGGATGACAGCCTGCTGGCTGATTTGGTCCTCCTGTGGCAAGAGGCTGTAGGCGAGGCGCAGTTCGTCCTGCGCGAGCCGCTGCATACCGACTAGGAGGCGGCATTGCGCGCCGTCACCGCCGGCCCACTGTTCGATGAGGCCGTCGATCGCTTTCCAGCCGCGCAAATTGAAATAGCCGACGCAGAAGTCGGAGCACTGGGAGATTTGGAGCGTGTCCCGCAGCGCCGGCAGGAGTTCGGTAGCGATATTGTCAAAGATTCGGGGCATTGTGCGGTTGGGCTTTAGAGTGCTTGCCGAGGATTACTTCCGGGCGCTGCTGCGGGCGGTGGCCCGAAGGGGTCGCCAGACGGAATGGTGACTGTGCAATTAGTGCCGCCCATGACGTAAAGTCGCGCAATGATGCGACGGGGCGGACTGGATTGCAGTAAGAAAATCAGGTCTGCTGTTTGGGCGGTGGAGTGGGTTGGTGATCGGTTACCGGTGATCGGTAACCAGGGTCAGGACTGCCTGGGGTCGTTCTGCTTCATCACCCGGACAACCGAATCCATCGCGGCGGCGTGGTCCAGGTGAGCGAGCTCTGCGGCGTGGTGGGCTTCGATGTCGAAGGCGGGAGGCGCATAGACGGTTTTCTTTACCGGGAAACCGCCGCCCTTTCCCTGTTTCAGGACTCCGTTCTTCACGGCGGCTTTCAGGGCTTTCTTCTCCTCCTCGGTCAGTTGGCCGAGGTCGGTGACGTGCCCTTCTTTCAGGGCACGTCGAACGATTGGATGATGGGGCTTACTGCCTGGCATGTGACGCGTTATTCACCCGGATGGACTTGGGTTAGACGGTGGCGCACTGAGCAGAGATTGCGGCGAGGCGGGGGAGCGCAAGGAAGGCGCTCAGGGGGCGTTTGTTCATAGGCGGACTCGGCTTTTCGAACGACGGGTGAGCGTTAGCAGAATTCCCAAAACACACAAGGAAATGCAGGACGGCTCGGGCACTGCGCCGGCAATAATTCCTGCGCCAGGCGTCGTGTCCCAACCCAAGGCGAGCAAATTTCCCGCGTTCGCGCCAACAAAGCTTACGTCCAAATACAGATAGCCGTAGTGGAGTTGTCCCTCGCCCGTGAATTGCACGCCAAGATATGCGATCTGGGCCGTGAACAAACCTATCGCGCCCGAACTCATAGCGGACGTGAGCAGTGAGCCGTTCACGCTGGAATCCCAAAATGCACCCGCGGGCGCGAGTGAATCTACTTGCTGGCCGCCTGTCAGAGGCAGCCCATAGGAATTGAAATCCAGACTCCCGGCTGCTGCGGCCAGCACCGCCGCCCCAGCCTGCGGGAAAATCGCGAAGCCGCCTTGTCCGCTTTGAAAAACAAAGTCGGTCGTGCCGTTACCGTCCATGTCGAGATTGTATGGATTGCTGGGCAGGCCAATCACAGGCCATCCGTTCACGGTCGGAATCTCAAACTGCTGATAGACGATTGTGCCTTGTCCGCGTGCCATTGCGATGGAGAGAAGCAGCCCCGCCAACACCCAGCCGTGTTGGCGGGCAAGGCGCGAGGCGAACTGCTTCATAAGCACACTACTGTAACTCAACAACGCGATAGAATCGAATCGCGTTTGTGAACGCTGTCGTCACGGCACTGGTGGTTTTGGTGGCGCCGACTTCTCCACCAATGTTTGTCCAATTGGTCACGTTCAGGTCATCTTTGTGTTGCAATTGGTAGCGCAAACCGACGATCGACGGCCACGAAATGGCCACTTGGTTGGAACTCAGAACCAACGGCGGCGCAAGGAGCAGCGGCGGCTTTGGTTGCGCGATATTTCCAGACATGAGAATCGAAACCCGCTGTGCTGCCGCCGCGCCATTTGTGTCAACCAGCGTGCCCTTGTGTGTCACACGAATGGTGTAGACGTCCGAAACCGCGTTCGTGATAACGACCTGCTCGACGTTATCGCGAATGTTGTCTCCGGTAGTTGGCGCATTGGTGCGGGTCACTGGATCGAGCACCCAAGGAGAATTTGTGGTCGAGCCGCGAATTACACGCAGATCAAGGTCGTTGATCAACATGCGATTGGTCGGGTCAACTGAGGAAGTCGGCGACGTGCCGGGCGGGTCAGTCCAACAAATCGTGACCTTGAGCGGCTTGGTGTTCGTGGCGACAACCGGGAACTCGATGAAGTCGCCGCTGTTCAAAATCACTTCCTTGATGTTGGCGAGTGCTTGGCTCTGATAGTGTGAGTCAATGAGCAATGCGGCTGTCTTCGTGTTCATCAAACCCCAACCATAGCGGTAGTCCGGCCCGGCGAAGCTGCCCGCTTCGTCTGCCGTATGGATCGCCAGCCCTTTTAGCGTCGAAGCCAGCATTGCCCGGTTTGTGCCATACAACTGACTGTAACGATCTGCGAGAAGATTGAGCGAGCCTGCAACACTCGGCGTCGCCATGCTCGTGCCCGACATTGCGGTATAGCCGTTGTTCACGCTGTTCGATGTGGAGGTGAGAAGTTCTCCATTTGCCGTCAAATCGGGTTTGATGCGGCCATCGTCGGTTGGCCCAAAGCCGGAGAACGAGGAAACGACAACGCCAGTCGTATTCGCATAGCCGCCTACCAAATCGGCGACCGACCCCACCGTGAGAATGTTTTTGGCGACAGATTCCGGCGGCAGCGTGTCGAAGCCCCCAGCGTCACCGTCGGATGGGCGCGTGACGGTGAACACAGGGTTAAAAGTCGTCCCGTTCCAAGCATAATGGCCGATCGGTTGGCCGGAGGGGGCTTGCCCGGCGCTTCCCCGCTCGTTGGCTGCCGCCCACACCGGCAAATAATAATTCGCGCCATGAACGACCGAATCCGCGCTTCGAGCGCTCGCATTGTAAAAACCAAACTGGTAGTCCTCGGTCTGGCTGATATTCGTGTTTCCAAACCAAGCCCAATACGGTGTGCCTCCGACGACAAGTGCTCCCCATCCTACTTGGGAAGCGTAGGAATGATTCGAGAGGTGGAGATTATTGGTTGCCGCTGCCGCCCCCATCTCTCCAATGTCGCTATACCAGTCGTAAGCGTTCAGCTTCGCCTTGGGGGACATTCCGGTTGCAGCAGAGGAAACCCCGCCGGCAATCAATGTCCCAGCGACATGGGTGGGGTGTAGTTGCTCACCCAGCGGACTTGTTCCGTCTATGTCAAACGCCCGCGTGCCGTTTGTCGTGAATTCTTGGTGGGTGAGCCTAATATCCCCACCATCCCAAATGGCGATGAGCGTGTTCGTGCCGGTTAGATTGAGTCCAGTCGAGCCGCCTGGACGAACTTCGTCGGTGGAGATCGTGTCGGCAGAAACTGCATTCTGCGTTCTCAGAAAACGCGGCGCTCCGTCGTTTATGTCAACGATACTTGTGATTCCACCATCCGGCAGAATGGCTCGCGGCGCGATGTCTTGGCTCTCGGCCCAACTCTCGGCGTTGGAAACGGCGTCTTGTTGCGCAGCGATAACATTGATCGAGTCTGCGAGCAGGGCGTTTCGCTGCTCGACGTCAACATCGGCGAGAGTTTTCGATTCACCACTGGCGTTTTCAAGCGGCTTGACCAAGAACGGTGCAACTTTCTCGCTGTTCTCCTTCCATTGGGCTTCCTGTGCTGCCCGCTGGGCGGCTTGAGCGGCAGCCGACAAGACAGGATCGGCAGCAATCGCCTTGGCTCGTTCAGCCGCCGCTTGTCTTAGTATTCTGGCGGCGGCCTGGTCCGGAGTGTCCGGGATGCCGGTGTCGTCCACAACATAAACTCCCTTCTCCACCTCCACCGCGCTCAATTCAGGGTGGGGGTTGAACGGCAGAGGGGGAAGGTCCGGGTCCTTCGCGGAGTGAAATGAACCGAAAACCGGGGTTTTCTGATCTGCTGCCTGAACGCCGGCGGTCAGACTGAGAGTAAGCGAGACAATGAGTGACAGCGCAGTGAGTACAGTTCTTCCTTGTGTAAGTAATTTCATAGGCTCCATGCATTTTGTTTATGCTGAACTAATTTGCCGTTGGATCTGTGTCAGCGGAGCTGATTGTGCTCCGTTCGGGGGGCGGGTCAAGCGTGGAGTGAAAGATATCCGGGTGTGCGCGTACGGGGTTTGCGAGCAGGAATTTGGCGAGGCGGCAGCGAGTGACACATGGGAGGCATTCGGCGCGAAGCATCAAGGGTGCCTCGATTTCCTCGCAATTCCGCGTGATGCAGACTGCTCATGCACTCATGCGCCTTGAATTCACTAACGAGGAGCCGCGTGAATTATGCCGAGTAATAGGACACAAAAAGTAACAACTTGCTCGGCTTTTGCAGGAAATGCGCCAACAGCTCGGCATAATCGAGTACTCGGCACTAAATCCCCGGCCTGAGCCAGGGAGGTCTGACTTATGCGGCCACTTGTTCGGCGGTGCGCGCGGGCCGTCGTACTGGTGCGGGTTGGTTTCGGCCTCCGGGGTGGAGGGGCAGGCGAGCTTGGTGACGCCGGCAATAAAACGCTCGACCAGCTTGATCGCACTCTCCATGGAGCGGCAGGGGTAGGAGCGGACGTCTTGTGGGTCGTGAGGGTGACCACGAAGTTAAGGACGCCCTTAACGGGATTGCGGGGAGCGATTGTTACCGAGGGAGCTGCAGTGTTGTTTTGATTTGTCGTGTTCATGTTTTTTTGTTTCGGGCTCTTCGCCCTTTCACCAAAAGGCGCGGCGACTGCGGGCGGCCAGTGGGAGTGGTCTTCAGAGGGCACCACTTGTCCCGGCCCCCGCACCAAAGCCGCGCGGTGAAGGGCGAAGGGACTGGACCAAGAGTGAACACAATAATCCCACCGACAATGCAGCGGCCCCGGGACCATGCGTCGGAGCAATCCTGGGGCGTCTTCCCTGGTCAACCTCACGGCCATGGAGTCCGCGGCCTGGAGCGGAACTGGATGAGAGTTGATGGTTGAGAGTTGAGTGAAGGTGTCACCCGGCGCCTCGGCGCGGCGGCATTACCTGGCGGAGCTGTTGCATATGTGGCGGCGTGGACTCTTGTCGCCCGGCCCGGGATTTGGGCGAGCGAAAACAGTTGAGGGGGCTGGACTGTGAGGAGAGGTGGTCGGGGCGCGGGGTCTCACTTGACTTTTTCGAGCCAATTCTCGGGCGCCCAGTTGTCCCATGTCTCCGACTCCGTAGGGTCTTCGGAAATGGAGAGTTTGTAGATCCATCGGCCGTCGCGGAATTGGGAGGCAATCAAGTAGCCCTCGTAGGGGGGATTGCTCCCGTCAGTGACGAGCACTTTGTTTATCTCCGAAAACCGTGGTTCCATTGCCACAGTATTGATGATAGGGATATGGCTCGCAAACGGGAAATCCAGTTCTCACTAATAACGGCGAAAGGATGCGGCTTGGAACGGTGGCGGGTCTGGGCTGGCGAGGCCCAGCGGCACAGGAAACGAGAGCACGCGAAGCGCGCGAAATTGTTGGCCAGGGGTAACCGCTGGACGGCACAAGCATTCGAATACGATAAAAAACCCTCTCGGCAAGGAGAGGGCATTGGCGGCTACGCGGCCAACTCGGGGAGGGCACATAAGGGATGAAATGCGCTCGCATCGGCGAATACGAGGCCCCGTCCCCAGCCGAGCGCACGCCGGCAGGCCGCCACGGTCGTGCCAGTCTTGATAACGTTGTCCACGAAATAGACCGGCAAAGGTTGGATGGGACCGACAATGCGGACGATCTTGTGCTCTCTTAGGCTGAGGCCGAAAAGGCCGTGCGCACGGCGCTTTCTCGATGACTCCACGGCACAGAGTCGGCCAACGGCACGTTTAACGCGCGCCCCCAGAACAAGCTGGGCGATGGCTTGGGCCAGCGCCAGATTGGTGTCGAGGCTCCCCGTGCTTGTGGGAACCGGGACCAGCCAGCATGGGCTGTCGATGAGGGGGGCCAGCTTCATGGCGGCGATACGGACGGCACGGAGAGTGGGGAGTTTCAACTCCTGAGCGATGCGGCGGACAGCTATTTCCTCGGCATTCAGCGTTCGATGTCCCCAGGGGACATACTTGAAGGCATAGAGATCGGAGTACATACTGCAAAGTTTATTCATTAGAGTGCTGGCCTGCGTGTGGCCAGCGACGGTGGTGAAGGGAACAGGATGGAGCCTGGCGATTATGCTTAAACGCCACGCCCGAGACGGTCAAGACTGCCGCTCCCTGGGTTGGCTCCCGATCCATTCGAACGCCCGAGCGGCTATGAGGCTGACAACCAAGAGGTTGTTTCGGCCGAAGCTGGTCGAGTTCTTCCACGCGTCTCCGTCTTTGTACGCCCGCTGGAACGTGACATTGAATACCGGACCTTTATCGGTGTCCGTTCGCCAGATGCTCGCGCTTACGGCGCCGTGGCGGATTTTGTGAACTGGTTTGGTATCGGACGTGGTAGCTTTGTTTTGGTTTTTCATAATAATGTTTGATGTTTTTGGTTAATGTTGACAAACGAAAGTGAGGGTCAACGCAGCAGAGGCGCACGGGTCGGACGGCGAATTGCGTATTTTCAAGGTGCTGTCGCGACGAGCTTTGGAAATGCAACTCCAGCTTGAATTTACCGCCGCCAATTAGCGGAAGAAAGACCCGCAAGTTTGCGCTTGGCAGCAAGTTCTGGTTTTTCCTTTATGCTCCGTCGCTTGTGTTTTCGCGGACGGATATGCACTTTCTTTGTCAGATGCCAGACGTTGCAGAGGGTACATTGATAGATTTGCAGCCGCTTTGTGTTGCCTCTATGTTGCAAAAAGTTGCGTTTGGTCGCGGCCGTCCTTTTGCCAAAGCAGACCTTGCCGAGTTTACACCGGGATTGTCGGGGGTGAGGGTTATAGTCCATCGGAAGGGTCTATTATGTGGGTAAGCGGAAAGATTGTGCAGCTCTGCCAACAGCATACGTTCCTGAAGGATATGCGATAGACCTCAACGTTTGCGCTCGGCTGCAGGTTTACGTGTGTCCTTTATGTGTGTCCTTTATGCTGGTTGATGTGTGGCGTTCCAGTTGCTCTGTAGAACCAACCCAGCGGTTCAGCTTGTCTTCAACCACGGCGCGCGGCGTGGCAAAACGCTCTCGTGACCGGGCGATTAGTTTGTTCCTACGGCCAACGCGGTTTTCCAATGGCGGCAGCATGCGCGCGCGGAACGGCTCCTGGTTCACCCCATCTCTGAGTAACTTCACGACCGCCTCGTACCGATCCAGGTCAGCGAGAGCACTTGCCGTGAAGGTGTAGCCGAACTCTTTCTCCATTACCTCTGCGTCCGTATGCCCAATCCGAAAACCGATCAGAGTCCCGGCGTTCCCGAAGACTGCCTGGCGGACCGGCAGCGAAAGCTGATCTATGTACTGATGGGAGAGGGTCAGGCACAAGCGATACTTGCGGGCTTCTGCCAACATCGAGGCGAAGGCATCGGTTGAAAAGTTCTGGAATTCGTCGATGAAGAGATAAAAGTCGGTGCGTTCCGCTTCAGGGATGTCCGCCCGTGCCATGGCAGCCAAATGGAACTGGGTCGCCAAGAGGGAACCGAGCAGGTTCGCTTTTTCGTGACCGAGATGCCCTTTAGACAGGTTGGCGATGAGGAGACGCTGGTGGTCCATGACGAAGGGGATACTCACCTTGCTTTTGACCTGGCCCAGAATATTCCTGATCACGGGATTCAAAAAAAATTGGCCCACCTTGTTCTGGATCGGGGCGATGGCTTCGCGCTGAAACCGCGGGTCATAACCGGCGTATTCCTCTGCCCAGAAGGAGCGAATGAACGGGTCCTTTACCTGACGAAGCACGCGGGCGCGGTATTTGCCATCCGTGAGCATACGATTGACGCCCAAAAGCGTTGAGTCGCTGGAGTCTAGAAGGGCGGCGACAGCGTTGTAGAGGATATACTCCAAGCGGGGTCCCCAGGAATCACGCCAAATGCCCTTAAAAGCCGCTACAACGCCTGAGGCCACGAGATGACGGTCGTTTGGTGGTACATTGGCGAGCACATTGAGACCCACAGGAAAGCCAAGGTCGCCGGGGTTGAAATACATGAGGTGATCGGCTCGCCGCGGCGGAATATGCTGGAGAAGCTCCTCGGCCAGGTCGCCATGTGGATCAATCAATCCGACGCCATGACCCTGGACGACATGCTGAATGATCATGTTGCGGAGCAGTGTTGTCTTACCCGAACCTGTTTTGCCTATGATGTAGATGTGCTGCCGCTGGTCGCTTTGGGAGATACCAAAAGACTGCGGTTCACCCCAGCCGTGGCGCTCACCAATCGTGATGTATGGTTGGTAGTTCATGGTTGCAAAACCAATCGCCACTCCTGCCCGGGCGCAGGCCCCGGCGTCAGTTAGAGCCCCGCTTGGGCAAGGCGCACAGGCATTTCCTGCGCGCCAACGCCGGCAAATGTGTGTGGACACGCTGGCGAGTTAATGGCGACTGGTTTTGAAATCCGAAATGAGGCCGGGTAAATGCGAACAGAACCGCGGACCATGGACGCTCGGTCTTAGCGAATCGGTTCGATCATATCACGGGCGGCCAGCATTGACGCGCCGTTTGGGCGCGGCTGAGCCTTCGAGGCGCCCATTGGCGCCTCGGTATTGCGTGAGAGGGTGAACTCGTGGTGTCTTGACGACCAGTAGTGAAACTAGTGAACCAGTCCTCATCTTCACGCGTCGGCGTGAAATGGTCGCGATAGCGCAGTGGTGGTCGGCGCGATAGCGCCTTATCTAAAACCAGTCCCCCCAACGTGTCGGCGCTAAAGGACAATCGGACTGTGCGGCCGACTATTCCTTTTTGGTAAAGGACACCGGATAGGGGGACTGCACCCGCCAGCCGATAGGAAAAAGGAATAGTCGGGCGGTAGCCGACGACACGTTGGGGGAGCTAGTAGTGCGGTGGTTAAGCCGTAGAAGTAGAATCGTAACGGGCGTTAGCCCCTACATACCATGTATGTAGGGCGTGATGTGTGAACAGGTAAAATAGTTCCCCAGCGCGGTTCTTATCCACAATTCCACTCATATTCTTGTCATTGATTCCAGAACCAAAGAAATGGGCTTTGCTGTTCTGCAAATGTCGAACACCAGCCGCTCGTGGGTCATGCGCAGATACGTGCGCTTGTGCGAAAGCAGGCCGCCTTCGGCAAAGTCCACCCGCGAGATTTCCAGAAACTGTCTTCTAAGAGGACGCTCGTGTATAAGAACAGGGCAACCGACACTTGCCGCTCCAGCCTGGTAAGCGCCGGTAACGGGTCGGCACCACCTGTGCTATATCGGGCATGTTTGCTGAGCAGAGCGTTTCGGACCAAACGGCAGAAGCTGAAGAGCTGTATTTGCGCGCAATGCATGTGCGTGGTAGTGTATGATACAGAAGAGATGCTAACCGGACATATTCCGGGTGCTTATAAAAGAAAGGCTATATGAAATCTGAGATGCTCAACGAGTCCGCTCGGAAGGTAGCTCTCGTTTACGGAGAAGAATGCAGGTCACGCTTCGTCTCTTTGGCGGAGAAGGCTAGTCCAAATTCAGACTTGCAGGAACTGGTGGACAAAGCTGTGGAGGAAACCTATGCCGAGCAGGTCAGCACTGGCAGCGTCACAATGAGTGCGTTGCGGTTCAATTCCAAATAGCTCACATTCTGCAACAACTCAAACCTCGCTGCCGGACTTCTGGAGCGGGGCTTTTTTACGCTTACCCCAGAGCGGTCCGGTGTCCGTTCTGTTGGGCTCGATACTCCCTGCTGGCGGAAGGTCACATTGATTATTACTCGATGTGAATTAGTTTCATGATTGGACATGTGCGTCAAACTTCTTTAAGATTGATGTTGACGTCTGGTAATCTTGTGCGTATCCTAAACCACGCAATGATATAGACACACATTACAGGCTGTATGTTATGATCGTTGCGAATGGTGGCTAAAAATAATTAAAAAAGTGTTGACCGTCTGGTGGTTTATTTGTTAATGAGGGCCAAAAAGTGAAATCAAAGGCGTACACGGATTGGACGGATGCAGGCGGGAAAGCACAGGCTAACCATGTGCGTGAGTAGTCGTGTGGCTCCCTAATGGGGCGGCTTAAGAAAGAGAGAAAGCTAAGAGAATTTGCTGTATTCGTTTGACTGACGTTAAGATCTCAACCATGAAAAAGAACCTATGAAAAATCACCAAGTGGAGGAAATGTCCCGAAAAGTTGCGCTCGTTTACGGAGAAGAATGCAGGTCACGCTTCGTCTCCTTGGCGGAGAAAGGCAGTCCAGATCCAGACTTGCAGGAACTGGTGGACAAGGCTGTGGAGGAAACCTATGCCGAGCAGGTCAGCACTGGCAGCGTCACTATGAGCGCGTTGCAGTTCAATTCAAGGTAAAATCTAAGCTCCTCGCCTCGCAGCAGGCGTTTATGCAAACCCGGTAACCAGCCGGGTTCTTTCGTGGCGATTCGCAACCGTTGACTTCTTCACTGAAGCCGGTAGCCCCGGCAACACGTGAGCGCCGAGTGGCGCCGTAGCGTTTCTAAACCGGCCGGTAGCGCTATCTATAGACCTGCAAGATTCACAGCCTATTGCTCCCTGGTATTTGTGTTACACTTGGAGTGCTGGCCTGGCCGGGTTGCCGTAAGCCGATTCTGCGGGCACGGATTGGTATCTCTCACATTGCATTTTCTTGAGGACCGAACTCGCCCAAAAACACCGCAGGAGGACAGGTAGTCGCTAATCCGAGAACAAACACCAACAAGTTGTCGATGTGCGCGAGGGGGATTCACGCTGCCAACCCGATGGTTTCAAAGGTTCGATTGAGTTCCTGGCGCAGGTTCACGTAGTGACGGTCCAAGGGGTTGAGGACTTTGGGTGGACGACCGGTCGGGCCAACTACCCCCGCCAGCAACGGTTTGATGACCTTTTCCCGCAGTAAGAGATACGCACACGTCGTCCGCACTCCGCTCGTGTCACTTACATATCGGCGTGATTTCTCTTTCCGTTTCGCCAGCTTCTTACCGCGCAGCTTGGCTAAATCATACGCCGCTTGGCGGACCGAATACCTTTTGGGCCCCCAACCGGTACGCGCTCGTACTGCCTCGGCCAATTCCGCCAAGCTAAAACCCCCGGGTCGCGTAGCCAACCCCACCACGGCGTCCACCACGTGTCGATTGCGGGCTTTATTCAAGTCAATGCCCGCCAATCGCCGGGTGCCGCGCGTGCTCGGCTCGGCCCAACGCTCGAAGGCGCCTTGGTCCAGGAAACTCACCTGCGCCACTTGGACCGTGTTCAAAAACCTCACCAGCATCCCGCTCATGCGCTCCAGCAAGATCGGCAGTTTTTGCAGCACCTTGCCGCATCGCAGCTACTTGGCGTTATGCACGACCACTTCCACCCGCAACACCTGCCCGCCCTTGTCGTAGATCTTGAGGGTTAGGTTCCCCCACCGGACCTTGAACACCGTCAGGTCATAGCCGTGCGCTTGGACTTCTTTGGCCACCTCCGGCCCCCGGCGTCCCCGCTTTAGTTTTTGCCGCGGGCGATGCCGGAAACCAAAGATGGTCTTCAAGTGCTCAAGTTCCAGCGGTTGGCCGGTGCGGTCAATGAGTTTCTGATAGACCTCGTCCATCGTGCCACCCCGCGCAAAGAGCAGGTTGCGGCTCAATTCCAACTGGAACACCGAATACTGATATTGAAATCCGCTGCGCTGTTGTTCTTCCCGCGTCAAGGCAAAGCACAGCGCGCTGGAATAAATCCACCGCTCGCATACCGCCGCCAGTTTGCCAATGGCCGACGCTGGCTGCAGGAGAGCCGCCAACCGGTTGACTTGGGCAAAGTCGCCGCCCTCTACAAAGCAGTTGCCGCTCTTGGCCACAGTCACTTGCTGCCGCTGAGCCTGCCGCTCCACCCATTCGTGCCCATTGAGGATCACCTGGGTTCCGAAGGGCGGGTAGCCGCACATCCGCAGGGTCACATGCCCCCACTCCCCGTCGATCAGATGAAAATAGTAATGCTTCACGTACGGCCACTTGCGCCGATGCTGCACTTCGATGATCTGGTTCTGGGCGTTGCGTTTGACCTCCCATACCGGCGCCGGAGCATTCCCGGTGATGACCAAGAACAACCCCCGGAACTTCGGGTCCTTCGGCAGATATTCCTCGGCTAACTCATGCTTGCGCTGGCCCGCCTCCGCATCAATCAAGGGCACCTGATGTTTGGTGCAATAGGCCCGCAGCCGTCGCGAGAGCGTTCCGGCCATGTCCCGCAACTGGCCCTCATTGAGGTGCGCGTCGCTGTCGTAGAGCTGCCGCCACCACGTGCGCAGCCCCCCACCGGTCTGGCCCATCGGAAAGCAGGCGTTGAGCACCACGCGATCCACGCAATCGTAGTGTCGCTCCAACAACTCCGCGTAATAACTGGACAACTCATCGGTCGGATTCATCCCCAAGCTTAACCCTGGTTCGACGCTCTTTGATGGCGGTTCGCTCCCAGCGAACCTCCTTTTCCCAGCCCAAGTCTGGGAAAAGGCCTAGATCTCTAAGACACAGGAACCGCTTGTCCTGGCAAGACACTTCGAAATCAAGACGATGAAGCGGAATTTCCTCGATTCCGTCGCGGAGCATTGCGTCCTGGAGTTGCAGAGCGAAGCATTTGCTTCTCTGAATCGTTTGGGCGCACGGCATTGACTATAACGCGCTTTAATTTTTCCTTTGACACAGCTCTACGATACACCATAATCGGGCGCAAGATTTCTATCGGAAAACGTTGTACGTGAAATCTACATCTGTTGATTACAAAATTATGGAGAATCAAGAGGCAACTCTTCTCGACGAAGTAACGCAGGAGCAAGCATTGGACACGGTTGGGCCTTCAGTCCTTAAGGAGGTGCAGCAGTTGAAGGAGGAATTCGAGGACCACGATACAGGCTGGAAAGCCCGGTACGCTCCATCAATCGTCACCCGGAGCGAAGCGGAAGTTTTTGGAATGTCGGTTCCTCGCTTTGCCGTGCGTGTATACATTGACCCCAAGATGCGATATTTCGCGAACTTGAGGCGCCTTAAGACTTTCTGTGATTTCTCCCCGAGCTTGACCGTGCGCAGGTTCATACCAGATCACCTGCAACGTCGTGATCTCATCGAAAGGCCGGATTTCAGGGAAACATCGAACCCGTCTGAAATCCTTTTGAATCAATCCTGCATTGCAGATGCGTTTTTACCTATTCCGCAAAGTTTGCAGCATTTTTCTATTATTAAAACACAGCTTGCTGCCGCCTATGGTGAGACGTTCGACGTTGCTGACAAGTACTCTGGGTCGGTATACCTCAAGCACATCGCGTTGGCCGGCGGCGGCTTGTGTGCCCAAGCAGTCTGTTTCATGGCCGCTGCTCATCTCCACGGCTTCGCCGAGAGCATTCAGGGACTTTTGGAAATCACCCATTATGCCACGAATGTTGATCTCAGGACGTATGAGTTGAAAAAACTAGAACTGATCCTTGACGGACTAGATTTCAAAGGGATGACAAATTACTTGAAAGTGGCGGGGTTGAATGCGATCCTCCAAAGGGCGCATTGTTTGAAGCCTGTTGCCTTGTCGGCGGCTAAGTATGATCTCTTTCCTGATGCCGCAAAGGCGTACTTGCTCTCGGATATGCCCGTAGTCCTCCCAGTAGATTGTGAGCGGATGGCTGGTAGTTTCAGAAACTATATCCCAGAGGGCTTGTCGATAACTGACATTGGCTCTCGTAAGCCAATCTACGGAATGCTCAGTGTCGACCAAGTCAGTAAGATAATTCAAAGCTTTCCATTTAATCGTCACGCCATCCTGCTAGTCGGTGCAAACCCGCAGCCCGGTCAAGACGACTTTGTCTTTCATGACCCTTTGGCGAAACCTTTTATGACCGCATCGGCTCTTGACCTCGTGCTAGCGGCTGCATACACAGATCGGCTTGAGGTTGTAGCGGGTGCGGTTCAAGATCCTCTGGGCGGTCCGGCAACAACAGCTCGCGTTTTCCTGCCAGTGACTCCTGCCCAAGTACGCATGCCTGTAATAAACACGACAAAGGAGGATGACTATGGGGCGACTATCGCGCCGGCGGAAGGCATCATTAATATTGCTTTACGAATACAGGGGCTTATGGATGCGCGTTTCGGGATCCCAGTTCTCAAGGCGCCCCCTAATAGGACGACGCAGTTCAAACTTTTGCGCCTTATCCCGGCGGCTAAGATTCAGGAAACCATTCGATCGTTTGCGGAATCACCATTCCACTATCTAGCGGATGCTCCTCACAAACTCTCAAAGTTGCTAGAAGTTATTGCCACCAGCCAAGTCAAACTCTACGGGGTACTGACTCGTGGCTCAGCTCATTGGGTATGGCTGCAATGTCTCCAAGACTCGGTATGGGTTTGGGATGCCGAATGCACTCCCGTCCCGGCTTATGATCGAGACACTCTTGATCAGAAACGGGGCTTTCTTCGCCTTGCTCTCAGCTGCGAGGAGGGTTCATGGAGTCAGCCGCGGCACTTTGACCCGGATTCGGCCAACAATCGTTATGAGATTAACCGAAACGTTCTTTCTGGTGTTTCGTTACCGACTACGTCGGCCGAAAGGAAACACCCAGTAGTATCTGTCATTACGTCCGTTTCGGCACGGGGCATAAACCAAGCGCTGCGTGCATGGCCCTTCAAGTCAGATGAAGCTGGTGAGACGGGTTTTGCGGACCTGTATGCGTTTATGCAACCAGACGCCAGTGATTATCTCGATCCAGGCCACACCTCATCCAAGTCCTCTGCGGTGGAACTAATGTCAAACCTTCACAACGATGACGAAGCTATTCATCAAGTAGCCATGAAACTAAGTGAACGTTTCTTGGCCGGACCAGCATCCGGTAGAAATGTTAAGGTGGCTGCGATAGCTAGCTTTGTCCCGGAGTTAGTTTGCGATGATTCTGACCGGGCAACAACCGGGATTCAAGCACTGATGTTCCTAGTGAAACTGTCGCGCGAATTGCAGCTATTGAAGCATCCGGCTAAAACCCTTGAGTTGGTCTCCGGGAGCATGTCCTGTGGTATTTGGCCGGCTGAACAGATAAGGCGATCTTCTGTCACTGAGTTAGAGGAGTTTTCGGTGGATCGTGTCTTGAACGCAAATCGCGCGGCGGTTACTTTCGCGGCCAGCATACTTAGTAAGGATGAAGCTTTTGAACGTCTTGTTAACGGACTCCATCGCGTTTCCGACGTTATTCAACAGATTGAACAAAGGGATCGAATACCACAGTGGTTTACGTTATCCTTGGAAATGGAACCGGGACCGCTTTACACGTTGGGACAGGACCGGTGGGGTACTATCGATAGAATGCTTGAGTTTTGTAACATCCTCAAGACGGATGATTTGCTTTGTCCAAGAGTTGGGTTTAATCTTGACATCCCTCATTGGTCATTTCTGGGAGGAATAAAGCCTTCCCAACTAACCGAGACCGATTTGTTCTACCGCATCACGCATGCCCATATCTCGGACCATGGTAAGGGACATTTTAGCGATGCTGTGCCTGGCGTATGCCATGACGACAATGCTTTTGCCGAATGGATAGCACTAATTGGGCGTCGAATAGAGACTGACGAGGAAGCAATAAAGCGCGGCTTCCCAAGTTTCAGTGGATTCGTTGCTCTTGAGCTTGAGGCATCAAAGTGGCCGAAGCACGTTCGCGTGAGTTTCGATAAAGTAGTGAAGCTCGTCTCCTAACGGTCGTGCTGGTTATTGTGTGCTGCCCCGGTATTAGCGAGGCTGCGGAGTACAGAAGACTGCTTCCTACAACTTCACTGGCAGCCCGAACTCCTTTCTGAAGTGTGCGTATACGAGTGCGGCCGCACGTTCCATTTTACGGGTCCAGGTTCGAGCTTCGTCCACGTCACCCAGTTTGACGCCCGAACAATCGAAACGGATTGAGGATGCGATTGAGATCTTTGAACGACGGGACACGTCGAAGCCTCTGAGAGCCGAATTTCCGCCGCAGAAACGGAAGAGGAAGGTATATCCCACCTTGAAATATCAGCAGGGGCCAAGACCGTGGCCAGGTGGTGCCGTCGAACAAGGTAGATGCTCTTAGCGGAAAACTTTACCGAGACACATCCGGGTTTCTGATTGCGTAGCAATCGTTGCTGTATTCAAATCTGGCCATGGTGCAATCCGTAGCACATGACATAGGGGACAAACGTTCCGGCAGGTGCGCCCTGAGAGGCTGGCTCCCGCTGTTCGGCGCGTGGCTGCTCATGGCGTCCGCACTCACGGCAGCGGCGGCAAGCGTTGAAAGCTACGCCAGAAATGTTTCCAGCCTGATTGATCCGGCCAAGCTCGCCACCCTGGGCGAGCGGGCGGCCAACCCGCGTGTGCAGAAATACGTGGCGCTCCTGGCCGACGCCAAAGCGGCGGGACTGCCGGTTAACCAGGTGGCCAGCGCAGGCGTGGACCTGGCCGGGATGAAAGGGGAAGCGGCGAAACTGACGGCAGCGGCGATGGTGCGTAACCTGACCATTGCCGAGCGGTTGGGTTGTCTGGATGCGGAGGGCTTGGGCAACATGCGCCGGGGCAAGTCGCCGATCGTGCGGCGTGGCCCGTATGCGGGCGACAAGTTGAGCGTGGATCATATCATTCCCCGGTCAATTGCGCCGGAGCTCGACAACGTGATCGCCAACCTGGAAGTGATGCCGCTCAAGATGAACAAGGGGAAGAACACAAGGATTGGCGCCCGGCAACTGTACCTGGCGCGCAAGCTCAACCAAGCTGGGCTCTTGAGTGCCGAAGGGCTACGGGCGGTGGAGGCCGCCGGGAAAAGCGGCTGACCCGGATCAAATTCTGGTCCGGTAGGATCTCTGCCGCTTGAGAATTCTCGCCCGGTTGGCGGCGTACCAGGTTGCCTTCCATTTGGCGATTCTGGCGCGGTTCGCTACGTAGTAGGCTGCTTGCCGTTTAAGGATTCTCTTTCTGTTGACAGCGTAGTAGGCGAAGAATCGCTTCCGGATTCTTGCCTTGTTGGCGGTGTAGTAAGCGAAATCGCGCTTCCGGATTCTCTTTTGGTTGGCGGCATAGTAAGCCGCGATCTTCTCTCGATTGGCGGCGCGGTAGGCCGCTTTCTGCCTGGCGATGCTTTCCCGGTTCGCTACACGGTAGGCTACAATTGTCTTCCTATTGGCGGTGTAGTAAGCCGCTCTCTGCTTGGCAATTCGCTTTCGGTTGGCGGCCTGGTAGGCTTTAGCGCGCTTCGCGAGTTTCTCTCGGTTGGCTGCACAATAGGCTGCCATATAGCACTTGCGACCGCAGTAGCGGCGCCTTCTGTTGGCGGTCTTGAACGCTGTCCTGCAACGTGGACAACGCCGGCTCAATTGTCTCCGTGCTCCGGCACGCGCTTTGGCGTCCTTCCTGTTCACCCTGCCTTGGTGGCGCGTGTTGTTCATGTTTTGCCAATCTCCCTCCAGAGCGGTTCCAAGTCGGGATCGTCCAGAGCCATGAGCCTTATCTTCTTCAAGTCGCCCAACTTAAACGCCTTCTCCAGCCAGTTTTTTGCCTGTTGCAGTCGGCCCAACTGGCATTCGTAACAGGCCAGGTTGTAACGCATGATCGGGTCATCCGGGAACTGGTCCACCACCCGTAACAGATTGTCTCTCGCTTCCTCGGTCTTCTTCATTTCATGCAGGCAGTAGGACCGATGCACCCATCCCAATGGTTCTTCGGGAACCATCTGCACCAGGGCTGAGGCGATGTCTAGCGCAGCACCCCACTTTTTTGCTTTGGCGTAAATCTGCCAACGAACCTCCAGCACGGCAGGATGAGCGCGATTCTCTGGTGTGACCTGATCCAATTCCTCGTTGGCTTCAAAAGGATTGCCCAACTCGAACCAGCCTTGAGCGGCCTCAAGGTGGCGTTGGTCACAAAGCTCAAGGGGTTTCATCACGGTTCAAATCTTTCGAGCCGGTTGATCTCTCTCTAACCGAAACCCTGGCCCGACCACCCGAAACGGGGAATACGCTTCGATCATCTGGATCCGTAACCGGAGCAGGCTAAGTTCCGGGCTTTCCTCGGCGTGAAAGATCGAGGTCTGCGAGACGTTCATCTCCCGCGCCGCCTCAGCGCGGCTCTTCCCGACCGCCAGGCGGAACCGCTTGGCGAGCGCGGCCAAGTCACGGCCCGCCAGTAATCGCTCTTTTGCCATCGTCCATCCTTTAGCAGACATAACCAAATTAGCTACATTTTTCTTGTTCACACTTCTTCGGTTCTGGTATATCGTTCTCGTATGAAGGACAGCACGGCGCGCAACAAACCGGTGGGCATTTGGATTCGGGTCTCGACCGAAGACCAGGCGCAAGGGGAGAGCCCAGAGCATCACGAAGCGCGCGCCCGCGAATACGCCAAGTTCAACGGCTGGACGGTCAAGGAAGTGTATGACCTGGCCGGTGTCTCAGGCAAATCGGTGATGGATCACCCGGAAGCCAAACGGATGCTCGTCGACATTCGCCGTGGTCACGTCACCGGCCTGATTTTCTCCAAGCTGGCCCGCCTTGCGCGCAACACCAAGGAACTCCTGGAATTCTCCGACATCTTTCGCGAGAACAGCGTCGACATGATCTCGCTCCAGGAGAAGATCGACACCTCGACCCCGGCCGGCCGCCTGTTCTACACCATGATCGCCGCTCTCTCACAGTGGGAGCGGGAAGAAATCGCCGACCGGGTCAAAGCTTCAATCAATATCCGGGCCAAACTGGGCAAAAGCCTTGGTGGAGCCGCTCCATTCGGTTACCTGTGGAAAGACGGTAAGCTCCTGGTCAACCCGACTGAGGCCCCGATCCGCAAACTGATGTATGAATGGTTTGCTGAGGACAAGCGCAGGAAGAGCGTGGCCCGGCGGTTGAACCAGGCCGGGTATCGCACCCGCAAGGGAGCCAAGTTCACCGACACCACGGTTGCCCGCCTGCTCCAGGACCCCACCGCCAAGGGAATGTATCGCGCCAATCACACGTATCGCGATGGCCGAGGCAAACTCATCATCAAACCCGAATCCGACTGGGTCATGACCCCCGTCGAAGCCATCGTCTCGGAAGACCTGTGGAACCAGTGCAATCAAGTGCTCAAGACCCGCAAGAACCACCACCCGATCGGCCCCAAACCCGTTCACCTGTTCGCTGGCCTCCTCCATTGCGGTTGCGGTTCCAAGATGTATGTCTTCTCCCGCTCACCCAAGTACATCTGCCCCAAGTGCCGCACCAAGATCCCGATCGAAGACATCGAAGGCCTCTTCCGGGATGAATTGCAGAAGTTCTTCGTTTGCAAAGACCAGATCCGGTCACATCTCGCTCGCGCCAACGAACATGTGACGGAAAAGAAACAGCGCCTGGCTGCCCACACCAAGCAGTTGGAAAAGGTCAAAGCCGAAATGCGCAAGGTCTATCAGCTCTACCAGGGTGACCAGATCACCCCCGACGGCTTCGGAAAGCTCTACCGCCCCCTAGAAGAGCAAGAACGGTCACTCTCTACCGAACTGCCCAAACTGCAAGGTGAGTTGGACGCCCTGGAAATGCACCAACTGGCTGCCGACGAAGTGACCGCCGAAGCCGCCAACCTCTACCAACGCTGGCCCAGCTTCAAACCAACCGAAAAGCGCAGTATCGTCGAAAGCATCATCGAAAAGCTCGTAGTCACGAGTGACGAAATCGACATAACCTTTTGCTACACGCCAACTTGTGAAGAACTCACAAAAAGGCAACGAAACCTGTCGGGTTCATTGCCGCCACGAGCATGAACTCGGACGGGAAGGTCATCGTGCCCGCAGCGCGCGAGATGGTCACCCGCCCTTCTTCCAGCGGCTGGCGCATCGTTTCCAGCACGCTGCGCTTGAACTCGGGCAGCTCGTCCAGGAAAAGGACGCCGTGGTGCGCCAGTGAGATTTCGCCGGGCGTGGGATTGATGTTGCCCCCCAGCAAGCCGGCATCGCTGGCGGTGTGATGCGGCGCGCGGAACGGCCGGCGCGTGACCAGCGCCTGTCCCGGCGACAGCAAGCCGACGATGCTGTGGATCTTGGTAGTCTCCAGCGCCTCCTCGAGCGTCAGCGGCGGCAGAATTGTGGCCAATCGTTTGGCGAGCATGGACTTCCCTGTGCCTGGAGGACCGATGAGCAGGACATTGTGGCCCCCGGCCGCAGCGATCTCCAGCGCGCGCTTGACGTTCTCCTGGCCCTTGACCTCGGCGAAGTCAACCTCGTCGTCGAAGCTCTGGTTGAAGATGCTGGCAGTATCCACTCGGGTGGGTGAGATCTTGAGCTCGCCTTCGAGGAAGCCGACTGCCTCCCGGAGATTCTGGACGGGAATGACCTGCAAGCCGGAGACGACGCCAGCCTCGGCGGCGTTCTCGGGCGGCACCAGGATTCCGGCACGGCCATCGGCGCGGGCACGCAGCGCGATCGGCAGCACCCCTTTAACTGACCGCACCGCCCCGTTGAGCGCGAGTTCGCCGACCATGGCGAAGTTCTCCAGTTGGTCGCTCACCATCTGCTCGCTGGCGGCGGCCATGCCGATGGCGATCGGCAGGTCAAAGCTCGGCCCTTCCTTCTTCACGTCCGCCGGGGCGAGGTTGATGGTGGTGCGGCCGAAGGTGAAGGAGAAGCCGGAGTTGATCAGGGCGGTCATGACCCGGTCGCGCGACTCCTTCACCGCCGCGTCCGGAAGCCCGACGATGACGATCAGAGTGTCGCCGTAGCCGGCATTAACCTCGACTTCCACCGGATAGGCTTCGATGCCATTGACGGCAGCGGAGCAGACCTTGGACAACATGGGCTTGGTTATGAGGGATTGCACTCAAGAGCGCAATCAGGAAATGGGGTGCAGAGCGCGGGGCGCGTTCCGGCGCGGTGAGCGCGGAGGGGCACGTCCCTCGCGCTGACGCGGGGTGAGTGAGCGGTTGCCCGTGGGGCAGCAGAGGCGAAGAAGGCAGGCTCCGATGCGGTGGCGGGGTGTAGAAAGCGAGGATTGACATTGGTTCGGGAATGGGGCGGCGTCGGTCGGGGGCAAAGGGAGTTGCGTGAGGGAACGATGAGCCGATAACCTCGGAACGTCTTGTGAACGACGAAGCTGTTAATTCTCTTTGCCGGGGCGATGCGACCATGCGCCGAATTGTGCGCCAAGTCGGGCCGTGCGAGTTGCGCCCCAAGCGGCTCCCTCCGTTTCAATCCTTGGTTCATGCCATCATTCACCAGCAGTTGAGCGGGCAGGCTGCTGGCACGATTTTCCGTCGCTTCCAGACCCGTTGCCGCGATGGACAATTCCCGGCACCCGAAGCCGTTCTTGCGTGCGGGGTCCAAGGGATGCGAGCCGCCGGGATTTCACGCCCCAAGGCACGATACATCCTTGAGCTTGCGACCCGTGCGAAGGACGGGCGTTTGCCAACGCTGAAGGAATGCGACCGAATGACTGACGAGCAACTCTTGGAAAGCCTGACCGCGAGCAAAGGCGTCGGGCGGTGGACTGCCGAGATGCTCCTGATTTTCAACCTCGGAAGGCCGGACGTTCTGCCCGTCCATGACCTCGGGGTGCGGCGTGGATTTCAAAAGGCGTACCGCAAGAGACGCCTGCCCGAGCCGGATGAACTGGCGTCCATCGGGGCCAAGTGGGCACCGTATCGAACCACGGCGGCACTGTATCTTTGGCGAGCGGCTGACTCGGACCCGGCAACGGAATGGTGAGCGGCGGGATTTTTCAGGCTCGTTGGCTTTCAAGTTTGCGCTGAGGACGGTGAGGCGTTCCCCTTGTCACAGTTTCCTTGTCTGATACGCTGGCCTTGTGAAGCGTTCTGCAATTGAACACTCCAGCCGACGAACGAAAAAGAAGAGAAACCTCAATAGTCAGGTCGTGGGCAACGTGGGCTTGTATTACGTCTGCTACCGCTTGTCCGGCCTCGGTTGGAACGTCATGCCAACGGCACGTAATGCGAGGGGCATTGACGTGGTGATCTACAGCCAAGATGCAAAAAGGACTCTCACTTTGCAGGTAAAGTCTCTATCGAAGCGTAGCCCCGTTTGAGCGCTGACTCGAAAAGCGAGGCTTAGCCCGGGCGTTTTTTACTTGGTTGG
>CAZVFC010000054.1:0-62087 GCA_964625855.1 uncultured Verrucomicrobiota bacterium | reverse complement strand
CGGGCATTTCGAGCTTTTTCGTCTAATCAGGTCGAGAAATCACGCTTGTTGAGGGGCTAGTGTCGAGAAATTCTTTGGTGGTGGAGTTGTCCCAGTTGGCGAAGTCGGCGATGAAGTCGAGAAGGGCGGAGCGGAGCTCTTCGTGATCCCTAAAGTGGTTGGCTCCCTTGCGGGCCTTTTCGAACCTGTGGTGGCTGGGTTCGCTCAGCAGGGCTTGGCGGGTGTGGGTGGTCCACGCCTGCATTTCCTTTCGGGCAGTGTTGCGGAAGGCGGCAGGGCATTCCGGGTCCGCCGGATCAGGCCAGATCGCCGCACAGATCACCGCTCGGCACGATGCCAGCGGACGCGCAACCGCTGTCCACCAGCAGTTCGAGCCAGTACTCGGTTTCCTGAATCTCTTTCAGGCAGTCGCCGATTCTGGAGGTGAATTCCGCTTTGGAGCGTCCTCGGGAGGCCTCGCGGTAGTTCGCGCCGACGGAAGTGCCCGACCGCAAAGCCTGTTTCCCCAAAACCTGCGCGACCGTGTCGTTCTTCGGCAGTTCGGCGTACATCCGGATGACACGGAGCGCGAACGTTTTGGTTCGCGGTTTCAAGTCCTGCGGTTGGTCACTCATAGGTGAGGAAAGGCTAAAGGCTGAATTCAGGAGGTTTTGGGTTTGGGGCGGTAGTCACAGGCGTCGAGGCAAGCGTCGTAAGTGGCGCGGTCGATTTTGATCCAGTCGGTGCCGTTGATGCCGCGCGGCTTCGGCACGCCGGGGCTGACCGGGAAAGCGCAGGCGATTTTGAGCCAACGGTCTTGCTCACGGTATATGAGCCGGATTTCGTCGGCGACCTCGGACAGGTCCTGGTCCTGGCTGAAGACAAGGGCGATGTCGTATTCCTGGCGAGAGGCGAGACGGACGATGTCCAACGCCAGCCGGACATCCACGCCCTTTTCGCGCCCGACGAGGACGGTAACTTCGGTGCCGTCCGGGAGGCGAACGGGTTCATTGCGGTACCGCAGAAGCCTGCAGAACACATGAACGCCTTGCCGTCCCATTTGGGCAAACTTGGCATTCCAGAAATGATGCCAAAACGCGTTGTCGGCTACGTCGGGGATACCAGTGTAGAAGCGGACTTCATTGAGCTGCCAGCCCTGGTGAACACAGACGGTGTGGGCGAGCGTTTGGACATCGTAGTTCGGGTAGTGGTAACCGAAGGCTGTCTTGGCCGAGCGGTAGAGGTTCTGGCCGTTCACGAAGGCCACGGCTCGTTTGATAGTTGGTTCGGTGGTCATGGGCTAAAAAATAACCCCGCCCGAGGCCGTTGCCGGCGTGTCGAGCGGGGAGTAAGTAAAATCTTGCGTTCCCGTCTGGCAAGGAAACATAGCAAATCAACTGCCAGAGTCAATGATGCAATTCCGGTTTCTCAAGTGCCGCATTGGTTCAACCGGGTGCTTTATGGAGTCCAGCCGCAGGAGGTAGTGCTCGACCTTGACGATGGGTTGCCAGTGGAGGATGCCAGGGTCCTGGAAGATGTTAAGCGACGGGGCGGTGGCGCAGTGCGGTACTATATGGGCCTTCTGCTAACCGAGGACTGTGCAATTCTGCCGCCCATGGCGTAAGTCGCGCAATGATGCGACAATCCGCGGGGGCTGAAAAGGGGAAATTGGGTAGCGGGGTGGTGCTCGATTTCCTCCAGACAGTCCGAAGTCCGAGGTGCGACGCGCGAAGGGAAGCCGGACCGGTGGATGGCCTTGCCAGAGGCGGAACGGAGGGTGTTCGTGCTCGATGCCAGCCCACCCTGCCCAGTCCTGCTACCGGAAGCGCGGCTTCCGGAAACCGGAAGTTCCACTTCCGGCCATAAGGGTGACAACTGTTATGAATACGAACGCAATGGCGACGGACCGTAGCCACCCGGATGGATGCCAATATGCGCTGCGCCGAGAAGTGCCAGGGCCGAAGTCCGGAGTCTGCAGCGCAGCGCTAGAACCCGGCCCAGTAGCCCAATTCCCGCAAGGACACGTAACCTGTGCTCATTCCGAATCGTCCTCGCACTCGTAATCGGTCGGTTGGCCCGGGATTTCGGGGGCCGTATCGGCAATTGGAAATGAGCCCGGCCGAGTCATACTACCTGTAGTGTCAGCCGTCATCGCGCGAGCACAAGGTATAGCGTTATTTTTGGCGTTTCTGGTTTAAGGGGCTCCAGATTGCAACGGTTGGGCTCTTGGATGGGGTTCGGGGCGGGGAAGCGAATGGCGCCGGGATGAGGGCATCCTGTCACTGCCTTCTTCGAGCCAAGAATAGGGTGTTGGGGTTAAAGGGATTAAAGGACTTGGCTGGGCTTGCCTGGCTGGCGCAGGCGATAGAAGAAATAAAGCGGCGCGCCAATCAGCGTCAGCATCGTGCCGAAGGCGGAGTTGATCATCGCTGGCTTTCCCGCCGCCACCGCCGCCTGGTAGCCGATGAGGTCGTTATAGACCGTGAACAGGAGGTAGAGCGTGGCAAACAGAACAAACACCGCCGGCACTAGCGGGTAGCCGGGGACTTTGTAGGGCCGCGGCGCATCGGGCATCTTTCGGCGCAGGACAAATACGCCGTAAGCGCCAATGGCATAGAAGGCCCAGCTCACGAAGATCAGCGTGTCCGTGAGCGTGTCAAAGGTGCCGCTGAACAGGAGGAGGATGCTCCAGATTCCCTGGACAACGAGCGAGGCGGCGGGCGTGTGGAAACGGGGATGGACGGTGCCAAGGCGGCGGGGGCAGTAGTCCATCCGGGCCATGGAGAAATAGAGCCGGGCGGTGGCCAGAATGGTGGCGTTGGCGGTGCCGAAGGTGGAGATCATCACGGCCGCGGCGATCCAGCGTCCGCCGCCCGAGAAGCACCGCTCGGCCACGTCGGCGGCCACGAGCTTGGATTGAGCCATTTGGTCAATCGGCAGCACATAGGCGTAAGCGATGTTCATCAGCAGGTAGATGGCGGTGACGATGAGCATGCCCCAGAGCAGGCCAAGCGGGATGTTGCGCTGCGGCTGTTTCACCTCGCCGGCGATATAGGTGAGCTTGTTCCAACCGTCGTAGGCCCAGAAGGCGCCCTGGAGCGCCGCGGCGACGCCGGCGACCAAGGCGAGGCCGCTCAACTGAATCTGGGTGCTCGGGGTGGTGAGATGGGCGACCGCACCCCCGGTGGGGAGGCAGAACGCGCCGAGCACCAGCAAGAGCATGGCGGCGACTTTGGCAATGGTGAATACGTTCTGCACCAGGCCGCCGAACCGCACGCCGATATAGTTAATGGCGGTTAGCAGGACAATGAGCGCCGCGGCCATGCCCTTGATGCCGACCTCCTTGAGCGGCGTTACGTCCCCCACGAACGGCACGTGGAACGACCAGGCAGCGATGGCCGAGGGGAACTCGGGCAGGTTGACGAACTGGGTTGCGTATTCGGCGAAGACATAGGTGATGGCGGCGATTGAGCCGCATTGCATGATGGCAAAGATGGCCCAGCCATAAAGGAAAGCGAAGAAGGGGCCGTACATCCGCTCGAAGTAGATGTACTGCCCGCCGGTCTCTGGAATCATGCTGGCGATCTCGGCGTTGGTCAGCGCGCCGAAGAGCGTGATGACTCCGGCCAGGACCCAGACGCCGAGCAGCAGTTCGGGCGAGCCGACCTGGGCGGCCATCACACCGGGCTTGCGGAAGATGCCCGAGCCGATGACTCCGCCGATGACCAGCATCATGGTGGAGAAGAGGCCGAGTGTGGGCAGGAGGCCGGCGTTGAGGGGGCGGGAGGGGTTGGCGGAAGTCATGGGCGGAAGGCCGAAATCCGAAGGCCGAAATCCGAAGGAAATCCGAACACCGAAATCCGAACGTTGGGGGTGCCGCACAGTGCCGAGAGGGGACGATGGCCAAGTTGAGCGCCATCCACGTGGGTCTCCACATGATGCGTAAACCTCCCGCCCACACGCACCGCGTGAATTTGCCACTTGCTATTTGCCATTGGCTATTGGCTGTCTCCGCTGCGGGGGCGCCCTGAGCGCCGCACTAGCGTCCGGACTTCATTCCGGCTTGAGTTGGCGCAACAACTTCACCGCCGCGTCCACCAGCATTTCACCGGCGCCCGGCTTGACGCGGGCGTTGGTGACTTCGTAGCTGCCCTCACCAAAAGCCTTGAGCGTGGGCACGTAGCTGGGCCGGTCGTTGCAGATCTCAATCACCAGCGTCTGCTTGAACGGCGAGGCCTGCTTGATGGCCAGGCCCAGCTCGACGAAGATCTCACAGGGCAGAAAGACGATCGCCGTGTCGGCATCGAGGCGGAACACCTGCACTTCCATCGGGTAGAGCGGGCCGCGTTCGGCGAGGTCCAGCGTGCGAACGGCGGCTACTTTAGTGAGGAATGGGGTGCCGGAGTCGTAGAACTTCTCCATGACCGCGCGCGCGTCAGCGACCTGCTCCGGGGTGACCTGGTGGAAGGGCACTTGCAGCGTGATGCTGCGCGCGGCCAGGGCGGGATGGGAGCCGACCGGCAGATGCTTGGACTGCTCGATGACCACTTTCCCGAGCGTGCTCCCGATCCGCTCGGTCACCTCGAACTTCCGCCGGGTTGCGGGCTTCTCTTTGACGTTGATGTGATTGAGGTCGCCGCACGTGCCTAGGCCCAGGGCGGAGGTGTACTGTGGGCCGAATGCGCTGCGCAAGGTCTGCTCCAGAAAATACGAGTAGTCGGCGCTGTATTCCGTGCCGCCGACCGTGTCCGAATGCACGGCGAAGACGGTTAGGCCGGCAAATGGCTGCGCTGAGCCGGGGCCGCGCGCGAGCACAATGCCCACGTCCGGATCAATCGGGCCGGCGGGCCGCACGATGTCGGGATTGAGCTGTCCGGGGTTGAAAACGACCTGGCCGTTCTTCATCCAGAAGCGGCGGTTAAAGGACAGGCCCTCCTGCCTGGCGATGCCGATCTGGAATTGGGCGGGGCGAAGGTTCGCCTGGGCCGCCACGATCACCTGCACCAGCCGTTCGGTCAGAAATGCCGAATAATCCACCGTCTCCCGGGGGTCGGACTGGCCCTTCTTCAAGGCGGCCGCATGGAAGTATTCGCGCAGCGGGCCTTCGTAAAGCGGCCCGGTGTGGGTGTGCGTTGCGCAGATGACGATGTTCGGGACGGGTATGCCCGTGCGCTGGCTCGCGCGGGCGCGGGCGTCAGTCGTTACAGTCAAAGGAACACCCACGAGGTCGCAAGCAACCAGCGCAAGCTGCTGCCCGTCTTGCTGGAAAACAATGGCTTTGGCGTGCAGCGGATCGTGGATGCCTGTCGAGAAGCGCTCGTTGAAGTAGCCGGCCATCCGGTAGCCGATGGGGGGCGTGATATCTATCTCGGCCGATCCAACGCGGAGCGCTGCGGCAGTTGACGCCGGCGGGCGGGTATTCTGACACCCAACGAACAGGAACACGCCGAGCAACACGACGGGGATTGCGCCTGGCAGAGAAATCTTCATGATCTTATGGGTAAACCATTAACGCGCCGCAATGGCCGTTCAAGCTATTTCCGCGAGCATCATTCTCCAGTCTGCCTCCCGCTGACGCCTGCCGGCGCCCGCCGAGCAACGCCACCAGCGCGGATTCATGAAAGGGGTTGGGACGGCTCGTCCCCAGTTCGGCCCTGGCGGCGTTCAGGAATCCGGGGACGAGGCCGTCCCCACCCCGCCATAAGGATTCATGCTTACGCGCTGCAACGCCACGGTACGTGAAAATGCCGGATTGTCATCCGGTGGCAGCCGCAGATAGTGTGCGGGGGTGCCGCCCCCGGCGCACCCAAGCCAATTACAATTGCTATGAAACCCAAACGCCCGGTCCTGCTGTGTTCTCTCACGGTTGCGATTTTGCTCGGCCTCTGCGACCACGCGTGTCTCGCCGCGGGTCAGGATTTGGTCGTCCTGGAAAACCCACGCGTGCGCTATGTGATTTCGGCTGACGGCCAGAACCTGGAGTTCGTGGATCGCGCGTCAGGCTCCAATTATCTGCGAGCGGGCGCGCGCGTGCCCTGCACGCTGGCGCGCCTCGACGGGAAGGACCTGTCCGCGACCGCGGCTGCTTACACCAACGGTTTGCTTACGATACGCCTGGGGGGCGAAGGGGTGGAGGTGGGGATCGGAGTCGAGCCTCGCCCGGACTTCATCCGGTTCCAGGTCAAATCCGTCCCACCCCGACTCGAGTCGCTGGTGTTCCTGAACGTGCCGCTGAGCCTGGCGGGAAAGCCGGCGGAGCCGTTTGGCGCCTGCGCGCTTTCCCTGAATCTGCAGACCCGTGTGGAACAGCTCCCGGCATTGCAGAGCGAGTTGCGCGCCTCGTGCTATGCGAGATTTGGCCTGACCGGCTCCAGCGTGGCCATCGTGGCGGCCCCCATGCCGGCCATGCTCCCGGCGCTGCAACAGGCGCTGCAACAGGCCAACGAACTGCCGGTGTGCAAGGTCGCCGGCCCTTGGGCGCGCGAGGTTCCCTTTAATCACGGCTCCTACCTCTTTAACTTTGGCACTCTTACGGAGAGCAACGTCACGGAGTGGATTGACATGGCCCGGAGCGTCGGCTTCACGCAAATTGATAACCACGGCGGCAGCGAGAGCTTCTTCACGTTCGGGGAGTTTGCCTTGAACCGCAAGAGCTGGCCGGATGGCTGGGATAGCTTTAAGCGGATTGTCTCTCGCCTGCATGAAGCGGGCATCGGCTCGATCTTCCACACGTACGCGTTCTTCATAGACAAGAAGAGCAAATACGTTCAGCCGGTGCCTGACCCGCGGCTGGATGCCTTCCGTTCGTTCACCCTGGCGGAGGACCTGAGTGCTGACGCCAAGGAAGTTCCGGTGGCGGAATCCACCGCCGCGATCAGCACCATCACCGGTTTCTTCGAGCACAACAGCGTGGTGCTGCACGTGGGCGACGAGCTGATCGTCTTCGGCGGTGCGACCAAGGAGCCGCCCTGGCGGTTCACCCAGGCGCAGCGCGGCGCGCTCGGAACCAAAGCCGCCGCTCATGCCCGCGGCGACAAAGCCCGGCATCTCAAGGAATGCTTCGGGCTCTTTGTCCCCAACGTCGAGTCCACCCTCTTTACCGAGATTGCCGCCCGCCATGCCGAGATCGTGGACCAGTGTGGGTTTGACGGCATCTACCTGGATGCCATTGACGGCAGCTCGATTCTGCGCGGCAACGAGGACTGCTGGTATTGGGCGGACAAGTTCGTGGTCGAGATTCAGAAGCACCTCAAGAAGCCGGTGGGGATGGAGATGAGCGCCATGTGGCACCACTTCTGGCAATATCGCACGCGCTGGCAGGCGTGGGATTATCCCCAGCGCGGCCAGGAGCGCTTTATTGACCTCCATGCGGAGAGCGTGAACGGCAACTTGCTCCTGCCGCTGCACCTCGGCTGGTGGGACTTCCAGTCCTTTAACCCGCCCCAGATTACCCCGGCCTATCCAGAGGTCATCCAGTACCTGGGGGCGAAGCTCATCGGCTGGGATGCCGGCATCTCGCTCACCGCGGGGCTGAACCGGCAGCGGCTGGCGAAGATCCCGCTGTTCCAACGTGACGCGGACATCCTGCGCACCTGCGAGGACTTGCGCCACACCGGCGCGTTCAACGACGCCGCCAAGGCCAAGCTCCGCGAGCCCGGAAAGGCCTTTCTGCTCTCCACCAACGCCGCGGGGCAAGTGCGCTTCCGCCGCCTGGAAGTGTTATCGCATCTCGCCTCCGAGCCATGGTCCCTCTCCTGGAAGGCGACCAACTCGTTCGGCGAACAACCACTCAAGCTGCGTCTCGAGTCGCTTATGTCCGCCGACTCCTTCCAGTCCACCGGCGCCGTGATGATCGCGGACTTTGCCACCGACACGGCCTCGTGGAAGCAAACCGCGGCCAAAGGGGTGACGTTCTCATTAACCGCTTTGCCCGACGGGACCAATACCTCCGCCGTTCTGCTCACGGCCACCAACACCGGCCAGGTCCCGCGCCAGGGAGCGTGGACGCGGCTCACGCGCGAGTTCGTGCCGCCGCTCAACCTGGAAAAGCAGCAGGCGCTCGGCCTATGGATCGAAGGCGACGGCCAGGGCGAGGTCATCGCCGTTCGCCTCGAAAGCCCGCACCACCTGGCTTACGGGGCGATTGCCGACCGGTACGTCACCGTGGACTTCACCGGGCTGCGCTACCTGACGCTGGTGGAGACGGAGTCAGCGCGCTGGAGTGATTACCAGTGGAACGACGGCAAGGGAGCCTACAACGCGTATCGCGAGACGATTCGCTTCGACGCCGTCAGCGCCGTGAGCGTCTGGTGCCAGAACCTCCCGCCCGACCGAACCGTGAAGTGCCGCCTCGGCCCGATCAAGGCGCTGCCGATGCTCCCGGCCAGGCTGAGGAATCCAGCGCTTACCGTCAACGGCGGGCGCGTCGAGTTCTCCATCGAGCTGCCTTCCGGTGGCTGGCTGGAGTACGAGGGCGGGAGCGGCTTCGCCGTGTTCGGTTCGAAAGGCGAGCCGCTGGGCCGGCACACTCTACAGGGTGCGCCGCCGCTCCTGCGCGCCGGGGAAAACCGCTTCGAGTTCCTCTGCCTTTCCGCGCCGGGACCCTTGCCGCGCGCAAAGGTGAGCGTGTTCAGCCTGGGCGAGGAGTTGTGACCGACGTGCAGTGGCCCTCAAATCGCCAGAGGGCCGTTCGCAGGTCGCGCTGAATTCGCCGTGGTCGGTGGTCAAGAACAGCCCAGGCTCTCGCCGCAGTTCAGGCATTTGTAGCAGGCGCCATTGCGGACGGTGACCTGGCCGCAAATCGGGCAAGTGGGTGCGTCTTGCTGGAAATGGGCGACAGAGTCGCCAGGGTTCTTGATGGGCCGGGCGGTCGGGGCGGGAGAGGCGTGGCTGGCGGGAGCATGGCCTTTGCCGTTGCCGTCCTGGCCGGGTTTGGGGGTTACCAGTTCCGTGTCGTCGGCCAGCGCCAACTCGCGCACCGGGCGGTTGATCTTCTTCTTGACTTCCTCTTGCAGGCCTGGAATGGCCAACTCAGGCTGATTGCGGTTGGGCGCGTTGGCTTCCCGGAAGCCGGGGATGAATTGCACAGCCATCCAGCGAAAGACGTAATCGGTGATCGAGGCGGCGTGGCGGATGTCGGGGTTCTTGGTATAGCCCGACGGCTCGAAGCGGACGTGCGCAAACTTTCGGACCAGTGCCTCGAGCGGCACACCGTATTGCAGCGCCAGGCTGGTGAGTGTGCCGATGCCGTCCATTAGCCCGCCGATAGTCGAGCCTTCCTTGGCCATCGTGATGAACAGCTCGCCGGGCTGGTTATTCTCGAACAGGCCGACCGTCAGGTAGCCTTCGTGGGAGGCGATGTCGAACTTGTGCGTAATGGCGGTACGGGTGTCGGAGAGGCGGCGGCGCAACGGCTTGCCCGCCTGCGCACCAAGCACGGCGACTTCGGCCTCGAGTTCCTTGATCCTGGTTTCGAGGCTGGCTCGGTCGCCGCCGGCCGCCTTGGCGCCGCCTTCGTTCGTGCGCTTGGTGTTCAGCGGCTGGGAGCGCTTCGATCCGTCACGGTAGATGGCGACGCACTTCAGGCCCATCTTCCAGGCTTGCACGTAGGCATCGCGAATGTCCTCGACCGTGCTGGAGTTGGGCATGTTGACCGTCTTGGAAATCGCGCCGCTGATGAACGGTTGCGCGGCGCCCATCATCCCGAGGTGCGCCAGGGCATGGATGCTCCGCTGGCCGCGGTAAGGTTTGAACGCGCAATCGAACACCGGCAAATGCTCCGGCTTCAACCCGCTCGCGACTCGGGCGCCGCCTTCTTCCACGTCTTCAATTGTATCAAACCGCTCGGTGTGAGCGACGATGCGCTCGCTGTCCTGCGCACTGTAGCCCAGCCGGCGCAGGGCTTCCGGCACCGTGCGGTTCACGATCTTCAGCATCCCGCCGCCAGCCAGCAGCTTATACTTCACCAGGGCGATGTCGGGCTCGACCCCGGTCGTGTCGCAGTCCATGAGGAAGGCGATGGTGCCCGTGGGAGCCAGGACGGTGACTTGTGCGTTGCGGTAGCCGGCAGCCCGGCCGTGCTCCAGCGCGCCGTCCCAGCACTTGCGCGCCTCGGCCTTCAAGTAGTTGAACTCCTCGCTCGGCTGGATGGCCTCGACCGCCTCGCGATGTTGATTGATAACTTCGAGCATGGACTCAACGTTGTCCTCGCTGACCGGCTTGCTAACATGCCCGCAGCGCGCGTCGCGATAGCCCTTGAATGCGCCCATGACGCGTGCGATTTCAGCCGATTGCTCATAGGCGTGGCCGGTCATGATCGCCGTAATGGCACCCGCCAGCGCGCGGCCTTCCGCCGAGTCATACGGCAAGCCGTAGCTCATAATCAGCGAGCCGAGGTTGGCGTAGCCGAGGCCCAACGTGCGGAAGATGTGGGAGTTCTCGGCAATTTCCTTGATCGGGTAGCTCGAGTTATCCACCAGGATTTCCTGCGCGGTGATAAAGATGCGCACCGCGGCTTTGAAGCGCTCGACATCGAACGTGCCGTCCTCGCGCTTGAACTTCATCAGGTTGAGCGACGCCAGGTTGCAGGCGGTGTTGTCGAGGAAGACGTACTCCGAGCACGGATTGGTCGAGTGAATGGGCTCGGTCCCCTTGCACGTGTGCCAGCGCTGGATGGCGCCGTCGTACTGCAGCCCCGGATCCCCGCAGGTCCAGGTGCCCTCGGCGATCTTGTGCAGCAGGGCGCGGGCGTCCTTCTGCTGGAGCCGCTGGCCCGTGGTGACCGACCGCGTCCACCATTCCTTGCCGTCAAGGGCCGCTTGCATAAAGGCATCGCTGACGCGCACGGACAGGTTCTCGTTCTGGTACATGACGCTGCCGTAGGCGTCGCCGTTGTACGAGCCGTCGTAGCCCTGCTCGATAAGCGCCCAAGCCTTCTTCTCCTCCTTCATCTTGGCCTCAATGAACTCCTCGATGTCCCCGTGCCAGTCGTGCAAGGTGTTCATCTTCGCGGCCCGGCGCGTCTTCCCGCCGGACTTCACCACGTTGGCCACCTGGTCATAGACTTTCAGGAACGACAACGGCCCGCTCGGGCGCCCGCCGCCGCTCAGCTTCTCCTTGCTCGAGCGGATGGGCGAAAGATCAGTGCCGGTGCCGGAGCCAAACTTGAACAGCATCGCCTCGCTGTGCGCCAGGCGCATGATGGACTCCATGTTGTCCTCGACTGACTGTATGAAACAGGCGCTGCATTGCGGATATTCATACTGGGTTGTTGCCCGCTCCGCGTGACCGCTCTTGCGGTGGTAATACCAATTGCCGCGGCTCGAGGAATTGCCAATCCCGTACTGGTGATAGAGCCCGACATTGAACCAGACCGGCGAGTTGAACGCGCCGTATTGATTCAGGCAAAGCCAGGTCAGCTCGTCGCAGAAGACTTCCCCGCCAGCCTTGGTGAAGTAACCGTCTTTGACACCCCAGTCCGCGATCGTGCGGCAGACCCGATGGACTAGTTGCCGCACTGAGGTTTCCCGCTCCGGCGTGTTCTGCTCCCCGTAAAAATACTTCGACACCACCACTTTGGTGGCCAGCAGCGACCACGCCTTCGGAACCTCGACGTTCTCCTGCTTGAAAATGACCTTGCCCGCGTCATCCGTGATCTCGGCCGTCCGCCGCTCCCACTCCAACTGGTCGTATGGATTGGTATTCGGATCACTGAAAGTGCGCTCGATGCTCAGCCCCTTCTTCGCCGAGGAAGCCTCGCTCCTGGCAGGGCGCGTTGCGGTGACGGTCGAGGACCGACGGCGCCCCTGTGCGGGCGTGCCGGTCGAAACGGGCTCACTGACGTCTATCATGGTATTTCCTTTTCGCTTATCATCTTCCGCCCTTTGCTCTTGTTGACGGACCTTCAACAAAGAACCAAGCGGCTTTGGTTCAAATTCGCCGATTATTTTAAGCATTTGGGCCTCTCCTCGAGGCCCTTGCAATACCCCATTAGTTGGGGAACACAGCAACCTTATCCACCATATATGGGGGAAACAAGAAGTATTTTCAGAAATATTCACGCAAACGTTAATCCCCAAGGAACCGACCCAAAACTGTCGTGGAAAACCGCGCTTTGCAGGCCCGCTTGCACCGACTTCCAGCCGATGTGAAGGGTCATCTCAGAAAGCTCGCGGTTGACGAATCCAAGCCGCTCCAAGCGCGGGCTCTCAGGCTCGACCGGATGGCGACGAACGGCGATGAAATGGCAACCGTGAAAGCAATTCGGGCCGAGGCTTAAAATGCGCTGCTGTTGGTCGGTGCCCGCCGGAGAGCTTGATCGAGCGTCGTTTTCAAGTTGTCGCCTGCCGGCAGAGGTAAAGCGAGACCGGGTCTTCTTCTGGCTGCTCTCACCCTACGGTTCCCAACCAACGCATCCGCTAATGCCTGCTCTCCAAAGCCGCCGGCAACACGGCCTGCTTGTGTCACCGGCAATCTCGGGTTTGAAGCCCTGAAGCCGGGCCTGAAGCCGCTGGCAGCATCATGAGCCTGGTCTTTGGCATCGTAGGGGTCCAGTTCCTCCCGCTTCGCCTCCAGCACGGACAGCGGCCCGTGCTGGCCGCCCAGAACATAATCGGCTCGGCCAGTGACGCTGTTCAGTTCAAACCGCACTTGATGCGGGTCGAGCAGGTTCCACCCACTGGCCTCCAGAGCCTTGTCAATGAGAACGCGAGAAAATGCTTCGTTGGCCCCGACTGGCATGTCAGCCGCATTCAGCCCGCACCGGTTCACAATTGCAATCCAAAACGCGCTTCCCGCACCCTGCACGCCCGGCTAAGCGATCCCGAAAGGGGAAGACCACGCAGAATCCGCTTGCGGTCTTTCAACGCGCGGTATTTGACGCCCTTACCTGGCACGATGGCGAAATCCGGTCGCCCGTTTCAGTTCTTCCCAAACCTCGAAGACAGCCGGGCACACGGAAAGGCGCCCGACCATGCTCAGCGTGCGGGAGGTAAAATCCGGCGTGTGCAGATGAGGATAGGCGCGGCACGCGTCCGGCCGATGCTCGTACACAGAGCAGCAATTGTCCTTCAGAAACGGGCAGGGGCGTTCGCGCATGATCCAGGGGGCGCCTTCCGACGGCTCGGCCTGCTTCAGGTACTTTGACGCGAATTCGGAGGCATTCACGCCAAGGCGGACTTCCAGTCGCTCGACATCCGTTTCGCTGAGCGTCGGCGACATCTCTCGGCAACAATTGCCGCATGCGGTACAGTCGGTCTTCTTCCAGACCCGTTCCGATATCTCAAATACCAGGTTGTCCACCGCTTCCGAGGAGAGGCGGGTGTGATGTTTCAGGAACTCCCGGAACCGAAAGTTCTCGTCCGCGCCGGCTTCCGCCATTTGCCGGAGCTTCGCAGGATCAGGCGTCATGGGCTGTGACCTTATTCGGCGCCTGTTGGGCGGTAAAGGACTTTGGCGGCCATGATGAGGGACTGCATCAGTGAGCAGCCCCCCGCGGTACGGATGGAAGGGGCTAGTGACAGACCGAATTCCAGGCGAGCAGACCCAAAATCCAGCCTCCGCTTCTGATCGTGTACAAGAGATGCACGAGGGATGCACCAGCGATGCACACGCGGGAGCCGGTGGTGCATCCCTTGTGCATCGCTTGTGCATCTGGTGTGGCTCTTTTGCACTTCTTCCTGGATCACGCCGCGCTGGTCTTCGGCAAGACCGATGTCCTGCGCCTTCTGCATGATCAGGTCCGGCGGGAAAAGATATTCCGCCACTGGATCCATCGGCGGGCGCGGTTGACAGAGGGGCCGGGATGTCAACCGGCAAGTCTTGTCGCTTTCTGGAAGCGCTGCTGCTGGCAGTATCAGCAAATTGAAGCAGACGCACATCGGGGTGGAGAACTTCATTCGATTGCTTTGGGAAGGCCGGCTGGCGCCGGTGCCTTCTTTGCCGTCCTATTGCCGCTGCCCGCCCTGCTCCCGACTCACCAGCCTGTCGGACTAGGAAACTCCTAGTGGCGCGAATAGTGAATATCAGCTCTTATGGTTGGGTAATTGTCTCTATGAGTAGAAGCAATTGAAGCGTTGGCGGGCGGCTCTCTCGGCTGAGGCGCGAAAAGAAAACTGTTAGTTCTATGACCATAACTCGACGTAGTTTCTTTCGGTATTGCACGCTGTCCGCGGCCGCGCTGGGCCTGGACACGCTCAAGCTGCGCGTGCTGGAGCAGGCCCTGGCAAACCCCCATGCGCCGTCGGTGATCTGGCTGATCGGCGCATCCTGCAACGGGTGCTCCGTCTCCTTCCTGAACCGCATCTCGGACGCGGCCGGCGCGCCGGCGGACGCGGTAGATGTCCTGGCCAACGCCGTCAACCTGGTCTTCCATCCGGTAATTATGTCGGCGGCGGGCGAGACGGCGGTGGCTGCTCTGAAGCAGGCCTATCACCGGGGCAACTATGTGCTGGTGGTGGAAGGGGCGGTGCCGACTGCGTTCGACGGACACGCTTGCGAGGTGTGGAGCTACCGCGGAGAAGACGTTACCATGCAGCAGGCGGTGCAGGAGCTGACCGCGCGCTCGCTGGTCAACGTGTGCGTGGGCACCTGCGCGTGTTTCGGCGGCATCCCCGCCTCGGGTGCCAATCCCACCCGGGCCATGGGCGTGCGCCAGTTCACCGGCCGGCCGACCATCAATCTGTCCGGTTGCCCGGTGAACCCGGATTGGATCGTTTGGGCGGTGGTCCAGTTGCTGACGGCGACTCCGGTGGCACTGGACGCCGATGGTCGTCCATCGGCGCTCTACAGCACCAGCTTCAACGGGACGGCGGAGGACGCCTTCATTCACAACAAGTGTCCGCGGAATCCGCTCACCATGGGCACACCGGTCGCCGCGGCGTTTGGCGAGAGCGGCCATTGTCTGAAGGAGCTGGGCTGCCGTGGGCCCTTTACCAAGGCGCGCTGTGAGGCGGCGTGGAATGGGATCGGCGGCCGCCTGGCGCCCCAGCCGCACCCGGGGCATTGGTGCATCGAAGTGAACGCTCCCTGCCAGGGCTGCGTCGAGAAGAGCTTCCCGGGGCCGGACCCGTTCCACGAGCCGTATATTCCGGTTTAGGTTCGGGCGCCGCAACGCCGGAACGCAATCCCATCGGTTTCAAACTCAACCACCCGGAGAAGCAAGATTATGCCAGTTATTACCGCCGCCATTGACCCCGTGACCCGCATCGAGGGGCATCTCAAGGTCGAAGTGAAAGTGGACACCGTCAACGGGATCCAGCAGGTCGTGGACGCTTTTTCCAAAGGGACCCTGTTTCGGGGTTTCGAGAAGCTGCTCGAAGGGCGCGCGCCCCGCGACGCGACACTGATCACCCAGCGCATCTGCGGCGTGTGCCCGATCTCGCACGCCATGGCCGCCTCGTTGACACTGGACCGCGCGTACGGTCTCAGCGGCGACACGGCCAACCGCACGGCCTCGCGCCTGCTGCGCAACCTGGTGCATGGCGCGTGCTACATCGAGTCGCACATCCTGCACTTTTACCTGCTCTCCCTGCCGGACTACATCACCGGGGTGCCGATGGCACCCTGGCTGCCGGGGTGGGAGGTCGGCCGGCGGTTTGATCCCGCCACGGTGAGCCGATTCACCGGCAACTTCGTGGCGGCGGTTGCCGCCCGGCGCAACGCGCACGAGATGGGAGCAATCTACGGCGGCAAGCTTCCCCACAGCCCCGCTTACCTCGGCGGCGGCGGCTTCACCGCCATTGCCTCGGATGCCGGCACGCTTGCCTTTGGCGCCTACCTCGACCAGCTCATCACGTTCATCGAGACCAAGCTCATTCCCGATGCCGAGCTGCTGGCCAACCTTTACAGCGAGTACTTCCTGCTGGGCAAAGGTTACGGCAACCTGCTGGCCTACGGCGTCTTTGAGCAAGACAATGCGGACGATCCGGCCCTCCTCTTGCGGCGGGGGCGTGTGGCTGACGGCAGCTCCGCCGTTCAGCCGGTAGATGCCGCGGAGATCACCGAACAGATCCGCTACTCATGGTACGACGGCACGGACAATCAGCCTCCGTCCGTGGAAGACACGCTGGCGCAACATCCGAAGGGGGATGCCTACTCCTGGCTCAAGGCGCCGCGTTACGGCGGCGTGCCGTACGAAGTGGGTCCGCTGGCGCGTATGACCGTCAACGGCGATTACACCCATGGTGTCTCCGTCATGGATCGGCACCTGGCGCGCGCCCGAGAGGCGCATAGGATTGCCCTGGCAATGCGGGAATGGCTGGAAGCGCTGATCTCAGGACAGAGCGCCTACACCGAGCTACCCAAACCGGCCAGCGCTACCGCGATGGGGCTGACCGAGGCGCCGCGCGGAGCTTTGGGCCATTGGCTGCAAGTAACCGACAGTGTTGTCTCCCACTACCAGATCATTACGCCCACCTGCTGGAATCTTTCGCCGAAAGACAGTGCTGGCCAGCGCGGGCCGCTGGAGCAGGCCCTGATGGGCTTGCCGGTGGCCAACGTTGACAAACCCATCGAGGTGCTGCGTGTCATCCACTCCTTTGATCCTTGCCTCGATTGCGCGACCCATGTCACGCGTGCTGAGCCGGGCGCCAAGGTCTTCGCATTAGGCGCTCTGCCCGCAGAGATCTGAGAATCCCCCGGCCAGACCCATGAGCCCATTCGCTGGACCAGCAGCGCCTCTGCGTTGGGGAGGCATCCCCGGCGCCAGCTCCCATTCCACTTGGGACCCCCGGCCTCCTGCCATGGGGCAGAGATGCCCCCGCGTTTTGATCGCCGGGGTGGGCAATCTGCTGCTCTCGGATGACGGCGTGGGCATCTATGCGGTGCACAAGCTGCAAAGCCAGCCGATCCCCGGAGTCATGGTGATCGAGGTCGGCACCGCAGTCCTCCACGGATTGGATTTTCTCGACTGGGCCGACCGGGTGCTGGTGATTGACGCGGCCAAAGGGGGCCAGGCTCCGGGAACGATCTACCTCTTTGACACCGCCAAGTCCACGAAACCGCGGGCGGTGTCCTCCATTCATGCCCTGGGCCTGTGCGAAGCCGCTGGCCTGCTGCTGCCTGCCGGGCGCGTTCCGCCGATCACCGTCCTGGGGGTCGAACCCCAATCGTTCGACTATGGGATGACCCTGTCGCGCCCGGTGCAGGCCGCCCTGCCGCGCGTCGTGTCGCTGGCGCGGCAGACGGTGTTGGGATGGCGGCAGGGAAGGACCGCGCTGGCGGCGGCTGGGTTGGCCGAGGCGCAGGAATGAACCGAAAATGAGAACCGAATGTTAACGACAGGAGCAACCGTGAAACGAATCTTCAACCTCGCGTGCGCCGTCATGCTCGGCGCGGGCTGTGTTCAAAGCATTTCCGCCGCCGCCACCGACGGCAGCGCGTCCTTCACCGTCACCTTTCTGGACCCGGCCGGCAACTACAACCGGCGCGTGGATGCTTTTTGGATCACAGATGCCGCCAACAAGTTCATCAAAAACGTCCGCAAAGACGCCGCCAAGGAACAGGGCTACCTCACTTATTGGGCGTCGGTCCGCGCCAATGCCACGGTCGCCACGGTGGACGGCTACAGCGGCGCGACGATCGCCACCTGGACCCCGGTGACGGTGACCTGGAACTGTCGGGACACCAATAACGTGGTCATGCCGGACGGAACCTACAAGTTCTGGGTCGAGTTCACGGACCACAATGGCGCGGGTTGGTACACGACCAACGGCCTTGCGTTTACCAAGGGCACAGCCGCTTCGACGAACACCTACCCCAACGCGGGTCCCTACCTGACGGCGATGTCCGTGGTCTATACCCCCGCGGCGGCAGTGCACGACCTCGCTGTGACCGCTGTGACGCCCAACACCGCCCAGGCCGACACCAACGTCGTAATCCAGGTCGTGGTGACCAATCGCACCGCAAATGCCGAAAGCTTCCCGGTAACGCTGTCCAACCTCACAACCGCCACGCTGATCGGTACCCAATCCATCGGCTCCCTTGCCGGCAACCAAGCCACCAACGTGGCTTTCGTGTGGAACACGGCCAATCTCGAGGGCAACTACGTGTTTCGAGCCACGGCCGGCCCGGTTGCGGGCGAGGCCGGCACGGCGGACAACAGCCTGGACCACACGGTGGCGGTGCAGGCGGTCGCCCACGACGTCGCCGTCACCAGCCTGACGCCCAGCCTGGTTGCTCCCAATACCGACGTATCCATCGCCGTCGGCGTGGCGAACCGGACCGCCAACCCCGAGAGCTTCTCGGTCGTGCTCAGCAACCTGACCACCGGGTCGCTCATCGGCACGGAGACAGTCAACTTGCTGGCCGGCAACACCACCACTACCGTCGCCTTCCCGTGGAGCACAGCCAACCTGTCCGGCGACCATTCGCTGCTGGCGGTGGCTGGTCCCGTAGCGGGCGAGGTGGCCACCGCCGACAATAGCCTGATCCGCGTGGTCGCCGTGCGGCCGCTCATCCACGATGTAGGCATCGCCGGCGTTGCAGCGCCGACAATCGTGTCGCCCGATAGCCTCGCGACGATCACCGTCACCGTGACCAACGCCGGTGAAACCGCTGAAACCTTCGACGTGCGGTTGTTCGATGACACCGATGCGCAGGCGATCGGCGCGTCTTGGCAGGTCACCAACCTGGCCCCGGCCGCCGCCCTAACCTTGCCGTTTACGTGGGACGCGACCAACGCGACGCTGGGGTATCACTCGTTGCGCGCGGTGGCTCAGCCGGTGGCGGGCGAGACCGCATTGTCCGACAACACCAACCGCGTGCAGGTCGCGGTCGCCACCGGGCTCACCAACCAGACCCTGGTCGCCCGCGGCAGCACCTGGCGCTTCAACGACCAGGGGCTGGACCTGACCCACACCCCCTGGCGAGCGCCGGACTACTATGACGCGGTTTGGAGCCAGGGCGCGGCCCCGCTCGGCTACAGCAGCGACAACCAACTCACAAACCTCGCCACGCAGCTCGGTTGGGGACCCGACTCTGCCAACAAGCATCCCGCCTGCTATTTTCGCCAGCGGTTCTATGCCGACGCGCTCCCCGCCCTCCTGACGCTGAACGTGCGGTGCGTTGACGGCGTGGTGGTCTATCTCAACGGCGTCGAGTTGGCCCGCTTCAATATGCCGTCCGGCGGGATTATTTACACCGACCGTGCCACTTCACCGGTGGCCGGAGCCGATCGGGATGCGTATCTTTCCGCCAGCGTCTCTCCAACCCATGTCGTGCCGGGAGCAAACGTCCTCGCCGCCGAAGTGCATCGGGCCGACCTCGCCGGGGCTGACCTGGCCTTCGATCTCGAGCTGCTTGGCTCCGCGCCCCAGGCTGCACCCGACCACAGGGTGGACGCTGTGGCGGTGAGCGGGCCCGCCGATGGGGTCCTGGGCGATCGGATGCCCGTGACAGTCACGGTCACCAACCGTGGCAACGTAACCGAATCCGTGGTGGTGGTTCTCAAGAACAATACCACCGGGCAGATCATCGGCACCCGGACCCTGGCGGGTGTTGTCCCGGGCGGTTCAGCGACCGCGGGTTTCGATTGGGGCACCCTTGGCGCCGGCACCGGCGCCAACATCCTTTCGGCTTACACGGTCGTGGGCGGCGTGACCAATCTCGCCGGCGCGTTTACCACCAGCGCCGACCTTGCATCCGGATTTTCCACTAACGCCGTCAATGCTGCCGCCAGCTTCGGCGGGCGGTGCACCGACGTCGCCACCACCGGCAACCTGCTGTTGGTCGGCGCTGGCGCCACCCTCGAGGTCTATTCGCGAACCAACGCGTCTGCCCCAGTCAAGCTCGGCGCCGTGCGCCTGCCTGGCATGGTCCGGAGCCTCGCGGTGAAGGATACCCGGGCTTTTGTCGCCTGCGGCTCCGCGGGCGTCGCGTTTGTGGATGTCAGCTCCCCCTCGCGACCGGTCCAGCGGAGCTGGCTCAATACCTCCGGCAACGCTTACTCGGTCGCCGCCAGTGGCAAGTACGTTTATGTCGCGGACGGTGTCGCCGGCGTACGCATCGTCAATGCGTCCAGTCTCGCAGCGCCGGCCCTCGAGGGGGCCTATTATACGCCCGGGCCCGCCTGCGCGGTGGTCGTCGCCGACAGCCGGGCCTACGTGCTCGACCAGCACGAGGGCTTGCTGATCCTCGATGTCTCGAACCCAAAGGCGCCGTCTCTGCTCGGCGCTTACAGCGGCTTCGCTGCCGGCCAGGCATTGGCCGTTTCGGGCTCCTACGCCTACTTGGTGGATGGCAATAACCACCTGGCCATCGTGAAGGTCTCCAACCCGTCCGCTCCTTCGTTGGCCGGGTCGCTCGTGTTGCCGGGTGTCATCGGGCAGGGTCTGGCCGTCAATGGCGGCAGGGTTTACGTCGGGGCGGGAGCCGCCGGGTTGCTGACCATCAATGCCGCCACACCCTCGGCGGTGCAGGTCGTCTCGACGATTCCCATGTCGGGCGAAGCCGGCGACCTCGCGCTGGCCAACTCGCGGCTCTATGTTGCCAACGGCCTCGCCGGTTTCCAGATCTTCAGCCTCAGCACCCCGACCCAGCCGGCCCTCGCGGCTGACTTTCCAACCGCCGTTCGGGCGGCGGACGTCGCCATCGCCAATAACCGTGCCTACGTGGCTGCCGGCGAAAGCGGCCTGCGGATTTTGGATCTGACCAACTCGAGCCCGCCGGTGCTGCTAAGTCGGTTCACGGCGGCCACCAACGCGCGCGCCGTCGCCGTCTCCGGCACCCGTGTCTATGTGGGTGACGGTCAATACGGGCTGAAGATTGTGAATGTGGACAACCCCTCGGTGCCCGTGTTGCTGGGTTCTTATGCCCAGCCGGAACTGGGCAACATCCGCGACGTCGGCGTCTCCGGCTCGCTCGTCGTGGTGAGTGACGGCCGCACGATTCTGCTCTTGGACGCATCCACCCCCGGCGCGCCGGTCCTGCGGGGCAGCTACCAGACTCCGGCGTTTGCCTTCGGGCTCGCCGTCGCCAACTCCCGGGCCTACCTCGCGTGCGGCAATGCCGGCCTCGTCATTCTCCAGATGTCGGGCAACTCGTTAACCCACTTGGCCACATTACAACTGCCCTCCCTCGCCAGCGGCGTTGTCATCTCCGGCGCCTCGGCCTATGTCGCGGGCCCCGCCAGCGGTTGGTGGCGGGTGGATGTCTCCGACCCGTCGTTCCCCGTGCTGGCGCAAAGTTCTTCCGCTCAGGGCCCGATCCTGGACCTCGCGGTCTCGGGAACCAACCTCACCCTGGTCACCCTGTCGCACCTGGGCCTCACGCTGAACCTCTCGACACCGCTCACCCCGGTGCCCACGCAGTTCTTTGGGCCCCTGGCGCGCGCCCATCGCCTGACGGTCAACTCGTCCTGGGCCCTCATGGCTGAGGATGAAGCCGGCCTCTCGCTCTTTGCCATCGCCGGCGGCGGCTCAGGCCAGGACGATGACGACGATGACGATCCCCCTCCGCCCGATGGCGACGGCGACCCAACGCCGACGCTGGCAGATCTGATGGCGGCGGCCTCCCAGGTGCCGGGTTCGGCCATTATGCTCGCGGTGCCTCCGACTCCGAACGACCCGACCATAGGCTTGAGCTGGTATAGCGAGACCGGCAGGTCCTACACCATCTACCGTTCGACCGACTTGAACGCAGGCTTCACGGTGTTCAAGGACAACATCCTCGCAACTCCACCCATCAACTTCGAGACCGACACTAACACCGCTGGCGCGGCGTTCTATGTGATCGGCGTGCGCTGATCCGGCACATGTGGCAGTCCGTAGCAGGCAGGGCCGCCTCGCGGCGGCGTCCGGACAGCCCGTGGGTGTGGGCCTTGCGCCTGGCGCTGACCACTCTGGCCGGGCCGCTGGCCGCCGCCGACCTGCCCCAGATCACGTGGCAGGGGCAGACGATGGGCTCGACCTACACGGTGAAGATCGTGAATGCCCATCTATCCGACGCCCAGATCCAAGCCCTCAAAAGCGAGGTCGAGCAGCGCCTCCACGAGATCAACCGTCAGATGTCCCACTTCCAATCGGACAGCGAAGTATCCCGCTTCAACCGCGCCCCGGCACACATCCCGTTCCCAGTGTCGCCCGAGTTTGCCGGGGTGGTGCGGCTGAGCCTGGAACTGAACCGTCGCTCCGGCGGCGCGTTCGACCCCACGCTCGGGCCTGTCATCAGCCTTTGGGGCTTTAGCGCGCAAACCACCCTCAAAACCGTGCCGACGGAAGCGCAAGTGCACGGAGCTCTGGCAAACACCGGCTGCAAGCATCTCTCCCTTACGGATCGCGATGAACTGATCAAGGACCTCTCCGGCCTCGAACTGAACCTAAGCTCCGCCGCCAAGGGGTTTGGCTCCGATGAAATGGCGCGGGTGCTGATGGACCGTGGCTTGACCAACCTCTATGTCGCCATCAGCGGCGACGTTTTTACGCTGGGCCGCAATGCCAAAGGCCAAGAGTGGCAGGTAGGCATCTCCGCCCCCCTGCCGGATTGGCGGCCCGGCGATCCCCTCGTCACCGTCCTGTCCCTCTCGGGCCGGGCCGTCTCGACCTCCGGCCATTATCAGAAATACTTCGTTGACGCCCAGGGCAGGCGCCTCGGCCACATCCTCGATCCGAGGTCCGGCCACCCCGTCCAACACAACCTGGCCAGCGTGACGGTCGTGGCCGACACTTGCCGGCTCTCCAGCTCGCTCGCCACCACCCTCTTCGTCCTCGGTCCCGACCAAGGCCTTCGCTTCATCGAATCCTGGACCAATGCGGCCGCCCTCTTCGTCCTGGGTGGGCCTGATGGCAAACCGCGCGTTATCCCCAGCTCGCGCTTTGCTGGGTTGACCGGATACCAGCCTTGAATCGCTTTGGCTGGCCAGATTGCCCTGAACACAGGCTTTGCGGCAACGATTGCGAATCACCCCGCCTCAGTTGCCTCGCGGCTTTTCCCCGACAATGCCCAGTCAGACGCTCCTCTCAACGGGAGGAGTTGCGGACCGGTCTGCGTGGAGAGTCTGGGGATTGGGGACCTCCGTGCCCGGCACCTCGGTCGCCTTCACGTGTAAGGCCCACCGGCAAATCGCCTACTTCCGTGCCGCCAGGCTCCCGGCGGGCGTTTCGCAAATGACGCGGAAGCCAACGTTATAGACGCGCTGCCAGTGTTGGTAACCGAGACGGAAGCTGGAGGTGCTGCGCCGCGGCACGTCCCGCCAGGAACCGCCCCGCACAGCCTTTCGCGCGGTGCCCGCGGCGTAATCTGAGCCGGTCCATTCAGCCACGTTCCCGTGCATATCATGGAGGCCCCAGGCGTTGGCGCGGTATTGTGCCGGACGCACCGCCACCAGGGCCTGGTCGTTGGAGCGCGCATCCTTGGGTATCCAATCGTCGAAGCGAGTCGGGTTCTTTAGCGGCACGTCCACCTGGTAGGGGTCGCTGGCAAAGTCCGACAGCCGGCGATCGGCCAGGTTGGCATGGAGGGAAAAATCAGTGTCGTAGTCCCCGAAGTTGAATGGCGAGGCGGTCCCTGCCCGGCACGCGTACTCCCACTGCGTCTCGCTGGGGAGGGTGAACTTCTCGCCGGTCCGGGCGCTCAGCCACCGGCAGAACGCCATGGCTTCGTCCCACGAGACGCGCACGACTGGCTGGTCCGGTTCGTTGGACGGATAGCCGTGCACCCCGAACTGATATGCATTCTTGTCCTCCACGCGGCTGTCGTGGGAAGGATCAAACAGCGCATAGGTTTGATTATCAATTTCCCGGGAGGCCATCCAGAAGCTTTCTTTGATTCGTGAAAGGGCTTGTGGTCCTTCCTCGGCGTTGCCCATGACGAATTCGCCGGCCGGGATGATCACCAGGCGCAGCTTGATGTCGTGACCCAGGTCCAGGATGCGGGAGACGGAGGGCACAGTCTCCACCTGGCGCCGGCGGGCCTCCGTGGCATCGAAGGGCCAGTTGACGGCGGAGACCGGCGCGCCACGCGCGGGCTGGTTCGGGGGCGCGACTTTGGACTGTGATTCAGCGCGCATGCTCGCGCGCGTGGCGGACTCCGTCTCGCGAATTGCTTCCGGATCGTCCTCCACGCCTGCGTAGAGCCGGAGCAAGTCACGCCGTCGTTCCACCTGCTTGCCGGGTTTGTCAATCTCGCCCCAGGTCCCATGGTAGGGGCAATTCAGGTCAATCCAGGTGATGAGCCGATCCCAGGCTTCCTCGTCCAGGCAGACGCCTTGATGGCCGGCCTTAAGCATTTGGACCAGATCGGTGGTGTCGGCGTGGAACTCCATCGGCGTCAGCATGTGATAATCGCTCTCGATGCCGGGGCGCCGCACATGCCGCACCAGCGCGTCGTAGCCGACGGAGAACTTGCCGGCGTGCGCGCCGCCGTTCCCGGGGGTGACGCTGCTCCAGTTGGTCAGCAACACCGAGCCGCGCAGATCGCAGATTCTGGCGCCGTTCTCGACCGGTTGTCCGTTGTGGCAGCTCACGCAGTATCTATCCACCACCGGCTGGACTTCACGCGGGTAGCTGAAGCCGCGCAGGGGTCCATACCAGGGCTTGACCTTCGCGGGCGGCTGGGTCAAGGCCACGGCCGGCCTTGGCGGCGGGGCGCTGTTCTGCGTTTCGTGGCAGCCGACGCATTGCACGGTTTCCCCGGGCATGGCGGTCATCCAGGAACGCATCAGTTGCATCGCCTTGCCCTCTGCGTCGAGGGGCTGCAATGAAATCGGGGTGTTCGCCGGCACCAGGAACCTGGCCGAGCCGTCAGAGTTGACTGGAACGGTTCCCAGCACGCGCTTGATGTCCCACGGCCCGTCCGCGCCAATCACGCCCAGCAACCCGCCCATGCCCTGATAGGCGAAATGATAGGTGAACACGCGCAGAGCCTTCACCGCCCCGCGCGGCACTCCCTGCAAACCGTCGCCGACGTAGATGTCCTGGATGATCGCCACGGCATCCTTGCTGCGCGGATCAATCTTGTCGGGAATTACCGGGGGAGTCGGGGTTGGGCGCAGCGGGATGGGTTCAAAGAGCGCATAATCGGGCAGTTGGAGCAGCGGCACGAGGTTGTCGAAGACGTCCACCAGGTAGATACCCCAGGGCGAGTTCGGCGTGGGCTTGCAGGAGACCAGGAAGAAACTGCCGTCCAGGGGATATGGGTGAAGGAACTTGGGCCAGCTCGCGAGCGTGAGGCCGTCTTTGATCACCCGCTCAACCTTGCGGCCGAAGCCCGGAATCCGCTGCACGGCAGGCTCGGCTTCGCGTCGGCCACGCTCGGGATCGAATAGCACGAGTTCACCTTGGCGCGGGTTATCGTGGTGCCCGCCGATGACCGCGATGACGCGGGAGGGATCGCCGGGTATGGGCCGGGCATAGAAGAAGGAGTTCGGCCAATAGGAATTGCTGCCCAGGAACTCCATCTGCCCGGTGCCGTCCGGGTTCATGCGAAAGAGCAGCCGCGTGTTCGAGTGCGGCGTGTCCGCATACTCCCATCGGGTATAGAGCACCCGGCCATCGTTCAGGATGGTTGGGCACCAGTCGTGTTCCTGGTCGAAGCAAAGCTGCCGGACGTTCCTGCCGTCGGCGTCCATGCGGTAAAGGTTGGCCACGTGCGAGCCGCCGTACACGCACGGAACGCCGATGAAACAGGCGGTGCACGTGAACAGGATGCGGCCGTCCGGCAGGTAGCAGGCGTCATAGGAATCCACATCGGCTTGGGCGCCGGTAAGCTGGCGCACCTTCGCCGCCCGGCCTCCCGCCAGGTCCGCCTCGAATACCTGCCACCCGCCATTGGTGCCCACGGAGGAAAACAGCACTCGGCTCGCGTCCCAATGCAGGTCCACATCACCCACAAACACGTCCTGGGTCGGCTTGAAAACCGTTTCCAATGCCGCCGCCTCTCGCTTGTAATCCAGCAGGCACAGGGCGTCGTCGTACCCATGCGCGGGCAGGGAGGAATTGCTCTGCCAATTGTAGGGCAGCCCGAGGTCCGGGCCCCGTGTGCTGCGCCGGACAAGCAGCAGGCGATCAAAGCTGCACACCGGATTAGCGTCAACCAACGCCTCGCGCTGAAGCCGGGCGAAGGCGTGGCGAGTGCTATCGTCCTTTCCGGGAAGCGTTTCCATCTCGTCCAACCGCTTCAGGAACCAGGCGGCCTTTCCGTAGCGCGCGCCGAACTTGCCCTGCAGATGCAGGATGGCGCGACGCAGCGCTGCCGGGTTCAGCTTCGGCTCGTAGCTCACGAACACCGGGCGCGGGGGACCATCTCCCAGCTTGCGTGCCTTGGGGCGTTTGGCCACCCAATTGGCCGGGATTTCGTCCGCGGTGAAGCGCAGGCTGACGATGTGCGGAAAGGCGCCCTCACGCTGCAGCCGGAACGTGCGCGGCCCAGCGGGTATGTAGAGTCGCGCGGATTCCTCGTGGGCCGCCTTGCTGGTTTCCCATCCGCCAGTGGCCTTGCGGCAGACCTGGGCTACCGTCTTGTCGTCCATCTGCAGTTCCACCGGGCGCGGATCGGCAGCGGCGTATATGATCTCAAGCGCGTAGGCGCCCGAGGCGGGAATATCTATATCGTACTCGACGATGATGGGCGATGCACCGCCAAACGCCACCATCGGCTCCGCGTCCGCCCATTGATTGGTGTAGGTCGCCGCGTTACCGCGATCGAACGCCCAGGCCGGGATTTCGAATGAGCGTGGTTCCGCAAACGCAGCGTGACACAGGCCAAGCCAGCCGGCCGTGAGCAAAGCGATAATGCTCAACACCCTGGGAAGACTGACCCCAGGTCCTGTCCTCTTTGAGGCCCGCACGGCACTGCGGCTTGAGAAACACTTCATAACAGGGCATCACCGCGGCATTCGACGTTGCATTATACTAACCACAGTGCGCGGTCTCAAGCGTCTCGGCGGTATTCTGTCGCTCCGCGCCGGCGGCAGCAGGAACTGGAAAACAAGTGAGAGCTGGCAAACGCCAGCGGGCGCCCGTGGAAACTACTTCTGCTCGGCTTGGGCCCCGGGTCCGGTTGGCTTGGCCAGGTTACTGCGGCGAACGCCGTAGGTGAAATAGATCACCAGGCCGATGGCCATCCACACAATCAAGCGTGCCCAGGTATCGGGCGGAAGGCCGTACATAAGCCAGAAGCAGAAGAAGACCCCCAGGGGGCAGACCAGCCAGAAGATCGGCGTGCGGAACGGACGATGGGTCTGAGGGTCTGTGAACCTGAGCACGAACACGCCCGCACATACGATGGCAAACGCGAGCAGAGTGCCGATGGATACCAGTTCTCCCAGGAGGCCAATGGGAAACAAGCCGGCGACGAGCATGGCGATTACACCGGTGAGGAGGGTCGCCAGCCAAGGGGTGCGGAACCTCGGATGCACGGCGCTAAAGGCAGGAGGCAGGAGGCCGTCCTTGGACATCGCGTAGAAGATTCGCGGCTGGCCAAGCATCATGACCAGAATCACGGAGGAGAGACCGGCGATAGCGCCGATCTTGATGATGGGGCGCAACCAGGCAACGGGCTGGCCGATCGAGTCAATGGCCGCGGCGATGGGGGCCTTCACGTCGAGCGCCGTGTAATTGATGATGCCGGTTAGCACGAGTGAGACCGAGATGTAGAGCACGGTGCAAATCGCCAGGGACCCGAGTATGCCTATCGGCATGTCGCGTTGCGGTTTCCTCGACTCCTGGGCGGCAGTGGACACCGCATCAAAGCCGATGTAAGCGAAGAATATCACCCCCGCACCCCGCAACACTCCGCTCCAGCCGAAGTGGCCCGGGCTCAATTCCGGCGGCACGAACGGAGTCCAATTCGCCTTATTGATGTAAGCCGCGCCGACCACGATGAACATTACAACAACAGCAAGTTTGATGGCCACGACGACATTGTTGACGTTCGCCGACTCCCTGATGCCGACAACGAGCAGGATCGTGATGAACGCCACGATGATCATCGCGGGCACATTGAGCACGGCGCCCGTGTTGGTCCAGCCCTCCGTGAACAAGCGCCAGATGTTCCAGCCGGCGTCGGGCGGTGTGACATGGTTGTAAGGCGCCGACGTGAAGGCGGCTGGAATGACAATCCCGATGTCCTTAAGAATCGACACGACGTACTCCGACCAACCCACCGCCACCGTGGAGGCCGCAAACAGGTATTCCAGGATCAAGTCCCAGCCTATGATCCACGCGATGAACTCGCCGAGTGTGGCGTATCCGTAAGTGTAGGCGGAGCCGGAGACGGGAATCATGGCCGCAAACTCGGCGTAGCAGAGCCCGGCGAAAGCGCAGGCGACACCCGCGAGGATGAAGGAGAGGACGATGGCGGGCCCTGCATACTGCGCGGCGGCCCGCCCCGTGAGCACGAAGATGCCCGCGCCAATGATGGCGCCGATACCCAGGGTTGTAAGGTTGAACGCGCCGAGTGCCCGTTTGAGGCTTTGATCCGTCCTCACCTCCGTTTGCAGGTCGGCAACGCTCTTACGTCGAAACAAGTTCATGGATTGATTTGGTAGCTGGGCGCTCTGGTTCTTGTCCGCGTTAAATGCGCGAAGCGGAGTTAGAAGTCAAGGAGAAGGGGTTCATTCGGCGAGTTTGTAGTTGGGTTGGAAGGCAGGACCTGCACCCTCAGATGGAGGTAACCTCTCAAAGGTAACCTCGATCCGTCAGCCCTCTCCTTTTTCCTTGAGCCACCCATTGCCACCCGGCCGGACACGAAGCGATCTGCTCTGACAATGCCCCGGAGTTGGCCACACTACGGAGTTCCACCCCAGACACAGGGGATACTCACCGGATACTCACCGGATACTCACCGTAGATAACATTCCAGCCCTCTCTGGTGATTCTTGGAATAAACTATGTCAGGCATGGCCCGTCGGTTGGGTGGGGCCGGAGCGCGGTCTGGCCCCCCTGGAATTCAGAGCAGCAGTTTGATACGGCAGTCCTTGGCCGCGTTGCAGAGCGCGTCGTCCCGAGACGCCAGTGGCAGTTTTCGACGCAGGGCAAGTTCCAGATACGCGGCGTCATACACCGATAAACCGTGTTCAGCCGCCAGTTCGGAGACCTTCCCGAAAGCCTGGCGGCACCCTTCGTCGTCCACCACCAGCGGCAGCCGGGCCAACGCGCCCAGCGCTCGGTCCCGTTCGTCCGCGATGATTCGCTTGCGCCGAAACAGAACCAGCAAGGAGTTGGCGACTTCAAAGGACCACAATGTCGGCACCACCAATGGTCCGCCGGCGGCCACCTTCTCCAGCAACTGGTCCGTAGCCTCACTGGCCTGCGAGTGGGCCGCCCAGGCCACCCCCACCGAGGAATCCGCGATGAATCCCTCGCTCATCGTCGTCCTTCCCCGATGGCGTCCTTGATTTCCCGGTCGCTCAGCGGCTTGAACCTCCGGCGCCGGGCCATCAGCAAGCGGCCCGCCCGAAGCTCCGCCACCACCTGCCGGGTGTGAGCGAGGTTCGCGCCTCCCTCCGGCACCAACCGGGCCACGGCTTTTTCGTGCCGGGTAATGACGATCTCCTCGCCCCGGATCACCCGGTCGAGCAATTCACCGAACCGGGTCTTGGCCTGAAATGCAGTTACCGTTGCCATAGTATCTCATCAAATTGACCAGTCATTGACTAGTTTAGGATCTAGGCCCGCCCATGGCAATGGCGGATGTCATTAACTTCGTGCCAAACCGGCACGTTGACAGGGGAGCGGGCACAGCGCATTTTGTGGCTGTGAAACACATGCGACCGGCACGCGAGCCCAAGACCAAGGGCACCTTGATCGTGGAGCAACATCGCCCGGTGATGAACAAGCTCACCGACGCGGAGCGCCAGCAGTTGATGCGGAGAGGAATGGAGTTGATCTATGGAGCCCCAGGCGCACCCCAGCCCGCTCGTCGCCGTAGATAGTAACGTGCCGCTGGACCTGGCTGACGGCAACGAGTCGGTCCTGGACGCCCTGAACACTATCCGCGCGCGTTTGACCCACGTGCGTTTTGTCGTCACGCCCTCGGTGTTTCAAGAGCTGGTCCATGTGGCGCTGGAAGATTCTGTCGCGGCCCGGCGCGAGCTGGGGCGACACGCCTTGCGCCAGCTCAAGGAGTGGCAGTTTGACCTGCTGGAAATCGTGCCGGTGGGTCATGGCATCGTCGAGAGCATCGCCAAGCGGTTGCGTGGCGCCGGCTTGTTGCCAGAAGAGGAAGTACACGATTCCTTGATTCTGGCCGAGGCGGCTTTACTCGGCTGCGCGGTGTTGTTGACCAGCGACTCCCATCTGCGCGGACTTGATTACCCCCGGTTGACATGGGAACTGAATGCTTGTGATGTGTCTGTTCCCGTGATCGCCACCCCCAAGGAGATTGTCCGCAAGTTCTTCCGCTAACCAAGTGCCAGTCCTGACGGGCCGCTTCTGGTCCATCATCGCCGCCGTCCAAACGCCCGGCTCACCCCTCCTGCGCGTCTTCCTGACCAGCACCGACACCGTCGTCGTCGCTCGGTCCGCTCCTTCCACCGGCTTTGCCCTCCAGCTCGGGGTTGAAGCAGGAAGACTCTTCCACGCTGTCGCTGGATCACTTCCATTCGCCCGGCTGCGAGCGGGCCTTCCACCAGAAATACACCGGCACGCCGAGAAGCACGATCACCAGACCGGGCCACGAGGTCTGGGTCCGGTAGCAGAGCAACACCAGCATGATCGCACTGGCCGCAACGATGTAGAGGGCCGGGACGACCGGGTAGCCGAACGCGCGATAGGGGCGTTCGGCAGCGGGCTGTTTCCGGCGGAGCACGAACAGCCCGGTGATGGTCAGCACATAGAAGATCAATACCGCGAAGACGACATAGTCGAGGAGGGTGCTATAGAGGTTGCCATAGTGTTCGAGACCGGTCACCGGGTCGTGCGACCGCGTTCGCGGCAGCACCAGCAGGCAGGCCCACACACACTGAAGCAGCAAACCGGCAGCCGGCACACTTCGAGCATTCAGCTTACCAACCGCCTTGAAGAAAAGCCCGTCCTGCGCCATGGCGTAATACACTCGCGCGCCGGCCAGGATCAGACCGTTGTTGCAGCCAAACGTCGAGACCATGATTGCCACCGCCATGATCACCGCGCCCGCGCCGCTGAAGACCACCTCGATGGCGGCGGTGGCGACGCGATCGTCGGGGGCATGTTGGATCTGGTCCAGGGGCAGCAGGCAGAGGTAGGCGAGGTTGGCCAGCAGGTAGAGGGTGATCACCAGGCCGGTTCCCGCGGCCAGCGAGAGCGGAATGTTGCGACGTGGGTCCTTCACCTCTCCGGCAGTGAAGGTGATGTTGTGCCAGGCGTCGGAGGAAAACAGCGAGCCGACCTGGGCGACGCCTAACGCGACCAGCAAACCGAACACCCCACCCGCCGCGGTAACGGCGGAGACCAGCGACCAGTCCGGCTTGATGGCGGTGACGCCGCGTGGCGTCCAGAGGTCGCTGAAGTTGGCTTTGATTGCCTCGGGATTATGGTGCAGGAACAGCCCGATCAGGATCAGCGCGACGAGAGAAAGCGTCTTGGCGGAGGTGAACACGTTCTGGATGAGCTTGCCGAGTTGGAGGCCGCGCGTGTTGATATAGGTCAACAGCACGATGACCAGGATGGCGACCAATTGCTGGTTCGAGAGACTCAGTGCGTAGCTAGCGGAGAGATGGATTGGCGGAATGATCCAGGCGGTGGGGGAGACAGCCGGCACCAGCACGCCCAGATAGCGCGAGAAGGCGACGGCGACCGCCGCGATGGTGCCCGCCTGGATGACCAGGAACAAGGTCCAGCCGTATAGAAATCCCCACATCGGGCTGTAGGCTTCGCGCAGATAAACGTATTGGCCGCCCGCGCGCGGCATCATCGCGGCCAGCTCGCCGTAGCTGAGGGCGGCGATGATCGTGAGCGCACCCGTAATCAACCAGACCACCAGCAGCCAGCCCGCCGAGCCAACCTGCCGCGCAATGTCCGCCGAGACGATGAAGATGCCCGAGCCGATCATGGACCCGGCGACGATCATCGTTGAATCCAGCAGGCCGAGTCCCCGGACAAAGCCGGGCTCGTTGTGGGCGGATTTCGCTTCGTTCGTTGGCATAGGGTATAACCGCTCAATGCAACCACCGACGGACACCGACAGACAGAGATAAGAGGTGTCCCGAGTCTGGTGTGCTATTCACGCAAATCTTCGCAGCTCGCGCAACTTCCTTACCGCCGCATGGGATGTGGTGCGGGCATCTACCGTTCACCTTGGTCGCGCTGACGAAAGGAGTCCCGGTAGAGACCGATCTCCTCAAGCGGAATCCTCTCGAAGCCGGCGCGTGTCACGTCGAGCTTCGTCGGGTTCCAGTGGAACTCCGTCTCCTCCAACACCGTATTGCCCAGGGCATCAAGGGCCTTGGGCGCCCGGCGGAAGAGTTGGCCGCAGCGCCAGGCCAGGTTGGTCCGGACATGGTTCACGTTGGCGCTCTCGGCAAGCCGGGCCAATTCCGGGTAGCGCCGGACATACAGATCCCGGTTGATTTCCGCGGCGTCCAACGCATCTTTCACGAACTCTCGCCAGCGTTCATCGCTCCAGGGGGTGAAACTGACCGCCGCGGCGCAGTCTATAAACAGGTTATTCTCCAGAACATTGTCTTTGCCCCCATGGATCTGCACCCCGCCGAAACCTGTCTTCCCTGCCGAGCATCGTTCAAACACATTTCCAAAGATCAGCGTGCCGCAGATCGCGTCATCGAGGCGGATGCCCGCCTGCCCGCACTTCGGCTGTTCCCCCTGGCCGCGCCAGTTTCCTATGTGATGCCAGTAATTGTAACGGTAAACGTTCCCGCGGAATGTCGCGTTCCCCCACATGTCCGCGCCGCCCTGGTCATCGGACTCGGTCACCACGCTGTAAACCTCGTTATATTCCACGGTGTGATCGTTCCCGCCCACGCGCAGGGCGCTGCTCCGGATGTCGTGCAGCCGGTTGTGCGCGACGCGGTTACCCACTCCGTCCAGGATCACCGCCGGCGTGTAGGTGTGATCAATGCGCGACAGGTCGGAAATATCGCAGTTCTCGATCAAATGGCCGCCCGGTTCCAAAGTCTTGCGGTTGCCGCCCCGCACGGTAGTGCCTCCACGCCCGAGCGAATGAATATCGCAGGAAACGATCGCGTGCCGCCGGCCGCCGTCAATCTCCACGCCGTTGCCGGCAAAGTGCCTCACCGTGCACCCGGCCAAAAGACAATGTTCGCCGCCTTTCAAGTGAATCGCATCCGCGCTGCCTAATTCCCACGTCAGCCCTATGAAGTTGACCGAGGAAACGTCCGCCAGTTCCACCATGGGCGCGTCGAACCGCGACAACGCAACCGTGGCCTGCCGCGGGTCTGTCGGCGCGTAGAACAGAATGCGTCCGCGGGTCCGGTCCAGATACCATTCCTCCGGCGCGTCCAGCTCGCTCAGCGCGTTGACCGCATAGAACGGCGCGCCCACGCTGAAGCCGTAGTTATGCCAGGGTTGTGCCAACGTGATTAACCTCTGCTCCGGGTCAATGCTGGCTACGCGCTCGTAGGAATCCGCCCAGTCCCAGAACCAATAGCCGTAGAGCAACAGGTCCGGCTCCCCCGCCCAGCATCGCGCGCGGTCGCCTTCGTAAAAGAACTTGCCCGTCTTGCTCCCCTGGCGATCGTAGCCCTTAGTGCCATCCTTGACCGCTACGTCCTTGATCCGCAGAAAGCCTTCATTGGGCCCGCGCGCCAGGCACATGGCGCGGCCATTGAAGAACAGTTCGTGCGCCGGGAATGTGCGAAAGCCGTTCCCGCTGGCGAAGCCGCCCAGCTTGAGCGGCAACAGGTTCGTGATCCCGCCGGCCCGCAGGTCCGTGATCCAAATCTTTCCTCGCGCCTCGGTCGGAATCTGCGGATACCCGTCCGCCTCGGACAATACGCGCCAGCCGGTCAACCGCATCCCGCCTCCGAACACCGGCTTCTCGCCCGGCGCCGCGCGAAACACGATTGGGGATTTCTCGCTGCCTGAGTCAAGTTCCGAAAGCTTGAAGGTCCTGGTTACGGCGTATTGTCCCCCATGGACCACCACTTCCGCGCCGCCTGGTGGCAGGCCCCCTTTCTGCCGAAGGGCTCGGATTTCATCCCGTGCCCGCTCCAGGGTCGCGAAGGGGCGATCCGCGCTTCCATCCCCGACGTCATCACCCTGCGGTGAAACATGCAGGCTCAGTCCGGGCGGTGGCCAAACCGGCGACGGTGATTTCGTGCGCGCGCTCGTGCGAAGCGGCAAATGAGCGACGACGGATTCGACAGCTCCCCCAGGCGCCGCGCCTGCCAACGTTGCCATCGTCGCAAGGGACAAAACGATGAGGGCAAGCCGGCTGAGTCTCCGTGTGGTTGTGCGTGTTGCTCGAGTATTACTTGTCATAAGACATTGCCATGGATCAGAAGCTGGCATAAGGGGCGGCCTACGAGCCCTTAACGCAAGCCGACGCGGCTGTGCCAGAAGCTGTAGGCGAAATAGAACACCAGGCCTATCGCGAGCCAGACGAGGAAGCGCAGCCAGGTTACCAGGGGCAGTTCGACCATGAGATAGCCGCAGCAGAGAATGGCCGCGATCGGCACCCACGGTACGAGCGGCGTCCGAAAGGGCCGCGGCCGGTCGGGGTCGGTGCGGCGGAGAATCAGGATACCCGCCGCGACCAGCACGAACGCGAACAGCGTTCCGATGTTACAAAGCTCGACAACCTCGTTGATATTCGTCACCGCGGCGAAGAGCGCCACGAAGACGCCGGTGAGAATGGTGGTCACATGCGGCGTGCGATACTTCGGATGCACTTTCGCCGCCCAGGGCGGCAGCAAGCCGTCACGCGCCATCGAGAAGAGGATGCGGGGTTGGCCCAATTGAAACACCAGCAAGACGGAGGTTGTCGCAAATACTGCGCCGAAAGAGATGATGCCCGCCGTCCAATTCATGCCCCGCTCCGAGAAGGCTTTGGCCAGAGGATCAGCCACCCCCGTGAATTGGTCCCACTTCACCATGCCCGTCAGCACCAGCGCCACGGCGATGTAAATGAGCGTGCAGACCACCAGGCTGGCGATGATGCCGATGGGCAGGTCGCGTTTGGGGTTTCGGGCTTCCTCCGCAGCCGTGGACACGGCATCGAATCCGATGTAAGCGAAGAAGATAATGGCGGCGGCGCTGGAGATGCCGGCGAAGCCGTTGGGCGCAAAGGGCGTCCAGTTAGCCGGCTTCACGTAGCAGGCGCCCACCGCGACAAAGAAGGCGATGATCACCAATTTCAACACAACCATTGCCGAGTTAAAGCCGGCGCTTTCTCGGATGCCGCGGACCAGGACCCACGTGATCAGGGCCACGATCAGGACTGCGGGCAGGTTGAAGATGATGCGAAGACCCAATATCTGGGGCGCGTCCGCCCACGCCTGGCCTCCCCGCGCAATCAGATTGCCCAGGGTGCCCGGATCCACGCCGTCAGCCGTGGCTTTGGCGATTTCGCGCGCCCCTTGCAGCGCGGTGCGGTAGTCGGTGCCCAGCCACACCGGCCACGACAGATTGAATCCCGCCAGCAAGCTTTGGAAGTAATCCGACCAGGAGATGGCCACCGCTACGTTGCCAACCGCGTATTCCAGAATCAGGTCCCAGCCGATGATCCAGGCGATGAGTTCCCCGAGCGTCGCATACGCATAGGTGTAGGCCGAGCCGGACACCGGGACCATCGAGGCGAACTCCGAATAACACAGCGCCGCGAACCCGCAGGCGATGGCTACCAGCACGAAGGAAAGCACCAGGGCAGGCCCAGCCCCGAGATGCCCGCTTGCCCCGGCCCCCGAGGCGGCGCCCGCGGCGGCCGTGCCGACAGTGGAGAAGATCCCCGCGCCGACGATCGCGCCGATGCCCAGCAGGGTCAGTTGCACCGGTCCGAGGACGCGCTTGAGTTGACGCTCCGGCTCGATGGTTTCCCCGACCAGGCGGTCGAGGCCTTTTCTACGGAAGAAGCTGACGGGAAGCATGAAAAGGCTGCTCAGCAATCATTGTCGGCGGCAAACATCCCGGAGAGCAGATTTCACCCCGGCTTGAAGCGCAAGAAAAATTGGGCCCAAACGAGGAGTTTGTGCCCTTCGGGCGGTTGCGGCGGGCGGCTTCCCGGCGAGACCAGGGTGTAGCCATATCCACACCCTTGCCTAACCGGCCCTCCTGGCAGGGACGCAGTAAACCTGCTGCAAACCCGAAGGGTTACGGTCCATCGGTGCCGGCTGTGCTCGCATCTCACTGCAACTGGCGCTGCTTACGGCCCGAATCGTGAGGCTATCCGCGCATGGTTTCGCGCATGGTTTCGGCTTGCTCGCTGGGCGGCCTGTGGTAACGGTTCGGAAGTGATTCTGCCTCTCAGAATGATCCGACGGCTGCCCATTGTCCTTCTGCTTATGACAAGCTGCTCCAACATCGAGAACGACCTGCGCCAGTCCCCGGCACCCCTATCAGAAGGCCCGGAGCGCCAGCTCACGAGCGGCCCCGGGGGACGCATCCTCTCCAACTGCGGTGTCTGGTCGCCGGATGGCCGGTGGATTGTGTACGACACCCGCCCGGACAAGGAGGGATCGGTCTTCGGCGGCCAAACCATCGAAATGGTCAGCACTGCGACCGGCGAGGTGAAAGAGATCTACCGCTCCCGCCATGATGCCGGCTGCGGTGTCGTTACGTTTCACCCGCGCCAATGGAAGGTAGCTTTCATCCTAGGCCCGGAGCATCCCACGCCCGACTGGCAATACTGCGCCTGGCACCGGCAGGGGGTGGTCGTGGACGTGAACCGCCCCGGCGTGAAGTTTAATCTCGATGCGCGCGACATCATGCCGCCGTTCACTCCGGGCGCATTGCGCGGCGGTTCGCACGTGCACATCTGGGACCCCGCCGGGGAGTGGGTCAGCTTCACCTACGAAGATCACGTTCTCGCACAGTTCACGTTGCCCACGCCTGCCAACGACCTCAACCAGCGCAATGTGGGCGTCTCCGTCCCGGGAACTCCCGTGCGGGTTATCCATGCGCACCCGCGGAACCACGATGGCGACTACTTCACCGTGCTCGCCACTCGCACCACCGCCAGCCCCAAGCCAGGGTCAGACGAGATCAGCCGTGCCTGCGAAGAAGGGTGGGTTGGCACCAATGGATATATCCGCAAGGACGGCTCACGGCAGAAGCATGCGCTCGCCTTTCAAGGGCAGGTGCTGTCTCCAAAGGGAGAACCGATGACGGAGGTCTTCATTGCCGACCTGCCTGAAGATCTGACCCAGCCCGGCGACGGGCCTCTCTGCGGCACGGAAACCCGCGCTCCTTATCCGCCCAGAGGCACCGTCCAACGCCGCCTGACATTCACTGCCGCACGCCGGTTTCCTGGTCTCCGGGGCCCGCGGCATTGGTTGCGCAGTTCACCGGACGGCTCCCAAATCACCTTCCTCATGAAAGATGACGCCGGGGTGGTCCAGCTTTGGACCGTCTCACCCAATGGCGGGCCCGTTAGACAGGTCACCGCCAATCCTTGGCCCATCGCGTCCAGCCTCACGTGGAGCCCGGATGGCCGCCGGATTGCACACGTGATGGATAACAGCGTTTGTGTGACCGATATCACTTCCGGCAAGACCCGGCGTCTCACTCCCCGAACAGACGACTCCTCGGCTCCGCGCCCTGAAGCCTGCGTGTTCTCCCCCGGCGGTAGAAGCGTGGCCTTCATGCGGCGGCTTCCGTCACCCCGCGAGCCGGCAAATCAGATCTGCGTCGTTGGCGTGACAGAATGATCTGCCGCGACTGCTGTCCGCAGGAGCTGGCCCAAGCTGGTGGTCCTTCCTCCGACATCCTGCTTAAAAGAGAAGGCAGCCCGCGACGCTAGCGAGCACCCAAGCCGTTGTTTCAATGCGCCGTTTGTGTTCCCCGGTTCATGGCTTGCGCGTGGAATGTTCCATAATCCAATAGACATCCGGGTTGTTGGGCGAAGGCACGTTTAGCCGCAGGAACTGATTGAGGGGCGGCGTCGTTCTGGCGTCCTTCCATTTATGGATTTCCAAGTGACCGTCCACGAAGGAGAGTCCGCCAGCCCCGCCGTGGTAACTGCCTGGGAAGTCAATCATGATCCATGTCTGAGGCTTGTCCGGCCAGCCATTCATGCTGCTGCACCACTCCCCGTCATTGATGCTGTCGCATCGTTCGTCCAGGAACACGATGGTCATCGCCGGCCCCGGGTTCATCACTTGCGTCATTTTCTTATACTTCGTGTATCCGGCGCACCCGGCAAACCCATCTGCGTCCACGCCGTCAAACCAACTGAGCATCGAAACGCTCCGCTGCCGTGGCACCGTCTGCCCGGCGTATGTCCCGGACGTAGCCTTGCAGGGATAGACGTTATCCGCCGGACACCTCCAGATGCCGACGCTGTTCCCGCAATACGGCCACAGCCGGCTCTTCTTTACGACAACTTCAGGGTTCCAGTTGTATTGGTTCACACCATCAGTTGCCGCATTTCCCGTCCAGCTCATGTCGCCCAGCGGAATCCAGTCGTAGGCGTTGCCCCAGGCCGACGGGGTGTTGTCCGAGTTGTCGTCAGCGTAAAGCCTCCAAGCGAGCATCATTTGGCGGCCATTGTTCATGCATTGGACCGCCTGTGCCTTGAGTTTGGCGCGGCCCAAGGCCGGCAGCAGCAACGCCGCCAGGATAGCGATAATGGCGATGACTACCAGCAGCTCAATCAACGTAAAACCGCGTCCGTGGGGGGCACCCTCTGGATTGGGCTTCCTGCACCTGTTTGGTTGCCTTGTCACGACCGGTGGGGGGACGGGGGGTGGTTTCTGCGCTCCTTCTGCCTTGGCCCCCAATACCTTGTATGAGTGCTGCAGCCCGAGCCGCGGCATTCGTGCCTGACCTCGCACGCTGGCATGGTTCTCACGCCGGCAATTTACTTCAATTTGGATCCAAGTCGTCTAAAATCGTCCACTGGAATATCTCAAACCTGAACCGCCGAAGCATTCCTGTGCCCGTTCTGAACCCCGCCAAGACCGCAATTCTACTTGCCGCGCGCATCTTGATACCACCACCGCTCTCGGCAATCGGGACATGCGCGGAGCGCGGCTGTCCTCAGCCGCAGCACGTGCGCAACGGAACGGCTCTCGGGACAGAGGTGCAGGCCCGCATGGTCGTGGCTGCTGCGGCTGGGGACAGCCGCGCTCCGGTGGCGGTGTCGAGATGCGCCCCTGCTTGCCGCGGGGAACCGGACAGGGGAACCGGAAGATATTGATTCCGGCACGCTGAACCGGTTCAATGGCTGGCAATGATCGCGAAACGTGTCATACCGTGCCTGGACGTCCATGCCGGCCAGGTCACTCGAGGCGTCCAGTTCGGCGTGGCCGAAGCGGGAGGCCTCCGCAACGTGGGCGATCCGGTCGAACTGGCCCTGCGCTACAACGAGCAAGGCGCCGACGAGATGGTGTTCTTCGACATCACCGCCACTGCACATGGCCGCGTGACCATGGTGGAGGTCGTCGAGCACGCGGCGGACCAGTGCTTTATGCCGCTCACAGTTGGCGGCGGGCTGCGGTCCGTGGACGACATGTACACGATGCTGCGAGCGGGGGCGGACAAGATCAGCATCAATTCCTCGGCGCTGGCGACCCCGGATTTGATCCGCGCCGGAGCGGAGAAATTCGGCAGCCAGTGCATCGTGGTGTCCATTGATGCGAAGAAGGCCGGGCCGGACCGGTGGGAGGTGTTCTCGCACGGCGGTCGTAAAGCTACGGGGTTCGATGCCGTTGAGTGGGCCAAACGCGCGGTCTCACTCGGCGCGGGCGAGATCGTGCTCAACAGCATTGACGCGGACGGCACCAAGGCGGGCTTTGACTTGGTCATCACGCGCCGCATCAGCGAAGCGGTCGGCGTGCCCGTAGTCGCCAGCGGCGGGGCGGGCAAGCTCGATCACATGGCGGAAGTGCTGCTGGAGGGCAAAGCGGACGCGGTGCTGGCGGCCAGCATCTTCCACTTTGGTGAGTACACGGTCGGAGATGTGAAGCGGTTCCTGGCCAGCAAGGGGATTGTGGTCAGGCTGACGTGAGGTAGCTCCCTTCAGCGGGTCTCGTAATCCCAGTTTGTAGTCCAGCCTTTCCTTCCGCCTCCCCGGCGCGGAACGCCCGGTAAGTTGTGAACTCCAGACTTAACTGACTCCGCGCTGCCACAGGTCGAAGTAGTAAAGCGCGACGACCACGAGCGAGTGCTGGATTTTGCCGGCCGCCACCAGGTGCGGAATCTCGGTCACGGGCACCAGGCGGGTGATCAGGTCCTCGCCGTGATCAAACTGGAGTGGATGCAGGCAGCGGCAGTTCTCCACCAGCACCGTGAAGCATGTATTACTCATGATGGCCGGGTTCGGGAAGATCTGGCCAAGGATGCGCGCATTCTCCCCCTCGTAGCCGGTTTCCTCGCGCAACTCGCGCAACCCGGTGGCCACGGGCGACGCATCCGCCGGGTCTGTCATTCCGCCGGGAATCTCCAGTTCCACGGTCGTCGAGCCGTGGCGGTATTGCTCGATCATCACCAGGCGCCGGTCCGGCGTGAGGGCGATGACGTTGACCCAATTGACGCAGTCAATGACGAAAACATCATGCGCCCGCTGTGTGCGCGGAGAGACGACCTCGTCGGAGCGGATCGTGAAAATGCGGAAATCACCGACCGGCTTCGAGCCGACCTTCTTCCACGGCTTGAGCTCACTGCTCACAAACCGTTTCCCTTCTCCTTGGCCGCCCAGCCCTGGCGCATCAGGCCAAGCAAGTGGGTGAGGGCTTCCTCGTAACTGCGGTGCTTTTGTTCGGCGAGCTGGCGGGCGCGCTTGTCGAGTTGGGCGGCCATGTCACCCGCATTCTGCTGAGGACAGCCCAAGGCGGCGAGTGCCGCTGCCAGCTCGTGGAGGTCCATGATCGCTGATGGGAATACGCTTATCGCTGAGGGGGGCCGCCAGCCCTCAACGCTCAACCTTCCCTCACTTCACCGCATCCGCGGCGACAATGCTAATGCTTTCAACCCCCATGCGCTTGATGGGCCGATCCTGGGGACGGGTCGGTGTCGTGGCGATCTTCTCGAGCACGTCATCGCCGCGGATCAACTTCCCAAAGGCAGTATATTGGCGATCCAGGAAACGCGGGTTGCCGTGACAGATAAAGAACTGGCTGCCGGCGGAATTGGGGTCTTGCGAACGCGCCATCGAGAGGACGCCGCGGTCATGATTGCGTTCATTGAACTCGGCTTTGACCTTGTGTCCGGGGCCGCCTGTCCCCCAGTGGGCTTCCTGGCTCGGGTCCTTCGTCAGCGGATCACCCCCCTGGATCATGAAATCCTTGATCACGCGATGAAAGCACGTGCCATCGTAGAATCCCTTTCGGGCCAAGGCCTTGAAGTTCTCGACGGTCTTCGGGGCAACGTCCGGCCAGAACTCCACGACCATCTCGCCTTCGGTGGTTTTGATGACGGCAATTTCGTTATTCATAAGATAGCATTCGCAGGACGACGGCCCTTTGTCACGCGCAGAATCGGTCCTGACGCGTCCGGCGTTCGCGCCAACAGAGGGGCGCGAACCCCTCAACGCGCAGGCTTCCCGCCATAGCACCGGTTGAACAAAAGAGCTTTCCTTCTGTCTATCGAAAGCAATATATATGCGCATTATGTCGAAGAGATTATTCCTGCAGATACTCCTTGGGGCGATCATCGCCACGGACGGCCTGGCCACCCTGGCTACCGCCGCGGAAGAAAAGTCGAAGTTGCCTGATGGCCTTTACGCCGAGATGGATACTTCCAAAGGGAAGATCGTTCTGTTCCTCGAGTTCGAGAAGACGCCGCTCACTGTGGCGAACTTCGTCGGCTTGGCCGAAGGCACCAAGAACTACTCCACCGATGGCGGGCCGCCCAAGGCGCAGGGCAAGCCTTATTACGACGGGCTTAAGTTTCACCGAGTGATTGCCCACTTCATGATTCAGGGTGGCGATCCCCAGGGCAATGGCCGCGGTGGTCCCGGCTACCGGTTCCGAAACGAGATCGTGCCTTCGCTGAAGCATGACCGAGCAGGCATCCTCGCGATGGCCAACGCGGGGCCGGACACCAACGGCAGCCAGTTCTATATTACCCACGAGGAGGTCTCGCGGTTGGACGGCGGCTACACTGTCTTCGGCCATGTCGCTGAGGGCCAGGACGTTGTAGATAAGATCGCCGTGGGCGACACCATCAAGACCGTCAAGATCATTCGGGTGGGCGACAAAGCCAAGGCCTTCAAGGGCGGCGAATCGGACTTCCAGAAGTATTCCAAGAAGACATAACTGTCTGCGGTTGGGGTGGTTGTGTTCATTCATCGCACATCCATTAACAGGGCAGCTGGCTTGGCCCTGCGGGCTCGGGCTAAAGCAGGTTTGGCAGTTATGGCCTGTCTTAGCCGCCGTGCGGGATCGGCAGACCAGTACGAATAAGCTGTAACCTTATCCCTGAGATTGCGTCTTGTGCTTATGTAATAGAAACGCGGGTTGCCGGCAAATTAGGCGGCAGCCGGCAAGTCAATCAACACGGATAACAGCAATATACACAAATGAAGAAACTGAGTTTGATCGCAGCCCTGGCCCTAAGCGGCCTGTTGGCTTTTAGCACGATCGCCATGGCGCAAGACGCAGACGCCAAGAAGGATGCCAAGAAGGGCGGGAAGCGCGGCTTCCCATCGGTGGAACAACAAGTCGAGAGGATGGCCAAGGACCTGAGCCTGACCGACGAACAGAAACCCAAAGTCAAAGCGGTGCTCGAGGACGTCAACAAGAAGCGGCAGGAACTTCGCGGAACGCCGCGGGAGGAGCAGCGCGAGAAGAGACAGGCCATCATGGATGAGCAGAACAAGAAGCTGAAGGAAATCCTCACCCCCGACCAGTTGGAGAAGTACAAGAAGATGCAGGAGGAAATGAAGAAGAAATACGGCGGCAAGAAGAAGACCGAATAACTTCTCCTTTACCAACACATTCAGCCTCAGGGACGGCGCGTGGCCGTCCCTGATTTTTTATGCCTGGTTGATCCGCAACGCCGTGCGGACAGCGGCCAATTCCTTTTGCCTGGCACGGCTGACTTTGGGATAGCTCAATTCCAGCGACTCCAACGCCTCCACAATCACCGCCGCCACCACCAGGCGCGTGAACCACTTGTGGTCCGCCGGCACCACATACCAGGGCGCGCAATCCGTGGCCGTATGACGGACCATCTGCTCGTACGCCCGCATGTAGCTTCCCCATTTCCGCCGCTCCCGGATGTCGTCCAACGAGAATTTCCACCTCTTCTGCGGCTGTTCGAGCCGGCTGAGCAACCGTTCCCGCTGTTCAGCCTTGGAGACGTGCAGGAAGAACTTGCGCAGGATCACCCCGTTTCGCGTCAGGTAGCGCTCGAACGCGTTGATGTCCTGGTAACGCTCGTGCCAGATGTCCTTCGTCACCAGTGACGGCGGCAGCTTCTGGCCCGCCAGCAGCTCCGGATGCACCCGCACCACGAGCACTTCCTCATAGTAAGACCGGTTGAATATCCCGATCCGCCCCCGCTCCGGCAAACGCCGGGTCGTGCGCCACATGAAATCATGGTCCATTTCCTCCGCCGAGGGTGCCTTGAATGAAGTCACCTGGCAGCCCTGCGGATTCACCCCGGACATCACGTGCTTGATGGTGCCGTCCTTCCCGGCCGCATCCATCGCCTGGAAGATCAGCAACAGAGCCCATTGATCCTGGGCATAGAGTGTTTCCTGCAATTCGCTGAGCCGGGCGACCCCTTCCTCCAGCCACTCCTTCGCCTGGTCTTTGGACTTCAGCTTCCAGGTGTCGCCCGGTCTGATGTTGTCCAGCCGAAACTGTTTATCCTCAGCAATGCAATAACGCTTCGTTAATTCCGTTCTTTTCATAGCTTCCTTGATCGTTGGCACCGGGGCAATCGAGATGACTGTCCCTGCCAGTCTCCACACCTTGCGCAGAGTCCTTACCTAGGCGCACACCCTGCCCTCTGTCCTCCATTGCCCTGCGCCATCTTCAGTCGCTGCCCCCTGCCGGTGACACAGACAGTCTAGCCGCACGGCAGGCCATGCCAAGGCTGAAGGGGAACAAAACGTCCCGCCGCCAAAGACCAGGCTGGCGACGGACAAGAGTATGGTCCAAGATCGGCTCATGAGAATTGGCTGGATACTACTGATGATCTCGCTAGGGTTACAGGCGGCAGACGACTCGGCGCCGGCGCCGGGCAAGACAAATGCCCCCGCGGCGGCGAAGAAGGAGGAAGGCAAGAAGAACGAGGAAAGGAAGGCCGTCGCGACCATTCCGGATGCGGCGCACAAGCCGGTGCTCGTCACGAACACCGTCACCATCGCCGGCGACGCCGTGACCTACGTCGCGGAAACCGCGATGTTGCCGCTGCTCAAACCCGACGGCACCGTTCGGGCCTCGGTATTCTACGTCGCCTACCGGCGGCAGGGCGAAACCAACGCGGCGTCCCGGCCGGTCACCTTCTGTTTTAACGGCGGTCCGGGCTCTTCCTCCGTGTGGCTGCATCTCGGCGCCCTGGGACCGCGGCGGGTCAGAATGAACGACGACGGCACGCTGCCGAAGCCGCCGTTCAGCCTGACGGACAACGAGTATTCGCTGCTGGGCGCCACGGACCTGGTGTTCATTGATCCGGTGGCCACGGGTTTCAGCCGTCCGGCGAAGGATGAGAAGCCGGACCAGTTCTTCGGGCAATCCGGGGATATCGAATCAGTGGGGGACTTCGTCCGGCTCTGGACGACGCGCCAGCAGCGGTGGCTCTCGCCCAAATATCTGTGCGGTGAGAGCTACGGGGTGTTTCGGGCGGCCGGGCTGGCGGGTTACCTCGCCTCGCGCTACGGCATGTATCTCAATGGGCTGATCCTGGTGTCGGGCGTGTTGGACTTTGCGACGCTCAACGACGGACGCGGGAATGACCTGGCCGCGCTGGTCTTTCTGCCCTCCTACACCGCGACGGCGCACTTCCACAAAAAGCTGCCGTCCGACCTGCAGTCGGACCTGAACAAGGCGCTGACCGAGGCGCGCGATGTTATCAAGGCCGAGTATCCGTCGGCGTTGCTGCAAGGGGCCGCGCTGCCGGCGGCCGACCGCGCGCGGGTCGTGGCCAAGCTGGCGCGGCTGACCGGCCTGCCGCCGCGCGTGATCGAAGACAATGACCTGCGGGTCAGCAGCGGGACGTTTCGCCGGATGCTCCTGCGCGACCAGGGGTTGGTGCTCGGCCGGTATGACGGGCGCATCACCGGCCGGGACGCCGACCCGGCGGCACCGACGCCACGATTCGACCCTTCCTTCGCGGCCACCTACGGCCCCTTCTCGGCGGCGATGAACGCGTATGTACGCGGAGAGTTGAAGTTCGAGGACGACCTGCCGTATGAGATTCTGGCCGGGGTCGGCCCGTGGAATTACGACGGCCGAAACAGCTATCCGAGTGTGTCCGGCCAGCTTGCCACGGTGATGCGGGAGAACACCTATCTGCGGGTGCTGGTGCTGGGCGGTCTGCGCGACCTGGCGTGTCCGATAGATGGGATTCGTTACAGCATGGACCACTTGCAGCTCGACGCTGCCTATCGCAGCAACATCGCCTACGCCGAATTCGATTCCGGGCACATGATGTATGTCAACCTGCCGGACTTGAAGAAGATGCAGGTGGAGTTGGAGAAATTCGTCCGGCAGTAGGCCCGCCGTTTCCAATCTGCGCTACGCGGGTTAGTGCCGTATTACAGGCTGGAGTGCCGCATGGCGGCCCCGGCCACTTTGCGGGCACGCCAAGGATCCCCTCTCAGGTTCATCACCCAAAATGCCCCAGGCTTCCTCACTTCGCCAGTTCAGGCGAAACCAGACACCCTTGTGATCAGCGTTGGAGCCGGAAGAATATCGGCTCGCCCTCCGAGCCGATCGTATGCGGACTCGTTGCGCCCGTGACGTCCGACCACGGGCCGTTAACGTCCGTCGCGGATTGAAGCACGCCGTCGCAATCCCATGAAAGTGTGACCTGCGGGGGTGAAACCTGGGTGAGGGCGATGTTTAAGGGGCAATCAGAGGTGAGCGGTGGCAGCACGACGACGTTGAACGCGCAGGTGTTGGTGTTGTAGCAGAGGTCCTGCGCGGTGCAGCTCACGAGGTTGGTGCCAAGGGCGAACGTGCTGCCGCTCGGTGGGGTGCAGACCAGTTCCCGCAGGTCGCCCGAGCTGGAGACATTGAAATCCACCACGGCATCGCTGCCGTTCGTGGCGGTGACGATGATGTCCGGGCAGTTGAGGACCGGCGGCGCAAAGTCGTAATGGGCGAGGATTTGCCGGGTGGCGACCCGCCCCTGGTTGTCCCTGGCTGTGGCGGTGTAAAGGATCTCGGTATAGTACGATGGCGGGAATCCGTCATACTGCGGCCACAAGCCGTGCGCGCTGGTCAAATTGGTGCGCGAACCAATGTTGATCCAGATCTCCGAATAGCCGAGCCGGATGCTCGGGTCGGACAACGGCGAGGCGCGCAAGCTCAGGTTGGTGAGCGTGCCATCGCACGAGGTGGCGTTCGCGCGGGCGAGGAAGCCGAAGTTAGTGGTGCACAGGGGCGGTTCGATGAACACCTGAATGCACTCTTCCACGCAGAACCGTTCGCCGGCCGTCACGGTCACTGTGATCGCGGGCAACTGCGTGTCCGACTCGCCGCCGCCGGGATCAATGGTGGTGATGGCGGCCTGCAACGTATGGGTCCCTTCCGGCAGATACATCGTGACCAGGCCCTCGAGCGCCGCGGTGCCGGCGGTGTCCGGCCGGCCATAGCCATAGTCGCTCCCCACGCGGTACGAGCGAGCCTGGCCTTCGGAATCGAGACCCGTGAGCCCGCCGCTGGCGTTGATGCGCGGGTTATAGAACGGAATCGGCGCCCGGATGCGCAGGCAGACTTCGGCGAATCCGTATCGCAAGTCGTTGGTCGCCCGCTCCCCCGGAGCAAGGATTCCCTGCCACGGCAGGTCCTCCGCGACGTTTCCGATTTGATTGACGTACGGCGCTCCGTTCGTTTCCAACTGATAAAAAGTGTAGCTGAGACTTTCCTGCCGCCACATGCCAGGCTGGTCGTCGAGCATGCCCAGCACCACCTCGTAATCCCCTTCAAACGCCGCCGTCGCCGGATTGAACGCGCCGGCGAACGACGCTGCCGCGCTGCCGCCGATCGTGGCGAAGGTTGCACCCGGAGCGAGCTCATCCACGCCGGCCACATTCACATAGCTGCCAAAAATCCCCCCGGGACCCACACCGTCAGGGATGCCATTGGTGTCCGGGTCGTAATCCGAGGCCCGCACCAGGCCGCGCAAGGCCGAAAGCTCTCCCCCGGGGTCCGGCGGGCCCGTGAGCGTGATCTTGCCCACCAGCCGCGCGGGGTGCATCACGAAGGTGTCGCCCAGATCGCTCGTCTCACCGGCCGTGACTTCAACGCCCGCGTTCATGCCGACGCCGAGGGCCGGGGTCTGGAAGTACTGGAAGCGGTAGCCGTCGCCGAATTGCATTTCCGCCTGAACCCGCCAGCCGTCCGGGGCGGCCGAGGGCACGAGGTTTCCCAATTCAAACGGACGGCTCAGGTCAGAGCCCGGAGCCTCGGCAGGCAGTGCGTCGTAACGTTGATTCCCGGCCGGCCCGGCGGCTTTGATCACGGGCCGGCCGAGCAGTTCGAGATACCCGTCCGTCGGCAATTCAATTTCATCCACCAGGTTCGCGTTCCCGCTGATTTGGCCCAGCGCTCCGGCGTCCGGCAGGGTGATCGTGATGACCGGTTTGTCCTCGCAGTTCAGAAGCATCGAATGGGTCTCGCGGTGGGTGATGCGGTCGAGATATATGTCCGTACCCGTGTCCACTTCTACGACCAGGTCAAATCCCACCCCGCTCGGCACGACCAGGAAGTTATTCGTGCGGCCGGCGGGCTGCAGCGTGTAGCGGGCCCGCAAACTGTAGGGGGAATTGGTTTCCGTCACCGTCGCGCGTCCGCCGAGCGCGGCAACCGGCTGGCCCGCCGAATCCTCGTAACGCAGCTCGAGCAATGCCACGCACTCGTCGAAGTCCAAGGTCGCGGGCGGGGAGTTGCTGGTCAGCGGCGCGGCAGTCTGCGCGGTGGTCCAATACTCCTCATTGGCGTCGAGCGCCACATACGCGTACACCTTGTAGTTGAGCGGCGCGTTGTTGGCGGTAACGGTCAGCGCGTAAGGACTGCTGAGGGGGTCGGCGGTGTAAACGGCCTTGCTGGCCTGAAGCGCGTCGGGGGCATCGGTGTTGGCGTAAATCGAAAAGGAATTCATCCCCTCGTTTCCCGGCGGGCCCAGCCGGGCGAGGATGTCTGGATCCGTGTTCACAAAGCGCACCAGGCCCTGGATGGTGTTTGTGCCGGATGGCGGCAGATTCTGGGCCAAAGCCGGCAGCACCAGCGTGGCGAGCAGGGTCACCAGAAATGTGGGAGTCCTGCGGGGATTTGGCCTTTTCATGGATAATGTCCGTCTTTCATTCTCTTTGGTGATGTCCATCATAACCCAACATGAATCACTTGGCAAATCCTCCCGAGCCGCTTATTCCGATTCTCCAGAACCCCGTCTCCGCGTCGCTAGACCATACCGGGAATACTTCTGAATTACCTGCTGCACTCTTCGTCGCACCTCGAGGTTTCCGTTCGAGCTCCCATCGCCAACTGCTGAGCCATCCAACTGACCATCACGATGGTTTCGGTGCCTGGCCGCCAACTGCACCTGGAACGGGCGGCTCTTCCGCCAGCTTGAGATCGGCTGCTCCGCTACACCGCCGACTCATAGCGACTCGCCGATTCGTATTGGATGCGCAGCTTCCGAGCCACAAACTGTGGGTTGCGATAAGCCGCACGCAAGCATCCCCCCAATAGGAAACATTACATTATCATTGACTGAAAGGGGCGATGTCGCACCGGAGGAAGCGGCATCCATGACTGCCGCCCGCAACAGCCGCGCCCCGGAGAGGCTGACAGCGCGTGTACACCGGAGGTACACCGGATGCACACCGGAGGTACACCGGGAAGTCCCTTGTGCATCCGGTGTGCCTCCGGTGTACCTCCGGTGTACTCAGCGCCTCCCCCCAGTGAGCACTTGATGGCTGGCCGGAGTGAAGCGATTGGGGGAGGGGATTATCCCGCCCCGGGCGCTTCGGTTCGGGGTCGGTGCTTACGGGGCCTGGCGGCCCGTCCTCAAATGCCAGTCAATGCCTTCAATCCCATACCAATGCCCCTGGCGGCCATCGAAGTGGTATTCGAACGGCAGGTCCCCTTCCAGCACGGTCCCGTCCTTGAGCGTCAGCCGGTAGGGGACCGTCGGAAGCCCATCGTGGCCGTTGACCTTCTTGGGGTTGGCATAGACCTGCCCGAGTTGGACGTCGGTGATCGGATTGGCTTTGAAGGTCTTGCTCATCCATTTCACCAGCTCATCATACCACTTGTAGGTCTGGTAATGACCGAAAATCGGGAAGCGCTGCCATTCCGCAGGGTTCCTGAGGAAGTAGTCGTAATCGGCGGTGCGGATGTTCTTGAAGAGTTCCTGCGCGGCCCGGGTGATTTCCTGCGGTTGCTGCAACGCGCGGGCGCGCTTGTCCTGAATGACCTTGGCCTTGTCGAGGCCGGCCTTGAGGACAACATTGCCGAGGTCTTCCATCCGACCGGGCCGGGCCTCAATGGCTTTGCCCAAAACATCCGAGAATACCAGCCCGCCCAGCTCAAAGCAGATTTGCATCACGCCGGGGGTAACAGCTTCCCAATCGAAACGGCCCTCGTCGTCGGTCTTCAGGGTTCGCGGAAGGGCAGTGCCGTCGGCGAGGCTCAGCGTGCCCAGCACCTGCTTGGCGGCCACGGGTTGGCCCTGCTCATACACCAGGCGGCCGGGTCTTCAGCAACAGGGTATGCGCTTCATTGCGGGCAATGGCGTTGAGCCAGCCGAACAGCCGTCCCCGCGCCAGGTCAAACGTCTTAATTGACCTGACGCATCGGATAAAAGTCATGTGGACAATCTCCTCGGCCAGTTCCTGCGCACAACCGAGTCGCAGGCGCACTGCCCCCACCGGCTCGCAGCGCCTCGGCGGCGAGGGCGCAGGCGGGTTCGAGGGTGCAGGTGTATTCACCGCACAATGCGCAGAAGCCGGCGACGCATCAGTGTCAATCGGTGACTCTTGTCGGCCAGCACCGGCGCGCTTGGCCCTTGCCGCTGAGCAGGCAGGAACCTATTGTCCTTGCCCGATGCGAGCAGATCCTCGTCCAACCAAGGTTACCTTGGCTGGCATCCTGCCCGGCCTCGCGTTGCTGGCCGGTGGTTGCTGCCCGTTGTCAGCCCTGGCGGAACCGCGTGTCACGTGTGACTGGGAGCAAACGGCCACTATGCCGGCGCCGGAGGCCAGCCAGGCCGCCGCCGCGGACGCCGACTTCGTCTATGCGATCGCCAATGACCGGATCGGCAAGTACGAGCGGACCACGGGGCGGCGGGTGGGCATGAGCAACGGCGATGCCCACCACCTCAACAGCGGATTCTTCTGGCAAGGCAGACTCTACTGCGCCCACTCGAACTACTTCTGACGCCCGTCCCAAACCGCGGTGTTGATCGCGAAGTAGAGGTTGTGAAATGGCGGGGCTTTGCGGCTGGCGTACCAGATGCGGAATCGGCCGTCGTCGAGCCGCATCACCGAATGGCTCGAGACGTAGTGCGACTCCCAGGGACGCGCCGGGTCCGGGCGGAGGACTGGATTCGCGGGGTGCTTGTGCCAGGTGATGCCATCGGTGCTGGCGGCGAACCCGATCGCGGTCGTCTCGTGATTCGCCTCGAGGTAGCTCGCGTACCACATCAGGTACACACCGCCGACGTGCAGCACGCAGGGATAGATTTGCAGATCGTGTTCCCACGGTTGCGAGAGGGCGAGCACCGGCTTTTCCGTCACCGACCACTGGTGGCCGTCCGGGCTGGTCGCGTGGCGCATGACCCACGGATATCGGCCCGGTTCGGTGTACCACAGCGCGTAACCTTGCGCCGTCTTCACGACCGCCGGGCAATACGCCCGCGAGATTTGAATCGGTGAGATGTCGGTCCACTTCACGCCGTCAAGACTGACGGCCTGTTGAATTGCGTGCGGCGGCCCGCCACCGCCGAGCGTCGCCGAAGTGAACCACATTCGCAACTTGCCTTCCTCGCGCAGCGCGCTTCCGCGGGCGTCGCGGAGGATTGTCGGCGTGACGATCGAGCGCCGTGGCGCGTCCATCTCCAACACCGTTCCGGCGTGCCGCTTGAAGCGCATTCCGTCGTCACTCTCGGCCAGCCCCAGCCGGAAGACCCGTTCGTCTCGCGTACGAGTAGGAGCCAGATCGTGGGCGAACCCCGTCGCTCCGCAGTACCACATGCGGTATCGGCCGCCGTCGCGAGCGACCGTTGGGGCGAAGATGTGCGTGTCGTCGAACTCACCTGCTTTCCCCAGCGAAAGAACCGGCCCATCGGCATCCCGTCTCCATTCCTGCGATCCCAGCCAGGGCCGCAATTCCGCGGGCGGCGCGGCGGCCAAAGCCGCCGCGCAGACCGCGTAGCCGCCGATCAGCAGATACTCAACGCGGTGGGAATTCAGCAACCTCAAAAAGTCGCGAAAGTCCGCGGGCAGTCGGATCGTAGCCATAAGCGATTTGCCGGCTCAGTTCCAGCGCCTCCAGGCGCTCGTCGAGGGTGCGCGAACGCCAACAACTGCTTCGGCATAGACCCAGCCTACCCGAAGCCCGGCTCCGCCGCAACCCTCAAGGCAGGCGCGCGGCCCAACTTGGACTTGCCATCCGCTATTTGTCATGCGCCGTCCTCCGCTGCCAATCTGCCATGCTGTAAGCTACCCCCAGCGATTCAGGAAATGGCGCGTGCAAGCATGCAATGCCAAGACTTAAGGGGAGCCTATTCCACAGGGCGCCGCCTCAGCGCTGTCAGCGATGCGCAAGGTGCCGAGGAAAGCCCGGAAAGAGCCAAATCGGGGGGCAAGCCGAATCGGAGGGCTCGTTCAGCCACAAGAGAACAGCGCGCGTCGGCCGACCAATCAAGGAGCGGGCAGGGCTTAACAGAAGGAACACAAAGCTAACGAAGCCTGCTATGCATACACGCCGTCCGTCAGAATGATAACCTTTGCCGGGACCTGGCCGGACACCCGCTACCGTGTCCTCCACCACGATTCCAAATCCAATTTCGACCTGCAAATTGCCGACTACTGCACTCGGGCGGTCTATCGGAAATGGTCCCTGGGCGACCCGCGCTCGTTTGAGCGCATCGCGTCGGTTGTTCAAAGGGAATGGGATTTCTTCCAATCTGAAACGGCCTCCTATTACTGAGAGGCTCTGTTCCCGGAAAAGCGACCGCGCCGGATGCGAGCAGACTCCAAGATCCTACCTACGGGGTCCCAGTTGGTGTCTCCGTCGCAGGTACCGCTTAGTGCTGCGGAGGATTGAGAATTCGAGCCAAGGGCAACCGGGTGCCGGCCTAACCCCCGACTCTCCTTGCCCTTTAGCGCCCGCGCTCTACACTCCCCCGTCATGCACTGTTTTCATTATGCGGGCAACCGGCTCTACTGCGAGGGCGTGGCCGTCGAGACGCTTGCACGGCGGTTTGGCACGCCGCTTTACGTCTATTCGCAGCGGACGCTGACGGAGCATTACCAGGACTTGGACCGGGCCCTGGCTGGCGTGGAACACCTGGTGTGCTTTGCGGTGAAGTCCAACTCAAATCAGTCGGTGCTGCGCGCGCTGGCTGAGTTGGGCAGCGGATTCGACATCGTCAGCGGCGGCGAACTGCAGCGGGTGATCGCGGCGGGGGGCGACCCGCGCCACTGCGCGTTTGCCGGCGTGGGCAAGACGGAGAGCGAGATCGAGTTCGCCCTGCAGCAGGGGGTTTACAGTTTCAACGCCGAGAGCGAGCCGGAGCTGGAGCGCATCAACCGCGTGGCGGCGCGCTTGAACAAGAAGGCGCCCGTGGCGGTGCGCGTGAACCCGGACGTAGAGGCGCACACGCACAAGAAGATCACGACCGGCACCTACGAAAACAAGTTCGGCATCGCCTTCGAGCAGATCGAGGGCGTTTATGCGCGCGCCAGCAAACTGAAGAACCTGCGCCTGCGCGGGATCCAAATGCACATCGGCTCGCAGATCACCGCGGTCAGTCCGTTCGAGCAGGCGGTGCGCAAGATGCTGCCGCTGGTGACGCGGCTGAAGGAGCGCCACCGGCTGGAGTTCTTCAGTCTCGGGGGCGGGCTCGGCATCGTCTATGATCCGGCGTTGGCGAGCGGGGCCGCCGCTTGGTGGCAGTCGCGCGCCGCAAAGGGCATCATTACGCCGCAGAAATACGCGGCGCGGCTGCTGCCCATGCTCAAGCCGCTGGGCCTGCGGGTCCTCATCGAGCCCGGGCGCTTCATCTCAGGCAGCGCGGGGATCCTGGTGACGCGCGTGGAATACGTGAAACGCACCGGCCGGAAGAACTTCCTCATCGTGGATGCGGCGATGAACGACCTCATCCGCCCGGCCTTTTACGAGGCCTATCACGAGATCGTGCCCCTCCGGCGCAAATCGGGGACGCTGGTCCGTTCAGATGTGGTAGGCCCGATTTGCGAGTCGGGCGACTTCTTCTGCCAGGACCGGCCTTTGCCTAAGGTTGGGCAGGGCGATTATCTGGCGCTGATGAGCGCGGGGGCGTATGGCTTTGTCATGGCCTCGAACTACAACACCCGCAGCCTGGCGGCGGAAGTGATGGTTAAAGGGAACCGGGCCGCGTTGGTGCGGGAGCGCCAGCCGGTGAAGGCGATCTGGAGCGGCGAGAAGGCCGCGCCGTGGCAGCGGTAGTGCCGAGGGCTGCCGTCAACACGGCGCCGCTTTCGGAGAAAGCGCCCTACCCAGGTCGCCTCGCCTAGGCAGCCGCGGTCCACGAGATTAGGTGTAATATGACTTCCAACTGTTTCAACCGACTGGTGCTTGCATCGCCGGGGCGCCTGGCGCTGCCGATCGCAACCTACCCGGGCCTGGCGCTGACCGGAGCCACCGTGCGCCAGGCGGTCAATGACCCGCAGGCCCAGTTCGACGCGGTAGCGGCCCTTCATGCCCGCTACCAGACGCCGCTCGTGCTGTCCGCCATGGACCTGAGCGCGGAGGCGGAAGCCTTCGGTTGCACGCTCCATGTCTCCGAGGACGAAATCCCCTCCGTGACCGGACGGCTGGTGACGAGCCTGGAGCAGGCTCGGCAACTGCCGATGCCGCAACCCGGAGACCGGCGCACCGCGGTATACCTCGAGACCGTGCGGCGTTTGAAGAAGCTTCCGTCCCGGCCGCTGGTGCTGGGCGGCTGCATCGGGCCGTTCTCGCTGGCCACCCGGCTGGTTGGGGTCACGGAGGCGCTGGAGCTGACTTTGTCGGAGCCGGAGTTGATGGAGGCGGTGCTGGAGAAGAGCACAACCTTCCTGAGCGGCTACGCGCGGGCTTTCAAGGAAGCCGGGGCCGATGGATTGATCATGGCCGAGCCGTCGGCTGGGCTGCTGTCGCCGCGCGCCGTATCCGTTCATTCCTCAGCATATATCAGGCGCATCGCCGCGGCGGTCGGTGACGGAGAGTTCGCCCTGATTCTGCACAACTGCGCGGCCCGTCTGCTGCACCTGCCCGCGATGCTGGAGACGGGCCTGAGCAGCTTCCACTTCGGCGCGCCGATGGACCTGCCGGCGGCGCTGGGCAAGGTCGCTCCGGAGATCGTGCTGTGCGGCAACCTCGACCCCGCCGGCGTGTTCTGCCAGCTCGGGCCGACTCAGGTCAGGGCGCGCGCCCTGGACCTCTTGTCACAGACCACCGCCCACAAAAACTGCGTGCTTTCCTCCGGATGCGATGTGCCCGCCGCAGCGCCCCTGGCGAACCTGGACGCATTTCATGCGGCTGTGCAGGCGGCGAGCTGATATGGACCCTGAACTGACGAGCTCGCTTGATGGGGGTTCGCCGTGCGGTTTTGGCGCGTGCTGGAACGAAGAGATTTGCCGCTTTGATCCAGCTCTGGATGACTTGAGACCGTAGGACGATACACCGCGGATGGGCGCTCAAGACCCCTGTACATTCGAATCGGTGAAAGCGACCTTGCGGGCTGGATCGCGGGACACAAAACCATTTTTCTGCACGGCAAAGCCTGCCGCCCGATTGCTTCTGGAATACAACTCAGAGCCGCAACGCCGGGGTGACTGGTTTAGCGTTATACGCGGCGGTTAGCGGCGCCAACAGCCCAATGAGTGGTTTGTTTCTAATGACCCGCTGAGGCCGTGAATACTGTAAACTAGACCGACACGCATCAGTTTCAGCATAAGTATCTGTCCAACGGCGCTTTACGCGGTTCTTGCATCATGTGATGGTGTGGGCGCGTCGGTGGACCTTACAGTCTGAGCACGCTCATATTAGTGTCACTGTTGTATTGTGCGCATTAAGTGCTTGGTTACCAACATCATATAGTCGGTTGCCGTGTTACCGACGAAGTTGGCAATGCAATTGCTAACGTCCAAATTGAAGTCAATTCACAATACCTGTTAACATTATGATAAAGAAACTGATTATCACTTCAATTGCGGTGCTTGGTGTGGTTGGGCCTGCGCAAGCTATCACCGTTGAGCTCGACCCCAGCAATCAAGGCATAGGCTCCATGAACTACCTTATCACTGGTACCATCATTACGATCACAGAGAATTGGACGGGAACAGGACCAGGCGTGTTGCGTTTCACGGATTTGCCAAATAGCCCCAGCCCACAGTTGTGGACGGTCCGGAAGATCATTAACAATAACAGTGGTTCGGACTGGAATCGCCTTGCAAATGAATTGCTCGATTCGGGCGTTGACTACAACGATCCGAACCCTCAGCCGAGTTTCGTGCCTGCCGGTTTCTCGACTTCCGCCAACGGGGACGGATTGAGCTTTGCCCAAGGCTATAACTATGCCCGAACCTCCACGGTTTTCGGAAGCGTTTTGGCGGACGAGATGTCGGACAATCGGGACTACTTGGACTTCTACAATGGTACACTGCTCAACGGAGCTAGCGACAACTACATGACCTTCGGCCTGCAAGCGCCGTTCTCCGATAGCGACGAGCCGATTCTGTTGATGCAGCGGCCCAATGCATTCTCGCAGCAGGTTCCAGATGCCGGGGCAACGCTCGGCCTGATGGCGGTGGCGCTGCTTGGATTGGCTGGGCTCCGGCGTGTTCGCGCGTAATCACGTCATATCTAACGAGATCATATTTTGGGTCTGCGAAGGGCCGACTGCTGAAGTCGGCCCTTGGCGTATTCAGATGCGTCCTCGGGGTAGAGTCTGCGTGGTTCGAACCACGCATTTGGACTACGTATTCCATCGGACTTGGCTGGGCGCAGATCGGTGGCCGTTAGCGCGAGCAGCTCATTTCACGGGACCTTTGGCAATGCGCATAGCCCCGACCGGTCGGGGGTCGGGATGAGACTTGGCCACCCCGGGCCGTCGCGCTGTCACGGCTACCTACAGCGCTTTTTTGAAGCTCCGCCGGTAAATGGGGGACTGGTTGGTCGCTGCCGAGTGCAAACCAGCCGTCAGTTGAACCGTCTGCACCGGCTCAACGCATCTGCGCCGTCCCTGAGGTTTTCTGCGCCCGAACGCGATAGAACCGCCGCGAGTCGGACGGGCTCGGGTCGGCGATGCTGGTCATGCCTCCATTGCCCGGCGCAGCGCCGATTGCGGTCCATCCGGTCAGCGGCGGAAGGTTCGTGCTGTATTCGAGGTAATACATCACGCCCGGGTGGGCGACACTCAGAAAGCTGAAGTTGTAGCCGGCGGGGTGTAATCCAGTGATGCTCACCGTGGGCCGGGGAATGACCAAAGGCGCCGGCCGGGGAAGGGACATCACGAACGCTCGCGTGTTGGCGGGGCTGTTGGTCTCCAGACCGACGCCGGTGATGACCAGTTCTCCCACCGAATTCGTGGCAATGCTATGCCCACGGGCCAGACGCGCGAAGATGCCTGAGGCGCCGTGGGCCAACGCCAGGTCCGTCAGGTCGGTAACCGTCCAGTTGGTGGGATTGGCGTGGCTCGTGTCCCAGAGGACGGCCCTCTCTGTGCCGCCGCGGTAGTTCGCTCCGACGGCGTACTGGCCATCCGGCGAACAACCGTAGGGGGTAGCCAGGTTGGCCGAGCCGGCGGTGTCGGGGAAATTGGGCAGCATACTGGTGCTCAGTTGGGCAGCGGGACCGGGATAGGCCGCGTTGAAGACTGCCTTGTAACCGTAATTGTTCGTGGCCCCGGCAAGCACCCGCGGCGACATGCCAAAGATCACGGTGCCGTCAGAATTGACCGCAAGCGCCTGCCCCGCCGTGGTGCCATCCAGACCATAGGGATACCACAGGGTCGGCCCCGCAGCGCTCTGCCAGTCGGCCACGTAGTTGACGTAAGCGCCGGTGGTACCGCTCCTCCGCCAGCCGACCGCTCGTCCGTTTCCGGCGACCCCGTTCATCTGACAGGTATCAGGCTTGCCAACATCCTTCTGATTCCACACCGGCGTCATCGGCCACGGACCCGAGCACTTGCCGACCCGCAATCCCCAGTTGTCACCCGAACCGGTGCCTTGATCGGTCCAGATCGTATAGAATGTGTCCGACAAGGTCCCGGCCAGCCCGTTTGCCACTGGCACCGTTGGCTTCTTGGTGGCGGTCGCATACTGGACCATGCCGCTCCATGTGACGCCTCCGTCGGCGGTCATCCACGCGGTAAACCGGCCATTGCTGGCGGCAAGACCGGAGACGACCAGTTGCGCCCGGGGCGGCGCTTGATTGGAATCGGTGCGGTAGGCCACGCCCGTCGCGATTCGCGCCGCGGCACTATCGGAGCTGACAGGTCGGACCAGCCGGTTGCTGAGCGAGTCGTAGAGGAACCCATGATTTGTGCCGGACAGACCAGCCACGTATCGGCCGTCCGGGGTAATGGCGCGTCCCTCATTGACCACATCGCCCGCGAGGGTGGGGATGGAGATCAGAGTAACCGAGCCAACGGCATTCGATACCACTGTCAGGCTGGCTGGGCTGCTGACGACGCTTCCGTGCACATTGGTCACCACACAGCGGTACAGGGCCGCATCGGCAATGTCCGCACCGGCGATGGTCAGCGTTGCCGTCCCGCAGCCTGAGTAGTGGCCGCCATCGGTTAAATTGACCTCGTTCTTCCGCCACTGGTAACTGAGCGGACTGACGGCGGAGACGACGACTGTGAAGCTGGCCATCCCGCCTTGAGCGACCGTCCGGTTGGCGGGCTGCCCGGTGATGAACGGCACGTCCACCAGGGCGGCGGATTGGCCGGCCATGAACGAATAGAGCGAAGCATTCTGGAGCATGAACCGCAGGCTGATCCGAGACGCGCCCGCCGGCAGCGTGCTGTGCGCCGCCCACACCACCGTCTCAGCGACGCTGTCACCCGTCAGCACGACGCAGTCCGCCTCCGAGTAGCCCGGGACCACGGCGTTGTTCTCATCCAGCACTTCGACCTTCAGCGAGCCGCCGACCGCACGGTAATTCAACTGCAATGCGCCGCCGGCGCCGCCCAAAGGTCTGGTCACGATGGTCCCCGCGGTCGCCCCCGCATCCAGGGACGCGAAACCGTCCTTGCGCAGCGTAGCCAGGCCGATCGAGCCGGTAGTAATCTTGAGCGAGCTGCCGTGCACCTGGTCGAAACCGCCATACCACAGCTTGATCAGGCTGCCTTCGACAATGGGCGCGCGGGCGGTGAAGACCATCCCATCGTCCCAGGCGCCGTTGGGTCCTAACGGGAGAATCGGCGGGCGGTTGCCCTCCTGGCGGGTCCAGTGCACCCCGTCATGGCTGCTCACCAGCTCGACGAAGCAAGGCCCAATCAGATAGCCGGGCATCTCGCCGTCCAACTCGGTGGCGCGAAAGATCCATAGAAAGCCGATATACATTGACTCATAGGCGAAAGCCGACAGGCCGTAGAAATGCGTCCGCTGAACCGAGCCCGGGATGATCCAACGGTCATCATACGCGTCCGGCCAGAGGATGAGCGATTCCTGCGGCCAGCTTGCGATGTTGGTGGTAGTGGTCAGCGCCACCGCCCGGCGTTTCCGCCCGTTCCAGTCGTACCAGGAGTTCTTCACATACCCGCGGTAAAGCTGCGTTTGCGGGTCCCAGCAGAACTGGCCAACGTCGCTCCCGCCGGTAAAGACGGGGTTGTTGGGCGCGTCGGTGATGTGAATGCCGTCGGGCGACCACGCTCCATAGAAGCCGCCGCTGTCAAAGTTCATGAGCTTGTAAAGCTGTTTGGTGTCCGGCTCCCAGGGTGTGTGCATCACCGAGGTCATCCCGCCCGCGGTTGGGCGGGTGAAGAACATGTTGTTGGCCGTCGAGCCGTGCCAGGAGCGGAGGTTAAGTATCGGCTTGGTCCAATGAATACCGTCCGTGCTGGTGGCGTAGAGTTCCAGGCTCCCGTCGTTGTTCGTGTCGTCGGGGCGCAGGGTGTGATACCACATCCGGTAGCCGGTGCGCGCCTCGTTGGGCAACACCGTGCCGTACAAATACACCAGATCCTCCCACGGGTATTCCGCCACCAGAACGGGATTGTTCGCATACTTCTCGAAGGCGTGGTAGGTTCGCTCCACGTTGGTCCTTGAGATCACCGGGTAATCGTCCACCACCAAATGCCAGGGACCGGTCAGATCGTCCACCGAGGCTGCCGCCCCGGCTTGAGCGGCAACGGGACTCAACCAGAGCAGCAGACTGAGGCACGCTGCGCCGACCGCTGGCCGGAACACATCAGCCTCAACCGCCCAGCGCGCGCTGTTGCGACGCGCACTAAAGTTACCTAAATCTCGCATTCAGTCCTGTATTCTGACTGCTTTATCGCGCCGCTTTCCTCGTCCATACTGGCCTCGGTCATAACGAAAGGTGTAACGAGGTATGATTCACTCTCCCTGTCCGGGAACCACGTGACTCATGCCGCAACAGGAGACAGACCAATAGGAATCCGCACCACGGCTTTGTGCCGGGCGGCCTTCAAGGCTGTGCGGATTTTCCGGGGCAGCGGATCGCCGTGCTCGACATAGGACTCGACCAGCCTACGGGCGACATCCTGCGCGATTTCGAGCGTCTCGGCCACCGTCCGCCCTTGCGCCACAAGTCCGGGCAGATCGTTGCTGGTGGCCAGGTAGCCACCTTCCGCCAAGGGCTCGATTTGCACAGGCAAAAAGAATTCACCCATAAATACCGCATAGAGGCTACACTGACGATGGCCGCTCGGCAAGGCGGATGCGGGCCGCGCAGCGGCGGCAACTACACGCTTGTAAGCGGGTTCTGGAGTATCGTCGCAGCCATCCAATTCCCGGAAGCGCCGTGTCTATAGGCCGCCCTTACCCCGACGAATCCCGTGTGCGTCTGGTGGAAGCCGCCGGCGACGACGAACCTGCTGATCGGCGAGGCTGCCTGGTCGGCCCGCTCACGACGCGGGTGGGTTTCCCAAGAACCTCGACGCGATGGACACGGTTAAGGCTTGCGGGACGGTGTGGAAACGACAGTATAAGCGCTGATGGCAAGAACGCCTCCGAACTTCGATTTTTCGGTTACAGCCCAGGAAGTCCTATGAAGATCGCACCCCCCGCCAACGAGGCCGAACGCCGCGCATTGCAAGAGCGCCTCGAACGCGAACACGGCAAGCGTGTAGATGTCCTTAAGAACCACTGGGGCTGGTACGCTCGGTTTTTCAAGACCGCGCCCCCGCGAAAACCACAGGCCCGGGCCGCAAAGAGCCCTTAGCGCGCGTGTTTAACGATATTGTCACAATCTCTTGCCCCCCGGAGCCGTGGGATTAGGCCTTCCGCCGACGGCGGGACGCCCCTTCGAGCCAGGCGCAAACGATTGCGCAGGCTGAGGCACCCCCGGCACCAGCCAGAAACGCCTTAAGTCTGCCAAGCCCTGCATGAGCCAGCGCCTAGCCACGCACAAGACACCACCAGGCTTAATAGATTTTCTATTAAGCCAGGTACTGTCTTGGGCGTGTCTGGTACTTGGCTAGTACTTGGCTCCCCGCCGTGGGCTGCCGACAGGGCGTGACGCTTCGAGCCGGGAGACAACGCTTACGATCCACTCGCAGCGCCTCGCCGCTTAGCCGCGCTGTCCGGGAATGACGTGCAGGATCTCAAAGGGCATGCTGCCTGACGCTGAGCGGGAGGCGCCGTTGTGCTCCCGTTGTGTCTCGTGGTCGCCCCATTGAAGTCCGAGAGGATTTGACGCCCTGTCCCCGCGGTCAGCAGGCGCGGGGAGTCGTGCTGATGTTTAATGACCACAGGGTTCGTATTTGCAGGCCATTTTCTCCTTCGTGATAGCCAGCGAATATCTGCAGGCCGCACAGAATACCATCGGGCCCCACCCAAGGCGCCATATCGAAAGACTCCAAGCCCCTTTGGCTGACCCGGGTGCCAACCTACTCTTGCCCGTTAATTGCCGCTAATTCGAGATTGACTTCCCAACTTGCGGCGCTTTAATCGGAACAAAGTGGAAGGAAACTAATTGTGAATCAGGCTCGCGAACTGGGGCGGGGCTGCGCGGCTACTGCTGCCAAAGGCAATTGCGTGAAGCGCGAAGTGATTACTGCGACACGCCAGACACGGTGGCAGGCTCGGTCGGTTCGAGAATGGTTCGCCCGCGGCTGGCCGTTCAGCCAGCAATTGCGCAAGTCACTCCCGCGCATCACCGGCGTAGAGGCTGTCGCACTTTTCACCGGGCTCGTCTGCTTGCAGGGCATTACTGCACATGCCTTCAGTGTAGGGGACATCGTCCAGGCAAACGGGCTTGTCTGGGTCAGGCAAACCGCCGGAGGAACCTACATTGGGACTCAGGCCTCGGGCACTCAGGGAACGGTCACGGGGGGACCGACCGTCTCGCAGATTGGCGGCACCGGCAGTTACTACACTTGGTACAACATCAATTGGCCATCAGCCCCGGATGGCTGGGTGGCCGATGTTGGATTGATAACAGCGGTTTTCGCAGCTCCGTCATTAACCTCCATCAGCCAGAAGTGCGATGGGACGACCCCGGGCAT
>CAZVFC010000053.1:0-62317 GCA_964625855.1 uncultured Verrucomicrobiota bacterium | reverse complement strand
ACGCTGACGCGCAAGCCGGGGCGAAAGACCGGCCCGGCACCGACCCACCAGTCCTGGGCGAGTGCAGTGATGGCAAAAAGGCTGACTCCTACGACAATCGGACAGAAAATCCGCCCACCAGATATCGTTCTCATGCGTACCTGAAGCTGAGTTTCACAGTTTCCCAGAAACGGCATCATTTATAGGAAGAGCCACAAATTCTGTCAATGGGTTTTTTTCGATATCGGCAAAAGCGTTAAAAGCCGAACGGGTCTCGCCCAGGAAACCCGCTGGGCAGGTTGACACTGCTGCTTGCGGGAAGTACGGGGCCATCGTCGAATTGGGACCGAGCGACCATAGCGGGCTGATCACAACCGAATCAAACCACTTCCGCCGTTGCCGCTTGCGCCCATAGCTTTGGGCTATCGCCCGGATACGAACAAAGCACTGGCCCCCCTGCGAAATACCTTGGAAAGTGAGGCGCTGAGGGTCATAGTAACTGTTTTATGCATAAGAAAGTCCTGCTAACCACCGTGTGTCGCCCTTTGGGGCCGAACCATGGTGATGCGCCTTCTGTCGGGTACGAACTCCTTTACGGCCAAGTGACACGCGCCCAGGGCCTCTTCAGCCCACGAACGGTCAACGTCCATTATTCCCTCGAGTATATCGCGGAGAACCTCGATGCCCCGGCGGTGGTGTTGCAGTATCCGTCGAAGGCTGAGCTGATCCGCGAACTCAAGAAGGGTTACGATTACGTGGGGGTCTCTTTCCTGCTGGCGGTCATGCACAAGATGAAAGAGACCGTCGCGCTGATCCGCCAATACGCGCCCAATAGCAAGATCGTCCTGGGCGGCTACGGGACGGTGCTCAAGGACGAGGAGCTTAAGCCCTACGGCGATTACTTCTGCCGGGAAGAAGGGGTGGCATTCTTCCGCCGCCTCTTGGGCGAACCGGAGCTGCCGATGCCTTACACGCAGCCTTTGCTGATAAGCTCGCTCAAGGTATTCGGCTCGAAGGTCTCGACCACGGGACAAATCTTCGCCGGGCTGGGCTGCCCGAATGGCTGCGACTTTTGCTGCACCTCGCACTTCTTCAAGCGGCAGCACGTCCGACTGCTGCCCGAGGGCAAGGACATCTACGCCGTCGCCGAGCGTTACCTGGACATCAACCCGAACCTGGTCCTGCTTATCATTGATGAGGATTTCCTGCTTAACAAGAAGCGGGCGATGGAGTTCCGCGACTGCGTGATGAAGGGCGGCAAGACTCTTTCGATCTTCGCGTTCTCCAGCATCAAGGCGCTCAGCCAATACACCGTCGAGGAGATTCTGGAGATGGGGATTGACGGCTTCTGGATCGGGTATGAGGGGACGCGCTCCGGCTACGCCAAGCAGCAGGGCCGGCCAGTCGAGGACATCATCACCGAGTTTCGCGAGCACGGCATCACCGTTCTGTCCTCCATGATCCTCGGGTTTGATTACCAGACCCCGGAGGTGGTGGCGCAGGAGCTGGACGGGCTGATGAAGCTCAAGCCGGCCCTGGCTCAGTTTCTGATCTATGGCCCGGTTCCGGGAACGCCGTTTCACGAGCGGGTTACCAAGGAAAACCGGTGGCAGGACGTGTATGCCAAAGACACCGAATACCTCTACCGGCGGGCAGATGGGTTCGCCACGACGATCAAACACCCGACGCTGTCGGCGGAGCAAATCGAGGAGCTGCAACGCTGGTGTTTCAATGAGGATTTCGAGCGCCTCGGCCCGAGCATCTTCCGCACGATGGAGGCGTGGCTGCTCGGCTACCGGAAGCTCAAGAACTCACCGAATCGCTTCTTGCGCCAGAAAGCCCAGTTTTACGCCAAGGAGATGCGGACATCGTATCCGGCGTTCCTCGCGGGCAGGCTGCTCGGCCCCAACGCCGCCGTCCGGCGTTGGATTGGCGAACTGGAGAAGGGCGTCCATGCAGAGCTGGGTAGTCCAACGCTCGCAGAACGCCTCAAGTCGGTGCTGGGTGTCGGCGCCGCCCTGTGGACGGGATTGACGCTCAAGCTGGACCTCTTCCAGCATCCCAAGTTGATACGCACGACGTATCGCATGCCGGCCCGACACTGGGCCGGAGCTGAACTGTGGGAAGAACTCCGTCGCAAAGCCACGTTTCCCAATCTCTCCATCCAGGTCGAGCGGCAGCACGCCGAACAGCAGGTTTTGATGCGGTTGGAAGGCCGGCTATCCCACGCGGACTCTGAGCGGCTGGGGCAGCGAATCCGTGAATCCCTGGCGCGGAGCAAGAACCGCCTGGTGCTGGACCTTCACAAGCTTCAGTGGGACAAGGTGGATAACCTGGAGCCGCTGCGCGAGAAGCTCGCCGGCTACCGCTCCCGCATCCGCCTAATCCTGCCCAAGCTGGCGGCGGCTCATCCTGAGGTGGTATTACTGGCCAGCATGTTCCAGCATTATCGCGGCTGACGGACGCCAGGCGGGCGGCCACCGGAGAGTATTTCAACCGGGCATGGTCGAAGACCGAGGAACTGGAACCCGATGCCGGGCGATCGGAGCTGTGGACGAAACGAACGCCAGCCCCCTGTTGGATTGGTTGCTGCGGAAGCATCCCGACACACCGAGGAACCGCGCCAAGCAATGGATTTTGGCGGGGCGCGTGAGCGTCAATGGCGTGGTCGTTCGCAAACCCCACCACCGCATCACCGACCCCGGCGAGACCCTCGAGCTGCGCGGGCGCCATGCCACCACCCTGGAGTGTGGTTCCGGGTGGCAAATTCACCCGCGGGTTTCGTTGCTCTATCTGGACTCTGCCCTCGCCATCGTCAATAAGGGCCCCGGCCTCATCTCAGTACCAGCCGCCGAGGGCGACCTTTCGGCTCTGAGCATCCTCGCCGACTTCCTGGCGGGCAAACTTAAGGCCCGGGACCGCAGCGTCGCTGGAAGATCCCTGCCGCCCGCCTATCGCCGGCTGCAACCCTTGCCCGTGCATCGCCTGGACCAATATACCAGCGGCGTCTTCTGCATGGCCACGAACCCCCGCGCGCGCCACCACCTCATTGAGCAGCTCAAGGCGCACACGATGAAGCGTGAATATGTCGCCTTTGTGGAAGGCCGGCCCAGCACGCCCCAGGGCAATTGGCGGCAATGGCTGCAATTGAGCCGGGACGAACTCCGCCAGCATGTCCTTACCGAAACGCAAGCTCGGGCCGCCGGGTCCGAGGCCCGTGAGGCCATCACCCACTACGAAGTGATCGCCGAGTTTCCCATCGCGGGCGGCACGCGCTTCGTCACCAAATTGCGGCTTCGGCTGGAGACGGGCCGCAAACACCAGATCCGTGTCCAGGCAGCGAATGCCGGGCTGCCCTTGCTCGGCGACCGCACTTACAACCCGGGATTGCGCGGGCCGGACCTCGCCAATGCGCACATCGAGTTCCCGCGGCAGGCCTTGCACGCAGAAACCCTCACTCTCGAACACCCGGACCAGCCCGGCACCCGCATGACCTGGACCGCGGAATTGCCCAAAGACCTTCGCCAGCTTGAAACCGCCTTGCGCCCCGGCCGCCTCTGAGCGGCACACCTCCCGCGCATGAACGTTACCGGCCCGGCCTTATTGACCGCCAACGACCTCGCCCTGGCCTATGGGCATCAGCGATTGCTCGAAGCGGTGACGCTATTGGTTGGTCCGGGGGAAAAGGTCGGGCTGCTGGGCCGGAACGGTTGCGGGAAGACCAGCCTATTGCGCATCCTGGCGGGGCATCAAAACGCGGATGCCGGCGAAGTGGCGCGGCGTCGCGGGTTGCGCATCGGGTATTTGCCGCAGGAGTTCGAGCTGGATGACAAGCTTACCGTGCGGCAGAACATCGAGGCGGGCGCGGCGGACCTGATGGAATGGCTGCGGCGCTATGAATCAGGACTCGGCACGGACGGCGAACTGGCGGTTCTACTGAATCAGATCGAGAGTGCCGACGGCTGGAAGTTGCAGGCGCGCATCAATGCGAGCGCCTCTGCCTTGGCCGCGCCACCGCTGGATAACCTCGTGGAACCGCTGTCCGGCGGCGAAAAGCGGCGGGTGGCGCTGTGCCGCGCCTTGGCCGCCCAGCCGGACTTGCTGCTGTTGGACGAGCCCACCAACCATCTGGACGCCGAATCCATTCTCTGGCTGGAGGATTTCCTCCGCGAGTTCCCCGGCGCGGTCATCTTTGTCACCCACGACCGCTATTTCCTGGACGTGATTGCCACGCGGATCATTGAGCTGGCGGATGGGCGCTGCTTTGCTCATCCGGGAAATTACACCGCGTACCTGGAAGCCAAGGCCGTCCGGCAGCAGATCGCCGAACAGGCCGAGCGGCGGCGGCAACGGTTCCTGCGCGAGGAACTGGATTGGGTGCGCGCGGGAGTCCGGGCCCAACGTTCCAAGCCGCGGCATCGGCTCGAGTCCTTTTACCAGGTCAAGGGCCTCGAAGCGCCGCCCGAGGAACGGGAAATGGACCTGCTCATCCCGCCGTCGCCCGCCCTGGGGAACCACGCCATCCAGTTGGGCCACGCCGGGGCGAAGGTCGGAGAAGGCGAGCGCGAACGCTGGCTCTTCCGTGGACTGACGCTCTCGCTCAAGCCGGGGCAATGCACGGGAATCGTCGGCCGCAACGGCGTCGGCAAGACCACGCTGCTGCGCACCTGCCTCGGCGAGCGTCCGCTCGACGAAGGCACGGTCAAAATCGGGCTGCGCGTGGTCTTCAACTACATTGACCAGGCCCGGATGCAGCTCAATGGCACCGGCACGGTACTCGAGGAGATATCGAACGGGAACGAGACGCTGCTTTTCGGCGAACAACGTTTGAGCGCTCGCTCGTATCTGCGCCGCTTTCTGTTCTCGGACGAGCGGGTGAACGAGCCGGTCGCGCAGCTCTCCGGCGGCGAGCGCGCCCGGCTGATGCTGGCCAAGGTGCTCCGGCGGGGTGGCAACGTGCTGATCCTGGATGAACCGACCAACGATTTGGATTTGCCCAGCTTGCGCATGCTGGAGGAGGCGCTGGCCGACTTCGATGGCACCGTGCTGGTCGTCAGTCATGACCGCTATTTCCTCGACCGCATCTGCGATCAGATAGTTGCCTTCGAGGAGGGCGGACTGTTCGTTCAACCGGGCAACTATTCGTATTATCTTGAGAAGAAGCAGGAGCGGGATGCCAACCGCAAGCCTTGGGCGAGCTTCGCCAAAGCCCCCGTGCGAAAATCGGACATCGTCGGCGCGCCCAAGCCGGCCCGTCCGGCCAAACTCACCTTCAAGGAAAGACGTGAACTGGAAGGGATGGAAGCCGCGATTGTAGCTGCGGAAACTCGCGTTCACGAACTGGAGACCACCCTGAACGACCCTGAGTTTCACGCCACCCGCTCACGGGAAGCGCACGGGCTGATCGCAGATTTGGAGGCCGCGAAGGCCGAAGTAACGCGACTATACGGGCGCTGGGAGGCGTTGGCGGCTCGCATACCAGAACCGCGCAGTTGAACCAGCGTAGGCATGAACGACAGTGCCCGCGCGGCCGATTGCTGTGGTAGAGCGGCAGGGCAAGGAGGCTATGGGATTTTACGGGACTGACAGGGCCACGGTCGCTTCAGCGCGGAGTTACGGCGCGCAATCCAGCCGCTTGGGCCAGAGCGAATTGGTCCTTGTCGAAAGTCAAAAAGATCCCGGCTTGAATCTCCAAGGCAACTGCCACGTGCCAAAGGTCAAGCGAACGGCATGGCTTTGTCCAAGCCAGCCGTTCAGCCACCGCTTCAGCCTGCCTCAGTGATTCCGTCCAGTCCAGCGGCTCGTGAATCAGGGTTCCGTCGTCCAAATCTTCCTCGACGTGGCGCAGTATTCGCCGAGCGTCGGACTCCTTAATCAAGCCACCATAGGCACATTGACGCACGGTCGTCCGCAACTCCAGGCGGTGAAGCGGCGTGAAGAGGATGGGCTGCCGCCCGGCGCGCAAACGGTGACGCAAGGCCGCGGCGGTATGGTCGTTGGGCACGTAAAGCGCGACCAGACAGGAGGTGTCAAAGTAGATTTTCAACGGCGTAGCCGCGAGAGGACTTCGGATGCCCCAGGAATGGGTGTGGACGAGACGCGATCGAGCCGGGCTTTAAAGGCGGCTGCGGACTTGCCCGGCCTCGGCTTGAAAGCGGGCACGAGCTTGATCCATGGTTTGCCTCCGTGAGTGACAATGACAGTCTCCCCGGCATGGGCTAGATCGCCGATCGTATTAAATCCCTCAACCGCTTGCTGTTTCGTCACTGTTTTCATGCAACAAGATTATCCCCGACTCAAAGTTCCGGCAATGACGAACTGCCTCTACGAATTGCAGATCCCTTGAACGACCCCGAATTCCACGCCACCCGCTCGCGGGAAGCACGCGGGCTGATCGCAGATTTGGAGGCCGGCCGGGCCGAAGTGGCACGCTTATACGAGCGCTGGCAGGAATTGGCCGCGCGCACGCCCTAACTGCGACCTTCGCTCGCGAGGTGAGCGGGTGAGCGCTGCACGGATGAGTAAGCATAGCGGCGTGGTCCGCGGATTAGCGCGAGAAAAAGCGGTTCATCCGAGAAGTTGTTAACTAACACGCCCTGCTTCGAGGAATGGTCGGCGCCAAGCGTCTCCGGATTGCGCGGTTGGACAGACGGCCTCAAGCTCACCAGAACCGTTCGATCCTCCAAGAGACGGGGCAGACCGTTGGCCGTGGGTCAGGACCTGCGCCCGCCGGGGGCGTTTGCCCAGCGTGACTGCCCGGCGACGCCCCGGTGAGTATCCCATGTTGATCCGATCAACATGGGATACTCACCGGGGCATCACCGGGCCCACACGGTTGCCTCACCGGCCCTCCCGGCAGGGGCCGAGGCCCGGTTGATCGTTGCAAATCTCGTGATTCGAGCAACTTATCATTCTGAGCCACGCTGCGTCCAGCCGAAATCGCTTCTCGCACGCCCGCTCGTAGCTGAGCGGCAGGCGCCGTTTCAGGACGCGGCTTCTGGCTCAGTCAAGCGCTGGCGGCGGCGCCTCCGGAGGGGGTCTTCCTGGTCGGCGAGTTTCATCCCTATCACGGCGGGGAACTGGCCCACGGTCTCCGGGTTTGTTGAGCCGATGCTCCTTCAGCTCGGCATAAATAGACTGCGCCAGGCCCGACTTCTGAAAGCCAATCACCTTCGTTGCCTTCACTCCGAAGAACTGCTCCAGGTCCGCCGACGTGTAATGTTGCACGACCGGGTAGTGGGCGAAATCCGACAGCACTTCGGCGCGGCTCGGCTCCGACAGGTCGCGAGTGATCAATATGAAGTGCAACCGGCTCTTGCTTCGCCGCAGCGTGTCGCGTCCGACCAGCAGATTGCGCGACCGCAGCACAAAGGGGAACAGCCGTTCCACGGGTTTGGTCGTGCCTGGCTTCTTCATCATGCCAGCTTCACCTTGGCTTTGCGGCCTTTGATCTGGGCGCGATTCAGCTTCGAGATGATGCTGTTGGCGTGCTCGGACGCCACATAGACAAACAAATGCCGCTCCCGGATGTCCACTGGTCCGACGACGTTGCGGGGCAGGCCCGTCTCACCGAGAATCGTCGAGACGATATCTGTTTCCGAAACGCCCATCTCCGCGCCCAGATTGAGGTGAAGGAGCGTCTGCCCCTCCGTCGTCTGGCGGCCGGCTTTCGGCCGGTGGGGCGGAGCCGGTGGAGCGGTCGGGAGGACGGGTGGCGTTGGGGGCGCTGCCACTTGAGGCAGGGGCTTGGCTGGGGCCGGGCGCTCTTTGACCAGTCCAGGCCCCGCAGTCTCGTGCCGCCGGGGCCCAGGAGGAGGTTCCCGCCGGTCGGCGCGCTCGTCGCGGTTACGTCGTGGCCGCTCATCAGGAGTAGCGTAACGTCCTTGCTGAACCGGACTCGCGTGTCTTTCGTGGCGAGGGCGCATCGCTTCCTCGCCCCGGACTTTGGAACCAGACGCGCTTTCCCCGCCCTGCAAATGATGGAGCAGTGCGGAGGCGATGTCGGTCGAGCTGAAGCCTTCTTCGAGCAATCGTTCCACGAATTGATCCTGCCGTCTAAAGGCGCCCCGCTTTAGCGTCGCGCGCACCTTGTCGAGCACCGCGTTGGCGCGGGCCTCTTCCACTTGATCGGCAGTGGGCGCGATGGCGCGGTGAATCCTCGTATTCACATACCGCTCGATCTGGCGGATTTGAAACACCTCGCGCCCCGCGGCGAAAGAGATCGCCCGCCCGCTGCGTCCCTGGCGGCCCGTCCGGCCGATGCGATGCACGTAATCCTCTCCGTCATAAGGCAGGTCGTAGTTGAACACGACCTCGATATTCTCCACATCAATGCCTCGTGCCGCCACGTCGGTGGCGACGAGGAACTCCAGGCCAGACTTGCGGAAACGGTTCATCACACGGTCGCGCATCGCCTGGGTCATTTCCCCGTGGAGCCGGTCCGCAGAGTACCCCTGCGCATTCAGGTGCTCCACCAGGTCGTCCACCATGCGGCGGGTGTTGCAGAAGATGAGGCCCAGCTTGAAGTCGTGAATGTCAATCAGGCGCGTCAGCAGGTCCACTTTGTAGCGGCGGTCCACCTCGTAATAAACCTGCTCGACCGTCGGCACCGTCATCGCCTTTTGCTCGATGCGAATGCTCTGCGGCTCGCGCGAGTATTTCTCGATCAACTTCTGGATCGGGCGTGGGACGGTCGCCGAGAAGAAGACCGTCTGCCGCTCTTTGGGGGTGCCCTGGAGGATCAGCTCGATGTCGTCGCGGAAGCCCATGTTGAGCATGACATCCACCTCGTCAAGAACCACCATCTTCACGGCGTTGAGCCGGAGCGTGCCGCGGCGCATGTGGTCCATGACGCGGCCGGGCGTGCCGATGACGATGTGCGCGCCCTGGCGCAGGCCGAAGAGTTGGCGATCGTAGGATTGGCCGCCGTAGATGGGCAGCGCGTGGAGGCCGCGTTTGAAGAGCGCCAGTTTGTGGACTTCTTCCGCAACCTGCACGGCCAGCTCGCGGGTCGGGCAAAGGACCAACACCTGCGTGGTGCGCTCCTCCACGACTACCTTTTCAATCGCCGGCGCGGCGAAGGCCACGGTCTTGCCCGAGCCGGTCTGCGATTGGCCCACAGCATCCTTGCCTTGCAGCAACACCGGAATGGCGGCAGCCTGAATGGGCGCCGCCTGCTCGAATCCGAGCTTGTCAATGGCCTTGAGCAGTTCGCTCGAAAGCCCCAGTTCAGAGAACAGTTTGGTCGTCACAGAGATAGATGCTTCGCCACAATCAAAAGGTAGTGCGGCCGGACGCAAAACGAGAGACAATTCGCAGCGGAGCGGACCACGGGGCCGATCTTGACGCTACCGCCGGAGTGCGGCTGACTGCACAACTGACACGTTGTTATGAGCAACTTTGTTTCCTGGTACAGCCTGGGCAGTTAAAAAGCTTCCCTTTCCCTGGCGGCCGGTTACTATGCAGCCGTGCCGTCACTCGATACCGCCCGGAACCTCGCGCTGCATGAGCAGCGATATTCCCGAGCTGTCCAGGAATTCACGGCGCGAAACTGGGGGCGCATATTGATGCCCACGGTTTCGCCGGAGTAGTGGTTGAGCTGGTTGGCCCCGCGTTGAAAATCCGCTCGCGTGAAGGTGCGACTCAGAGCTACAATGCCGATGGGTTGCGGAAAATCTACGGTTTGCGCTAGGCTTCAGTGGCCGAACCCGCTAGCTTGGGGGCGCTGCGAATCTGCACGTGAGGCATCCCCTTTGGGGTTTGGAACCCGGCAGACCCAGACCCATGCCAGGCGACACAATGACCTGCATGGGGAAGTGCGTCCGAAGCCTGTTACTTAATTATGACCGAAATTAGACTGAAAAAAGGTGAACCGGTGGAGAAAGCCATCCGCCGGCTCAAGAAGAAACTTGACCGCGAACAAACCTTGCAGCAGTTCCGGATCCGGCGGCGCTTTGAAAAGCCCAGCGCCAAGAAGCGCCGCAAGGAGAAAGCGGCCCGCTTCTCAGCGATGTTGAAGGCGAGGCATGCCGATGACTAGGCGGCGGCGCGGCGCCTTCAAATCGGGCAGTCGCGGAATGCCGCCGCCGGGCGGGAAGGGGCCGAAAGGCAGAAGGTTCAGGCGCAAGAACGGGGACGCCGGGAAACGTAGCGCCGAACCGTTGCTGGAGCAGCCGATTGCAGATTCGGTCGGTGCTGTGCCCTGCCGGATTTGCGGTTACCCGGTTGACCCCAAACGCCTGCACTTCCACATGGTGAGGTTTCACGGCGCCGCATTCCGCTCTCCACCCCCTTAACGCCGCCGTCTCCCAGTAGAACTCACTGAGCTTCTCCTCGGGTGTTCGCGTGCCGAGGGGCGACGATTTTCGCTGTCGCGACGATTTTGGCTTGCCGTCCTCACGCCGGTAGGGTAGGACCTCCTTCGCACCTCATGAATCATGCAGTGTAAGACCTCCGACCTTATGCAAACTCCTCATCATCAATGCTCCGGCTGTCTGTCCCGCCGCCGCTGTCTCCAAGTCATTACTACCGCTGCGGCTGGGCTGGCCTTCAGCGGAGAGTTCTTTCCGGCCCTGGCCAAGTCGCGCAAGGCCGACCCCGACTTCGTTGATCCGGCCGGGTTGCGCCCCCACCCCAAGGTCCGCGTGGACGCCGTCATCTTGCAGCAGCCCCGGCCTTATTGGCTAGGCTGGCCCGGCACCACATACGACCTCGACCAACGCCAGAAGGAGTACCGAGCGCAGTTGGCCGGCTCCTGCCGGCGACTCGCCATCGAGCTGCACGAGGAGAACAAGCCCATAGAGGACGAAGCGGGGATGACGGCCTTGCTGAAGGCTGTCCGCGAGCGGAAGCCTGACGGCATCCTGGTCATCCTTCAGCACATGCAATGCTGGAAGTGGGTCAATCGCCTGGCCAATGAAGGCGGCGTGCCGTTGATCGTCTTCGCTCCCATCGGCACTGCGTTCACCGGCCACGTCAACAACGTCTCGCGCCAGTCGGGCGTCCATGTAGTCTCCTCGCTCGAATGGCCCGCCGTCGAGGACGGCCTGCGCATGATCCGCGCCAAGCGCATGTTCGAGGAGACGCGCCTGCTCTGGATTCGCGGCAAGCAGCGTAACGAAACCGTGCTGGACCGCCTCGGAACCAAGGTCCGCGCCATCCCGCGCAACACCTTCAATGAGCTGTTCGACCAGATGCCCGCCAACACGGAGGTCAAAGACGTGGCCAGCACGTTCCGCAAGCATGCCAAACGCGTGGTCGAGCCGACGTGGCAGGATAGCCTCAATTCCGCCCGGGTCTATACCGCCGCCAAACGGCTGCTCACCGACGAGCAAGCCAACGCCCTCTCGATGGATTGCCTCGGCATGGTCAGCGCCAAACTCGTCCCCACCCCGCCCTGCGGCGCCTGGACCATCTTCCAGGACCTGGGGATCACCTGCGGCTGCGAAGCCGACCTGTTCGGCGCGGCCTCCCTCATGCTGACCAGTTACCTGCTGGACCGCCCGGGTTACATGAATGATCCGGTGCCGGAGACCGCCAAGAACCTCCTCATCGCCTCCCATTGCGTGGCAGGCACGCGTCTCAGCGGTTTTGACAAGAAGCCCGCGCCCTACATCCTCCGCAGCCACTCCGAGTCTGCCTTAGGTGTCTCCGTGCAGGTGCTCTGGCCGGTCGGCGCGCCCGTGTCCCTTGTCCGCTTCAAGGACGCCAATCAACTCATCCTCGATACCGGCACGGTGGTCAGCAACGTTGACACCCCGCCCGCGGGCGGTTGCCGCACATCGGTGGAGATCAAGATGGACAATGTTGAAGATTGCCGCGACGTGCTCGGCTTCCACCAGGTGGTCGTGCTCGGCAACCATCGGCGCTCGGTCGAGGCGTTCTGCCAGCTCTACGGCATCGAGGTCGTCCATTCGCCGGAGCACGCCACGCATGGCAAGCCGGCGTGAAACGTGACACGTGAAACGTGAAGGACTAGATCGAACATTTAAAGCCCCCGTAGCCGCCGACGTCAGTCGGCGCTATCCTCGCGGCCGGGCATGTGCGCCGACTAACGTCGGCGGCTACACCACGTAGATGAATCGAGCGGAATGTGAAATAGACGGACCAAGAAACCCAATGACAAAGACAAGTTGGCAGCATGAGGCTCGGCGTTCACGGATCGTTCTGAATCTGCTCTGCCTCTTCTTAGCCGCGCAGTTGTGTGCGGAAGTCACGTTCACCTCCCCCGGGCTGCCGCCCACTCGGATGGACGACCAGGGCCGATTGGTCGAGGACTGGGGGATGATCGCGGTGAATGTGGCGGGCGACGGATTGACCGCAACCGGCCCAGCCACGGTCCAGAGCATCAAGCTGGACGGCGTCATTCCGGCCGCCCAGGCGGAGTCGCGCTGTGGGCACGTCGCCCTCACGGTGACAGCTTTCCGCGCCCCGGCGTGGCCGGCGGGCCTCGACGTCCTGACGGTGCGCCTGGCCGAAACCGCCGGGCAGGAAACACCCCTGCAACTCTCGCTCGCCCTGCCCGAGACCGTCCGTCTCGGCTTGAAGACGGTCACGCTCGGCGGCCGGACTGTGCTGGGTCTGCCCACCGGCACCAGAGTGTCTCAGGCGATGCGCGACTGGGGGTGGGCGGACGACGCCGTGGCGATTCGCGGGTGGGCCAAACCGGCGGTGGAGTGCGACCCCGCCTTCAAGAACATTCGTGCCGGCATGGGCGGCGTGCCAATCCTATACCACTTCAAGGTTGACCCCAAGGCCAGGATCAAGGTCCTGCTCGGCTTCTGCGAAAGCCATTGGGCGCAGGCCGGTCAGCGCCCAGTCATCTGCCAGGTCGAAGGCGCCCCGCCCCAGGAGGTTGATCCGCTGGCTCGCTGGGGCCAGCACCGGCCCGGAGCCATCGTCTTTGCCGCGTCCGATGCGAACGGCGACGGCACGCTGGATGTCTCCGTTCTGCCCAAGCCAGGCGCCCCTGACGACAATCCCATCCTGAATGCGATCTGGCTGTTCCCGGCCGACGCCAGCCCCAACCTGGAACAGGTCGTTGCCGGCAAGCTCAATGCCGTTGCCTTGCGCTACGTGGCGGTGGGCGGCAGCAACGACCAGTCGCTCTACGCCGGCGGCCGGGTGGAATACGCCCTCGGACTGCCGGCCCATGCAACTCAGGAACTGACCTTCCTGGCCGCCTGCCCCGGGAGCTCAGTGCCGCCGCCCGACCAGACGGCCTGGACGCCCGAGAAGCTGCGCCAGTCCGCCGCCGCGGTCTGGCGGGATTGGCGGTAGAGCCGGAGCGGCAGCCCCGCCGCACACGCAAAACATAAGACTTGATTTGGGGTCCTGTCGGAGTGAAATGTAGGTCAAAGCGATGAAACATCTCACTTCCAAAGTTCTACCCCTTATTCTGTTCGTGTGCGTTTCCGGTTCCACGGCACGCGCGCAAGGCCTGAAACTGCAGACCCGCTGGGCCCTCCTGCCTGGCGACCGGACCTACCTGACGACGGGCACCAACCAGCGCGGGCTGGCCTTTAATCCCGTCACCGGCCACCTCATCCTCGTGAACCGTTCCGGCGGCATTTCCGTGCACCTACTCGATGCGCTCACCGGGGATGACTTGGGTGTGATGGATACCACGAGCGTCACCAACGCCGGCACGTTCCTGCTCAGCAAAGTGGACGTTGCGGATGACGGCGTGATTTACGCCGCCAACTTCGGGACGATCGGCACCGCCACCCCCGCATTCACAGTCTATCGGTGGGATGGCGAGGCCAGCGTCGCGGGGATCGCTTACGCCGGCGATCCGGGAGCCGGCAACATCCAGCAGTGGGGGACTACCTTCGATGTCCGCGGGCAGGGCGCGAGCACGGAGATTCTTGTGACCTCGAGCACGGGCACGATCGGCGCTCTGCTGACCACGGCGGACGGAACAAGCTTCACTGCGCAGGTGTTCCAAACCGACGTCAGCCCGGGCCAGATGGGCATCGCGGTCGCCTTCGGCACAAACAACACCTTCTGGGCTAAATCGGTGGACGGTCCCCTGCTCCACCTTAATCTCGACACCAACACCTGGACCGCCAGTGTTCTGCACCAGTTCAGCGTTACCAACTTCCCCGGCACCACCGGACCTTTGATGGTCGAAGTGACGAGCAACCTGCTGGCTGGGATCAACGTGACCTCCCCGGACACGGTGGACTTGTTCTCCATTGCCAATCTGACCGCCCCGCCTGTCCTGCTCAACAGCACGGCGCTGCCCACCGATGTGCCCAACTCGCTTTTCATGGGGACCGTCCAGTTCGCGCCGGGCATGGTCTTCGCCCTGGACAGCAACAACGGGTTGGCCGCTTATGACCTTGTGGCCAACAGCGACCCGGTGCCGCCCTACATGATCCTGCACCCACGGGAGACGACTGTTTTTGTCGGTCAGACCGTCACTTTCGCCTCGTCTGCAACAGGCAGCGCGCCGCTCTATTACCAATGGCAGACGAACTGGATAGATGTGCCGAATGCGACCAACTCGATCCTGGTGATCACCAATGTCCAGGCCGGACACGAGGCGGATTACGCGGTGGTCGTCACGAACGTCGGCGGGACGGTGATGAGCTTCAGCGCGCATCTGACCGTTCTGCCACCCGGCATTATGACGCCTATTTGGAGCCTAGCGCCAGGCAGCCGCTCGTACCTCACCGGCACCGGCAACAACCAGCGGGGCATGTCCTATAACCCTGCTACGGGCCACCTTGTCCTGGCCAACATGGCCGGTGGAGCGAGCGTAAACCTCCTGGACGCCCGGACCGGGGCGGACGCCGGGACGATGAACGTCACCGGGATCAGCACCAATAGCGGCACGTTCAAGTTACTCATGATCGGCGTGGCCGACGACGGCGTGATCTACGGCGCGAACTTCGGCAGCTACCCGGGGACGGTCACCACGATCTATCGCTGGGCAAATGAAGGCGCAACGTGGACCTACGCCTTCAAGGGCGATCCGAGTTCCGGCCGCGCCAACCTCCAATGGGGAAACACGCTGGATGTGCGGGGTGCGGGCACAAACACCCAGATCCTCCTGCCTTCGGGCGGGCAGGCATACATCTGCGTGATGACGACCGCCGACGGCGTAAACTTTGTGCCGAACCTGATCTCGAACATTCCGGCTGGGGCGGTGCTCCAGGGCGCCGCCTTTGGCGAAGGCAACACCTTCTGGGGCAAGTCGGATGCCGGTGCCACACTCGTCCACATCGGGTATGATCTCTTGACCGGCGACACCAACAGCCTCGAGTGGTGGGATTCGTCGCTGTTCCCGGCCAGCGTGAAGCCGATCATGCTGGACACGGCGCACAACCTGCTGGCGGGCGTTTCGATTGCCACGCCCGACACCGTTGACCTCTATGACATCAGCCACCTGAGCCCCACAGAGGGGCCTGTGCTCCTGCAGTCCGTGAAGGTGCCCACCGACAACGCCAATACTCTTTTTCGCGGCGCGCTCGATTTCGGCGACGAGAAACTGTTCGCGCTGGATACCAACAATGGTCTGATGGCGTTTGCCCTCCCCTACCTCCGCGTAAACCTCGTCAATACGAACGTGGTGGTGTCCTGGCAAGCCACCTTGACCGGCTTCGCCTTGGAGGCCAAGTCGAGCGTGACCTCCGGCACGTGGACGCCCGTTGGCGGAGCGACGATCACCAATGGACGCTACACCGTGAGTCTGCCGGTCGGGACCGGAGCACAGTACTTTCGGCTGAGGAAGTAAATAGCGGGTCAGGATCGTGGGTTCCCCGAGGGCCCGCATGAAGCGCGGGACTCCCTTCGCCTCGGGACTATTGACTCCAGTCAGATCGCCCTGGCCATGGCCCTGCCCGCGATCCAGCCGGTAGTCCAGGCGGCCTGGAAATTGAACCCGCCGGTCAGCCCGTCGACGTCGAGCAGCTCGCCGCCGAAGTAGAGCGCCGGACAAAGCAGGCTCTCCATGGTCCTGAAATTCACCTCGTTCAAGCGCACCCCGCCGCAGGTGACAAATTCGTCCTGGTTGAGCGTTCTTCCCGCCGCCTGCAACTCCGTGCGGATGAGCTGCTCGACAAGCTGATGGCGGGCGGCCCGCGACAGTTCCGCCCACCGGGTCTCCCGCGGAACGCCGGCGGCCACGACGAGACGTTCCCAGAGCCGCGCCGGCAAGGGCGGCAGTGGGGTATTGATGACGAGCCGCGCGGGCTGCGCAGCACGACGGGATTCCAGTTGCCCCGCGATCGCCTCGCGGTCCAGGTGTGGGAGCCAGTTGACGCGCAGCGCGAATCGGTACTCCACCGCATGAAGCGTCCGCGCCCCCCAGGCGGAGAGTCGAAGAATCGCCGGTCCGCTCAAGCCCGCATGCGTGATGAGCAAGCCGCCGCGCTCGCGCAGACCAAAGCTGGGAATGGAAACTTCGGCCGAGGCGACGGAAATCCCCGCCAACTCCTTCAGCCACGGAGCGGCAATATGGAACGTGAACAGCGAAGGGACCGGCGGCTCGAGCGTGTGACCGAGTGAGACCGCCAATCGGCCGGCCGCAGCGCCGCGGCAGCCGCCGGTGGCCAGCATTAACCGATCACACCCCAGCGCTTCGCCGTTAGTCAGCACCAACGCAAAACCGCCCTCATCTTGCCGGGCAACTCCCTCCAGACCACGATTGGCAAGCAACTCGACGCCCGCCGCTCGCGCCGCGCTCACCAAACACTCGATGATGGTCCGCGATGAGTCGCTCACGGGGAACACTCGTCCGTCCGCCTCGGTCTTGAGCTCTACACCCCGGGCTTCGAACCACGCGATGGTGTGCCGGGGCTGAAAGATTGTGAACGGCCCCAGCAAGGCGGCGCCGCCGCGGGGATAGTAGCCGCTCAACTCCCGGCCATCGAAACAGGCATGGGTGACATTGCAGCGCCCGCCGCCCGAGATCCGGACTTTGGCGAGGAACTGCGGGCTCTGCTCCAGCACCGTGATCCTGGCTTCCGGGGAGGCTTCCGCGCAGACGATCGCGGCGAAGAAGCCGGCGGCACCCCCGCCGGCGACCACGACATGCCGCTGGCTCATTCGGACACCGCTTGGACCCGGTAGCCGCCAGACTTCTCGTCCGCCTCCAACTTCAGCAGCCCGCGCTTCTGCGTTTCCAGGAGCAACTCGTTAAAGGAACGGAAGCCGTAAGCGCGCTCGTTGAAACCGGGATTGAGGCGTTTGATCGCCTGCTTGATCATCGAGCCCCAGATCGGCTCGTCCGCCTCCCGTTCCTGGGTGATGGCTTCCAGGGTTTCCGCCACCAGGTCAAAGGCCTTCTCGAGCGAAGGCCCCTCGTTCCCGCCTTCCGCAGGCTTCGCAGAAGGAACGCTCGCTACGGTGGTGCGTCGCCGCGCACGAGACGGCTCCGCGCGGACAAGGTCGTCGTAATAAATAAACTCGTCGCAATTCGCGATGAACAAGTCGGAGGTGGAATTCTTCACCCCGACGCCGATGACCTTCTTGGCATTCTCGCGCAGCTTGCTCACCAGGGGTGAGAAGTCCGAGTCACCGCTGATAATGACAAAGGTATCCACGTGGCCTTTGGTGTAGCACAGGTCCAGCGCGTCCACCACCATCCGGATGTCGGCGGAATTCTTGCCGGACTGCCGCACGTGGGGAATCTCGATGAGCTCGAAAGCCGCCTCGTGCAGGTCGCGCTTGAAGGTCTTGTAGCGTTCGAAGTCGCAGTAGGCTTTCTTGACGACAATGTGCCCTTTCAGGAGCAGGCGCTCGAGGACCTTTTGAATGTTGAACGCCGGGTAATGGGCATCCTGGGCGCCGAGAGCGATGTTCTCCAGGTCGAGGTAAACCGCCATCGTGGCGTTGGGGTCCTGTGTGTTCATGATCTTTCTAATCCAGTCCGGCCAGAGGTTCCCATACCATGCCCTCCGAAGCGAGCGAAATAGCGGCCGCTGCGCGGATGCCTCGTTTTCACTGGCGCGGAATGGCGAGCGGGGTTTGAATAGGAGTATGGTTCACTACTACAGTTCGGTTACCAGTTTGGATGCGCGCCCGTCCCGGCGCGAATTCATCAAGCAGGTTGGCTCGGCGATGGCAATGGGCGCTGTGATGTCACCTCTCACCCGGAGCATTGCGGCGGAGAGCCCGCCCGCCGCAGGGCAGAAGACGCTGGTCGGCTCAAACATCTACGGTTGGGGGCAATATGCCCAGCGCGACAAAAAGAAGCTCGACCCGGAGGATGTTATGTCCGCCCTGCGTGACGCGGGCTATGATTACCTGGAGGGTTTTGTGAACGTAGTGAAGCCTGACGAGACGGCGAAGTTCGCCGAGCAGTCCAAGGCCAAGGGCCTGCGGCCAGTGAGCATTTACACCGGCGCGCGCCTGCACGAGGCAGCCCAGGCCGGAGCGACGGTGTCCAAGGTGCTCGCCGCGGCCAAGGTCTGCCAGCAGGCCGGCTTCCAGGTCATCAGTTGCAACCCGGACCCGATCGGGCGGGAGAAGACGGACGAGGAACTGAAGACGCAAGCGGCGGCGTTGACCGAGCTGGGTGAGGGCCTGAACGCGCTGGGCCTTAGGCTTGGCATCCACCACCACATGCCGGAAATGGCCAACAAGGCGCGGGAGTTTCACTACAACTTCGATCACACCAAACCCTACGTGGTCGGCTTCTGCTACGATGTTCATTGGGTCTGGAAGGGTGGCGTCATGCCGATGGACGCGCTCAAGCAATACGGCGACCGGGTAGTCACGTGGCACCTGCGCCAGAGCCGCGAGGGTGTCTGGTGGGAGGATCTGGACACTGGGGACGTTGATTATGCCGCAGTGGCGAAGTATGCCGCCGCGCACAAGCTCCCACGGCGATTCACAGTCGAGCTGGCCCTTGAGCCCGGCACGAAGATTACCCGTTCGGTGGTGGAAAACCACCGTCGGAGCCGCGAGTTTGTGCGCCGGGTGTTTGAAAGCTGAAGCTAAGGCTGGGAAGAACGCTTTTGACCAATGAAGTCCCTGCTGCAATCCAACAAAGAAACAGGTCGCCCCAATCATCGCCGCAACGCGATGTCCACCGCTCGACGGGCGTCGCTCTGGTTTAGCCTCTGGCTGTCGCCCGTCGCGCTCCTGGCCATCGAGCCTTGTCGGATCGAAGTGGTCGAGAAAGGCAGCGGCTGGCCCGTGCCGCTGGTCGAGCTGCGCACCACCCACAACGTCCGCTTCGTCACGGATAATGGCGGGGTGATCGCCTTCGACCTGCCGGAGTTGATGGGGCGGGAGACCTGGTTTGATGTTCTCGGGCAGGGCTACGAAAGGCCGAAGGACGGTTTTGGGTACCGCGGGGTGCGCCTGACGCCCCAGGCCGGCCAGACGCTCAAGGTCGAGGTGAACCGCACGATCATCGCGAGGCGGCTCGGGCGCAGCACCGGCGGCGGGTTGTTTGCGGAGAGCCAGAAGTGCGGGCGGGAGCTGGACTGGCCAGAGTCACGCATGCTGGGCTGTGACAGCGTGCAAAACGCGGTGCATCGCGGCAAGCTCTTCTGGGCCTGGGGCGATACGACCATGGCCCACTATCCGCTGGGGGTTTTCGACATGACCAGCGCCACCACCAGTCCCCAGCCGCTCGCGAGTTTCGAGCCCCCGCTGCGGCTGAAGCTCAACTACTTCACCGACGAAACGAAAGGCGTGCCGCGTGGCGTGGCCAAGATGCCCGGTAGCGGCCCCACCTGGGTCAGCGGTTATGTCAGCGTTCCCGACAAGACCGGCACGCCGCGGCTCGTCGGCACCTATGTCAAGATCAAGCCGCCGATGGAGGCTTACGAGTGCGGCCTCTGCGTGTGGAACGAGGAGCGCCTGGCTTTCGACCAGCACCGTGTCCTGTGGACTAAATCCGAGGCCCAGCCCAAGCAACCGTTGGCGCCGGACGGGCATCCGGCTTTCTGGAAGGATGCGCAGGGCAAAGAGTGGGTGCTGTTCGGCAATCCGCTGCCCGCGTTGCGTTGCCCCGCCACCTTCGAGGCCTGGCAGGACTCAGCCCAGTGGGAACCGCTCCAGCCCCAAGCCTCCTTAAGCTCGGCGGAAGATGGCGCGCAGGTCAAGCCCCACACCGGCCACATCGCGTGGAATCCCTGGCGCAAACGCTGGGTGACGGTCTTCATGCAGGCGTTCGGCAAACCGTCCACCTTCGGGGAACTGTGGTACGCCGAAGCCGATGCGCCCACCGGTCCGTGGGGCAAAACCGTCAAGGTGCTGAGCCACGACAACTACACCTTCTACAATCCGCGACTGCACCCGGAGTTTACGCCGGCCGACTCGCCGATCCTGATCTTCGAGGGCACCTACACCGCGACGTTTGCGGACCGGCCCTATCCGACCCCGCGCTATGATTACAACCAGATGCTGTACCGGTTGGATCTGGACGACCCGCGATTGCTGCCAGCACGAAGCAAGTAACCGTAATGCACCTCACCATACCTTGAGTTTGAGGTCTCCCTGACCCGGCTTCTCGAAGGGGCCGGGTGTCGGGTTGGCTTTGCTCCGCCGCTTGCCGAGGTAGTCGGTGTCAACCTTTAGCGGCGAGCCATCGGGATTCTCGTAGGCAACGCCAGGGATCTTCGCCTTACCCAACAGGTCCGTGGTGACAAGCACGGTGTTTGGATTGCGCATGGCAGGGTCCCAGGTCAGGTGGAGATACACACTCTGGCCTTCTTCCACGATCCGCACCATGGGATTGAGGCTCGGCAGCCTGACGTCATTGACTTCCTTCGAGTAAGACCGCGCGCCGTTGCAATAGACGTTGCCGCCTGTGAATAGTGGATAAGGCCGGGTGTCATACACCCACAGCCCGAAACCGGCTGAACGGTCCGGCTGCTTTCCGGCGCCCGACAAGGTCTCGCCCTTGCCGATGAGGATGTTGTTGTAGAAGCGATCATCGCCGCCTTTGGTATCAATCAGGCCGGCGACGACGGTCGAGTGCGCCGGATGGTAGGGCGTGACGCGATTGGGCTCGGGACGGCTGATGATCTGCCCGGTCATCAGGTTATGCGCGTAGGCGCCGCCCTCGGACATGTCCAGAAGGCTGACGGGCGACAGAAAGAGATTGTTGTCCACGAGAAATGGCCCGTGATCCACCTCGACAAACAGGTCCTCCTGGATATTGTCATAGCACAGGTTGCCCGTGATGCGCGTGCCCTGGGCCATCCAGTCCATCCAAAGGCCGCGACCGGCGTTGTGAATCCGGTTGTGCTCGATGCGCAGGTCAATGGACGCATGGATCTTGATTCCGCCCATCTCGGCGCCCGTGAACAATCGCCTGGCCCAAATGTTGTAGATGTGATTCCCCGTAATCTGGCTGAATACCGCCCCCAGGCTGCCGCAGATGCCGGTTTGCTCGCAGTCGTGGATGATGTTGTTCCGAACGATGTGGTGACCAATGGTGTCCTTGTTCCAGCCGTTCTGCGTCGCCCGCTCGATGGTCTTCACATAGCCCTCGGCGGTGTCGGCGGAGGTGTTGTCCCACTGGTCGCCGTATTTGCCGAGCGTGACGCCGGAACAGCGCGAGTGGCTGATCTCGTTGTTCTCGATGATCCACCCCTTGCTCCAATGTGTGCCAACCAGGCCGACCTGTTCCGCAGTGGGCGGCGCCCAGGGTGTGGCCGCGTGCTGCAGAGTAAAGCCGCGCACTGTCAGGTAATTTATGCCCGGCTGCTCGGGGTAGAACACCGTGCGCCGCACGTTGATCTCCACCAATTGCGTGTTGGGGTCTATCCCTTTGAACTGTGCCCAAATCGTGGTGGTGTCCTTGTCCACCTGTCCGAACCAGAGCGGGATGGGGCCCGCGGGCTGCAGGACCTCGTCCAGCTTGGGGGCCTCGTCCAGCCAGTTGCCGTTGAGATAGACGGCGCCCGTGTGATGTTCGCGGCCCTTGGGGTTGAACCAGTCACCGCGGATGAGGTCGCTGTATGGGTTGAAGCTGCCGAAGAGGGTATTGGGGAGCGTCACCTGCCAGACATCGTCCTGAAGCTTGACCCAGTTCCGGACCGGCTCGGAGCCCTTGATCTCGACCTGCTCGCCCCGCGCGGCCTGATAGACGATGCGCTGCTGATCGGAGGTGCCGCCCCGCGGCGGGGCGATCCGCTCGCGATAGACGCCACCGTGGACCGTGATCACATCGCCCGGCTGCGCAACGCGGGCGGCGGCGGAAATGGTCCGGAAGGGCTTCGCCCTCGAACCGCTGTTCTGGTCGTCTCCCTTGACCGACACATGGAACTCTTTGGCGGCGGCGAGATGCGTCGTCAAAGCAACCAGTAGGAGTGCGATGCTGTGTTTCATAATCATTGTTGGGCCGCGCCGAAGACGGCCTGCTTAACGAGTGGTGCGAGCCGTTCCGCGATGCGCTCGTTGCCCTCATCATTCGGATGGGTCGGGTCCTTAAATGCGTCTTTATCCGCCTCGCCGAACAGTTCCAGCCCCTCAGCCATGAACATGAGTTTGTCGCCCGCCTCGCGGCGGCTGTTCGCAGCCTGGCGCATGAGCAGACGCAAGTCTTCGGACCTTTGGTGGTAGGCCGGCTCTTCGCGCTCCTTCAGTGAGTAAATGGGCGTCACGCAGAGAATGGGCACCTTCGGATGCGCGGAGCGGACGGTATCCAGCATCGTGGAATAGCGCTCCGGCGCAGGCAGGCCGTAGGACTTGCCCAAGTCGAACAAATAGCAGCACGCCGGGAGCTGCTTGACGAGGGCGACCACTTCCGGCTCGGCTTTGCCCGCGCCGCCGAACCCCAGATTCACAAAGTCCAGGTTGAGCCGACGGGCCAGAATGGAGGGATAGGTGCTGGCCGGATGGTCCGCGCCGGTGCCTTGCAGCACGGAGGACCCGTAACAGACCAGCGGACGCTTGTGAGCGAACGCAGGCGGTTTCTGCAGTTCGGCGTCCGGGTCCAGGCCGACCGCAAACACTTGGACCGGCTGGTTGTTGGGCAGGTAGATGGTGATGTCCTTCCGGGTCCGGTCCTGGTTCTCGAAGAACACCAGGTCAAGTCTTTGCGTTCCAGTCGCGCGCACCGAACCCACGAGTTGGTCATTGACAAAGGCGTCGAAGAACGACCGTTTGCCTCCCGGCTGAACGGCCTGGGTGCGAATCGCCAGCCGGGTGCTATTGCACGAGAAGCGGACTCGGCCTCCGTCGGGAACCATCGCCCGGTTCCAGACCGCCCGGGGCACTTCGGTTCGCGCCGACTTGGGCAGGCGCCACACCTCGGGGGCGTTCTCGACGAACCACGGCAAGCCCCGTATTTCGAGGCGCGAATCCGACAGGCTGATCCACTGCATCGAGGGCATTCCCGCCGCTGGGGTTGCGAGGGCATTATTGGTCGCGGCGCCGGCGGGGAGTCTGGCCGCGAGGCTGCCAGACAGGCAGAGCAGAACCGCTGGCCAGAGAGGGTGAAGCCCGCGCGTCGAGACGGAAGCCGCTCGGGAGGGTCTTCTCGAAGGCACCGCGTCATTTGGCGAGCTGAGTCGCTTGAGCCCAAAAAGCCTGCGGCCGGCCGCAGATTCAGCGTCGAGCAATGGCGTATCCACGGGCCGAGAGATTAGCCTGCGAATCGCCCGCGGCAAGCGCAAGATTGGAAGCCGCGGCTAAGGGGTTCCCAGCAACTGTATCCGATACTCGGTGGGTGACTGGCCGAGTATTTTCTTGAAGACACGGTTGAAGTGCGTCAGCGACTGGAAGCCCACCTCGAAGGCGATTTCGCTGACACGCAGGTTTGGATTGAGCAGGAGGTTCTTGGACTTCTCGATCCGCACGCGCGAGAGGTAGTCGGTAAAGTTGATGCCCGTTACTTTCTTGAACATCTTGCAGAAGTAGAAGGTGCTGGTGTTGACCGCACGGGCGACGTGGCCGAGGCGGAGGTTCTCGGTTTGGTGCTCGAGGATATACTCCTTGGCGCGGGCGATGACCGGCGGTTCGGCGTTGTCCTGCTGCAACAAGACCTGGTTGCTGAGCATCGAGAGGTGCTGGGCAAAGATGGCCAGCAGCTTGACTACCGCCTCGTGCCGTTTAGTCGGGACGACTCTCGTGGCGAAATACGCTTCCTTTAGCTTGGAATGGTCCATGTTGACACCCCATTGTCTCACCAGGCGAAGCGCGCGGCGAAACTGGGCTTCGGTGGGTCGCTTGCGAAAGACCTGGCCCGTCTGCAGGAAGCCGATCAGCCGATCGCCCAGACGCACCGGAACCGCTGTATCGCACAAGCCCGCCGGGCAGCCGACCGTGCACGGTTCCTGCCTCGCCCCCTCTGCCAGCTTTTCCTGCACCTGCAGGCACGACGCACAGGCCCGGCTGGTCTCCAAGACCATCGAGCAAAACGGGCTTTCATTGCGCTGGCCGTGATGGGGAAGCCGCCAGGACTCCACTGCGCGCAGGGCGACCGGCAGCCCGGTGGCTTCGGTGAAAGCCCGCTCGTAATCATGAAACAGCTTTGAGTTGGCCAGGGCTTCAATCAAGTTCCGGTCGCCAGCGGGCCCACCGGTCCCCCCGGACCTCGCGTCGAGGCGCCCCCGGGGACGGCCTTTCTCCCGCCGCAGCCCGGCACGCGACAGCCCGTTTGCCGTGCGCCGCCGCAGGCTTTCCGCAGCAGGGGATTGGCCGGCCGTCGGGCTCTGCTGAACCAATGTTGTCTGCATTGCACCAATTTATGAGAAACGAACTTGAGTGTCAATTGCGCCGACCCGTGGTTGGAATCGGCGAAGGAGGCGATTCGCAGAAGCGCCGTCGCCTGACCATTCAGCGGGGGTGCTTCAAACGATCCTTCAGGATCTCAAGTACTTGGCCACCGCCTCACCGCGTGAATGCACATGGAGCTTCCCGTAGATGCCCTTGATATGAACACGGATGGTATCAATGCTGACCGAGAGCAGCGAGGCGATTTCTTTGTAGGAGATTCCCCGCGCCAGGTGTTCCAGGACCTCCCGTTCCCGCTGGGAGAGTTTCTCGACCTCGGTGCCGAGACCGCCGCGCTGGTTGAAATACTGCACAACCTTGCGGGCGATGTGGCCCGTCATGGGCGAGTTGCCGCGATGGACCTCGGCAATGGCCTCAAGGATTTCGGCCTGGGGTGTCCGTTTCAACAGGTAACCGCTGGCACCTGCCAGTAGCGAGTTGAAGATTTTGTCGCTGTCCTCATAGACCGTCAGCATCAGGAACTGCGTGGGGGGCAACAGGCCCTTGAGTTGGCGGACACACTCGATGCCGTTCATTTTCGGCAGGTTGATATCCATCAGGACAACATCCGGCGCCTGGGCGGGAAGCTGCCGGAGCGCCTCTTCGCCGTTGCGATAGGCGCCCACGCAGGTGAAACCCTCCGCCTGCTTGATGCGAGTGGCCAGATTCTCGCGAATCCAGTCATCATCTTCAATAATGGACACCTTAATGGCCATGATCAGTCCAGCCCCCAATCTATGCCAGCACTCCCGCCCGGCCGCAATCGCATGAATATGTGTATTGGAGCGCGAGCTGCGTCCTTTCCGCTTTTCTTTGAGCGCGGGGCTGGTCTGCGGGAGCAGACATCCGTGTGGTCGGCCCGAGCCAGCCCTCTCATACACCTGCCGCCTCCATCCGGATGTTGGTGCCGCGGCCGGGTTCACTTTGCAGGATGAGACACCCGCCGATTTGCTCCAGCCTCTCCTTCATATTCTGCAAACCATCGCCCTTCCCCTGGGCCTGACTGACTGAGAAGCCCCGGCCATTGTCGGTGACGGTAATCGTCGTCCGCCCATCGTTCACACCCAAACCGATCCGGACTTCCGTCGCGTGGGCGTGCTTGAGCGCATTGTTCAATGCTTCCTTTACCGCCATGAACAGGTTGTGGCGCACCTCGGTGGAGACGGGCCGATCGGGCAGTTGCGCCGGCACATCCAGCCGGCAGTTGATCCCGGTGTCCTGGAAATACTCCTGGGCGTACTGGAAAATATAATTGGCCAGGTGGTCCAGCGTGTCGTTCTTGGGATTGATGGTCCAGACAATCTCATCCATCGCTCGCGTGATCTCCCGGACGGTCCCAAAGGCGTTGCGGATATATGTCTTGCCGGGGTGGTTGTCCTTCGTCTCGCGGTCCGCCAACTCCGTGAGCATGCTCACTTTGGTCAGCCGTGCTCCCACGTCGTCATGCAGGTTCGCCGCGATTTGAATCCGGAGGTTCTCGATGGCGCGGAGCCGGCCAACGCGCGACCGGTAGAGCACCATCAGCAGCAGCACCAACGCCGCCACGCCCAGCGCCTTAAACCACCATGTCTGCCAAAAATGAGGCGCGAACTCCAGCATCAACACTGCGCCATCTTCATTCCAGACCCCGTCATTGTTGCACGCGACGACCCGAAACCGGTGCCTGCCCGGGGCGACGTTGTCGTACGAGGCGGAGCGGTGGGCGCCGGCATCCACCCAGGCCGAATCAATCCCCTCCAACCGGTACCTGAAGCGGTTCTTCTCCGGCGCCTTGAAGCTGAGGGCAGTGTAGTGGATTTCGATTCGGCCCCAGCCCGCCGGCACCCTGAGGTTCGCGGAATTGCTCGCGGGCAACGCCGCCGAGCGCAACAACCGGCCGCCCACGGTGACTTCCTCTATCACCACGGGAGGGGGCCGGTCATTGGTCTCGATACCGGGCCTAACCGCTACCACGCCCCGGATGGTCGGGAACCAAAGCCGCCCATCCCGGCCCTTCCATCCGGCCGGTTTGGCCACTCCATTGCACTGCACGCTCGGCAGCCCGTCCGCACGGCCAAACGCCGTGCAAGAAAGGCTCGTCCTTATCCCCTGCGCAAGGTCGTCAAGTTGTTTCCTGTGGACACGGAAGATGCCCCTGCGACAGCTCATCCAGAAGAAGCCGGAGTTGTCCTCCAGAATCTCATAAACCTCGTCGCTGAACAATCCCTGGCGCGTGGTGTAGGCAGTAAACTGGCGGTCCTTGAGCCGGCAAAGGCCGCCGCCGCGAGTGCCCACCCAAAGAGTCTGGCGGTCATCCAGGTAAAGCGCGTTGACCCAGTTGGTGGACGGCCCCCCCGGCACGGCCAAGCGGCTGAAGGTCGCTCCGTCCCACCGGCTCAGGCCGCCATCTGTGCCGATCCACAAACCAGCGCCCGGCTCCTCGCACAGCGCCAGAATCATGTTCCCCGCCAGCCCGTTTTCGGTGGTATAACCGGTGAACCGGCCGCCCTGGAAACGATTCAAGCCGCGGCTGGTGCCGATCCAGAGCGCCCCCGCCCGGTCCTCATGAACCACCCGGATCGCGGCCTCGAACAAGTCCGGCGCGCGGGCGAATAGAGCCTCGGAGCCGCCCTTCACCCGGATCAGTCCACCGCCGTGATCCAGCCCCACCCACAGGCTCCCGTCCCGCCCTTCATGCAAAGCCAGCACCTCGCCCTCTTGCAAAGGCTGACTCTCACCACCAGGACTAATCCTTCCATCCTCGAGCCGACGGAGTCCACCGCCCCAGGTGCCGATGCAGATAGCGCCCGAACTATCCTCGTAAACCGACATGACGTTGTTGCGCGTCAGCCCCTCCCGGGTGGTGTAAGCCGTGAAACGCGCCGGGGTCAGGCAATACAATCCATCCTGCGCCCCCACCCACAGACTCCCCTCGCGATCCTCGAACAGGGTATAGATCAGATCCCCAAAGACCCCTTCGCGGTCCGGCCAGGGAATGAACCTGCCCTCGACCATCCGCGCGACGCCGTGATAGGTGCCTACCCACAACTGGCCGCGACGATCCTCATAGCCCGTCATTACTAACCTGTTTGGCAGACCCTCCTCGAGGCCGTAGGTAGCAATCGTGTCCCCCTCCACGCGGTTGAGCCCTTCGTTCGAGCCGGTCCAGATGCGGCCCTGTCGGTCTTCGCACACGAATTTCAGCAAGTTGGCGGCTGTTTTCGGGCGGATCTCGAGGGTGCGGATGCTTCCTTCCCTGTTCAGGGTGCTCAAGCCTCGGGCCGTGGCAATGCGGAGATTGCCCTGCCGATCCTCGCACAAGCCTCTGACGGAGCTTGCCAGGAGACCGTTCTTCTCCGTGAAGTTGCTGAACTTGCCGTCCTTGTATCGCGTCAGGCCGCCTTCGCTGCCAATCCACAGCGCGCCGTCCCGTCCCGCCAACAGGCAACGAATCTGGTTGCTGAGCAAGCCGTCGGCTTCCGAGAAGCGGGTGTACATTCCCCCCTTCCACTGCGCCAATCCAAATCCATCGCAGCCGATCCAAAGGCTCCCGTCCCGCGCGGCGCAGAGTGCGGTGATCCACCCATGTCGCAATTCCCGAGGCGCCGTTTCATCCGGCAAGGTAAATCGCACGCCATCGAACCTCGCCAACCCCTCGCGCGTGCCTGCCCACAGATACCCCTCGCGCGTCTGGGCGATGGCGTAAACGGAGTTTTGCGGCAAGCCGTCGTCACTCTGCCAGCACCGCACCCTGTACGTCGCGAGGGCGTCGGCTGGCGGAGTCGCGGCGGAAGACGCCGCGACGCCGAAGCATGTCAGCCCCCACACCAGCACCGTCCGCCGGGTCTGCCGGCGTACGGACGTTCGCGACTCTCTGAGAAGGTTATGCCCGGCGCGGTTCATGCGGCGCGACCCCAACCCTACCGCCGAACCTGCCTTCCGGTAAAACCAAAACTGCGCCTCCCCTGCCCGACGGGCACATCTCGACACCGCCACCGGAGCGCGGCTGTCCTCAGCCGCAGCAGCCTCGACATTGCGGGCCTGCCCCGTTGTCCCGAGAGCCCCTCCCTTACGCACGTGCTGCGGCTGAGGACAGCCGCGCTCCGCGCATGTCCCGATTGCCGAGAGCCGTGGTGGTATCAACATACGCCCCTGCCCGACATTGCCCCGAACGTCCTTTTCGTGTTGAGGATCGGAGACGGCTGGGGCAACTATTCCCAAGTGCGGTCCGTACGTGATTCATGAGTTTCGCCACCCGCAAGATAGCCATCTGTCTGGCATTGGCGGCCGTCACGCTCGCCACCTACTGGCCAGTCAGGCTGAACGACTTTCTTACTCAATACGACGATCAGGATTACGTCACCGCAAATTCACAGGTGCTGCAGGGCCTGAGCTGGGAGGGGGTGTTCTGGGCCTTCCGCAGTGGCCACGCCGCGAACTGGCACCCGCTCACCTGGCTCTCGCACATGCTCGATGTCCACCTCTTCGGGCTGAACCCGGCCGGCCATCATTTCACCAATCTGCTCTTTCACGTCGCCAACACCATCTTCCTCTTCTTGTTGCTCAGCCGGACCACCGGCGCTGTCTGGCGCAGCGCTCTTGTCGCCGCTCTCTTCGCGTTGCACCCGCTGCATGTCGAATCCGTGGCCTGGGTCGCCGAGCGCAAGGATGTCTTGAGCGCGTTCTTTGGCTTGCTCGCCATCTGGGCTTACGTGGCGTATGCGAGGGAGTCTAAAGTCCAACGTCTAGACTCCAAGGTCCAGAGACAGAAGTCCGTGGTCCGTGGTGCTTGGTCCATCTTCCATCTTCCATCTGCCATCGTCTATCTTCTTTCCCTGGCACTGTTCGCTCTCAGCCTGATGAGCAAGCCGATGCTGGTCACGCTTCCCTTCCTGTTCTTACTCCTGGACTATTGGCCCTTGGGCCGCCTTCGTCTCGAGGCTCAAGACGCAAGGCTCAAGACTCTGCTTCCGCTCTTCGCGGAGAAGCTGCCGTTCCTCCTGCTGGCCGCCCTTTCAAGTCTGGTGACATTAACGGTGCAGCACGAGGCCATGTCTTACGCAAGGCAGCTTTCGTTCCTCGCCCGCGCGGCGAACGCCGCGGTCTCCTGTGCGCGCTACCTTGGCAAGACGTTCTGGCCTCAGGACCTGGCCGTCTTCTATCCCCACCCCGCGCAATGGCCGGCATTGGCGGTGGCCGGGTCAATCCTGCTGGTGGTTGTGGTTTCCGGCCTCATAGTGTGGCGCTCACGTCAACACCCCTATCTGCTGGTAGGTTGGTTCTGGTTTCTGGGTCTGCTGGTGCCCGTGCTGGGACTGGTCCAGGTCGGTGCCCAGGCCATGGCCGACCGCTACACCTACCTGCCGCTGGTCGGAATCTTCATCCTGCTGGTCTGGGGCGGCGCCGAATGCCTGGCGTCCCGGCGTCCTCCAGCCAGGGCGGGAATCATCGCCGCCGCGCTGGCGCTGGTCCTGTGCGCGGCCCTCACTCGCGCCCAGCTCCGGTTCTGGCGCAACACCGACACCATCTTCACCCACGCGATCACCGTCACCCGGGACAACTGGGTTGCTCATTACAACCTGGCCTTGCTGGCTCTGCACCGCTATCAGGAAAGCCTGCGAGGTTCCGTCGAAAACCAGGTCGTCAACCTTGAATCCACTCCGACCGGCCCGGGGCAGTCTCGTCCGCCGCCACGCGATTACCTGGAGGAGGTCATCTATCACTGCCAGGAGGCCATGCGGTCCAGGCCCAGGTTTCCGGACCCCCGCGTCACTCTCGCCAAAGCACTGACCGAAAAAGGCCGGCTTGACCAAGCGCGGGCGCAACTTGAGATGGCTATCCGCCTCGAACCCAAAAGTGCCGACGCCCGCCAGAATCTCGCGGAGATTCTCCATCGGCAAGGCCGCGCTGCCGAAGCAATTACCGAGTTGAAGGAGGTGCTAAAGGCGCGGCCCGACTGGGAAGAGGTGCTCAACAACCTGGCGTGGCTGCTCGCCACCCATCCCAGCCCGGAAGTTCGCGATGGACCGGAAGCCGTCCGTTTCGCCGAGCGCGCCTGCGCGTTAAGCAACCACACCAACCTTTGGTACCTCCACACTCTCGCCGCCGCCTACGCTGAAAGCGGTGACTTCGCCCAAGCGGTTATGGCGGCCGAGGAGGCTCGCCAAGTGGCCGCCGCTTCCGGTCTGAGCAACCTTCTCGCCGTCGCCTCCGCCAGGCTCGAATCTTACAAGAACCGTCAGCCTCTGCGGGCACCCTGAATCCAAGATCCTCACATGAATATGTCATTCCTGTGAAAAACATCCGGTTGACTCTCCTGGGCTTGTCGCTAAACATGTAGCAGTACAGGCGGTTGTGCCTGCCAAACCAACGACAAGTATGAACAAACAAATCCTCAAACCCATCTCAACAGCCCTGCTCCTGGCTGCTTTCGGCGCGACCTCGGCCGTCGCTGACATCGTTTACGTTACCGCCTGCGTCTCCAACTGTGTCTCCACCCTCGACTGTGGCAACGGGCCTAATATGGCCATAAACTCCCAAGGCAATTATGTTTACCTGGACGAGGATACCTATGGCGCTTACACGAGTGCCAAAGCCGGCAACACCGATAAGGTAACTGTTCCCGGGGCGCGCTACCACAGTAACGCCTTCTCCAATTCCACCCCGGACATCGGCATTGTCCTTTCACCCGACCTGGGAGTCCCCGGTGGCCTTTACAAGCTGTATCATGTTTACAGCTCGACCGCGAACAATGTCAGCACTAACGTCACAGTCGGCTTCACGAATGTCTCGGGCTGCACCATTTCCTTGCCGGACACGGACAAGTTCCAGCGCAAATATGGTCAGCCATCGCCGCAAAGCTGGCAATTACTGGGCTTCGTGACCAACGACATCGGCAGCGCCAATCCCCGGATCCGGCTCTATTTTGTCGGCGGCGTCGTCAACGCAAACGCCCAGCAACGGTTCATGATCGAGCAATTCAAATTTGAATATTACGACCCCTGTACCGATGTTCCCGGAGTGACCGTTAGTGGTCCGCTCTCCACCGCCACCAACCTGGTCCGGGTTCGCGCGGTGACCAACGCCACCAAGATCACCGTCTGGCAGGATAGTGGCACGGGCATGGTGCAGATTGGTACCAAGACTACCGACATCGTTAACGGCGATAACTATGTCACGGTGACCGGCCTCGTCAAAGGCGCCAAGGTCGCCGCCACGCAAACCGTGGGCGGCGTGGACGGCTGCAAGCCTCAGGACGGTCTCGGGGTACAGGTGGGCGGCGGCGCCAACCCGAAACTGCGCCTGGCGCTGAGCCTCAAGGAGAACCCCACGGCCACCGGTCCCGCCGGCGCCAACGGCGGCCCCGGCAACAACAGTCAGATCTTTTTCGTTCCGTGCAGCACGGTGTCGGGCGACGCGCCTCAGGGTGATTCCATCAGCATCACCCCCGGCACCGCCTGGCAAGACGTGACGGTCAACCTCGGCCGACAAGGCATTGCCAGCGCCAGCAACGCGGTCGGCGCAGCCGCGGCAGTCATTTCCCCTGGCTACAACTACAGCGCCAATGAATCCGTCGTGCTCCGGGTTTATGCCTTCAAAACTGTCAATGGCACACAGATCTTCTCCGCCACCCCAGCCCAATCCGCGGCGGTGACCAGCAACGACGTGTTTATCGTGAACTGGACCTGGGACGCCGTGGCTGACGCCGAGGGCTATCGGCTCTTGCGGGATCGAAACGGCGGCGGCTACCTCGAGTACGCGGATGTGACCGGGGCCACTAGTTTTGTGGATGATACCGTCACCGGATGGCTGGGCGGCGACACCGTGACCCCCACCAAAGCTCAATCCACGCCCTCCTACATTTGGTTCCCGATCAGCGCTCTTACCAACATGTCCACCACCTGGGCCGTCCTGGAAGCCATTGCCTTGGTCAGCGATGATGCCTCGGACAATGGTCCGTTTAACATCTACATAGACGACCTGGCCAATGGCGGCACTGTCTTCCAGGACTTCGAAGGCTTTGCTGCGGGCACCTTGGCCGGAGCGGTGTTCAATCAACCGAACTATTCGGGCACGACCAGCGGTTACATTCTGGCCACCCCTGACGATGCCACGATCGTGAACGAGGCGGCCTACTCCGGGGCCAGGTGCCAGCGCGTCCAGTGGCAGTTCAAGAGCGGTGCCCTCACCGAATGGATGCGGTTCAACACCTTCAACACCACGGTCATGCCCAATCCGCTGGTGAACCTGGACGAAGACATCTCCTTCAAGATCCTGGTGCTCCCGGTCGGGGCAACTCCCGTTCCGCCGCTGCAACCGGCCACCATCACCAGCATCACCCCCACCGCGATCAACTACACCGGCGGCACCGCGGGCCCAAGCGGGAAATTCGTTCTGCTGGAGTCCGCTGATCTGAACGCTCTCCGCAACACCTGGACCCGCGCGCAGACCAACACGGGCACCCCCGGCACGTTCACCATTGCGCCGAGCGGAACACCGAGGTTCTACAGCATCAAGAGCGAGTAACGCGCGCCTTCACCAATAGATCATAGTTCACAGGGCCGGGTCGTGAAGACCCGGCCCTTTTTATTCCTGCCGATAGGGTTCTCCGGATAGATGGGGCGCCGCTCACTCCTGGGCCGACTTGGACCGGTCGCGCAATGGGCGACGCCGGATGGCTCAGCCATATCCACCTGCACAGGTTTGCCACCAATCCTCAATCCTTCACATGAATATGTGGGGCCACGCGCGAGAAAAGTGTTGACCCTAACGCCCGGCTGGCGAAGGTTATGGTAGTCACATGAGTCGCCTGACTCGTTTTATTTACAAACAGTAAGCACCAACTCCTGCTATGCATAAATCCAAAAGTCCCCCACGAGTTACACTGCTGATCGCAGTCCTGACTCTGTTCGCACTCGGCGCCACATCCCTCTGGGCCGAAGATGTCTTTGTCACCGGTTACGCCGGCACTGTCAGCGGCACCGACATTACCGCGTGCCCACCCTCCTGCCATCCCGCCGCCGGTTCCGGCATTTCAGGTTCCGGCGCCAGCGCTGCCTCCGCCTCGCTGGCGTCGCCGTCTCCGGGTGGTGCGCGCAGGGTCATCTATGGCAATACCACCGCTGCTTATTGGAGCGTGACGCCCACCGACCTCACCTACGGCGCCTTCACCTTCACCAAGTTGCAGAATCTTGGCGTGTACAAGATTTATGTGACCGACGGTGAAAGCGGCAATGCGTCGCCGGACCTTATTGTCAACATGACGGCAACCGGGGGCGATCTAGCCGATGCCAGCGGCGTCGCAGGCACATCTATCCCCCTGACTGCGTTTCGGTCCACGGCGCCGGATGACGTCTGGATTCACGTCGGTTACATCACCAATACCGTTTACGACCCCACGGTGACGTTCACTTACGCCAGCGGGACGATCGCGTCAACCGGCGGCCGGTGGTACATGGACGCTGTTAGGTTCGAGTATCAGGATCCGTGCACCGGCGTGGCTCCGCAGGCCGGAATCGGTGGCCCGCTGGGCGCGGGCCAGACGTTCGTGAACGTAGCGGGTGTGGCGGCTGGGGCGACCAATATCACCGTCTATGCGAACGGCGTCAAGATCGGGGAAACCAACTCTCCCACCTTGTTTGCGGCAGGGACACACGCGGTGGCGACCAGTGCCTTGATCAAAGGAGATTTGGTCAACGCCACGCAGTCTAAGTTCAACTCGCTGGGAGGTCTTTGCACCAGTGCAGTCGGTCCCGGCGTCGCCGTCGGCGGCGGACCCAATCCATCAATCAGAGCGTTCCTTGCCTGCTGGAGAAACTCCACCAACGCCGGCCCGATCGGGGCTAATAGCGACGCCCCGCCGGGCGCGGGCGCGACTTTTCAACCCTATATCCTTAAGACGGCGGCGATGAGTTTTGGCGCGGCCCCGGCACCTGGACAGCAACTGGCGGCTGGTACCTGCTGGCAAACCGTCACGTTCCAGCATGGCGTGGATACCGCTTATGAGCTGAATACTGCCACTGCCATGAACAACACCGATAACTACTGCTCTCTGGAAAGTCTGATGTTTGCCATGGATGCTGCCGACAGCGGCCCGTATGACATTTATATTGACTCGATCATGAACGGGACCAACGTCGTCGAAGACTTCGAGGGCTACGCGGTGGGCACCGTACAGACCTTCGTCGCGCCCAATGCGGCGCCATTACCATCTGCGGCCGGATACTACTTCCCCGGCGCACCCAACTCCAGCCTGGTAAGCGGCAATAATCGGTACGACGGGACCAATTCGTGCCGCATTCAGTGGCAGTGGGCGGACAACAGCGGCATCCGTTGGGCGCGCGTCATGGCCAACGCCTCGAGCGGCAAACATCTGCCTCAGCTCGACACGACCAAACCGATTATCGTGAGCTACCTGGTTCTGCCCGTCGGCGCCACCACGGGCTCGAAGTTTAATGGCACCGTCGGCCCCATCACCAACACGACTCCGGTTTATGACGGCAGCAGCGTCACGCTGGGTGTGACTGTCACCGGCTCAGGGTCCTATACGTACCAATGGGTTGCGGACGGTGCGGATGTGGGAGGCGCCACCGACCGAACCTACACCGATCCGGTTCTCCCCTGGGATGACAACGGCGTACAGGTCACTCGGACCTACAACGTCAAGGTCAGCGACGGATCCTGCACCCTGTCCGCGCTGCCCGTTACGCTGGCCCCGATGCTCCCGGTGCCCATCATCACCAACCAGCCCGTCAGCACGGTCGTGAATGTCGGCAGTCCGGCCTCGATTTGCGTTGGCGCCACCAACGCTCCTGTGGCTGGTGACGTCATTTTCAACTACACATGGGAAAAGGTTGACGACACCGGGACGAACTGGTCGGCTGTCGGCGGCAGTGGAACGGCTACCTGCCTCAGCGACGTCTTTCCCGCCGCGCAGTTTACCGAAACCGGCTTTTACCGCGTGGTTATCGCGGGTAGCTACGGCTCCGTCACCAGCAGCGTCGCCTCTCTGCAAGTTGTCGCCGCAGATGTCGTCATCGGAAACGGCGTCGGCCTGCGCGGCAACTACTACAACCAGCCGAACTTCACCGGCGGAGCCGTGCCTGAGTCGTGGGGCACGCCCGACTTGAGTCGCTTGGATCCAACCGTCGCCTTCGACTGGGTAACCGGCTCGCCCGATCCGGCGATCCAGGCGGAATACTTCACCGCGCGCTGGTACGGCCAGATCCAGCCGCTCTTTTCCGGCAGCTACGAGTTCACCGTCCGCAGCGACGATGGCTGCCGCCTCTGGATTGACAAGCAACTGGTGGTTAACTCCTGGATACCGCAGGGCGCCACCGACCGCACCGGGACCATCACGCTCGACACCGCCAAGCATGACATCCTGTTGGAGTACTTCGAGCAGGGCGGCAATGCGTCGGCGCAGCTCTACTGGACCAATGCCGGGAACATCAGCAAGACGTACGTGCCCAAGCAGCAGTTGTTCGCCAACATGGCCGCTTGGACCCCGCCCGTGGTCACACTCGCCGCGCCGGCGGATGGCTCCAGCGTCACGCTGCCCGCACAGGTCAGCCTCGCGGCCAACGTGGTCACCAACGACGGCATCGTTAAGGCCGTCGAGTTCTACAACGGCTCGATCCTGATCACGACGGTCACCAATCCGCCATATAGTGCCTCGTGGAGCGCGGCCCAGGGATCGTACCCGGTCTCAGCCAAGGTCGTCTATAACGAGAGCTCAAAGGAAGTGTCCAGCACGAACGCGGTGACCGTCAACGCCGTCACGAAGGCGTCGGTGACCATTGACAGCATCGTTAATAATGGCAACGGCACCGTCACCATCAACTACAGCGGTGGCGCCGGCGCGTCGTTCACCCTCCTGAAGTCCGCCGTGGTTCCGAACCCCACACGGGACACCTGGACCCCAGTAGGCGCCGACAACCCGGGTTCGCCGGGCAGCTTCACCACAACCCCGGCGGGCAACGAGTTCTACACTATTCGAAGCAACTAACTCTCTGCGGACGTACCGAAGCCTCATTCAGAGGGCCGGGTCGCCCGACCCGGCCCTTTCGCGGTTTATGGCCAAACGCAGCAGGTTGGCTTCCCTGGCCCGGGGGTCGCTTTCGCTGGCGGCTTTGCTGGTGCTTGCCGCCGCCTCAATTCGCGCGGACGACCTCTTCGTGACCTCGATGATTGGCGCCAGCGAGGAGATCGGCGCGTGCCCGCCTTCCTGCGCGACGGGCTCCGTTTCATCGCAAGGCTCTACCGCTGTTTCCCAGGCGATTCCCACCCCGGTCATTCCTTTCGCCGCCAGAAAGGTCAGGTATGGCTACTCGAATGATTGTGCCTGGGCCGTGACGCCCACCGACCTCACTCAGACTTCCTCCAGCGGCATCTGGACCTTCCACAGCCTGCCGTGTGTGAACCAGTATAGAATCTCCATAACCAAGGCCACCTCGACCAATTGCTCCACCAACCTCCTGGTGAATATGACCGTTGACGCCGCCACTACTCTCTGTGGTCTGAACAACCTTGTGGTGACAGGCTTGTCCTTGCATCAATTCCAGGCCGCACAGCCCAATAACGTCTGGATCCCGGTCGGCTACATCGTCAACACCACCCCCAACCCGACTGTCACCTTCACCTACGCCAGCGGGACGATCTCCTCCCATGATCGCTGGTACATGGACGCGGTTCGGTTCCAGAGTCTCTGCGGTTGCCCGGCCACCCCAGCCCGGATCACCGAAATCCTCCACGGCAATCCAATCACCGTCTCCGGCACCGGGTCAGTCGGCCACTTCTTCGCTCTAGCGAGCTCCACGAACATCGCCCAATCGCTAAACCAGTGGACTCCAGAGCAGACCAACACCGATTGCTCCGGTTCGTTCACCTTCAAACTCCTTCCAGGCGCGGAGAAGTCCAGGTTCTTCCGCGTCATCGCTCAGTAATCTGCAACTGCAAACCGAACAGCTACGAATACTGGACCGCGTTGGGAACTCCGGCCCTTTCTCTCCTGACGCTCCGGCTTTTCGAAAAAGCTTGACGAAGGATCGGTGTAGCCTATGATGCCTCCCATGCTGGTCGCTGGGTATTTCACCGCCTCACGGGTGCCGGCCGACTGCCGCCCTGGTCCCTGATCCCCGGCCTGTGCCCGGCTCAAACACTCGAATGTCCCACTGCATCGCCTGACAATGAAAAGACAATGGTCGTTCCGTTGCCCTGGAACCCTGCTCCTCTCCCTCGGCCTCGCCGCCGCCGGTATGGTGGCTGCCTCGGAGGAGGTGATCTATTGCGCTCGCGTGACCTCAAATAGCACCACGAACTGGAACGCGCCCTTCTGGTGGATCCCTGCCGGCGGCTCGGCGTATGGCACTGCCGCGGCCACGAGCACCGCGGCAACCCAGTCACGCGCGGGCTCGTACACCCACACCGCCGATTCGCTTGCACCCGGCGAGGGTTTCGGGCTTGTTTGCACTGGCTGCTCCTTCGCCTCGAACTCCGTTTACCGAGTGGAAGTGACCCAGCCCTCGTGGACCAGCCCGCCCATCACCACCAACATTGTTTTTGGCGTGTGCTCGACCAACTGCGCCATCGGCGGATTGTCCGGCGGCGCCGCTGAATCCACTAATACCACCGCATTCCAGGCCGCCCACTCGGTCAACAAGTGGGGATTTGTTTGTTGGCTTACAAACACCGCCGGGGTTCCCAACCCGGAAATCGAGTTTCATTATGTCAGCGGTGGCACCAACGGCCATAAGCATTATGTGGATTGTGTGCGGTTCACTCTGGCCACCCCCTCCACAGTCCCGACGCCGGTCCGCATCGGCAGTTTCGCCGGCTCCACCCTGGAATATTCGGGCGGGTCGGGGACGCGCTTCGTCCTGCTCCGGTGCGCCCGTTTGTGCGAATGGCAACGCGTAGCCACCAACGCCGTTACGCCTGGTGCTTTTGCCATCCCGGCTGTGGGGACTGAGCCGCCAGCGTTCTACGCCATCGCGAGCGAATAGCGTGTCACGTCGGCCGGGCCAGAAAGAGCGGAACAAGCAGATGTCCGGAGAGTTGATCATCCTAAACCGTATGAATGGAGTTAGCTCTGGGGACCGCGCCCGCCCCGGGCGCTGCCGCCCGGCGCCTCCGCCGGCTGGCCGTGGCGCGTGTGCAGTCACTGAATGGTGGATCACTTCAACTATTCCCGAGGGTGGTTGGCGAGTGCGCCACCCACTGCGCCCGGGGCGGGCGCGCTCCCCCGCTGCTGAAGAGGTACGGCTAAGGGTCGTTCGAAACCATTCGGGATCTGCCTGCCTTTAGCGTCATTTCGCGTGGTTGGCGGGTGTGGACTGCGCTTCCAAGGTTGCGAAGCGTGTTCGGGACTCATTGGCTACCGGCCGGTGAGGGCCCACAGTTTGTGTATCTTCCGCTGCTCCCGGCTTTCCGCCTGCTCATAGCCCTGCAATACCATTTCCAGGCCGTCGCACAGCTTGCGGGCGGTCTGCATGTAGCTGCGGTCGGCCGCCGCTTCCCTGGTGTCCGGCAGGGGCTTGATCGCCCCCTGCTGGATCCGCTCCCGCCTCAGGCCCACCGCCGCCATACACTCCACCACCAGGCGCGCATGGGCCGCTTCATAGCTTGCGCCTAATCCTGCGGCCGCCAATCGGCGCTCGAACTCACGCAATCTGGCAGCCCTTTTGTCCAGTGCGCCGAGGTCCGTTGCCGAGGAGGGCGAGGGCCCTCGCACGTCTTGGTTTGCCAATGAGGCCGGAGCGGTTTGGGCTCGCCCGGATGCTTGCCCTCCCGGCGTGGCCTCCCCGAGGACGATTTGAACCTTGGCTGACTCGGGCGTCTTGCTGTAGGGAAGAAAGACTGTTGCGGCATCGAACTGCTTCCACTTGCGGCCGTTGACTCTGACCGAGGTGATGGGCCCAGCGCCGATGGTGGACAACATTATCTGTTTGTTCCCGAACCGCACCGGGTCGAGCTGCTCCAGCTCCGTGACGCTGGGCGGCACATGCGGCACCAAGGTCAGGCCGTCCGCACGGTAGAGGTACTCGAAAAGGCCGCGCATGAGTGCCGCCGCCGGGCCGAAGCTGTCGTAGCAGAGATTGACGGGCTGGTTGGGCTGATAGACATCGCTGCCGCACTTCGTGAGCGGGTTGTCCATGCGGAACCGCTCGGCGAAGGTGAGCAACTGGCGCATGGATTTGCGCGCATCCTCAAACTGCCCCAGCCGGTAGTAGGCCAGGATCATCCGCGCCTCGCAGGTGGACCAATGCCCGCCGTTGACCCATGTGCCGTAGCCCCAAAGACCCTCGGGCTTCTCATACATGTCGTCGTAGGAGGGGTAGTTGGGCAGAACAAAATCGTGCGACCGCAGCCCGGGCAGCGATGCGATCTTCCGGTAAATGCGCTCGGCCTGGGCATCGTCCGCCACGCGAAACGCGATGGCGTCATGGTTGGGCGACGCCTCGAAGTAACCGTGCCGTTCGGCGCCGAACACGCCGTGCTTCACGCCGTCCGGGTCGAGCGAACGGATCAAGTAGCCTTCGTCGGTGGTGAGCTGCGACAGCCCGCGCCTCGCCAGTTCGCGCCGCTGTGTGTAAAGCGCGGCCTGCTCCTTGCGGCCCGCTAGTTTCTCCAGCTCGATCAGCCGGTCCAGCGCGGCGATGTAAGTGACCGACAGTCCCGCCAGATACGCTTGGCCGTAGGTGCCGTCGGGCCGCTTCCAACCAGCGTAGCTCGGCGCGAGCAGGTTGCCCGCAGGGCCGGCGAAGAACAGGTTGTTCTTCCGGTCGCGGCGCGACTCGATGAAGTTGGCGCTTCGCTCCAGCATGGGCAGGTAATGCGCAATCGCTTTGGCATCCCGGCTGATCAACAGCAACTCCCCTTGCAGCACTACGCCCGCCGCGGTGAATTCCATGCCCCAATCGTGGATGCCCACCCGCCCATCACCTTGCTTATAGACAATCCACCCTGGCCGCGCGGCGTCGCACAGGCAGCCGTCGGGCGCGACCCAGTCGAAGGGCGCCTTGGCCCCCACGCGTTTGCCGTCGCCCATCTGGTCAAACCATAGGTCCTGGGCGTTTTGGAGAAACGTAGTGAACGGCTCTTGCAGGAGCGGGAGGATGGCGTAGGTCGTGCCGTAAGAGTTTTGAATCCACCACGCGTCCCAGGTCGGCCCCTCGACCAGCCCGTTCCACTTCGGCTCGTAAAGCATGGCCAGGTTCTGGAGCTCCGGATCCGGCTCGAACATCCGCCGTGCCGTCTCCAGCAAACGCAGGTATTCCACGTCCCCGCGCCCGCGATAGTGTTTGCCCTGGAAGGCCGAATCCTCCGCCGCCCGAGCCGTGCCGCCCACCACCGCCATCAGACACAGGACGATGATGCCTGTAATAAGAGCGCGTCCTGCGTCGCTCGGGAGAACCGTGCCTTGATCGAGTTGCCGAGTCATGCCTCAGACTGTTCATGAATGTCACTCCGGTCAAGCCGGCACCGGATGGGCCTCGCTGACACGGTGTCCGATGGAGTTGAGAGCGGGCAATTTACGGTCCCTCGCGGCTAGGCGAGCCGGGGCTTGTAGGCAGCGTGTGGACACGGCACTGACAGCGTGAGTACACGGTGTTGACCGCCAAGGTCTGTATCGTGCGTCTATATTGCCGGTATCGGTCTGGTATATGGTTTGTATATGGTTTATTGGGGTTTGACCACCTCCGGCTTGCCATTCAAGCCGCTTCGGTTCTTTGCTCTCCCGGGTTGATCCAACCAGACGGCTGGGGCCAAGCTTGCGCCGCAGGCGGTTGCCTCCAAAGATTCGTATTGATCAGGAGCGCGTTGTCTGGAGTCATGTAGCGCCGTAAGACAAACTATGAGAACGCCGATCGCCGTCTTCACCCGAAGGCTGGAAACCGCAGCCATCGCCATCTGCTGCGCTGGACTGGGATGGCCCCTGGAGGCGGACGCCGGGGCTCGCTCCGCCGATCCCAGCATCACCGCCCTCGAAGAGCAATTCCGCGAGCTGCCGCCTGAAGCTCGCCGCTTCACCGGGCCGCTGTTCTGGCTGCACGGCGACGAGAGCAAGGAGCGGCTGGAGACGTACGTTGGGAAGGTCGCCGAGGGCGGCAACGGCTGCTTCACCACGGAATCCCGGCCGCATAACGACTGGCTTGGACCCGGTTGGTGGCGCGACCTGGACATCTGCCTGGACGCCGCCAAGAAGAACGGCTTGCACCTGTGGCTCTTTGACGAGAAATGGTGGCCGAGCCAGGCGGTGGCCGGGAAAGTGCCGCCGCGCTACGCAGCCAAGCGCCTGGAGGTGGCGACGCTCGAAGTGGAAGGGCCGCGCATGGTTGCAGCCGAAGGCTATGGCGGTGAGCGGTATATAGCAGCGGTCGCCGGGCGGGTGACCGCGGACGGCAAGGTTGAGGGGGACACGCTGGTTGACCTCGCGCGTTACGTTGACGGGAACCGGCTCTCCTGGCAGGCCCCCGCCGGGAAATGGCGCATCTTCAAGTTCACTCACAAGCAGGCGCCGGGACTGATCCAGGTGGGCGGCTCGCAACTGACCGTGGACGGCGCGAGCAAGGACTGCGTGGATTGGTACCTGCAGACCGTTTATCAGCCGCACTTCGACCGCTACCGGGCTGATTTCGGCAAGACGATCCGCGGCTTCTTCTATGACGAGCCCGAGACGCCTGGTGACTGGGGCACCGAACTCAACCGGGTGCTAGCGGAGTGGAAGGTGGATTGGAAGAAGGCTTACGTCGCTTACAAGGGTGAGCTGGCCGGCGAAGAACAGGTGGCGGCGCGCTACCAGTACCTGGACGCCTTGGCGGAGGCGTGGGGGCGCACCATGTACGGCGGGATTGCCCAGTGGTGCCGGCAGCATGGCGTGAAGTCCACCGGCCATTTCATGGAACATTCGCTGCTCTACCAGAACCGCGAGTTCTGCGCCGGTGACATGATGCGGCTGCAGGGGCACGGCGATATGGGCGGGATTGACGCCGTGTTCGACCAATTTGTTATGGGCAAGCGCGAGACACGCGACGCGCCCTGCTGGCAGACCCCAAAGCTGGGCAGTTCCATCAGCCACGCCTACGGAAAAGAAGACGATGTGGCCATGGTGGAGATCTTCGGCGCGCGCGGCCAGAACCTCACGTATCCCGAGATGAAGTGGTGGACGGACCACATGCAGGTTTCGGGCGTGAACTTCCTGATACCGCACTCCTTCAACCCGCGCGCGCCCAAGGACACGGATTGCCCACCCTATTTCTACAACGGCGGATTCGAGCCACGGTGGCCGCTCTACCGGGTATTTGCCGACTACACCAGCCGCCTGAGCCTCATGCTGACCGGCGGCCGGCACGTGTGCCCGGTGGCCTTGCTCCACCTTGGCCAGAGCGCGCACTGCGGCAAACACGTCCTGCCCGACCAAATCAGCGAGAGCCTCCAGGACGCGCTTTATGACTGCGACTGGCTGCCGTACGAGGTCTTTGAAAAGGACACGAAGGTGGGCCAAGCCGGTTTCGAAATGCGCGACGAGCGCTACCGCGTGCTCATCGTGCCGCCCGTGGAGGTCATTCCCTACTCGACGCTGGCCAAGGCGAAGCAGTTCCTTGACCGCGGCGGCGTGGTGCTCGCTTACGGCTTTCTGCCCAGCAAGTCCGCAACGCTCGGCAAGACCGCGCAGGACATCACCCAGTTGCGCGAGGCAATCTGGGGACAGCCGACACCCGGCTTGAACGTGTGCCGAACCAGTCCAGCCGGCGGACGTTCCTACCTCTTGCCGGCGCAGCCCACTCCCGAACAGCTTCAGCAAGTGCTGGCAAAGGATGCGAACGTGCACCCCACCCTGGAAGTTCTCGAAGGCCGGACCGATCACTGGCTCCACGTGCTCCACCGGGTGCGAGCGGGCCGGGACGTGTTCTTCATCGCCAACCAGAACCACCAGGGCGAGCCCCGCACCTTCCGCTTTCGTATCACTGCCGAAGGCACACCCGAGTGTTGGGACGCCATGCGCAATGAGATCACCGCCCTGCCCTTCACCCGCGAAGGTGGCAAAGTCGAGCTGAGCCTGACCATGGAACCGAACGAAAGCGTTCTGCTCGTCTTCCAGCCACAGCAACGGGCTCTGCCAAACCGCCGGGAGCCCGGCACCACGCCGGCAGCCAAGACGATCGCCGTCACACGCGACCCCTCGCCTCCAAGGCCGGAGCCTCCCCTGCCCTTCGACAACGCACCGGCTCTGGCGCTTCGCGGTTGCTCCTGGACCTGGTACCCGGAAATGGACTCGCAACAGCATGCCCCGCCGGGCACACGTCATTTCCGCAAGCTGCTGACCATCCCCGCCGGCGCCTCCATCCGGAAGGCCATGTTCGCCGGCACTGCGGACAACAGTTTCACGCTCTTCATCAACGGCAAGGAAGCCGGCCGCGGCGACAGCAGCGCAGAAGGCTGGCGCAATCCGGTGGAACTGGACGTGACCGCGCTTCTCTCCGCCGGCGCCAACCAGCTCGCCATCGCCGCAGTCAACGCGGGCGACGAACCCAATCCCGCCGGGCTGATTGGCCGGTTAACCGTCGAGCTGACCTCCGGCGCCTCGCTGACCGAATGCGTCGGCAAAGACTGGAAGACCTCGAGCGCCAAAGCCGAGCGCTGGGCCGAGGCCGGGTTCGATGACAGCGGCTGGTCATCCCCGCGCGAGCTTGTGCCTTTCGGCGGCGGTCCTTGGGGAATGCTCGGCGGCCAGCTCACACTCAGCCCGGTGAAAGCCGACCCCTTCTTCGGCCACTGCGATCTCGCCCCAGCCGACTTGACCGGCACACAGGTCAGCCTCGAGTTAGGCACACTGGCACCGGAGACGGCCGCGCGCGTGACTGTCAATGGCAACGACGCTGGGGGGTTCATTGGCCAGCCCGCGCGCCTCGATATCAGCAGGCACGTGAAACCGGGGGCGAACACCCTTCGCATTGAACCATTCGCCCCGGCATCGGCCAGATTGGTGATCTACCCCCGGAGGAGAGGGTAAGCCGCGTCCCGTTGTGCAGCAACAGCCGCCATCCGCCCTGGGTCGTGCGGCGTAGCCCCCTGATCTGTCCGACGCGCACCAACACAGTGGGGCTGATGCGCAGGAAGTCGCCGACCGGCAGTTTGGCCGCCAAGACAGCAAAGCGATCATCCACCCAGTACGTCTCCTTGCCCACGTGCAGGGCAGTGCGGTTGGCAGCGGCTTCCAGCCAGCCAACGTCCGTCAACCGCAGGAAGAGCAGGCGGCCGCCCGCATTCAGGGCGATCTGTTCCTCTTGGCCAGGTTCCGGACAGAAGCCCTCCAGGAGACCGTCCGGTGGCGGCGGTTCGGACGATTTGAGCAAGGCGGGGCTTTCCCTGACGGCTGGCACGAGGCATCCGAGCCTTTCACAAGGCCCGGTCCGGCTTCGAGCGCGGATTGACCTTGCGACAAACCGGCGCGACACCGGAACACGGGAGGCGCAGGATCCGTTGCCTCGCCGGCCAAACTCATCTCGAGCCTGCATCGGCGGTATTGTTGCTCCGGCCACGCCGAGCCACAACGCGCGGGATTACGGAGACGCCTTCCGGTCGAATACGGAACATTGCGGGGACGGGGGGTTGGGTCGTGGGGCCTCGGGTTTGATACCGAAGGGCGCGGGGCCCGGGCATGGCCGGCCTATAATCGAGGATCGTGCGTGCGGTTGCTTGCCGGCCAGGGTATGCTCAACGACAATATGGCAATCATGAAATGCAGGATGGATTACCTGCCGACGCTGAGCCCGGGCGGCCTGTGGGCATCCGGCCTGTGCGTGTTGGTCGTGGCCGCGCTGGGTGGAGGATGCGCGCACTCGGATCAACACGGAGCCGACGAGGTATTGGTGCCCATACGCGGGATTCCCGCGCCGGCGACGCCGGCCTTTCTCAACGGGGCCATGGCTGTGTTGCTAACCAACATGGATGGCTTCCGCGCGCATGCGGTGCTCGAAGGCCCTGCTCCCGGAAACCAAAGTGACACGCTTGCCGGTGAACTCATGGGCCGGGGCAGCAACCTGCTGTTCGCACCCGAGCCAGGCGCGCCCAAGGACAAGTATTCGCGGGTCGAAGACTTCAGTTACATCTGGCACGTGGACGGAAACCGGGGCTTTCTGCTGAATGGACCCTTGCAGGGGTATGCGCCCATCTCTTCGACCGTGCGCTTCGCCGGCGTGGAGTCGAGCGGCAGCGGCGGCAGCCCGGAGAAGATTTCAGGATACGCGTGCCAGAGAGCCGCCGTGAAAGTGACCGCCAGCGACGGAACCGAAACAGCCGTCCAGGTCTGGCGGGCGGCGGAACTGAAAGGAATGCCCGTCCGCATTGCGTGCAGCGTCAACGGAGAGCCACGCACCCTGACGCTTTCGAGGATTCGCCTCGAGCGCCCGCCGGACGATTTGTTTCTACCGCCGGCTGATTTCACAAAGTATGCCAGCGCCGAGGCCATGGTGCACGAGTTGATGGCAAGGCAGCAGAACGTGAGGCGCAAGCGAGGCTGGGAGCCGCCACCGAGCGATTACATCGGAGTCCAGGACCCCTACGCCCCGGGGCGCTTGCGGTAGCAAGGCTGCCAGCCCGAGGGGCGCCGGCACTTAAGCCGCGCCTTGTTCGAGCCGGGCGATGCGCTGGGCAATCGGCGGATGGGTGGCGAACAGCGCCATCAGACCGCCGGCTTTACCGGAGATCTTAAGCGACTGAAACGATTGGGCACGGTGTGCCTCGGCGGCGGCCAGTTGCGGATTGTGGAGCTGACCAAGGGCCTGCAAGGCGTTAATCATGTTCTCTCTTCCCGCCAGGCGCGCGCCGCCGGCGTCGGCCCGAAACTCCCGCTGGCGCGAAAACCAGCAGACCACCACGGAACCCAGAATGGAGAAGACAATCTGGAACACAATGACCAGCAGGAACTCGATCACGCCGCCGCCCCGCTCATCGCGCGAGCGCAGCGCCTGGCCGATCACGAAGGCCAGCACCCGCGACAAGAACAGCACGAAGGCATTGATCACGCCCTGAATCAGGGTCATCGTGACCATATCGCCGTTGGCGATGTGCGTGACTTCGTGCCCCAGCACCCCGGCGACCTCGCGGCTGCCCATGCGTTGCAGCAGACCGGTGGAGACCGCCACCAGCGCGCGGGACTTGGTGGGACCGGTGGCGAACGCGTTCACGTCGTCGGACTGGTAGATCCCCACTTCGGGGAGCCGGGGCAGACCGGCGCCGCGGGACAGCTCATGAACGGTTTCGACCAGGCCGCGTAGGCGAGGATCGCTGGTATTGGGCGGAACCACCTGAACGCCCATCATCCATTTGGCCATCAGCCGCGATAGCGCCAACGAAATAAATGCGCCGGCAAAGCCCCAAACCAGGCAGAACACCGCCAAACCTGCCAGGCCGCCCTGCGGGAAATAGTTCCCCACGCGGAGCAAACCCAGCACGATGGTGATGGTGGTCATCACCAGGATGTTCACGGCCACGAGCAAAAAGATGCGTTTGGTCATCTGCGCCATTTTCATAGCCATTTGGTAATTCAGTCCTGGCGATACGTCAAATGGTTCCTCGGGCCTGCGGCGACCGCATCGTGGCTCTTCTTGCTTTTCGTGTTTGACGGCGGCGGCCCGGTCGGCTATACGGCCATTATTGACTCCGCAATGACCACTACGCCGCCATGACCGCGAACCAGATCGAGTTCCCCCTTTCCGTTGCGGTGTGCGCCTGGTGCAAACCCAGACCGGGCAGTGCGGCGCTCGGCCCGCTCTCGCACGGGATTTGCATGCGTCACTTGAAGATGCTCAAGCTGGAGGCGCGCGGAGCCCCGGCCAAACGCGCCCGACCTGGTGCGCGTCGGGGGCGTTCGCGATCACCTGATCCTGCGGATGTGTTGCCGTTATCGTTTTAGGCCGGTTACGTCTTTCCAGGCGATCTCAGCGCAAATCTTACGCAGATTCTGCTTGGCGAGGTCCGGCCGGCGACGTATAAACAAGGCGTTCTTTGAAACCGATGGACCCTAGGGTCCATCCTGATCACCGTCAAACGTCAGGGAACCCCGTGAGAATCGGGGACGGTTGCGCCACTGTAACGGGCTACAAGCTCCCACAGCCACTGGTCTCACCCGAGACCGGGAAGGCGGGAGTGAGGTTCCAGGCCCGAAGTCAGGATATCGGTTTGGCGGTGCTCGTCATGGTTCCCAATCCGCGACCGGCAACACGCTGGTCCCGCCTTGGGCGCCAACTTCTCCGTCAAAGAGAAGGATGGGGCCAGCCCGGCACGTGAGTGCGCGCCGGGATTCGATGAATGCCTTCATTCTCCGATTTGCCGGGGGCTGAAGGCGTTTTGCTTTCAGGCCCCGCGCTGGTCTCTCAATCGTCCACCCGCCCCGCGAAAACCGCGGTGCATTTGAAAGATCAGCATATGAAGACAAGATGGTTCCTGGCGCTGGCTTCGGCCGGCTTATTCGCAATTCTCTCCCCCACGCGCGCGATAACGCTGAGCGAAGATTTCTCGGCCAACCCGCTGCAGCAAGGCTGGCAGATATTCGGCGACACGAACGCATTCGCCTGGAATGCCGCCAACCAGAGTCTCGAAGTGACTTGGGACTCAACGCGCCCCAACAGCTACTTCCACCGTTCGCTCGGCATCACGCTCACGCGCCACGATGAGTTCACCCTGGAATTCGACCTGCGGCTGAGCGACATCGCCAGCGGGGTCGAGCCGGGCAAGACCGGGCCGATGCAGATCGGGCTCGGTTTGCTAAACCTGGCCAGCGCCACCAGCACCAACTTCATGCGCGGCGCCTGGGGCGGCGCACCGAACGTTGCCGAATTTGCTTACTACACCTCCGGCTATTACGACTACGGCGGCGTCATCTACCCTTCCCCGGCCAGCGCGGTCCCGTCGTTCATCCCGGGAAACGACAGCTACCATTATGCTCCAACTTTCGTGAGCATGTTTGAGACTGAGCTGCCGATCCAGCAGACGGTGCATGTGCGGATGGTCTATCACGGTGCTACTCAGACGGCCACTCTGACTCTGACGACCAACGGCGTGCCGCTCAGCCAACCTCCTGAACTGGTGTTGAGCAACCCCAACTACAGCCAGTTCCTGCCCGCGGACACCTTCCACGTGGACACCTTCTCCATCAGCAGTTACAGCAGCGCCGGCAACGACTACGATTCGGTGCTCGCCCATGGCACGGTGGATAATCTCACGGTGACCGCTCAGCGCCAGCCCATCACCCGGATGACCAGCGGCCTGACCACCGAAGGCTTCTGGCAGGCGGACTTCTACGGCCACACGAATTGGGTTTATACGCTCGAACGTTCGACCAATCTTCATGCGTGGGAACCGGCTTCCGTTACCAATGCCGGCACCGAGGCCCTGATGACACTGCAGGATCCCGATCCGCCAACGTTTCGGGCGTTCTATCGCATTCGGGCGCAGGAACCGTGAAGCAGACGGGATAAAGCGTGAAAAGTGATGGTTGAACGAGTCGTCAAGGTAGGGCAGTGCGTCTCGCCTGCCCCAAAGCCGGACTGCAGTGCTCCAAGGGGGGCAGGCGGGACGCACTGCCCTACGTTCGCGTTCAGGCACAGTCAACCGGCGGCTCGCCAGGCTCTCGCCGACCCTCGCCGCCCGACCCTCGCCGCCCGACCCACTGGCTGCGCTTTCACCCTCATTGAGCTGCTCGTCGTCATCGCCATCATCGGCATTCTGGCAGCGCTGCTGCTGCCGGTCTTGGCGCGCAGCAAAGCCTCCGCCTGGCGCGCGGATTGCGCCAGCCACTTGCGCCAGCTTGCGCTCGCCAGCCAAATGTATTGGGACGACCACGGCGGGCGGTGCTTCCAGTGGTATTATGGAGTGACGAACAACGGCCAGCTTTATTGGTTTGGCTGGCTGGGCAACGGGGCGGAAGGCACCCGCCCCGTGGACCTCTCTGCCGGTGTGCTCTATCCCTACCTGGCGGCCAGCAAGGTGCGGCTTTGCCCCGCTCTCAATTACGCGCTCTCGCAGTTCAAGCTCAAAGCCGCCGCTCCGGTCTGCAGCTACGGTTACAACGCGCTCCTGTCTCCGCCCGGGGCTGCCGCCCTCGGCATCAACCGCGTCGGCCGTCCGACGGAAATCGCCCTTTTCGGTGATGCGGCGCAGGTGAACGACTTTCAAGCCCCCGCCTCGCGCTCGACCCCCATGCTCGAAGAATGGTATTACCTGGATAATCCGACCAACTACCCCGGCCCGAGCTACTATCCTCACGGCCACTTCCGGCATTCCCAGAGAGCCAATGCGGCCTTTTGCGATGGCCACGTCGGACTGGAAAGCTTTCTGCCCGGTTCGCTTGACCCCAAGCTGCCGAGTCAGTTTGTGGGGCGCTACCGCCCGGAAATCCTGGTTCTGCCGTAATGAACAGGTCGTCGGCCCCCCGCACGACAACTTCTATTGGTGAAGCGACTACAACCGAACGCCTTGCTCGACAGACCACTGCCGCGCGCGCCACGACACCTGGAAGCTGGCGGCTTGACCGCGACCGCGGCGCCTGCGAACTTGCCCCTGCTTGGCGCAGGATTTGGCAATCAAGGCGACAAGCGAATTGTTCGCTAGAGTTGCACAAGCTCCCGCCGTTCAGTTCCTGGCGCGGCGTCTGGAGGAAGGGGGGGTGTTGTCTTGCGCCGGCATCAGCGTTGCCGCCCAGCCATTCCTGGCCGCGTTGTTGCGTGTGCTGTTTCCGCACCGTCCGATTGTCGTGGTCACCGAAGGGCTGCACGCGCAAGAGAGCGTTCAGCAAGATCTGGAGACGTGGCTTGGCGTAGGGTCCGAAGTCCGAAATCCGAAGTCCGAAGACGGGAGCGGACTGCTGCAGCGGACTAGCCGCCAACCACCGACCACTCTACAGGGGTGCTGCAACTCCCGAACGCCGATCGGCAGGGGGCAGCCCCTTTTCTACCCTGCGTGGGAAGTGCTTCCGCACGATGCCAGGCTGCCGCACGCGGATGTGATCAGTGAACGGCTGGAAACGCTCGTCAGGCTGGCCGAGGATCGCGGATGCCAACCGGGAACAGAAGGCGCGAACCCAAGCTCAGCGGTTGGAGGTCAGACGTCAGAGATCAACGCTCGAAGGTCGGAGTTCGGCAGTCACAATCACGCCCCACGCCCCACGCCCCACGCCCCGCTCATCGTCACCAGTGTGGCGGCGCTGCTGCAACGCACCTTCCCGCTCGAAACGCTCGCGAACCGAACGCGGGCAATCGCCCGGGGCGAGCGCATTGATCCCCTGGACCTGGCCGACTGGCTCGAGGAGCAAGGCTACGAGCCCGAGGCACGCATCACGCAGAAAGGCGAAATATCCCTGCGCGGCGGCATTCTCGACATCTATCCGCTTACCAGTCCGTGGCCGGTACGCATGGAATTCTTTGGGGATGAGCTGGAGTCCCTGCGTTACTTCGACCCGCTGACCCAGATTTCGCGGGAAGAGGTCGCCGCGATCACGATTCCGCCGGCTGGCGAACTGGGGCTGTTAAAGAAATCTAACGCGAGGTTGGCCGACGAGGCTGCCGACGGCGGCCTGGCAGACGGGGCTCGGCCTTCGCAGCCTGAGAACGAACGTCTTGGCACCCTGCTGGATTATCTGCCGCCAGAGACGCTTTTCCTGCTGTGCGAGCCCGAACGGTTAGCCGAGTGTGCCAAGGATTATGCCGCGCAAGTTCCCGAGGGGGACGCATTCTTCATTTCCTTCGAGACCTTGCAGGCACAGGCGAATCAACGGGGCATGACCTGCTTGGAAGTGAATGAAAGCGAGACTGCCTGGCACGGGCTGCAAGAACTCGTCGGTGAAGGCAGCAGTCCCCTGTTCACGAGTTTGGAGGCCTTCCGGCCATTGTGTGAGCGCATGCCAGAGCCCCAGATCGCCGAAATCCAGCGGCGAGAATTCTTTGCCCAGCTTCATCGTTGGCTGCGGCAGGAATACGTGGTCCACGTTTTCTGCAACAACCACGGTGAGCGGCAGCGATTCACCGAGATCTGGAAGGAATACGGGCTCGAAAGTCCGAAGTCCGAAGTCCGAAGTCCGAAGTCCGATCAGGCGCAAGGCTCTCAAGTACTCGAGACCGGGCTTTGGGGGCACGTCGGGACGCTCGCCCGCGGCTTTGTTTGCGAGGAGGCCAGGCTGGTCGTGGTCACCGACGCGGAGATCTTCGGACGTTACAAGGTGCAGCGGCCGCGCCGGCTTAAGTCGCCCCATGCGCTGGCCGCGCGTTCGGCGTTAGACATCGACTTTACGGAGCTGGAGGAGGGCGATTACGTGGTCCATTTGCAGCACGGCATCGGGCGGTATTGTGGGCTGCAAGTACTGCCGATCGGCGCGGGCACCAAGCCAACGGAGGGTAGCGGAGCGAGCGCCAATGCGGGCCAGGAATGCCTCGTCATCGAGTACGCGTCAGGCGATCCCTCGCAACCCCCGCCTAAACTCTATGTCCCGGTCACCGAAGCGCACCTGGTCAGCAAATACGTCGGCACCGGCAAAGCCCATCCGCCGCTCCATACACTGGGCGGCACCCGTTGGGCGAAGGCGAAGGCTCATGCCGAGCGGGCGGTGCGCGACGTTGCCAGTGACCTGCTCGCCATCCAGGCCGCGCGCGAATCGCAGCCGGGCCACGCTTTCGCCGCCGATGCGCCTTGGCAGCGGGAATTTGAGAGCGCCTTCATTTACGAGGAGACCCCCGACCAAATGAGCGCCATTGTCGAAACCAAGACCGACATGGAACGCCCCAAGCCAATGGATCGCCTGATCTGCGGGGATGTCGGGTTCGGGAAAACGGAGGTCGGCATTCGCGCCGCGTTCAAAGCGGTGATGGATGGCAAACAAGTCGCGGTGCTGGTGCCGACCACCGTGCTCGCGCAGCAGCACTTCAACACGTTTCGCGAGCGAATGGCTGATTACCCGATCCGGATCGAGCTGCTCTCCCGGTTCCGCAGCGCCCGCGCCCAGGAACGCGTCGTTCAGGACCTGGCGGCGGGCTCCGTGGATATTGTCATTGGCACGCACCGGCTGCTGCAACCGGACATTGCGTTCAAGGACTTGGGCCTGGTGGTCATTGACGAGGAACAGCGCTTCGGCGTGATGCACAAGGAGAAGTTCAAAATGCTTCGCCAGTTGGTGGACGTACTCACCCTCAGCGCCACACCGATCCCGCGCACGCTTTACCTCGCGCTGGCCGGCGCGCGCGACATGAGCACCATCCAGACGCCCCCGCACGACCGCCTGCCCGTGGAGACGATTGTGAGCGCCTACGACGAGCGCGTGATCCGCGACGCCATCCAGCGGGAGCTCAACCGCGGGGGGCAGGTCTTCTTCCTGCACAACCGGGTGATGACCATTGAGAACATGGCCCAAAAGCTCCGCGCGCTTCTGCCGCACGCTCGGATTGTGGTCGGCCACGGACAGATGCACAGCGATGACCTGGAGGAGGTCATGACGAAATTCGTCAACGGCGAAGCCGACGTGCTGCTGTCCACCACGATCATTGAGAGCGGCCTGGACATCCCGAACGCGAACACGATCATCATTGACCGCGCGGACCGGTTCGGCCTGAGCGACCTGTATCAGCTCCGCGGGCGTGTGGGCCGGTACAAGCACCAGGCCTATGCCTACCTGTTACTGCCCCGCCACGGCGGCCTCCTCACGGACGTCCGCAAGCGACTCAGCGCAATCAAGCAATACTCGACGCTCGGCAGCGGGTTTAAGATCGCCATGCGCGACCTGGAGATCCGCGGAGCCGGCAACCTGCTGGGGGCGGAGCAGAGCGGCCACATCACGGCGGTCGGCTTCGATCTCTATTGCCAGTTGCTCAAGCAAAGCGTCTCGGCGTTGAAAGGGGAGAAGGTCATGCCGCGCGTCGAAGTGCTGGTCAGGCTTGATTTCCTCGCGCTGAGTCCGGGTGAGGCGAGTCCACAGCCCACCGCCCACAGCCCACGGTCGTCGCCGGTCCGTAGCGAAGGAGAGCAGCCTGAGTCCACGGACCACGGACCACGGACCACGGGCGTCAGCTCATCCACCTCGCATCACTTCCCCACCTCCGCCTACATCCCCTTCCAATACATCTCCGACTCACGCCAGCGGATTGAGGTCTATCGCAAGCTGGCGCAGGCGACGGACAAAGCCTCCGTCCGGGCACTGGAGAAGGAACTGCGCGACCGGTTCGGAGCGGTACCCCCCGCTCTGGGGCTGCTGTTGCTGGTGACGGAACTCAAGATGCTGGCAAGCGAGCGCGGGATCACCGGGATCGAGGTGAAGGAAGACCGGCTGATGCTTACCCGTAACAACGACTACCTCATGGTAGGCAGCAAGTTCCCGCGCCTGACTGCGAAAGGGGCTGCGGCAAGGTTGAAAGAGATTAAGAAACTGCTGATGGCCCTTTGAGGCGCGGGGGGCGCTGTGGGCGCAAGTGGTTTGCACGGGTACTGGACCTCTGCAACTCCGTTTGTCGCTCAGTTCATGGAACGATTCGACCTTCCGACTGTCCAAGGTGTCGCAGAATTCGCTTGTGCGCGCTTGCGAACGTCAGTTGGCCGATCTTCTTGCGGGTCAGCCACTTGCCCTTGGCACGGGCGACACCGCCGGGCGGGAGATTGCTCACCTGAAACACGTGGAGAGTGATGCGGTAGCGGGTGATGGAGTGCTTGATCATGCAAAGCGGCTTGAGCGCATTCGGCTTCAGGCCCAGGGCGGTGCACGCTGCCTGCTTGATGTCAGACTCACCCGGCGGCACTTCCACATTCGGGAATTCCCACAAGTGCGCGTTCACGACGCCCGCCGGCCTCTGCCGGAGCAGGAGACGGTCGCGATGCTGCGTGACGAAGGCTACAAATCGGCGTGGAGTAGCGCGGATGCGCAGGCGCAGACGGGGCAGTTCCTGCACCCGACCTTCCCGATAGGCGATGCAACACTTCGCGACCGGGCAAGCGGCGCATCGCGGTTGCCTGGGCGTGCAGACCAGCGCACCCAACTCCATCAAGGCCTGATTGAGGTCCGACGCATACCGCCGTTTGCCTGAAGTTCGTCTGGCAGCCCGCAGAACCAACTGCTCGGCGATTCGCCACAGCCGCGCGCGCGTGTTCGGGTTGCGTGGGTCTCCGCTAATGCCAAATAAGCGGCTCAGCACGCGTACGACGTTCCCGTCCAGAACCGGCTTGGGCTGATTAAATGCAATGCTGCAAATCGCCCCCGCCGTGTAGCGGCCAATCCCTGGCAGCTCCAGCACTCGCTCGAAGTCCTCCGGGAACCGGCCGCGATGCTTCCCGACCACGAGGCGCGCGGCCTTCCGCAGGTTGCGCACGCGGGTGTAGTAACCGAGTCCTTCCCAAAGCTTGTGCAACCGATCCGCCCTCGCTCGGGCCAGCGCGGCGACATCCGGCAGCTCCCGCATCCAGCGTTCCCAATACGGCAGCACCGTCTGTACCCGGGTCTGCTGCAACATGATCTCCGAAACCCAAATGGCATAGGGGTCCTGGGTGCGCCGCCATGGCAGGTCACGCGCGTTGCGCGCGAACCAGGTCAGCAGTCCGGACACGATGATCGGTTGGTTGTTCCGCAAGCGGTAAGGTTAGACATTCGCCCCGCCAATCGAAAACTGAAAAGCAATGACCTGCCATCGGGGGCGTATTTGCAGCTTGTTGGTAGGGACGCCTCGCCGAGGCGTACGGTTTGGGGTGGACTCGGACGCCTCGGCGAGGCGTCCCTACCAACAACGTGCAAATGCGCCCTTCGCTTCCCGCCGCACTCCAATACCTGTTACGGGCGGTAAAGATACTTGAGGAATACCGGGTCCTCTGGCAGGACCGGGTTGATGACCATCACCGGCTCGGTCACCAGGCTTTCGGCCAGCGCGGCGGCATCCGCGTCGCCCGTGAGCTGTTTGCGCCAGACCAGGTCGAACTGGAATTCCATCACGCCGGGGCTGTCGCCCTGGAAGTTGGTGTACCAGAAGTTGTCGTAGAGGATGGCCAGCACTCGGCCGGTGCGTGCCGGGGGCGCGGTCAGGCGCGATTTAGGATGCGGCCCGTCCAAGGCTATGAGCGGTGCGTCGCGTGTCACCCAAAGCCAATGGCCTTCGGGCGTCTCATAGTGCGCCCAGCCGTCAATGGCGAAGTAGTCCCGGCAGGTGCCCGGAAGCTGGTCGGTAAAGGGGGTGAAACCCAAGCCGCCGCTGCTGAGCCGCGGCAACGTGCTATCGCACGGGAGCGGGGTGACGACACACAGCAGTTCTGGGTCAAACGATGAGATGCGGTTCAGCCGGAAGGTGAGCCGGGCGCGCGGTTCGCGCTTCCAGATTTCCAACCGGCGAGTCGCCCACCGGGCACGCGGATGCTCGAGCGACTGGGTGTAACGAAGGGTGTGCGGCGTTTCCTCGACCGTCACATTGCCGCCCGCCTTGGCGGTGACGAACTCCAGTTTCTCTTTCTGCAACTGCTGCTTCGCGCCGCCGCGGGCGTGCCAGATGTCTTGCAGAGCCCAGCGTGGGGCGAAGGCGTTGACCTTTACGGACACGAAGTCGCCCAGACCCTCGGTGAAGAGCGGTTGGTTCATGCCGTTCCAAGCGGCGCTGACCGGCCAGCCCTGCGCATCGGTCTTCACGCGCGGCGCCAGCTCGGATGGAGTGGCCTTGTCTTCGACGGTTTCCTTGCTGAGCTGAAATCGCCGCACGCTGGCCGGGTCAAGGTTTTCCACCCAGAAACGGGCAAAGCGGTTCGGGCGGCGGTCAGGGAACGTGGCCGAAACGTCTTCGGAACTCAGGTCCTCCGGCTTCTCGGGCCGACCCCAGAGCGGTCCGGGCTCGAAGTAGAACTGGAGCTTCGCACCGGTCGCGGGATCCACGACCGAGTGGTAATCGTCGCGCAGGCAGGAGGCAATCATCGTGGCCCAGCCGGAGAACGGCCGGGGGGCGGGATTTGCCAGCCAGAGACCCTCGCCTTTGGGGACGAGCCGGGTGCGGGCACGCTGTCCGAGCAGCCATTCGGCGAGGGCCATCGGACGCCACGCGAAGCGCGCCTTCTCGTTGAACTGTCCCTGGGCGTCGAGGCTGTAGGGCTGGCCCACGCTCATGCCCGAACCCCAGGTGTGTTCATCGAACAGGCACAGGTCTTTGGTAAGATCCTCAATCTGGCGGCGGGCCGGCGCCTCGATCTCGCCCCATACCGGCGATTGCGCGGCGGCGAGGAAGCGTTTGGCGAAGCGGCTGGCGGCGACCTCGCGCGGCGCGCAGGCGGTGCCGTTGGCCCACCAGTCGGTCCATTCGCCCGCGTATTCGGGTGCCGTGGCCCCGGCAACCTTCTCCAGGCCGCGCATGGCCTGCGACACCGTCACCAACCGGAGCTTCGGCTGAAGCCCCAGTTTGTTCCACGCCGCAACAAAGTCCGATAGCGGCGGGAACGGGGGATCGTTGTCAATGCGCCACATGCTGGTCAGGGACACGGGCAGCACGGGATAGCGGTAACCCTCCTTCTCGACCTGCCGCAGGCGTGCGAGACAATGCTGCTGAGCCTTGCGGAGGGCGGGTTCGTCGGTCTTGAAGATGTCGCCCGCACGCGGCGGTCGAAAGCGCGCGTCGGCCGCCAGCGGCAGCGGACCCCGGCGCCACTCCACCGGGTCGAAGAAGAAGAAGCCGTGAGGGTAGGAGAGACTATTCCACACGAAGAGGCGCCGGCCGTCGGGCTGCTTCCACCAGAACGCTGTGAGCCGCGGCAGCGGCGCGCCGCCGCTGTCATCGTTGATGCCGGCAAACAGGTAGCGCACCCCGCGGTCGAGAATCGCCTTGGCACCCGCGCGCGGGAATCCATTGACGTCGTTTTGCACCGCGGTTTGCGGCTTGAACTTCTGCCACAGGTCCTCAGGGAGCCAGTGCGTCAGCACCTGCCACTGATCACGACTGAGGAAGGGCGTGTTGTTAAGCGGCAGCGCGGTAACCTCAATTTGCCCGGCGCGGACGGCCTTCAGGAATTGTTTGCGGCGGGCGGCAGGGGCGGCTTGCCACCAGTCGTTGACCGCCACGGTGGTTTCTGCTGTCCAATGAAAGCGCACTTCTTCAGGCAGATGCCGCGTGGCCAACGCCGTGTCCAGCGCGATGTCGAGATAGCGACGCTGCATGTCGCGGCAGACCGCCGGGTGGTCGGTAAACCCGTAATCCGTGTGCGAGAAATGGATCACATCCAGTTGCCGGATGTGGTGGAGCGCCTCGGCCGCGGCGGCAGGAGCCGCACTGGCTACGGCAAAGAGCAGTTGGCAGAGGGCGAGGATCACGCGGCAGTATCTCATGGGCTGAAATCTAGTCACCGCGCTGCGGGAAGTTCAACGAGTTTCAAGGCGCGGCAGAACGCGCCCCACCGCTCGTTACGTCTGCTTCCTTTCTGCGTGTTCCCGAATCAGGCCGAAGAACGTATAGGGATCCACTACCACGACCGGTGCCTGAGGGTGCTTTTCGCGCAAGAACCGCGACACCTCCACATGCCACGACGGCGGCTTCAGGATCGTGCGAGCCCACACAAAGCATGGACCGTTGGTCGCGGCGGCTGACTGCTTCGCCAGGTAGGCAGCGGTGGCTTTCGCGGAGTCGGGCATGTCCCATTCACGGATGGTCGGCACCCCGGAGATGACTCGCGGGGTTAGGTCGAAGTGGTTTCCGCAGCCGTCCGGGCTGAAACGCTTGTAGGCAGAGAACTCCTGCTCGGTCGAAGCCCGGGCAGACCCGTCCAGCATGAAGCCGGTGATGCTCATGTCCCAGCGCTCGTAATACCGCGCGCAGTGCTCCGTCCAGACCTTGAGCGCCGGCGGCAGTTTGGAATCGGGCCGGTCCGTGAGGGCGCGCGGGTTCAAGTAGCCGGCGCCGGAGTCGCCGGCGATGAAGAAGTCGTTCGTCGTCGCGTGGCGATAGGCATAGACCAGCGCCTGAGGTGAGCGGTCGGCGAGGTTCGGATCGAAAGCCCAGCCCAGCGGAACCTGTCCTCGCTGCGGATCGGAGAAGAATGCCGCCACCGCCTTGTAAAGCCACGAGGGTGAGTCGTAGTCGCCGGCGTAATAGCCCACGTAGAGCCGCGGCGCCACTCTGCCTTCAGTCGTCAGGTGGCCGGCCTTCTGCCAGTCGGCGCGCGCCGGCTTTGGATTGGGCTGCTGATAACGCCTTATGAGCGGATAATGGGTGTAGAAGGAGGCGTTTGCTATCGAACTGAGGCCAATGGCGTCAGCTTCCATGTAACCGTTGAATTGCGAAATCAGGCGCGCAAACTCCCATTCGGTTTCAACGCCGCCATGTTTGCCGCCCGCGCCCGGGTGATCGGTGTATTTGAAGGCCCACGGTGTGAAGCCGCCCACCTTGATCATGCTGTTCGGCGCCTTGCGGTTCAGAGCCGCCAGCATTTGCAGGAATGTCTGACGGTCCAGCCCCAGCTTCTGGCCCGGGTCATCTATCGGGATTTCGTCCCCCCAGGTCGCGAGGTCGAAGAAGAACGCCCGCCGCGCGATGAAGTAATCGTGGTTGGAAAGCGTATGGAGGTCCCATCCCAGCTTGTTGGCGCAGTTCATCCAATAGGAGTCAATGTAGTACGCCGCGAAGCGGGGATCGCACCGGCCGGAGTCAATGTATTTCCGGATGGCCCAGCGATAGGCATCGTTCTTGGCGCTGCCCGTCGAGGGCTCATTCAGGTCGGGAATCAGCCCTTTGCCGGTGAACTTGGGCGTGCCATCCGGGTTCACCAGCCAGAGCCGGACCCGCAAGGCCAACTTCCCGGTGAGCAGGGCGAACATCGAATTGGTCGCGCGGCTAAACCGCACCGGCAGCAGGTCGTCGCAGCCCGCCGCGGTGGATGCAAGGCAGGAGGTCGCCGGAACATCAGGATCATAAACGGCCAAACCCTTGAAGTATTTTCTGAAGGAGCGGACGACCTCCTCGACCGAGGAGAGCGTGACCAGCTCGGTATTCTTCAGCCAGCCATCCTCACCGCGCAGCCAGTCCAGCCAAAACTGGTCAGTCTCAACGCCAAACCCGGCACAGTAGATGACGTACAGCCGTGGCGCCTTGCGGTTCGCCAGCCCCTGCACCGCGGCCAGCGTGTGCATCGTATCCCAGAGTTGGGCAACCTGGTTCGAGTTTCCCAGCTCCACCGAGCGTAGGACAGGCGTCTCGCCTGTCCTCCCTGGGGACAGGCGAGACGCCTGTCCTACAGTCGGCAGGCTGCGCGCGTCGAAGACATACATCAGCCTCGGCGAGCCTCCGCCCGCCGGAGTGGAGCGCGCCGGTTCGGCGCAGACTGTAGCCGCTGCCAACAGAGCCTGAGCAATGGCACCTACAATGGCGTGTAATCGCACGCGGCATTGTACGCTCTGACAGCCAGGAGACTCAATCGGCAATTGCCCAAAAGCCGGCTTCGCCGGACCGGAGCTATTGCGCGCGGCGCAGGGCGTTTCTTGACACGACCACCACTTTCAACAATCGGGACATGGGCGGAGCGCGGCTATCCTCAGCCGCAGCACGTGCGGAAGGAAATGGGTCTCGGGACAATGGAGGAAGCTCGCACGGTCGGGGCCGCTGCGGCTGAGGACAGCCGCGCTCCGGTGGCGGTGTCGAGATGCGCTCCGCGTCACTAAGGCACGCCGAGACTCCTTGTGTATCACCCAAGACTCCAGAATCATGGTGCCATGAACGTCATACTTCGAGTCTGCCTGCTGGCAACCACCCTGAGCGCCGGAACCCCCGCCTTGCTCGCCTCGGATTCCCCTGCGCCGCGTCCCAACATTCTCTGGATTTCCTGCGAGGACACCTCGCCCTGGCTGGGGTTCTGTGGAGAGAAGTATGCCGTCACACCCAACCTGGACCGCCTGGCCCGGGAGGGCGTCTATTATCGAAACGCGTTTGCAGCCGCCCCGGTCTGTTCGCCCTCGCGATTCGGCATCATTACCGGCATCTATGCTACCTCGATGGGCACCCAGCGGCTGCGGTCGCAGTTTCCCGTGCCAGGTTCCGTTAAGGGATTTCCCACCTACCTCCGCGAAGCCGGCTATTACTGCGCTAACAATGTCAAAACCGACTACAACACCAGCGCCGCCCCGCGCCTCACCCGGGAATCCTGGGACGATTGCAGCACGACTGCGCACTGGCGCAAGCGCAAGCCGGGCCAGCCATTCTTCGCGGTGTTCAACCTGGTGGAAACCCACCAGGGCAAGGTCTTCGAGAATGCGCCCGCGCCCAGCCTGGAACCTTCCGAGAGGCACGACCCAGCCAAGGCTCCCCTTCCACCCTATTACCCCGACACGCCCGGCGCGCGGCAGACGATCGCGCGGGTGCATGACTGCATCACCGCCATGGATAAGCATGCCGGGCTGATTCTCGCCGAACTGAAGCAGGACGGATTGCGGGAAAACACCATTGTCTTCTTCTGGCCCGACCACGGCCAGGGCATCCCGCGCGGCAAACGCACCTTGTGGGACAGCGGGCTGCGGGTTCCCCTGGTGATCTATATCCCGGAGAAGCTCCGGCATCTGGCGCCCGCCGCGCCGGGCCACGTGTCCGACCGCCTGGTGAGCCTGGTGGACCTTGGCCCCACCATCCTGAGCCTGCTGGAGCTGCCTATACCGGTATCCATGCAAGGCGCCGCCTTCCTGGGCAAAAACGCCACCCAGCCTCGCCCATACGTCTTTGGCGCCCGCGACCGCGTGGATGAAGTCCTGGAATTATCCCGGTCGGTGCGCGACCACCGCTATCTCTATATCCGCAACTACATGCCGGACCGCTCCTGGCTCCAGACCGAATCCTATTCCGACCAACTGGCGTTTCGTCGCGAACTGGCGCAACTGGCCGCGGCCAACAAACTCAATGCGGCACAGCTCACTCTGGCTGGACCGGGGAAACCGGTGGAAGCCCTCTATGACAGCCAGAAGGACCCCTATCAGGTGGAAAACGTGGCGACGAGCCCCGAGCACCAGGAGGTGCTGGCCCGGATGAGAAAAGCGCTGGGCGATTGGCAGCGGCAATACCGAGATCTGGGCATGATCCACGAATGGCAGGCGGCCAAAATGTGCTCGGATGGGAAACCGCTCTGCGAGGCGGCGGGCACGGACAGGGATTATCCGCTGGGGCGCGTGCTGGATACCGCCGGACGGGTTGGGATTTCCGGCCAAGCGGGGGAACTGGTTCAAGGCCTGTCGGATGCGGACCCGACTGTGCGCTATTGGGCGGCAGTTGGCTTGCGGGCTGCCGGGCCCGAGGCAGCCTCTGGCCAGGCGGCGTTGCGCAAGGCCATGGCAGACGTTTCCATGCCAGTGCAAATTGAGGCTGCCGGCGTGTTGGTCGCCCAGTGGGATGATCCCGCGGCTCTGGATCGCCTGGCCGCGATCATCTCCGGCCCGGATGAACTTGCGGCGGATCATGCGGCGCGTACGCTGGAAATGCTCGGCGAAAAGGCGAGGCCCGTGCTGCCCGCCATGCGCAAAGCCGCGCCGCCGTCCGGTGATCCTGCCCGCCGGAGCCTGGAAGCCGCCATCCAGAAGCTGTCCGGCGAGGACAAACGGCCGCCCTCCACGCCGAAGGGCAAAGGGAAAAAGAAGCGGCGGTGACCTCGATCGGGGCGCATCTCGACACCGCCACCGGAGCGCGGCTGTCCTCAGCCGCAGCGGCCCCGA
>CAZVFC010000052.1:0-63247 GCA_964625855.1 uncultured Verrucomicrobiota bacterium | reverse complement strand
CCCAGCGATTTCACCCCGCTCGGCCTCGCTGCATTTTTTTGACTCCGCCGTAGCACCACTGTTGAGGGGACCTTCGGCCCTGGCGTCGCTTTCGAGGGTGGCGTGTCGGTAGGGTGCGCCCCCGGTGTGGCTCCCATGGGCAGCGATCCACATGGGAGCCACACCGGGGTATCGCCGGCAAGACACCGCTGTGACGCCGGGGCCCTACCGGAGCACAGGGAGTGGAGAATCGTGCGCATAGTGGTCATACTCCTGCGTAAGAGACTGATCGCCAGTGTATTACGTATAGGAACCAGGCCGGACAGCGGAGGACTGTCTCAGGAAGCGTCATGCTTAACCCATTGGCGACCAACGACTTTGCGGTTTGCGCATTCTCTTCGTGTTCATGAAGGCTATTCCAGGCAATGGGGAGCCGGGCGGGAACCCAAGGGGTAGTGCCGGCAGACCGGGTAGAACCAGCTCCGGCGCGCAGCCCGGCATCCCTACGCGTAGCTGGCAAGGCCCCACGCAAGACCGTGACCTGCTCACCCTGCAAATGCCCTTTGGCGGGCGGGTGCCAACCCCGACCCAACTGGTTCATGCACTCCGAATTTGATGATCTGGTGTCAAGGGTGAAGACCAATGCCTGCTCGGTCTCAGACCCGTGGAAAGCCCTTGCGAGGGGCTACGCAAGATTGCACCTTTGGAGCCTGCTGATAGGCAGTGAATAGGAAGGCATGAGAGGCTGATTATGGAGACCATCGAACGTTTCAGAGGTTGCCTGTTGGGGTTGGCCATTGGCGACGCCGTTGGAACCACCCTCGAATTCAAGTCGCCGGGCTCGTTCGCGCCCATCAGCGACTTGGTGGGCGGCGGGCCGTTCAGGCTGAAACCAGGGCAATGGACGGACGACACTTCAATGGCCCTGTGTCTGGCGGCCAGCCTGATTGAGTGCCGGGGCTTCGATGCCCAGGACCACATGCGTCGCTACGTCAAATGGTGGCGCGAGGGCTATATGTCGAGCACCGGGCACTGCTTCGATATCGGCGCCACGACGGCCGAGGCGCTGGGATCGTTCGAGCGCACGGGGAGTCCGTTCGCCGGGTCCACCGACCCGGACAAGGCCGGAAACGGCTCCTTGATGCGGCTGGCACCGGTGCCGATGTTCTATTTCAAATCGCCGCGCGAGGCCATTGAGCGGGCTGGCGAAAGCTCCCGCACCACGCACGGAGCGCAGACCGCCGTGGACGCCTGTCGTTGCTTCGCCAGCCTCATCGTCGGCGCGCTGGGTGGCGTGGACAAGGAGACCCTGCTGGCGCCCCGATACTGCCCGGTGAAGGGCTACTGGGACAGGCACCCGCTCCATCCGGAAATCATCGCCGTCGCCAGCGGCTCCTTCAGGGAGAAGGAGCCACCCCAAATCCGGGGCACTGGCTATGTGGTGGCATCACTGGAAGCGGCCTTATGGGCCTTTGACCGCGCCTCCTCCTTCCGGGAGGCCATCCTGATGGCCGTCAATCTGGGTGATGACGCCGACACCACCGGCGCCATTTGCGGCCAGTTGGCTGGGGCATTCTATGGCGCGGAAGGTTTGCCGAAGAGATGGTGTAGTCTGCTTTCTCAACAGGAACGGTTGACGGAGTACTCCCAGGCGCTCTTTGAAAGCGCGCCAGCTTGATTGTCCAAGTCATCGAACCAACCAGGCAGGAGATTTGCTTTGCAGAGAGATCTGATTCCTTGTCTAATCTTCGACACGCAGGTCGCGAGCGAGAGGACAGGCGCGCGAGCCGAAACAGGGTGCTCAGAATTGACAGGGTTAACTGTACGAATAAGCCCATAGGGGCTTGTGCCTCGTGTGATGCAAACCACGCGGGCTCGCCATGCGAGAATGTACTAATAGACTCCAGATGGCTAATGTAACAGAACTCGGTGCAACAATTGTGGTGTCTTTCCCTGAAGGCACTACCGACGGGATTTGGCAGGTTGACTGGAACCCCGCCTGGAATGGGCGCCTTTATTTCTGCCCACGTGCGCGTTACGTTGCCAGCAACAAAATAAAGGAGTTGGGGTGGCCGGGAGTTTACATATTACGGGGGCAATCCGAGGATCAAGTTGAATCCACCATCTACGTGGGCGAAGGAGATCCCGTCAAGAACCGCTTGGATGATCACTACAAGCACAAGGGCTTCTGGGATGAAGCCTTTGTTTGCGTCGCCGGTGAAGGCAAACTGAACAAGGCTCATATTCAACATCTTGAATCTCGTTTGGTCGCCTTGGCGAGAGAGGCAAACCACTGCAAGCTGGATAATGGAAACACGCCGACCCTCCCGACCTTGTCGAAAGTCGAAGCGGCCCAGGCCGAGTATTGCTTGGGCAAGCTGCTCTCCGTTTTGCGCGTGCTTGGGTTGACGGTCTTCGAGAAATCAGAAGGATTGCCCACTCCATCCATGGGGTCTGCCACAGAGCCACTGGCTCTCAGAGCGAAGGGTATCGTTGCGAGCGGACACATTGTTACCTCAGGATTCGTCGTCCACAAAGGCTCTCAAGCGGTTTCGCACGAGGTTGCTTTGGCCTCTGATAGCCTGAAGGCCCAGAGGAGGCTCCTGTGCGAGAGTAAGAAGATTCTGGTTCCCAAAGGGAACAACTTGGTCTTTTTGGAGGACTATGCCTTCAAGTCCCCCTCTGGCGCAGCATCGGTTCTCCTTGGAAGGAGTGCAGACGGGCGCAAGGAATGGAAGGATGACGGTGGCAGGTCTCTGAAGGAGCTGCAGGAAGAATTGATCGAGGGGACTGGCGGAGCAGGTGTGTCCGATCCTAAAGAAGTCTGCAGCTCGAAGCTTGAGACCGCCGCCACGCAGAGCAAGGAAACCGGCCAGGATGAAGCAATCGCTTACGATCTTGATTACCACTACAACAGCACCTCGCCCGAGATGCAGAAGCTTGTCAACGAATTACGGGGTCAAATACTTCAACTGCCCGCCGTTAAAGAAGCAGTTGGACAGAAGACGGGGATTACCTACAGAACGACCAAGAGCTTTGCCAGACTCGAATTCAGAAAGACCTGGATACAGGTGCTGCTAAGGGAGGCACGCTATCCGGAGGACACAAAACAACTGGTAAAGGACATTACAAGCAACGGGTGGGGGTACCTGGGCATGGTAAAGTTCAAGCCGGATACGGATGTCGATTACCTATTCGGCCTTGTCAAGGGATCGTACCGCTCAACTCTATAGGCCCGAACCTTGCCGTACGCAGCGTGGGCTGCAGCCGCCTCAGGACCGTGGCTTCGATGAGCCCAGTTTTTGTTGGAGCATCGCGTACGCGGCTCCAAGGACCTGCAAATCACGAGTCTTGCCAGTGGAACATAATGTTTGGGAAATCAGCTCCTCGGCCTCGCTTTGAGTGACCCACCGCACTGCTTTGGTTTCATGTCCGAATTGCTTTGCGTCCTCCTTCAGTGCCATGAGGAAGTATTCGTTATCAGTCGTGGAGCCACGAAACACGCCGGGGATCTTCGCAACAATCTGGCCCTTGACTCCCGTTTCTTCGAATACCTCGCGCAAGGCAGTCTGCTCAATCGTTTCTCCGGGGCTTGGTTCCCCTTTGGCAAATGTCCACACGTAGCCACCGTAGTGACCATCCGGCTCCCTCAGAAGCACTTGACCGTCTTGATTGATTACGACTCCGCCGTAAGACTTCATTGTGCCTAATCCCTTCTAGTTGACTGAAGGTCAAAAAGGGCATGCCAGACTTTGTGGTAAGCCTGCTCGCGGTGCGGGCCCATTTGGTCTCCGACGGCGTCCTTGAAGTTGGGGTACTTGATCGCCTCGCCCATTTTGGCAAGGCCTGCACCAAAGTCTTTGTGGCTGATCGTCGCCCGGAAGGGGTAGTCGCTCCCGCCCCCCTTTATCGTGGGCGATAATTGGGGCATGAATTCCTTGCGCAGATTATCGAGGTCTGAGGCCACGCGAGCGCGGACCGTCAGGAAGTCGGTGCGGGGTTTCTGGACGATGCTGAAGAAGCCGATAGTTGTAAATATCCACATAAATGTTGCTCTCGTTCAGGCGTTCGGTGTCTTTGCCTCGGCGCTGTCCTCCGGTTGCACACCGGGTTCTTGTGAAGGGTATTGGTAGAGAGACTCCGGGATGTTCAGGAAAAGAGCGACATGGCGGCGGACATGATCGTTGAACTGCTGAAGAATCTCCTCCTTTGGCGTCGTCTCGCCTGCATCTTCGAGAATCTCGATGGTTGCTTCAAGGAAGTACGAAGCCTGTTCCCGGATGGGGTCAGCCTTCCATCCAGAACGATTTGGATCATCCCCGAAACACGCATGCATCTGGCTGTAAAGCACTTTGCGTAACTGGTTCGGGTCGGTAAACCAAGCGATTGCCATATAACGCGGGTCCTCACCGCGCAGGATTTTGGCGAGGCGCTGGGTGACTTCATCAACGCGGTTGTAAAGGTCACATTTCGCCAGGCCATCGTGCTGGCAGCGCTCGAAGAGTGTCACGGCCTCTTTTGCGTGGTCGCGCAAGAGCTTCTCCATGGTGGAAATGTCGGCCAGGTAGGTCAAACCGAGCCGTGTCGCCGCCATGAGCATTCCGATGCCGGGCTCGGTTGCCCTTTCCTCCGCTGTCAGCAAGTCGGCGTTCCGGGGAGGCCCTATTTTCGTCTTTGGTTCCTCTCCTGCTGCGCCGTCCTCCGCTGCGATGGCTTCTTCGTCCTCATCGGAGGATTCGCCGGCTTTCTGCGGGAAGGGGCGTTCTCGGCTTAATAAAGCCCCATCAATTAGCCACGACAGCAGCTCTGCGTCATACGCGTCGTCAGTCTCGGGCCACTGCTTGGGATGCCGATTCACCTCCACGCGCGAAATGACGTAGCCGCAGGATTGCTTCTCAAACTGCACAACATAGACGCAAACCCCCGTCCAACTGCGATGAACGTGAAGACGGTTCCGCTCGAAGAAAATGAACCACTTTTGCGCCGGCGCCTCCGGAATCAACCCGCGCTTGATCAGGCCCATTTCTTCGGGCGAAAACATGCGATCAAGAACAAGCCGCGCGCGCTGCTTAGGCATCCGCTTGATGGACCAATCCTTGCGAGTTGCAATTTTCATGGTGCGGCACACTGAATCACATAATCTCCCGATCCGGGTGAGCCGATTAGAAGCCCGGCTTCGGATTAGCGCAAGAGATAAATGGTGGATTGGCATATTCCCTTGCAACTTCCCAGCTTCAGGCATACAAGGGCTTCGTTCCGGTTGGGCATGGCCCAAAAACTGTATGGTACGCTATCTTTCCAAGTCCGATTTCAAGGTGGCAAGAACCTGCCCCACGAAGCTCTACTACAAGAAGAGCGGGTATCCGTCCCTCAACGATGAGAATGAGTACCTGATGCTGCTGGCGGAGGGTGGCTACATGGTGGAGAAGATCGCGAAGCTGCTTTTTCCCGCGGGGCGCGAGATTGGGTTCGACGGCCCGAGCGAGGCGGCGGCGCAGGAGACGCTGCGGGCGCTGGCGGCGGAGAACGTGACCCTCTTCGAGGCGACGCTGATCAGGGGGCAGAAGCTGGGACGGGTGGACATCCTGATCAAGCGTGGCCATGTGTTTCAGTTGATTGAGGTCAAGGCCAAGTCCTACGACGGAGAGGAAGACGCGGCGGCAAAGGCTGGAGGGCGGCGGAGTTTGTTTTGGAAGAAGAAGGGGGATGGAATCATTTCGGGTTGGCAGGAATGCCTGGAAGACGTGGCATTCCAGGTGCTCGTCCTGCGGGAGTTGTTTCCGCAGGCAACGATCCACCCCTTCCTGATGATGCCAGACAAGTCGAAGACCACGCCGATTGACCGGCTTCATTCCTTTTTCCGCATCATGCGCATTAAGCAGCGCGGCTCCGACTCCACTCGGCTGGTGGTGGAGTTCAATGGCGACGTGCAGCAGTTGCGAAGCCACCATTTCCTGAGCCAGGTGCCGGTCGGAGCCGAGGTAGAGCACTTGCTCCCGGAAGCAAGCAAGGCGGCTTCGGACTATGCCGGCAGCCTGAACCCTGACCTGCGCAAGATCCCAACGCCCATCTCGGTCGCCTGCAAGAAATGCGAGTACCACGCGGATGGAACGGAACGTGGGGATGGTTACCGGGAATGCTGGGGCGCTTTGGCGGACTTGAAGCCGCATTTGCTGGACCTGTATCACGTCGGGGACTTGGGCGGTCGCGGCGGGCCGGTGGCCAACGACTTGATTGCACGGGGCAAGGTCCGACTTTTCGACGTGCCGAGAGGAAGGCTGGTCAAGGCCGACGGAACGGTCGGGGAGCGCAACAAACGGCAGATTACGCAGATTGACTGCACGCGGAGGGACGTGGAATGGATGAGTGGGGCGCTGCCCAGGATTCTGCAAGGCTACAAGTATCCGCTGCGGTTCATTGACTTTGAAACGACGGCCATCGCGGTGCCGTATCATGCGGGAATGCACCCCTACGAACCCGTGGCGTTCCAGTGGAGCTGCCACCGGCTCGACTCGCCCGGCGGCGCTTTGACCCACGCCGAATGGATCAATATCAAGGACGCCTTCCCGAACTTCCAGTTTGCGGAGTCGCTCATGGAATGCGTGGGCAGCGAGGGTACGGTCTTCATGTGGGCCACGCACGAGAACACGATCCTGGGCATGGTGTTGCGCCAGATGGGGGAGCGGAATTACCGAAACGCAGCGTTGGAGAGATGGCTTCGCGGCATGGTGAAGTGCGACACGCTGCACCCCGGGCGGTTGGTGGATATGAACCGGCTGACGGAACGGCATTACTTCCATCCGCTAATGAAGGGCCGCACTTCAATCAAAGTCGTCTGCGATGCTCTGTGGCAGACCAACCCGTCTTTGCGGGCGGCGTTTCCTGAATACGTCAAAGAAAAGGGCGGCGAAGTCCTGAGTCCTTACGCGTCGCTGCCGACGCTCGAAATTGCCGGCACGATGGTGTCAGTGGCGGAAGGCACCGGCGCGATCCGGGCTTATGAGGCGATGGTCTATGGGGTGGAGCGGAATGACCTGACGACGCGGGAGAACTGGAAACGGCTGCTGCTCCAATACTGCAAGCTGGATTCGCTTTCGATGTGCATGGTGTGGGAGCATTGGAGGCGGATGGCGGAAGCCAGGCAGGAAACATAATCTAACCCGTTACAGCATAGCTCGCCAGGAGGCGGGTCAAACCGGAGGGTATAGGCCAAGCTTCTGTTCCGCCGCACGGATGCGCTGGCGCCGCGAGTTGTTGAGATCCAGGGCCGCTACTGTAGCGCGACCGACCGTGGTGAGACCCTCGACCCGGTACCCCCTGAAGCGGAAATGATCTGACCATCCTTGTTCCACCGGATGAAATAACGGCGCGCGGTCAGCGCTCTGGGGATCAATAGCTGACGTCCGGTCCGCTTTGCGCAGGTTGCAGCTTGGGCACGCCAACGCGAGGTTAGGCAGTTCAGTGACACCGCCCCTGCATAGCGGGATGATGTGTTCAACATGGAAGGAAGCTCCTTGCAGGCTCTGGTCCATCAGGCAGTACTGGCACCGGCCGCCAGCGCGCTCTCGGACGGCAACCGCCAGTTGGACACTCAGCGTCATCCGGGCTGGCTGCGCAAGATCTGCAGGGCCTCAGCACGCACAAGCGATAGACGCTCGCTCAATTCGACCAGCGCTTCCAGTTCTTCGCGCTCACCCTCTGTCAAGAGTCCCTCATTGTTACGGTCCATCAGCTCCTGCAGACGGCGGTCGGCTCTGGATGGAAACCGCAGGTTTCCAACGGATTCAACCCAATCCAGCGGCGCAGCGATCACCGAGTTCATGTGAACAACATACGAGAGAGAGGATGGCTGTCAAAGCCTGAATCTGCCGGCCGTGACCGCCGGCAATATATCCCTGCGCCCCGATGGTTCAGCCGCTCGGCGATCTGAGGCAAAGCTCGTGTCGTTTCATGCGCGGGGCGCGCGGCAATCTTGCACCTTCGCTAGTGGACGGCGATACCCACAGGGCGGAGGATGTGGCTCACCCTTCCTCCCCGTGCGGGTGCTGGTGCCGCAGGATGTGCGGTCGCTCCAGACCATGCGCCAGCATCAGCTCTTCGTTATTCAACAGCTCCAATACCGGCCCGTCTGCTACCACCGAACCCCGATCGAGCACGATCGCGCGGGAGCACAGCTCGACGACGAGTTCCAGGTCGTGCGTCGCGATCAGCTTCGTCGCCGGCACGCGCCGCAGCAGCGCCTTGAACTCGCGCCGCCCGCGCGGATCGAGGTCGCTGGTCGGTTCGTCCAGCACCAGGACCGTCGGTTCGCAAGCCAGCACGCCGGCCAGGCAGGCGCGGCGTTTCTCGCCGTGGCTCAGGTGGTGGGTGGCGCGGTGGCCGAAGTCCGCCAGGCCCACCTGCGCCAGGGCGTCGGTCACGCGCGCCTTCACCTCGGCCTCGCTCAGCCCAAGTTGCTGCGGCCCGAATGCCACGTCCTCCTCGACGGTGGGGCAGAACAACTGGTCGTCGGGGTCCTGGAACACCAGACCGACCTGCCGGCGAACGACTTCAAAGAGACCATTTGCGCCCCGGGTCGGCAAAGCTCCTCGTTCAACAGCACCTGGGAGGCGCACTTGCGACTGAGCCGATCGGGCGAATAGACTAAAACCACTTCGAGTTGGCCTTCGGCGGCCAAGTTCCGCAGCCGCTCCAGACCGGGCCGCGCCAGGGTCGCTCCCGTGTAACCCTCTTCCTCGAAGATCCGTTCTGAGGGTACCTGCAAATCATGCGCCTCTGCGTACTCCCGCAGGAGGGTGGTCTGGCTGCCGATAGTGCCTGCTTCCTTCTGCCGGTCAGAAGAAACTCGAGCGTAGATGGCGGTGGGTCTTCTCATTTTCGATAAGGGCTACCGCGTGAGCTTGCTCCTGCGCAGGCTGGTCCGGCACCAGCCAGTGATAAACCTGCGACACTTTTTCCGGCGACAGACGATCCTACAAGTAGTGGTTTTGGCAGCGGACTTGGCGTTGAGACTTGCGCTCAGCCATGACCCGGAGGCGCGTTCAAGGAACGCCGCAGAGCCGCTTCCACCCATTGGCTGATGGTGCCTCCTGCGCGCCGCGCCTGCCGCCGGACCTGACGGATTAACGATACTGATATTTTTACCGTGAAAACACTTTTGGTTTCTGGAATCACCAGGGGCTTCCGAGCCGTTTGGGCCTGCCAGAGGTAGCGGTACGCTTGGCGCCGCGAAATGCTGCAGTGGGCGATGAGCCAGCTCACGACCTCGGGAGGTGAGGCCTTGTTGAGTAAACGGACCGTCGCATTCACACGTCGAACTTGCTCGGACTCGGACGATTTGGTCACTGTGCCACAAGAATAGTACCATATGCGTCACATATCAATCCGAAGTCTTCACTTTCGCCTTCACGTCCGCTCGGAGGCGGCAGCCCGTACCGGCGCTCGCGCGCAGCTATTCGAAGCTCGTGGCAGCTCCGACCTTCGAGGCGAGCCACTTGTCGTACGCCGGCTGGCTTTCCACCACCAACATGCCGGAGGACATGGCGAAATGGGAGTTGCCGCAAAGCTGGGCGCAGTTGATCTGGTACCGGCCCTCCTTGGTCGGCGTGAACCAGACCGGGATGCGCATGCCGGGGATGGCGTCCTGTGTCACGCGCATGGCAATCACTTTGAACGAGTGGATGACATCCTTGGAGGTGACGTAGCAGATCACCGGCTTGTTCACGGGCACGTGCATCTCGCCCAGACCAGTGATCTGAACACAGCTCTTGCTGCGGGGATCACTCGGGTCGAGGCCGAAGAGGTTGGTGTCACTGACAAAGCGCATATCCTGCCGGGCGAACTCCCCGTCCGGGCCGGCATACATGGCGTTCCAGTTGAATTGCTGGCCGACGACATGGACCACAGTGGACTTGGTCTTGTCCGGAGGCTTATCCACGGCTTTGGCCCACAGCGGCAAGGCGATGCCCACCAGCAACACGCCTTCAATCAGCGCCACTGCGCCTTCGAGGTAACTCGACGCGTGACTCCGGACGCCGTGGTAATCCGCCCTTGGATTACGCGCGCGCCGGAACCGAATGAGCGCATAGATGAAATAGGCGAACCAGCCCACGAATAGCGCGATCATCAGCCAGTGGACGTAGATGATCAGGTTGTCCACGTGCCGGCCTTGTTCGGAGGCCAGCGGCGGCAGTCCCAGAAGTTTGGTCCAATTCATATTTCGGCTTGGCTGATGGGCGGCAGCAAAGGCCCGGCGGCCTGGGCCGCGGCAACGGCTGCCGACCTCCGCGCCAGATAAATGAAGAAGGTGCTGACGCCTCCCAGCACAAGGGTGATCACTGCGAGGAGGGTCAAAATTCCCCAGTTCATCCCTTGGGCGATCGGCGAGTCCGATTGGCCATAGCAGGCGGCGCAGGCCAGGAGCGGGGCTGGACGCAGGGCGAGGGCAAGGACGCCGCCGATTAGAAGGGAGCGGAGGTCAAATCCGAAGGCCGAAATCCGAAATCCGAAGGAGGGCCGAAATCCGAAATCCGAAGGTGGGGGGAGGAGGGGTTGCGGGGTCATAGGTAGCTTACGTGCTTGAGCTTCCTGAGGAAGTAGCGCTCGTAGAGGATCAGGGCGGCGCTGGCGGCGAAGGAGCCTAAGGCGAAGACGAGGTCCCAAGCCTGGCCCGCTTGGGAAGAGAAACTCTTCAGGCCCCAGACGCCGCATCCGAAGGCCAAGGCGCTGGAAGCCGTGATAAAGATCAGGTGAAATGCCTTAAGTGACATAATCAGCGGGTCACAGTCAATCGCGGGAAGTCCGCATAGGCGGCGATGGTCAGGAACATCAGGCCCAGGAAGAAGATGACCGTGAATGCCAGCAGGCCGTAGATCGTCTTCCGTTCCGAGATCAGGTGCATGAAGTAGCCGGCCACCAGGAATGCCTTGCCCGACGCGATTAATAGCGCCACCCCGATGTTGACGGCGTGGTGGCCGAAGGGAACGTAGGATGCCCCCACGGTGATCAGCGTGCCGAACAGCAGGGCGTAAAACACGAACAGGTAACGGCGTACGTGCTCGCGAAAATGGTCATCGTGCGTCTGTGCATCCATAAGAGCTTATATCAAGTATAAGACAGGAAAGAGAAAAATCCAGACCAGGTCCACGAAATGCCAGAACAGCCCGGAAATCTCGACGCGATTGGTGAAGCGCTCGCGGTCAGTCTTCCACAGCTTGCTGGCCGGCCCCCACAGGAAGCCGATGACAAGGGCGCCGCCGATCACATGCAGCGCGTGCAAGCCGGTGAGCGTGAAGTAGAGCGCCAGGTAGGTGTTGTGCCAGGGGCCGTAGTTCTGGAGCTTGAGGATTTGGTCCGTGGGGATGGTGATTTCCTCATGCTTGTGGGGCGCCTTGTGCTTTACGAGATCGTAGAGCTCTTTCCGTTCGGCCACATACCGGCCCGAGATCACCACTCGATCCGCCTTGGGATCGTTCTTCACCATGTGCCCGTCGGCGATTCGTCCGTCCTTGAGGGTGATTTCGTAATGGGTGAACTTGTCGTGGTATTCGTAGGACTTGATGCACACGAAGGTCAGCGCCAGCAACAGGGTGCAGGCGTGGAAGAACTTGAACCGGCCGAACTGGTTCATTTTGCAGGAGGCCCACGCCATGACCGTGGTGATGCTGGAGGTGATAAGCACCAGGGTATTGACGGTGCCGATGGGGACATTGAGCCAGCCGAGCGGCCACAAGTCGGCTGGCGCCCCGACGCGCAGGAGGATGTAGGACGAGAACAAGGCGCCGAACAGCATGACTTCGGAAGCCAGAAAGAGCCAGATGCCCACTTTGGCGTTGTAAAGGCCGGTGTCGGGGCGGGGGTGAACTGTGTAGGGGATGTCCATCGTCAGGCGACCTCGAACTGCGGTTTGTGGGGATCGGCTTGCGGTGCCTCGGCCTCGTTCTGCGGCGTGAAATCAACCGTATGCCCGGGCACGCTGTAGTCATACGGTCCTCGGTGCACTTCAGGTGGGTGGGCAAAGTTGCCGTGCGGCGGCGGTGTGGGGGTCTGCCACTCCAGGGTGGTGGCCTCCCAGGGATTGTCGGAGGCGGCGGGTTTCCCGTGCTTGATGCTCCAGAAGAGGTTGATGATGAAAGGGATTTGGGCCAGGCCCAGGCAGATCGCCGCCCAGAGGATGTAGGTGTTCAAACTGATGATGGTCTGGCTCAGGCCGCCGATTGCGCCCGGCACCTTGGCCTGGGAATAGTTCGCGCCGCCGTCCGCCATGCGCCGCAGCATCCCGGCCATGCCTTGGGCGAACATCGGCTGGAAGATGAGGTTCATGAAGATCAGCGACAGCCAGAAGTGCGTGCGGCCCCAGAACTCATTCATCATGCGGCCGGTGATTTTCGGGAACCAATAATAGATGCCCGCAAAGAGGGCGAAGATGGTTCCCGGCGCCACGATGTAGTGGAAGTGCGCGATGACGTAGTAGGTGTCGTGGAGGTGAATGTCGCTATAGGAGAAGCCCAGCGGCAGTCCCGTCAGGCCGCCGATTCCGAACATGGGCAAAAACGCCATCACAAACAGCATCGGCGTGTTGAAACGGATCGAGCCGCCCCACAGCGAGATAAACATGCACGTCAGGATGATCACCGACGGAATCGAGATGATGATCGTCGTCGTCTGGAAGAAGGTGGCGATGCGAATGCCCATGCCGGTGAGGTACATGTGGTGCGCCCAGACGATGAATGAAAGGAAACCGATGCCGAGCACCGAATAGACCAGTGACTTGTAACCCCAAAGCGGCTTGCGCGTGTTATTGGCGATAATCTCGGCCACGATCCCCATGGCCGGCAGGATCAGCACATAAACCTCTGGATGTGCCAGGAACCAGAACAGATGCTGCCACAGGAGCGGGCTGCCGCCGCCGCTGACGTGGGCGAGATTGCCCCCAATCGCCAGGCCGGTGGGCAGGAAGAAACTGGTATGGGCCACCTTGTCCATCAACTGCATAATGGCGGCGGCCTCCAGCGGCGGGAAGGCCAGCAACAGGAGGAAGGCCGTCACGAATTGCGCCCATACGAAGAACGGGAGCCGCATCCAGGTCATGCCCGGCGCGCGCAACTGGATAATCGTGGCGATGAAGTTGACGGCGCCCAGCAACGAGGAGGTGATCAGGAACACCATGCCAATGATCCAGAAGGTCTGGCCGTCGCTCACAATCGAGGTTGCCAACGGGGAATAGGACGTCCACCCGGCCTGGGCCGGCCCGCCGGGAATGAAGAAACTGGCAAACATGATCAAGCCGCCGATCACGTAAGCCTGGTAGCTGGCCATGTTCAGCCGCGGGAACGCCATGTCCGGAGCGCCAATCTGCAAGGGCACGACGTAATTCCCGAATGCCGCGAAGGCCAGCGGCACGATAGCCATGAAGACCATAATGGTCCCGTGCATCGCGCCGAACATATTGTAGAGGTCGGGAGCGATGATGCCTTTGGCGGCCACGCTGCCGAAAATCGCGGCGAGCAGAGGGCCGACGACGGGAATCGCCTCGCCCGGATGCGCAATCTGCCAGCGCATGACCATCATCAGGAGGAAGCCGAACAGCAGGAAACACAGCGCCGTCACGCCATACTGGATGCCGATGACCTTGTGGTCGGTCGAGAAGACGTAGCTCCTCCAAAACCCTGCTTCCTGAGAGTGTGCTTCGTGGCTGTGCATTACCTTAGCTTGTCCAGCACCATCGCTGCCAGCAGCAAAGGCAGGTAGAGGACGGACGCATAGAATAGTTGCCGGGCGCGGGGAAGGCTCCGGTCGCGCCAGAACCGCACCGCGAACCAGAGGAAGCCTAAGCCGAGGATCAAGGCGCCCGCGAGGTAGATAGGCCCCGTCAAATTGAAGAGATATGGGCACAAGCTCAGCGGGAGGAGGCCCAGGGTAAAGCCGACGGCCTGGCGCCCGGTCCGGCCGCCGCCCGCGTCCACCACCGGCAACATCTTGAAACCGGCGCGCGCATATTCCGCGCGGTAAATCCAGGCGATGGCCATGAAGTGCGGCAATTGCCAGAACGCCTGAATGGCAAAGAGCGTCCAGCCGGCCCCGCTGAGGTCACCGCGCGCCGCTGCCCAACCGATCAGCGGCGGCAACGCGCCAGGAACCGCCCCCACTGCCGTGTTCAGCCACGTCACCCGTTTGAGCGGGGTATAGACGAACAGGTAGCCGAGCAGCGTAAAGGCGCCGATGAAACTCGTCGTGAGATTGACGGCGCTCGCAAGATAGATCAGTCCGAGGATGGCAGAGGCGCTGCCCACCAGGAGCACGGTTTGCGGCTGCAGGTGTCCGGCCGGCAGCGGGCGGTCCTGGGTCCGGCGCATCCGGGCGTCGTATTCGCGCTCGAACAGTTGGTTCAACGCCGACGCACCGCTGGCTACCAATGCGGTGCCCAGGAGCGTATGCAGCATCAGGAGATAATCCACTGGCCCCCGAAACCCGAGGTAGAACCCCACCGCCGTCGTCAGCAGCACCAGCAGAGTCAGGCGCGCCTTGAACAGATCTGCATAGATCGCCAGCCAGCCCTTGTCGGTCAGGCCTGCTCGGCTCAGCGATGGAACGCTCGGCGCAGTCGCTTTCATGTTGCTTGGGAACTTATGCCGGTCGCAGGGTGCGGACCGAGCGGCGGCTCAGTCCGAACCTCTGCGGTCGGCAGTGAATCTTTGACCCTGCGGGTAAACACCAGTTCGTTAGATGATATTATACTCACAATTACGCCGAGCGCCAGCAACAGCGCGCCTACAAGGACATGGGCCGTGGCGATGTCGGCCGCCTTTCCCGACCATATAGTTGCCGCTCCCAGAAGGACTTGCGCCATTATGAGCCCGAACCAAACCAGCGTCATTTTGCTTAAAATATTTTTCCTTCCCAGGGCGCGCTGGGCGGACCAGGCGCAAAATGCCACCGCGCCGAGGATGGCCAGGGCGACAATGCGATGGGTCATTTGCAGGCCGATTTGCGCGGCGGTGATCGGGTTCACCGACAGCACCTCGAGGCGGCGCTGGTTGTAGCTAGCGACCGACTCCGGATCGGTCGCCGGCCAAAGCCTTCCGTAGGCAAGGGGGAAGTCGGGAATCGCCAAGCCCGCATGCTGGTGGCGCATCGCCGCGCCCAGGATCAGTTGGCCCAGGATCAGGCCCGTCGTCCCGATGAGCAGCCAGGGGAGCCGCCCGGACCCCGGTTTTGCGACCGCCGGCGCCGGGTCTCCAACCCGGGAGACCTTGCTTTGCCACCAACGGCTGGTGAACAAAGCGATGGCACATACCAGGACGAAGAATAGTTGCGCGAGTGTGGCGTGGAGGATTCCGATCGCGTCCTTGTACAACACCACGCGCAATCCGCCGAGCACGCCTTGCAGAACCACGGCGAGAAAAGCGGCGAGTCCCAATGACCGCAGCCATTTGGCTGCCGGTTCGCTGCGGGGCCAAACCAAGCTCGCGCCGAACAATGCAAGGCCCGTAACCCCCAGCACCACGCCATCGGACCATCGCCGGGGCATGGCAAGCCAGGTGCCCATACCGAGCGCGAGGACCGCCAGGCCAGCCCAGCGCATGAACCGGCGTGCTCTCTTGCCATAGAGCCAGATGGCGAGGATGCTCGTCATAAGCCCCACCCCGGAGGCAACCAGCCGATGCGTGTGCTCGTAGAAAATCCCTCCCACCCATTGGGAGATGGGAAAGAAGAACATGTTGTAGCCGTAGGTGTTCGGCCAGTCGGGTACGGCCATGCCTACGCCATGACTGGTAACCAGGCCGCCAAGGCCGATCAGACCCAGAGTGGCAATGGCCGTGAGCGCCGCAAAACGGCGCAGGCCAGGAGAGCAGGGTGCTGTTACTGGAGGCAACATGCAGCGGAATCCGCAGCCCAAGATCCGGGTCCCCACCCGGCGGCACAGCGGCTGTGCGAAGACGTATTGAGAATGAATCTCACTGAGCGAGCAGTCTCGTGGCTATGTATGCTGGCACCTGAGCCGTTACGATGTCATCCCGCCTTTGGCGGTTGCGCCGACTGGACCTGCTATTTGGCTTCCAGCGTGAAATCGGCCTTGGCCGGTCCGGCTTCGGTGACTTCAATCTCCTGGGTTACCGTGCCCGCTTTGCGATGGATGGCCTGAAGCTTGTATTTGCCGGGCGGGACGTTGGCGATCTTGAACGTGCCGTCCTTGCCCGAGACGGCGAAGTAAGGATGGTCGAACACGCTGACCCAGGAGAACATCCACTTGTGAACGTCGCATTGGAACTTGAGGAAAGTCTCCGGCTTGTCGAAGGTAAAGGTCAAGTCCGGCGCGTTGGGCAGTTGTGCCAGATTATGCTCCTTGTTCTGCGAACCTGGGCCCGGGACGTTGTGAACGTTGTGCAGGACCGGGTCCGAGTTCTTGACGGTAATCTTCTGGCCAGTCTGCACGGCGAAGATGGAAGGGATGTACTCGCAGCCTTTCTGGTCGAGAACCGCCGCCGGGGCGCTGGCGCCGGTGGACTTGCCGCTGATGCCTTCGACGGACACCACTACGTCCGCAAGTTCGCCCTTGGGCCCTACTACGTAAAAGCGGGTGGTCGGCATCTTGGTGTGCAGCTTGCCGCAGGTCGGATCCTCCATTAGCGGCGTGATGTCTTTTTCTTTGGGCGGCGTGCCTTTGAGCGTGATGGTCCCGGTAATGTCGGCTGCTTGGGTGGCGTGCGAGCCAAGCCACAGCGCGCCGGCGACAACTAGAGCAGTAGTTCTATTCATATTTTCGTTTCAGTAAGCGTAAGGATTAGTTGGAAAGTAGCACAGAGTCGCGAGGGTGCAAGCGACTCACTGCCCGCCAAGGTGTATGGCTGACGCCAGAGAGCGTCAAAACCTGCCGCCCGCAGCCAGCGCGTCAATTCTCCCAAGCCGGCGTCGCACCAGAACGCCGCCGGCAGAGGTCCTCCCGCTACCCTCCGGAACGGCCGCCGCCCGGCGAGTTGCTCGTAAACCCATATCAAGGCATCAGCGAGGGGTGGGTTCGGTCGCGCTCAACCTCGCGGCCTGAGCCACGAGCTATTGCACGCCCTGTTCGAGCCGCCGGGCGCGCACCTGCTGCAGTAGCGCGCGGAACCAGACCTGGTATGCCTTGCCGATGCGCCTCACACGGCCAGCCTCGGCCCTCCCGTCCCCCTGTCTCCGCTCTCACAGCTCTGCTGGGTCACACAGCCTACTTGATTCACTTTCCTGCCTACCAACGTCTTTGCTCCGGATTACCCTTCATGGTAGAACTCTTGCATGAGTTCTTGCCGCATCCTGCTGGCCTGTCTGGTTTTTGGGGCGGGCGCATCCGCCGCCGACTGGCCGCAATGGCGTGGGCCCAATCGCAATGGCATTTCCCCAGAGCGAGTCAACGTCAATTGGCCAGCGGACGGGCCGAGCGTGCTCTGGCGCGCTTCCGTCGGCACCGGCTTCTCCTCCGTCTCGGTCAACGCGGGCCGCGCCTACACGATGGGAAGTGTAACCAATCAAGACACGGTTTGGTGCTTCGACGCCCGCAGCGGCAAGGAACTCTGGAAGCACAGCTACCCCTCGCGGCTTGATCCCCAATATTACGAGGGCGGGCCAGGCTCGACCCCGACTGTGGACTTCAACCGGGTCTTTACCATCAGCAAGTGGGGAGACGTGTTCTGCCTCGATGCCACGAAAGGCACGGTCCTTTGGCAGGGCGACCTCCGCAAAGACGGCATCAAGCCGAACCGCTGGGGCTTTGCCGGTTCTCCGCTGGTTTGGCACGACCTAGTGATCTTCAATGCGGGGGCAGCCGGCACCGCGCTGGAGCGCGACACGGGCCGTCTGATCTGGTCCAACGGTACCAACGCGGGAGGCTATGCCAGCCCGACGCTGCTCAACCGGGACGGCCGGGACACGATCTTGATCTTCGCGGCGAAGGACTTGGTCGCGGTCGAGCCGCGGAGCGGGCGCGAACTCTGGCGCCAGTTCTGGGAAACAGGCTGGGATACCAACAACACCGACCCGTACCTTCAGCACGACCGCATTCTGATTTCGAGTTTCACCCGCGGAGCTATGCTGTTGTCGTTGGCGCGCGGGCAGCCGGAGGTCATTTACGATCACAAGGTCCTCTACAATCACCTCAGCCCGGGCACCCTGCATGGCGACTATCTCTACGCGTTCAATGGCGAGGCCCACAAGAAAACCGATCTTCGCTGCCTGCACCTGCCGAGCGGGGAGTTAAAGTGGACCTGCCGCGACCCTGCCTTCGGCTCACTCATCTGCGCCGCCGGCCAGTTGATCGTGCTTTCCGAAAAGGGGGAGTTGCTGATTGCCAATGCTTCGCCGGATAAGTTCGAGCCGCTGGCGCGCGCCAAGGTGCTGGCCGGTGTTTGCTGGACGCCTCCGGTCCTAGCCAACGGACTGCTCTATGTCCGCAGCGCCAAAGGGGACCTTCGGTGCCTCGATTTGAGGTAACGCCGGGAGCAGTTGTGAGCGCTTTCCAAGCGCGTTTTGAGCTTGCAGCGGCGGCCCGGGCGGCTACCATCGTGCGGGAGAACGGTTAGTCATGGGGAGATCGTTTGGCGCTTCGTGTCGGAAGAGACGGCTTAGGGGCATTGCACGTAGATTATGAAACCGATTTCGTTTTGGGTACCGGCGGCGCTTTGCGCCGTGATTTCGATGGCCGCCCTGTTCGGTTCGGTGGTTCGTGAATCAACCTGGTGGCGCCCGGCCTTCTACGCCTTTCTCCCGGCCTGCTTCTTCTTAGTCGGCGCTTTCATGTACCGAATGCACCGGGAGATGACGCGCTTGCGGCATCGCGTGGGCCGGCTGGAGCGCAGGCAGGAGTCGGGCGCGCAGCGGGAGGCGCCCCAATTGGTCGAAGCCGGCGTGAAGCGCATGGGCTCGGCGCGGGAACCGCTGTAAATAGCTTGCGGCCCTTGGGCCGCGCCCGGCAAGCTGGCCAGGCATGTTTACGGGAATTGTAGAAGAAACCGGCACCGTCGAGCGCATCAAACCGGCGGCGAAATCCATTCAATTGACGGTCGAGGTTAACCTGTGCGGACGCGGCCTGCGTCCGGGCGCCAGCCTGGCCGTCAACGGCTGTTGCCTCACCGTGGTGAAGCTGGTGGCGCGCGGCCAGCGCCGGCGGGCGCAGTTTGATCTGCTCAAGGAAACCTGGAAACGGACAAACCTGCAGTTTACCCGGCCCGGCGCGCTGGTCAACCTAGAGCGGCCCTTGCGCGCCGACGGCAACCTGGGCGGTCACTTTGTCACCGGCCATATTGACGGCATCGGTCGGATCACGCGTTGGGAAAGGATGGGGAAAGACCACGTCCTGGACATAACAGCTCCGGCCGAGGTGATGCGCTATGTGGTGTTTAAGGGCTCAATGGCGGTTGACGGCATCAGCCTGACCGTGGCCGGAGTCAGCCGGAAAGGCTTTCGCATCTGGATCATCCCCCACACCTACGAAGTGACCGCGCTGCGGGAGCGGAAGGTCGGCGACGCAGTCAACCTGGAAGGGGACTTGATCGGCAAATACGTCGAGAAGTTCGTCACCGCCCGGGCGTGAGGCTCAATTCGCGAGATTACGTTCCGGCCAGACGATCCGGCTTGCCGTAGCTGTGAATGGTCAGGCCGAGGTAATTGCTGAACGCAGGTAGCGAAAAGACCGGGGAGAAGGCGATGAGGTCGGTGGCCGGGATCGGCGCGGTGAGCCGGCCCGAATACATGTCCGAGGGCTGGCCGCCATGGGTCGTGGCGAAGTGGAAGTTGGCATCAACGCTATAAGTGTGGGCGCCGCGGTTGGCGTCGTTGCCTTCATGGAAAGTAAGCGTGGACTGAGAAGTCGCGGACCAGCGATAGGAGGTGATCAAATACCGGGGCGAGACCATTGTCGGCTAGGGCGGCCCACGAGACCCCCCGAGAAGTCCAGTGGCGTCCCGATAAACGCCTTGTCTGTACCGGCGTAGCAGCGGTCTTGGGTAGCGCGCTCAGGGCGTGATCGCCGCCCACACCCTGCAAATACATGTCGCCGCGGGCAAATTGACCGCAGGCAATCCCCATGCCCGCCAGGGGCGTAAGACAAATGCGCTTCAACTATAGGCTTGAGCCGGTCGGTTACAATGCGTTGCGATGTCAGACCAGAGAATTCCGGGTGCGATGCCTTCAGGCAGCACCTATTACGTAAGCGGTTGTACAGCGACGGAGTACGCATACGTGAATGTTATCTACGATGTATCTCCGGCGTGTACACGCGGTAGGCACCCTGACTTGACATATTCGTAGCTCTTGGCGTAAGCCCATGTCCTGCAATGACTTATGTCTCAGGGCCACCACAGCGGCCCTGACCGGCGGTTTTAGCTCAGTTTGAGGCTACCTCTGTCCGCGGAAGCAGGGCGCCAACCTATGGCGGCAAACACAGCGGGAGCCACGACATGGGTCAACCTGGGGCCAGATGCAGTTCTGCTCAGTGAGATTGCTCGTGGATTCTCCGGCGGGTTCGGCAAGCCAGCCACTCGCCAAAGGTCGCGCCTTGTGTCGCTGTTCAATCCTGCCTATGGTCACTCCGGCATGAGCAGTAGCGTAGTCTTTCGAGCGGTTCGCTCCCTGGTTGTGGTCGCGCTTGCGTTGTTGGGCACGCCGGGTGTTGCTTTGGCGAGCGAGATTCAACCGCCTGGCTTTCGACCAGCGCCCCTCGGGGTTCATGCGCTGGTTGGCGGCAAGATCGTGGTCAAGCCGGGCGAGGTTCTGGAGAGCGGCACCATCATTCTTCGCGACGGTTTCATCAAGGCCGTGGGCAAAGATGTGTCTCCGCCACCGGATGCCCGGGTGTGGGATATGAAGGGCATGACGATCTACGCTGGCTTCATTGACGCATACCTGATCCTGGGCCCGACAAATGCGCCCGTGTCCACCGGTGAGATGGAACCCGAGACCTCAGGCATGCGCGCCGCCGGGAGGACCGCCTTCTACGGCGCCGCGGGCCAGAGGACCGACCCCGGCAATCCCGGCCCGGGTTACGAGGTGGCCCGGATCACGCCGGAATACCGGGCGGTCCGGGACTACGCGCCCAAAGTCAAGACCCTGGCGCCGCTCCGCGAATTGGGTTTCACCGCGGGCGTGATTGCCCCGGCCAAAGGAATTGTTCGCGGCAGCAGCGCCCTGGTCGCGTTGGGCGAGGGGAATCCGAACTCGGCGGTGCTCAAAGCCGACGTGTTCCAGCACGTTGTGTTCGAAACCGACTCGGGCGAGAGCCGCCCGTACCCCGGCTCGCTGATGGGCGTCATCGCGTCCGTGCGGCAGAGCTTCTTGGACGCGCAGCATTACGCGCTGGACCACGCCGATTATGCGAAGAACCCGCAGGGCCGCAAACGGCCCGAGTTTGATCCGGCCCTGGAGGCGCTGGCACCTGCCGCGCACAAGAAGATGAAGGTCGCCCTCGAGCCCGGCAGCGCGCTGATGGTGGACCGAGCCGCGCGCATCGCTCGCGAGCTTGGCCTCGACTTCTGCCTGGTCTCCTGCGGACAGGAATGGCGGCGGCCCGACCTGGCCAAGGCCACGGGCGCGACGTTTATCGTGCCGCTGGACTTCCCGACCCTGCCCAAACTGCCGGAGGAAAGCGATTGGGAGCAAGTAAACCTCGACGCCTTGCGGGCCTGGGATTGGGCGCCTGAAAACGCCGCGTCGCTGCGCCGGCAAGGGCTGGAGGTGGCGCTGACGACCTACGGCCTCACCGACAAGAAGAAGTTCCGCCTGAACCTTCGCTTCGCCCTGGACCGAGGGCTGACCGAGAGCGATGCCCTGGCCGCTCTGACGACTGTTCCCGCCAAACTGTGCGGTGTCGAGGACCAACTCGGCACAGTCGAGGCCGGCAAGCTGGCGAACCTGACGGTGGTTGAAGGCGCCGGTTACTTTGATCCGGAGGCGAAGGTCAGCGCAGTCTGGATTGACGGCCGGATCTACCGCGCGCCCGCCGTAGAACCGAAGCCTTCGCCGGCCGTCGTGAAACAGGACAAGCAATCGTCCTCAGGCGAGGACAAGCCCGCCGGCAAGGCCGCCGCCAAGAAGAAAGAGCAGGCGCGTGAGCTGTCGAAGATTCGGGTTGCGCGCTCGCCGCTGGAGGGACGGGGGCCGCTGGCAGAGCCAAAGGCAGTGCTGATTGAACGCGCGACCGTATGGACATGCAGCACCAATCGCGTCCTCACCAACGCCCAGGTCCTGGTATCCGGCGGGAAGATCGAGCGGATCGGCTACGAGGGCGAGATCAAGCCCGCACCGGACACGCTGGTGATTGACGGGCAGGGGATGCACGTCACCCCCGGCCTGATTGACCCCCACAGTCACACTGCCGTTCTCGGCGGGGTGAATGAATCAACGCTGCCATCCTCGGCCATGACGCGGATCACCGACGTGGTGAATTCCGAGACGGAGCACCTTTACGAGCAGCTCGCCGGAGGCGTCACCGCGGTCAACCTCTTCCACGGGTCGGCCAATCCCATCGGCGGTCACAACTGCGTCATCAAACTACGGAACGGCGCCGACCCCGCGGACCTGGTTTTTGACGCCGCGCCGCCCGGCATTAAGTTCGCGCTGGGCGAGAACGTGAAGCAATCCTATCGGGCCGAGAAGGATGCGAAGCGCTTCCCCCAAACCCGCATGGGAGTGCGCACGTTCATGGCTAACCGCTTTGCTGCCGCACAAGAGTATCTGGCCAAATTGGAACAGGCATCCCGGTTGTCCACGCTCCCGCCAAGACGCGACCTCGAACTGGAGGCACTGGGGGAGGTTCTCCAGGGCCGCCGCTGGATCTACTGCCATGCCTACCGGCAGGACGAGATTCTTATGTTCATCCGCCAGATGGAAACCTTCGGCGTGAAGATCGGCAGTTTTGAGCATGTGCTGGAAGGCTACAAGGTGGCTGATGAGATCGCTAAACACGGTGCAGGGGCCTCCACATTCTCGGATTGGTGGGCTTATAAGTTCGAGGTCTATGACGCGATCCCCTACAACGGCAGCCTCATGCACGACCGCGGAGCGCTCGTGTGCTTCAACTCGGACTCGTCCGAACTGGCCCGCCGCCTTTATGCCGAAGCCGCCAAGGCAGTGAAGTATGGCGGCACGCCCGAGGTCGAGGCCCTGAAGTTTGTGACGCTTAACCCAGCGAGGCAGCTCCGGATTGACCATCGCGTCGGCTCGCTGGAGCCGGGCAAGGACGCGGATTTCACGCTCTGGTCGAGGTCCCCGCTCGATTCCCGCACCGTGTGCCTCCAGACCTGGATCGAAGGGAAGAAATACTTCGACCGGGCCCTCGCTGCGGATCGGCCCGCCCGATTGGACAAGGAGCGCGCCGAGCTCCTCGCCAAGGCAAAGAAGATCGCCAGGCTATCCAGCGGCGGCGGGAGCGACGAGGACGGCAGCGATTCCTTCTTCCGCGTCTCGCTGGAGCACGAGTTCGACGGCCAGGACCGCCGCGACCTCGACGAGCAATAATCCCCCCGCCGCGTCCCGGCGTGGCTCGACAACCGGGACGGATTCTTTTACTTTGGATGTATGGCGGCAACGGCCACACCTGAAATTGTACCTGGCATCGTCGAGACGACCGAGGACAAGCCCAAGTCGAGCTTGGAGCCCGGTTACCTGGTCATTTGCTGGAACGACCCGGTGAATTACATGCATTACGTCACGCACGTCTTCCAAACGGTCTTTGGCTGGCCGCGAAAGAAGGCGGAGTTTCACATGCTCCAGGTGCATGAGCAGGGCAAGAGCGTGTTGACGCGGGAAAGCATGGAGAAGGCCGAACACTACGTGCACCAGCTCCAGAAGTACACCCTGCACGCAACGATGGAGCGGGACGAGTGAAACTGATTCGGGGCTCCAAAACGAGATTGCTTCTCCAGTTGGGGCGGCGGGAGGCGAGCATGTTGCTGCGAGTCCTCAAGCTGTATCCGCGGGTGCCGTCCGCGCACCAGCCGCTCAGCAAGTCGGGGCGGCTTCCAGACCGCCAGGAAAACCAGAAGCTGCTCGACGAGGCCCTGGCAGAACAGCGCGCGGCGAACAAGAGACAGTTGCGGAGCTTGCTGGACGACCCACAGCGATTCGGCCAGATGGACGACGGCTTTCGCCTCTCACTGTCCCGCGTCGAGGCCGAGTGGGTCTTGCAGGTGCTCAACGACATTCGTGTCGGGAGCTGGATTATTCTTGGCTCGCCGGAGGGCAAGCTTGAGGGACTGAGCGCCAGGACCGCGGCGGACTTTTGGGCAATGGAGATGGCGGGGTATTTTGAGACGGAGTTGCTGGAGGCGCTCACACGTGAAACGTGAAACGTGAAACGTGAAACGTGAAACGTGAAACGTGAAACGTGAATCAGGCCTCAACACCTAACGCATCACATTTCACGTTTCACGTTTCACGCATCACTCCTCATTTTCCCATGCCCGTCTTCCTCCTCGACCAGCGGTTGCGGTTTCCCAACCCGCGCCTCGCCGACGCCGAAGGATTAGTGGCGGTGGGGGGTGATTTGTCGGTGCCACGCCTGCTGCTGGCGTATCGCTCGGGCATCTTCCCCTGGACGGTCGAGCCGGTCACCTGGTGGTCGCCCAACCCACGAGCGGTTTTCGAGATGGACAGGTTCCACGTTTCGCACAGCCTGGCGAAGGTGATCCGCAAAGGGGTCTTTGAGGTCACGATGGACCGCGCGTTTCGAGACGTCATGGAAGGATGCGCCGCTCCGGCCCCCGGACGCCGGAGCACATGGATCAGCCCTGAATTCATCGAGGCCTATACCGCCTTGCACGAACAAGGCCACGCGCACAGCTTGGAGTGCTGGCAGGGCACACAGTTGGCGGGCGGCATTTACGGGGTGGCAATCGGGGGCTTCTTTGCGGGTGAATCCATGTTCCACCGGGTGCCCAACGCTTCCAAGGTAGCCGTCTTCCACCTCGTCGAGCACCTGCGCCGGCGAGGATTCGTGCTGTTCGATATTCAGATGCTGACCCCGGCAACCCAGCAACTGGGCGGTGTCGCCATTCGGCGCGAGGAGTATCTCAAGCGCCTTGCCGTGGCGGTGGGGAAGGAATGCTCGTTCTAATCGAAGCGGTGTGCCCGCGTGCGCTTGCACTGGCGGCCACAGCGACATACACTGAGCGGCATCGAAGACTGACCGACAAACCATGAAAGCCGCGTACATCAACCAAACTGGAACGCCTGAGGTCATTACCTACGGTGACCTGCCGGCGCCCAAACCCACTCGCCGCCAGTGCCTGATCAAGGTGGGCGCCGTGGACGTAAACCCGATTGACACCTACATCCGCAGCGGGGCCATCCCGGCGAAGTTGTCATTTCCGTTTATTCTGGGGCGCGACCTTGCGGGCACGGTGGTGGAGGCCGGCGCTGCGGTCAAAGGATTCAAGGTCGGTGACCGCGTTTGGGCGACGAACCAAGGCACCGACGGGCGCGCGGGGACTTTCGCCGAGTTGGCCGCGGTAGATCAGCGCTGGCTGCATCCCATTCCGCAGGGTGTCAGCGACGAGGATATCGTCGCGCTCTCACTGGTCGGCATTACGGCGCACATTGGGCTCGTGCATTACTCTCACCTGAAGGCAGGCGAGACGCTGTTTGTGAACGGTGGCTCCGGCGGTGTCGGGTCCTGTGTGGTGCAGATGGCGAAGATCCTCGGCGCGCGCGTCATTGCCACGGCTGGCAGTCCGGAAAAGGTCGCGCTCTGCCGCCAGTTGGGGGCGGATGTGGCTCTCAACTACAAGGCCGAAGATGTGGATGCGGCGGTCAAGGCGTTTGCGCCCGAGGGCATTAATGTCTGGTGGGAAACGCTGCGCGAGCCCAATTTCGAGCGAACGATACCGCTGCTGGCCATGCGCGGCCGGATGATCATCATGGCGGGACGTGAAGCAAAACCGGTGTTCCCAGTAGGCCCCTTCTACGTGAAGGACTGCTCCCTGTATGGCTTCGCGATGTTCAACGCGACCGTTCGCGAGCAACGGGCCGCCGCCAACGCCATCAACCGTTGGGTGACGGAAGGGAAGCTCAAGGCCCGCATTGACCGGGTTCTGCCGTTGTCGCAGGCGGCCGAGGCGCATCGCGTGCAGGAAGCAAGCACTCTCCAGAAGACCGGCGTGCTGGCGGGCAAGATTGTGCTGAAGCCGTAACGCACCGGCGCGTTCGCCAGTCGTTGGTAGGGACGCCTCGCCGAGGCGTCAGTGCCGGGATGGGAGTGGAAGCCTCGGCGAGGGTATACCTTCGGCAAACCCGCGCCGGGTGAGGGCACCCGGCCTACATCCCCCAAAAACCGCCCTCCTGTAGGCCGGGTGCCCTCACCCGGCGCTCACCCGGCGCGGGTTTGCGGAGGTTTACCGGCGAGGCGCCCCCACCTGCCCTCGCTCACCGCTAAGAGCACCTTGCCCAGCGGCCCTTGTTCCAGGCGCTCGAAGGCCTGCGGCAGTTGGTCGAAAGGAAAGACTTGATCCACTTGCGGACGGGCGCCCGTGCATGCCAGTAATTCGAGCACGTGCCGCCAGTTCGCCTGGCTTTCGGCCGACGTGCACGCGCCGACCGCCACGCCGCCCATTCGGATGCGACGGAAGAAAAGCGCCGCGGTGTTGAAGCTGGGAACCGGACCGGCAAGCCGTCCTACCAGGCTGACCTTGCCGAACTCGCCCAGAGTATCTATGACCTCGGGCAGAAGCTTGCCGCCGATGTTGTCAATGGCCAGGTCCACACGCCGGGGGGCCAGCAAAGCTTTGAGGTGGTGCCGCCAATGGGGGTCCTCGGGGTCAAAGGCGGCGGTGGCGCCAAGCTGGCAAAGGCGATCGCGTTTCTGGGAGCTGCGCGACAGAGCAATTACCTTGTAACCTAGCGCCGTGGCGAGGTGCACCGTCGCAACTCCCACGCCGCCCGACGCGCCGGTCACCAGCACAACTGAGGAAGGCGGCAGCGAGCCCCACATCGTCAGGGCTTGATAGGCAGTCAGATAGACGAGCGCTGCCCCGGCAGACTCCTGCCCGGTCCAGCCAGCGGGCAACTCTACCAGGTGCGACACGGCGACACTGACGAGCTGGGCGAAAGTGCCTGGGCGGTTGATGCCGACCTCGCTGCGGAGAATCAGCCGCCGGTCACCGACGCGCGTATCGCTCGCGCCTGGTCCCAGTTGCACGACGGTTCCCATTGCGTCGCGGCCGAGGATATGCGGCAGCGACGGCTTGGCCGGGTACTGCCCTTCCGCCAGGTAACGGTCAGCGGGATTCAGCGCGGCATAATGCGGCGCAAGAACCACCTCGCCTTCCCCGGGTACCGGATCAGGCAGTTCAGCCAGTCGCAGATGGCTGATCCCGGTGAGATGGTCGAGGACCCAGGCTTTCATACTGGAGATTTGACAGCCGGCGACGGTAGGTTGTCAACGGCCAAACCGCCTGTCCGAACGCACCTTCCAGGCAGCGCCATCGGAGGCATTGACGATCGGCGGAACAAGTGGAGATTGAATGCGGCACCAATGAAGACCAAAGCCATCATCACCGTGGCAGCGATTGCTCTGCTGGCGGGCGGAGTCCTGCTCGTTGCCAGGAACCGGTCCCGTCCCCCAGTGACCGTGACCCTCCGAATCGCCGTCAACCCGGGCGCGCAGTCGGGCTTCGTGGCGGACCAGGCCAATTCTGCCCGGTTCAAGTATCTGATGAGCAAGCAGTCGGGTGTGAAGCCATTTCTGGCCCAGAAGCTTTTGGTGAAGGCGGTGCCGAACTCGCCGTTCCTCGAGGCTCGACTCGGCGTTCTGAGCAAAGACGAAGGCCGGCGCTACACAGAGGCCTTCGTAGCAACCCTTCAGGCATTGTGTGGCAAGCAGGTCCAGTTGGGACTCGCCGACCAGTCCGTTCGCTAAGTGCACCTGGGGTGGTTGAGGTTTCCTGGAGGGTTCGCGCGCGCGCCCTTGCGGCAGGTCAGAGCCCGCTACCAGAGGGCCCAACAACCGTCGGGGCCATATTGCTGCGAGCCGCGACGCAACTTCATCTTCTTGATCTGCCGCCACGTGACCGAGCCGTCCAGGTTGCCGATGTTCCCCCCGGTCGCGCCCAGAGCGGCGGCAGAGGCGCCGCTCGCGGTCGCATTGCTGAAATCACCATTGGACTGGCGGGCACCATTGGCGCCATGCGGCACCACGGTTCCCCCGTAGCCGGGCGACCAGTCGTTCATGTCCGTGAGCAGGGGGGAGGCGGGGCTGACGTTGGTGCTGAGATCCGTGGCCTTTATCGGCGAGTACCAGGGCTCTCCGCCGGGCAGCAACGGCCAGGGGGTATTGGCGTGTCCGCCCAGATAGTTGTAGCCGATGACGAATCCATAACTCGCCTCATACCAACCCTCCGGCGTGTTGAAGGGGGCGCCCAGGCTAGGACAGCCCAGCATTTTGTAGCTGCCGGCATACTGAATCATCTGCGTGCGAATGTTGCCTGAGAGCACGGGGATAGAGTCGTCCAGCACCCCGTTGGGAAGGTTGCTCTCAGACTCGCCGCTCGGGAGCCGTTGGTCGTTGTCGTTGGCATACATGTGCGTCGCCAGGAGAAACTGGTGCATGTTGTTAACACAGCCGGTGCGCATGGCCCGTTGTTTGGCGCGCGCCAGCGCGGGCAATAGCAGGGCCGCCAGGATGCCTATGATGGCGATTACCACCAAGAGTTCTATCAGCGTGAAAGCTACCGGCCAATCCCGACAGCGGGAGACTGTTCTTTGTCCGGGCACAGGTTTTAGGGCGGTTCGACTGTGATGTAGAATTGCCGCGACTGGCCGCCAGTGATCGTGTTGGTCAGCCGCCCAAGGCCGTTTGTCGTCGGGACCAGCGCGTTGGTGAGCTTCGGCCAAGCTGAGTAAGGGACACCGGGTTGGTTGGTGGCCCGCACTTCGATTTTGGCCAGCCGATTCGAGTCAATCGGGGTGCCATTGGCAGTGCTTACCACCAACTCCAATTGTGTGGTGTTCAGGAAGCGGGGAGAGAGCAGCTTCAGCGGGGGCGGCGGGGAGACATCGAGAGCGATGCCGCCACGCGTGCTGCGGGCGTAAATGCGGCCGTTGCTGAAGGTGGGGTTATTCCAGCACTTGCCGCGAGCGCTCGAGCTGAACTGAAAGGCCTGGTAGCGGGCCAGTTCTGTGTAAGCATCCGGGTTCGGATCAACCAGCACCAACTGGCCGTCCTCGGTGAGCACGAGCAATTTGTTCTGGACGAGAATCAGGCCGCCCATGCCGAAGTCACTCACGCTCCATTTGAGGTGGCCGGTGGTCAACTCGATGCAGTTGAGCGGGGCACTCAGGAAACTGCCGTTGTTCCCGGCCAGAGTGTAGATATAGCCTTGATAACACACCGGAGACATCCAGATGCTCTCATAATTGAAACCCGCATTGGTATAGAGCGGAGTGACGTTCCATGTGCTGTTGCTCAGCGTAATTCGTGCCGCGCCAGCGCCGCGCCCGTAGGACGCGGTGCAATAAGCGATGTTGGAATGGACCAACGGCGACGCGCCCATCGAAGTGGAAATCGGCCAGAACGGATACTCGAATTTCCAGAGAAAAGCCCCGTTGGTCCGATTCAGCGAGACCAGGCCCGTCTGCGTGGGAAAGACAACCTGACGGACTCCGTCAATCGTCGTTACGACGGGCGTCGCATGGGTGACCTTCTCGTTCTGAGAGCTCCAGGCTAGACTGCCGTCTGTGATTCGGAAGGCCGTCAAGTTCTGGCCGTTGGCCGAGGAGTTGAGGTTCAAGAAAACGAGGTCGTCGTCCAGGCAGGGAGAGGCGGCGTTGTCCCACGCAATGGTTGAAGCACCGTAAGCCGCCACCAGGTCATTGCTCCAAACGACCGAGCCATTGGTCGCATTAAGACAGACCAAATGGAGCTGGGGCGGGGAATATCGCCCGGAGGACAGCACAATGACGCGGCCATCCTTCACCGACGGTGTGGTGCGCGGGCCGTCGCCGGTATCATAGGGAGACCTGCCTGCTCCCCCGTCGCCCGTGGAGGTCGGGCTCCAGGGCTCATCGCCCACAGGGGTCGCCCAGATATTGGTGCCGGTAGCCGCGTCCACCCCGACACAGTATTCCTTGAGATTATTACTCGGGTCCCTCTTTGAGATCAGCACAAAGGCCCGGCCCTGACTAACGGCGAGACAACCGAAGCCGTTCGTGAGCGACCTATTCGTCCAGACCACCGGCGGACCCCCAGCCGGCCAGGTAATCGAGATCGGGTCGGGGGAGAAGCCGTCGGTCGTCGGACCCCGGTATTGGGGCCAATCCGTGGCCAAACCAACGGCATGGCAGGTTAGAACGACCCACGCGACGGCTCCGCTTCGAGCACGGCCGGTTTCGGATGCAAACACGTCACTCATAGGGCGGCGGCAACATAGCACGAGACGTTTCCGAAGGCAAAAGTGCCTTTGCTGCATAACCTTAGTCTGGCTTATGTAGGGGCGCGAACCGCTTCTGCGCAGAGAACGCCGGAAAGGTTTGCCGCGCCGCCGGAAGCAGTCGCAGCAGGGCCGAAGACCGAGGCTGGCCCGAAACCCGAATAGTGAAACCAGCGCCCTCGTCCAGGCTTCAGAATCCTGCCTTACTGAGCTCAGTCTCCAGCGCCATCTGGAATTGCTCGAGGTCCGAGTTCGGGGGCCGGTAGCCGGCCTGCTGTGGAATCAGGCCCAGCCGTCCGGTTTGATCAAGCTGCCACGCGGCGGTATTCCCGTCGCTGAATGTGACCTTGCCGCTCACGAGGGCGCCGGGGCGGGCGAGTTGGTCCACGGAAACGGATATCTTGCCTGCGCCGCCGGCAGGCTGGCTCGGCGTCGGCGCCGCCGCGCCTGGCTGGCGTGCGACCGGGCGATCGGCTGGGGCAGGGGCCGTCAGCACCGATTCGACTGATTTGGCCGGCTCCGGATCTTTGGGCGTCAGCTTCATATCGTCCACCAGCAGGCGGACCTGCATGTAGGTCAGGGTCAGGCCCAGTTCAGAGGCCAGCCGGTTCTGAATCTCGGCAAGCTTGAGCCCTTGCGCGATCCACTCCGCTACCTTTGTCCGTTGTGCGTCATCCAGGTTCATAATTCGTTTGCTGGATATTCACGGGGATTGGACCCGGATTCAACTCTTGTTTGGCAGCCAGCCTGCGCGCGCTCTCGTAATCCTCAGGCCGGTCAATGTCCATGCCGAGCCCCGGGTCGTCCACCGGGCAGAGGGCGATCTCCTTTGCTCTGGTCTGCAGGAACTCCTTAAGAGTGACTGCCGTCGAGTTTGCCAGCGCCCGGAACGCCGCCTGGGGCAGCGCGACCGGATGGCGTCCATGCCCGCCCCACGTGGGCTGGCAAATCATTTCTGGCCGCGCAGCGCAGAATTCGAGCAACCGGCGCAGCGTCTTGTCACTCACCAGTGGCTGATCCCCGAGCGCAATCGCCCAGTGCGTGAGCCTGGTCTGCCATCCCGGCCATCGGGCGGCGCATTGAATGGAGGAAAACATGCCGCGTTCGGGGGCCGGATTGCAGATGCGGTCTGCTGCCGGGAAGCCAAGACGGTCCAACTCGGTGTGGACGGCTTGGTCGCCGACGGCGCAAACCACCGCGATTTGTCTTACGCCCAACTCGTGCCACTGTTCGAGCAGGTGGCCAAGCACCGACGTCTTCCCCCAAGGAAGAACAAGTTTAGGGCTGCCCATGCGAGCCGACCTCCCCGCAGCCAGGATAACTGTGGCAAGAGTATCCGCCGGGTTGCCGAGCTGGTGCTTCGCAGAGAGCAGAGACATGTGCAGGTCCCTCGGAAGGGGAGGCGGAGATTAGTTCCGCTCCAGCACGAGAATGGCTTTCGCAGCTTGAACCAGCGCTGCGGCCTCGCTCGGCGTCCCGATCGTAATTCGCAGGTAATTCCGGACGGAAGGAGTGCTGAACCACCGCACCAGTATTTTCCGGTCGCGCAGCCGCTGGAGCCAGGATTGGGCGGAGGAACACGGCGGGCGCGCAAGAATGAAGTTGGTCTGGCTGGGGAGGACTTGGAAGCCGAGCGCCGTTAGCTCCCGGCCCAGCTTCTGTCTCGTTGCGATGATCCGCCGAAAGTTCGCCCGGTAGCGAGGCAGGTCATCGAGCGTCGCCAGCGCGGCGATCTGCCCGAGGCCGTTCACGTTGTAACTGTCGCGGATCTTATCCAGCGCAGCGATGAGGGTGGGGTGGCCCACAAAGTACCCGACGCGCTGGAAGCAGAGCGAATATGCCTTGGAAAATGTCCTCGCGACGAGGACATGAGGGTATTTCAAGGCCATCGCCATGGCGTCCTGTTCGGCGAAGTCCACGTAGGCCTCATCGAGGACCACCACCCCTTTCTGTGCGCGGCACAGCGCGTCCAACTCTGCCGTGGGGTAGCCGCGACCGCTCGGGGCGTTGGGCGTGGTCACAAATGTCAGGGCGGCGCGGAAGTCCCATCGCCGGCTCCGTCTCAACTCGGCGACGGTGGGGAGGCCGAAATCGGCAGCGAGCGACACCGAGTTAGCCTTCGCGCCGTGGATTTCCGCCAGCACCGGGTACAGTGAGTAGCTGGGGCGGAAGAACTGGACCATTGCCTTGCGCATCCGCGCGCGTGCAGGCGCGGCGGCAGGTTCGACAAAAGCCCGCACAGCCAGGGCCAGCAGTTCGTCTGAGCCGTTGCCGAGCATGATATTCTGTGGCTTGCACCGGTGCAGCCGGGCCAGCCTTTCTCGCAGAACCTGGGCGGTCGGGTTGGGATAGAGCCGCAACCGCCCGTCCACCGCGGCCTTAATGGCCGACAAGACCCTGGGCGAGGGCGGATAGGGGTTCTCGTTCGTGTTGAGCTTGATCAGCCCCTTGATCCTCGGCTGCTCGCCTGGGACGTAAGGATGCAAGGCCCGCACCAACGGACGGATCAAGCTTTCTGCATCAGGCAACGACATTGCGGTCATTCTCGGTTAAGCGCGTTCGGGATGTCCAGCTTGGCCTCAATTCTCCAAGCAGAGTGGGCGAGTTGAGATAAACGTCGGTTCTGGGCGCGGAGCCCGGTGTTCAATCGGCTTGTCCTCCACGCCCCAGCCGAATCTCGGCCGATTTGCCATGCGCGCTCAGGCCTTCCATTTCGGCGAACTTCCTTACCCCCGGCAGCGCTCGCTTGAGCGCCGAGCGGTTGTATTCCACCACGCTGGTGCGGCGTTGGAACTGATCCACGGTCAGGCCGGCGAAGGACGCACCTGCGCCGCCGGTGGGCAACACATGGCTCGGTCCGGCAACGTAATCGCCCAGCACGGTCGGCGAACAGGCTCCGAGGAAGATGGCGCCGGCAGTGTGAATACGTTCCGAGACCTTCCGCGCGTTGCGCACCATCACCTCGCAATGTTCCGGGGCAAGTTCATTTGCCAGTGCGATCGCGTCGCCGAGCGCCTGGACCTGGACCAGCCAGCCGTTGTGGTCCAGGTTCTGTTTGATGAATTTGTTCCGGGCCAACCTCGGCAGTTGGCGCGCGACTTCCTTCTCGACTGCTTTGAGAATCCTGCCTGACGTCGTCGCGAGCCAGACCCGTTCGTGGCCGGTGCCGTGCTCGGCCTGCGCCAGCATATCGGCGGCAATGTACCTCGCGTCCGCCGTATCATCGGCCACCACCAACAGCTCGCTGGGCCCGGGTAGCAGATCAATCGCGACGTAACCGAACACCAGCCGTTTGGCCGCCACGACATAGGCGTTGCCAGGGCCGAAGATCTTCTGCACCCGGCGAATGGTGCTGGTGCCGTAGGCCATCGCGGCTATCGCCTGCGCACCGCCCACGCGGTAAATCTCTGTCGCACCAGCCATTCGCGCCGCAAACAGCAGGGCGGGGTTGATGGCGCCGTCCTTGCCGCATGGCGTGCAGACGACAATCTCAGGGCAGCCGGCCACCTTGGCGAGCGTCACCGTCATCAAGGCCGTCGAAACCAGCGGCGCCGTCCCGCCGGGAATATAGACGCCAACACGTCGGAAGGGATCGAACTTCTCGCCGACGCCGGCACCGTGGGAATTCCGGGCGCACCAACTCCGTTGGAGCGATTTCCGTGCAAACATGGCGACGTTCTTCTCCGCCTCCGCTGCCGCCGCGCGAAGCGAGTCGTCCGCTTTGAGGGAAGCCGTGAGCAACTCCGCCCGGGTGACAGCCAAATGCTCCGCACTGAGTTTCGCGCCGTCAAACCGCTCGGTCAGCTCCAGCAACGCTGCGTCGCCGCGCGCACGCACGTCGTCGAGGATAGCCCGCGTGCGAGCCTCGATGCCTGGATCAAACAGGCTGGAGGCGGCAGCCAGGTCCCGCAGTTTCCGCGCGAAGGCCGCATCGGTGTGGCGAATGACATTCATGGCCGGCGAAGCTAAAGGAAGGGGGCAGGAAAGTCAAAATCGCCCGTTCGGCACTGCGGGAAACAACTGAGCGCCGCGACGGCCAGCCCGAGCCGGGCGGGTGGGAGCGCTATCCGCTTGAATTAGGATTGCGGCATCTGCAGATTCCGCAGGCAGAGATGAGCATCGTGACCAAGACCGGAGATCAGGGAACCACCCACTTGATGTACAAGCGGCGGGTGGCGAAGTGCCATCCGCGCGTGGAAGCTTATGGCGCGGTGGATGAACTCAATGCCGCGATCGGAGTGGCCCGGGCGACCGCCCAACACGAATACGTGCGGGAGAGCCTACTGGCGATCCAGCAAGAACTGGTGGTGCTAATGGGCGAATTGGCCACGGCGGTGGAGGATTTGGCGCGGTACGTAGAGGATGGCCATGCACTGGTGACCGCCCGCATGACAAGCAGGCTGGAGCAGATGACCCAGCAGATCGAGTCGGCCCATGTCTCATCCAAGGGTTGGGCTACGCCCGGAGCCAACCCGCCCTCGGCGGCGCTGGATGTCGCCCGCACCGTTTGCCGGCGGGCGGAGAGGCGCGTGTGCGCGTTGCAGGAGGCTGGCCAGCTCCAAAACGCCGAGATTATGGCTTACCTGAACCGCCTGTCCGATTTGCTTTGGCTGCTCGCCCGTTGGGTTGAAACACCGCCGCCTACTTGGCCTTTACCATCCAGCCAGCTTTGACATCCAGGTTGCCGGAGTAGGAAGCTTTGCTGCGGTCGTCCTGCACGGACTGGAGGACGACCTCGCCCACCAGCTTCTCCTCTGTGAACACCACCGCACCGCTGGCGTCCTTGGTATCCACGGTCTCATACAGATTCAGCTTATCGCCGGCCTTGAAACCCTGGTTGGCGCCGAGCGAGACAATGATGGCGTCTTTGCTGGCCACGGCCAGCACCTTGCCCGGCGTGGCGCGCAGAGCCTGAGTGGCGGCGTTGGCGGCCGCCGCCTGCTGGCTGGCGACTCCAGCCTTTTGCTTGCGACGGCCGGATTCGGGCAGGGTCACGCCGCTGACATCGTCCGTAATCTGCTTGAGCGCGAGGACCGTCGCTTTGCCCAGCGCGCTTTCCATGAACTCTCTGTTATCGAATCCGATGCCCCCGCCGTGGCCGTCCACGGCCACACCCACGTTGAAGCCCAGCCCCTTTTTCGAGGCTGTGGACGAGCCGGTTTTGATGATCTTGCGGTTGGCCGCGTCCACCAGGCGCCAGTCAATGCGCACATCCGAATCGCTTTGCTTCACGCCCAGATTGCCAAGGCTGCCCGGCACAAAGCCGCCCAACCCAACCTTGGTCTGTTTGCTGCCGAAGCGGGTTACCTTGCCGGTGAACATGAAGTCCGCCGCCGCAAACCCGCCCTTCTCCACCTTCTCGCTCTGCTCCACCCAGCCGTCTTCCCCCATCTTGATTTCGTCTTTGAGCGCCCCGAGTTCGGTGGATTCGAGCATCTGGAATTTATTGATCTTGCCCAATTCGGTGATAAGCATTTCGGCCAAGCCTTCACCCATCGCAGGCTGCCAATATTGGATTGCCGCCGTGCTGCCACTGAACGGGGCCACGAAGAGGGTTGGCAACCCGCCATCCTCGGCCAAGGCCCGGCCGGCCAGACCAGTGGCCAAAATCGAACTGCACAGAAACGCCAAGAGATTCTTTTTCATGCTGTCGCTTAATGCTTTGATCGTTCGTCATTCGCGCACAGGTGCGCTGGCGGACCAAACCGGGGCTTGGCCCAACCCACACATCCATGCGAATCGGCTTTATTATCCGCCAACTCCTGCCCCGTTGTCAACGACCCAATGACTTCGTGGATCTGTGCCGGGCGTATCTCGACGCCGCCACCGGAGCGCGGCTGTCCTCAGCCGCAGTCGCCGCGAAGTTCAGACGGGCCCCGGTTCCTGGTCCCACCCCCGCCTTGCCTTGAACGGCTTTACTGACTCCGGGTTTTCGGCGAAGGTGAGAAGATGAGCACAGATTGGCGCCGGCTGGTCCCGGTCGTTACTTATTGCGCGTTCGCGGTCCGAGTCTGGGCCGGGGGCAGCGGTCTAAATGTCGCCGTGGTCGTCAATCAGAACAGCAGCAACTCGGTGCAACTGGGCAACTATTACTGCGAGCAGCGCCAGGTGCCGCCCCAGAACCTTCTGCGCACGAGCTGGGGAGGCGGGAACATTGTGTGGCAGAAGTCTGACTTCGAGTCCATCATACTCGATCCCCTGCTATCCATGCTCTCAACACGGCAGTTGACCAACCAGATTGACTACGTGCTGCTGTCCATGGATTTCCCGTATCGGGTGACCGACACCAATGGCGTTAACAGCACCACCACAACCCTCTTTAACGGTTTCATTCCCGACATCCCTTGGCCCCAGTGGCCCTCCTGTTCCCTGCCCGATGCCTCGTCCAACTCCTATGCCGGCGGCGAGTGCCTCTTCCGCTCCGTGGCCCCGGGAAACCGCAAGACGAACTTCTTAACCGTCATGTTAACCTCCAGCAATCTTGCCCAGGCCAAGCTCGTCATTGACCGTGCGGTCGCCAGCGACAGCACGTTTCCAACGCAAACCGTTTACCTGGCAAAAAGCCCGGATGTTAGCCGCAACATTCGTTACTCGCTTTTCGACAATGCGCTTTTCGACACACGGCTGCGCGGCAATTATTCGATGCAGCGGACCAATGCCGAGCCGAGTTATTATTTTGGCGCCATACTCGGCCTCGAAAGTGGCTGGGGCAACCCCTACGTAATCGGTAGCGCCTCCTTTGTCCCCGGGGCCCTTGCCGACAACCTAACCTCCAAGGGCGGCTACATCTTCGAGCCCAATGACCATTTCAACATCCTGAAGTTCTTGACCTTGGGCGTTGCTGGTTGCTTCGGCACCGTCATCGAGCCGTGCGCCTATCTGGGGAAATTCCCCTCCCCCCAGAACTATCTTTACCAAGCGCGTGGATTCAGCATGGCGGAATGCTATTACCAAAGCGTGACCAATCCCTATCAGGGACTGCTGCTGGGCGAGCCGCTGGCGGCGCCTTTTGCGCTGCCCTCGATCGGGTCCTGGATTGGCCTGCCCGCCGCTGCTCTCCTGAACGGCACGACCAATCTGTCCCTTCAGTTCATGGCCGCCGATGCCGATCATCCGGTCCAGCAGGTTGACTTGTTTGTGGACGGCACCTACGCCCAGACACTCACGAATACTCCACCACAAACCAACAATGTCCTTTACGTCACGATCAACGGCTACCCCACGAACTACACGGTGCCGGCTAACGCTACCATTAGATCGGTCGTTTCCAACCTCACCTCGCGGCTCAATCGAACCGCTTACACCAACGCCACTCGAGTCCAGGCAATTGCCCACGGCGATCGCATCGAGCTGCGTTCGTTCGACCCCACCAAAGCCGGTTCGCAGGTGTCGCTTGCGGTCAGCAATTCAGCGGGCAGCGCATCGGTTCTCGCGACGTACCTCTACGCCAGCCGCAGCACCTTCCTCGACACGATCGCGTTCGGGACCCGCGGCTATGCAATCACAGGCAGCGTGCCTGCCATCGGGGACTACCTCCAACTCTCTTTCACCCTGACCAATGGCGTGGGAGTGACGGTAGCTATCACGAACAACCTCAGCACCAACACCCTGCCCAACCTCGCTCAGGGCCTGGTCAGCATGGTCACCAACAACGCCGCCTTGCAGGGCAGCGAAGGCGTGGCCGCGGAGGACTTCATTCCGTACGATCCCGACACCGGTCAGCCCTACCCTCGGTTCAACCTGCGCGCGCGGTCCCCCGGCTGGGACGCCGCCCAGGTTCAAGCCACCCTTTCCGGCTCGACCGCTTTCACCCCCCAGCCCTCCGGCGCACGATGCCTCGACGGCAACCTGCCGGACCTCCAGCCACGCAACCATCTCTACGTCGCCGCCGGCCTGACCAACCTCCCGCTCACGTTCGCTTTCAACACCGCCAACCAAACCGACGGCTACCACGAGCTGACGGCGGTGGCCTACGAGGGCAGCCACGTCCGCACGCAAAAGCGGATTGCGCAGACTGTTCGCATCCAGAACCGCCCGCTCAGCGCCGTCTTCACCACTCTGTACGGCGGCACCAACACCGTGGTCGGAGCAACCCTCCAATTCTCGGTCGTCGCCAATACGAACAACATCACAAAGATCGAACTGTTCAGCACCGGCGGCTCGCTCGGCGCTGTCGGCAATCAATCCAACGCCATCTTCTCAGTGGCCGGTACGAACCTGGATCTGGGCCTCCATCCGTTTTACGCCGTCGTCACTGCCAGCGGCGGCAATCAGTATCGAACCGAGACGAAGTGGATTCGGCTGGTGAACACCGAAGCACCGTTCCAGGTTTCGCTGACCGCATCGCCGCCTGTCTTGAATTGGCCTGCCACTGCCGGCCGCAGCTACGAGATCCTGACCACAACCAACCTTACTGAGGTCTTCCAACACCGCGCCACCTTGACGCCCTCCAACTCCGCTGCGCTCTGGGCTGACACGAATCCCCCGGCGCCCCAGCGGATATATCGCGTTCGGACTGCGAATTGAGCAGAATGCCATCGGTTGCAAAGATTGAATGGCGATGTCATAATCTCAGTCTGAATAGCAGAAGTATGACCAGCTTGATCCAACGCCGGGCGGTCCTCGCCGCAGTGTGGCTCGCCCTTGCGCTGGCCAGTGTCTCCGTGCTCGCCGTTGATACCTTGCTATGGCAGACCAACCGCGTGAGTGCCGACATCAAGTCTGGCGACCTTAACCAAGTGCTTGGGCAGATTTCCGCGACCACCGGCTGGCGCATCTACGTCGAGCCGGATCTCGCGCACAAGGTTTCCGCCAAATTCCAGGATTTGCCCCCCAGCGAGGCCCTCCGCATGCTGCTCGGCCCGGTGAACTTTGCGCTGGTCCCAGAAACCAACGCCAGCCCCAGGCTGTTTGTCTTCCGGACCACGATGAAGAACGCCACTCAGTTCGTGCGGCCGGCTGTCCCGGCAGACATCGGCAAAGCCAGGATCATCTCTAACGAACTCATTGTCCGGCTCAAGCCCGGTGCCAACATTGATGAAATAGCGAAGCTGCTCGGTGCGAAAGTCATTGGCCGCATTGACGGCCTTAACGCCTACCGCCTCCAATTCGAGGATGCCGCCGCCACCGAGGCCGCGCGCGCCGAGCTCGCCGCCAACCCGGATGTCACCTCGGTGGAGAGCAACTACGCGCTCGACCGCCCGGCCGACCCGCGGCTCGCTGGCTCCGTGAATCCGGCGCCGCTGAACATGCAGCTCAAGCCACCGCCCGCCGATGGGCGGGTCATCGTCGGCGTCGTGGACACCGCCATGCAACCGCTCTGCGGCGACCTGAACAAATTTGTGCTCAAGCCCATTTCCGTCGCGGGCACCGCGCAACTGGAACCCGGCGCGCCTTCGCACGGCACGGCGATGGCCGAGACCGTTCTGCGCAGCGTGCAGGCGATGACCAAGGGCAGCACCGCCGTCCAGATCCTCCCAGTGGATGTCTATGGCCCCAACGCGAGCACGAGCACCTTTGATGTCGCCAGCGGCATTGTGCAGGCCGTCAACGGCGGCGCGCGCATCATCAACCTTAGCCTGGGCAGCCAGGGCGACAGCACGTTGCTGCACAGCGTTGTCCAGGACGCGAGGAAGCAGAACATCCCCGTCTTTGCTGCCGCTGGCAATGAGCCCGTCACCACGCCGTTCTATCCGGCCGCCTACCCGGAAGTCACGGCGGTAACGGCAATTGACCAGGGCAAAGTCGCCAGCTACGCCAACCGCGGCAGCTTCGTCTCGCTAGGCACGCCTGGCACGAGCGTTGTATGCTACGAGGGCGCAAACTATTTCGTCGTGGGCACCTCTGCGGCCTCCGCTTTTGCCAGCGGCATTGCTGCCGGTTACATGGACTCCACCCAGAACGGCGTGTCCCAGATGCAAAGCTTCATGCAAAGCAGCTTCGGTGTTCAAATGGCGCCGAGCCAGTGATGGGCAGCAAGCGGGCAGACGTCACGCGCATGCTTCCTCAGCTCACTTATCGTTGAGGGCTTGCAGATCGCGGCGGGGGAATGACCAGGCTTTTTGGGCGGCGCCTGCCACAACCTCGCGCAACAAACGGTAGTCGGGATCACTCGTGTCTTGATAGACGGCGCCCTGGCAAGCCTCGGTGCCCCCGGCGGCTTTGCGCAGCGGGGCGCAGAGGAAACGCGTCCGTTCGGGCTGGCGCAGGTCAATCCAATCCATCCGGGAAACCTCCGTCGGCTTATGGCAGGCGCCGCACCGGCGTTCCTGCACCGTGGTGATCTGCCGCGAAAGGTCGTTGTCGGTGGCAAGATCGTAAGCTTTCTCGCTGGTCCGCTTGTTGACGAAGCGGTCGTGGTAAGGCGCGTTGGCGTCCATCCACATCGTGAGGCGGAGGCGCTCGTCAGGATTCAACTGCACGCGTTCACGGTGAGTTGCTCCGTCAATGGCTCTGAGGAGCTTGCTCTGGTGCGCGCCGTAGGCCAACGACGGCGTGATGCTGGCGTCCTGCAGATTAGGTTCCGCCGCGGCGACCAGCCTGGCCTGCGTGATGGTCTCAAAGGCGCGGTTAAAGCCGTAACCCGGAACCAGGCCCCACCATTTCTCGAACTCGCGCGACCAGTCCGTCAAGCCGCCACAAAAGTCCAGCCCGCCCGCCGGCTTGAGACCGCCATGGCACCCGACGCAGTGCTGGTCGAGGATGGGTTGAATGTCGCGCAGAAAGCTCACCGGGCGATCGCCCCAGGGCGGGGGGATCAGTGCCTGCGGCGGACGGGCGGCTGCCAGCGGCGCCTGCCCCGCGCGTGGCGTCACGCCTCGTGTTTCGTGGCACCCGGCGCAGGCGCGCTTCTCGCCCGGTTGAAAGCTGATGAAGCTCCTCATGCGGCGCAGTTCCATGCGGTTCTCGTCCAGCAACTGAAAATAGACGGCAGTGTCGGCCGGCACCTCGAAATGGGCGCTGCCGTCGCGCTCGACCGGCACGTCGCCCAGTATGCGGATGGGGGTCCAGTTGATCAGGCGTGGTCCCTTTTCGCCGTAACGCTGGCCGCCGAGCTGGTTGTCATACGGCCAGCCGATCGGCTCGGCAATACGCACATAGTGGATACGGCCCGCCAGTTCCTCCGAACCAAAGCTCACGTCGCTGATGACACAAGTAGCATGGTCCTGCGAGAGATCCACAAACTCAGGCAGGACGGGCGGGCGGGGCCGGGGCCGCAGCGGCATCGGGACAAAGCAGGAAATCGCCGGGTCGCGATAGACGAGTTCCTTGTTCCCAAAGACATCTATCACGTAGAGGGCATAGCCCTTGGCATCGGTTTCCTTGTTCGAGTAGGTGTAGGACGCCAGGAAGCACTTCTCGGAAAGCGCCCACGGCGTCGAGTAGAGCCCGCGCCCGTCTTGCGTGCCGCCCTCGGCCACGGGCACGCCGTCCATGCCGCCTTCCGTCGGCTTCACGTCCGGCGTCACAATGGCCATGCCTTTGGGTTCATTGATGCCGCGGGAGGGGTCCACGACGACCACGGGGCCAACCGCGAGCGTATGGTGGCCGGCGGCGACGCAAACAAGCTTCTTGCTGCCAGGAATCGAGCGGGCGTCCTCGATGGCCCACGGGTTGACGAAGTGCTGTTTATAGAGGGCATCGGCGCCCGTGCCATCGGGCCGAATAATCCAAAGGGACTGGATGAAGGCCCAGCTCCGCTCGTGATATTCCCAGCGGAGATAACCCACCGTGCCGTCATCGAGCGTGTGGGGCAGGTAATCACCGTCCTTGTTCACGCTCAGACGACGGATGCCGCCGCCGTCGGGCTTCATTACGTAGAGGTTGCAGCTCGTTTCGTCCTTGTCGTATTCGTTGCACTGGAGCGAAGTCCCGCAGCGCTCGGAGACAAATACAATGTCCCCGCTCGGCGTGTAGGTCGGGTCCAGGTCGCTCCATTCGCCGGAGGTGAGCTGCCGCAAGTTGCGCCCGTCAATGCCGATCTCGAAGATGTGGATCGGCTCGACCGTCCGGCGGAAATGGTAGCTGCGCGCGCGGTCGAGCCAGCCCTCCGGCGGTTCATCGCTCGGCGTGCGCGCATACCCGAAGACAACGCGGGTCCCATCCCACCACAGGTCCATCCCGTGAACATGGCCGGGCCCCAGCGCCCGGTTCAGCAGGGCGCGAAGCTGCAAAGCGGCATCGCCAGGCGCCGCCAGCGCGGCAGCGAGCTTTTGTCCGGGCAGTGACGAGAGGATGCACAAATCCCCGCCGGGCCGCGACACCCAGGGCATGTGATTCAGGCACACGTCCGGATAGGTCTCCTGGGTGAAGCGCTTCACGAACAGCAGGCGGTCGAAATCGAGCACCGGGTTGGCGAACACCAGCCCGCGCACGAGCCATCGTGTCTGGAGATAGAGGGCGCGGCGCGACTCTTCCGCGGCGTCCTTGGGCAGCGCGCGCAGGCGTTGGGCCGCTTCGTCCAACTTCGCGATCCACGGTGCTCCATCAATTCCCGCCCCGCCCAAGTCCGCTGCCAGCTTGCGGCCGCGCTCGATCCATGCCGCCGTCGGAAACTGTCGCGTCGTGCTGGGCGGGCCCAGGCGCTTGGCAGTGGACCACTGGCTGATGCTGCTCTGGTTGGCGGGCCGGTGCAACGCCAGGTTCCGCTCCGGCTCGCCGAAGCCGTACACCTCGACCTCGTCCAGATGGAAGAAGATCGGCGCGGCGCTGGGAATCTGCAGGCGCACAAATCGTCCGCGCACCGCTTCCGCCTTAAACAAGACCTCGAGCGGTGGCGCGCCGCTGATGCCGCCGAAATGCTGCCCCTTGATCTCGTGGCGCAGCGTCCAATGCTGACCGTCGTCCGAAGTCAGGACGCGCAGGTTGTCGGCGTTGTGCAGGCCCGGCGCGTAGTCGAGCCGGTTGAGCACCAGGATTCGGCGCAGCGGGACCGCCTGGCCCAGGTCCACCTGCCACCAGGGATTGGGTTCGTGGCCGGTGTGGAAGGCGTATTTGCCGTCCTTCACGCCGTCGCAAGCCCCGCGGGCGTCGGTCTCCGTCGTGACATTTGCTGGGGCGCCATCCTCAATCGCCTTCGCCTGCCGCAGCCAATCTTCCTCAATCTGCTGCCTCAGCACCGGCCCGGCCAACTCCGCGTCGTGCGGTTGGGACGAAGTCGGCAACGGGGCCAAACCGGCTGTAAGCAGTGCCGGGCAGACGAAACCAAGCAGGTTGACCAACAGGAAAGCAACACCCCCACCAAGCTTGAATGTCGGGCTCATAAGCACAGTAGGGTTCTACCAATTGGGAGCCCAATAGCAATCCTCAACTCCTGGCAATGCGGACCAGAGCCCCTGACTTGGCGAATGACCACCATGAGCGCGGCGCGCAGAGGGCTGAGCGCCCTGCGGGCTTGGGAGCTTGATGCAGGCTTGGGCCTTTCCAGCGGTCGTGGAGGACGTTTTCCCAGCGAGACTGCGGCGAGACCCCGGTGAGTCTCCCATGTTGATCTGATCAACATGGGAGACTCACCGTGTACGCACCGTGTACGCACCGCAGACGCACCGTATATACACCGGGGATAACATTCGGACTGCTGCCGGGGTCAAGTCCGGCGTAAGTGCCTGCAAAAGCGCACCTTCCGGCAAAGAGCATTCCAAATTCCACCATGCGACGCTGGCGGACTTCGCAACGCCTTGGTCCGGGCGTTCCGCAGGCAGATTGCAGGATTCAGGGCGTCGGGAAAGGGCCGGGGAGGGTGGACAGGCATCACGGGCTATCGAGACCTGGGCCCGTGATACCGGCGAGAGCGAGACTGCTTCCTGGGGGTGTTTGGAGTCAGCGGCCCAGCAGTTCGCGGGCTTTGGCAGCGATGTTGGCGTGCCGCATGAGCGATTCCCCCACCAGCATGGCCTGGGCGCCCCATCGCGCCAGCCGCTCGACATCGGCCCGCGCGTGGATGCCGCTTTCCGCGACCAGCAACGGCGATTGGCCGGCGGCCGGCGCCGACGCGCGCAAGCGCGCCGCCAAACGCTCGGTCGTGGCCAGGTCCACCTTGAAGGTCTTAAGGTTGCGATTGTTGACCCCAATCAAGCCTGCGCGCACGGCCAGCGCCCGGTCCAATTCGGCGTCGTCATGGACCTCGACCAGCGCGGCCAGGCCGGCGCCCGTCGCCAGCGCGTGAAGCTGCCGGAGTTGTTCGTCGCTCAGGATCGCCACGATCAGCAGAATGGCATCAGCACCCCATTCGATCGCCTCCAGGATTTGCCGCGCATCAATGATGAAATCCTTGCGCAGCAGTGGCAGGTTGACCGCAGCGCGGACCTGCCGCAAATACTCCAACGACCCTTGAAAGAACTTCTCGTCGGTGAGCACGGAAAGACACCTCGCACCCGCGGCCTCGTATTCCCGGGCGATCCTCACCGGATCGAAGTCCGCGCGAATCACACCTGCCGAGGGGGAGGCCTTCTTGACCTCGGCGATCAGCGCGAGCGTCCCGGTTCCAGGCTTCCGCAGTGCGCCGGCAAAGTCCCGCCAGTCTCCCCGGGCACGCAGCGCCGCCTTCAAGTCAGCGACTGACAGCGCCCGCTCGGGCAGTCGCGCCACCTCGCGCTTCTTTTCTTCAACAATGGTGTCGAGGATCGTCACGGCTGCCGGGTTGGGCGCGGGCTATTCCTCGACATCCTTGACGCCCTGCATCCGCTTGGTGGGACAGCCGGCGCGCAGCCAGCCGTTCACGAACGCGTCCAGGTCGCCGTCCATCACCGCCTGCACGTTGCTGGTCTCGACGCCCGTGCGCAGGTCTTTCACCATCCGATACGGCTGGAAGACGTAGCTCCGAATCTGGTTGCCCCAGGAGATGCTCCCCTTCTCGCCGTAGAACCGCTCCATGTCAGCCTTCTGCGCGTCCACCCGCTGGGCGTAAATGCGCGAGAGCAGAAGCTTCATCGCCGTGGCGCGGTTCTGGTGCTGCGACCGCTGGCTTTGCGAGGCCACAACCAGGCCGGTCGGAATGTGGGTAATGCGGACGGCGGTCTCGACCTTGTTCACGTTCTGGCCGCCCTTTCCGCCCGACCGAAAGGTATCTACCTGAAACTCATTGGGCGGGATTGTGATCTCCTCGTCATCTTCCTCGATTTCCGCGATCACGTCCACGCTGGCAAAGCTGGTATGCCGGCGCTTGTTGGCGTCGAAGGGGGAGATGCGCACCAGCCGATGCACGCCCCGTTCGGCCTTGGTGAACCCATAGGCGTTCTCGCCGTTGATCAGCAGCGTCACGCTCTTGATTCCCGCGGTGTCACCCTTCAGCACATCGGTGATTTCGACCTGCCAGGCGCGCGCTTCGGCCCAGCGCTGGTACATCCGCGACAGCATCTCCGCCCAATCCTGCGCCTCGGTGCCGCCGGCCCCGGCGTTGATGCTCATGATGCAGTTGCTCTTGTCGTGCGGCCCGCTCAGGAACACCTTCAATTCCAGGGAATCCAGCTCCGTGAAGAAGCTGGCCAGGTCGCGTTCCAATTCCTGCTGGACCTTAAGCTGCGCCGCTTCCGGCTCGGCCTCGCCCAGCTCGAGCATGACCTGGAAGTCCTCGAGCTGCTTCTCCGCCTTGAAGAGCGGCTCGATCTTGTTCCGCAACGAATTCGCCTCCTCGATCAGCTTTTGGGCCTGCTCGCGATTGTTCCAGAACTTCTCCGCCGCCATCAGGGCGTTGATCTCGCCCAGGCGTTTCTGTGCTCCCGGCACGTCAAAGAAACCTCCGCAGGTGGGCGAGTTTCCCGGTGACGGCTGTCAGTTGAACCTTAATCGCTTCAAACATAGCCCGCATTTTAGGATGGAGGGAGGGGGCTTGCAAGCGGGGGGTGCAGAACTATTATTTTCCGGTGGTGTTTTATTCGTGTTAACCTTATATTAGAAACATGACAAACGGTGGAATGACGCTGGGCTGTATCGTCGGCGTTCTTGCCTTTGGGGCTGCCGCCAATGCGTCGGCTGTGGAAGCTGGCGAAAACCCATATCAAGGCATTGTGGTCCGGAATGTGTTCGGTCTGAAGGAACCCCCCCCGCCACCTCGACCGGAGGACAACAAGCCCCCTCCGCCCAGGATTATGCTTCAGGGAATAACCACCATTCTAGGCAACAAACGCGTCCTGATGAAGGTCGCGATGCCGCCCAAGCCGGGAGTCAAGCCGGAGGAACAGTCCTTCATTCTGGCCGCCGGCCAACGCGATGGCGACATCGAGGTACTGGAAATAGATGAGAAGGCGGGCACGGTGAAGGTGAATAACTTCGGCACGATTACCAACCTCAACTTCCAGGACCACGGCGTGAAACTGGCCAGTGCCCCGCCGCCTGGACCGGTTCCTGCCGGCGTTCGCCCCGGGGTTCCGGGAGCGGTGCCGCCACCGCCCGGTGTCCCGGGGGTCACGCCGGCTGCCAGTGGCGCCCAGTACCAGCCGAGGACGGTTCCGATGAATCGCATTCCGCGCACAAGCTCGACCGGGACGTCCGGTCGCTACTCCGCAGCCGCGAGAGCCACCCAGACGAGCGCCTATACGGCGGTTCCGACCCCTCAGCCCTACGGGGCAGCCCCGGGTTTCACCGCACCCACCACGACCGCCACGCCGGGCACGGTCGCCCTCGGCGGCCTTGGCGCGCCGGCCTCGACGCCCAAACTGCAGCAAAACTGGCCGCCTGAGACCCCCATGACCCCTGAACAAGCGGCGATCATGGAAGCACTCTATTCAGTGAAGTATCAGAAAGAAATTTCCCAAGGCATCATGCCGCCCGCACCGGGTGGCAATCCCATCCTGGATGCGGACAACGCGGCCGGACAAGACAAGCCCCCATCGAACTTCTGATACGCCCTGACGCCCGGGGCAAGCGTGTTAGACCACAATCCAACGGCCGGTCGGCTCAGCCGCAGAAGCTTCATCCACGCCGCTTCCCTCGCCCTCGGATCTTTCGGGCTCGTGAGATTTGGCTCGCTTACTGCCCGGGCGACGGACATGACCGGTGGGACGCGGGCTTCCTTGTCCGCCGCCGACCTTCCAATGGGCGGCGCGCCGAGGCCGCTGCCGCTCCCGCACTTCCCCGATCGCCTCCACGCGTTCGTCTGGCGTAACTGGCAGTTGGTGCCTGCCCGTCGGATGGCTGAAGTGGTCGGATCAAGCGCCGGCGAGATCGTGCGCCTGGGCCGGAACATGGGACTCGAAGGCCCGCCGCGAATCACCGCCGAGCAGCGGCGCCGCTCTGCCCTCACGATTATCCGCCGCAACTGGCATCTCCTGCCCTACGAGCAACTGCTGCAACTGCTGGGCTGGAGCGCCGACGAAATGGCGTTCGCCCTGCGCGAGGATGATTTCCTTTTCGTCAAACTGGGGAACCTTAAGCCTCGCTGCGAACCTCTGGAGTACCGCCCGCCCGACGCCCTCGCGTGCGAACGGGCGCGTGAGATTAACAGCATACTGCAAGCCGACTTTCCCGACGGGGCCGGCCGGTTCAAAGAGCCGCTCTTCGATTTCATCAGACAACTCTCGCGCCCGCCGCAGGGTCCGCCAACTTCGCTCGCGAAAAGCAGCGCCTTCTCTCCGCGCTTCTGCTACTCCTACTTCGCGCTCTACGGCGATCCTTTGCTGGACCCGTCCTTGGACCCATACCCCGATGGGTATCTGGCGCGTCTGACCGCGTCTGGGGTTGATGGCGTTTGGCTGCAGGCGATCCTTAGCCGTCTCGCGCCCTTTCCCTACGACGCCTGTCAGAGCCAGGGGTATCAGACCCGGCTTAGGAACCTGCGGGGGATGGTCGAGCGAGCCCGGCGCCATGGTATCGGCGTTTATCTGTACCTCAACGAACCGCGCTCCTGCCCGCTGAGGTTCTTTGCCAGCCGACCCGGCCTGAAAGGCGTTTCGGAGGGGGATTTCGCTGCCTTATGCACCAGTGTCCCCGAAGTGCGCGATTTCCTGTCCTCAGCCGTAGAATCCGTCTGCCGGGCGGTACCGGACCTGGCCGGCTTCTTCACCATCACCGGCTCGGAAAACCTCACCAACTGCTGGTCGCATGGCAACGGTGCCGCCTGCCCGCGGTGCGGCAAGCGATCCCCATCGGAAGTGATTGCCGAGGTGAACGCGACCTTCTATGAGGGCATCCGGCGCGCCGGCGATCGCCAGAACCTGATCGTTTGGGATTGGGGCTGGCACGACGACTGGGTCGAGAAGATCATCGCGCAGCTTCCGCCAAGGGCTCGATTCATGACCGTCAGCGAATGGGCCATGCCAATCAAACGCGGCCCGGTGGAAACCACGATTGGCGAGTATTCCATATCAACCGTCGGCCCGGGAGAAAGGGCGGTCCACCGCTGGGATTTGGCTCGGCGCAGGGGCGTCCGTACCGTCGCCAAGGTCCAGTGCGGCAATACCTGGGAGCTTTCAGCCGTGCCCTATATCCCCGCCCTGGCCAATGTCGCTCGCCATGCTTCCAACCTTCGCCGTCTGGGCGTTGATGGTCTCATGCTCGGCTGGACTCTGGGCGGCTATCCCTCACCCAACCTTGAGGTCGTTGCTGAACTGGGTGCCACCCAGCGCGAAGGAGCAGCGCTGGACCCGGATGGCGCCATGGCTCGCGTTGCTGAGCGCCGCTTCGGGGAAGTAATCGCCCCTTCAGTCGTGCGAGCCTGGCAGGGCTACAGCCAGGCCTTTTGCGAATTCCCTTTCCATGGCGGCCTCGTTTACAACGCCCCAATGCAACTTGGGCCGGCGAACCTGCTGTGGGGTGAAGCGACCGGCTATCACGCTACGATGGTTGGCTTCCCTTATGACCACCTGGATGGCTGGCGGGCGGTCTATCCACCGGATGTGTTCGTCGGCCAGTTCGAAAAGGTGGCGGCCGGCTTCGAACAGGCACACGCCGTACTTGCCGCCGCATTTCAGGAACACCGCCGCCACTTGAGCGGGCAGCAACAGGCCGCCATTTCGCAGGAACTCAACGTAGGCGAAGCCGCAGCCATTCATTTCCGCAGCACCGCCAATCAGGCTCGCTTTATCATTGCCCGCCGCCGTCTCACTGAAGCTAAATCACCGACCGAGCGGGAGTCAGCCTGTGCGGAGCTGGAACGTATGCTGCACGCTGAAATCGAATCGGCTCGCCGCCTTCATAGCATCCAAGTTCGAGACTCCCGGATCGGCTTTGAGGCTTCCAATCAATACTACTACGTTCCCGCCGACCTGGCCGAGAAGGTTGTGAATTGTCACTACCTGCTGGCCCGGTGGCTTCCGACGCAACGGCAAGGAGTCTGAGTTCAGGAGATCACGTATGCAGTTGAGCCCGTTCTCGCAGGTGCGGCAGGGAAGCGGCTGGTTGTGGATGCTTGCCCTCCTCCTGAGCGCTGTGCACGGCAATCCGGCCGGCACGCCGGACTTTGCGGAGGCAGCAGCCATCCTGCGGCGTGGGATCCAGGACCGGGCCTTCCCTGGCTGCACCGTGGCCGTCGGCACCGCCGACGAGGTTCTGTGGTCGAAGGCCTTCGGGCGCCTGGATTACACGCGCGACACGCCCGTCGCCCGAGAGACGCTCTATGACCTGGCCTCGGTCACCAAGGTTGCCGGAACGACCGCCGTCTTCATGCAGTTGGTGCAGCAGGGCAGGGTGGGTATCAGCGACCCCATCAGCAAGTATCTCCCTGAGTTCATTGAGCTGGCCCCGACAGCGGAGGACAAAGCCAGGCGAACGAGCATCACCGTCGAGCATTTGCTCACCCACACTGCCGGGCTGCCCGCTTGGAAGGCCTATTATCGCTCGCAGACCAACTACCCCGCCATGCTCCGCGCCATTCTCGCGACCCCAATGGAAGCCGAGCCGGGCGCGCGGGTCCGGTACAGTGATTTCGGCATGATCCTGGCCGGTGAGATCGCCGCGCGCGTCGGCAAGAAACCGCTGGCGGCACTGGAGGAGGAGTTGGTTTTCGCGCCACTCGGCATGACCAATACGCTGCGCAATCCGCCGCCCAAGTTCCGCGCGCGGGTGGCGCCGACCGAGAGACTGCCCGACAGCACCAATATCGTGCACGGCGTGGTCCACGACGAGAACGCCCGCGCTGCTGAGGGCATCACCGGCCACGCCGGCTTGTTCTCGACGGCCGAAGACCTGGGCCGGCTGGCTGCCGAGCTATTGCGCGCAGCGGACGGGAAGAGCAAGTGGCTATCCCAATCTGTGTTCGAGGAGTTTACCCGCCAGCGCGAGCTGGGCCCGAGGTCCAGCCGGGCTTTGGGTTGGGGGCTGGAGCGGGGCGAGCAGCGGGTCATGACGCACAATGGGTTCACGGGCACCTACGTCCGGATTGACCTCAGCCGGAAACTCTATCTCGTGCTCCTCACCAACGCCGTCCATCCGACGCGCGACAACGACAAACTCGGGACCGTCCGCCGTGAGGCGATCAGTGCCATCCTGCGGGCGTTCGACCAGAGCCAGGGGCACGACTGAGCCGGTTCCCATCCCAGTCTCCGCTTGTTTTCCACGTTCCGGGATACTAGGTTCACAGCCGTAACTTTTTGCATTATGAAAAGGCCATCCAAGACTTTCTTTCCTGGCATCTCCAAAATCCCGTACGAAGGCCCGCGCTCGAAGAACCCGTTGGCTTTCAAGCACTACAACGCAGACGAGCTGGTGGCGGGCAAGCCCATGAAGGACCACTTGCGCTTCTCCGTCACCTACTGGCACACGATCCGCGGGCAACTGGCCGACATGTTCGGCGCCGGCACCGCCGTCCGCCCGTGGGAGGACGGCACCAACTCGATGAAGATGGCCGAAACCCGCGTGCGCGTGGCCTTCGAATTTCTGGAGAAGCTCGGTGCGCCCTTCTACGCTTTCCATGATCGGGATGTCGCGCCGGAAGGCAGGACGCTGCGCGAGACCAACCGCAACCTCGACGCCATTGTGAAGGTGATCGAAGCGGAACAGCAGCGCACGGGCGTGCAGTTGCTCTGGGGCACGGCCTGCCTGTTCGCGCATCCGCGCTTTGCGCATGGCGCGGCCACAAGCTGCAACGCGGACGTGTTCGCCTACGCCGCGGCGCAGGTCAAAAAAGCGATCGAGGTCACGCACCGGCTACAGGGCGCCGGTTATGTGTTTTGGGGTGGGCGCGAAGGCTACAGCACGCTGCTCAACACGGATCTGAAACGCGAGATGGACCACCTGGCCAAGTTCCTGCACATGGCGGTGGACTACAAGAAATCCCTCGGCTTCAAGGGCCAGTTCTACATCGAACCCAAGCCAAAGGAACCGACGAAGCACCAATACGACTCGGACGCTGCGGCCTGCCTGAACTTCCTGCGGGAGTACGACTTGCTGCGCGACTTCAAGCTCAATCTCGAGACCAACCACGCGACGCTTGCCGGCCACACCATGCAACACGAACTCGAAGTCGCCATCGCCGCCGGCGCGCTCGGCTCGATTGACGCCAACACGGGCGACATGCTTCTGGGCTGGGACACTGACCAGTTCCCAACCAGCGTGTATCTCACCACCGAGATCATGCTTTCGATCCTGAGCATGGGCGGCCTCAAGACCGGCGGCACGAACTTCGACGCCAAGGTGCGCCGTGAGAGCTTCGAGCCGGTGGACCTGTTCTACGCGCACATTGGCGGCATGGACGCTTTCGCGCGTGGCCTGAAGATCGCCGCGGCCATCCGCCAGGACGGCCGGTTGGCGAAGTTCGTGCAGGATCGCTACAGTTCCTGGGACAGCGGGATCGGCGCAGAGATCGAGGCGGGCAAATCAAGCTTCCAGCACCTGGAAGCCTACATGCTGCGGAAAGGCGACGCCGCCCCCAACGTCAGCGGCCGGCAGGAGTTCTTAGAGAACTTGATCAACGAGTTTGTCTGAGGGCTGCAAGGCAGGGGCATTTCGCCGAAACGCCCGCGTTCGGGCAGGGACAGACCCTCGGCGAGCCGAACCGCGCTTGATGCGGCCCTGAGTGTGTCCAGCCCGGGGTGGCGGATGCGCGCACGCGATCCCCTGCTGCTGCGGCCGCGCCTATTTCTTCTCGTCGCCTTTGATCAGGTCAACGGGAGCGTTGATATTGAGATCTTCAATGATGGCCTGGGTCATGTCATTCTCGTTGCTGGAGAAAAGCACGACCGGGGTGTTGTTGGGAGTCTCAGCCGCGGTGTCCACGACCAACATGTAACCGGCGGACTTCGCTTTGGTGGTAAGCGCGGTGCGGATCTCCTCGAGAATGCTGTCGCGCATGCGTTTGCGCTGTTCGTCCAACGCGGTGCGCGCCTGCCGGTTGTACTGCTGGATGGTCTCTTCGGTTTCCTTGAGTTGCTTCAGCTTTTCCTCGGCGGACTTCTTCCGTTTTTCCCGTTCTTCCGGAGAGAGCACCTGGTTGTTGGCGTCGGTTAGCAGAGTCTGGTACTCGTCCTTGGCCCTCTTGAAATCATCCAACATGGTCTTGTACTCCTTTTCCATGTCGGTTCCCCGTTCCTTGAGCTGGAGGTCGGCCTTCTTGGTTTTCCAATAACCGTCGAACACCTTGCGCAGATCAACCGTGGCGAGGCGGCTCTGGGCCAGGGCCGAGCCGCTTAAAAGGCAAGAAATCAGCAGTCCCGAGGCAATTTTGCGTAACGAGCTTTTCATCATCAAAGAGGCTAATCAGAAATGGCCAGCGCCGCCAACCTAAAACTGCGGCTCCGCGGCAGGCTTCTTCGGAATAGAGACAGCCACCCCGGGTGAATGTTCATTATTCCGCGCCACCCGGATCTGCTCCGGGCGCTCGTGGATGACACTCCTCGGCCTTGGTCAGAACGGCCGCTCCCAGCCGATGCCAAACTGGAACTGGCCGGAGCCGCTGTTAAACTCGTCGTGTGAGATCGGGATGCCGTAGTCGAGGCGGATCGGGCCGATGGGCAGATTGAGGCGGATGCCGATGCCCCAGTTGTTGTCAAAAACGCCCGGGCTCAGGCTATAAGGCTTTTCGCCAACACCGCCCATGTCGTAGAAGGCGGCGAGCCGGACGCCCACGCCGTTCTCCTGCTCGAAGATGGGAATGCTGTATTCAGCCGAGGCGAACCAGAAGGTGTCGCCGCCGACCGGTTCCTGGTAGGGGAAGGCAGGGGTCGTGCTCGTGTTATATTGGCGCGGACTGACGTTGCGATACTTGAAACCGCGCAGGTCATACTGCCCGCCCAAATAATACCGCGAATAGAAGGGCACGTCCGATGTGCCGCCGATAGCCTCGGCCACGCCGGCGCGTCCGCCAATCTCCAGAACATGCCCCTTGGCAAGGCCCTTGAAGAACCACGCGCTGCGCAGCTCCATTTTGTAGAAGTTCTGCCCGCCGCCGGTGATCTGTCCAATCAACTCCGTGCGCTGGCCTTTGTTGGACAACTGGACGCTGTTTCGGGTGTCATACGCGAGGGAGCCCCCCACCGTGGACAGCAAATGGTAGCCGACTTGCTCGAGGATCGCCGGAGGGACATTGCCCAGGGGGCCCGCGGTGGGACGGGCATCGTCGGTCAGGTTGATGCCGATGTCTTCCAACGTGTAACTAATGCCGCCTCGCAGGAAGTCGCTGCCTAGCGCGCGGGTCAGGCCCACCTTTCCTCCACCCTGGACTTCGGTGTACAGGTTCTCCGGGCTCAAGTAGGCCAGGTCCCGATAGTACAAGTTGACGCCCAACTGGAGCTTGCGGCCGAGGAACCACGGTTCAATAAAGCCTAGTTCGTAGGCCTGCTGCTCGGTGCCCAGCGCCAGTCGCAAACGCGCTTTCTGGCCCGCTCCCTGCCACCAGGGCTCCAACGGGAACTTGCTCAGATCAAAGTTGCTCTCGGTATATTCCACATAGCCCACCAACGACTCTGCCGAGCTGAACCCGGCGCCCGCCGTCACGTTGCCGGTCTTGCCTTCGTCCACGACCACGACCAGGTTTCGGGCGTTCTGTACGTCCGTGGGCTCCGAGTAGGTCTGAACCTGGTCGAAGAAACGCAAACCCTCCAACCGTCCCTTGCTGAGCTTGACCCTGACCATGTCAAATGTCTCCCCCGGGGAGACCGCCAGCTCGCGCCGGATCACCGTGTCTCGAGTCTTGGTGTTGCCCCGAATTTCGATGCGTTCAATGCGGATCTTCTGCCCCTCCTCGATCTGAAACTCAAGGTCCATCGTGCGCGTTTCGGTGTTGGGGATTCTGATCACTTTCAGGTTGCGCGAGGCGGCGGTCACATCAATGTAGCCTTTGGCCCCGTAAAAATCCTCGACCGCTTCGACATCCTTCGTCAGCCCACCGGGCGAGAAGACATCCCCGACATCCATTTCAAGGCCATTGGGTCCAAGCTTGCTCTTGGCTCGCTTGGCCTCGTGGAGCGCACGCAGGCCGCCGGCAATCTCCGGCGTGCCGAACAATTTGTTGCCGGAGAACTTGACAGCGCCGACTTTGTACTGGCTCCCCTCGTAGATGACAAACTTCAGGATCATGGTCCGTGGCGTCGGATTAACGATCTGGATGTCTTTGATCTCGAAATCAATGTAGCCCTTGTCGCGGTAAAACTCCGCCAGCTTTTCCTTGTCCTCCTGGAGCTGTTCGTCCTTCAGGAACCCGTGGCCGGTGATCCAGGAAAACATCCAGTGCTTGCGGGTCTTAACCACCCGGCGCAGCTTCTTTTGCGGGATGGCTTGCGCTCCGATGAAGTCCACCTCGAGGATTTTCACCTTCGGGCTCTCGGTGATCTCGAAGGTGGCCGTGGCGCGGCCGCTCTCCTCGATCACGGAGGACACCGCCTTGACCTCTGTGTTCGGGTACCCCTTCTTCTGATACAGCTTCTGTATCTCCTGGCCGTCGGTGAACAGTTTCCGCTCGTCCAACGGTTCCCCGACCTTCGAGCTGATTTTGGACAGCAGCTTCGAAGACTTGAACTTGGTGTTGCCCCGGAACTTGATGTCCGTCAGGCGCGGCTTGCCCATGAGGGTGTAGGTGAGGACCAGGCCTTCGGTGGTGGCAGTGGCAGTGACATGGATATTGTAAAAGAAGCCGGTCGCGTACAGGTTGCGCACGTCGTCGTCCACCGCGGTGGGCAGATAGGTGTCGCCTGGCTTGACCCGGATGTTGGCCCGGATGAGTTCGTCGCTGGCCGCCGGCGGGCCAACCTGCTTGATCTCAATCTTGGCAACCTTGAGGGCGGACTGCTGCCCCCAAACCAAGGGCAGCCCGGCCACGAGCAGAACGAGTCCGCAGAGGCGCAGCAGTAATTTCATGGTCGCTTAGTCAGTTCGGCACGTCTTCGTCGCTCACTTTCGCTTTGCTCTCAAATCGTGTATAAGACTTCAGAAATGTCAATTCCACATCCCCGGTCGGCCCATTGCGCTGTTTGGCAATCAACAGGTTGACCGGCACAGCATCTTCTTCCGCGCTGGGCACCCCACCGTCGTCGTCCTCGCTGCCCGACTTCGGTTTGTAAAGCAATCCCACCACGTCGGCGTCCTGCTCAATCGCACCGGATTCCCGGAGGTCCGACAGTCGCGGCGGTCGGCCCTTCTCCCGCTCAATCTCGCGATTCAACTGGCTCAATACCACCACCGGAACGTTCAGTTCCTTGGCCAGCGACTTGATGCCACTGGAGATATCCGCAATCTCCTGCTGGCGGTTCTCCGCCCGGCGTGCAGTAGAGTGGAGAAGTTGGAGGTAGTCAACCACGAAAAGCTTGACGCCATATTGCTGGGACATGCGGCGCGCCTTCGCCCGGAGCTGCAGGATGGACAGCCCCGACGAATCGTCAATGAACAGCGGAGCGTTGGCCAGCTTGCCCGCTGCGCCGGTCAGTTTGGGAAAGTCGCGTTCCGCCAGGAAGCCTTCCCGCACGTTCCGCAAGTTCACCCGCGAGCGCGAGCACAACATACGCAGCACCAGCGATTCGGAGGTCATTTCCAGGCTGAACACGCCCACCGGCACGCGTTGCTCGATCGCCGCATGCTCGGCAATATTCATCGCCAGTGAGGTCTTGCCCATCGAAGGCCGGGCGGCAATCACGATCATCTCGCCCCCGTGCAGGCCGTTGGTCATCTTGTCCAGGTCCGTGAAGCCAGTGCCGACGCCGGTGAGCTGGCCCTGGCCCTGGTGGAACTTTTCGATGGTGTTGATGGCCCGGTGCACCAAATCCTTGATCGCGGTGGTCTGGCCTTGCACCCGCGATTCGCTGATGCGCAAAATATCGCGCTCGACCTCGTCCATCAGCGCGTCCACCTCGCCTTCGTAATCGTACATCCGCCCGACCACCTCCGTGCAGGTGCGGATCATCTTCCGCAGCAGGTACTTCTCCTGGACGATGTCCAGGTAATACCGCAGGTTCGCGGCCGAGGGTACCGTGTCCGGCAGCGTGGACAGGTAAGCCAGGCCCCCGGCTTCCTCCAGCAATTGCCGGTTCTTCAGATTCTGATGCAGTGTGATGACGTCAATCGCCTCGCGGTGGTCGTACATCTCCGCCAGCGCCCCAAAGATGGTTTGATGGCGCAGGTCATAGAAGACCTCCTCGCCGCGCTTGAACTTCTCGATGCACTCCCCCATGCATTCGTTGGGAGACAAGAGCACGCAGCCTAGCACCCCCTGCTCCGCTTCCGGCGAGTGCGGCGGCAAGCGATCCACCTTGCCCGCGGCGGCGAGCGCCGGCTTGGGCCGGGGCGTCCGTTTCAAATCAGGCGGTCCACCGCCGCTCTCTGCAACCGAATCAATCATGACACAACCAAACTGAATCTTCGGGTCTCTGGCAAACCGGAGTTATTCAATCTTGGTCACAGGTTCTTCACAAGGAAGAACTGGCCCCGCCCTGAAATGACCGGCGGTGCATCAAGCACGATTTGGGAACGCCTCGCCGAGTTGTCCGTTGCCTGCCCAAACCGCCCGCGTTTCAGCGAAACGCCCTTACCTTCGAGGCGTGTTCATCTAACGGACGAGGAAATGGCCGTGGGCTAACAGCTCAGCGCCGGACGTCTTCCCGCAGCGTGACCAACCCCTTGGCGATGGCGAAGCGGGTCAAGCCCGCAATGCTGTGGATGTCCAGCTTGCGCATGATGCGCTCCCGATGAGTCTCAACCGTGCGGACGCCAACGGAAAGGTTCTGGGCAATCTCCTTGTTGCTACACCCCTCGGCAACGTGGACCAAAACCTCCCGCTCGCGCGGGGTTAGCGCCGTCAGATCGGGCCCCTCGCCATTGCCATTCACGAACTGGTTGAGAGCAACGCGCGCAATGTCGGGGCTGAAGAAGGTCTCGCCGGAGTGGACCGTTTCAATGGCCTTGACCAACTCCTCGACTGGGGATTCTTTCAACACATAACCATGCGCGCCGGAGTGGAGGATGCGCAGCACGTATTCCGGCTGCTGGTGCATAGACAGGATGAGCACCTTCAGTTGCGGCATTTCCTTCCGCAAGGTCTCAGCGACCGCCAGGCCGCTTAGGTGCGGCATGTCAATGTCGAGCAGCACCAGGTCGGGCACGAGTTCCCGGATTTTGCGCAGCGCCTCGCGACCGTCGCCGGCTTCCCCGACAATTTCCAAACCCGGATACCGGGCCAGGCAGGAACCGACGCCTCGGCGCACCAGGGGATGGTCATCCGCCAATAAGATGCGGATGCGACTCTTCGTGCTGCGCGCGCTTCGAATGTCACCGGCAATGTCATTCCTGGGGAAAACTGGTGCTGGCCGGGTTGGAGGGTGGGCGGCCGGTCTGAGGGGCGACAGCAAAGGCTTGGGCGGGAAGAGGGTCGGGGCAACTCGTTCGGTCTTCATTTGGACAGTCATCAGTTCAAGTTCTGCGTGTCAGCTTAGCCCGATCGTGAGATCCGACCACCGGGGCCGGTCAGGAGATTCAAACCGGTGTCTCCCAGAAATATGTTCCAAGGGATTTCCCGGGGAGGGAGGAGGGAAGCGTGCGCGCGATCCATACGGCGACAAAGCAGCGGGCCCAAGCAGCGAGCCGCCCTGAGGCTCTGCCCGATTTAGCCGGCCCGGGTTGGGATGCCACCGGGGCGCCCCTTGCCGGCGGCTGGCTCAAGTCGGCATTTCCTGGTGCACCCAGGCGGTGGCACGCTGAGTCAGCTCCGCCCCGTTCCTCAGATCGAGCTTTTGCTTAATCTGCTCGCGATAATACTCGATGGTCTTGATGCTCAAATGCAGTTGCCGGGCAATCTCGCTGGTCGTCTTCCACTGGCCGATGAGTTGGAACACCTCCAGTTCCCGGTCGCTGAGCCCCTTCACCGGTGACTCCTGAAGGTCCGGCCGTCCATGCACCTGCTGTTGCAGCATCCTCGCTGCGAGCGCATCGCTCACGTAGATGTTCCCGCTCAACACCCGGCGAATAGCCGGAACCAGTCTGTCCAGTGATTCCGATTTCATCAGGTAGCCCAGCGCGCCGGCGCGGAAAGCCACCTCAGCGTAAACCGTTTCATCGTGGTTGCTCACAACGAGCACCGGAAGGCCGGAATACTGCACCTTGATGTTGCGCATCAGCTCCAGACCACTGCTGTCCTTGAGCGAAATGTCGGCAATCACTACGTCGGGTTTGAGCCGGGCGATTGCGCCAAGTGCATGGGCCGCATTTTCCTCCTCGCCACACGCCACCAAGTCGCCCTCCCGTCCGATCAGTTGAGCCATGCCGTAGCGGACCACCGCGTGATCGTCCACCAGCAGGACCCGTTTTCGGTGGTCCTTCACTTGATTCTGTTTGGCTTGAGCCATGGCAGTTCTTGTCTGTTTGAAGGGCAGCCTTCTGCCGCGGGCCTCGACAGCGCCCCCGCCGGAGAACGCTCCGCCAAATGGCGTGCACTCCGCCCCGCGAGCCGCCGGAGAGGGCAACCCACGATTTCCTCGGTTCAGCCGCAGGTTGCGGGCCAATTGCAGATATGAGAGACGGCCAGGACAGGAACCCACTGCTATCCACAGCGAGAAGCGAAACGCCTGTCCTCATTCAGGACACCGCACGTATCCGTATAACACAAGCTTGAACCTCCGACTCGACCCGACCCATCCCTCCGTGATGAATCGGCTCAAAGCGTAATCCGCCTACGCGATGGTATGGGCGTTCCGCCGATAAGCCTGCGTTTGCAGGGTAGCGGTTTGCCAGGCCGAGCGTCGCTGCCTAGCTGCTCTGGAACTTGATGCCGCCATGCTCTCCGGCAAATCATGCAAGAAAGGTCTTGCGCAAAGAGAGAGCTTAGACATTATTTATGTGAATCTATCGGATCGCGGGGTGGAGCAGCCCGGTAGCTCGTCAGGCTCATAACCTGAAGGTCGCTGGTTCAAATCCAGCCCCCGCAACCAATTCTCAGGCGTGATACGAGCGTGATGTAAACGCCCTAGCCCCATGATCATCCCATCATCATCACCTAATTAGCCCATGATCGGCCCTCAATCTGCAAAGGCTCGGGACGGATTTCAGGGCCGGAACTGCCCCGGATCATGGGCTCGCCGGAGAGCGCGACCTCCAAATGGCTGGCAGGGGGCCAATCGTTCAAGAGGCTGGCCAGCTTTCATAGAAAGAACCGGGTTATCGGCGTTCCGTCACAGGTACTTCCGGAGGATCGGTTCCAACTGCCGCCTGGTTTGCGCGGGCCAATACTTCCTGTCGGTCATGATGGCGTTCTGCAACGCGTCGTGACACGGCCATCCCGGCGCAGCAGGAATCTGCGGCAGCACCCGGGTGATGATCGCCTTCGCCATGGCAGCGTTCCGATTCAGGTTGGCGATTACCATTTCCACCGTGACGTGTGCCTCGTCTTCCTTCCAGCAATCGTAGTCGGTGATCATCGCCATCGTGGCGTAGGCAATCTCAGCCTCGCGGCAACACTTGGCCTCGCCCAGGTTCGTCATGCCCACGACATCATAGCCAAGTTTCCGGTTGGTGAGGGACTCGGCGCGGGTGCTGAAGGCTGGGCCTTCCATATTTACGTAGGTGCCGCCGTCGTGAACCCGCGCCTTCAGCGCGCGGGCGGCCTTTAGCAGGACCTGGCGCAGTTCTTCGCAAATCGGATGGGCGAACGCGATGTGACCGACGATGCCCCTGCCGAAGAAGGTGTGGGCGGCGGATTGCTTCGTCCGGTCGAGGAACTGGTCCGGCAGGACGATGTCGCAGGGCCGGTATTTAGCCTGGAGGGAGCCGACGGCGCTAACGCTGATAATCCACCTGACACCGAGCTTCTTCATGCCCCAGATGTTCGCCCGGTGGTTCAACTCGCTGGGCAGAAGGCGGTGACCGCGACCGTGGCGAGGCAGGAAGACGACTTCCCGCCCGGCGAGCTTGCCGGTCAGAAAGCTGTCCGAGGGCGGTCCGAATGGCGTCCTGTGCTTGACCCACTTCTGATGGGTGAACCCCTCGATGTGGTAGAGGCCGCTGCCGCCGATTATGCCGATACGGTGTTCAGACATGTGCCGTCTTATAGCCGGAACAGCACGAATTGAAAGTGGAAAACGCGCATTCGAAATCGCGGCCAGGGCCGCATCAAGCTCGTCGGTTTGGTGCGCGCATTTCGCCGAGACGCCTCTGTTAGCGCGGGAACCGAACCTTCGGTGAGGCGGCCCTACCTTCGGAAACGCGGCTCGGCAGTGGCAGGCGCGTTTCGTCGCAACGTCCGTCCTCGCGTGGGAGTGGGCGCCTCGGCGAGGCTTCCCCCCTCACAGATGGTCGGGGTTGACGCCACGCCGGGTTCGGGCTAAAAGCCTGTATCCGGAGGCGGCAGTTGTCGCCGGTCTGGCGCAGCCGTCGCTGCCATAAGCCCAAAATGCAAACGATTCTGCCATTCGAGTTCAAGCGCTTGATGGTGCTCATGCTGGACGGCGTCCCGCATGTTATTGAGGACATGCACACAAGCGGCACCGCCCAGACGCGGCACAAACTCCATACCCGTCTGCGCCAGCTCAAGACCGGACGGATCATTGACCGCGTCTTCGCCGACAACGAGCGCGTGCCGGTGGCCCAATTGGAGACCCGGCGCGCCACCTACAGCTATGCTCACGGCGACACGCACGTCTTCATTGACGCGGAGACGTTTGATGAGTTCGAGCTGAGCAACGACCAAATCGGCGAGCGCCGCTGGTTCCTCAAGGAGAACGAGGAATACAAGGCGCTGTTGCTGGACGGCAACCTGCTGGACATCGTCCTGCCGCCGCAAATCCCGCTCCAGGTTGTGGATACCGCGGCGCCGATCCGCGGCGGCTCCGACTCAGCCTGGAAGGAAGCGAAGCTCGAAACCGGGCTGCAGATCATGGTCCCATTGTTCATCGCCAAGGGGGAGATGATTCGCGTGGACACGGCCGGAAAGAAATACGCCGGCCGGGAGGCGACTGGGAAGTAGCCACCGCGCAGCGTTTGGTGTCCACGTTTGAGCGTGTTTTCTGCGCCGGACAGCCTAAAGGTTGGACACCGAACGGGGGCTACGCCTTCAAATACTGCTTCGGGAACTTCCAGGGCCCGCGATAGCGCGGGACGGCCAGCTTGGCCGCCTCGGAATCACCCACGATCCTCTCGCTCGCCGGATCGAACTGTATGGAACGGCCCAGCTTCAGCGAGAGCAGGCTCAGCAGAATCGGCACATCCACGCGGACGTGATAGAAGACGCTGCACGACGGCTGCTGGCGCGACTTGATGCAGTCGAGCCATTCGCGTTCGTGCCCGGGGGAAGGAGGAATGGACTGGGGCGGCGTTTCCAGGCCCCGCATCTTGTCGCCTTCGGGGATCAGCTTGAGCGTGCCGTAGTCGGCGGCGACGGTGCCGTTGGCGCCGTGGAAATAGATCCCGAGCCGCCGCTTTGGCTTGTTGTCGCCTTCAAAGTCAAAGCCGTAGCTGTTGGTCAGCGAAGACATCCAGGTCATGGTCAGGGCCGGGTACTGCCAGAGGACCTCGTGGTTGTCATAGGCATCGCCGTCGTCCTTGAGGAAGTAGCGCCCGCCGGCCGCGCTGGTCTTGAGCGGGAAGCCGAGGCCCAGCGCCCAAACCGGCAGATCAATGATGTGCGGCGCCATGCCCGGCGTCCAACCGCCGCTGTAATCCATCCAGGAACAGTGGTTGTAGGAATGGTTGGCGAGGATCGGGTTGAACGGCCGCAGCGGGGCCGGACCGCACCAGAGATCCCAATCGAAGCCGGCCGGTGCCGGCTCCGCCGGGCTGCGGCCCACGCCATCCGGCATCTGGTTCATGACGTTGAAGGTACGCACAGCGGCGACCGCACCGAGGTTGCCCGAGCGGATCAACTCCACCACGCGCCGGTAGTTTTCGGAGGCATGGATCTGGGTGCCAACCTGGCAGATCGTGTTGTGCTTCTTGACGGCATTCCGGACGGCGAAGCTCTCCGCCAGGTGCAGCGTCATCGGTTTCTGAAGGTAAATGTCCTTCCCGGCTTCGCAGGCGGCGATGGCAATCAACGCGTGCCAGTGGGGCGGAGTGGCGATAATGACCGCGTCGAGGTCCGGCTGCTGCAGCATCTCGCGGAAATCGCGGTAGCCCTTGCAGGTGTCCTTGAACTGTTGCACCACCACGTTGCGGCGGGCCTCCCAGACGTCACAGGCCCCGACGACCACAACATCCGGATGCCTGGCGCAAGCACCGAGGTTCGCCCGACCCATGCCGCCACAACCGAGGAGGCCGACATGGATGCGGCTGTTGGGACCGGGCCGGGGCCTGCCAGCGGGTTGCGCAGCGGCCGCAAGGTGCGGCGCGGCGAAACCGATGGCGGTAACGGTGGCAGCCTTTTCGAGAAATGCACGGCGGGTAAGTGAGGAGTTCTCGCTCATGACGGAAGTCTATGCACGAAAGGCTCTCAGGGGCACGCAATTTCTTCGCGCCCCCGGTTGCTCTGCGCACCGGACGGGTCCCCGAGTGCCTAGCCAGAGGTTCTCCGAAAAGGGTGCTGAGAGACTTTGAGACAGCGA
>CAZVFC010000051.1:0-64937 GCA_964625855.1 uncultured Verrucomicrobiota bacterium | reverse complement strand
CCCAGCGATTTCACCCCGCTCGGCCTCGCTGCATTTTTTTGACTCCGCCGTAGCATTAGCCGAATGCCAAATGGTGAAACCTTTGACACGGCAATGGCAAAGCTTATTCTTGGCGCGTGCGCAACGTTAAGGTACCACTCGGCAATCGCAGCTATGACATCAAGATCGGACCCGGTCTGCTGCCCCGGTTGGGAAGCGAATGCACCCGGCTGAAGCTGCAAAGCCGCTGCGCGGTCATTTCGGACAGCAACGTTGCGCCCCGGTACGGCAAGGCTGCGCAGCTAGCTCTCCAGCGAAGTGGCTTTGAATCCACGCTGATCACCGTGCCTGCCGGAGAGACCGCCAAGAGCCTCAAAACGGTTCAGGCCTGCTATGACCAACTGGCCGCACAAAGACTGGAGCGCAAGTCGTTCATCGTGGCGCTGGGCGGGGGGGTGGTGGGCGACCTGGCGGGCTTTGTGGCCGCTACGTATTTGCGTGGGATACCGTTTGTGCAAGTGCCCACGACGTTGCTGGCACAGGTGGACAGTTCCGTCGGCGGCAAGGTGGGCGTGAACTTGCGTGCAGGCAAGAACCTCGTCGGCGCGTTTTACCAGCCGCGCCTCGTGCTGTGCGACCTCGATACGCTCGGCAGCCTGCCGAGACGCGAGTATCGGGCCGGGCTCGGCGAAGTCATCAAGTACGGCATCATTTATGACGCCGCGCTCTTCCGACGGTTGGAGCGTGAGCTGCCCAGGCTATTGCGGCGCGATACGGCGACGCTCGCGGCCGTGGTGGCTCGCTGCTGCGAAATCAAGGCGGAGGTGGTCCGGCAGGATGAAACCGAAGTCGGTTTGCGCGCCATCCTGAATTTCGGCCACACCATCGGCCACGCGCTCGAGGCGATTTCGCATTACGGCAAGTATCTGCACGGCGAGGCCATTGCCATCGGCCAGGTCGCCGCCGCCTGGCTGTCGGCGAGGTTGCTCGGTCTGCCGGAGCACGAGGTGGCACGGATCTCCAACCTCTTTCAGCGCGCCAGCCTGCCAACGAAGGTTAAGTTGAGCCCGCCGCAACAAAAGCGACTTCTGGCCGCCATGCAGCTCGACAAGAAGGTCAGCGGCGGCGAGATCAGATTTGTCCTCGCGCGCAGAATCGGGAAGGTCGAGTTCGGCCACAAAGTCCCCGCTGCCCTCCTGGCCAAGGCGATCAACCACCAACCATCAACCCGTCACTAGCCTATGTCTGCCGTCAGCGAAACCATTGTCCGCGAGTACTTCGAACTGCACGAGTTCCTTGTCCGCCAGCATCGCAAATACGTAGGCCAGACGCGCCGCGAGGACGACGACGACATTGATTTCTTTGTGCTCAACCCGCACCCGCAAACGCACCAGGGCGCACTGCCGTTTGTGTTGGGTTCTCCCGAGCTGCCCTTCATCGAGCGCGCCATCGTGGTGGTGAAGGGGTGGCATACCGAAACGTTCAGCGCCACACGGCTGGAATCGTCCCCGGCCATCTTTCGCTTCGTCGAGCCCAAGGTGTTCCAACAGGCCGCTCGCGCCTTTGGCAAGGAAGGCACGCCCCTGAAAATCCTGGTAGTGCCAGCCCTGCCGCAGGCCGCCGCCGCCCGCGACCAGAGCATCGCCCTGCTCCGTTCCAAGGGCATTGACGCCGTGATTCCCTTCCGCACGACGCTCGCTGACCTGGTGACCGAGACCGAGGTCAACCGCAACTACCAGAAGTCCGACCTGCTCCAGATCATCCGCATTTTGAAGAACTATGACTTCTTCAAAGAGCCGCAGATGGAACTGTTCAAGAGCCGGCGGAAGAAAGGCTAGTTCTGCTAATTGAGTTTCCAACCATCCCTTCCTCGGCTAGGTTAGGGGAATGTTGCTGGTCATAGACAACTACGATTCGTTCACCTACAACCTGGTGCAGTACCTGGGCGAAATGCAGGTGGAGATGCAGATCCACCGCAACGATCAGGTTTCTGTTGAGCAGATCCGCGCCCTCAGGCCGGAGCGCATCCTCATCTCACCGGGGCCGTGCTCGCCGCGCGAATCGGGGTTGTCTAATGAAATCATCCGCACGTTTGGCCAGCAGGTTCCGACTCTGGGCGTCTGCCTCGGACACCAGTGCATCGGTCACGTCTTCGGCGGCAACGTGATCGTGAATTACCGCATGATGCACGGCAAGACCTCGCTGATTAAGCACAACGGAAAGGACTTGTTCGAGGGCATGCCCAACCCGTTCGCCGCCACACGCTATCACTCCCTGGTGATTGAGCGCGCCAGCCTGCCTGATTGTTTGGAGCTAACTGCGGAAACCGATGAGGGTGAAATCATGGGGGTCCGGCACAAGCAGTTCCCCATTTGGGGCGTGCAGTTCCACCCGGAGAGCATCCTGACGGAAAGCGGCCGTCAGATCCTCAAGAACTTCCTGAAGCTGAAGTAACTTCCCCAGCGCCGGCCGCCGTCAGGCGCGAGGCTCGCGGCGGTCACCGCGGTCACCGCGGTCGGCACGGGGCGCTCGCTCCTCGCGGGGACGCGCCACGTTGACCGTGAGGGCGCGGCCGTCAATCTCCTTGCCGTTGAGCGCCTTGATGGCGGCATCCGCGGCTTCCTGGGTTTCCATGGTGACAAACCCGAAGCCGCGCGGGCGGTTGGTGAATTTGTCCTTGATCACCTCGATCGTGATCACGCTGCCGTGAGCGCCGAAAAGGCCCTGGAGTTGTTCCTGGGTCGCATTGAACGAAAGGTTCCCGACGAACAGTCTGGTACTCATGATGACTCTTTTCTTCAACTGCCTGCCCACTCTCCACCGCTCCCGACCATCGGGTCCCAAATCATCACTGAACCGGGTTCACGTGAGGCTTTGGCTGGTTTTGAGACTGGCGGGTTATCTATTTGCTCTGAGTCTAGCTACCGGGCAGCCGCATGCAACCATTATTTGCGGGTATTTTTACGGCGTTACGCCTTACCCGCTTGAATACCAACTTCCTGCTTGTATCCACTGTACCGGTCTGGTAAAACTTAGGTATGACGACGGCCAGCTCGGACGCCGGTAAGATGCTCGCAAGCCCAAAGGCGAGAAGGGGTGCTGGTGCAACTCAGCTTCCGCAGGTGTGCCACCAGACGCACAGTTACCAAGAACCGCCGAACGGACTATTCAATCCTTGATGAATCGTATGAAACTGCAGTCGCAACAGCAGGGTGCGCCCGCCCGCCAAATCCCTGGTCCGACCCACAGGGGATTTACCCTCATCGAACTGTTGGTGGTCATCGCCATTATCGCCATCCTGGCGGCGCTGCTCCTGCCCGCTTTAACCAAAGCCAAGCAGAAGGCTCAGGGGGTCTATTGCATGAACAACACCAAGCAGTTGATGCTGGCTAATCACATGTACCAGGCCGAAAATCGGGACCTCTTTCCCATGTCGTTCCATGGCGGCTACGTCCCGCAACCGAATGGCCCACAGCCATGGGTGACTGGATGGTTGGATTGGACGACTGCCTACGACAATATCAATACAACCTACCTGCTCGATTCGCGGTACGCGGTCCTGGCGCCGTATTTCGGCAAATCGAAGAACATTTATAAGTGCCCGGCAGATATCTACGTCAGCACGCCGCAGCGGAACTTGGGCTGGACATCAAGGTGCCGCAGTGTTTCCGGCAACATCTACATCGGAGAAGGCAATGGGTGGACCTCTGGTCCTGGTTATACGGCCGGTGGCCCAAACAACCTGACCATCTACAAAGGTGCCAAGAAAGCGGCCGATCTACTCATCCCCGGGCCCTCTCAGACCTGGGTTTACATGGACGAACATCCTGACAGCATCAATGATGCGGGAGCGTTTGCCCCAGACAATTCCAGTAACATCCCAGACGCGCCCGCCAACTATCATAACGGCGCGGCTGGATTTGCGATGGCGGATGGGCACTCCGAAATCCACAAATGGAGGGGGCCCGTCATGAGCCGCCCCAGGGGTATTAATAAAGGGCTTAAGGGCGTCAATTATGTGGGGGAGAACAACTTCCCGACGGTGCCCACCGACCCCGATCTGCGCTGGTACTCATTCGCAACTCCCCGTAATAAGGCCGCGACAGTAGTTGGCCCGTAGGTATTGTGGAGAGCCCCACGGGGAGTCGTCCCTGTAATCCGCCCCGCTTTCGGCGGGGCGTCCGCCTCGGCCGCATCCGTCTGGCGAGGCACTGACTGGCGAGGTTCATAACGCACCGGCTGGATCTTTTCCGGTTTACGCTCGGCCTGTCGGTGGCCAGCGCACCGGGTCTCTGGGTGGCGCGTCGCAATCTACGCCGCTTCTGCGCGCTTCCTGCACGAGAATTCTCCGGCCGTCAAACGGGCTGGCGCCGAAATTGGGATTGCCGGGCGCGAGGGAATCGGCATGATTCTCCACGAACACGCCGAGCGGCTATTTGGGACGACGCTGGAGCGTAAGTAAGAAGCCTTACAGAAAGAAGCGCCGTGAAGACTACGAATTGGGAACTGATCCAAACCATCCCCAGCCAAAGCGGGTCGCCCGCCCGACCCGGGTTTCTGCCGGTGTCATTGTCGCTGGCGGACTTGTGCGGCGAGGAATACGTCCGCGCGGTTTGCGCGAATCATGCGTTGCTCACCGGCGATGCCCCCGCCCATGCGGCGGAGGCGGCCTTCAAGCGGATCGAGTTCTTCCCCCCGGCCTTCGAGCGCCGTCTTTTGCAGTTGTTGCCCAAGGTCGGCCACAAAGTCGGAACACGCCTGGCCCACACTCCAGCGGGCGCAACCACGCGCGAGATCGAGGCACAGACCAAGCTCGATATGGCTCCCCTGGGCGCATTGGGCTATTTCCGACTCGGGGAGGAGGGCCGCCTCTACCTCATCGCCGACAGCGAACACTATCATGTCCCGCTGGGACATTCGTTCCCGGGCTATCATTTGCTGGACCGGGCGCGCCGGCTCGGCATCCCCAACGCCACACACAGCAACACCCGCGGCTACATTGCCCGCCGGCTCGAAGAGGAACTGATTTCCAGCGTCAACGGGCTCCCGCCGGGGGATACCGCCGCGCTCAAGGCAGTGCTGGCTTCTACCGATCCCGGTGTCGTCAACCGGGTCCTGAATCTCGAAGCCGGCAGCCTGGCGGCAGAAACGGCTCTCAAGCTCCTTCTGGCCCGCTTCTACCGCCCCGAGGCAACGATGCCGGCACCCAAATACCACGGCCGCATCCCGGTGGTGCTTGTGTTGGGCGACGCCGCCGGAGCGCTCAAGGCGAATTACAACGGCACCACCATACCGGCCCAGGTCATGCGCGGCATGTGGCCGGAATTGTGCGAGGCTTCCAGCCAACGCGGTTTCCGTGTCGCCGCCATTCGGCCCGGTTCGCTGGCCGATCTTGAAGCGGCCTTTGCCAACTATGAGCGGGACAACCTTAAGATAGCCGGCTTTTTCCACGAGATTGTGATGATGAACTGCGGCGGGCGGCTGCTCTCCCGCGAGCTCCTCCAGCGGGCCTACGAACTCTGCCGTCAGCATGACGTGCCGGCGGTGGCGGACGAGAGCCAATCCTGCCTCTGGGCTCCGGGCTTGTTCCTGCACCGCGAATACGGGCTGCGTCCCTCGTTCGTGGCCGTTGGCGAAGGGTTTCCCGGCGGGGAATACGCCGCTTCGCGGCTCCTCTTCAGCGCCGCCTTCGATTGCCTCCCGCAATGCGGCGCCCTGGTCACCCACGGACAGGAGGAATTGGCCTCGCTGGCCTGCCTGGTCACCATGCGATGGGCTATCTCCAACCGCGAGATCACGCGGCAAATCGGCGACTATTACGCCAGCCGGCTGCGGGAGCTTGTCGGCCAGTTCCCCAAGATCGTCGTCGGCGTGGACGGCTGCCGTCACCTGAGTTGCCTTCGCTTTCAAGACGCGGGCACGGCGACCAGTTTTGCCCGGCTGCTCGTCGCGCGCGGCCTCGATGTCAGCGCGCAAATCTGCCAGGCGGGTTGTCCGTCGAGTGTGTTCACCAAGCTGCCGCTGATTGCGGGCTATGAAGTGGCGGACTTTGTCCTCGGTCAAATGACTGGCGCCCTGCGCGAGATGGGAAACGGGGCGCCGGCTTCCGTTGCCCGATGAAATTTCCGCCTTCGGGCGCGGGGCAACCCGGCGACGAGATTTGGGTTGCGCCGCGCCTGACCGAATTGGATACTCTCCTCGATTCCGGCCACTCAGCACGAAGCGCGACGGTCAACCGCGTGGAGATGGTGGCGGTTGTTACCGGAGAGCCAAAATGAAACTGAACATACTTTTCCCTTGGTTGTGCTTCCTGGGCTCGCTGGCCGGGCTCGCCTGGTTCTACTCCGCCAGCCAGAAGAAGGAAGCGGAGCTGGCGACGTTGCGCGCGGAAGCCGAGCAGGTTCAGCAGGTTCGCGCCGAGTTGGAGGAGGCCAAGAAGGCCCGGACGCAAAGGGAGAGCGACGAATTGACCCGCCTGCGCAGGGACCACGACGAGCTGCTGCGGCTGCGGAATGAAGTTCGCCAGTTGCGCGGTGACAAGCAGCAACTGTCGGGGCAGGTTCAGGCCGCGCAGGCTCAGGCCGCCAATGCCCAAGCCCAGGCGCACGCCCAGGCTGAAGCGCTTAAGTCAGCGCGAACGGGACCGGCGCTGACTCCCCAACAACAGGCGGCCGCGCAAGCCCAGGCGGCGCGCCTGGCCGCGCAGCCAGCCGCAAACCCCGAACAAGTCCAAGCCTCTGCCTGCATCAATAACCTGCGCCTGATTGATGCGGCCAAGCAGCGATGGGCCCTGGAGAAGCAGAAACCCGCCGGCGCGATCCTCACCACGGCGGACCTCCTGCCCTATTTGCCGAACCGGACGTTTCCCGCCTGCCCCGGAGGCGGCGTTTACACGTTGAACCCCATTGGCTTCGGCCCGCTTTGCAATATCCCCGGCCACGCCGTGCAGAAATAGGCGCCACGGGATTTCTACTGGCTTTCTCATGTCTCGGGCCTAAAGTATAGACTATCCATGAACGACATTGACATCGAAAGCCTTAAGGGCATTGCTAACCAGTTGCGGATCCACTCCATCGAGGCAACTACGGCGGCGGGCAGCGGGCATCCCACCTCGTGCTGCTCGGCGGCAGAGGTGGTCGCGGCTCTGTTCTTCGGACACATGCGCTACGATCCGAAGAATCCCCACTATCATAACAACGACCGGTTCATCCTCTCCAAAGGTCACGCTGCGCCCCTGCTCTATGCGGCCTGGGCAGAGGCGGGGCTGTTCCCGGTCGAAGACCTGCTGAAGCTCCGCCAGTTCGGCAGCGACCTGGAAGGGCATCCCACCCCGCGCCTGCCGTTCGTGGACGTGGCGACGGGTTCGCTGGGGCAGGGCCTGAGCATTGGCGTCGGCATGGCGCTGTGCGCCCGGCTCGACAATCTCGACTACCGAACCTATGTGCTGCTCGGCGACGGCGAGTGTGCGGAAGGCGCGGTCTGGGAAGCCGCATCGCTGGCCGGCATCCATCAACTGAACAACCTCGTCGCCATTGTGGATGTGAACCGGCTCGGCCAAAGCCAGGCGACGCCCTTCGGCCACGACCTGGGCGTGTACAAGAAGCGCTTCGAGGCTTTCGGCTGGCGTACGGAGGAAATTGACGGGCATGACCTGGAGGAGATTCTCGAGGTGCTTGCCGCGGTGGGCCTCGGCAACCAGCCACTTGTCATCCTGGCCAGGACACTCAAAGGCGCGGGCGTCTCGTTCATTCAAGACAAGGACGGATGGCACGGCAAACCGCTCTCGAACGAGGAAGCGGCGCGCGCGGTGGCCGAACTGCGGCCCACGGCACGTCCCGGCATCGGCCAGCCGATTCCCCCGCCGAGTCAACTGCCGGCTCCGAAGAACGAGGCACCCGCCGCCTATCCCCCGCCGGCTTACAAGCTCGGAGAAATGGTGGCGACGCGCGAGGCCTACGGCAACGCGCTGGTCCGCATGGGCGAAGCGGACCCGCGCCTCGTGGCCATGGATGGCGACACTAAGAACTCCACTTTCTCCGACAAGTTCTTCAAGAAATCCCCGGCTCGGTTTACGGAGTGCTTCATCGCGGAGCAATGCATGGTGGGTGTCGCCACCGGTTTTGCCACACGCGGCAAAGTGCCCTTCGCCTCCACCTTCGCCTGTTTCCTGACCCGGGCCTACGATCAGATCCGCGTAGCCGGAATTTCGACGGCGAACCTGAAGCTCGTGGGCTCCCATGTCGGCGTCAGCATCGGCGAGGACGGCCCATCGCAGATGGGGTTGGAGGACCTGGCCATGATGCGGGCGATCGTCGGCAGCACTGTGCTGTATGCCAGCGACGCGGTCTGCGCCGAGAAGCTGGTCGAACAGATGGCAGCCCACAAGGGCCTATGTTTCCTCCGCACCTCGCGCCCCAAGACCCCTGTCATTTACAGTAACGACGAGCAATTCCCGATTGGCGGCGCGAAAGTGCTGCGCCAGTCCGCAAACGACAAGGTCACCGTCGTCGCCGCGGGTGTGACTCTGTTCGAGGCGCTGAAGGCCGCCGACGCCTTGAAAACTCAGGGCATCGGCCTGACGGTCATTGACGCCTACAGCATCAAGCCGCTGGCCAAAGAGGTGATTAAAGCCGCCGCGCAGAAGACGAAGAACCAGGTCCTCACGGTCGAAGACCATTATCCCGAAGGCGGTCTGGGCGATGCCGTAGCCGGTGAACTGAGCGCGGAAGGCATCAAGGTCCACAAGCTAGCTGTGGGCGGACTGCCGCGCTCCGGCAAGGCGCCGGAACTCCTGGCCAAGTACGGCATAGACGCCGACGCGATCATGGACAAGGTCCGGGCGCTGGCTTAGCCCCTTCGTCGAACATTTCGGCACTCGTGGCAGTCCAGATCACGGAACCCTACGTTCATGGCGGAACTGCGAGGGGGCAGCAGCCCGGTCACAGGTCTGCAGCGATGGTTTGCCCCGCCCCGGAGTCTGTCCGGGCCTGATCCAATTGCGGATTGTTGGCCACGCCTCTGGTTACGGCCATTCTATGAAGGCTGCAAGAATCTCGCGCTAGCTTGCTGCGGCGGCGATCAGCGACAGCACCTTCTCCACAGCCTGCTCAGCTTTGACCGGCAGGAGCGCTCCGGCTCGAGGCTTGATCTCCACTTCGCCCCTCGCCAGGGATTTCTCGCCAATGCCCACCCGGATGGGGAAGCCGACCAGCTCGGAATCTTTGAACTTCACCCCGGGCCGGTCGTTGCGGTCGTCGAGGATAACGTCCACGCCGTGGGCGGCGAGGTCGGCGTAGATTTGCTCGGCGCGCTTCATAACAGCACTTTCGGGCGCCGCATTCAATGGCGTGAGGCACACGGTGTAGGGCGACACGCCGAGGGGCCAGATGATGCCGTTGTCGTCGTGGCTCTGCTCGATAACCGCCTGCAAGGTGCGGGTGACACCGATGCCGTAACAACCCATGATCGCCGGCTGCTGCTTGCCGGATTCGTCAAGGAATAATGCGTTGAGCGACTCGCTGTACTTGGTGCCAAGCTTGAACACGTGGCCGACCTCGATGGCGCGCTGGACTTGGAGCGGCTGGCCGCATTTGTGGCAGGCTTCGCCCGCCTGCACGAGCCGGAGGTCCGCCCATTGCCCCACTTGAATGTCGCGCCCAATGGCGACGTGGCGCAGATGGAAGCCGTCCGCGTTGGCGCCGGTGGTCATCTCGGCGACGTCGCGCAGACGTTCGTCGGCATAGACCGGGAACTTCGTAACGCCTACTGCGCCGAGGCTGCCCGGATGCGCACCCAGCGCAGCGGAGATCTCCTCCGCCTCTGCCGGGCGGATGGTCGCGGTGCCCAGGGTGCCGACCAGCTTGGCCTCGTTCAGTTGGTCGTCGCCCCGCAGCAGGACCAACACGATCTTGCTTTCCACCATATAAACGAGTGTCTTGATCTGCCGATCCGCCGTGACGTTGTAGGGTGCCTTGCTCAGCGCCTCGATAGTCACCACACCCGGCGTAGGGAACTTCTCGACTTCGGAGTTCGGACTTCGGACTTCGGACTTCGCCACCGCGCTGGTCGCCTTCTCCACATTCGCCGCATACCCGCAGCCATCGCAGAATACCACTTCATTCTCGCCCGTCTCGGCAGGCACCATGAACTCGTGGGAGAACTTGCCGCCCATCACGCCGGTGTCGGCCTCTACGGCAATGGTCTTCAGGCCGCAGCGCTGAAAGATGCGCGTGTAGGCATCGTACATCTTCCGATAACTCGCCTGCGCGGCCTCGTCTGTGGCGTCAAAGCTGTAGGCGTCCTTCATGACGAACTCCTTGGCGCGCATGAGGCCGAAGCGGGGGCGGATTTCATCGCGGAACTTGGTCTGGATCTGGTAGAAGTTCTTGGGCATCTGCCGGTAGGAGTTGATCTCGCCGGCCACCAGAGTGGTAATGACTTCCTCATGCGTCGGGCCAAGCACCCACTCCTTCTTCGCACGGTCGCGCACCTTGAAAAGCACGTCCTTGGCGGTTTCGTAGCGGCCGCTCTGCTGCCAGATGTCCGGCGGCTGGAGCGCGGGCATGAGCAATTCAAGAGCCCCGGCGCGGTTCATCTCCTCGCGCACGATCTGCTCGACTTTGCGCAACGCCCGCAAACCCAGCGGCAGGAAGGTGTAGAGCCCGCCCGTGAGCTTGCGAATCAGCCCGGCGCGCAAAAGGAGCTTGTGCGAGACAATCTCGGCCTCGGCCGGCGTCTCTTTCAACGTGGGAATCAGTGTCTGTGACCAACGCATAAGAAGGGCGGAGTGTGGCGAGCGGAAAGCGAGTTGGCGAGCCGTAAATCAAGGCGACGAGTGGCGAGACCTCACGCCTCCCGCCGCGACCGTCCTATTTCACCGTATTCAACAATGGCGCAAAACTGCCAATGCGGACTTCGAGCCGGTCGCCGGAGGCGATGGGTCCCACGCCGCTCGGCGTGCCTGTCAGGATGATGTCGCCTGGCAGCAAGGTCAGGTTTGTGGAGATGAAGCTGACGAGGTGATGGCAGTTGAAGATGAGTTGGTTGGTATTCGAGTTCTGGCGCAACTGGCCGTTTTGGAAGAGCTGGATGGTCAGACCGTGCGGGTCAACCTTGGTCTCTACGTAGGGTCCCAGCGGCGTGAAGGTATCGAACGACTTGGCGCGGGCGTATTGCGTCTCACCGTTCTGAATCGTCCGGTCGCTGATGTCTTGGGCGGCGGTGTAGCCGAAGATGTACCGCGCCGCAGCCGCGGGCGCCACGTTGCGGATGCGCCGGCCAATCACGATGCACAGCTCCGCTTCGTAATCCGTCCGGTGATCGGGAAAGGGAATCTCGATCTTGCCGCCGTCGGGGATCAGCGAGGTGGGAGCCTTGAGCCACATCAGCGGCTCCCTGGGGAGGGGCTTGTTTTGTTCGCGGGCGTGGTCGGCGTAGTTCAACCCGACACAGATTACTTTCGACGGCACGACGGGCGTGAGCGTGCGCACGCCTTTGAGTTCGGTGGGCCGCTTTTCGAAGGAGGGAGAGCCAAAAACGTCGCCGCGCGCGCGGAAGATTTCGCCTTCGGCCACCTTGGCGTAGAAGATATCGTTGCCTTTCTGGAATCGGCCAATTGCAGCCATAAAGTCTAACGGATGGTACAAGACGGACCCGGCGCCTGCAAGCTGAAACAGTCTAGAACCCTGCAAGCTGGATCGCGCGGACGAGTGTGCCGACCAGCAGTTGCGGTGAGCAGCCCAGCACCACGACCGCCAACGCGAGCACAGCCAGGGCGACCTGGCTTAGGATCGGGGTGGGCGCCACGCTGGCGTTGCTTGATGGCTCCGCGACGTAAATCTGCTTGAGGACCTGAAGGTAGTAATAGAGGGATACCGCGCTCATGCCGAGAGCGAGAATCACCAGCCACAAGAGGCCCAAGCCGCTTGGGTCGGTGTTCAGCGCGGCGGCGAAGACGTAGAACTTGCCGAAGAAGCCTGCCAGCGGCGGAATGCCCGCCAGTGACAGCATGAAGATCATCATGCAAAAGGAGAGCAGGGGCGCCCGGCGGCTAAGTCCGGCGAAGTCCGACAGCCTGTCTCCTCCGGTCCGCTCTTGCACCACCGAGACCACGCCGAAAGCGCCAAGCGTCGTCAGGGCATAGGTGATCACATAGTAGATCAGCGCGGCCAGACTCCGGCCTTCGTGCCCAAGGATACCCACCAACATGTAGCCTGCATGGGCAATAGCCGAATACGCGAGCAGCCGCCGCACGCTGGTCTGAACAATCGCCGCCAGATTCCCTAGCAACATCGAAGCCGCCGCCAGCAGGGCCACCACTGGAACCCAACCGGGCAGACAGGCCTGCCACGCCGCGCTTCCTTCTGTCCCGTTGAAACCGATCAGCACCACTTTGGCCAGCACAACAAAACCGGCCACCTTCGATCCCGAGGCAATAAATGCCGCGCTCGGGGCCGGGGCGCCCTCGTACGCGTCCGGCGCCCACAAATGAAATGGCACCGCCGCCACCTTGAAACCGAAGCCGACCAGGGTCATTACGATCGCCAGGGCCAGGAGGGGGTCCAGCTTCGGGCCTTTGACCGCCCCCGCGATTTGGCCGAGGTTCGTGGAACCGGATAAGCCGTAGAGCAGGCTGAATCCAAAAAGCGTAAAAGCCGCGGCCAGGCCGCCGATCAGGAAGTATTTGAGCGCCGCCTCGGCCGACTTCGCTTGGCGCTTGTTGAACGCAGTCAGCATGTAGAGCGACAAACTTGTCAGTTCGAGCGAGATGAAGATCATCAGGAGGTCCTCGGAGCTCACCAGGAACATCATCCCGGCCGTCGCCAACAGGACCAGCGCGTAGTATTCGCCCGCGTGGGGCGTGAAGTCCGTGTCCACCGTAATCAGGAGCGTAAACACTGTTAGCACCAGCAGCGCGATCTTGGTGCACTGCGTTAGCGGGTCCACTACCAGCATGCCTCCCGCGAAGCTGCCCTGTTGCGGTGCAACGATCATCCAGGCTATTGCCCCCGCACAGCCGACGCAGGAAACCATGGCCCCGATGGCGCGCCGGACGCGCGGCGCCAGGTCGTGCATTCCCCAAAGGTCAGCCGCCAGCACCGCCAGCACCGTGAGCACCACGATAGTCTCGGGCACCGCCAGTCTGAAAAGCTCCAGGTAGGTTGCCGGGGTCATGGTACGCCTCCTTTCGGCAGCCAATCAAACAGCGGCGAGCTGAAGCTCGGCACGATCAGATCCAACAACAAACGCGGAAAGAGCCCAATAACCAGCGTGCACGCGATCAGAATCACCGCGCCAATCCTTTCAGGAACAGAGATCGGTTCGAGATTAGCATCGTGCTGCTGTCCCTTTGGTACCGCCGGGGCATCGCCGCCCGGCCCTTCCCCAAAGAACGCCCGCTGGAGGGCGCGAAGGGCATAGGCCACCCCCACCAGGACGCCGAAGCCGGTAACGACCGCCAGTGTCGGAAACGCATGCCACGCTCCAATCAGCACTTGCAGTTCAGCCACGAAGCCGCTGAATCCAGGCAGGCCCATCGAAGCCATGCTGGCAATGGCAAATGTCACCGCCGCAAAGGGCATGGTTTGGCTCAGTTTCATCCCCTCCAGCGTCCCCAACTCGCGGGTGTGCGTCCGGTCATAAACCATCCGCCCGACCACTGCGAACAGCAGCCCGGCTATGATGCCGTGAGAGAACATCTGCAGCACCGCGCCGCTCAGCCCGACCGTGTTCAGCGTCATGAGCCCCAGCAACACAAAGCCCATGTGGCTCACGCTGGAGTAACCGATAACGAACTTAAAGTCCCTTTGCACCAGCGCGACCATTCCCCCATAGACGATGCCCACGACCGCCAGGAAGCTGAGCACATCGCGCCACGAACCAAACCCCAGGAAGTTGAAACCCCACGCGTCCAGCCCGTGCGGAAATAGAGTTAGTGCCACCCGCAGGCAGCCATAAGCGCCCAGCTTCATCACTACCCCGGCCAAAAGCATCGAAGCCGCGGTGGGCGCGGCGACGTGGCCCGTGGGCGCCCAGGTGTGAAAGGGCCAGAGCCCCGCCAGAATCCCGAAGCCGACGAACACCAGCGGGAACGCCCAAAGTTGAAGGCTCTGCGGAAAGGAATACTGCGCCAGGGCCGGCAAACTCATGGTGTTTGCTCCCGCCACAACGTAAGCCGCGATCAGGCCCACCAGTACCATGGCGCTGCCCACAAACGAATAGAGCGCCAGCTTCATCGCCCCGTATTCCTTCCGCGTGGAGCCCCAGATGGCGATCAGGAAGTATTTGGGTATGATGGCCAGCTCGTAGAAGACGAAGAGCAGAAACAAATCGAAACTCAGGAAGACGCCGTACACGCCTGCGATCAGCCCCAGGTAGAAGGCGAAGAACTCCTTGGTTCGATGCTCGACGTTCCACGAGAACAAAATCCCAGCTACTGCCGCAATGCCGGTCAGCAGAACCAACGTCAGACTGATCCCATCCGCCGCGAGATGATACTCGATGCCGAGCGACGGAATCCACGCAACCTGGGTTATGGTGTTGAGCTTGCCAGGGTCCAAGCTGAGAGCCCCTGCCAGCGCGAGGATAAAGCCAGTCAATGCCGTGAGCAGGGCCACGGCCCGCGCCGGGCGTGGGTTGTCGCGAGGCAGGAGCATCACCAACCCCGCACCCAGCAATGAGCTGTAAATTGTCCAGGCGAGCATGGCTAGAATCTCAACTGCTCCACCATCCGCACCACCGTGCTGTTGATCACGCCGAGCACGGCCTGGGGGTAAACGCCGAGCACAACCATCAGTCCTATCGCCGGCAGCACCATGCATCGCTCTACCAAACTTAGGTCGGGCATCTTCGACCAGTTCTCGTTGAGCGGCCCGTTGAACACACGCTGCAGAAGCGTCAGGATGAATATCGCGGTGACCAACAGGCCGATGACCGAGAGCGCTGTTGCCCAGGTCACCAGCGGGAACGCCCCCTTGAAGATCAGGAACTCGCCGACGAAGCCGTTGAGCCCTGGCAGCCCGAGGGACGAGAAGAGCGCAATTCCCATAAGCCCGCAGAAGACCGGAACCACTTTCCGCAGGCCCCCAAAGTCGCTCAAGCCGCGCGCCCCGCCTGCACGCTCTTCCAGCATGCCGACGAACCAGAAAAGCGTTGCGGCGGTGAGGCCGTGGTTGAACATCTGCAGAAACACCCCGTTCAGGGCCGCACTCTTCTCAACCTCAGGAAGGGCGGCCATCTTGCTCGAGCTCATTACGGCCAGAATACCGAGCAGACAATACCCCAAGTGATTGATGGACGAATAGGCGAGCATCCGCTTCAAGTCGTGCTGGGCGAACGCCGCGCTCGCGGAGCAGATAATCGAGATGACCGTCAGCCACAGCAGGGGAGTGAGCAGCCAATGCGCCTGTTCGGGAAAGATCGGCAGGAGGATACGGAGAAAACCATAGACGCCCATCTTGGACATGAGGCCCGTCAACAGCATGGTGGTGCCCGTCGGCGCCTCGGCGTAGGCCGCAGGCAACCACGTGTGAAAGGGCATCAGGGGCACCTTGACTGCGAAACCGAGGAAAGCACCGGCGAAAAGGACCAGCGCCAATTGCCGAGTGGTCAAAGCGCTCCAGCCGAGTTTTGCGGCCAACGCCGGGATCAGCGTCCCGTTTCGGGCCATGTCCGCAAGTTCAAGGAAGTCGAACGTGCCGGTGGCCAAAAAGATGGCCAGGAAGGTGAGCAACAGGGTGATGCTGCCTGCCATGGTATAGACGAAGAACTGCGTCGCCGCGGGCGTGCGCAACGGCCCGCCCCAAAGCTTGATCAGAAAGAACGCGGGGATCAGGCTGAGTTCCCAATAGATGAACCAATGGAAGAAGTTCAAGGCAGTGAAGGTGCCAAAGAGTCCAGCCTGGAGGAACAGCACGAGCCCAAAGTAGCTGGGCGCGCGGCCCTTAATTCTCCGCGAGGCCAGCATCGCCATCGGCACCAGGATCGCCGACAGCATGACCATGAGCAGGCCCAGGCCATCAACGCCGACGTGATATTCGACCCCGAGTGTGGGAATCCAGGTGTGTCGTTCCTCAAACTGCAGGCTGCCGGACGCGGCATCGAACCGCGCCCACAGAACCAGCGCCAGCCCCAGCGCGACAAAACTGAAACCCAGGGCCAGCCAGCGCGCGAGCTTCTTCTTATCCGCCTCCAGGCCACTCACCACCAGCGCGCCGATGAACGGCGCCAGTGTCAGGAGGGTGATTAGAGGAAAATCGGCCATCAGGCGTGACATCCCCAGAGGAGCATCAGCACGATAACGGTCAGACCCACGCCAATGACGCGGAGGTAGCTTTGCACACGGCCATTCTGCAGGCGCGAGAGCAGGGTTCCTCCTTCGCCCAGGCCGCGGCAACTGCCGTCGAACCCAAGGTTGACCACATACTCGTCAAAGAGACGGTTGATCCAGGACAGGCCGACCACCATGTAAGAGGCCGCCTGGACAAGACCGTTCCAGACATAACCGTCCAGCCAACCACACACTCTTGCCCACCAGGCGTTGAATCGAATCACCGTAGCCTCATACACCTCGTCCACGAAGTATTTCCTGCTCAGAAGAGCGAAGATGTCCGGCCGCATTTGCTCGAGCACATCGCGCGATTCGGCCTGGTTCATCGCCTTTCGCCCGTACAGCCACCAGCCCAGGCCCATGCCGGCAAGAACAATCATGCTGGATAGCGCCATCAACCGCAGCGCTTCGTGCTCGACCAGCCTGGTTAGTTGAAGTGCCAGCGGTCGCCCGTTCAGAAATTCCTGGAACCAAGGCCAGGCGGGCGTGCCGATGAAACCGAGCAGGATCGAGAACGCCGCCAAAACAATCAGCGGCAGGGTCATTACGGCCGGGCTCTCATGCACGTCGCCGGAGCGAGCGTGAGGAGGCTCAAGCTTCGGAGTTGGCGGGTCATGCAGGGCGATTGGAGCCTCCTCACGCCGGCGGCTGCGCCGGGAGCCGAGAAACACATAACAAACCTGTCGGGTCATGTAGAACGCGGTGAGCAGAGCCCCAAAAATGCCGAGATAGAAAGGCCAATGGGACACGCTCCAGGCGTGCGCGGAGTGCAGAATCTCGTCCTTGCTCCAGAATCCGGAGAAGACAAGCGGGAAGCCGCTCAAAGCCAGCATGCCGGAGGCATAGGTCGCGAAGGTAATGGGCATCAGGCGGCGCAGTCCGCCCATGCGACGAATGTCCTGCTCCTCGTGACACCCGTGGATGACCGAGCCGGCGCCCAGGAACAGCAGCGCCTTGAAAAACGCGTGGGTGATCAAGTGGAACATCCCGACCGCCACGCCGCCGGTGCCCAATCCCAGCATCATGAAACCCAGTTGCGAGACGGTGGAGTAGGCGAGGATACGCTTGATGTCGGTCTGAGCGACCGCGATGCTGGCGGCAAACACCGCCGTGATTGCCCCCACCCATGCGACCACCTGGAGCGCTCCCGGCACGGCAGCCGCGCCCGCAGGCTGCGTCGCCATCAACGGATAGACCCGCGCCGCCAGGAACACCCCCGCTGCCACCATCGTTGCGGCGTGAATGAGCGCGCTGACCGGCGTCGGGCCTTCCATCGCGTCCGGGAGCCAGACGTGGAGCGGCACCTGGCCTGACTTGCCGACCGCGCCGCAGAAGATGAGCAGCGAAATCCCCGTCGAGGCAGCCAGGCCGAGGGTCGTCGTTTGCGCGACCAGCCTGGCGAGAGCGGTTTGTTCCAGGCAGCCATTGCCGCCGTCGTAGAAGAGCAGGGTGCCGGTTTCCGAGTAGAGCCACACCATGCCGAGCAGCAATGCCAGATCGCCGATCCGCGTCGTGACGAACGCCTTCTTTGCCGCCGCCGCCGCGCTGGGCTTGTGATACCAGAAACCGATGAGCAAGTAGGAGGTCAGGCCCACCAATTCCCAGCAAATGAACAGCAGCAGGAGGCTGTTCGCGATCACCAAACCGAGCATCCCGGTGGCAAAGAGCGACAGGAAGCAGAAGAAGCGCGTGAAGTTCTCATCGTGCGCCATGTATCCGATGCTGTAGATGAAGATGAGCAGGCCGACTAATGAAACCATCACCAGCATGACCGCCGAGAGCGGATCGAGCACCCAGCCGAGCCACAGGCTGGCGGCGCTGTTCCGGGGGTCACCGAACTGGAACCAGAAGAAGTTGACCCCTTGCCTGACCGCGGAGCCGTTTCCCGGATGCTGAAGAGCGTTCGCGAAGGCCACGCCTGAAAGCGCCAGCGCCAGGACCATCGCGCCGATTGCGAGAGAGGAGGCAAGGCGCCGCTGGCGCTGTTTGAGCAAAGCACCCAGCCCCGCCGCCAGGAGCGGCAGCGCCGGAATCAGCCAGAGCTTGTGAACGATCCAATCCATCTCAGCCTCGCATCGAGTCAATCTGGTCCAGGTTGGTCGTCCGGTAATGGCGGTAAACAGCGATAATCAGCGCCAGCCCGACCGCCGCCTCCGCGGCGGCAACGCCGATCGAAAAGATCACGAACATGATCCCAGTCAGCGCTTGGGGATTGGGCCCGTGACGCCAGAACGCGATGAAGTTCAAGTTCGCCGCGTTGAGCATCAACTCGATGCCGATCAGCACGATGATGGCGTTGCGCCGCGTGAGCGCGCCGGCCAGGCCGACGGCGAAGAGCAGCGCCGACAGGATCAAGCAGAGAGCGAGCGGCGTCATTTCCCCTCCTTCTCTTGCAGGGCAATAATCACCGCACCGATGAGCGCGGCGGTCAGGAGCAGGCCGATGACTCCGAGCGCCAGGACATACCGGGTCATGAGCTGCTCGCCAATCGCGCGGACGGTTGCTTCGGGGGGCGGCTGCAGCTCGCGGACCACCGCCCGACTCGACAGAATGATGCCGCTGAGCAACGCGAACACCGCTACCGCCACCCCGACACCCGCCACCCAGTTGCGGGAGAATACCGGCTCGCAGGCGGACTCGCCCCCGCGTGTCAAGAGAATGGCAAACACGATCAGGATGGCCACCGCGCCGATATAAATGAGTATTTGGGCAAAGCCGACGAATTGGGCGCCGAGCTGCAAATAGAGCGCCGCGAGACCTGCGAAGGTTGCCACAAGCGACAGCGTGCAATGCACCAGGTTGCGCAGGCTCATTGCCGCCACCGCGCCGGTCAGGGTGACAACGCCGATGATCAGGAAGGGCCAAGGCTCAGTCAGCATATCGGTAGGTTCGTTTCGAGTAGTGCTTCTTTCCCGCCAGCAACTGCCCGAGCATCACGTAGGCCCCAACCACGAGCAGGGAGCAGACCGTCCAGCGTGCAACGCCCGCCGGCATAAACCGCCACAGCCCGGCCACGCCGATGTTCACCAGCGCCAGCGGCAGCATGAATTTCCAGGCCAGCCCCATCAGTTGGTCCATCCGCAACCGCGGCAGGGTCCCCCGCACCCAAATAAACACCGCAATCAGCGCCATCAGCTTGAAGAAGAACCAGGCCCACGATGGCACCCAGCCCAGCCCGGCCAGCGGGGCGTGCCAACCGCCCAGAAACAGCGTGATCCCCAGGCCGCTCACGGCGAACAGGCCCAGGTATTCGCCCAGGAAAAACAGTGCGAACTTGAAGCCGGAATACTCGGTGTAATATCCGGCAACCAACTCCGATTCGCCTTCGGGCAGATCGAAAGGCGAGCGGTTCGACTCGGCGGCCGCTGCGACCATGAAGAGGATGAATCCGGCCAGACCCCACGGCGTCAGCACATACCACCGCGGCAATAGGCCCCAGTAACCGGCTTGCGCCTCCACAATTTGAACGGCGGAAAGCGAGCCCGCCGCCATAATGACCGTCACGGCGGAAAGGATCAGCGGCACCTCATAGCTGATCATCTGCGCAAGCGCCCGCATCGCCCCCAGCAGCGAGTACTTGTTCCGGCTCGACCACCCGGCCATGAACACCGACAACTCGGTGGCCGCACCCACGGCAAAGAAGAACAGCACACCGGCGTCCGCGTCCAGGGCGGTCATGTTCCGGCCCATTGGCACGACCGCAAGCGCCAGGAAGACCGGTACCACCAGGACCAGTGGCGCGATGAAGTGCACCACCTTGTCGGCGGTGTGCGGTATGACATCTTCCTTGGTCAGCGCCTTCAGTCCATCGGCGATGGGCTGGAGCAGCCCGCAGGGACCGACCCGGTTCGGACCGTAGCGGTTCTGAATGCGCCCCAAGGCTTTGCGCTCCAGCCACGTGGTAATGGCGAAGAGCGTCGCGAATGCAACCACAATCGCCGCGACGGAAAGAAGCACTGACAAGCTGGGCTGCCATTGGCGCGGCACGAGATCCACCAGCCACTGCTTCAGGCTCACAAAAATCTGGTCCATCATTTCAACCATCTCAAGCCGTGTGACAAAATGGCAAAGCCCGGCCCTTTCAGGCTTGGGCAGAGCCGCAACATGCCGCTGCTGTCCCCGCTCTGCAAGTATGGATTGCTTTACAAAGCGAAATTACCCGCGAACCTTCCCGCAAGAGCATTGGTGCAATAGACCCTCCCGCCTTCCTTCGCGCCAGACAGGTTGCCACCTCGGTTCGAGATGCCATCGAGATGCCGCATCAGACAAACATCCTGCAAATATTCGATGAGGACCTCCCGATAATCCTGCCACCCCACCCGCGGAACAGCCTTTGCACGGGGCGTGGGGGTGGGTAACCTTGGCGGTGATGAAGGGCAAGCATTCATCAGCGGTGGGGACCTTTTCGGATAACCACCCATTGAGGGGTGATATCCAAGTGTGCATACTCACTTGTTGGGGCATCCGTATGACTCACAAGTCCGCGGTCTCCCTCAGCGTCTCGAATGCCGGTCCCAGGGCGGTCGGCTTCCAGGTCGAGTGGTTTGAATGCAGAGCCAGGAACAATCGGGCCCTGGTAGCGACAAACCCACTGCGGTGGGTAAGGATTCCGCTTTCTCCCGGAACGGCAACGAATCTGACTATGAAGGTTTCGCCGGGCACCACGCCGGTTGAAGAGTGCCTGTGTTGCGTTGGAATTGGGTGGTTTGAGCCTCGAGCAGCATGGCGCGTCGCGCGCGATCGAGCGGTGGTCTGGGGATTCAAACTCTTGGATATTGACAGGCCCTCTCCTTGGAAACCGGAGCACTTGGCCCAGGGTTTAGTTTTCGCGGCCAACATTGAGGCAGGTGATTACTTTCGCAGAATGCACGGCCTAACCCGCAAGCAATGGTCTGAGGAACTCGTCCGGAGACAAATGCCGCCTGCCCACGCCGTTGAGGCGTTGGCGCCTGCCCGAGCCGCCGGTGAGGCCCTCGTGGCTGTGCAGCCATTCTCAGCCACCAACCGAGTGGCTGAATACGAAGCGCGAAATGCCTTCTTTGCATTTTGCCAGAGCACAACCAACTCGACCCGAGGCGCCGAACCCGTTGCTGCACCCCTGAAGCCATCCTCCTTCGCGTCGCCAGCCCGAGCCCAATCCCACAGCCATCGCCCCGCAAGCCCAAGATCATACCTGCGTGGCACCTCCCTTGCTCCTCCGTTCTTCCTCCGAGGTTCCTCCGTTCTCAGGACGGAGGAGGAACGGAGGAAGAACGGAGGAAGAACGGAGGAGCAACGGAGGAACCATTGAGCCGTTGGCGTGCAACTGGCGCGTCTGAACTTCTAGCCACGGTCCTACCAAAGGCGCCAGACTTTGGCCAAGATAGTGGCCTAACCAGCGATTCCACAGATACTTACCGGCCAATTAGCGCCTGCGCCCAGGCACAGACCAAGGCGGAACTCGCGGCTTGGGCTCCAGTTACTGCCGTCCCACTGGCGGCAAATGGTCGCCCGACGCGGTGTGAACTCACACACAGATTATGCGGATGAAACGCCTTTGCACAGGGCATGGGGCTGGGTAAACTTGGCGCAGATGAAGGGAAAGCATTCATCGGCGGTGGAGACCTCTTCGGATAGCCACCCATCTTGGGGTGATATCCAGGTCTGCATAATCACTTGTTCGGCATAGAATCAGCCACTATGAAACTCGCTTCACGAAGAATCAGAGTCGGCGTCGCCGGGGCTTGTGTTGGAGCTGCCTTATTGGCGAAGGGCGCGGGTTCCGAAGATGTTTCGCCCAAAACAAACCACTACACGACGACAGGCCTACAGATGCAATGCCACCCCGAAAAGGCCAGCTTTGCGATGGGCGAGCCGCTGGTGTTCCGATGCGTTGTTAGCAATACGACTGATTTCGACAAACGCATGACTTGGTATCTCAAGCTGGGCAATCAATTTCACTTTGCCACAGACGAGACTAATTGGTTCGGCGGGCTCGTGCCTGAAGTTGCTCTGCAAATTCGCCCGCCGGTGAAGCTAGAGCCAAGCGCTATCCTCCTGCCACCACACTCATCACTGAGCCTGTGATTCGCGACTAGAAGTGAGCGTCCTGGGCACTATAGATGGATTGCCGTTTATGATCCCGATATCCACGGAGGAGGGCTCTTCGGGGCCGAGGCGTTGGAGAAGGCAAAGAGAGCGTGCATCTTCTCAAATCCGTTCGAGTACGAAGTGACAGCCGTAGAGAAGAAGCCTTGAAGCCGTTCAAGTTGAAGCCGAACAAATCGCCGGAGCCGACAGCCGCGAGCCTTCCTGTTTGCGGTTGGCTTGGGAGATTCGCTGCTCTCGGATCTTGTCGATGCTCAGTCTCCGGCGGCTGCGGCTCAGTTCCACGTTCGAGACCAATTCCTACGAGAACAGTAATTGCCATCGTTGCCATTTCGTTTTGCCTTACCGGGACTGCGTTTGCTCAATTTGCCAGGTCCGATCTTTCGCCGGACAAAATGGAAAGGAGTGGCCTCTCGTTCTCGGTTCAGGCCACCGCACTCACGAATGCGACACGATTTGCAGTGACCATTTCATGCACAAAGCGCCGCGTCAGCCTGCCTAAGACCTACTACGCGACCTTGAGGACGGAAACTAAGCCACCTGCCGTTGGAACCGAGGTCATCAACGGCCGCCCTGTCGTGACGCGACCGATGATGAAGAATGAGAAGGGGGGCGTGATCAACCCGGCGATTACGAATCAGACCGGTCGGATCGTCTACTCATTCGAGGTGCCCGATGAAGAACTGGCAGATGCCGTCTTTATGTTTTGGATGCCTAATCCTCCCAAGCCGGAGATGATTCCTGAGTCGTGTTGTCGCATCGGGCTCAACTCATTCACCAAGAAGAAAGAGAGGAAATGATGTCGAACAGACCGAACGCCGCGAACCGCGCGACTGCGTCCTGAGCCCAGATCGAAAGTCACTGGCGCGGGGTCGATGAGCCGGACCGTTATTGCTAGGTGATGAAAAAGCGCATGATCATGGTGGCGATTTTGGCAGTGCTTGTGGCAACGGTTGCTACCGTCATTTACCACCTCAGTAGCCGGCAACCACCGCTGAGGGTCACATTCTTGGGGTTCACGAACTCGAACCCGTACGGCATCACCGCCCTATTCGGCGTGACGAACTCAAGTTCGCGCCCAGTCCGTCGCCTCACATGGGAAGTCCATTCAGGAACAGGCCGGGAGATGAGAGCCGATCTCGTCCCGGTTGTGCTCCCGCCTGGACGAGGTGAGCGTTTGGAGGTGCCGAGATGCAGCTTGCCTGGGTGGCGACTAGCGGTGTTGTCCTCTGGACGGTTGAAGGGAGCTTGGAACCGGTTGCTGACCAAAACTCCGTACGTCGCGCGGAACCAATGGGAACTACTTCTGGTCGACCGGTCGTTCAGCGGGTGGGTTGTTAGCCCACCTCCCAGTCTGTCGGGATGGTCCCCAGCAGCAACAACAAGCGGGTTGAGCCAATGACGAGGAGTGCAGTCACGCTTATCCCGAGCTCGGGTGCCGTTAGCGCGTGCCTGCTCAACATGCGTCGCCGATACAAAATTCTACTGAACGCGGCACTCGTGGCGCTCCTGCTGTTTGCGATGTGGCTGGCGCTCCATGGCGGTGTGCCACAGCACCAGCTAGGCGTGGGCTTCACCACTACCCACGGCAATTTCTCTCGGCTGGTCGCGGATCAGATCACCGTCGCGTGGGTGACAAACAGCGGACGGTCGGCTATCACCCTGGACGAGCCGTATGCTCAGCGCGAGTATGCAGCAGGTCGGCTAGTGAGAGACCAAGGGTCTTCCTGGAATACGGAAGGGTATTCTGCGTACCTGCCGCCTGGCAGGGTTGCGTGGCTCGCGTACGGGTTTGGCGATGAGAAAAGGTTAAAGGTGTGTTTTGAGTACCATCGAATCGGTGGCCCTGTGCTGAGGGCCATCAGCAAGCTTGCGAGCATGTTGCCTCTGAGGAGGCTGCCTCGGCCGACTTATGATTGGCTGCGCCGAAACGGAATAGTGGACGGCAAGGTGTATGGTCATTACGAAAGCCCTTGGGTTGCCAACCCGCAGGGTGGAGCCAACGGGAGGCAGCCGACTCGCTCAGGGACAAACCAAACGTCACCGGCGGCTGCGTCACGCCGCTCACTCTGATCATTCGTCGCGTGAAATGGTGGAAGCGCAAACATCCCGTCCGCAAGCGGCTGCACCTGGCCGCCTCACTCGATTTCCGTTCCGTGCTTTGTGCCAATTCGGCTGCTTATTCTGCGCTCGGCCCTCCGTGTCGGCGGCGGCACGCGAGCCGCAGCGTTCGGCCATCTGGATGCAATGACCTCTACCAGGTTCCGAACGATCGGCTTTGGCATTGCCGCGCTGCTTGCGCTGGCCATGCTTCTGTTGATGAAAGGCCTACGCACCCCAACGCCACCGCCCATCGTGGCCTCATTCGTCGGAATGACGAACGGCACCGTTGGGATCACGAACGGCCATTGGGCCATATACGTTGTGACTAATCTGACAACCATACCGTTTTCGATCGTAGGAGGCACAATTCAAGTCATGGGGAGCAACGGATGGGAACTGGACCCAAGCCTCCAACGCAATGAACAGCTTGGGACCTGGCGACCTCCAGTGTCCCGGGCTTTGCATGACACGCAACATGGGCTCCTTCCTGCCGGAGGTAGCCTCCACTACTTTGTCAGCGTGCTGGATGATCCAAGAGCGTGGAAGGCTTCAATTACCTTTCTCGAACATAGGCTTCCGACCAGGCCCTCCTCTTTCGATCCTGCGATTACGCAGGTCATAATGGAGGATGCGCGGGATTGGGCAGACAGCAAACTGCACCCGCTAAGGAGATACGACTGCCCGCTCCCGCAGGCCGTCAAATGAGAATTCCCGAGCAGGTGTCCCATCTTTTATACCGCTAGCCAAAAGTCCTCCCCTTGCTGCTGAACGCGCGCGTGCGTCAGGCGAGGAGCACAAATCCCGCCTGCGCGAAGTGGCGGTCGAGGCTCAGCGCCTCCCGCGAACCACGGCATTTCATGAGCCAACGCCGGTACAATCAATCCAGTCTCAGCCTTCAGCGCTTACTCCTGCGCTGCATGTCCTGGTGCGGTGCCCATTGCAGCGCAGCCCCCGCTCGCCCGCGCTGGGCGTGCCGCTGAGATCAGGTTGACAGCACGTGGCGAAGTGCTGTAAACATAAGTGTATGACACATGTGGTTTCTCTGCGGATGCCGGTGGAGAAAGTGGTGGCGATTGACCGGCGGGCTACCGACTCGGGGTTAGACCGGACTAAGTATTTGCTGCGCCTGGTGGATCAGGACCTGGCGCGGCCCGCACGCCGGTCAAAGCGACGGTTTGCGAGTGTGCATTTGCTGGGACGCTTCCGCTCGCGAGGCAGCTCGAATGCCCAGGTTCGCGCCGCTCTGAGGGCTCAAGGTGAAAAAGATCGCTGATGCCGGGTTGATCATCGCCGCGCTGGACGAGCGGGATACCCATCATGGTTGGGCTGCCAGGCTGTTGGGCCGGGAATCACCTCCCTGGCTGGTGTGCGAGCCGGTGCTGGCGGAGATCGCGGCGAGCATCGGAACGCCCGAACCGGTGCTGGAAATGCTGCAAGTGGGTGATCTGGAGCTGGCTTTTGGCTTGGATGAGAACCGGGCGGAGGTGCTGGCGCTGGTCAGAAAGTACCGGGACCAGGAAATAGACTTGGCCGACGCCTGCGTAGTCAGAATGAGTGAGTTGTACGAAGATTCGGTGGTTTATACAGTGGACCGGAAGGACTTCATGGTCTATCGCCGGCATGGGCGGCAGCCGGTGCGCTGCATCTTTCCAGGCTGAACGTGCCTTACTTGCCCAGCGGCGGCTTCTCCTTCCGCCACTCGGTGCTGTGCTCGTAGGCATGAGCGAGCCGTAGAATCGTCTCTTCTCCGAAGGGCTTGCCGAGCAGTTGCAGGCCGATCGGCAGCCGGGGTTGGGGGCCGGTGAAACCGCAGGGAATGCTGATGCCGCACAGGCCGGCCAGGTTGCAGGAGATCGTGAAGATGTCCATCAGGTACATCTGCAAGGGGTCTTCCGACTTCTCGCCAATCTTGAACGCGGCGGTGGGTGAGGTGGGCGTCAGGATCGCATCCACCTGCTCGAAGGCCGCCAGGAAATCCTTGCGGATCAGCGTGCGGACTTTCTGCGCTCGCAGGTAATAGGCGTCATAGTAACCGCTGCTCAGCACGTAGGTGCCGAGAATGATGCGCCGCTTCACCTCGGGGCCGAAACCCGCCCCGCGGGTCTTGCCGTAGAGCTCGATCGGGTCCGCGCCGTCCACGCGCAGCCCGTAGCGGATGCCGTCGAAGCGCGCCAGGTTGGCGCTAGCCTCGGCGGTGGCGATGATGTAGTAGGCCGCGATCGCGTAATCCGTGTGCGGCAGGGATACCTCCACCACCTCCGCACCCAGCTTGGTAAACTGGTCCACCGCTGCCTCGATGGCCCGTTTCACCTCGGGATCCAGCCCGCCGATCATGTATTCCTTCGCCAACCCCAGCTTCAGCCCCTTGATGTTGCCGGTCAGTCCCGCGGCATAATTCCCCACGGCTTGCGGCACGCTCGACGAATCGCGCGGGTCGTGCCCGCTGATGACGCCTGCAACCGTTGCTGCGTCGCACACATCTTTGGCGAAGCAGCCAATCTGGTCGAGCGACGAGGCGTAGGCCACCAGCCCGTAGCGCGAGACTCTGCCATAGGAGGGTTTCAGGCCCACGCAGCCGCACAGGGCGGCCGGCTGGCGAATCGAGCCGCCGGTGTCCGAGCCCAGCGCTGCGACGCATTCATCCGCCACGACCGCCGCCGCCGAGCCGCCCGAGGAACCGCCCGGAATCCGCGAGGTGTCCCAGGGATTGCGCGTGATCTGGAAGGCCGAGTTCTCGGTCGAGCTGCCCATGGCAAACTCGTCCATGTTCAGCCGCCCGAACACCACCGCTCCCGCCGCCTTCAGCTTCTCAATGACCGTGGCGTCGTAAGGCGACACGAACTTGCCGAGGATCTTCGAGCCGCAGTTAAGCGGCTGTCCCTTTACCGCGATGACGTCCTTGATGGCGACGGGCACGCCGAGCAATGGCCGTTGGGCGTGGTTCTGACCGGCGGCGAGAGCCTGGTCCGCGGCGTCCGCCTGCGCCAGCGCGTCTGGCGCGTCATAGCTGAGGAACGCGCGAATTTGCCCGTCCACGCGCTGGATCTGGTCCAGACAGGCCTGGGTGGCCGCCCGTGCCGAGACTTCGCGGCGGGCGAGCTTGGCTGCCAGTTCCGAAATAGTCAGTTGGTTCAACATCACACGTCCGCGGCGCGCACTGCGGCCGCAGACCTGTGTGAACAGTGGGCAAGGCAGCGGGAAAAAGCGAGCGGGAAATGAAACCGGTAGCTCAAGTCCGAAGTCCGAAGCTCGAAGTCCGAAATCCGAGGGCCGAAACCCGAAGGAGGCCCGAAGGCCGAAATCCGAACAAGAGCTGACTGTGCGGCAATTCTGCCGTTCGGCCAACCCGTCTCTTCGGGATCCGGACTTCGGACTTCGAACTTCGGATTTCGAGCCTGCCCGGCTGCAATCATCCGCCATCTGTGCTATCTATGTGACCATGTCAAACCAAGGTCAACCAGGCCCAGGCACCCTGTCCGTATGGGCGGGGGAAGAGAAACAATCGTGGTGGGGAGCGACGCAGGTGCCGGTCGTGCACAGCGTGGCGTTCGGCTACCCGGACGTGGACGCATGGCAGGCGGCGGCGCAGGGGCGGGCGTCCGGCCACATCTACAGCCGCAATACCAATCCAACTGTGGCCGCCTTCGAAGAGAAGGTTCGGTTGCTGGAGGGCGCCGAAGCCGCCACCAGCTTCGCCAGCGGCATGGCTGCGATCAGCAACACGCTATTCACCCTGCTGTCACCGGGCGACCGGCTGGTTTCGGTTAAGGACAGCTACGGCGGGACCAACAGGCTGTTCCTGGACTTCCTGCCCCGGTTCCAGATCAAGGTCCAGTTGTGCGATACCACGGACCACGAGGCGATCGAGGCGGAGATCGCCAAAGGCTGCCGGGTGCTTTACCTGGAAACGCCCACGAATCCCACCCTCAAGGTCATGGATATCGCGCGCCTGGCGGGAGCGGCGCATCGGGCGGGGGCCACCGTCGTGGCCGATAACACTTTCGCTACGCCGATCAATCAAACCCCGCTCGCCTTGGGCGTGGACCTGGTGCTGCACAGCGCCACCAAGTTCCTCGGCGGCCATGCCGATGCACTGGGAGGTGTGGTCTGCGGCCCTCAGAAACTGATCGAGCGGATTCACCATCACCGGGAGATTACCGGTGCAGCGCTTGACCCGATGGCGGCTTACCTGTTGTTGCGGGGGGTGAAGACTCTGCACCTGCGGATTCGCCAGCAAAACGCAAGCGCCCTGGAAATTGCCCGCTTCCTCGAAGCCCAGCCCCAGGTCAGCAACGTCTTCTATCCCGGACTGGCATCCCATCCGCAGCATGAGATTGCCCGGCGGCAGATGCGCGGTTTCGGCGGGGTGCTCAGCTTCATGCTCAAAGGCGGGTTCGATGCCGTGCGTGCGTTCCTGCCGCGCCTGCGGTATGCGCACCTGGCCGCCAACCTGGGCGCCGTTGAAACCATTGCCGGCCCCCCGGCCACAACCAGCCACGTTGAATGCACGGCGGAGGAGCGCAAAGCGATGGGCATCCCGGAAGGCTTGATCCGCTACTCGGTCGGGATTGAAGAAACTGAGGACCTGATAACCGACTTGAGGCAGGCGCTGAACCAGACCGGGTAAACCGTGGCCGGCTAAACTTCCAGGACTTGCTGGTATTCCGGCACCAGCACTTCGGCCTTTGGCTTCATTTCCCGCAACGTTTCGCCAAAAGCCAGGGACTGCTCTTCCTCTCCATGGACCACGGCGATCTTCTTGATGTCGCCGGTGAGCGCTTCGACGTAACGCCGCAGTTCATTCTTGTCCGCGTGGCCGGAGAAGGAATCAATGGAGGCGATTTGGGCGTGGACTTCGTGCGGTTCGCCGAAGATGTTCACCGGGCTGCGACCGGACATGATCTGGGCGCCCAGGGTGTGCTCGGCGCAATAGCCGATGAACAGGATGAGGTTGAGCGAGTTGCCGATGTTGTTGGCCAGATGATGGCGGATGCGGCCGGCCTCAGCCATGCCGGAGGCGCTGATAATTATCGCAGGCTCCTTCAGGTCGTTGAGTTTCATCGAGTGGGCGACCTCCCGGATGTAGGTCAGGTTCTCCATCCCGAAGGGATTCTCCTTTTCCCGCAGGAACCGGTAGATAGTTTCGTTGAAGCATTCCGGATGCAGCCGATAGACCTCCGTGGCGTTCACGCTCAAGGGGCTGTCCACGAAAATGGGGACCTTGGGCATTTGCCCGGCCAGAGTGAGCTGATGGAGCGTGTACACGATTTGCTGGGTCCGGCCAACCGAGAACGAGGGAATAATGACTTTGCCTTTGCGCTCCAGGGTCGGGAGAACCAGTTGGGCGATTTCGGCGTTGGCGTTCGCTTTGGGCGAGTGCTCGCGCGCTCCGTAGGTGCTCTCGACTTGCAGGTAATCCACGTCCTCCACCGGCTGCGGGTCGCGCAGAATGTCGTCGTTGCCGCGCCCAATGTCGCCGCTGAACAGGTAGCGGAACTGGCGCCCGTTCTCGCGAATGTCCAGAACCACCTGCGCCGCCCCGAGGATGTGGCCGGCGTCGCGGAAGGTTACGGTCACGCCGTCGGTGACCAGGAATGGGCGGTCATAATTGATGCTGACAAACTGGCGGACGGCCTTGTCGGCATCGGTGGCGGAATAGAGCGGTTCGACGGGAGGGAGGCCGCGCTTGGCGCGCTTCTTCGACACGAAGGCCGCGTCATCTGCCTGAATTTGCGCCGAGTCCTCGAGCATGATGCTGGCCAGGTCGCGGGTGGCGAAGGTGCAGAAGATGCTGCCCTGGAAACCCTGGCGGCAGAGGTTCGGGAGGTTGCCGCAGTGGTCAATGTGCGCGTGACTCAGAACGACGGCGTTGATCTGCTTCGGGTCGAACGGGAAGTTGCGATTGCGCTCGATGGATTCTCCGCGGCGGCCCTGGAACAGCCCGCAGTCCAGCAGCAGCCGCTGTCCGTTCAACTCGAGGAGATAGAGGGAGCCGGTGGTGGTGCGGGTTGCACCGAGAAAGTGGACTCGCATCGCTTAGGTATGGCGGAAGGTGATCCGTGCTTTGCCCAGGTCATAGGGTGACATTTCGACGTTGACCTGGTCGCCGACGCTGATACGGATGAAGTGCTTGCGCATTTTGCCTGAGATATGGGCAAGGACCTCGTGGCCGTTGGGTAACGCCACCCGGAACATCGTGCCCGGCAGGACCTGCGTCACCGTGCCGCTCAACTCAATTGGCTCTTCCTTCGCCACTCGACAGATTTCTCAGATACCTGGCTGTGCTTTGTGCCATCTGCTCCGACCGATGTCAATCACCTTTTTGCAGTCCGGCCGCGGACGGTCGTTTCAACGCCTGCAAAATGTGCCGATTCCTGTTCGGAATCAAGCAAGTTCTGCGTTGAGCGGGGCGTGGACGCCTCGAAGGAACGCACCACTTGCGCTGGAGCTCGATGCGGGGCCGCATGATTGGGGCCTACTCAATTGGGGGATTGCGTGGCCGCTGGCGCGTTCTAGGATGCGGCCACCAAATGCGGGCGGGGCTGAGCCACCACGGAGCCGAAGGCCATGTAGCCGGGGTGCAGCCAGCGGCGCGCCTCGTGAACTTGAATGAATAACGCAGCAGCCAGGCCCCGATGGAAACTGCCGGATGCCTATGTCATTATCCTGAGCATTGCCTTCCTGGCGATGGTGGCCACCTGGATCGTTCCCGCGGGGCAATATCGTTTCCTGGTCAACCCGCAGACCAAGGCACAGCAGGTTGATCCGAACTCCTTCGAGCTGGTGGCGCGCCAGCCGGTCATGCCCTGGAAGTTCTTCCTCTACTTTCCGCTGGGGCTCGAGAAAGCCGCCGAGGTGGTCTTCCTGGTTTTGCTGGTGGGAGGATTTCTCCAGATCATCAGCGACTCGGGGGCGATCGAGGCGGGGCTGGCTCGCCTGATCCGCGCGCTGGGGACGCGGCGCATGCTGATCGTGCCGATCCTGATGACAGTCATGTCGGTGCTGGGTTTTTCCGGTGTGCTGGCCAATGCCGTGGTGGCGTTCATCCCGCTGGGGCTGCTGCTATCCCGGCGGCTGGGGTTGGATCCGGTCTGCGGCGTGGCCATCATGTACGTCGGCTGTTATTCGGGCTTCGCCCCGTCGGCGATGTGTCCGGCCACGACGCTCATCGCCCAGCAGATCGCCGAGCTGCCGCCGATGTCCGGTTTTGTCGCCCGGACAGTGGTGTGGCTGGCGACGTTACTGGTGACGATTTGGTATGTGATGCGCTATGCGGCCCGGGTGACCGCCGATCCGTCGCGCAGCATATATCCAACCTTCGACGATGAGCTGGTGGAAGCACGCAAGGAAGCGCCGGCGTTTACGGTGCGGCATGTCCTGACCCTGCTGAGCCTGGCCGGGGGCTTCGCGCTGTTTGGCTGGGGGGCGAGCTTCCGCAACTGGAGTTTGCGCGACCTCAGCGCCGTGATGATGGCGGTCGGGATCATCGGCGGAGTGGTGAGCGGCATGACCCTGCAAGCTATTACCGGCTCGTTCATTGCCGGCTGCAAGCATCTGCTCTACTCGGCGCTGATTGTCGGTCTGGCCAAGTCCATTACGCTGATCATGGAGGACGGGCGGATCATCCACACGCTGGTGCATTACCTGTCGGGGCCGCTGGTGAATCTGCCGCCGATCTTCGCGGCGGGGGGCATGTATGGCATGAGCCTGGTCGTCCATTTCTTCATCACGTCCGGCTCGGGGCAGGCCTATGTGACCATGCCGATCATGAGTCCCATCGCCGACATTGTCGGGCTGGACCGGCAGACGGCGGTGTCCGCCTACCTCTATGGCGACGGATTTATCAATATCGTCATTCCCACCTCCGGCGTGCTGATGTCGGTCATCGCCATGTCGAAGATCCCTTATTTCAAGTGGCTGAAGTTCGCGATGCCCCTGTGCGTCATGTGGATCGTGTTGGGCGCCGCAGCCATCGCCTATTCGACGTGGTTCGGGTGGTGATGGAAGTCTGCACTACAGGCGAAAGCGTGAAATGCTCGGGTTAGGCTCTGCCTGGTTTCAAAGTCCTGTTGACAATATACTGCAGGATGTTAACGCCATGGATGAGCGAGCCGAGGTCGAACTGCATTTGCGGATGGTGCAAGCCCGGCGCCAGGTCGCACCCTAAGCCGATGTAGGCGGCTTTGAGCGTGGGCTTGCGTTTGACGTAGAAGTGGAAATCCTCCGCGCCCGGCGTGATCACCGGCGGAAGCAGGCCCGCTTTGCCCAGCACCGCAACGATCGCTTCCCGGGCCAGTTCAACCATCTCCTCCGCGTACTCGGCTGCTGGCGCCCCAACCTTAGTCCGGGTCACCGCTTTGGCGCCGACGGACGCGGCCGCATTCCCAATCGCCGCTTCCGCCTTCTGGAGCAGTTCCCGCATCAGCCCGTTCTCCTGCGCCCGAACGTCCATGGTCATCTCGGCGCGATCGGGAATCAGGTTCTTCGCCCCGCCGCCCGCCACGAGCTTTGTAACCTTGATGCTGTGCGGCACGACGGGATTCATGTGGATGGCGTTGATGGCGTTGACCACGGCGGCGGCGGCGTCAATGGCATTGACGCCCAGATGCGGGCGAGCGCCATGAGCGGCGACGCCTTCGATGGTTGCCTGGACGCTCCCACTCGAGCCATGGCACAGCGCTGGAGTGGCCTGTCCCTTCCTGGCTTCCTGTTCGGGCCGGAGGTGAATGCCAACCAGGGCGTCCACGTCCGCAATCGCTCCGGCGTCAACCAGCGCGAGCGCCCCGAGGAGAATTTCCTCCGCCGGCTGGAACAGGACCTTGAGCGTGCCGGTGGCGAGCTTTTGTTGGGCCGCCTGTTCCGCGGCGCACAGCACCATCGCGGAGTGCGCGTCATGTCCGCAGGAATGGATCGCGCATTCCTGGCCGTCCACCAGGTGCTTGAGCGCATCCATGTCGGCCCGCAGAGCCAGGACCGGGCCGGGTTGTTCGCCGCGCAGCACGCCGACGACCCCGGTGCCGCCGACACCGGTCTGGACGGCATAGCCCGCCCGGCGCAACTGCTCCGCCAGGAAGGCGGCGGTCTTGACTTCCTGCAAACCCAGCTCCGGCATCGCGTGCAGAGTCCCATACAGCTCCCGCACTCTCGCCTCTATCGCTTCACTCATGGCGGGCGAGACAGTGGCACCAGCGCCTGTTGCGGTCAAACGGCAATTCGCCGCCGCTGCCACAGTCTTGGAACCGCACGCTGCGAATCGTAGCCAGGGCCTACTCAATTGGGGGATGCGCTGGCTGGGCAGGCGTTCTAAAATTTGCGACAATGAAAGGTCGTGACGGCGAACCGGCCATGGCCGCGACCCGAAGCTGAAGAAATATGAATACATCTGCCCTCCACCGTTGCGGGCTAAGGCGCGCGGGGTTTACGCTGATCGAATTGCTGGTGGTCATCGCGATCATAGCGATCCTGGCCGCGCTGCTCCTGCCGGCCCTGGCCAAGGCCAAGAGCAAGGCGCTGCGCATCGCCTGCCTGAACAACGAGAAACAAATGGGTCTCGGCAGCCAGATGTACGCGGACGAAGACGACAAAGGCGCGCTGACGGGAACGGCCAACTGGTTTGATGACGACCTCAACTGGCTCTACCCGCGCTACATCTCCAATCTCCGCAGCTTCATCTGCCCTGCCACCCGGCACACGGTCACCAATACTCCCCAGCCCTTGGCCCGGAACGGGTGGAAACCCTCGCCCGACCAGACCGGGCTGACCTACGAACAGCGGATGCACGACAACAGCACGTTCATCCCCGACCTCCAGCGCATGGCCGCCAACAACCCCTACAACACCTACAATCCGGGCACCAAGAGTGGTCCGGGCCACAGTTATGAAATCTCCGGCTTCATGAATGCCAGCATCCGCAAGACGCAAAGCTCCATGGCGGCCTACGTGTACCACAATGATCTGTCCTACAACATCAAAGGCACGACGATGGAGTTCAAGCTCAAGGGCACCACGGGGTCTCCCTCCAAGATCTGGATCATTCACGACGGAGATGACGCCGTCAGCTTCCCGCCGGGCAAGAGTTCCAATAACGATTACCCGGATTCGGTGGACAATCACGGCGCCGAGGGGGCGAATGTCATCTATTGCGACGGCCACGCCGAATGGGTGCGGCAACGCGCCTTCCCGGAGAACTTTGCCTACGGCACCGAAATCGAGAACTGGGGTGTGGGCAATTACTGAACCGTCCTGTTCAACCGGGAGGGGAGCGCGCCGCTCGCGGACGGGCGCGGCCCCCGGCCCAAAGGCCGGTCAGCACGCCGACGAGAGGTTACTGCGCCTGCGGATGATCGGCCCGCGGCATCGCGAGACCGCTTGCCTGTCCGCTTGAGCGATGAACCCAATCCGCAACTCGATCATTGGCACTCTGGCGGCGGCCGCACTCTGGTGTTGGGCGCCCGGTCCGGCTCCGGCCCAGGACCTCGACGAACTCGAGCGTAGCTTCCGGAACCCGCCGGACTCCGCCCGGCCGCGCGTGTGGTGGCACTGGATGAACGGCAACGTCACCAAGGCGGGCATCACCGCCGACCTGGAGTGGATGCGGCGCGCCGGCATCGCGGGCTTCCAGATGTTCGACGGAGGGCTAAGCACCCCCCAAGCGGTCAGCAACCGCCTCGTGTGGATGACTCCCGAGTGGCAAGACGCACTCCGCCATGCGGCAACCGAAGCCGGCCGGCTGGGCCTGGAGATGACCATGGCCGCCTCAGGCGGTTGGAGCCAGACCGGCGGGCCGTGGGTCAAACCCGGGCAGGCCATGAAAAAGCTCGTTTGGAGCGAGACAGTCATCCAGGGACCCACAAACCTGTCCTGCCGGCTGCCGCATCCCCCGACCAACAACGGCAGCTTTCAGCAGATGGACCGAACGTATGCCCGGGCCACGGGGCCGGTGCCGACATGCTACGCCGACGTCAAGGTGCTGGCCTGCCGCCTGCCCGCCGAAGAGGTCCGCATGGCGGACCTCCGCCCCAGGATCACCACCAGCGCCCCAAACCTCGACCCGGTGAAACTCACCGACGGCAACTTCGCCACTGTGGTGTCCATCCCGCTGCAGCCGGGCCAGAGCCAGGTCTGGGTTCAGTTCGAGTTTGCCGAACCGTACCGCGCCCAAGCCGTCACGGTTGCCATTGCCGCCGGCGGCTGGTCCATACCGGACGGTGCGGTTCAGTTCAGCGATGATGGCGTCCAATGGTTCACCCTGCTGAGCCTGCCCGGCCCGGCGCAGACCGGCTCGTGGCCATCTCAGGTCCAGACAGATTCATTCCCCGAGACGTCGGCCAGGTTCTTCCGCGTGGTGCTCAGGCCCACCACGCGGGCCATGGCGCTGGCCGAGCTCGAGTTGTCGGGGCCCAGAATCAATCGCTGGCAAGGCAAAGCGGCTTTCTTCCACACCATCAACTTTGGAGCTCTGACCACACCGGCCGTGCCAATGCGCGAGGCGGTTGCGCGGGAGGAGGTCGTGGATCTGACCACAAAGACGAAGCCGGACGGGACCTTGGATTGGAGCGTCCCGCCCGGGAGATGGTCCATATTGCGCCTGGGCTGGTCCCTGACCGGCAAGCAGAATCATCCCGCCAGCCCGGAGGCCACCGGCTTCGAGGTTGACAAGTTGAGCGCCCGGCACGTCGGCGATTATGTAAAGACCTACGTGGACATGATCGCCCAGGCATTGGGGCCGAACTTCGGGCAGAGCTTCCGCTACCTCCTGATGGACAGTTGGGAAGCTGGGGTCGCGAACTGGACCGACGACATGATCGCGGAGTTTCACCAGCGTAGAGGGTATGATCCAACGCCGTTTCTTCCGGCCCTCACCGGCCGCATCATCGAGAGCGCCGCTGCCAGCGACCGGTTCCTGTGGGATTTCCGCCGCACCCTGGCGGACCTAGTCGCCGAAAGCCATTACGGGACTGCGGCCGAGTATCTGAGGCGGCGCGGGCTTGGGTTGTATGCCGAGGCCATGGGCGGCCCTACCACGACCGGTGACGGATTGCTGAGCAAGAAGTTCGTGGATGTGCCGATGGGCGAGTTCTGGACGCCCTCGCCCGGCATGCACGACGGTCCCGTCAGTAACGCAGACCTCCGCGAAGCCGCCTCGGCGGCGCATGTTTACGGCAAAACCATTGTGGCCGCCGAGTCTTTTACCACCGATAAATCCGACCCAGTGTGGGCTTCCCCCGCCTATCTCAAGCCGTTGGCTGACAACGCCATGGCCCAGGGCGTCAACCGCTTAATTTTCCATACCTCCGTCCATCAGCCGTTTGTGGATGACCAGCATAAACCGGGAATCACGCTCGGCGTATTCGGGCAGCACTACACCCGCAACACGACCTGGGCGGAACAGGCGATCGCCTGGAACACCTACCTCGCGCGCGCCTCCTGCCTCCTCCAACAGGGGCGGTTCGTGGGCGACCTGGCCTACTTCTACGGCGAGGGCGCTCCGGCATCCGTCCCTGGCCGGCGACGACGGCCGGTCAACCCCGCCCCACCTCCAGGGTACTCCTGCGATTGGGTCAACGCCGATGTGATCCTGAACCGGATGTCGGTAAAGGACGGGCACCTGCTGTTGCCGGGCGGCATGAGCTATCGGCTGCTCGTGGTTCCAGACTCAGTGGACCAAATGACACTGCCGCTTCTGTGCCGGCTGCGCGACCTGGCCGCCGCCGGCGCCACCGTCGTCGCTCCCAGGCCAGCCGATTCTCCGAGCCTGGCTGACCGCGGTCGGGAGGCGGAATACCGCTCGGTCGCCTGCGAGCTTTGGGGATCGGTGGACGGCGATCGCACCAAAGAGCACGTGTGCGGCAAGGGCAGAGTCGTTTGGGGCCTGCCCTTGGAACAGGTCCTCGCCGGCCAAGACACTCCGCCCGACTTCGAATACAGCCGGCCGCATCCTGATTCCATGCTGGTGTGGATCCATCGCCGCGCTGACCACACCGACCTTTACTTCGTTGCCAACCAGCGGGACCGGACCGAGGATTTCCAGGCCGTGTTCCGCGTGGAGGGCAAGGCCGCCGAACTCTGGCACCCGGACACTGGGATGATGGAGACTGCCGCGTACAAAATCGCCGGCGGGCGGACAACCGTGCCGCTGCGCCTGGACCCGTACGAGTCAGTCTTTGTAGTGTTCCGGCGGCCCGCCGCAGCACCGGCGCGAACCCTACCGTCCGCATCCTGGGCGGATTTAGCGACCCTGCCGGGGCCGTGGCAGGTCAGCTTCCCCCCCAACTCGGGCGCGCCGCCGCAGATCACGCTTGATCGCCTGGTTTCGTGGACCGACTGCCAGGACGATGGAGTGAAGTACTTCTCGGGGACGGCCACCTACGCAAAGGAGATGGATGTTCCGCTGGCCTGGTTCAAACCCGGCACCCAGGTGATCCTGGATTTGGGCCGGGTGAAGGAGATCGCCCAGGTGTCCGTCAACGGCAAACCGGCGGGTAGCATCCTCTGGAAGCCTCCCTTCCAGGTGGATGTAACCACCGCGCTCAGCCCAGGCCGCAACCTCCTCAAGGTGAAGGTCATTAACCTGTGGCCGAACCGGATCATCGGGGACCAACAGCCAAACACGATCAGGAAATACGCGTGGCTCAACTCCAACTACAAACCGTTCAGCACCAATTCACCGTTGCTCGAATCGGGGCTGCTCGGCCCGGTAAGACTGCTTTGCCGGACAAGCGCAGAGGAGCCTCGCTGAGCCGTGTCTATTCAAGAGCAGGGGAGCGCGCCCGCCCCGGGCGCAGTGGGTGGCGCCCTCGCCAGCCACCTTCGTGAGTGGCCGAGGCGATCCACCATTCGGCGACTGCGCACGCCCCACGCCCGCCCGGCGGGGGCGCCGGGTGGCAGCGCCCCGGGGCGGGCGCGGTCCCCAGAAATGACTGCATGGCTGAGCGAGTCTCGGCCGCCCGACGGACCCTGCGAGTAGCGCGGCATTCACCGTTGCGGGCCCCGGGGTGGGGCCGCGGCTTTGCCGGGTGGAGCGGTAGGCCCCCTACTCATTTGGGGGATGCGCTCTCTTCACGGCTCGGCCTAAACTCTCAGCTAATGATTTGCCCCGGCGTCTGGCTGGAAGCCGCCAGGGCGGCTCGCAAAAACAACAGAACCTGATATTGATAATATGAAACCAACCCTTCTTCTGAATCCAACGTCACGTGTCGCGGCATCGGTGCGGAACCGCGGCGCAATTCTGGCGCTGCTCACGTTCGTGCTCGCCTTCGGCCCCGCGACAAGGTTGTGGGCGGCGGATTTGGCATGGACGAACGCGGCCAACGCCAATTGGAGCGATGCGAGCAATTGGAATCCGAATAGCATTCCGACCAACACGGATCATGCGATTTTGGGAGCAGTGGATTCCGCGAACGCTTATGTCAATCTCACTGGCACGAGAGACGTGGGCGTCGGCAGGCTTACACTCCACCCGGATCGGACGCTGGCCAATGTGGTGTTGAGGCAGCAGGATGGCGGCGTCGCGCGCCTCTGTGTGTACGGGCTGGACGGGATCTTGCTGACGAACGCCTCGCTCGTGAAACGGATTCAGATTGCCCAAAACGGCGTTGCCGCTCCGGTGCTTTACTTGGCGGGCGACGGGGCCATTGGCGTTGCCGGGGATCGAGAGGTGCTGCTCTATATCGGGATTAGGGAGACCGGTGGTTCGCATGGGTTTAATAAGACTGGCACAGGCACCCTGACCCTGCAGGCCCCCAGCGGCAGCACCTACACCGGCCCCACCACGATTTCGGAAGGAACGGTCAACCTGCTGACGGCTGCGGCGACCTTGGGCTCGGGCACCCTTTATCTGAGCGGTGGGACTCTCAATTGTGGGGCTAACCGCAGCGCCGTGGATCCGATCCCCAACAACGTGGTCGTGACCGCCGACAGCCAAATCACCGGCAACTCGGGTGTCACGGCGTCGCGCTACATTGTCTTCAATGGAGATTTCAGCGGCAATACCGGCACACTGACGATTGATAACAAGGGAATCGCGGGCAACACCTTCATTGTGCGATTAAGCGGCGGCGGGTACGAGTTTACTCGGCCGATCGTGCTGAATTCGGAGACCTCGAGTTACGGCTCGTCCGCCATGCTGCAGCTTTACCAGTCCGCGGCCGACGGCACGCAAACCTTCAGCGGCGCGATTTCCAGCTATGACACTGGCGGCAAGGTGGAACGCGCCGGGGGCGATGGCACCACGGTTTTCACCGGTGACAACACGTATCAGGGCGGCACGCTAATTTCCGCTGGCACTTTGCTGGCCAACAACACGACCGGCTCGGCGCTCGGCTCCGGCATGGCAACGGTCACCAATCTGGGAATCCTGGGCGGCAACGGCTTCGTTGCCGCGGCGACGGTGAACAAGGGCGGCACGATTTCCCCGGGCGCTTCCGCCACCGGTCTGGGCAAGCTCACGGTGACGGGCCTCACCCTCGGCGAAGGGGCAACTTACTTGTGGCAGATTGGCGCTGCCGCGGGCACTGCCGGGGTCAACTGGGACTTGATCACCGTGGATTACTGGACCGATATGGCCAGCAGCCTCAACCCGGTTACGATCAAGGTGGACTCGCAGGGCGTGATACCGACGGGCTGGAACCCCGCCACCGCGCGCGATTGGGTCATTCTGCAGCCGGCCAGCAACTTCGGCTTCAATCCGGCCAACTTCGCGCTGGACACCACCGCGTTCACCGGCAGCGTGCAGGGCATCTTCAGCCTCTATGCCGACGCCAATGGAGCGGTGCACCTGGCCTATACCCCGGCCGCGGATATTGTGATCAACGTTCCCTCGGGGACGCAGAGCCAGGCGGACGCGGGTTACGCCACGCTCACGGGCGCGCAGGGTGTAGCCAAGATCGGCAATGGCGAGTTGGTTGTGGACAACCCCTTGAACGATTATCAGGGTTCGACCAAGGTGCTGGCCGGGACGCTGAGTATCAGCGTGGATGCCGCCAACGGCATGGGCGCGCTGGGCACCTCCTCGACCGCCACTTACGTGGGCAACACCACGGGCGACAGCAATGCGACCTTCAACATCAATGTGAACGGCGTCACCATGTCGCGCGACTTGGTGGTCCAGGCCGGCAGCACGGGAGTCAAGACCATTGGCACCACGGTCGCCGGCGGCATCGCCACCTACTCGGGTGACGTCACGCTGCAGGACAGCGCGGTGCTCAGCGCCGCTACGGGCAGCGCGATCACGTTCAGCGGGGACTTCAGCGGCAACGGCGGCGTTACCCTGAACGGCCCCGGCAGTTTCACCCTGGGTGGCATCGGGACCTATGCCGGCGAGACGACCGTGAACACCCCCGTGCTCACGCTGATCGGGCCGGCGTTCGGCACCAACACCGTCACCCTGGCCGCGGCCATGATGCTGGACAACACCAGCGGCTCGGACATCATTCTGAGCAGTTGCCCGCAGAATTGGAACGCGGATTTCGAGTTTATCGGCAGCGCGGGTTTGAACCTGGGCGGCGGGCCGGTGAGCCTGAACGGCAACCGGACCGTGACGGTTGACGCCGGAACGCTAGTGGTGGGCGGCCCCATCAGCGGCAACGGCGGGCTGACCAAGCGCGGCGCGGGCGCGCTGGCGCTGACCTCGGCCACGGCCAGCACCTACACGGGCGGCACGACCAACCTGGAGGGCGTTTTGGTGGTGAATGGCACGGCAACGCTGGGCGACGGCACGGGCACACTGCTGCTGGCCGGCGGCAACCTGCTCTGCACGGCGTCGCATGCAGCCGCTCCGCTGGCCAACCCGGTGTTGATAACCGCAGATACCGTCATGGCCTGCACGAACCAGTACTCGGGAACCTACCTGGCCTTCTCCGGGCCCTTCGCCTCTCCGGGCGGCAAGAAGCTGACCATCGCCAATAAGGGCTGGAACGCGACGGTTTCAGGCGTGCGCCTGCAGGATGGCGGTAACATCAACTGGCCCATTGTCGTGGGTGACCCGGCCCATGACCGGCCCGCGGGGGGCGTGACCAACCAATTGCAGTTTTACAGCGTGGCCGGTGGTTCTCCGCAGATCGTCAGCGGTCTCATTTCCGGCCCAGGCGAAGTCGTCCGCGGCAACGTGACACCAAACAGCGGCGGAGCGACCATCTTCACCGAGCAAAACACCTTCACGGGAACCGCGTTCCTGCTCGGCGGAGCGATCGGCTTCGGTGCGGACAGTGCCTCCTCGGGCGGCGTGATCACGTCCGGGCCCATCGGCACCAGCCTGTTCACGATCGGGAATCAGACCGCGGCGGAGACCAACATGACGGTCTTTGCCTACGGCGGTCCGCGCACGATCGATAACCCGATCTTCCTGAATGGCGCGCGCAACGTGGTGTTCGACGGCACCAATAACCTCACTTTTACCGGCCCGATCAACGCCGGCGGCATCGGCAAGCTGTGGACGGTGCGCGGCACCGGCCTGGGCATCCTCGCCGGCCAGATCACCAGCTCGGGCGGCGACGGTGCTCCGCTGACCAAAGCGGGCGGCGGCACCCTCGTGCTTGCGGCCGACAATCTTTACACCGGCACGACGACGGTCCAGGAAGGCACGTTGCTCGCCAACAACACGACCGGCAGCGCGACCGGCCCCAACACCGTGTCCGTGCGGTCGGGCGCGACCCTGGGCGGCACCGGTTTCGTGGCCGGCCTGGTCACCGCCAACGGCGGCATGATCGCCCCGGGCACGAGCGCCGGCACACTCACCCTCGCCGGCGGAATCAATCTGAGCAACGGCGGCACCTACGTGTGGGACCTGGCCGCCAACTCGACCAACAACCCAGGCACTGACTTCGATGTCCTGGCAGTGACCGGCGGCAACGTGGTTCTGGGCGGCACCAGCCAGCTCCTGCTTAACTTCACCGGCTCGGCCACCGCGCCGGACGCGGCCAATCCTTTCTGGAAGACCAATCGCTCGTGGGTCATTCTGACGGTGAGCGGCACGGCGGCGAACCCCGGCCCGACGACCTTCGCCAGCGTCGTCAATGGCACCTCTTCCGCCGGCGTGTTCTCGACCGCGGCGGATGCCGGCGGCAACATCGTCCTGACTTTTGAGCCCGGCGGGCCGACGCCTCCCCGGCCGGTCATCGCCGACACCATCGTCGGCGCAGGTACGCTCAACCCGACGCTCTCCTGGAGCGACGCGGTCAGCGGCGTTAAGTACCAGTTGCAGTACAAGACCAACCTCAACCAGGCTGGCTGGCTGGTGGTGGGCGACGTGATCGCGACCGGCACAACGGCGAGCCTGACGCATACGAACTGCACGTGGCCCGAGTGCTACTACCGGGTGATCGTGCCGTAAACCTCTTCCATTGGGGTGGTTGAGTATGCCGGTGAGGCCCTGTTGCCGTAAACCTTCGCAAAGCCTCCGGGCCAGAGAGGCTCCCGGAGCGTGCACACCGGAGGTACACCGGATGCACACCGGAGGTACACCGGAGAATCCCACGTGCATCCGGTGTACCTCCGGTGTGCCTCCGGTGTACCTCGGGTGTACTCAGCGCGAACGGCCGGGCAGCGATTCTATCGGGTCATGGCAACGCACCCCGCTTTGACGGTAACGGACGCGCAGTTGCAGGATGTGTGCAGCCGCACGTGCGATTACCTTGCGGCCAACAGCAAGATCCCCGAGATCATCACGGTGGGCGGCGCGAGCACCAATACGGTCACCGCGGCGGAGCTGCACTATCTGATGGCCAAGTGGCTGGGGTACTATAGGAACCACTCCCACACTCCCCCGGCTACGGTGACCATTACCGGGGGCACACACCCGCCGCCCGCTCCCATTGGCCTGGAGAGCGGCACCATCTATCTGGCCGACATCCTGGCTTGGCGCCGGGGGTAGGGTCGGAGCGCAGAATCCAGCCTCCAACATTTAACATGATTCAGCGCCGTGCGCGCTGTTCAAGCTATCCTTGCGAAAGCCCCTTTCTCCTTTGCTCCAGGGCCGACAGCCCCGAGTGCAGCTCCACCCGTGGTAAATTGCCCGCGGTCAGGCTGGCGTCGCTGTGGCTCCTGAGGCGCTGATAAAACGCGATCCCGAACTCCAAGAGCTTCGGCTCGCTCGGTTCAGCCTCCAGCATGGCAAAGAGCGCATCCTCGGCTTTGCCAAACTCCCCGACCCGCTCATAGTGCTGCATCAAACGTGCCTGCGTGTTCAGCGGCAGGGGGAAGTCCTGCAACTCATTCAGGAAGGCCTCCACCTTCGGCACAAAGTCTGGAACCTCGGGCGCTTCTGCGCGGGCCAGCGTCTCCAGCAACAGGTTCAACCCCTTCAGATAGCACGTCCGGCTTTCGGCCTGGCGATCCTGCGCCAGGGCCAGATCGCCCGCTTCCTTGAGCAGGGCGATCAGAACCAGCGCTTTGTGGTGCACCACCTGGGTGGGTTCTCCCTGGATGAGCTTCGCCAGCAATTCGGTCTCGCTCATCTGCGATACGGCTTCTGCCCCGGCGCTGACCAGCCGCTGGAATTCCGCGTCCAGCATGTCGTCTGCCTCCCGCCAGAGCTGGCCCCGCTTGAGCGATGCGATGCGCGACAGCGCCTGCATGAACTCTTCAATCATCCGGAGAATGTAGTCTTGCCGGATCATGCCATGCTCATCGCCAGTCCGCCTTCACCAGGCCGGCCTTCTGGTGGGGGTTGGTTTCCGGGGTGGAAGGCCAGAACAGCCATCCATAGAAGGTTCCAATGCCCAGGATAATGGCCAAAAACCATGGCCGGAGCGCAGGTCGCTTCTTTGCCGCCCCACTTTTCCCTGCAGGCAACTGTGTTTCCGTACTCATGGCGCGAAGTTAGAAGTGTTTGGCGCACCCGCCTGCGCGCCGCGGCACGAGGAGAACATCGAATCCAAGGTCATTTGTGGGCTGACATGCAAAGGATGGACGGCTAAAGTGCCTCCGTCAAATTCAATCGGGTGTTGATGAGGTCCTTTATGAAGACGAATAATCAAAGCAGGCTGTTCTTGTGAACATTGTAATTATAGGCTTGGGGGAGGTGGGGCGGCATTTGGCGGGGAGCCTGGTTAGCCAGAGGCATGCCCTGAGTCTGATTGAATCGTCGGAGACCCGGGCCGAGGAACTGAACGAACGAATGGACGCGCGGGTGATCTGCGGGGACGGTTCCTCGGTCATGACCCTGGCCGACGCGCGGGTGGCGGAAGCGGACCTGTTTGTGGCGTTGTCAGGCGACAGTGACGCCAACTTGATGGCGGCGTCGCTGGCCAAGGCCTTGGGGGCAAAACGGACGATTGCCCGAGTGCATCCGCGGGTGCAGCAAGAGGAGTGGTTGTTCGATTACCGGGAGCATTTTGGGATTGACTATCTGTTCAGCACTCAACGGCTGGCGGCCGTGGAATTGGCCAAGTATGTGCGCAGTCCGGAGGGGTTGCTGGTGGAAGAGATCGCGCAGGGCCGGATCGAAGTGCAGCAGGTGACGGTGCCGGCCGGGCTTCCGCTGCTGGGCAAACCGTTGCGGGAGCTGCAGTTGCCGCCGCGGGTGCGCGTCGGTTCAATCCAGCGTCAGGAACAGCTCTTTGTGCCTGCGGCGGCGGACACGCTGGAAGCGGGTGATCTGATAACCTTGTTCGGCGAACCCCTGGCGTTGGCGGAGTTGATGCGTCGTTTTCGAACGGGAGGGGAGGCCCAGCGCGAGGCGAGCGTCGTGATTTTCGGCGGCGGGGAATACGGGTTTTGCCTGGCCCAGATGCTGGAGGGCGGCCGGCAACGGGTCCGCGTGTTGGAGCGCGATCCCAAGCTGTGCCGGCGTCTGTCCGAAGTGCTGCAGCGCACCGTGGTGATCGAGGGGAACGCGACCTCGGTCGAACAATTGAAGGAGGAACAGGTCGGGTCGGCCGATTTCTTCATTGCGGCGACGGAGGACGACGAGGATAACGTGATGACGTGTTTGCAGGCGAAGAATCTGGGGACCCGGTATTGCCTGGCACTGGTCCATCGGGCGGACTATGCGGATGTAATATCCAGGAACAACCAGCAGTTGCGGATTCGCGCGGCAGTGAGTCCGCGCGAGGCGACCTTGCGGGATCTGCAGCGCTACATCAACAAGCAGGGGTCGAACACGGTGCTCAATTTGCCAGGGGGCGCGGAGGTTCTGGAGGCAGTGATCTCGCAGACGGGCCAGGTGACCGGACGCAAGGTCTCGGAGGTTCCCTGGCCGAAAGGCACGATGCTGGTGGCCTTGTTGCACGGTTCCTCGGCGGTGGTACCAGGAGCAGAAGACGCGCTGAACCCCGGGGACACCATATATGCCCTGGTCTCGGCGGAGGCCCGGCGCGACTTTGCCCGGTTGCTGCGGACGTGATCGTGGGAGCATGAACTACCGGTTGTTGAGCAAGTTGATGGGATTGTTGTTGTGGTTGCTGGGGCTGGCGCAAACGGCCTGCCTGGGGTTCGCGTGGTGGGACTCCAACCAGGAATCATCCCGGGGAACGGTCGAGGCGCTGGCCATTTCGGTGGGAGCGGCGGTATCAATCGGGACGCTGCTGTTAGTCCTGGGCCGGGGGTCTGGGAAGGAACTCCTGCGCAAAGAAGCGGTTGCGATGGTGGGATTGAGCTGGCTGGTGTGTGCGGCGTTTGGCGCGGTGCCCTACCTGTTTTGCGAGCCGGCGCTTGGCCCGGTCGAGGCATGGTTCGAATCCATGTCGGGGTTCACGACGACCGGGGCGACGGTCATTGCAGATTTGCGGGAGTATCCCCGGGCGATTCTGTTGTGGCGGGCGTTAACACAATGGCTGGGCGGGCTGGGGATCCTGGTCTTGTTCGTGGCGTTGCTGGGTTCGCTGGGGGTGGGCAGCAAGGCCTTGTTTCACCACGAATCAACCGCCCGAGCCGGCGCGGGCCAGGTGCAGGAGCGGATTCAGGATCTGGCGGCCCGGCTCTGGCAAATCTACCTGGGCCTCTCGGTGGTTTGTTGCCTGGGGTTGATGGTGCTCGGGATGAGCCCGTTTGAATCGGTCTGTCACACCATGTCGGCGATTTCCACGGGGGGGTTCAGTCCGCGCAATGAGAGCATCGCGGCCTACGGCAGTCTGGCGATCGAGCTCTGGATCACGCTGTTCATGCTGCTCGGGGGGCTCAGTTTTCTGCTGTACGCGCGGTTGTTGACCGGCCGGCACGGACGTTGGAAGGTGGAGGAAGAGGCGAAGGCTTACTTGGCAATCGTGGTGGTGGTCGCGGCGGCGATCGCGGTAGATCTGGAGTTGGTGGACGGTCGTCATTCCTGGGGTTCGGCGGCGCGGGAGGCCCTCTTTCAGGTGTCGAGCATCCTGACCACAACCGGTTTCGCAACGGCCGACTTCGATCAGTGGCCCACCTTCTCGCGGTTGCTGCTGTTGCTGGTAATGGCCATTGGCGGTTGCACCGGTTCCACCGCCGGTGGGATCAAAGTGGGCCGGGTAATCCTCTTTGTGCGAACCATAAAACAGCAGGTGGTGCATGCCTATCGCCCCAACCAGGTCTTTGCCTTGCGGCTCAATGACCGGGTGGTGGACGAACCGGCGATGCTGCAAACGGTTTTCCTGGTGGCCCTGGCGGGGCTGACGGTGACCTTGGGAACCCTGTGCGTGGCGTTGCTGGAGCCGACCTTGCGCATGGACAGTTGCCTTTCGGCGACGATTGCCTCGCTCTTCAACATCGGGCCGGGTTTGGGAGCGGTGGGGCCGACCCGGAACTTCGCGCACCTGGGCGCCGGTACGATGGGCGTGCTCAGTCTGACGATGCTGCTGGGACGCCTCGAGTTCTTCGCCGTCCTGGCGTTGGTGGTTCCGGCGCTGTGGAAGAGGTATTGAGCGGCGCGATTCCGGTTCGCTGCACTGTTGCTTCGCTATGCGGATGAAAGGCGTAAGTCCCGCCAAATTCGATGCGGCTATCACTTTTTTCGATTAGGCCACTTACCCGGCGAAATGCTAGCATCGGCGCATGAAAACAACCCGCAAAGGCAACGGCCCCTGGACGCACCGGCTGATGGTCTATGCCTTTACCGTGGCCTTTGGCATCCTCGTCTATTGGCTGCTAAACTTCATCGTCCGGGATATCGCCACCTGGCCTGGCCCGGATTACAAACAGGTCGAGAAGGCTATCCTGGACGAGACCGTCGTTGCGAAGCTCGCCTCTCTGCAAAGCCAGATCGAGGAGACCAACCGCGCCATCGCGAGCCGCAAGCAGCGCCAGGAGGTGCTGCGCGACAGTACCAGCAACTCGGAGAAGACCATGACCCAGCTCCTGGAGCTGCAGAAATTGACCCTCCAGAAAGGAGTAACCCCATCTCCGGAAGAGGTGAAGGCCCTGACCGAGAGCCAGAGACTCTTTCTGGCCAATCAAGCCAAATACCAGGAGATGAACGATCAGATCGCCACGCTGAGCGACCAGCTTGGCGACCTTCAGAATCAGCAACGCGCCGCGCAGAAGAGCCTCGAAGAACAGCGGCCGGCGATTCGGGACGAGTACGATCGCCTGCACTCCCGCCACCAGTTCAAACTGGCCGCCCTGAAGCTGGCGGTGCTCCTGCCGTTGCTGGGAGTGGCCGTGTGGCTCTTCCTGAAAAAGCGCGGCATGCTGTACGCGCCACTGATCTATGGCTTTGGACTGGCACTGATCTGCAAGGTGACGCTGGTCATGCACGAACACTTTCCGCGCCGCTACTTCAAATACATCCTCATCGCAGCGGCCTTGCTCCTGGTGGCCCGGATTCTGGTGTACCTGCTGCGCTCCATGGCCTTCCCGAAACTCGAGTGGCTGCTCAAGCAGTATCGTGAGGCCTACGAGCATTTCCTCTGCCCGGTGTGCAGCTACCCGATCCGGCGCGGCCCTCTCAAGAGCCTGTTCTGGACGCGGAGCAGCCTCAAGAAGCTTAGAGTGCCGCGCGGCGACGCGGCCGAGGCGGAAGAGCCCTATGTCTGTCCGGTCTGCGCTACGCCCCTGTTCGAGGAATGTCCTGCCTGCAAGCGCCTGCGCCACTCGCTGTTGCCGGCGTGCGTCCACTGCGGCGCGGAAAAGCCCCTGCAGGCCGCGGCCCAGCCTACAGCGTGACCGACCGCTGGACCCGGCGGACACGGACCCGCTGGCCCCGTTCTGCCGGTCCACTGGTCCCGGGTGCATTTGTAGCGAGGACCAGCTAAAGGGCGACTTGCGCCAGAGCGGAAGCGCGCTAACTTCCCCGCATGAAATTCCTTATGGCGATCCTTGCCTACGTGGCGATTGCCGCGATTCTGGGCTGGGGCATCTTGCTCGCAGTCAAAGGCAATCCGTGGCTCCTCATTGCCGGGGCATTGGCCTACCTGGCTGCCTTCGCTAAGTTCGGCTGCCTGCCTGGCAAGACGCACTGATGCGAGCCGTCATTCAGAGGGTCTCGGAGGCCAAAGTCACCATCGGCGGCAACGTCAACGGAGCCATCCAGCATGGATTGGTCGTCCTGCTCGCCGTCGAGGAAGCCGACACGGTGGAGGATATCGAGTGGCTGAGCGGGAAGATCGTGCGGCTGCGTGTTTTCAATGACGAGAACGGGGTGATGAACCGCTCGGTGCAGGAGGTGCAGGGCGGCATCCTGCTCGTCAGCCAGTTCACGCTCTTCGCCAGCACCAAGAAAGGGAATCGCCCCTCTTACAGCCGGTCGGCTCGGCCGGAGATTGCGGTGCCGCTTTACCAGCAATTCATCGAGCGGATCGGGCAGGACTTGGGCCAGCCAGTCCAGACTGGTGAGTTCGGCGCCCACATGCTCGTTAGCCTCACCAACGACGGGCCAGTGACGATCATTATTGACTCGAAGGCGCGGGAATAGGCTGTTACCAGCGATCCCCCCGTGAGTCTCCCATGTGGAGCGATCCACATGGGAGACTCACGGGGGGATCACCGGCCAGACACCGGATTCGCACCCAAACCCGCCCGCTCCTCACCCGCGGTTGGATTATCGCGCAAACTCTCTTGCGGGAAGTCAGGGGACTGGTCGAGGGCGGCTCAAAGGAAAGCGGCGAGAAGCGGTGAGCGATGTGACTCATGTTCTGGGCGCGCCGCACACTTGAGGCCGGGGCTTGCGGTCAAGTCAGCTCACTAGTATGGACTTGGTGCGGGTGGTGGCTGATCGAGAGATCGGCTTTGCCGCCGCCCGCAGCAAGCTGGCGGAGATCCTGGAGAAGGCCATGAAGGCCGAGCTGTTGCGTCTGGGTTAGGAGTTGGAAAAGACGCACGACCTGGAGTGCCTTCTCCAATGCCTGACGGAGAGGAAATCCGATCTGGTCAATCCGGCGACGCCTCTTTGCGACGGACTAGCCGACGTTTACTTCACCGACCGCTATCCCGGCTTCGATTTGGATGACCCGGACTGGGCCCAATTGCGCTCGCAAGTTCAGGGCGTAGAGGCGGTGCTCGCCGCAGTCAAATCGCGCCTGCCGGTGCATCCATGAACATCGGCACCTGCACAAGGGGCAGGAATAGCGCGACGACAATGCTCCCGACGATGATCGCCAGGAACACAATCATGATCGGTTCGAGCAGAGACGTCATGGCACTGACGGCGTTATCCACCTCGTCGTCATAGTTGTCGGCGATCTTCGTCAGCATTTCAGGCAAGGCGCCGGTTTGCTCGCCAACGTCCACCATGCCGGCGACCATGGCCGGGAAGACGCCTGAAGCTTTCAGGGTTGGAGCGATCGGGTCGCCCTCCTTGACGCGGTCGTGGACGATGGATACCACCTGGCCGACGATGACATTGCCCGCGGTTTCCTTGACAATGCTCAGGGCCTGCAGGATCGGCACGCCGCTGCTGACCAGGGTCCCGAGGGTGCGGCTGAACCGGGAAATCGCGAGCTTGCGGAAGACCGGCCCGACGACGGGCATGGCCAGCTTGAGCCGGTCGAAGGTCCAGCGGCCCCAGTTGGTCCGCAAGGCGAGCATAGAAACCGCGCCCAGCCCAGCCAGCACGATGGCCGTCGCCAGGAACCGGTGCTGCACCGCCTCGCTGATCCGCATCACGAACAGGGTGAACGCGGGCATGGCACGGCCCTCGAGCAGGCCTTCGAACACGGCCTGGAATCGCGGTATCACAAACGCCATGATCAGCGCCAGGATGGCCGCAGCCACCACCAACACGGCGCAGGGATAGAACATGGCGGCCTTGACCTTGCCTTTGATCTTGCGGGCCTTCTCCATGAACTCGGCGAGGCGCCGGAGCGTCACTTCGAGGGCGCCGCTGATCTCGCCGGCCTTGACCATGTTCACATAGAGCCGGTTGAACACCCTGGGGTGCATGGCCACGGCCGCGCCAAATGAACTGCCGCTCTCGACGGCCAGCGACAGCTCGCCTATGACGCGCTTCAGTTCCGGATTCTCCTCCTGCTCCTCCAGTGTTCGCAGGCCGCGGAGCAAGGGCATACCCGCCTCGACCAGCGTGGCGAGCTGGCGGGTAAAGACGCCCAGGCTCGCTGCACTCACCCTTCTCCGAAGCCGCAGGATCGGCAGCGCCAGGCGCCGCGGCGCGGGTCTGGCAACGGGGCGAGCCCGGGTCGCTCGGCGCCTGTCCGCGGTGGAATAAAGTAATTTGGTAGGGAACAAGCCCATTTCCTTGATGCGACGCAAGGCTTCGCCCTGGTCCGACACGTCCAGCGTGCCGCGCGCCTCGAGGCCGTGGAGATCAACCGCCACGTATGAATAATTGGACATAAGCAGCTCCTTCCTTTGCCGGGCTGACCAACCGGCACAGTGACAGCAGCGATTTCCGCTCGGTGCTCATTTCATCCAATTGGACAGGTCTCGAGCAGGAGCCTCACGGGAGTAGCTGAGACAGAAACATGGGGGCAGAAATGTGCTTCGGGAAAGGATTTGCTGTAGCACCACCGCAATCCCTTTGACTAAGCTGCCTCCATGAGACCGCGCGCTCTGATCTGTTCCCTGCTGGCACTGGGTTTACTGGCGTCCGCCGTTGCCCGGGCCGACCGCGTGGACGACTACGTCCGAAGTGAAATGGACCAGCGCCGCATCCCTGGCGTCGCCCTGGTTATTGTCAAGGACGGGAAGCCCATCAGGACGGCAGCTTACGGCCTGGCCAACCTGGAACACAACGTGGCGGTGAAACCGGAGACCGTGTTCGAGATCGGCTCGATTACCAAGCAGTTCACCGCGGCGGGTATCCTGCTGCTGGCGCAGGAAGGCAAGCTTTCCGTGGACGACAAGATTGGCACGCGCCTGGCGAATATCCCCGACGCCTGGACGAACGTCACGATCCGGCACCTGCTCACCCATACTTCCGGCATCAAGAGCTACACGGGGCTTAACGGGTTCGAGCTGACCAAACACCTCACGCAGTCGCAATTCATCCGCGCCATTGGCCGGCAGCCGATGGAGTTTGCGCCGGGTCAGTCGTGGAAGTACTGCAACACCGGCTTCAGTCTGCTCGGCTACATCATTGAGAATGTCAGCGGCGAGAACTACTGGGACTTCCTGAGCGAACGCATCTTTCAGCCGCTGGACATGAACGCGACCACCAACCGCCTGCCGGGCCTGGTCATCCCCAACCGCGCCTCGGGTTACGAGCAATCCCATCACGTCCACATCAACCGCGACTATGACCTGACCGAGGTCTTCTCCGCCGGCGCCATCGCCTCGACGGTGGGCGACCTGGCGAAATGGAATGCGTCCCTGGACGGCGAAACCATTCTCACCGCCCCCAGCAAGGAGCAAATGTGGACCCCGGCGAAGCTGGATGACGGCAAGCCCACCAAATACGGCTTCGGGTGGTATGTGGATACGGTCGAGGGACATAAGAATATAGGCCACGGCGGCTCGACGTCCGGCTTCTCGGCAACAATCCAGCGTTTCCCCGATGACAAGCTGGCGATCATTATCCTGACCAATACCGACGAGTCGGTCGCCACACCTATGGCGAAGAAGATCGCGACGTTCTTCTTCGCCAGTGAAGGATCGAGGTAGGGGCTCGGGATGGCCGCATAGGGCTCCCTGTCTGCATCGGCGGGGCGTCCCACCCACGGAACGGTCAGGCCTGAAGCAGCAGCACACCGACGGCATCCTGGAGCAGTTTGCCATTGCACGCCACGCTCCGCCGTCTTAATCTTCAGCGCATCAGAGCGAACCCGGCGCCCACCGACGGGGTCACTGAGTGGCATGAAGATCAGAAAATCGCGCGCTAAGAAAGCTGGCAGACGTGCGGGCCGCAGTGCTCGCCGCGTGACCAGCGCGACGGCCAAAATCCGTCGTGTGAAAGCCAGGGTCGCACAGTCGAATCTCTCACCGAGCAGGACCACTCGCAGGGCGAGCATACGTAAGCCAGCAAGGGCGCGAGTGGCGGCCAAGACTGGCAGAGTCGGCAAGAGAGGAGTCCGAGGGCGCAAAGCATTGTCTGCAGTCCCGTCGGCGGAGGAACAACCAGAACTGACGACAGGTGCCGTCGCCGACGCAAGCGTTGCTCCGACCGGCGCCGTTGAGCCTCAGCAACCTGAACTCGCGGACGTAACCGCCGCCGCTGCCGCTCCGGAAGAACCCGTTTCGGCAGAGCAGCCCGGCCCAAAGAGGCCCCGCCGAAGGCCGGCACTCCCCAAGTCAACCTTCCACATCCCGCCGATTCTGCTCGAAGGCGACGCGCCAAGTTGGACCGGCACGGGACCGGGCGAGAAGTTTGCTCTCGGTCCAATCCCGCCGACTGGCCCGCGGGGGCGCGAAGCGGCCGAGTTGCCGGAGGCTTACGGGACAGGCAAACTGACGTTGATCGCGCGCGATCCGCACTGGCTTTACGCGCATTGGGATCTCATGCCGCAGCAACAACGCCGGTATAACGCGCGCTCGGTTGACCGCCATCTGGTTGTACGCGTTGTCCCCGGCACGATCGCCGGCCACCCCAGCACCGACATCCATGTGCATCCGGAATCCCGATCGTGGTTCATTCACGTGGAACGTGCCGGAACGCGCTACTCGATCGAGTTAGGCTACTATCGTCCGAATCGGCAGTGGGTGACGATCGCCGCCTCCAAACCGGCAGTCACGCCCCGCGACACGGTGTCCCCGGACAAGACGCTGCGATTCGCGACCATTCCTCCTGAAGTGCCTCTGCCCCGGCTTGCAGGGTCCGGCAAAGCGGCCCGGCCGATCAAGGTTCCTCCGCCCCAAGCGACGAAAGGGAGTGTCCTAACCGAGGCGATCGAACGTTATCGGACGCAGCAGGAGCCCGCCAACTCGATCGCGATCCAGAAACTGCTTCGCGGCCTGCCGCAAGGCCAAGCTCCTCCACCGCTACCAGGGTTACCCATGCCAGCCGGCGGTCCAATTGTGTCCATCTCCAGTCCGCCGGGTGGGGAACTGCCGCCCCCGAAGTCTTTCTGGCTCGACCTCAATGCCGAACTCATCCTTTACGGGGCAACGGAACCGGGCGCCAGCCTGGTGATCGGCGGCCTGCCGGTCGCGCTTCAACCCGATGGCACTTTCAGCTTCCGCTTCTCGATGCCAGATGGCGATTACGAGGTCAGCATCGCTGCACGGTCGGCCGATGGCGACTGCCGCCAGGCCGTCATGACATTCAGGCGGTGCACAGCCTGCAACGGAGAGGTTGGCGCCGCCTCGCAGGACCCGTCGTTAGTTCCCCCTTGCTCCGATACTCCATGACCGGCGCCGACCGTGGACTGTGGGCCGACGGTGGCGAGGCTGTGGCGGGACGGCAGACTGTGGACCGTGGACCGTGGATTCTAGACTCCAGACTTTAGACTCAAGACTCAACACTTCCCCATGCCCGGCTACCTCGCTCTCGTCCTGCACGCGCACCTGCCCTTTGTGCGGCATCCGGAGCACGAGCGGTTCCTGGAAGAAACCTGGCTGTTTGAGGCTATTACTGAAGCGTACCTGCCGCTGTTGCAATTACTCGAGCGCTGGCGACAGGACCGCTTGGACGCACCCCTCGCCCTGACGCTGACCCCGACTCTTTGCTCGATGCTGCGAGATCCGCTCCTGCAGAGCCGCTACGGGCGGCACCTGGACGAACTGATCGAACTGGCCCACAAGGAAATCCACCGTACCCGGCTGGAGGAACCTTTCCACAAGCTGGCGCTGTTCTACCGCGACCGCCTAACCGCGGCGCGCGACGTTTACGCCGCATGCGGGCGCGACCTGGTGAGCGCCTTCCGGCAATTCCAGGATGCCGGTCAACTTGAGATTATCAGCAGCGCCGCCACGCACGCACTGCTGCCGTTGCTGGCCGATCATCAGCCCTCGCTCCGCGCCCAGGTATTGGTCGCCCGCGATCACTACCGCGCCTGCTTTGGCCGTAACCCGCGTGGCTTCTGGCTCCCGGAATGCGCCTACAGCGAGAGCCTGGAACCCGTGCTGTCCGAGGCGAACATCCGTTGGTTCATCACCGACGCGCATGGACTGCTGCATGCGCAGCCCCAGCCGCGCTACGCAACCTTTGCCCCGGTCTTCACCCCGGCGGGTATCGCCGCTTTTGGCCGCGACCCGGATTCCGCCCGGCAAGTCTGGAGCCGCCACGAAGGCTACCCGGGCGACCCGCGCTACCGCGACTTCTACCGCGACATCGGTTTCGACCTCGACTATGATTACGTCAAGCCATACCTGCCCGCGCGCGGCCAGCGCGGATTCACGGGCCTGAAGTATCACCGCATCACCGGCCGCTCAAACGACAAGCTGGTTTACGATCGCCCGGCCGCGCTCCAGGCCGCCGCCGAACATGCCGTCCAGTTCCTCGCCGGTCGCATCGCGCAAGTCAAGCCCCTGGCGGGGAATCTGGATCGCCCACCATTGGTCGTTGCTCCCTACGACGCGGAGTTGTTCGGTCATTGGTGGTATGAAGGGCCGGAGTTCCTCGATGCCGTGGTGCGCGAAGCCTTCTCCAACCGGAAGGACCTGGCGCTCATCACCCCGGGCGACTACCTGCGCCGACACCCGACGAACCAGGTCGCCACCCCGAGCTCCTCAAGCTGGGGCGAGCAAGGCTACTGGCGCATCTGGCTCAACGAGAAGACCGAGTGGATCTACCCGCACTTGCGCGTCGCCCAGGACCGCATGACCGAACTCACGCAACGCCTCCAAAGCAGGACCGGCGACTCGCCTGCCGGTGCCAAGGCGTCCGCGCCTCGCTTGCTTGAAGCGCGCGCCCTCCAGCAAGCCGGCCGCGAATTGCTCCTGGCCCAGGCCAGCGATTGGCCCTTCATCCTGCAAACGGGCACCAGCCCCGACTATGCGCGCAAGCGTGTGAAAGAGCACCTGCTGCGCTTTACCCGACTTTACGAACAACTCACCGCCGGTGCCCTCGACCCGGAATGGCTCAAGCAAGTCGAGTGGCGCGACAACCTGTTCCCCGACATCAACTGCCGCTACTGGGTCTGAGGCGGCAGTCGGCCGGCCTCCGCAGGCGGACTTTGCGTAATTCGTCTGCAGGAGGATCCGCTCTCGGATTTCGGGTTTGAAAAGCGCCTTGGCCCGAGCCATTCTGTTCCTCGCCTGAATGGTGTTGCGGTCTGCCCGGGCGGTTGACGGCCCGGGGGCGGCGCGACGCGGCAGAATCAAACGATGTCATACCGAGCCTGGTTCCAGTGCATCCGCCCGGAATGCGGAGCAACCTACCCGCTGAACTCCGTCGTGTACCAGTGCCGGCAATGCCAGTCGTTGCTCGAGGTGCAGCACGACACGGGCGCGCTGTCCCACCGCGGCGCGGCAGCCTGGATGAAGCTGTTCGAGGACCGCTACAAGAGCAACGAATGGCCTTTCGGCTCGGGCGTCTGGGGCAAAAAGGAATGGATCCTGCCGGAGATTAACGACGAGAACATCGTTTCCCTCTACGAGGGTGGCACCAACCTGTTCTGGGCCGAGCGCTTCGGCAAGGTCACCGGCGTGGGAGATCTCTGGATCAAACTGTGCGGTAACACCCACAGCGGGTCGTTCAAGGACCTGGGGATGACGGTGCTGGTCTCGCAAGTCAAACAGATGATTTCGGAGGGGGCGCCGATCAAAGCGGTGGCGTGCGCCTCGACCGGCGACACCTCCGCGGCGCTGGCCACGTATTGCGCCGCGGCAGGCATCCAATCAATCGTCCTCCTGCCCCGGGGCAAGATTTCCCTGGCGCAGTTGATTCAGCCGGTCTCCAACGACGCCCTGGTGCTCTACCTGGATACGGATTTCGACGGGTGCATGAAGCTGGTGCAGGAGATTACCAAAGACCCGACCCTCTACCTGGCCAACTCCATGAACTCGCTGCGCGTCGAGGGCCAGAAAACCGTCGGCATCGAAATTGTCCAGCAGTTCGACTGGGAAGTGCCGGATGTGATGATCATCCCCGGCGGCAATCTCGGCAACGTCTCGGCTCTGGGCAAAGGTCTGCTGATGATGAAAGACCTGGGCTTGATCGCCCGGCTGCCACGCATCGTCGTGGCCCAGGCTCAACGAGCCAACCCCCTCTACCTCGCTTACCAGCGGAACTTCGAGGTCTTCGAACCGGTGCAGGCGCAAAAAACCCTCGCGAGCGCCATCCAGATTGGCAACCCGGTCAGCTTCGAGAAGGCGGTCCGCATCCTTAAGCAGTTCAACGGCATCGTGGAGCAGGCCACCGAGGAGGAGCTGGCCGACGCCGCGGCCTTGGGAGATCGCACCGGGATGTTCAACTGCCCGCACACCGGCGTGGCGCTGGCGGTGCTGCTCAAGCTGCTCAAGGCGGGCAAGATTGACAAATCGGAGCGCGTGGTGGTGATCTCAACCGCGCACGGCTTGAAGTTTGTCGAGATGAAGGTGAAGTATCACCAGAAGGAGTTGGAGTTCCCCAGCCGGCACGCCAATCAACCGATCGAATTGCCCGCTCGGCTGGACGCGGTGAAAGACGCGCTCCGCCACGCGCTCGAGAGCCGGAGCCGACTCCACCTCTGACCCCGCGCGCAGCCCCCTCTTCGGCGCTTCAGGCCGTGCACAAGAGGTGCACACCGGATGCACCAGGGCTGCACAAGCTTGTTCCTCGCGTGCATCCGGTGTGCATCTCTTGTGCATCCCTTGTGCATCTGTTGTGCACGGCGTTCAGATGGCCTGGGCCTGGCTCCGAACGAGGGCGCTGCGAGGGGTGTGGGTCTTGGGCACACCTGCCTGCCCGGCTCGGCGTCCAGCCTTCAGGCTGCCCGGAACGGAGCATGCGCTGGAGCGTGGGCGTCAAACGCCGGCCCAAGACTTCGCGCGTCCGGGTTCAGAGCAGCACTGGCGGTGGCGCCTGGCGGTGCAGAATCTCGTCCAGGACGCTGCTGACCTGCCCCGCCCGCTGACTGTAGGAGTCGAGCGACTCCGGAATCAGGCGCGAGATGCTCTGTGGAAGCCGCGTGAGATAATCCATCGCTCCGCGGTGGGCGACTTGGCGGAGATAATGGTGCTTCGGCGCCTCGGGGTTGCTCGAGGCAACACCGGGATCCAGCAAGCCGGCTAGAATGCCCTCCCGGTCAGCCCGGCGGATCAACCAGCTCTCGATCCACCCCTTGACCCAAGCCGGGAAATCCTCCTGCCGCGGCGAACACAGAACTACCAAGTCTGCGTGGGCGGCCTTCTCCGCTGCCGCCTCCGCTGTCATTTCATTCCGGAGCAGGTCGAACGACCACCAGTTTACGTCCATTTCAAACCTGACCCAGAACCGCTTCACGAGTTGGTCGCAGAAATCCACCGCCTGTTCACGCGCGGCAGCGTCTTCATAAACCACCACTACCGACCAGGCCGTTCTCGCTTCCAACCGCGTATTCTGTTCAATGTTCCTCGTCATGGCTGCGGTGAGGGGGAATGGTCTCGTGCCTGATCCGTTGCACAAGACACAGGCTCTCCCTGCCACCCCTAACTTCCTCTCATTCCGCCGGAAAGCAAGAGCAGAATGGGAAAATACTTCAAGGCGACAGCCGCTCGATCACCCAGCTTTGGTCCGTCTGCCGTGTATAACAAAAGCGATCGTGCAGGCGGTTCGCGCGCCCCTGCCAAAACTCGATTCGCACGGGGCAGAGTATATAGCCACCCCAGAAATCCGGCCGCGGGATGGCCTCGCCCGGAAACCGGGCTTCCATTTGCCGCCACTGCTCTTCGAGGGCAGCCCGGTCGCGAATCACCGCGCTTTGCTTCGACGCCCAGGCCCCGAGCTGGCTCCCGCGCGGTCGGGTCTTAAAGTAGGCATCTGACTCCTGGGGCGACAGCTTGCTGATTTCGCCCGCAACGCAAACCTGGCGCTCCTGGTCCGACCAGTAGAACACCAGGGCTGCGTGGGGGTTTTCGGTCAGCTCCTGGGCCTTGCGGCTGCCATAGTTTGTGTAGAACACGAACCCGCGGTGGTCCACGCCTTTGAGCAACACCACGCGGGCTGAGGGCTGGCCTTGCTTGTCGGCGGTGGCCAGCGTCATTGCGGTCAAGTCAATCAGCTCCGCCCCGCTCATCAACAGGAGTCGTTTGTAGAGCCGGACGAAGAACTTCCGCAATCGCCCGCTGGCGCGCGCGCCTTGGGCCTGCTCAAACCACCGCTTGAACTGCACGATGGGGTCAGCCTCCAGGTCTTTTCGTCGCAGTCCTGTCAGGTTGTATTCTCTTCGCAGATCGGCAATCGACATAAGATTCCAGTTAGCCCGGGTCGTGAGGGTTTTCTTCCGACCGCCGCGCGGTCTCCGGCGGAAAGTGCAGGATACCTCGGCGGTAATCCTCCGTGCGCCAGCGCAGAAAGGCCGAACAGTGCGCCGTCGTGCCCTTGTTGCGCAGCGGCCACGCGGCCTCGAAATCATGCTCCAGGCGCCGCAAATCCGCAATGCCAGCTTTCGCCAGCCGTCTCGCCAGCGCCGTCCGCCCCCCGGCCAACGCCTGTTGCCAGAGCATGATTCGGCACGACTGCACCGCCATTCTCGCGGCCAGGTCCAGCTCGGCCGCGAGAATCGCCGCAGCAGGCGTCCGCGGCTGCGCGCGGCGGAGCACACGCCGCTGCGCTTCCACCTCATCCTCGGCAGCGCGGATATTGATCTCCGGAATCCGGGCATAGTATTTCAGTCCGTCACGACAGGCCAGCTCACGGGTTCTCGGATCGGGCGCGGCGATCACCGCTCCTAGGGGAGTCACGTTGAAGGCATAGTAGTCCAGCTTGCGATGCGCCAGGCCGAGTGCCAGGGCCGCGTCGGCCATGCGCCGCGTCGGATCGTGAAAAACGTCGCGGCTCAGCACCGGGACGAGCAGCTTTTCATCCGCGGACCGCGCGCACCAGCTCAGCGCGGCGCCCAGCAGGTACGGAAGCCAGCTCACCGCCAGGGGCTGCGGATGGCCGCCGTCGCCCCAGTCCGTGTTCAGGTAACCCATTGCCCCATGGCTGCGGCCCGAGTCGGCCGCCACGCGCAGGTTGGCAAAGCCGTTGTCATGCCGGCCAACCAGGCTCATCCACGCGGACGTGCCGGGCGCAACGTAAAACGGCATCTTCGATCTCGCGAATAGAAGTGCTTCTTGATCAAAAGGATGCTTCGGTTCGTAGCCCCAGTTCAATGCGATCATATCTCTCGGCAGCTCCCGGATCAGCGCCGGCTTACTGAGAATGATGTCGCCCCAAAACATCATTTGCCGCCCCCGCGCGGCAACCTCCCGGTGGATTTGCTTCAGGAAATCCACATAGACCCGCCCGGAGCCTCTTGCCGCGCAAAGCCGTTCGCTCTGGCCGCGACCCAGGTCCCACGTCTCGTCGCAGCCGACGTTGAAGCGTGCACTGGTGAAGTGCGGCAGGAACTCGTCGTAAAGCTCGCGGAGGAAGGGCAAGGTCCCCGAATGATTCGGCGCCAGGGTTGTCGGGTAGCGCAGGTAAGCCCCGCCGGCGCATTCGTAAGGCTCGGTGACCTCCGCCAGCTTCCGGAGCGGCGGATATGCCAGCCAGTAACGCAGGTGACCGAACGAGTTCTGGTTTGGCACCAGGTCAATCCCCAGCTCGCGGCACCGCGCATCCAGCCGCAACATCTCCTCCCCCGTGAGGGCGCCCCAGTTGCGCCACACCGGCTCGTAGTTCCGATAGGCAAACGTGTGCTCAATATAGAGCTGGAACTCATTGATCTTGAAGTCGGCCAGGTGATCTACCAAGTCCAGGAGCGTCTGCAACTTGGGCACCTTGCCCCGCGACACGTCCAGCATCACGCCGCGGCGCGCAAAGTCCGGGTAATCGCGGATCCTGAGCCGCGGCAACCGCCGCCCATGCTCGCGCAGGAGTTGCCGCAACGTCGCCACGCCGGCACGCAGCCCTCCGGCCTGCCGGTAATGAAGCATCACCCCGTCCGCGCCAATCGTTAGCGCGTAAGCTTCGGCGTGGTCCGGCGGGTCGGTGTTTTGCCAGGCACGGATAGCCAGGCGCGGATGTTCCGCCGGGCCCGTGACCACTTCCAACTCGGTGCCGACCGCCTCAGCGGCCGATTGCAGCCGCGCCGCCACGGGGAGCAGGACAGCGTCCCTGGGCAACGCCGCGTCCAGATGCAACACCGCCCGGGGCGGCAGCCGAAAGAATCCTGGTTCGCGTCGTAGCGAGCGAGGGTAAGGCAGCAAGTTCAACCCGTTCAACAACGAGTCCTCTGGTTAGCGACTGCTGATGGCGATCTGCTTCGCCGCCCAAATGGTCACCGGCCCCAGCAGCCCCGATTCCTGCAACGGCGAATCCTTTTGCCACAGGCGCCAGCTCGTGAACGTGTAGCGGCCCGCCGGGCTGGGCTTGCCCTCTTGCAGCCACCGCGGCCACTGCTTAAGCGTGCCATTCGGGTTGCGGTCGCTATCCTCCGGCAGGAGTTCGTCGCCGATCTGACGATTGACCCAGAGATTGACGACCTTCACGTCCAGCACATTGTCGCCGGGCTTGATGGCCGCGGTGACCTCGACGCGGAAGGGCGCCTTCCACAGCGTGCCCAGTGCCTTTCCGTTCAGACGCACCTCGGCCATCACCGCCACTTCGCCCAGGTCCAGAAACAGCCGCTGGTCTTTTGCGACAAACCCGCGGGGCATGGCAAAAGTCCTGGTATAGGTGGCCGTGCCGCTGAAGTGCTTCACGCCTGGCTCAGGGTGGTCGGCCCAGGACATCAGCTCCGGGAACGTCAAGCGGCCCGGTGCCCCACCGCCCGGGGTGAATTCCACCTGCCAGGGACCAGCGAGTTCCAGCGGCTCGGGCAACGCCGCACATCGGAATCTCTCACTGCTCCCGTCGGCCCTTTTCAGCGCGTATCTCCCTGGCTGCCACACCAGCGCCGACATCCCGCCCCGTTCTGAACGCTCCAGTTCGACGTGACTCTCTCCCTCGCTCGGTTCCTCCAGCGGCTCATCATCGGATGGTGCTGTTTGCGCCAGCGTTCGTCCGTCGCGGGTCACAGAAACGACCCGATCCCGCTCGAGGTCGGCGTTGGCTCGAAACACGACGAACACCGACTCAGAAGGCTCGAAGCGTATCGGCACCCTCACCTGGCCCTCGACTTCGTCATAAATCGCCGGGCGCACGATCTCGCCAGTCTCCGGGCGCCAGAGCCCGGGGCGCCTGCCTTGCACGCGGAACGAACACAAGGCCTCCTGGACGTCGGTTGTCTTGTTGGCCACGAAATACACTTCCGCGCCCTCCAGGCGCTTGTGAATAAACCGCAGGCTCTGGCTCAGATCCTTCGTGGTGTAGGCGAAATCCGGCGGTACAGTCTCGTCGAGCAATTGGCCGAGCAACTCGATGTCCGGGTAGAGATCCGACGCGAGGGCCTTCTGGTGGGTGTTGCCCCACGGGTCCATGCCCAACTGCCCCAGCACCATCGCGGCGCCCCATCCGTTGGTCTGCGCCGCATCCGAGCGCCAATTGCCGGTCGCGTCCGCGGCCGATTCCCACGCCGTATCCGTAAGGACGGTCACACTGCGCCCATCGCGATACTTGAGGTTCAGGAGACCGATCAGGCCAGCCGGATTAGGTGCGGTGGCCCCGTTGACCGCCTTCACACTAATCAGATTGGATCCTGGCCGCAGCAGACGAGTCACGTTCCGATCGTAGAGACGGGTGAAATCGTCCCCCGCACCCGCCGCTTTGCCGTTGATCCAGCATTCGAAAGAGTTATCGGCTGTCATCAATAGATGGGCCGTGGCCACCCTGGCCGACGGGTCAACCTCCACCACCCGGCGGAAATAGCGCGCCCCCACCGGCGCCGCGGAGGCCGGATTGCCCCCTGGGTGCCAGATCCATCTGGCCGCCGACAAGCCGGCGAGAAGCTCGGCAGAACGGTTTGGCTCCGGCGCGAGGCGCGTTCCGCAAAACACTCGTCCCTTTGCATGGCGCACCTCCGTGAGGTCGGTAGTGATCGCATTGGTGCCCCACAGTTCATCCGCCAGGTTTTTCAGCTCCGCGTCGCACGCCGGATACCCGCTCAGGCTCGGTGACTTGAGGGGCCGGTTGCCGGCTACCGTGGCGCCGGCGTGCACCAGTTCCTTGATCTTGCGCAGGAGCTGTGGCGTCATCGTTTCGGACCGCGGAAGCGCCAGCAGGTGGTAGCTCATGCCGTCGGGCAGCACGATCTTGCCATCCTTCACCGACATCCGCGTGAGCACCGCTTCTGGCGGGCAAGTATCGAAATTATGTCCAGGGCGGTCCAGCGGCTCGCCGGCGGTGCCGGCCGCACGCGAGACAAAGGCTTTCTGCCCATCAATCGTTTGCGGCGAACCCTCCGGGCCTAGCAGGCAGAGGTCAGCTACAAACAGACCCTGTTGCAGTAGAAACTGGCAGCGGGCCAGGTATTCATGCCACGCCTTCGATTGCTCCCACCACGTTTGGGTACGCTCGTAGTGCAGACCCCAGGGTCCCATGGACATCCCCGGCTGAACCGCCTGTTGCCACGGCTGCAAGGCATAGCGGTGAAACACAAACCGGTTGATCCCTTCGCAGAACGCCCAATCCCCAAGCTCCTTGATGTCTCCCGGATGCCCCAGCCATTTCTCCTGCGAGTTTGCCGTGAACGCCTCGGCCCCAACGATTCGTTTCCCGTACACGTGCGCCGCTCCAGTCATCTCGGTGCAACTAAACGCCGCCCCGTATTTTGCCCACGACCAGAATTCGCCCATGGGCTCGTCGGCCCGGCCTGCGTAGGCCATTTCGTCCACCGGGCAACCGGTGTAAGCTTCGATGGAAAGGCGCAGCCCATGCCGGTGTGCCAGCTCGCGGAAATAGCCGGCATAGTTCTCCAGCACCAGCTCCGAAATCGTCTGCCGCAAGTCCCACAAGAACCGCTCCGACACCTCCATGCTCTCCACCACGAGCCCCGTCATCACTAGCAGGTACGGCAGCAAGTCATACCCGCGCCGCTTCTGAAATTCCTCCCGAAACAGCGGCGTCCAGTTTTGCGAGCCGACTTCCCAGCTATCAATATGGGTCGCGACCAGCGATTTGCCGACCAGTGGCTTCGAATCCGCCACCAGCTTGCCCATCAAGCCGTCGAACATCACCTCCGCCGCTGCCCGGCTCAGCTTGTCGCACTCCAGCCCCCGGCCCGCCTCCGGTGCCGGATGGTTCTGCTGGCCCGTCGGCGTATGGCCGAACCGCAAGAGGGTCCAGTTGCCTTCTGGCACGTCCCAGTCCAGGCGGCCAGTGGCATCCAGGCGCCCCTGCAAAGCCAGCACCCGGTCGCGAGCCACCGTTTGCTCGGCCGGCACCGGAGCAAAACTTGCCCTCGGACCGATGAACGTCGGAGTAAAGGCCGCTTTGCCTCGAATCCCCTCAATGCGCGCATCGCCAGCCGGTGTTGGGAATGCCAACACGGTGATGTCGCGATAATAGCCTGCCACTGTCGTGGGCTCCATCAGCGCGCCTGAGAAATGCATGGGCCCCTGCACATTGGTCTCGGTCCACACCACCTTCTGCATCGCCAGCTCGGGTGTAATCCAGGGGCCGCCGCTGCCGCACCAGCCGGCGTCGTTATTCATATTGACCTCGAGGCCCAGCCGATGCGCTTCGCCCACAACGTGCTTGAACAGCTCCCGCCAGCCCGGCTGGCCGAATGCCGCCGGACCCTTGGGAGCGCCCTGGTCCACCTCCATAATCAGCACGCCGCCGATCCCTGCCTGCTGCATGGCTTCCAGGTCGGCGGTGATGCCGTTGCTAGAGAGGTTGCCGTTGAGCCAGAACCAATAAACCCAAGGACGCGCGGCGGCTGGCGGATGCGTGAAGTCCCTTTCCAACTTCAGATCGCGGTCGGCCGCCTGACCGACGCTGGTGAGCGCGGCGGCGAGCAGAACAGAATAGATGGTTCTTGTCATAGTATTCGTTGGGTTTGAACCGCCCGGCCGGGCGCGCGCCACACACGTCCGCCAGCACTGCCACGTTTAGCGGCTCCTCTCCTCCCGGGCAAGGCTATAAAGCTCGCGCAGCCGCCGCCCGCCGGCAGCGCGTATGCATGATAGTGGCGGGATGCCGGTAAAACAGGGTTAATGCAGA
>CAZVFC010000050.1:0-68370 GCA_964625855.1 uncultured Verrucomicrobiota bacterium | reverse complement strand
TCGCTGTCTCAAAGTCTCTCAGCACCCTTTTCGGAGAACCTCTGGCTAGGCACTCCGGGACCTGTCCGGTGCGTAATTCAACCGAGGTGGGGTGGGCGAGCCTGGATCGAGGCTTCCCTGCCAGGGGATTGCGTGCTCACCTGCAAGTGCCTGAGCCCTAATGATTTAAGCCTTAACTTAGCGCCATTCGAGGCAGTTCTTGCCGTAAGATAGGGAGCATGGCGGGGAAGGGGGTGGGTTTGTCGCGTGCATTGGCATGCCAGGCTGCTATAGACTCGCCGGGTGGAATCTGGTCCGCCGCAACTGCTGCCGCTCCTGAAGCAATACTTCGGGTTCAGGTCCTTTCGCCCGTTGCAGGAGGAGATCATCCGCGACGCGCTGTCCGGCAAGGACGTGTTTGCCCTGCTGCCGACAGGCGGGGGGAAGTCGCTCTGCTTTCAGTTGCCGGCGATGGCGCGGACGGGGCTGACGGTGGTGGTGTCACCACTGATCGCGCTGATGAAGGACCAAGTGGATGCATTGCAGGCGAGCGGGGTGCCGGCGACCTTCCTCAACTCTTCGCTGGCGGCGGGGGAATCGCGGGCGCGGCTGCATGGTCTGCATACGGGGCAGTATCGGTTGCTCTACGTCGCGCCGGAGCGGCTCATGCTCTCCGGGTGCCTGGCCGACTTGCAGCGGTGGGGCGTGAACCTGCTGGCCGTTGACGAGGCGCATTGCATCAGTGAATGGGGGCATGATTTCCGGCCCGAATACCGCCAGCTCGCGGAGCTGCGCCGACTGTTCCCCACCGTGCCAATGATGGCCCTGACGGCGACGGCGACCGAGCGCGTGCGCCACGACATCGTCGCGCTGCTGAAGCTGCGCGAGCCGAGCTGCTACGTGGCCAGCTTCAACCGCCCGAACCTGACATACCGCGTCTTTGCCAAGAACAAGCCGTATGAACAGCTCCTGGAATTCCTGCGCGCGCGGCCCAAGGATAGCGGCATCGTTTATTGCCAGTCGCGCAAGACGACGGAGAGCGTGGCCGGGCGGCTCAGCGAAGATGGCGTCAAAGCCAGGCCCTACCACGCCGGACTGACGCCCAAGGAACGTTCGGAGCACCAGGAGCTCTTCCTGCGCGACGAGGTGCGGGTGATTTGCGCGACGATCGCCTTCGGCATGGGCATCAACAAGCCCAATGTCCGATTCGTGGTGCACTACGACTTGCCGAAGAATATCGAGGGGTATTATCAGGAGACGGGCCGGGCCGGGCGGGACGGGTTGCCGAGCGAATGCGTGCTGCTGTTCAGCGCCGGGGACGTGATGAAGCAGACACGGTTCATTGACGAGAAGCCCGACCCCAGGGAGCGGAACATCGCGCATGAGCAATTGCGGAAGATGGTTCACTACGCCGAATCCGCCGGCTGCCGCCGCGGTGAACTGCTGGGTTACTTCGGCGAGAAGTCAAACGGGGACAATTGCCGCGGGTGCGACAACTGTCTCTCGCCGCGGGATACCTACGACGGGACGCTGGTAGCGCAGAAGTTCCTGTCGTGCATCTACCGCATCCGGCAGCAAAGCGGGTTTGAGTTTGGCTTGAACCAGATCGTCGAGGTGCTGACGGGCGCGGAGACCGAGGGCATCCGCAAGTGGGGCCACGAGAAGCTCTCGACTTACGGCATTGGCGGGGAACACAGCCGGCCGGCGTGGAAGGCCATCGGGCGGGAGTTGATCCGGCTGGGCCTGGTGCGGCAGGTGGCCCGCGATCAGTTCAGCCTGCTGGGGCTGACGGAGGAGGGCCTGGCGGTGCTCAAGCAGCGCAAGCCGGTCAGGCTAACCCGGCCCGTGAGCGCGCCCAAGCCTCAGGAGCATCGCATCGGAGAAATCGCCTGCGACGAGTTGCTGTTCGAGCGGTTGGTGCGGCTGCGCAAACAACTGGCTGACGAGCGCGCGGTGCCGCCGCATATTCTCTTCTCGGATGTGACCTTGCGGCAGATGGCGCGCGATTACCCGGCCAACGAGCGGGCGCTGGCGCGCATCGGCGGCATGAGCGCGCGGAAGCTGCAGGAATTTGCGCAGGTGCTGCTGGCGGTGATCGCGGGTCACCTGGAGACACAACCGCGGCAGATATTTGCGGAGACCTCTTTCGAGGAGCCCGGGGCAAAACCGGCCAAGGCGCGGCGGCGCAGCGCTTCGGACGATGCGCCGTATGACGAGACGCTGTTTGAGCGGCTGCGGATGGTGCGCCGGAAGCTGGCGGAGGCACGCGGCGTGCCGGCTTACATCATCCTGCACGATTCGGCGCTGCGCGAGATGGCCCGGCTCTATCCGCGTAGCATTGAGGAGTTGGCCGGGATAGCCCGTGTTGGACCCAGGCGAGCGAGTCAGTTCGGCGTAGAATTCCTGGCGGTGATCGCCGACCAGGAGCGTAACCGCCCGCAGCGCTCTGGTTAGGTGGCAGGTGCCGAAAACGACCGTAGTGCAGATGTTGTCTCGGTCCGGAGCAGGGCCGGCGGACGGAAAGCAGAGCGCGTGACCGGCTGCTGCGGGCCTATGACGCCTTTGTTCTGCAGCAGGCGCTAAGCCTGACACAGAAGCCTTGACCCCGAGGTCCAAAATGAATTTCATGTCTGCCTTATGAGTCTGAGAATGGGCGATGGTCGGTCGCCCCGACCGGTCAATTTTATAAATGCAATGAACGTGGTTCTATCCGGAAAACTGCTGGTTGCCGCGGTTGTAGCCTGCGGTTTTGCCGGACTGCCCTCGCTGGCCCTGGCTGCCCCCAAGAAGGTGCTGGTGGTGACCGTTACCAAGGGATTCCGGCATAGCTCGATCCCGACGGCCGAAAAGGTGCTGGCACAGTTGGGCAAGGAAAGCAGCGCGTTCACCGTCGAATACGCGCGGGTCGAACCGGCCGACCCACAATTCAAAGGCCCTGATGGCAAGCCGGACAAAGCCAGGGTAGATGCAGCGATCCAAGCGATCCTGGCCGAGAAGATGAGTCCGGCCGCGCTGAAGGTCTATGATGCGGTGATCTTTGCCAACACCACGGGTAATTTGCCTTTGCCCGACAATCAGGCGTTCCTGGACTGGATCAAGTCCGGCAAGGGCTTTGTGGGTATGCACTCGGCGACCGATACGTTCCACGACTTCAAGCCCTACATCGAAATGATTGGCGCCGAATTCAAGACACACGGGGCGCAGGTCGAGGTGGACGCAATCAACCAGGATCAGGAGTGTCCCGCCTGCCGCCACTTGCCGGCCAACTGGAAGGTGTTCGACGAGATCTACCAGTTCAAGAACTTCGATCGCACGAAGGTTCACGGCCTGCTGACACTCGACAAGCATCCCAACGACAAGACGCCGGGAGATTATCCGGTTGCCTGGTGCAAGGAATATGGCGAAGGCCGCGTGTTCTACACATCGCTGGGCCATCGCGAAGATGTGTGGGATCCGAAATGGCCCGACCGCAAGAATCCGAAGGAAGTTGCCGAGGCCTACCAGGCCCATATTCTGGGCGGGATCAAATGGGCGCTGGGCTTGGAGAAGGGCAACGCCAAGCCCCAGATAGCGCCGGTGGAGTAGCAACCGGTGGGAGCCAGATGTCAGAAGCCGGATGTTCAAGCGAGAAATTGACTGTTATGAACGAGAACGAAACCGACGCGCTGGGATTTAACCGGCGCGATTTTCTAAGAGGCGGATCCGTGGCAACCATGATGACCATGCTGGGTGGCGTGGAGCTGTTCGCCCAGACCAACGAGACTCCCGCCGGTCCGACCAAGGTGAACGTGGTTAAGATCAAAGTCGCGGTGATCGGCCTCGGCACAAGAGGTCGTGAGATCGTCAATACGCTCGCACGAGTGCCGGAAGCGGATATCGCGGCGATCTGCGACACCTACCCCGCCTCGCTCAAGCGCACCGCCAGCGCGGCCCCGGGCGCGGCCCAGACTGAGGATTACAAAACCATCCTCGACAACAAAGAGATCAAAGCCGTTGTCATAGCCACGCCCACCCACACCCACAAAGATCTCGCGCTGGCGGCGTTGAAGGCCGGCAAGCACGTGTATTGCGAGGCTCCGCTGGCCAATACCATCGAGGATGCGCGCGAGATCGCGCTGGCGGCCAAAGCCGCCGGGCAGTGCATCTTCCAAGCCGGCCTGCAAATGCGGTCCGACCCCCAGCGACACTTCCTGCTTCCCTTCATCCGCGCGGGCTCATTGGGCAAGATGGTCCAAGCGCGCGCGCAATGGCACAAGAAGACAAGCTGGCGCTCCACTTCACCCAATCCGGACCGCGAAAAGGCACTCAACTGGCGCTTGAACCAAGCCACCTCGCTCGGTCTGATCGGTGAGATCGGCATCCACCAAATTGACCAGGAAGGCTGGTTCATCAATGCCCTGCCGACGGCGATCAGCGGTTTCGGTTCGACCAACTTCTGGAATGACGGCCGCGACGTGCCCGACACCGTGCAAGCCGTCATCGAGTTCCCCAAGAACGTGCGGATGCTGTACGACGCCACGCTGGCGAACTCTTTCGACGGAGAATACGAAGTGATTTACGGCAGCGATGCGGCGATCATGATGCGCGAGAGCAAGGCTTGGATGTTCAAGGAGGTGGATTCACCCCTGTTCGGCTGGGAAGTCTATGCCGACAAGGTTCAGTTCTACAAGGAGACTGGCATCGCCCTGGTCGCCGACGCCAGCAAGAAACCCCCGGCGGACGGAAAGGGGCAGCCGGTGCAGGAAGAGCCGTTTACAAACACGCCTCTGTGGCACGCCCTCACCAACTTCCTGCGCAACTCGGTGGACCTCAATGCCGCGGCGGAGGATTACAAGGCCAGCTACGGTGCCGACGACCTCGAGGGCATGATGGAACACCTGGCCAAAGTGCCCCGGCGCGCCTCCGCCGGCTACCTTGAGGGCTTCCAAACCGTCGTCACCGCTGTGAAGGCTAACGAGGCCATCACCACCGGCAAACGAATTGAATTGCAGCCGGATTGGTATGAATTAAAGTAATCGTTAGAACGTCCAAATCACCGACGACTCTGACAAGTTAAATGACGACACGAAGCATGAAGAAGCAGACACTGATCTCGGTTACAATCACCTTGCTGCTGCTGGCGGCCTTGTCGCTGCAAGCCGCGGACCAAAAGACTACCTACGCAGCCCGGTCGGGCAGCAAGATGCGCATCGAAGGCACCTCCAACATCCATGATTGGCAGGTGGAGAGCAGCATCATCGGCGGCATGATGGAAGTCGGTCCCGGTTTCCCGACCGAGCCCGGCCAGGCGGCGACCCCCGGCAAGATGGACGCTAAAGTCGAGGCCTTCGTCACCGTGCGTTCGCTCAAGAGCATCGAGAAAGACGGCCGGCCGTACAGCGACCCGATGGACAACATCATGTACGAGAAACTCAAGGCTTCCGAAGACCCGGTAACGAAGAAGGTCCCTTACCCGCGCATCGAGTACCGCCTGAGCGAACTCGTGCTCAAGGAGGCTCCCAAGGACAAGGATGGCGCCTACGTGTTCGACGCCAAAGGCGATCTCGCTATCGCCGGGGTGACCAACAAGATTGCCATGCTCGTCAATGTGACTCCGATGGCGGACAAGAAGCTTAAGATTGCTGGCACCGTGACGCTCAAGATGACCGACTTCAAGATCGAACCGCCAGCCCCCAAACTCGCTTTCGGCCTGATCAAGACCGGAGATCCTGTGAAGCTCATCTTTGAGTGGATCCTGGCGCCGCGAAAGACCCCGGCTGCGGCGAGCAGCTAGCCTGAGCATCTCCTGGCACCCAAAGGCCCTCAGCCGAGGGCCAGGGCGCCGAAGGGAGTTCTGCTCCCCTTCCGGGTTCCGAAATTCGATTGCCTATCGGTCCCCGGTACTGAGAGAATCGTTCAACCTATGGGACACGTTAAACTACATATTCCAGGACCCGTGGAGGTTAGCGAGAAGACTTTCCGCGCCTTCCGCACACCGATGATCGGCCATCGCGGGCAGGGCTTCAAAGACCTCTACGCGAAAATTCAGCCGCAACTGCAACAACTGCTTTCCACCACGCAGCTCGTCTATATCAGCACCTCCTCGGCCTGGGGCGTGATGGAAGGGGCCATCCGCAACCTGGTCTCCAGGAAAGTGCTCAACTGCATGTGCGGCGCGTTCTCGGACAAGTGGTTTGATGTGTCGCAGCGTTGCGGCAAGGCAGCCGAGGCGCTGCAGGTGCCGTGGGGCTCGCCCATCCGCGCCGCAGAGGTGGACAAGAAGCTCGCCAGCGGCCAGTTTGACGCGCTTACGGTGATTCACAACGAGACTTCCACTGGGGTGATGAGCCCGATCGAGGAGATTGCGGCCCTGAAGCAGAAGTATCCCGATGTCATGTTCATCGTGGACTCGGTCAGCTCGATGAGCGCCGTGCCCCTGAAGTTCGACGAGTTGGGCATTGACGTGCTGCTGGCTGGCACGCAAAAGGCGTTCGCACTGCCGCCGGGCACGGCCATCTTCGTGTGCTCGCCCGCGGCACGGGCCAAAGCTGCGACCATCAAAGACCGCGGTTATTACTTCGATTTGTCGGAATTTCAGAAGAACGCGGAGCAGAGCATGACGCCCAGCACACCGAGCATCGGGCATGTCTATGCGCTGGAATCCAAGTTGCAAGATATCTTTGCCGAAGGGCTGGAAGCGCGTTACGCCCGCCATCGCCGGACCAACCAGATGACGCGCGATTGGGCCGCCAAACACGGCTTCAACCTCTTTCCCGATAGAGGCTTTGAATCCCTCACGCTGACTTGTGTAAGCAACGGCGCCCGACCGGGCGGTCGGGTGGTGGACGTGCCGAAGCTGCAGAAGCTGGTGAAAGACCAAGGCTTCCTCATTGACGGCGGCTACGGCAAGATCAAGGGTACGACCTTCCGCATCTCGAACATGGGCGACGAAACCGAAGCGACCATGAGCCAGCTCTTCGCGGCTCTGGACAGTGCGATGAAGAGCCTGTAGAAGGAGTGCGCCACCGCGGCGAAACGGTCAGCTCGTGGGGAATCCCTAATCGGAAAGCATTCCTCAACTCTTTTGGCTAGCGGCTTTGGCGCTCTCGATCAGGTCCCAGAATTTCGGGTTTTGTTGCAGCGCCTCGTCTTCCTGCACTTTCAAGCCGGATCGGAACAGGAAATCCTTCACCGTGTGGCGGCTCAGGATGCGGTGCACCACTAAGCCGAGTTCGTGGCGCTCGAAATAGACGCGGTAATCACCTACCCGGAACCGGTGCAGGGTCCGGCCCGCGCGCTCCAGCTTCCCGAACTTGTCCAACTCGGTGTTCATGACCTGCTGCGGCAACCCGCGAAACTCGCCGAGTATCTGAAGTTGCAGCTCTTTGGGCATCCGGGCCAGTTCCGCGGCGCTGGTCGGGTTAAAAATGATCTGGAAAAGGCGCATGACAAAAGGGTTGAGCCTTCCGGATTGGCGTGTCAAAGGATTTCTCGCGCGGAACTGGCGCCCGGGCACCCGGGCGCTCACCGAACCTGCGAGTGATCGAGGTTCATTGCGGCTTCTGCCCGGTGATGGCTTGCAGTTCCTGCCGGGCCTGAGGGTAGTTCGGCCTGAGTCGCAGGGCCTCGTTGTAATGCTGGAGGGCCTCGTCGGACCTGCCCTGGATAGCCAGAGCGCGGCCCAGGTTAAGGTGCGCGCTGGGGTTGCCGGGCTGGAGTCGGACGCCCTCCCGAAACCGGGCGATCGCATCGTCAAGTTTCCCCGTCGCAGCCAGCGCCTGGCCCAGGGCGATGTGCGCGTTGGCGTTGGTCGGAGCAATGCGCAAAGCCTGGAGGTAAAGAGGGATCGCTTCATCCGATTTCTGCTGGCCGGCCAGAATTCGGCCCAGGTTGCACAACAAGTCGGGGTCGTCGGGCTTGCAGCGGATCGCTTCGCGGAAATGCAGGATGGCCTCATCCAGATTCCCTTTCCGGGCCAGGACGAGCCCCAGGTCATTGTGGGCTAATGCGTTATTGGGAATACGCTGCAACACCTGTTGGTAGTGACTAATGGCTTCGTCCGCCCGTCCCAGCCGGGCCAAAGCGCTGGCCAGGCCATAGTGGGCGGTAGCCTGATCCGGCTTCGCCCGCAGAGAAGCCTCGTAACAAGGCATGGCCTCGGCAAATTGCCCCTTGCGGGAGAGGGCACTGCCGAGGTTGTTGAGCGCGCTGACGTGATCGGGCTTTTTCTCCAGCACCAAGCGGTACTCGCGGATAGCCTCGTCCAGCCTGCCCAGCTCCTCCAGCGCTTTGCCGAGGTTGTTGTGGGCTTCGTAAAAACCCGGCTCTGCTTTCAGCGCCCGCTCGAAATACGGGATCGCTTCGGCGTATTGCTTCTTGTCCACGAGCGCGACCCCGATGTTGTTTACCGGATCGGGATTTCGGGGCTCGATTTCGATCGCTCGCCGGTAATAGGCCAAGGCGTCGTCAACGCGCCCCTGCTGGTCGAGGTACCAGGCGAGGTTGTAACAGGCAACCCAGTTCTTCCGCGTCACTGCCAGATCATGGTGATAGAAGGTCTCGCTGTTCTCCCAGTGTCCGATCTGCCGGCGGGTCGTGGCCGCGCAAGCAACCAACATCAAACCGGCAATGCCCGCACAGCCCGCCTTCGGCCACCGCCAACGGCCGCAGGCTTCCCCTGCGCCCCACGCCAGGATGATAAATAAACCGATCAACGGTAGATAGGTATAGCGGTCCGCCATGGATTGCTCGCCAACCTGGATCAGGCCAATAACCGGGATCAGCATGCCGACGAACCAAAACCAGCCGACCCCCACGAAGCGAAACCGGCGGCTCAACCAGACGGCCGCAAGGCTCAGGCCGATCAGCAGACCCACAGCAAGCAACACTTGGATGAGCGGCCAGTCTTCTGCCCGCGGATAAGGGGTCGCCAGGCCTTCCGGCCAGAGGGTCTTGCCCAGATAGCGCGCATAAGCAACCGGTGTGTTCTCGAGGCGCGAACCGAGAGACCTCTGGGCCAGGGACTGCACCGCCCCGCCCCTCGTCTGAACCATAAAGGTCACCACGCAGGAACCCGCGCTCAGCAGGAAGAACGGGATCTTCTCCCGGAGCAGGGAAATGAGGGCCTTGAGTCTCGGCTCTTGAGCCGGCAGTCCAAAGCGGCCAAGTGGCCAGTAGTCCAGCAGAAGCAGAACGAACGGCACGGTCACCAACATCGGTTTGCTCATCAGACCCAGGACGAAGAAGAGGAGGGAGAGAAAATAAAAGCTCGAAGATGAAAGACGGAGGACCGGGGAAGATTGCCGCCTCTCGACGGCTGATGGCTGACCTTGGACTTTGGACGCTAGACTCTGAACTGCGGCGAAGCGGCCATACGCCCACAGCGTTAGCAGGAAGAAGAAAGCGCTAAGCACATCCTTCCGCTCGGAAATCCAGACCACCGATTCCACGTGAAGCGGGTGCAGGGCGAACAGCGCGGCCACCAAAGCACTGCGCCAAACGGCTCCCGTCAGCCACCGGAGCAGGCCGAAGAGGAGGAGAGTATTGGCCACGTGGAACAAGAGATTGACGACGTGCGGGCCTGCCGGGCCGGGGCCGAACAGGTGCGCGTCGAGCATGTGAGAAAGCCAGGTCAGTGGATGCCAATTACCCGCGTGGCTCGTGGACAACGCCCAGGTCATGCCATCGAGGGTCAGGCCCTTCTGGACGTTGGTGTTCGAGCTGACATACAGGGGGTCGTCCAGGTTGATAAAGTCGAACCGGGCCGCCGGGTAATAGACGAGCAGAGTGGCGACAGCCAGGAGCAGGCCAATCCAGACAGGTCGAACCGCCCGGCGCGGCAGAACACCGCACCATCGCGCGTCGCCTGCGGGAGGCGGTAGAGTCGTCTGCGCCGGTTCAGTCATCATCCCGTATAGCTGTGTCGGTCGGCAGAGGTGTAGTCGAAATCGCGAGCCGGGAAAACAGAAATCCGTATTGCAGCCGCCGTTCCACCCGGCATGATTTCACCCCGCAATCCGACTGTGGCAGAGCTTTTCGAAATCATTTCCGAAGACCGCGAGCTGCTGATCATCAACAAGCCCGCAGGATTGGTCTGCCATCCCACGAAGGCGGGCGAGCATTCCAGCTTGATCGGGCGCGCGCGCCTGCACCTCGGGCCCGGCTCGCACCCGCAGTTGGTGAACCGGCTCGATCGTGAGACCAGCGGCGTGACTTGGCGGCAGTCGCAGGTTCCTGCGCGGTGGATGGCTTCGTTACGACCGCGCCCTCCAGCCGGCGCAATGTCTCTGATAGTGAGCTAGACGATGGACCAACCCAGACCCTCTGCGACAACGAATTCGCTCTGAATTCGATTTGCGCGCCGGCCTTTTCCGCTGTATAAGCCTCAGCTTTATGTGGATCAGACAGAACGGAGTGCAGGAGCGCTGCGGTGCTTGGCCATCGGCAGGCGAGAACCGAGCAAGGCGCGTTGCGCTGCTGCTGGCGTTGCTCTTTATGGGAGCCCTGGTTGTCGGCTGCAAGAAGTCCGCACCCGCCCCGGTGTTGCTGCCTCCTCCGCCACCTGAGACCATCGCCCGTCTGCGGTGGCTGGGCACGGAGCGTCTGGCCGCCGATACCAATACGGCCTCCGCCGCGGCCATCTGGAACCTGCCGGAGAGCAGAAATCTCATAGGAGTCGTGCTGGACCGGCTGGCTTGGGGACTATTAACCACTAACGACGTCCTGGCGATCACCAATCAGCTCGCCTATATCGGCCCGCCGGGGTCAACCAACAGCGGTCCGTCACCGGTCAGCAATTACGAATCGCGTCTGACCGGCTCACCGGCTCGGTTCCGTGCCCTGCTGGTGGATTTGATCCAGCAGGAGTCCTTCCTCGAAGTTCGCCAGGTGACCAACCAGCCCGGCGACCTGGCTCTCGCTGTGCGCCTCAGTCCAGAGCGTGCCAGCTCATGGGAAACCAATCTCGCCGCCTTGCTGGAATCGGTTACCGGCAGCTCCGTGGTCGCGGCGCCCGGCCGGACCAATGGTTGGCACCTGCAGTTCTCGATCCCCGGAACGCCGCTCATCCGGCACATAGATTTCGCGCCTGCCGGCGAATGGACCGTGGTGGGTGTGGGACAGCAAACCAATGCCGTGGCGGCCGAGCTGCGAGACCTGGCCCTGCGCACAGGCCTGCCGTTTGCCCCGCAGCCCAAAGACTTCTGGCTCTACGGCGAGGCGGCCCTGCCACGCGTCGCCAGCGCGATGTCTCTGCCTTCGGGTTTGCCCGCGGACCTGCCTCGGCTGATCCTAGTCGTGACCGGCGACGGGCGGGCGGTGCGCACGCGCCTCCAGGCCAATTTCCTGCAGCCTCTGCCTTCGGATCTGGGCCAATGGAATATCCCGACCAACCTCGTCCACGACCCGCTGATCAGCTTTACCGGGCTTCGGGGCGTCGGACCGTGGCTGGCGTCGCAGAAGTGGTGGCAGCACATCTTTCCCGGCGCGCCACCGAGCCAAGTCTATTTCTGGGCGGAAGACGGTCTGCCGTTCCTGAGCTTCAGCGCCGCCCGGCTCCCCAACGCCAGCAACCAGGTTGCCCAGCTTGCCGAGCGCCTCATACACCAAGGCAATGCATGGCTGTCCACCAACAGCCAGGGATCGTTGCAGCGGGCAACCAACAGCAACGGCGTAATCTGGAAAGACTTGCCGCTGGTTGAACCTTTCCTCGCGTCAGTCCCGGACGCCGGGGACGACCTGATCTATGGTGGATTGGTGCGGGATATCAGTACTAACCCGCCGCCCGCGGCGCTACTCGCCCAGGTCACCGGCCCGGCCGAGCTCGTCGCTTATGACTGGGAGTTCACCGGCACGCGGGTTGCACAGTGGCTCTACTTCGGCCAGTTTTTCCGCATGTTCCTGGGGCGCGCGCAGTTGCCGCCCAAGTCCGCTACCGTTGCCTGGATCAACGCCCTCGAAGATAGGCTCGGCAATTGTGCCACTGCCATTACCCGGACCGGCCCAGCCCAGCTTTCCTTGTCCCGCAGCTCCACCATGGGCCTCAACGCAACCGAACTGCAGCTCCTGTGCGATTGGATCGAGTCGCCCCGATTTCCGCGCGGCTTGAATACCATTCTCGGCCAGGCCGACCCGCTGCCGGGCACCCGGCGGCACAACCGCCATGCCGCTGGCGCTCCAACCAACTCGGCTCCGGCCGTTAAGCGTTAATCGCCCGCGAACGGCGAGGCGGCGCGGTCGCCCGGCGGCGCTCGGCTTATTTCGCGCAGCTCAGAAGCTGCTGAAGACCGGTATGTACGGCTAAATAGAACCAATGTTTGCGATTCCAAAGACGATGCGGGCCGTTGTGTATCGCGGACCGAACACGCTGCGGCTTGAGACTGTGCCGGTGCCGCGCATCGGGGCGGGGGAGTTGCTGGTCCGCGTGGCCGCTTGTGGCGTCTGCCCTACCGACATCAAGAAGATCCAGTATGGCACGGTGCCGCCGCCGCGCATCTTCGGCCATGAAACGGCCGGCACCATCGTCCAGGCCGGAGCGCGCGTGCGGAACTTCAAGGCCGGTGATCGGGTGGCGGTGCATCACCACGTGCCGTGCCTTAAGTGCCACGCTTGCCGTCATCACGCTTTCGCCCAGTGCACGCAATACAAGCGCACCGGGATCACAGCGGGCTTTGAGCCGGCGGGCGGCGGATACGCGGAATACGTGCGCGTAATGCCATTCGTCCTGCCGGGCGTGGTCAGGATCCCGGCGCGCAACTCCTTTCTCGAGGGCGCAATGCTCGAACCGGTCAATACCGTGCTCAAAGCCGTCCAGCGCCTCGCGCTCCTGCCGGGTGACACGGTGCTGGTGGCGGGGCAAGGGCCGATTGGCCTGATGTTTACGCGGCTGCTGGCGCTAGCGGGGATGCGCGTGGTCGCGACGGATTTGATCCCCGAGCGGCTGGCATTGGCGCGGGATTTCGGGGCGATGCATGGGGTGCAAATCCAAAGGCCGAAATCGGAAGGCCAAAGGAAGGCCGGAAACCAAAGTCCGAACCCGGGCGCCGCCAATGGCCCCTCTTTGACCCGCCGCACGCAACACGCAGTACGTGCCACCTACGGCTCACCAAGTGCCACACCCCCATTCGTGTCCCCTCAACTCTCAGCCCTCGTCGCTCAACTGACCGAAGGCCGTGGGCTCGACGCGGCGGTGATTGCCGTGCCTTCCGACGTGGTCGTGCGCGAGGCCCAGGGATTGGTTCGCGGCGGCGGTCAAGTGCTGCTGTTCGCCCACACGAAGCGCGGCGATCAGACCACGCTCGACCTGGCAACCATCTGCGTGGATGAGAAAGACTTGATCGGCAGTTACTCCGCTGACTTCCTGCTCCAGGCCGAGGTCGCCCGTCTGGTCTTCTCACGGAAGTTCGACGTCCGCCGCCTCGTGACCCATCAGTTTCCTCTTGAAGAGACGGCTGCGGCGATCGAGTTGGCGGCACATCCAACTGCCGAATCGCTGAAAGTCGTAGTGGCGCAAGAACCGTAGGCGGAGACCCGATGTTCAGGTCTTTCAGCCTGGCGTGTGCGACGGTCCTAGGCCGGGCTGCCGCGTGCGTGCGCGAGGCGGGTCCCGGGGCGTGGCTGGGGGCCCTGGGCATCGGCGTGTTGCTAGTGGTTCTGCGTTGGAACAGCCTGGACGCCCCGCTGGTTCGTGATGAAGGTGAATACGCCTACGCCGCGCAGATTCTCAAGCGCGGACTGCTCCCCTACGAGCACGCCTTCCTCCAGAAGCCGCCCATGGTGGTTTACACCTACGGCCTCGCGGGGGCTTTGGCGCCGGACACCTTCTGGTTCCCGCGCGTGCTGGCCGGCGTATCGGCCGGCCTGGCGGCCTGCCTGCTTGGCCTGATCGCCCGGCTCGAGTTCGGGCGCGGGTTCGCGTTGCCGGCGATGTGGCTGGCGACACCCATGCTGCTTCTACCCAGCCTCTGGCAGTTCACCGCCAACACCGAGATGTTCATGGTCCTGCCGCTGCTGGCCACGGTCGCGGTGTACGTCCTTAGCCGGCATGTCGAAAGCGGTCTGGAGCGGGCCGGCGCTGGCGCCTGGTTCCTGGCTGGCCTCCTGGGAGCAACCGCGCTCTGGTATAAGTACACCGCCCTGCCGGTGCTGGGATTGGTGTTCGCAGCCTGGTCGTTTGAGCAAAGGCGCGCCCCCGCCGGGCGAAGCAGCCTGATGGCCTGCTGGCTTGCGGCAATCGGGGGAGCGGGCATCGCAACGCTCGCGATCCTGGCACCCTTTCTCGCCAGCGACGGCGGCAAGCGGTTCTGGGAATGCACGGTGCAATTCAATCGTTTCTATCGGGCCTCGGCCACATTCGGGCTGTCCGGTCTATGGTCCTGGGTGGGGGCCTTCTGGGCGGACTGGTGGATCTTGTTCCTGCTGCTGGCCTTCCTCCTGTGCCGCGCGCGGCGCCGGGTCTGGTTTTGGATCGGCATTTTCCTGGCCGCTTGGGTGTCCACGGGCGCCAGTGCGCTGGGACATTATTACGTGCCAGTGATGCCCTTCTGGGCGCTGTTGGCGGCGGTCGCCATCCATCAAACCGCCGCCCTCATCGCACCCCAGGTTGTCTGGTCCGAGAACACTCTGCGCCGCGTGTTCACCGTCGGAGTGGTCGTGCTGGTCTGCCTGCCGGATCTTCCCTGGATCGCCTGCGCCAAGGAACAGTTCGCGGTCGAGAAGGCAGCCGGCGGGAACCCGTCCATCGAATCCTTGCCCGTCGCGAAGCGCCTGGCCGAGTTGACCTCACCCAACGACCGCGTCTTCGTGGCCGGGTCCGAGCCGCAGATTCTGTTCTACGCCAACCGCGTCAGCGCGAGCCGCTTCGTGATCGTTTATCCGCTCGTCCTTCCCACCCCGCTGGCGCGAGGTTACCAGGCTGAAGCGATGCGCGAACTGGAGACGCACCCGCCGGCAGCGATTGTGCTCACGCAATCGCCTCTGAGTTGGTTGATGCAGAAGGACAGCCCGGTAGAATTTGTGCAATATGTGGAGAAGCTGCTCGCCGAACACTACGAGCGCGTCGGGGGCTGGGTGACCGACTCCCAAGGCGGCCGATGGCAGGAACCCCTGCCCCAACCGGACCAGCCTAGAGCCAGCCTGGTCCTGTTCCGCCGCAAAGCCGGCTGAGACTCAGCGCCCACACCGGGAACCGCAGTCCACCCCATACTCAAGCCGGTAGTCTGGCAGCGCGCCAAACACCCGGCAGTGGGCGCAGGATTGCAAGCCGGACACAAAGCCATTTAGGTTCACGCCAGGCAAGACCCAAGGCAAATGCCAGTGCCACCGGGCTCTCACCGTATACTCGCCGCATACACACCGTGGATAACTTTCGGGTGCCCCTTTCATAACCTGCTACCCTGGCGAGATTTACCTGGGAATCCACCAGAGGAGGCCGCAATGGGTATAGTAAATCTCCGTATAGGTTCTCCGCAGACTTCGGGTTCATTTGGGACCGAACCGCTCGATTCTCCGGCCGTTCGCGCTGAGTACACCGGAGGTACACCGGAGGTACACCGGATGCACACGGGATTTTCCGGTGTACCTCCGGTGTGCATCCGGTGTACCTCCGGTGTACACGCTCTGGGTGCCTCTCCGGCCCGGCGGGTTTGCAGAAGGTTTGCGGGCACAGGCGGGCATCGAGTGCGAATACGGCTCTGCAGCACAGTTACTTACGCAGTTCTAATGGCTCTACTCCGCTTCCTGGCCCAATGGCCTGCGCGACTATGAACCCCTGCGATGATCTCGAAGCGATTACGTTTGACGTTTCGGGCTGAACCATCTTGACATCCTAACCGGGCGGCATTTCCGGACACCTCTGCGCACCCGGCGGTCAGCCACGCTTGCTGGCAGTGGCGGTGTTTGGCCGACTTCCGGTCTGCAGCATCGGTGCGGCAAATCGAAGCCCAACCATGCAGTCTGCCGGGATCCTGCCTATTTGCGGGCAGGCGGCGGTTTGAGCGAGCGAATGAACTTGGAAGTGGGGAACTTTGTGCCGGGACAACGGGTGTGGAGCACGTTGATTTGCTGGTGGGTCTTGACGGCGGCGGGGGTGAGGCGGCACCGCACCAGGAGCGCCTCGGTCAGCAGGCGGAGGCTCTCCATTTGACGGGCGCTGGGCGGGTTCCGATCGAAGTTCCCAACGAGACAAATGCCAAGGGCGACCTTGTCCTGAGCGAGACTGGCGAGGTGGCCTCCGTCGAGTTGCCAGGTCCAGCGGCGGGTTGTCGAGATTTCTCCGTCGCCCATGCCCTTGCCATTGCCGACGACAAAATGATAGGCGATTCCGTTTTGCATGCGACGCACGTCGCGATGATATCGGTCCATTGACTTCACAGTCCCGGTATCCACGCCGCTATGGTGAATGATGATATACCGCCACCGGCCGACGCGCACCGGAGCGCGGTCAATCGCCCGCTGGAGATTACTGGGAAGCCGGACAGAGGCGGCCTTCGCCGGCGCCGGACCTGGCTTGGAAGACGATTTGCGTGCCGCTGGCTTCGCCGGAATGATCAGGCGCTGGCCAGTGTAGAGGTAGTTGTTCCGGCTCAGCCCGTTGCGCTCGGCCAAAACGGAGGGCGAAAGCCCATACCTTCGCGCAACCCCAAAGAGGGTGTCTCCGCGTTTGACAGTATAGGCTTCCTCGGCGGCCAAGACTGCTGCCGGCAAGAACATGGCGCAGAGGGTTAGCCAAAAGGCCGCGCTACGGCGCACGCGGCCCGCAGACGTTTTTTGCAGCACACGGCAAATCACCGGGCGGCAGGCTAGCAGGAAGCACGAGCGCACCGCGAGCGCTTTTTCCTCACGCCGGCCCCGCATGTTTCGTCAGCCGGAATCGCGCCACGCGCGGGCCGTCCATCTCCTCGACTCGCAGCTCGCAGGCGCCCGCGGTCAGCACATCGCCGGTCTTGGGAAAACCGCCCAGCCGGTGCGTGATCCAGCCGCTGGCCGTGGTGATGCCTTCCTCCTGGAGCGGTTCGCCCATCAGTCCCTCCAATTCGTGGAGCGGAAGGTTGCCCGCACCTTCCCACACGTTCTCGCCCGTCCGGACGAGCAGCGGCTTTTCCTGGTCAAACTCGTCCTGAATCTGCCCGACGATTTCCTCGAGTATGTTTTCCAGCGTCACCATTCCCAGCGGGCCCCCGTATTCGTCCACCACGACGGCCACGTGCAGTTTGCGTTCGAGAAAGAGCTGCAGCAGCTTCTCCAGCCGGGCCGTCTCAGGGATATAGATCAGCTTGCGCGCCGCTGGCAGCAGATCCAAACCGCTGCGCACCTTGAGGCGCATCGCATAAAGGTCCTTGATGTGAATCACGCCGCGCAACCGTTCCAGGTCGCCGCCGTCGGCCAGCGGGAAGCGCGAGTAGCGGGTCTTCTCCGCCACGTCGAGGCACGCGGCGATGCTGGCTTCGGTATCCAGGACCACGATCTCCTGGCGCGGGCGCATGACGTCGCGGGCAACCCGGTGGCGCAAGTCCAGCGCGTTTAGAATGATGTCCCGGCCCAGGGGCGTGCCGCCGGCTTGTTTCTGCGCGGTTCCCAGCAGCAGGCGCAGTTCCTCCTCGGAGTGCGCACGGCCCGCCTCTCCGGTCAGCTCGATGCCGACCTGGCGCAGCATCCATTGTGACGACCAGTTGAGCGCCACCACGAAGACGTAGGAGGCGCGGTAGAACCACAACAGCGGATAGGCAATCCAGAGCGTCGTCGCCAGTGGCTTCTGGATCGCCAGCCATTTGGGCGCCTGTTCCCCAGCGCTGATGTGCAGGAATGTGATCGCCGAAAAGCCGACGATGAACGCGAGCCATTTCTGCATCTCCGGCGAGTCAATGTCCAGCAAGCCAAAGACGGGCTGGAGCAGAACCGCGAAGACCGGCTCGCCGATCCACCCCAGGCCCAGGCTAGTCAGCGTAATACCGAGCTGCGCTGCGCTTAAGAAGGAGTCGAGCCGGTGCAAAATGAATTCCGCAACCTGTGCGCGCCGATGGCCACGGCGCACGAGCGGGCTCAGTTGCGTGTCGCGCACTTTGACAAGCGAGAACTCGGCGGCAACAAAGAACCCGTTCAGCAGCACGAGCACGGCTACGCCCAGAAGACGCAGCACAATGGAAACGAGGGTATCCCACGCCATGTTACAGGCTCACCTCCCCGAAGATGGTCTTCAGCACGTCTTGCAGAGTGAGGATGCCAATCTCCCGCTGCTCACGGCCGAGCACGATCGCCAGCCGCTGCCCGCTCCGCTGCATGCGCTGCAAGGCAAGCTCCAGCCGCAGGTCTTCATCCAGGAACAGCGCGGGCTTCATGAATTCGCCGATCGGCCTGCTCACCTCCAGGTCCGGCTGGTACAGCACGGTATTGAGGGCCAGCAGGCCAATGATCCGCTGCCGGCCGTCACGCTGCTCCCAGACCGGCAGCCGGGTGAATTTCCGTTCCCGGCATAGCGCCAACGCGGCGCTGACCGGCATCTCCGCGGTCATCACGACCGTTTGCTCCAGCGGCCGCATGGCCTGCCGCACGGTGAGCGCCTGCAGGTCAAGAACGCGATTGATCATCGTTCGCTCTTCCGAGGTGAACACTTGCGCGGATTCCTGCATCACCAACCGCAACTCCTCACGGTTGCCGAAGAGGTGTCCGGTGAAGGCCTTGCTCCCCCGCAGCCGCAGCAGCGCGCCCGAGAACGCCTCGACGAGCGCGACCAGCGGGCGCAACGTCAGGTGGATTAACCGGAAAGGACGCGCCAGCAACAGGCACAGCCGGTTGGGATACATCCGGAACAACATCTTCGGCAGCAGGTCAAAGAACGTGTAAAACAGGAAGACCGCGGCCAAGAAGGCCAGGACAAACCACAGCGGCGACGCGCTCAGGACCTCGTGGAATTGCGCCACCAGCAAACCGAAAATGAGGAAGTTTGCGGCCGTGTTGCCGACCAGGATTGTCCAAAGGAAGTTTTCCGGGTGTTCGAGGTACCCGTGCAGAACCCGGGCCGATGCCACGCCCGCCCGCATCTGCTGCCGGATCCGCACCCGGCTGAGCGCAAACACCCCCGCCTCCATGCCCGATAGAACGAACGACAACGCGAGGCAGGCGATGAAGATTGCCCAGATCAACGGGGTCACTTGGTTGCCTCCACGAGCACCTCCCGCACGCGGCGCTCGTCCGCCACATGCGCGGTGAGTTTTAATCCTCGGAATGTGGCTGACTCGCCAGGCCCCGGCACGACGTCCAGCAGGCTGCTCAGCAAGCCGCCCATGGTCTCGACCTCCGGCACCTCGCCCAAGGCCGGATATTCCCGCCGGAAATCATCCAGGCGCAGCGAGCCGGCCACGCGCCAGCGGCCCGGGCCGAGCTTCTCCATCACAAAACCCTCCCCCGAAACCTCGCCGCGAATCCGGCCGACGACCTCCCCAAGAATATCCTCCATAGTGACGATGCCGGCGGTGCCCCCGAACTCATCGAGCACAATCGCCAGGCCACGCTGCTGCCGTTGGAGGCTCTTGAACAGTTGGAGCAGGTTCATGGTCTCCGGCACAAACGACGGAAACTCGATGGCATCCGCCAGGTCAACATTCGGATCCAGCAGCAACGCGCGCGTGTTGAGGACGCCCACGATCGTGTCAGGCGTCTCGTCGTAGATCGGCAGGCGGCGGTACTTGTGCTTGCGCGCCGCCGCGAGCATCTCCTCGATGGAGGAATCGTCCGAGATCGCGGCCATCTGCGAGCGCGCCTTCATCACGTCCTTTGCCGTGCGCCGGTCGAGGCTGATGATCTGCAGGATGATCTCCTTTTCCGACTGCGCCAGCGCCCCCTGTTGAAAGGCCATCTCCAGCAGCTCCTGGTAGTCGGCGTCGGTCAGCGTCGCTTGGGACTTAAACGTGCGCGGGACGACGGTCCGGAGAACCGCCGCGTTCACTCCTTGCGCCACGCGGCACAGGGGCAGGCTGAGGTTGACCAGCACCGTCAGCGGCCGCACGACCCGCAGCGCCCACTGTTCCGGACGGCGCACCGCCAAGGTCTTGGGCCACACCTCGCAGCCGATCAGGATCAGCAGCAGCAGGCCGACCAGGGTCGGCACGAACGGCCACTGATCATGTAGCGCCATCCACAGCGCTACCGCCAGCATCGCCGCGCTGGCGAAGGTATTGCCCAGCACCATGGCCGCCAGCAAATCCTGCGGCTGGGTCAGCAGTCGGGCCACCGCGGCTCCGGCGCTTGGCACCCGTTCGGCCAACTGCCGCGCTTGCCATTTGCTGAGGGAAAAAAGCGCCGTCTCCGCGAGGGCGAAAAAGAAGCTGGCACCCGCGAAGATCAAGACCACCACCACCGCGACTACCGGTGTTGACGCCATGCCGTCAGCCTGAGGCAAAGCGTCGCGAAAGGCAAAACGCAAATTCGAATGCGACTCCGAAGACCACTGAACGTCCGCGCCGGAACACGCCCCCGAACGCGCACGACCCTGTTTGTAAGGCTTTGCCTTACATGGCTATCCGTATTCGCTGGAGTTGTCCGCCATGAAACCAACGGCAAAATGAGGCGCATAGGGCAATTGGGATCTTAGGGAGCGGGCGGCTCGGGGGGAGCCGCCCTCTTTGCTTTGGCTCCCAGGCGCCGGCCACAGCCCGCGCTAAGGATGCCGGCTCGCCCCAACCAGCCCCGAAAGGAGTAACTGAGCGCTCGCTTTAATTTGACCTCGCGCGCGGAGGGTGCTAGAAGGATCTCCACAATTGCCGCCGGAACCCGAATGCACGCCATGAAACAGACGAAGCACCCCAAATACAGCAGAATTCTCTTGAAAGTCAGCGGCGAGGCCCTCGGCGGTGAGACCGGTGTCGGTATTTCCCCGCAGGCGGTCCGGCACATGGCGGAGCAAATCCGCGAAGTGCGCGACTTGGGAGTGCAAGTGGTGCTGGTGGTGGGTGGCGGCAACATCTTCCGCGGGCTGAGCGGCAGCAAACGGGGCATTGAACGCGCCACCGGCGACTACATGGGCATGCTGGCCACCGTCATCAATGCGCTCGCGCTGCAGGACGCGCTCGAGAAACTCGGCATCGCCACCCGCGTGCAAAGCGCCATCAGCATGGCCCAGGTGGCCGAACCATTCATTCGCCGGCGGGCGGTGCGCCATCTCGAAAAGGGCCGGGTCGTCATCTTTGGCGGCGGGACCGGCAACCCCTTCTTCTCCACGGACACCGCCGCCGCCCTGCGCGCGAATGAAATCGGGGCGCAAGTGGTTCTCAAGGCGACCAAGGTGGACGGGATCTATAGCAGTGATCCGGAGAAGAACCCCACCGCCAAGCGCTACTCGCAGATCAGCTACAGCAAGGCATTACAGCGGCGACTCCAGGTGATGGATTCGACCGCGTTCTCACTGTGCATGGACAACAAAATGCCGATCATCGTATTTGACTTCTTCCGACCGCATAACCTCAGGCGCGTGGTAATGGGCGAGAAGATCGGCACCCGCGTTACCGCCTGAAAACACCGCCTGCGGCCCCGAAAGTGGGCAGGCGAGTACGGCAGTGCTCCCAGACTGTTCCTTAAGGTCCCCATGGCCCTGGACCGCGGTTTCCGAACCGTTTGATTTCCTGGCGCGGCGGAGCGATCAATAACCAGGATGTTCACATCACGCGAAGATGCGGGACAACGGCTCGGCCGCTACCTCGAGGATCGGAAGGTCAGCGCCGAACTGGTGCTGGGCTTGCCGCGCGGCGGAGTGGTTGTCGCGGCGGAGGTGGCCCGGCTGCTGCATTTGCCGCTCGACGTCCTGCTTGTTCGCAAGATCGGCCATCCGTTCCATCGCGAATTCGCCGTCGGCGCCCTGGCCGAGGACGGCATCATTGAACTGGATGAGGATGTGATCGGGCGCAATCCCGCAGTTCGCGTTGAATTGGAGGAGATCATCGAAGAGGAGAGGGACCGATTGCGCAGTCACCAAGCCCGGTTCCATCCCCAGGGCGCCCCGAACCTTGCCAACCGGGCAGTCCTGCTGGTGGACGACGGCTTGGCGACCGGCGCCACAACTGCGGCAGCGGTGTCGTCAGCCAGAAAGAAGGGCGCGCGCAAGATCCTCGTAGCCGCGCCCGTGGCTTCCGCCAGCGCCGTCGAACGCCTCGCCCGCGTGGCCGACGAAGTGCAAGTGCTATGGGTGGACCCGGATTTCGAAGCTGTGGGGCACTATTACGACATATTCTCACAGACTGACGACCAGGAAGTATTGGCGCTGCTCGAGGCGAAAGCGAGTGGCGACCGATGATTCAAACCGATTCCTGGAGATTGCCAAACTTGTCAGGCGCCATTCTTGGGGGAGCCAACCCATATGCCCGGCGTGAACCCCCCGTCATGCGGCGCGTGCAGGCCCCGGGCCGCACCTCTGGTTAGTCCCGCTCCCAACGCCTGCGGGACGGAGACCCGGCCTGCAGAATCCGTTTGACCCTTGAGAGCGATCTCTGTAGATTGCGCTTCCATTCGGCATCCAGAGTAGCTCAATGGTAGAGCAGCCGGCTGTTAACCGGCGGGTTGCAGGTTCGAGCCCTGCCTCTGGAGCCAACCCCTCAAGTTGAGGGCCGAACTTCGAGCACCAGATGCTAAGCCGCTTACCACCACGGTTCTGCTCACACCTCTCCGGTCCGAATACTTGCCTGGATCGCTTCCCTTCCCGGATGTCGTGCATGGCCACGATTCGAAGTCGGTTCTTGGGTATGGAATGGGTTTCATCCAGGTCGGGGTTAATTAAAGAACCGACGAGGAGGATTCATCGTGGTGCAGAGCGGGCAAATTGGCATGCGGATGTCCTCGGTGCGGTGCCGTCCGACATCAACCACCCGGAGGCGGCAAAGACTGTGCGGCAGCGGCGATGGCTTGGGCCACCAGTTCCTTGCCCGTGCCCGAAGGCCCGGTGATTAACGTGGTGAGCTGGTGCATGGACTGGAAATTACCCCGACGATACCGCTCGAAGTTGCTGGTGAACACAGACTCCCACACCGAGGCACGCAGGCGCGCGATGGACGGAGGACTGCCGACGATGTTCGGAAAGATATTGACGAACGCTCGCTCCACTTGCCACAGCCCGGCGAACAGGTGCGCGACTCCCCAGGTTGACGCCGCCGCAACTTCATCAAAACCTCTGCCTGTGTAGATTGACTCATTGTCTTATCCATTCCGGCAACAGCAACCTGACTTCTGGCACAACCTATCCCTCAGAGCCTCCTGAGCCACGCTCCCTGGTGGCAGAACTTTTGGCGCAATTCGCTCACATCAAGAGCGAAAGCCAAAGTGCATTGCGTTAGACAAACCGGAAGCCTCGTGGCACTCTGATGAGCATCCAATTCCAATGTTACCGTATTGCGCCGTTGCCCTAACGCTCTCCGAGCCGTGAAAGCCCTCTCTGACTGCCACCTCTACACCTTTGTGGACACTGCCTATCTGCGGGGGCGTCCAGCCGGCGGCCTAGCCCGGCAGCTTTGCGACGGGGGATCGGACCTGATACAGCTCCGCGCGAAGGATTCGCCCCTCGATGAGGTGCGCCGCCTGGCCGACGCGATCCTGCCCGTCACACGTCGGGCGGGCATTCCGCTGGTGATCAACGATCATTTCGCGATCGCCCGGGAACTCGGAGCGGAGTTCTGTCATCTGGGGCAGGAGGATTTCTTTGATGCCGGTTACACTCAGATCGCACAGCTTTTGCCGGAGGCAGGGAACCAGCCGCCGGTGCGGGCCCGCGTAGGAGTCGGGCTCAGCACGCACTCGCAGGCGCAAGCCGAACGGGCGCTGGCCGCAGCGCCGGATTACATCGGCGTTGGCCCGGTCTATTCCACCGCCACCAAGCCCGAGGCCGCGCAGATCCCGCCCGATTATCTGGGTTGGGTCGCCAGTCATGTGCGGGTGCCGTGGTTCGCCATCGGCGGCATCAACCTGCAGAACCTGGACACGGTACTGGCGGCGGGAGTGCGGCGGGTCTGTGTCGTGTCAGCCATACTGAATGCTGACGACATCGCGGCGACGTGCCGAGAGTTCCGGCAGAGGCTGGATGAGGTATAAGTCCGAAGGCCGAAGTCCGAGGATCGAAGTTCGCAGTCCGAAGGGAATCCAAGTGCCGGAGCCGGAATCAATCGCCCTGCAACCCGCCGGGTAGCGCATGGAGTCTGGCGCTATTCGGTCCTCGGATTTCGGCCTTCTTTCGGACTTCGGACTTCGGACTTCGGATTTGAGACCGGCAGCCTCCCGGCTCACTACAATCCTCCCTGCCGCCCATCTCGACATTCCTCACCTGCCTGCTAAGTTCTACTTGTGAGTTTCGTCACGGAATTTGATTCACTGCCGCTGCAAGCCCTGGTGGAGCGTTCGCTGGGGGCCTCGGTTGCTGCGGCGCAGGCAAGCCTGGCACAACCCAGACCTTCGCTTGCAGACTTTGCGCACCTGATCTCGCCGGCCGCAGCGGGGTTGCTGGAGCCGTTGTCGCGTCGCTCGCAGCAGATGACTCAGCAACGTTTTGGCAAAGTGATCCGCCTCTTTGCCCCGCTGTATCTTTCCAACGAATGCATCAACAACTGTCGCTATTGCGGTTTCTCGCGCGACAACCCGATCCTGCGGGTCACTCTGACGGTGGAGGAGGTGCGGCGCGAGGCTCGGTCGCTCCTCGACCAGGGCTTTCGCAATATCCTGCTGGTGTCGGGCGAGCATCCCAGGTTCGTACCCAACGGCTATGTGGAGGATTGCGTGCGCGCGCTGCACGGCGAGGTGCCGAGCATCTCGCTGGAGCTGGGGCCCATGAAGACGGCGGATTACCGTCCGATCGCACAGGCCGGCGCCGAGGGGTTGGTGGTTTATCAGGAGACCTACGACCGCGCGGTCTATGCCGCCATGCACACCTCCGGGCCGAAGCGGAATTTCGAGTGGCGCCTCGAGACGCCCGAACGGGCCTACGCGGCCGGCTTCCGGCGCATTGGGATCGGCGCGCTTTACGGACTGGGGGACTGGCGGCTGGAAGCCATCAGCGTGGCGGCGCACGCCCGTTACCTGCTGCGCCATTGCTGGAAGGCGCAACTGACGATTTCGCTCCCGCGGCTCCGTCCTTGCGCCGGGGATTTCCAGCCGCTCACTCACATGACGGATCGCGAACTGGTGCAGTTGGTCTGTGCCTTCCGCCTCATGTTCCCCGATGTCGGGCTCGTGCTCTCGACGCGCGAGTCGCCGAAACTGCGCAACGGCCTCATTCCGCTCGGCATCACACTGATCAGCGCCGGCAGCCACACCGAACCGGGCGGGTACACCGGCGCAGGAAAGGACAAGCTCCACCACACCGAGCGCGGGAAGATTGTCGAACTGGGTGCCAGCGAATGGGCCGCGGGCGGGAATGGGGGCGCCAATGCCACCAGCCAGTTCTGGATTGCGGACGAGCGCTCGCCGCGTGAGGTCGCCGATATGATCCGCCAGCTCGGCTATGAGCCGGTGTGGAAGGATTGGGACGCAGCCTTGACGGCCTAAATGGATCACACCTTCGTCATCGCCAACGGGCGGCAGCTTTCCAGCCGACTTCCTTGCTCGATCGAGGAGTTTTTGCTCGCGCAGAAGCTCCTGCCGCGCAGCGTGGTCGTCGAGCACAACGGCGAGGCGGTAGCGCCTTCCGAGTTTGCGCACCGCCAGCTCAACGCCGGGGACCGGCTGGAGATCGTGAAGATCGTCGCCGGCGGATAGAGGGCGGAGGCGCGGGAGCGCGGGCGGGGCGGCATGCGCCAGACCTGATGCGCGGAACGTGAAACGTGATGGGCCGTATCCATGCACCGGCAAATGGGGAGCACGCCCGCCCCGGGCGTTGCCACCCCGCGCCCCCGCAGGGTGGCTTCCAAGCCCGCAGCGTCACCGAACGGTGAGTTCCTTCGGGCGGCCCAGCAGGTGGCTGGCGAGGGCGCCAGCCACTGCGCCCGGGGCGGGCGCGCTCCCCACTCGCAGCATGGTCCCGAATGAGCGCGGACTGCGCCGGTTTGATCCGGTGGGACCAAGCCTCCTGTTGGCCAGGTTGGGGCGTGAGGTGCGCGTGATGTTACGATGGGCCTTCGAAGAGCGTTCGAAGGGCGTTCGAAGGTCCTTCGAAGGGCGATTGAGGAAGACCACCTAAAATGAAGATTGTCACAAGGGAGCGGTCCCGGCAGGTTAATCCCCCAATATGCAGCAGGTAAATGTGGGAATGATCGGCGGCGGGACGGTGGGCAGTGGGGTGTTTCACGCGCTCCACCTCAACGGTGGGCTCCTGGCTTCGCGCATCGGGGTGAAGGTCAACGTTCACAAGGTCGCCGTTAAGGCATTTGACGAGCCTCGTCCGTATGTGATTCCGAAGTCGAGCATGACGACGGACTGGCAGGCGGTGGTCAGCGACCCGCAGGTGGATGTCGTGGCGGAGCTGGCGGGGGGCACGACCTTCGCCCGCACGATGGTGCTGGCCGCGCTGCGGCTCGGCAAGCCGGTCGTCACCGCCAACAAAGCGCTGCTCTCCGCGCACGGCGAGGAGCTGTTCGCCGCGGCGCGCCGGCACGGGACCAACCTCTACTACGAGGCGAGCGTCTGCGGCGGCATCCCGATCATCAAGTCGCTGCGGGAGGGCTTCGTGGGCAACCGCATCACCCACCTCTACGGCATCGTCAATGGCACCTGCAATTACATCCTCACCCGGATGAAACGGGAGGGCGCGGATTTCGAGACGGTGCTCAAGGACGCGCAGGCCCAGGGCTACGCCGAGGCGGAGCCGTCGCTCGACGTTGACGGCCACGACTCGTTGCACAAGATCGGCATCCTGGCCTCGCTGGCGCATGGTTTCTGGGTAAACCCGAAGCACATATACATGGAGGGCATCCGGTCCATCACGCAAACGGACCTTCAGTTCGCCGATCGCCTTGGCTACACGATCAAGCTCCTGGGCATTATCAAGAGCGTGGCGGGGCGACGGGCGAGGGGCGGAGGGAAGGCTCTCGCCGGGCGGTCATCACCCGCACGCATTCAAGTGTCGGTATATCCGACGCTGGTGCCGCACGGGCGCGTCCTGGCGAACGTGGACGACGTCTTCAATGCAGTATTCGTCCGCGGCGACATCGTGGGCGACACCCTATTCTACGGCCGGGGGGCGGGCAAAGACGCGACCGCGAGCGCGGTGTTGAGCGACCTGGCGGACGCGGCGCTGGACCTGAAGTTTGGCACCAAGCATCGTGTGCCACCCTTTGTGCCGCATGAGCGCGACGGCGCGGTGGTGCCGATCCAGGACGTTGTCTCCCCTTGTTTCGTCCGGTTGAATGTCGTGGACAAGCCGGGCGTGTTGGCTAAGATTTCGGCGATTTTCGGCCGGTGCCAGATTGGCATTTCGTCCGTGATTCAGCCGGAGGGGCACGAAGGCGCCACGGTGCCGCTGATTCTGATGCTGCACGACGCGCCGAACGGGGCTGTGACCCGCGCCCTGAAGCAGATCAGCCGGCTGGCAGTCGTCCAAGGCGCCCCGGTGATGATTCGGGTGGAGAGTTTTGCGTAGAGTATGGCACTGATTGTTCAGAAGTTTGGCGGCACCTCGGTGGGCAACCCCGAGCGCATCAAGAATGTCGCCGCCCGCGTGGCGAAATACCGCGCCCAAGGCGACCAGATCGTGGTGGTGGTTTCCGCCATGAGCGGCGTGACCGACAACCTGATCAAGCTGGCCAAGGAGATTATGCCCTTGCCCAATGACCGCGAGATGGACGTGCTGCTGGCTACCGGCGAGCAAACGACTATCGCCTTGACGGCCATCGCGCTGCACTCGCTGGATGTGCCGGCCGTGTCCCTGACCGGCGCCCAGGCGGGCATTGTCACCGACGGCGTCCATACCAAAGCCCGGATTCAGAATATCACGCCCAAGAAGATCCACGAATTGTTGAACGAGGGCAGAGTGGTCATCGTGGCCGGTTTCCAGGGCCAAACCAGCGAGGGACAGGTCACCACGCTGGGCCGGGGCGGTTCGGATCTGACGGCCATCGCGCTGGCGGCCGCGCTTAAGGCCGATCTGTGCCAGATCTACACGGATGTGGACGGCGTCTATACCGCCGACCCTCGGATCGTGCCCGGCGCCAAGAAGCTCGAGGAGATCTCCTACGACGAGATGCTCGAACTGGCGAGCCTCGGCGCCAAGGTGATGCAATCCCGCTCGGTCGAGTTCGCCAAGAAGTTCGGCGTCGTGTTTGAAGTCCGCTCCAGTCTCAACGAAAACCCCGGTACTATTGTGAAAGAAGAAACGAAGAACATGGAAGACGTCGTCGTGCGCGGCGTCTCGCTCGACAAGAACCAGGCCAAGGTGACGCTGGTGGCCGTGCCGGACAAACCCGGCATCGCGGCGCGTATTTTCAAGGCCATCGGTGACGCGAACGTCAACGTGGACATGATCGTGCAGAACATCAGCCACGGCAGCGGCACGCCGGCGACCGACCTTTCCTTCACCGTTGATAAACCCGACCTGCTCAAGGCGCAGAAGGTCATTGACGGGCTGAGAGGGGACATCGGGTTCGCCAAGGTCATTGCCACGGACAAGATCGGCAAGCTCTCCATCGTCGGCGTCGGCATGAAGAGCCACACCGGCGTGGCCGGCAAGATGTTCGACACGCTCGCGCGGGCGGGGGTCAATATTGACATGATTTCAACCAGCGAGATCAAGATCTCGGTGGTGATAGACCTGGCCAAGGGCGAGCAGGCGATGAAAGTGGTGCACGCGGCGTTCCTGGGATAGAGGACGGCTCCGGGCGGGGATTAACAGCGAAGGCGGGAAGGCGGGAAGGCCGGTTGGGAGGAGAGGCGGCTTCTACCCTCCCCGTGGGTTGGGGCTCAGCGGGCCGGGAAGTAGTTCTTGATCGGCTGGAGTATGCCGAACTTAACCAGCGCGAGGATCAATGCGGTGTAGAGCAGCGACACGCCGACGTCGCGCAGCAGGTCGCGGCGGGAGTAGCGACGCGGTTGTTCGGACAACACCTTCTGGGCGCCTTTGTGCATCAGGATGAAGCCGAGGATATTCGTCAGCCAGTAGCCCAGCACCAGCGCTGGGGCGAAGGCCGGCTTGTGGAACCAACTGACCAGCCAGGCAAAGGCGATGGCGAGGGGCACGTTCACAAAAAGGTCGTTCCACCAGGAGAGCGGCGAGAGCATGAAGCCGATCATCGCCATCATGCCGCCCCCGACTTTGCGTTTCCATGCCATAGGAGATGGCTGAGTGTCTGCGGAGCCTCGGCAAGGAAGCAAGGGCGAAACGGCGCCTTCCGGGCCGCAGCGGAGTCCAGCACTGGGTGAGAAGCTCGGCTCGGCGCCACGCAGTGCAGAGGGTTGACGCAACCCGAGCGCATGGCCTTAAGCCGACCTTTCAGCCACCCTCGACCACCGCAACCGCTCAAGCAGCGGTCGCGGCGCGGCCTGCCAGCCACACCCGGTCCAGCACTCAGCGCGCCCGTGCGCACTCAGCCGCGAGGGGACGTCGATGGAGCGCAGAGCCGCCACATAGACCGCATCAAATCCGCCTTCATTGGCAGCCTGCCGCTGCCAAATCTCGGCTGCGGTCGCGCGACAGCCGCTCCCTGCGCGATGGTCACACCCTCGCGCAGGAACCGGACGACGACCTCACCCTACCTTGGACATGTCAACTTGAGGCAGCGCACGGATCCCAAGGCACCAGTGGCCGAGCTATCCGAAACGCGTGGCGGCGCTCGCCGTTGTCCACGAAAGCCGGCTCCTGAAGTGCTGTCGGCCCACCTCAATGTTGGATGCGGGCTGGTGAAGACACCGTCTACCCGGCGCATGTTCCGCCGTAGTAGGACATCGCCCCGCCGCCGCGGTCCTCGAAGGGGAGGCCTTCCAGGGCGCAGGCGCAATCGCTTTGACACTCCCCTATTATGCTCGTGGTGTTGCCGTACCAGGCAGTGTCAGTAATGCAATCGTAAACATCAACGCCCGTGTTTTCGCAGGACCCCCAGTAGATTCCGGGTGGCAACCACTCAAACAGGCACGAGTCTAGCTCCTTGCTGCATGGCGGGCCATGTCTCTGATCGCAAGGATAGTAGATGTAGTTTGGGCCATAGGGATGACCACAACCCGTGTTGCTAATCACCGCACAGAGTGACAAGACCCCGCCCAGGTAGACGAGGACAACGAGGCCTGGCAGGGAGTACGAAGTCCAGTAGCTATCTCCTTTCTTTGTTCGTTTCATGCTGCAGGATTCCTTTCTTTGTTTGTTCCTAACCTCCGGAGGCCGAACCAGACCCCGGGAGCAAGTATCACTACGATGAGAACAAATCGGACCAGGCCGAGCCGCTCTCTCGTAGCAGAACTGTGCCTTCGCCCCGAAGCCAAGCTTTGAGCTTTGGCCTGTGAAACCTCGAGCCTGGGCCAACTCGACAACTCTCGACTGGCGATGCCGAATGGTGTGTTCGACGAGATGGTTCTCATGTCAGAAATCAGCGTTTCCTTCGTGATGGCCGGACGGAAAGTGTCCACAGACACCCACCGCTGGAAGCTCGTCATGTGAACGTCGAGACCTCCCAAGAGGACAGGTCGCGCGTGGTTCGGCGAATTGGAGCCGAAGTACTTAGCCACAATTAGCTTTGGCAGGACCAGGTCCCCCACGTTCGTAAACTCTTGCACCACCAGCGTGCAATTGGTGAAATGCCAAACAGGGGCCGTGAGCTGGTCCGCCTTCAGGGTGTGCCTTGCCGAGCCGTCGAATGCGATCATCTTCGGCAGATGGGGAATGGAGTCGTGCAGTTGCCAGGATGCGAGAACGCGGAAGTCTTTAGCATATTGAGCTTCGCCCAGCAGGACCGTCGGAGGATTGACAAAGCTTTGTTCCAGACTCTGGAAATAGCAGCTAGAACCAAACGCATACCACAGGAGGATGTACTTAGGATCGGAGAGGCCAAAGGGAACGTCACCTGGGCCGATTCGCGCGCCCATTGAGCTGCCCCCTCCCGGCCGCGGGAATGCGCTGATTTGGTAGAAATTCGTTGAATCGGACGCGGCCACCCCATAGTGGTCCAAAGGCTGCTCCTCCCCACCCTTTAAGAAGCGCACTGGCACCTTCCTTATCAGCCAGTTGCAGCCTCTGACGCTCACGGTAATGCGGTCGTCTTGCTGAACATAGCTGGCACCTCTCCGAAGGACCTTATAGCTTGCCGTCCCTTGCGCCTCAAACTCGATGGCAAGAACCGGAGTGCAAGCAAATACCGATGTGCAGAACAACCACCAAGGCGAATATATAGCTCGAGCGGGAGGCGGTGCAGGCCGGACCGAACCACCGCTCACAAAAGCCCGCAGACCAGCCCCACCTTTGCGTCGCGGTTCCCCCGGTTCAGCGTGATTAACTGGCGCCCGGCACGCCAACGACTGGCGAACTGGAACATATGGCGGATTCGGCCGCGAGCTGGGTGTGCGCTGAATTGATGTTCTTAGGAACCACATCGCCATAGGCATTACATCCCGTCTGCGTCAGCCGTGCAACAGCAAGAATGGGTTATAAACGGGTTACCTCCCACCTTCAAAGCAGCTTGAGAACTGCTCGCGGCGGTGATGTCAGATCTTCAAAAGTGTTGTCCGCAGCGGCGGTGCGAGGACTGGTAAGGCGACATTTCAACCTGCCTCACCCCCTATCACCTGCCAATCAGCGGTCGCGGCGCGGCCTGCCAGGTGGACCCGGTCCAGAGTTCAGCGTGCCCTTGTGGACTCAACCGGGCGGGAACCCCAACGGAGCGCAGGGCCGCCACATAGAGCGCCTCAAATCCGCGCTCGTTGGCAATTTGCCGCTGCCAAATCTCGCGCACGGTTGTGGGAAAGCTGTTCCCCTGGGCAATGGTCACGCGCTCGCGCAGGAACCGGACCAAGATCTCTGCCGCCGCTTCCGGGCTTTGCTCCCTCCGAATCCGGGGATAGAAGTTTTCCCACAACGGGCGACGCCAATCCAGGTTGCCATCGGCAGCGGGATCAATCTGGGCCGACAGGACATACTCCTGGTAAGCCGCGTCGTCCAGTTTCCAGTTGATGAGTTCCCGGTTGTAGTGGGCAAGCTCGACGTGCTCAAGGAGGGTCTTCAGGCGCTTAACCCGCCAGACGGGCTGGGCCGCCAGGAACTCGAAGTCGCCCGCCTCCTTGGCGGAGACAAGATGCTTGCGGGCGATGGCTAGCGTGCGGTCGGTCGTGGGCAAACGCGGCGGCACAAGGTGCAGCGCCGTTTGGGCGAGTGCAGCGAGAGCCAGGCCGGCGGCGGCGCAGCGCAGCGCGATGTCCCGCCAAAGTAGGGCAGGCGTCTCGCCTGCCCCTTGCCGCAAACCCCGGCTCCCGTGCGGGAGCAACTGCCCTGCGAAGGGCAGGCGAGACGCCTGCCCTACTTTGCGGCGGAGCCAAAGACAGACGACCGCCCAGGCGAGAGCGGGCGTCCAGAACAGCCAGAGCGGCTTGGCCCGCGCTTGCCAGGCGAGGATGGACCGGTAGTGCGCCAGCGCGTCGGCGCCTTCCAGGCGCAGCAGGCACTGCTCGCCAACGACCCGGAACACGAGCAGCCGATTGGCCCCGAACCCGTGGCCTTCCCCCGGCAACATCCTCAGCTCGACCGGGATGCCGTTCGTCTGCAAGCAGGCCGCGACCCGGCGGGCATCCGCCAACGGGAACACCTCGTCCTGCTCGCCATGCACGAGGAGGAAGAGGGTTGAGGGTTGAGGGTTGAGAGTTGAGGGACCAATGCGGACCCCTTGCGAGCCAGACCCCGCGCTCTTGACTTTAGACGCAAGACTTTGGACTTGAGACTCCAGCTCCGGCACCCAGCCGCCCGCGAGCCGCACGAGCAAGTTCGGCGGGCGCTCCGGATGCCGCAGGAGAAACGACAGCTCGCGTTGCGCCCCGAGGCTGAACCCGACCCACGCGATGCGATTGGTGTCCGCCCATTTCTGGCGCTGCAAATACTCCAGCAACGCAGTGAACTGGGCCTCGAACACCGCTTCATTGGTCTGGCAGTATTCCATACCGACCGCGGCCAGCCCCATCTCGGCCATCTGCCGCAATTCATTCCCGCTCCCCAGCACGCTGCCCCCCGAGCCGTGCAGATACACCACCACCGGCCAGCCCGGGCTGCTGGACTTTGGACTCTGGACTCCCGATTCCACACTTTCACCGCCCCTCGACTTTGGACTCTGGACTCTGGACTTTAGACTGAGCTTAGGCATCACCGCGATGCACTCCGCCTTGCCGACACCGGACGCTTTCACCTTAAACCAGATTCGCTGGAACGGGTCCCGCCCCCTGGCCCAGAACATTGCCCCCAGGAGCAGCAGGGCCACGAAGCCCGCCAGCGCAAGGGGAACCACAAAGGCACACAGATGCACACAGATTTTCCCGGCCAGACTTCCGCCCGGCTCTGTCCTGCTGCGTTTCATCGGTCAGTAGAAGGGTTCTTAGCCTGCTCCTATCCGTGTTGATCAGCGCCCATCAGTGGTTGTTCAGGTTCTCCTCTCCCCAACCCCAACAGAATCCAGAACGTCGCCCCGGTTGCCAGCTTGAACAGCCCGCCGTCGAACCAGAAGCCCACGAGCAGCACCACAGCGCCGGCGCGGCAAACGGCGGGGTAGGCTAGAGTCTCGGGTCTCAAGTCTGGCGTCTCGCGTCTGGTGTCTGAAGCCGGCGCCCTGTTCTTTGGCATTTGGCCTTTAGCCTTTTGCCTTCCCCTCAGACTCAGTCCCGCGTACATGCAGAAGCACGCCAGCGCCGGCACGCCGAGGGTCATGCCGAGCATGAGGTAGTCGTTTAACTGGATGGCCATCCCCTCATCCACTTTCGCGGGCCGGTAGAGGGCGTCATAGACCCGCTCCGGCTGGTTCCAGCCGTACCCGAACCACGGCTTGTCCGCCAGCATCTGCAAGGCCCCTTCGTACGCTGCCACCCGCTTCCGCCACGAGAAGTCATTCGCATTCACGACGGAGAACGCCCGCCGCGCCACCCGCCCCTCCAACTCGCGCATATCCCAAAATCCCAACACCGCAACGGATGCACACATTACCGCCAACGCTCCCCACCGCCACACAGGGATTTCTGCTTTCTGCTTTCTGCTTTCTGCTTTCTCCTGCCCGCTTTCAGTTTTCAGCGTTTCAGCTTTTCCGACCTGATATGCCAGGTACGCCATCCCAACCGCCGCCCCCACCCACGCCCCCCGGCTATAGCTCTTGACCAGTCCCACCCCCATCGCCCCCGCCGCCGCCAGCAAAAGCGCCGCCTTCACCCACCTCCACAACTTGAACGTTGGATGTTGGATGTTGGATGTTGGATGTTCCCCGCCGCAGGACTTTAGACTTTGGACTTGAGACATTAGACTTCCGAGTGCCAGCACGGCGCCCACCCCCATCAGTACCCCAAACATATTCGGATTATCCCACGGCCCCGTCCACCGCCCCTCGCCCCGGTACTGGAATAGATGTGCCGTCTCCGCCTGCCAGAAGGCCGCCCCCGCCAGCAGAAGTACGAGCGCCAAAACCGCGATGGAAGTCCCTTTTCTGCTCCCTACTCTCTGCTTTCTGCTTTCCCAAAAGGACGCGCCTTGCCCCAGGACTGCCCCACCCAGCAGCATGATCGCCGCCGTGGACCGGGCCGCCTCAGCATAGCGCCGCGCATATGCCATTGCTGCCAGAGCCATGAGCATCACAAGCCACGGTGTGGCGGAGTCAACGTGCCGAAACGACTCCTTTACGCCGACTTCCCAAGCCGGCCGCGGAACCTCGCATCCATCCGCCATCCTCGGTCCGCGATGTTCGCCTCTTGCGGCAGCTTGGCCCAAGCGCGTGCGGAGTAGCCCGAACGCCACGAAGTACATCCCCGCGCAGACGAACACCATCCACTGGGTCCCAGCATCCGTGACTGCCGCTTCGACCTCGGCCAGCATACCTCCCAGCGGGCGCCTTCCTCCGGGAGGCCGGCAATCGCCGAAAAAGCATAGGCTGAGCAGCGTGATGCTCAGCGCAAACCGTAAAGGCGCCCAGAGGTTTTGGGTCCTCACGGCGAAAACCTTAAGGTACCCCTGAGAGCCTGGCACGTCTCTTTTCAGTGACTCGTAACCGGCCCAGTGCCCGGCGGCACCCTAGCCCACTTACTTTGCCGGAGCTGCTGGGGGGACTGTCCCTCCAGGAAGGCCGGAACCACCCGCATGATGTTGCGCACCAGCCCAAGTTAACCATCCGTCGAAGCCAAAGGCTTTGTGCGCGCGCAGCCGGAAATCATCCGCGATCACACGGCCCGATCGGACCCGAGTGATCCGTTGCGCAGTTTGGGAAGATCTCGGGCCACCCGAGTATATTACAGGATGGGCTGTATGGGTTGACGGGGACACCGTTTATCTGCACATAGCTAAGCGGGGGCCAGTAACAGGAGTCGCTGAGAAACACCGACCAGACACAGGTGGGAATGCCGGAGTAAGTATATATGCACGCGTCATGAACGCGGTCCTCATTCTTTGAACCACACTGCGTGCAGCCTGCGGAGGCTCCCCCCACTTGCGGCAGCGTCCCGCCCAGGGCGAGCAGCATCCCAAGACCGCTAAGAACGAACCCACCGCGCGAATACCATCTTGATACAGTCATAACTTGCCTTTTGTTTGCTTGATAATCTGTGTTTATTAACCAACCGTATTTGCTGTTATTGCTTAACGAACCGTAGGTGAAATCCCGTCTGCCAAGCCCTCAGCCGCTACGTCCCGCTGGTCTGCGGCGAAGCCGCCACATCAGGGCTGCGATGGGAGCAATGGCGAACACGAAAAGAAGCAACACTCGAACCAATAATGTGCTTCGAAGGGGTCGCTGCTGTGGGGCTGGGTTCTGGATAAGGCTGCGTAGAAACGCTTCATTCCTGGAAATGCTCCGGAGAAAATTCGTATTTGCCAATATCTGTTCCTTTGTCCAAAGAAAGCCGTTGGTGGTGTCATAGCTAAACGACTCCGGAATTAGACCATCTCCAAAGCGCCGTTCGACGACTCTGAGTTCTTTTGGCCCTAACAGTGGCGGGACCGGTGCTGCGTGCATCGTCGCGGCCGAGACAGTACCCTCATAGATGATACTGTCACCGCTCACAGCCTGTCGCCGGACGACTACGAATTGCTGCGGAACCCGAAATGTGCCAACATTGGTCCAACTCAAAACTGAGTAGCTTACGTGCGGGGAGTCCGCTGGATGACTCTCCCGATCTTGCCACTGGACCAGCGTCTCGAGCAGGTGCGGCGGCGCTGAAGAGAGTGTGTACTCTGTTGCAGCAGAGCCCCTCTGGCCCACGCGACCTGTGGTGACTGGAAAGATTTCAGGGAATTGCCCCGAAGAATGCGTGCCGGGTTGCATGAGCCTCGCATCCGGAACGTAGGCGAGACGAAGCGCAGCAAACATGCCCACTCCCGCTTCATCCGGTGCCGGTGACTTATCAAGCCATAGCATTCCGTCGTTCAGGGGTCGGTTAGGCCGCTTCAGCTTCTTGGTAGTGGCGCGCCCGTTCTGGCTGAGTGTGTATTCCGAGAAAACAGCATTCGTGTCAAAGACAACCAAAACGTAGGTTCCCCCATTCGTCATCAAACCACACTCAGCGTACTCAATGGAGGGCGTTTTGAAGCTTCCGGCTCTTATGAGATAATTCGTGCCATCGACGGAAAGCGAGAACCAGTCACTTACAGGAATTGTGTGTCCGCCTGCACTCCTCGTTATCGCGAGGGCTCCATTGACACTAATAGTGGCCGGCCGCACAATCTGTAGACTGGACAAGACGAGCAAAGCCGCTGTGGCGACGTGCAGAGCATTCTGCCGGCGGCCTCGCAAAGGACCCTCTGCAGTGTTCGCTGCCACTCCTGCAGACCTCTGTTTGCATTCACGCTTACAAGGGTCCGCTACCCAGCGACTCATTCGCAGCGGTCCAGCAAGCTTCGGCCTGAAACCACGCCAGAACCACAGGCGAAGATCGAGTAAGAGCGACATCTTTGGTCCAATGGGACACTCTGTCCGCGCCCGGGGGGAGCGAGAGGCGGCAGCTTCTAGTGAGTGTGCTCGACTCCTCATTCTGCATCACTGAAGTGTCCCCGCATATGTTGCCTCAGGCTGCCAGAAATCAGGCACAGCAGCAACAGGGATTTCATGGCCAAAGGCGACAATTCTACGGTCGAATGCGATATTTACGGGCTTCCCGCAAATTGCGGTATTCCTTTGGGGCCAAACCGTACTCTCTTCTGAACTCACGCGAGAAGTGGCTTGGGTCCCGGTAGCAGAGGCAGGCGGAAGTCTCCTTGACGGTGCTGCCGTCGCGCAAGAGTTCGATAGCCCGGTGCATTCGCAGCCGCCTTAGGCAACGGCCCGGAGTGTCCCCGAGGGCGGGCGGGAAGCGCCGCTCCAGGGTGCGAACGGAAACGCCGCAGGCCTTTGCCAGCGCGGACACGGAATACTCGACCTGTTGGGCAAGCTGTTGCCAATCGTAGAATCGCTGCGGACGGGAGCTGTTCATGCGGGTTCCTTCAACGTGATGTCCATCTTGCAGTGCGGACAGTGAATCTTCTGGCCGAGGGCATGCGCGGGGAATTCGATGTGCTCGTGGCAGAAGAAGCAGGACATCTTCAGGCTCTCGGCCTTGCGGAGAGTCACCCGGGCCTGGCAGTGGGGGCAGGAAGTCTGCTGGCCGAGGTTCTGGGTGGCAAAGGAAATGTGGACGCCGCAGGACGGGCACGACATTTTCAGAGAGTGGCGCAACTCCCGCCGCTCCTGCCAAAGCAATGCCACCCCAAGGCCGCTGCCGCACCACAAGCCTCCAATGGCCGACCCGAACCAGATATTCAGTGTGCCAGCCGAGACGCCAAACGCGTGCGCCATGGTCAGGTAGTAGGCGCGCAGGGTAGCCACACCCGAGTCCAGCAGCCCGAGGCGATAGACCAGCAGGCTCGAGGTCAGCCACAGCACCAAGCCATTCGCCAGCATCAAGTCGCTGCCCAGCAGGCAAGCCAGCCCCACGGCCAACTCGCACGCGCCCAATCCCCAAAACAGGTAGCGCGTCGAGACCTGAAAGACCGGCTCGGCCGGTTGGATGAGGAGGTGGCCCTGGTTGCCGGCCAGATGCGCGGCGGCAAGGCCGATCAAAACCAAGCCAGCGGCTCGGGTGCAGGGTTTGAGCCAGCGGGAGTGCATGAGTTATTGGGCCGAGAGAAACCCGGCGAGTTCTTCCACCTTGGCCTTTTCCGTTGACCTGGACCATGAGGTGTGCCGGGCCTTGGGGTGAAGCACCAGCTTCACCCCCACGCCCGCTTTGGCGGCTTCAGCCTGGTAGGCAGACAGCCGTTCTGCCTGCCCGGGGTCAAGCTCGGCCGCGTCAATCAGGAGGGCGGAGAGCCGGCAGCTTCGCAAGTCGGGCAGCGCGGCCGGGCTCGGGATCAGCGCCCCTTTCCACAGCTCGGGCCGGCTTGCGGCCAGGCTGCTGATCGGGACGGTCTCGGCGCTGTGCCCATACAGATAGAGGCGCTTGGGGTCAACCGCCGGCCTCCTGGCAAACTCGGCTTGAACAGCCAGCACATCCTCCTCCCAGTGCTCGATCCCGTCTTCCCAGCTCTTCCGGTTGACGGTGACAAACTGGCAGCCCGCCGCAGCGGCCAGGTATGGATACGCATTCCACCGGTAGGGAGTCTGGCCCAGAATGAGCGGAAGGCGCTTCCCCTTCGGGATGTGAGACGGCGCCCAGAGCTGATAGGTGATGATGCGACTGCCGTTGGTGAGCGTGCCCGAGCTGTGCCGGATGGCTTTGGCGAAAGTGAATGGCCTTTGCGTCGAGGCCACCAAACACCGCATCGCTCGCGTCCCGACGTTGTATTCCCATATCCCCGGGGGCTCGTTTCCCTCGCTGCCGTAGATGAAGACCTTGTCACGCCGGGCCTTGAAATCAATAACCTCGCCTGCCGAAAACAACCTCGCCTGCTCCTCGGACTCCCTGCCCCGCAAGGACAAGGAATCCCCCCAATGGTCGGCGCACTGGAAGGCGAAACCGTTTCCGGCATTGACCCAGTTCACCTTGCTGATGTTCGGCTCGGAGACCTTGCCCAGCGCGTAAGCCGCGCGCGTTTGGGGGTCCAGAGAGAGAATCTCATAACTGAGGTCCCGGTTCCTGGCGCTCACAATCAACTTCCCCTTCTCGTTCGAGAAGTAAGCACTGACCAGGTGGTTGGTTTCGGGCTTCCACAGCGGCTCGGCCCGGCCACGGGCCAGGTCCAGCGTCCAGATCCCCCCCGACTGTTTCCACGCCAGCGCAGTTGCGGACAGGGCCGAGAAGTGGGTCACCGGCGGACTGGTGACATTCTTGAACTCGTGGGTTTGTGCCCATTTGCCGTGCGAGTCGCGGGCGGCCACGTAGATATCATTGGCGTTGTTCAAGTAGGCGAAAGCCCCCGGCGACAACCAGCGGAATTCCTTGATCAAGCCCACTACCGTCAGCGAGCCCACCTTGACCGCGGCCAAGGAACTACAAAGGACCACCTGCTGCTTCTTGCCTTTTACAGGCTTCGCGTAGGCCAGCATGGTATCATCCGGCGCCCAGTCCAGGAGCAACAGGCTCCCGCTCAGGATGCGCCCTTCCGGCAGCTCATAGACCGTCTCGCGTTTGCCCGACGCGATGTTGAGCAGGTAGAGGCCGACGCCCTGGTCCGTGCTCTGGGCGAATAACATCTGGCTGCCGGCGTTGTTGGGCACGGGGTACTTCACCAGCATATTCACCGCCACCAACTCACGGCCAATGTGCTGCAGGTGCCGCCCCTTGGCATACACCACCAGCCGCCACCCCAGCACCACCGCTATCACGGCCACGGCGGCAAGAATTCGCTTCCGCGCCGCAGGCTCCCGCCGGCTGGGGGTCCACGGTAGTCTGTTTGGTTCGCGCATCCGGGTTCTCCTCAGGGCGGCATGGCGTTGTCCTGCGACATGTTCCAAACGCTCTTCCATTGGCGCTGGAGCACCCACCGGGCATGCCCGTCGCAGAAGCTCATGTTTCCTCCCTCGCTCGCGTGGTTGTCATCGGGCCAGTCGGGAACGTTGTTGAGGTCCTGTGGGTTTGTGGAATCGTCCGCATCCACCATGAGGAAGATATCCACTGGGCCTACCTTCCGCTTCTCCGCTGCCGGCGCAAACCGCCGCAGCGTGTGATTGAGAATGGTTGTCTCCGTCTTCTTCGGCCCCAGGTCCCCGCGGAAATTCCCGAGCACCTCGTAGCTCATTCCCTCCGCCCCCTTTCGGGTGGCAATGAAAACCAGATCGCGCGGCACCTCGGTGCCGTCGGGCTTGGCAATCCTGTTGCTCAGGTTGATGAAGTGCCGTGTGCCGGGACAAAGGAATGTGGCCGGTCCCTTGAGGTAGTGCGGATAGAGCCACGTCATATCGTCATCGGTGGAGTCGCGATCCGAATCCGTCGTGTCCGGCACCTTCCACCAGGTCGGGGCACTGAGATGGCCGTGATGGTCGTCCGCATACATCTTGCTGCTCAACCCGAGCTGCCGCAGGTTGTTGAGGCAGTGAACCCGCTTCGATTTCTCCTTCGCCCGGGCCAGCGCCGGCAGCAGCAGCGCCGCGAGAATGCTGATGATCGCGATGACCACGAGCAATTCAATCAGGGTGAACGCCCGGGCGTGCCTGCGCGCCGCTGTGTTCCTTTGCCTCAAGAGACCATCTCCGGTACCTTCTCGCAGGCTGGCGGCACCGCCAGGCGCCGCGCCCGACGCCACTGCAACAACAACAGCAGGTAGCTCCCCGCAAGCAGGTAGAGCAGGACTCCTTTCATGATGTTGTCGGCGGCCTTGTCCGACAGGTGGAGCACGCCGGCCAGGCTCCCCATGCATCCACAAGGACGATGCCAGCCGATGAACCAGAGGCCGAGCCGATACACAAGGAAGTTCGTGGAAATCCAGGCGACGGCCAGCAGACTGAACCGCCGATTGTCGGTAAAAAGGCAGAAAAAGCTAATGAGCAACTCAGCCAGGCCGACCAGCAACAGGAGTTGGCGGAAAGGTATACCGATCAGCGGGTCGGCTGTGTCCAAGGCGCGTGCCGGGCCGATCGCACTGAAAGCCTTGGCCAGTCCCGTGATGGCCAGCACCACACCTGCGGACATCACAAACCATAGCTCCAGCGCCTCGTGAATCCCGCGCTTTTGACCGTTGCTCATTCTTCTATTCTCGTCTCAACCACGGCGAGGCTCGTCCCTGGACCGCTCCTACCATCCCGCTGCCTCACGCACTGTCACGGCTTCGCTTACACGCCGCCGCAACGCTGGAACGCAGGGGCGGTCTCGCCGCAGAACCTGTGAACCTCCGCACGGCGTGACGCAAACATCATCATTGGTAAACAGCAGAGGCCGGGGTCGCTCTCACATCGGGCGCAGAGTCTCGCAACCAAGGGCTCCATCGCTTCACCACTTGCGGAGCCTGCTGCCGCATGGGTCCCATCAGCGGCTCAGTTAGGGCCGGGCCCCTTCGCTCACGCCGGCTCCGGGCAGATCTCGGCATCATAGCCAGAGTCGCAGACCGCTGGGACCTTACCAATGCCCTGGAAATCAGGCATCCTCATCAGGTCTACAATGCAAATATAGAATCCTGTCCCCCATAGCAAACATTGGCCATTCCACTGTTGCACACCCCCTTGGCTCCAGCACGGCTTGCCTTGCGCGTCTACGGTATCACAATACGCATAGGGCGTCTGTGACCCTTCGCAAGAGGTTCCGGCCCAAGCTTGATAGAAATAGCATGACTCCGGGCACGCTTCGTTGTTTTCGCCTTGCTTTGGAGGCCTCTGAGAGATGTCGTATGGCTGCATCCGGCATTGATAGCTTAGCGTTTTGCACGTAGCCAGTATGCAGGCTGAAGCGATGATGCTGGCCTTCATAACCGATCCGAACTTCTTGCTGTATCCTTTCATATATGAATGTATGTATGCTATTTGCTGTGTGCTATTGGCGGTCTGGGGTGTTATTCTTGGTTCGGAACTTGCGAAGCAAGTCCCTCACGAAGAAGAGCCCGGGGGCCAGGAACGCCGCGAGGACAAGCCACACAAGGCCTCCTCGGCGGTCTGAAGACCGGGCTGGACCCTTGACGACCGGCACCCTCCGCTTGCCCTCCAACGACTTGACCGGGTCAGGGGCAGTGCGGGCTACCCACGTGGCGTTGGTCTCCTCGTAATGGAATGACATGCCTCTCCTGTCCGTGAATCTCGCGTCCACAATGTTAGCTACGCCAGGCAGCTCTGGCGGGGTGACTGGTTCTGGCGCCGTGCCAGCGGCGGCCACCGAAACGTCGATCCGCGTCCCCAGGTATGTCCTCGGCGGCTTGGCCCATAAATCGGGCATGAAGGAAGACACCACTACACGCTGCGGTATCACAAGGCCCGGACCAACGTTTGTTGGTGATGAGGCCTCGAACTCGAGAGCGACGTAGCCGCCCGCCAACGGCGCGGGCAGTCGGACAAAGGTCAGCCCGGACTTGTCGCGTGGGGCTGGCACCTGCATGCCTTTTACCGAGATTCTAAGGCTCTTCAGGAGACGGGGGCTTGTCTGGAAGTAGTCGGCTGCGACGGCGCTAAGATTTGTGTGCTGAAGTAATGCCGTGACAGCCGGAAGGTTCGTGGCCGTCAGCGGCGGATGCTCGGCAGTGCAAAATGCCAGCCACAGCACCTTCTCAACCGGGCTTGCAAAGTCCGGGAAGGGGGTAGTTCGGGCCATCGCGACCGTATCGTAAGCCGCCAACCCAGCCATCCTGGGCAGTCCGTATGCCTCGACGGTGGCCTCCGGATCGGGCACATGGCCGGCGTTAAAGAGGTCCTTCCCATCGTAAGCCAGGTCGCGAGAATCAATTCCCCCCTTCTTGGTGTAACTCGCGCTCAGATTATCGACGTGCATTGACCACGTCCTCTCACGCACGCGCAGTCGGAATGGGTACGAGAACGGTTGGGACTGCTCGCCGTCTCGGCTCCATGAGGTCGATTTGCACGTTCCGCTGATCTCAAAACAGATCCGCGCACCAGCGAACCCAGCAGGCAGCAACACCGCCAGACAGCAAAGCCCGCTAGCGAGCAGGCTGCCGTGAGTGCTTGCGGGCGATCTGCTCCTCATCTCAGCCTTTTCTCTTAAAAGGGTCACAAAAGACAATGAGACCAGTTGGCCCCAAGCTTTTCCATGCGTTGGAGTTGGCCACTCTACCGGCCTTGAGCTTTCCCATACCATTTCAACATCGCCATTACACGCCCTGTCGCCGAGCAGTCCAATAACAAAAAAGGGTTATAAATGGGTTACCTTTCGTCCCCCCCCAGGAATTTCACCACCAACTCCTTGCGGCTGTGGGTGCCCGATTTCCGAAGAAGCCGCCCCAAGCGTACATGCACCGTGTTGGGCGCGATCCCCAAGCGCTCGGAAATCTCCTTGTCGGTTAGGTGTTCCGCGAGGCAGCACACGATCTGTTGCTCTCGCCGAGTCAGGCCACGAGAGGAGAGCGCTGCGCCGACGTGGTGCAGAAAATCAATTACCGCTTGCTCGGCTTCCACGCACAGCGCCGGTCTTCCGGCCACGGCCGAACGCACTGCGCGGGCGAGTTGTTCACTGGCAATGGGAGCGGTCAGGAGACCGTCGGCTCCAGCCATGCAGCACCGCACGACCGACTCCTCGCCGCACCGCCCGCTGATCACCACTACCGGAAGATCACGGCGAAGCGCTTTGAGTTTGCGGACACAAGCGAGGCCCGACTGGTCGAAACCCCGCAGGCCGATCAGGGCGATGTCAGGCGGCAATCCTGCAAGAGAGTCCGCGCCCTGTCCGCTTCCGTGGGGCGCTTCGTCGAAAGTGGGGGGCTGGCAGGGGGCGTGCGAGGGCTTATAGATTATGAGGGTCCAGCCGTCTCTCTGTGCCCGGACCATTTCGTGAGCGGCGTTGCGCGTGCCCGCGTCGTCATCCAGCAGGGCTATCCGCAGCCCGTGGCGAATCCAAACCGCGGTGCGGCGGCGCTTGTGCGGCCTGCGGACGTGCCGCAAGTGAGTGCACAAATCGCATCGTGGAGTGGCCTGGGTTGCCGCTTCGCCGCTCACCCCGCCGGCGGGAGGGTGTTTCTCTCGCCTTGACTGACCGGTTAGGTCGGAACGTGAGCTTTCCTCAGCCAGTAACCGAGCACCAGGGCGGCGGTGAAGGCCGGCTTGTGGAACCAACTGACCAGCCAGGCAAAGGCGATGGCGAGAGGCACGTTCACAAAGAGATCGTTCCACCAGGAGAGGGGCGAGAGCATGAAGCCAATCAGAGTCATCCGGCCGCAGGCGAACCTCACGGCAGTGGCAGCGAAGATGCCCAAACCGCCCCAAGCCCGTATCGGGCACTTCCCGATGAATGCGGGCTCCAGCACCCACACCATCCGCTCGGTTGTGGCCTTCGCCCGCGCCTGCCTCTCGCTTTTGGCTCTCGGGCTCTTATCCTGGGCTTCTTAGTACTATGAGCCGCAGTTATATTCGTCGCTGCAGTAGTAGCAGGTCTTTGTCCCCGGCATACCTTCGGGGCGCCCAGCACCGCACACACCATTGCTGCAATTGCCATATATCATGAGCTGGGTTTCGATCTCATAGGATCCGTCCTGCTGACATGCATCGTTCGGATTGATAGGGATGGTGATGCCACAGTACGTGCAGGTCGGTGTGTATTTGATATAGGAACAGGTTCCGATGCCGTCCTTGCAGACGGCGAACTGCTGGCTATCGTAACTCAAGATTGTCACGCCGCAGTCGAACCCCAGCAGGGTTGCCGCTGTTGCCACTGCTAAACTCACCTGTGTGATAACATGCTTCGGTGTTTTCATGCCTTATGTAGTGTTCTCTGTCCACGTTTTGCTTTACTGCCTCGCTCTCCTCGCGCCGGCCACGAGCAGAAGCCCAAATGCGATTGAGGAGATGACAATTGCAGCGACGACGAGTCTTCGCCGTGCAGTAGTTCCCTCGTCGTTATACGCTTGCCGTGCCGCGGCGTGCTTCAATACGCGTTCCGCTTTCTTCTGTGCCCTGAGGACACTGGGGGCATTGGTTTGCGGGAGCGCGTCATTGGTAACAGCAACCAGCGTCTGAGGCGTTTGCACGCGAAGATCCTGTATGTAGATTCTTCTGGAACCCAGTGACAGGTCTATGGCAGCCGCGTTTGCCTCCACTTCACTTACCGTGCCTCTGACCACCAGGACGAGACGCAACTCGGCAGACCCGGTGCCGTCGGATATTGGGAGATAGTCGCGGTATTCAAACGCCGTGGGCAGTGAGAGGCCGCCCACATTCGTGAAGTTATGCGAACTGAACTCTCCACTGGTGAAAGCATCACCAAGCGATGGGAACTTCGATGCGATCGAGCTGGTCTCGAGGGAACCGTCTTCCTTGAGAAGCAAGAATCGGTCTGTGATGTAGCGAACGCTCTTGGGAAGGCAAGGCGGCAACTTGTCGAGTTCAATTACGACGGGCACTTCGTAGCGCCGCACCCGCCCTGAGTTCGAACGCAGTGCAAACAAAGACCGAGCCGTGCCATTCGTGGCCTTCGCGAAATAGCAACTGGATGCCAAAGCCAGCCATGCAAATTCACCGGCAGTGGACAGCCACATTTGCGGGACCTCTGAATCTTCAACCATCCCGGAGTCTCCATTGGCAGGCGACTGCGCAAAGGCCAGATATGACAGGTTCGTGCCGTCATACTGATACACGTAAGGCCTGCGTTCGGATTCGCTTGCTTCAGATACGGATATTTTCCACTTGCAGTCCTCAACCACCAAGCGAAATGCCCAGAGTAGAGCGGGATTCTTGCCACTCGGCTTCTGCAATTCATAGCTCAATTGCCCCTTCACGGAGTAACTAACGGCCGAGGCAGGGACGTACGCTACAAACAAGGGCGCGAGCGCGAGCAACGTTCCGAATCTATATCCGGCGCACGCATGCATTAGGGATGCGCAGCCTGGCGATTTTGACATTGCCTGCACCATATTGTCCGCGTGCTGCTATTACACCCACTGTGCCCGAGCAGCCCAATAACAAAAAGGGGTTATAAATGGGTTACTTTTCGCCCGCCCCCCCCCCAGGAATTTCGCAACCAACTGCTGGCGGCAATGAGCGCCCGATTTCCGGAGAAGCCGCCCCAAGTGCACATGCACCGTGTTGGGCGCGATCCTCAAGCGCTGGGCAATCTCCTTGTCGCTTAGGTGTTCCGCGAGGCAGCACACGATCTCTTGCTCTCGCCGCGTCAAGCCCCGAGACGAGAGCGATGCGCCTACGCGGCGCAGGAAATTCATTACCGCCTTCTCAGCTTCGGGGCACAGCGCCGGCCTCTCCTGTGCCGCCGCGTTCACGGCGCGGGCAAGCTCTTCGGCAGTAACGGGCTTGATCATAAAGCCGTCGGCTCCAGCCATGCAGGCCCGCGCGACCGACTCCTCGTTGCACTGCCCGCTGATCACCACTACCGGAAGCTTACGGCGAAGCGCTTTGAGTTTGCGGACACAAGCCAGGTCCGGCAGATCCGAGTCTTGCAGGGCGATCAGAGCAATGTCGGGGGGCAATCCTGCAAGAGAGTCCGCGCCCTGTCCGCTTCCGTGGGGCGCTTCGGCGGAAGTGGGGGGCTGGCAGGGGGCGTGCGGGGGCCTATAGATTATGAGGGTCCAGCCGTCTCTCTGTGCCCGGACCATTTCGCGAGCGGCGTTGCGCGTGCCCGCGTCGTCATCCAGCAGGGCTATCCGCAGCCCGTGGCGAATCCAAACCGCGGTGCGGCGGCGCTTGTGCGGCCTGCGGACGTGCCGCAAGTGAGTGCACAAATCGCATCGTGGAGTGGCCTGGGTTGCCGCTTCGCCGCTCACCCCGCCGGCGGGAGGGTGTTTCTCTCCCCTTGGTTCCCCATCGGAGCCTTGCCTTAGCGATCCAGCTCTTGCCATGAGTATCCTTTGCTCCCGGCAGTTCGCTTCCGCGTGAGCCAGCAATTCGTCACTGCATGACGCACAGAAGCGTAACCTCCTTCCGTAAAGCCACTCCAACCAACCAGGAGACGGGCCAGCGTGAGGGTAAACGCCCCATGCGGAGCCACCACCCGTTCCATCCGGTCACTCATATTGACGCCGCCATTTAGAACCGAACCCGGCGGAAAGTCTAGGGCCAAGATAGGGTACACAACGGGTACAAGTTCAGCCCAGGCGTCGGAAGACGTCCACGGCCTCAGAAGCCTCAACCGCGGCAGGAAGTCGCCACGTTTTGCCTCGGGGTGGCATTCGCGTCCGTGTGCGGGTCTCCGCCGCAGCATCCGGTGGAACCGCACGCGCCGTTCGTGTATGTGGTCACTTTCTGGGCCGAATGCGTGCCCGCCGGTGCGCAATTATAGTTCGCAAGGCAAACCCCGCAGTACGCGTCGCCGGCTTCCGCTTCGTGCCAGGTGCACGAGCCGGTTGACGGCACCCCGGTCGCGCAGTTGTAGCAAGCCGTTTCCGCGTCATTGCCTGAGGGACCAGTATTACCGCATTCGGCGTGGACCACCAGGGCGGCACCCACCAAGGCAGCAGCGCACACCAGCGCGGCGCCTATCCTCATCTCTTTGTTTAGTTGCATGTTGTTTCTGGTTCTTTTGCATTTCCAGCCAGCCGGCTCCCGCATCTATTAGTACATGTCCGCCCCCGCCAAAAGGTGCCAAGCTATCTTCCGAAACGTGGAAGAATGAGTCGGGAGCCTCCGGGATTGACTGGCCGGGCTAGGCAAAGGAAGGTGCTCAGGACCCAGGGACGCTAAGGCAAACCGGGGGTGCGGTTCGGGAAAGGCAGAGACAGGAATGTGGAGGGGCCGCCTCAAGGTCCAGCCGGGCGGGGGCGATTAACCGCAGAATGCGATGGGTAAGGAAAGCAATGCCAACTCGGGCCTCTAGCTCACAGCCCGCCCCTGCGCCTCTGCCTGTAAAAGAAAACGACCGGCAGAGCGGCCAGCAAACCGAAGACCACCCACACCACCGGCCGGGACACCCTGCCGCCGGGCCGGTTCGAGGCAGTGCGCATTTGGCTGGCATGCGCCGTCGCGACTACGAATTCGGGCAACCGTTTCACCTCGCCATCCGACAACCAGCGCTCATCGCTAACATAATAGTTGACGTGCAGGTCGTTGCCCGGCGTGCTGAACCTCATATCGTTGACGAACGTTTTCCCGGGGAGCTCGGGCTTGAAGCTGCCGGTATGGAGCAGGCTTGTGGTCAGGTTGGTCGCTACGATTTCGTAGGTGAACTTCGGCACCACCCTCGGTCCCGGGCTGCCCAACTCCGGCGCGAACGTGTTGAGAGTTGCTCTCGTAGGCAGCGACAAACTGCCCACGTTGGTGTACTCCAGCGCCTGGTAAATGGCGTTGGTGAAACCCGCGTCAAGCGGCGAGGGCCACTTAACGGCCAATCCGTTTCTGATTCCGGCAATCCCGTCATCCAGATAAACCGCCGATGCGGGGACGCCGGGGCCCCCCTCCATTGGCGACCAGTGCGCCTCCTGGAGTGCGAACGAGTTCGGCTGAACGTTCCTGCCGTATAAGACGAGCAGTGTCGCTGCGGGCTGGAGCCGTGAAGATTTCGCGCCATCAAAGTAGCGGCCCGACGCGTAAGCCAGCCAGATGGCGCCCGCCTGAGGGGCAAACGGAAAGTGCGGCACCTCCTGCGGCCCAATGATGCCCACCGCGACATTCTCGGCGGAGCCCGTTCCCCGCCGCAACGCGGCCGCTCTGGCCCAGGCCTCCTGGTAATCCACATAATACGTGCGCTGCCCATCGCACCCGATCTCAAAATACCCAGCCACCGCGTTGCTCCGAACGTCCGTGATCCTCATGAACCAGAGATTGTTGCTGACACTAACCGTGAAGGGGTAGTCGGTCGTCTCGGTGCCGGTGCTGTTGAACGCCGTGAGACGGCACAAGCCCTGGGCGGAGAACTGGAACTGCCCGCGTCCGGCAGAGAGCACGCCCGTATTCGTGACGGCGACCGTAAGCGCGGCGCCCACTGCCACCAGGCCCGCCCCGAAGCCCGCGGCAGACTTCATTTTTGCCCACAGCAAGCTCTTCAAAGTTGCTTTTACCAGCGCCAGGGTCGGGCCGCCGACCACCGCCCCTTTGCCGATTGTGGCCGCAGCAACCACCTTGACCAGCCCAGCCGGCGCGGCGTGGACAGGGCAGACGGCCATCGCCCCCGCGAGGCTGGAGGCGGTGGAAACCACGCCGCGTTTCGCGAAATAGCGACGCAACTTCTCCAGGGCGTAATGCACGCGTTTCTTGGCCGCGTTTTCACTGGCGCCAGCGGCGGCGGCAATTTCCCGAAAACTCTTCCCTTCGAAGAACCGAAGCACAATGGCGTCGCGATCCTTCTTGGCAAGCTGCCCCATAGCGTCCTCGATTAGCGGCGCAATTTGCGGCCAGATTTCCGGCTTGGTCTCATCGGCAAGCGTCTGCATGTATGCCTCCTGCTCACGGCGCGCGCGCCGCATTTCAGATCTCAGGAAGTTCACCGCCGTCAGCCGGGCAGTGTGATACAGCCAGCCGGAGAGAACTGTCTTTTCGCTCAAACCGCGCGCCTTTTTTGCCAGAATGATAAACACCGCTTGCGTGATTTCCTCCGCTGCTTGCGGGCTGCCGGTTTTTCGCAGCCCGACCGAATAAACCAGGTTCACATGACGCGCCAGCAATGCCGCAAACGCCTCATGGGAGTCCCCATGGAGGTATTGCCGCAGCAATTCCCGGTCGGCCGCTTCCTGCATCTACTGATAATTGTCCGCCGCCGCCAAATAGTGCCAATCTATTTTCAGGAAAGTGGAAGGGCGATGTTTCGGCCCCCGCGCCAGGCCGCTGTTCCGGTTCGTCCGATCCTCGAACCCCGCGCATCTTTATCAGCTCGGTCCAGAAAGAACTGGCCGCCGAGCGTCGTGCCCTGGCCGACTTCATTAAGGGCGACCCGCTCCTCCACCGCGCCGCTCACCCCGCCGGCGGGAGGGTGTTTCTCTATCCTTGGTTCCCGATCGGAGCCTTGTCTTGCCGATCCAGCACTTGCCATGAGTATCCTTTGCTCCCGACAGTTCGCATCCGCGCGAGCAATGAGAGCAAATGAAATGCTGGGTGTTAAGTCAAGGCTGATCTGCGCCGGAACGCAAGCCTCCCTTGAGTCCCACTGCAGTGCGCGAGCTTCTCAAAGCCGGAGGGTTTGCCGCCCTGCCGCGCCGGTTGGCCGCGGGACGGCCCGAGCGGCCGCAGCCCTGCGCCGGAACCCAGGGCGGAGCATTTTGGGTTGCGGGTTGGGCACGGAATGAGACTCTGAACGGCATGAGATCGAGCCCCGAGCGGATGCGGAGGTTAAAGCCTGGCTCGACAATGCCGCCCCCACCTGCCGCTCTTACCTGCTGGGCCAGGTGGAGTCTTGGAAAGAGACGAACAGTCCTGCTATTCGCTGGCGTGGTGGTTGTTTCCGCCTGCTTCGGCGCCTTGCTCTATGCTGTCACTGAGCCATGGCGCGTTTATGGCAACGACTATCGGCCGTTCTTCTGGACGCTTACTGTTTTGCCTGCAACCGTCGCAATCGCAATGGCTGGCCTTCGGTGGCCGAGGATGCGGTTGCTGGTTATTTTGCTTGTCCCGCTCTTTGTGGTATTGAGGCAGCAGATTATCAACCAACGACTTCAAGACTCCGTGACATCTTGCGGCAACCATTCCTCATTCTGGGGCTCCTTCTCTTTTGACGGAATGTCCCCGCTGCCGAGTTCGACGGAGTTTGCGGATTTCCTTCTTGCAGTGCACCAGGACGAAGGAGTTGATCCATTGCGCGGCAGGCGATGTCCTGGATACAAACGAGCGGGCACCAAGACGGGTGTTGTGTTCGTGGCTGGAGGTTTGCGTCTTGCAGCGCTCCCCGGCGAAGACGTCCTGCTTGCTTTCTGTTCATGGAAGTGCCATTCGATTCCATACGACCATCAGCACTGCCTTGTTTGGGAAGGTGGGGTTTTCAGGCGGCAGTGCTCCGAGACAAGAGACATGATTGGCAGACTCGAGCGGGCACTCCGACAGGCTGAACAGGGGATTGTTCCGTATTCCAAGGAGGCGTGCGCATTGCTCACACATGAGCTTCAAAGCAGGAAAGCCCTCGTGGGCGGACGTATCCAACGAAACCGTGCCGCGAATGGGCGCCAGCCGATCCGCGTAGAGACAAATCGAACGTCATCCGCCGCTGACTTCAACGAGCAGGAGCTGGAAAGTGTGTCCTAATGACTCGATCCGAAAGCGCAGCTAGGTTTTTCAGCCTCCGCCTTCGGCCATGGGGTTTAGTCACGGCGTGCGGCGGAATTCTGTCAACTGTGACCGTCCTTGGATTTTTTGGGAACGTCTGGTGGTTCTTGGATCTATTCTCTCATTTCCGCGTCCAGTTCTTTCTTGGGCTGTTGGTCATAGCGCTCGCTTTGGCATTCCGCCGGCGATACAAAGCCACGGCCTTTTTCGGGACGGTTGCGCTTGTTAATCTGTGCACGATTGTACCCCTTTATCTTGGAGCACAGCCCCGACCCACCGAGGCGTCTCGGTCCTATCGCGGCCTTTTGATCAACGTGAACACGGAGTCCGGAGACCCAAATCAACTGGCTCAAGCAATTAGTCAACTCGATCCAGACATTGTGGTACTGGAGGAAGTCAACGATCAATGGCTGTCCGCGCTCTCTGTCGCCCTGAGGCGGTACCCTTATTCGGAGGTGATGCCGCGGGAGGACAATTTCGGCATCGCACTCTACAGCAAATACCCACTGGTCCAGAGTGAGATTCGGCAGGTGGGGGAGGCGGACGTCCCGTCGGTGATTGCAGAGTTGGAGCTGCCGGATGGCCGATTAACGGTTATCGCGACCCACCCTCTGCCGCCTGGCGGTCCGGAGTACGCGCGCTTGCGAAATGACCAATTGGCGCGGCTTCCGGGAATCGTAAAGCAGGCCAGTTCCCCCGTGCTTCTGCTCGGTGACCTGAACGCTACGCCGTGGTGTTCTCATTTTAAGCGGTTGCTCAGTCAATCTGGGCTGAGGGACAGTTCCCAAGGACGAGGCGTCCTGGGAACCTGGCCGACTTACTTTCCGATTCTCCTGATACCAATTGATCACTGCTTGCATACGGCGGGTGTCCATGTAGTCGGAAGAGCCGCCGGACCGAAGATAGGCTCTGACCATTACCCTCTCGTTGTTGACTTCGTTCTGACGCCCCCGTCTCCAAAAGGGCGCCAACAAGCCGCTGCACCCGGTGAGGGCAAAGGTTGGCGCGGCGTTGGTGATCCTTTCCGTTAGTTGCCACATGACACACCGAGGACGAAGAAACACACATTCCCGCTGCCCGGTTGCTCGTAGCAGGAGTCGGCTCGCTGGTCCTGCTTTCAGGGATGGTGTTTCCCATTTTCGCGCTGGTCGGTCGCACGCTGGCTGTTGTGATTCCGGCGGTGCTTTGCACTTTCATTTTGGTCATTCTCACGCCAGTGGTAATTCGTGGTTCGTGGAGAGATCGCTTGCTGGCATTGCTGCTGGCCATCTTTCCTGCGTTGTTGCTATTGAGCATCATCGTGTCATCATTCGCCTTTGCTCGTTAACGATGAGATCACACGCCCGTGGTCTAGCTTTCGCTGGAGCGGACGCGCCGGGTGCGCGTCTGTTTCAGTTAGTGCCTCTCTGGCGTCGCGCCGCTCAGCGTCACTTTGGGAGTCACAGAGCCTTTAGAAAGCCTTGAATATGTGTAAACGACTGGTTCATCTCGCGATCATCATTGGGGTGATAACGTACTGCGCGTCGGCCGCAGACAAGTCGCCCCAGACCGATTGGTTCAAGGAAGCGCGCATCGGCGCGTTCATGCACTTCCTGCCGGGCAACGCGGAGCAGTTCGCCAAGGTCAACGACTTCGACGTGGAGGCGTTGGCCAGCCAACTCGAGGGCATGGGCGCCAGGTATTTCGTGTTCACGCTGGGCCAGAACTCCGGCTGGTTCAACGCGCCCAACGCCACCTATGACCGCATCATCGGCTATCAGCCCGGGGAGCGTTGCGCGGCGCGCGATCTGCCCCTGGATCTCTTCCGCGCGCTTCACCCCAAGGGCATCCGGCTAATGCTCTACTTGCCCTGCCAGACGCCCAACGGCGACACCCGCGCGCAGAAGGCCTTCGGCCTGCCGCAGGGCCCCAAGGATCAGCCCCTTGACCTCGCGTTCGCCAAGCAGTGGGCCGCGGTCATCCACGAGTGGTCGGCGCGCTATGGCGACAAAGTGTCGGGCTGGTGGTTTGACGGCGGGTATGCGCACATCAAGTTCAACGAAGAGATCGCGAGCCTCTATGCCGACGCCGTGAAACGCGGCAATCCCAAGGCGATCGTTACCTTCAACCCGGGCGTCAGCCTTAAACGCCACACCCAGGCCGAAGACTACACCGCGGGCGAGCTCAACGATCCTTTCGGGGTGGTGCCAGAGTCGCGCTGGGTGAACGGCTCGCAATGGCACGCGCTGACGTTTCTCGGCTCGACCTGGGGGCAACGCAATGTCCGACACCCGACCGAGCGCTGGCGCGAGTGGTTCCAGAAGGTTGCAGCGCAAGGCGGAGTCGTCACGCTGGACATGGGCCCGAACTGGGACCCCAAAGCCGGCCCCATCGGCGCCTTCGACCCGGCGCAGGCGCAGCAGTTCCGCGCCATCCATTAATGAAATTCCTGCGCTATACCGCCGCGTTTATCGGATTTCTGGTTGGTTGGATTGCTGTAGCCATTCTCGTCGGCCTGCTCATGGCCCGATTGTTTCCCGGACCGGGCACCGACCACAATGTCCTGGGTGATTGGCGGAGTTGGCCCGGCATTGTGCTCGGGGTGCTCGCAGGTTATTGGTTGTTCCGGCTGCTGGCCGGAAACCTGAAGGGAGGGGGGCGAGACGAAAGGCAGCGCACCCCACCAGTTCGGTGACGCCGAACCGGCCTCCATTTCCGTCAACTGAAATCGCTTCGGAACAGTTTTGCGGCATTTAGCCGGTTGGACTGCGTGGGGTGGACACTCCATGCCCGGAAAACGGGTATAAGTCCCAAGACCACAGCGGTTTACGACTATGGCGTATGATAGATTACGGGTTGGGGCTGTTTCGCGGTAAGTCCGCGGTAAGTCCATGCAAGAAGGGATGTTACGTCCAGAGCTGTCCAAATGTTATCTACGGTGTGTATACGGCGAGTATACGGTGTGCATACGGTGAGACTACGGCTGAACCTGCCCGCGCGCTTGGGCTCACCCGCCGGTTGCGTCAATCGAAATCGCTTTGTTGGTTGCGGATGGGCAGGAGCTCGGATATACGTGCTTCTATGAGCATGAGCATTCCTTCCCGGGCTGAGGTTTCGCGGCGCGAGTTCATCGCCCGGGCCATGACGGTTTCCTCCGCGGCGGCACTTTGGGACGGCGGCGCGTTGTCGTGCCTGGCTGCTGAATGGACCGTGCCGCCTATCGTGGTGTTCAGCAAGGTTTATCAGGAGCTCAAGTTGGATTTTGAGCATGCGGCGGACCTGACCGCCGAGGCGGGTCTCGACGGGGTGGATTGCCCGGTGCGGCCCGGCGGCGAGATCCTGCCGGAACGGGCGGCGGAGGAGATGCCGCGTTATGTCGCCGCGTTGCAGAAACGGAAGCTGAGCATGCCCCTGCTCACAACCGGCATCACTAGTGCCGCGTCTCCCCACACTGAACAGGTCCTGCGCACGGCTAAGAAGCTCGGCGTGCAGTTCTACCGGTTGGGCGTTACCCATCGCGATCCCGCGGTCCCGGCGGAGAAGCAGTGCCGGGAGGTCAGGGCGCAGCTCAAGGACCTGGCGGCGCTGAACCAGCAAATCGGCATCGGCGCCATCTTCCAGAATCACTCGCCGTCCGGTCGGACCTATGTCGGCGGCAACCTTGCTGAGCTTTACGACATCGTGAGCGGGTTTGACCCGGCGCAAATCGGGGTGGCGTTCGACATCGGGCACGCGCTAGTGGTGCACGGCGACGAGTGGCGCGCGCAATTCGACAAGCTGAAGCGGCACATCAAGGTGATCTACGTGAAAGACGTGACGCGCGCCGGGCGCTGGGTGCCCTTTGGCCAAGGGGACATCGGGCGGCTGGGCTACTTCAAATTAGTACGGCAAATGGGTTACCGGGCGCCGATCTGCCTGCACGTCGAGTTCGACTGGACGGAAAAGGGGAAGACGAAGACGCGCGAGGCGCTGGTGAAGGCGCTGCGGGACAGCGTGCGGGCCTTGAAGCAGTGGCTTGAGGAAGCCCAGCGCTGACTCCAGCCTTCCCCGGCGCTGACCTTTGACTTCAAATGTGGCAGGGCCGTTTAGCCGAAACGCCTGAGTTTGGGCTGGTGCGGACGAATGGGCGAGGCGTCCTTGCTTGCACTCAGCCCATCCGCGCCAGCGCGCGGTCAATCCTCTGCAACGCGCGTTCTTTGCCGAGAATGGCCAGCAGGTGGTAAAGGCTCGGGCCGGCGGTGTTGCCGCAGCAGGCCAGGCGCGTCGGATGCACAAGCACACCGGCCTTCACGCCCAGCTCCTGGGCCACGGTCTTCAGGGTAACGCCGATCGGGTCGGCGTCGAACGGCTCCAGGCTGGCCAGGGCCTCACGCAGTTTCGCTAAGCGCGGCTTGGCTTCAGGGGTGAATTCGCGCTGGACGGCCTCCGCGTCATACTCGATTTCTTCCCGGAAGTAAAAACCGGCGTAGGCGGGCAACTCACCGAAGAGCTTGAATTTGCCTTTGCAGGTGTCGAGCGCCGCCTTGACGTAGGCAACGGGGAGCTTGTTCGTGTCCAGGCCGGCGCGGGCCAGGGCGTGGATGGATTGCTCGTAGAAGCGGTCGTCGTCCATTTCACGCACATATTCGCCGTTGAGCCAGACCAGCTTTGTCAAGTCGAACCGGGCATTGTGCCGGAGGATTTGCGACAGGTCGAACGTCTCCACCACCTCCGCCAGCGGCATCTTCTCGCGGTTGTTTTTTGGGGACCAGCCGAGCAGGCAGAGGTAGTTGACCAGCGCCTCCGGCGCGTAGCCCTCCTCCATGTAGGTCGTAAGCGAGGCCCCCTTGTCCCGCTTGCTCATCTTGCTGCCGTCAATGTTCAGAATGAGAGGGATGTGGGCGTATTTGGGGGGCTCGACGCCAAACGCGCGAAACAACGCGATGTGCTTGGCTGTGTTGCTCAGGTGGTCCTCGCCTCGGACGACATGTGTGACCCTCATCTCCAGGTCGTCCACAACGTTGACCAGATGAAACACAGGCTGGCCATCCGATCGCACCAGGATGAAGTCCGGGTCCGCCTGCTCGCGGTCGGTCAGCTCGCGCCTCACATCCCCTACCACCACATCGGGGATGAGGATTGGTTCCCGTGTCATCTTGAACTTGATAGCGCCTTCACTCTCATAAGCCAGGCCATGCGAGAGCAGAGCCTCAACCCGGCGCTGGTAGTGCTCCCGGCGTTGGCTTTGGAAGTAGGGCCCGCAGTCGCCTTTGCTCGGCCCGGTGGCCTCGCCGCTGATCGGCCCTTCGTCCCAATCCAGCCCGAGCCAGCGCAAGCCGTCCAGGATGACATTCACGGCGGCCTGGGTGTTGCGCGCGGCATCGGTGTCCTCGATGCGCAGGATGAAAGCGCCACCCGCGTGGCGGGCGTAGAGCCAATTGAAGAGCGCCGTCCGGGCTCCGCCGATGTGCAGGAAGCCCGTGGGACTGGGCGCAAAGCGAACGCGTGGTTTCACGCCCCCAGTCTGACCCAGAATCCGCCGCCCCGCAACCCTCCGCTGCCCGGCTTTCCGCAAGTCCGACTTTCCTTGACTACTTGGTAAGGGGCGCCTAGCTTGGCCAAAAATCTCCTGGAAAACCGGGCTATGTTTGTTTGCATTAAACCTTGGTTCGCAACAATAGATGCGAACCTGTTGGCTTGTGGTGCCATCGTCATTGTCGGCGTGCTCGTCTGGGAATCTGTCCGCGAGCGGCGCAACCGGCAGAGACAAAGGCGAGGGAACGTCAGCTCAAAGCCGCGCACAAAGCCGTAAGCCTGGGCATACCCACGCCGGCCTCGGTTGCTCGACGCAGTGGTTCCAGGAATAGGCTCTGCAGTTCCAAGGGCTGGCCCCGCTCGAAATCAATCAGCGTGGAAGCCTTGTAAGCGCCCATCGTTCGAGTGCGGGTGATTTGTTCATCGGCGAATGCATCCGGAATGTCGAAGCCGAGGGCGCGTGCGGCGGCGATCACTTCGAGCATCAGGTCTCGCACCCACCGCGCCCAGCGTGGGTCGGCCAGAAGCTGGTCGGTCGTGAGGCACGGCTGGTAGGTTGCGGTTCGAGCGGCGGGAACCGAAGGTCGGGCGGCGGGGGCAAGTCGTTCGAGGGCATCAAAGCCAGCGGCGCCCGCGACCCCGAGTCCGTTAAAGGGGATGTTCCAAACCAACTTCTCCCAATGCGCTCGCGCCAGGTCTTTTGAGACGGTGCAGGGCACGCCCGCCTCGCAGAACCGGGCGGCCATCTCATGGGTGCGAGGCTCGGGCGGGCGTTGGAATTCACCCAGGACGACCTGCCCGTAACCAATGTGCCGGATGACACCTGGCGCGACTCGATTCAGGCAAACAAAGCAAAGCCCACCCATGATTTGCGTCGGCGGGAACAGGCGCGCGAGTTGCTCCTCGTTGCCCAAACCGTTCTGTAGTGTAAGCAGAGCCGTCGCTGGACCTGCCAACGGCGGAAGCAGTTGGTTGAACTGCTCGTTGGCCGTCGTCTTGAGCCCGATGACGACAAGGTCGGCAGGACCGATTTCCTGTGGGATTCTGGCGCAGTGGGGCTGAACCTGAAAATCGCCATCCGGACTCTGAATGCGCACGCCCTGCCGCCGGACCGCGTCGTAGTCGGAGCGGAGCAGGAAATGAACTTCATGGCCGACGCGCGCAAGTTTGGCGCCGTAATAGCTCCCGACGGCACCGCAGCCCACGACGGCGATCTTCACAGGCTAACAAAAAAGGCACCCTGAGTGCATCAGAGTGCCTGTGAGAAAAGGGCTTAATTACTTGGCGCCCAGGATGGCGTCCTTGGCGGCCTTCGCCACGCGGAACTTCACGACGCGCTTAGCGGGGATTTGAATCTGTTCACCGGTGGCCGGGTTGCGACCGATACGGGCGGCGCGATTGACCAGGACCAACTTGCCGAGGCCCGGCAGGGTGAACGTGTTCTTCGCTTGCTTATAGGCCAATTCGCAAATGGACTCGAGGATCTGGACAGCCTGTTTCTTGGTTATCCCGTTCTTGTCGGCGATTGCGGCGGCGATTTGTGATTTAGAGAGTGCTTTTGCCATAGTCTGTCTAGTGTACTGTTGTTGTTTGCTCTAGTTGAAGTCGTTCGACTTCCGGCCAATTAAAGCGCTTAGAGCCATTGGCGCAAGTGGAAAATGATATATTTTCTTAAGAAAATTGGGGACTCCAATTCTGGCCGGGGAATGCCCGGGAGCGTGGCCCAAGCTTGACTTGGGTTCCGGTTACACCAAGATTTGCGCGTGGCCCTATTCACGATTCAAAATGAGTTTTGCTACGAAATCACGCGCAAGATCGTCGAGGGCGGCATGGGGATCGTGTACGAAGCCGAGCAGCATGGCGCGCGCGAATTCGTCAAGCGTGTCGCCATCAAGGTGATTCGCCAGAACTACGCCGACCAGAAGCAGTTCATTGAGAACTTCATCGGCGAAGCCAAGCTGGTTGCGGACTTGATCCATACGAACATTGTTCAGACGTATCACCTGGGCGAGACCAACGGCCTCTATTTCATCGCCATGGAACTGATTCGCGGCGTGAACCTGGAGCAGTTCGCGCAGCAGGTGGCGGACAAGAAACGCGTGTTGCCCAAGGAGTTGGCGGTGTTCATCGTCAGCCGCGTCGCGCGCGGGCTGGCTTACGCCCACGCCAAGACCGACAAAGACGGCAAAGCGCTGGGCATCGTGCACCGCGACGTGAGTTTCAAGAACATCATGATCGCGTTCGAGGGCGATGTGAAGCTTACCGATTTCGGCATCGCCAAGGCGCGCGGCTTCTTGGTGGATAATGAAGGCGAGGTCGTGGCGGGCAAGGCCGACTACATGAGCCCCGAGCAGGCGAACTTCCAGATCACGGACAAGCGGTCGGACCTGTTCTCCGCCGGGGTCGTGCTGGCGCAACTGCTGCTGGGCCGCAACGTGTTCAAAGGACACTCGGCCGAGGAATCCCGGCAGCGGATGATGAATCTGCCCATCCCCGATTTCCGCAACCTCGACCGGCGGGTGGATGACCGCCTCAATGAAATCCTGCACCGGGCGTTGGCCCGCGACCTGGATCAGCGGTATGCCAGCGGCGATGAAATGCTCTACGACCTGGAGCATTACATCTACCATTCCGGTTACGGCCCGACCAATGAGACGCTGGGGAAGTATATTCGCGAGCTGTTTGGCCAGTACATACCTCCTGCTGAAGTCCAGGCCTCGCGCGGCAGCACCCAGGTGTTCGGGCCCGCGGCCGAAGGCGAGCCCAACCGCTAAACGGAGATGAGGCGTCCCACCCGGCATGCCAGCGTGAAGATTGGCCTGGTACAGGCGGCCTGCTCTGCCGATCCGGCCGAAAATCTGGAGCAATGTCTGGTGGCAGTCGAACGTGCCGCCGTTCAGGGCGCGCAAATCATTTGCACCCAGGAGCTGTTTCGCTCGCAATACTTTTGCCAGAGCGAAGACCACAATTACTTCCAGCTCGCGGAACCGATCCCCGGACCGAGCACGGAGGCGTTCCAGGCGCTTGCGCGAAGGAAACAGGTGGTGGTAGTCGCCTCGCTCTTCGAGAGGCGGGCGGCGGGGCTGTACCATAACACGGCGGCGGTCATTGACGCGGATGGTTCCCTGCTGGGCATCTACCGCAAGATGCACATCCCGGATGACCCGCTTTACTACGAGAAGTTTTATTTCACGCCGGGCGACCTCGGCTTTCGTGCCTGGCAGACCCGCTACGCCAGGATCGGCGTGCTGATTTGTTGGGACCAGTGGTATCCGGAAGCGGCGCGCCTGACCGCGCTGCAAGGGGCTGAAATTCTCTTCTACCCGACCGCCATCGGCTGGCACCCCGGCGAGAAAGCCGCGCATGGCGAGCAGCAGCACTCCGCCTGGGAGATCATCCAGCGCGGCCATGCGATCGCCAATGGATGCTACGTTGCTGTCCCCAACCGCATCGGCCATGAGAAGCTCGCGGGCGATGGCGTCGAGTTCTGGGGACAAAGCTTCGTGGCGGGCACTTCCGGCCAGATCCTCGCCAAAGCCAGCGCGACCAAGAGCGAAATCCTGGTTGCGTCGCTCGACCTGAGCGAAGTGGACCTGACCCGTACCCACTGGCCTTTTCTGCGAGACCGGCGCATTGACGCCTACGACGGGCTGACCAGGCGGCTGATTGATTGAAGACCATCTGGATCACGGGGGCCGGCGGACTCATCGGAAACTATCTTGCCCGGAACGCGCCGGTCTTCCCGCCTGGCACAACCATCATCGCCCTCACTCGCGCGGCTCTTGACCTGGCGGATTCCTCCGCTGTCCGCGCCGAATTTCGCCGCCAAGATCCGCAGCTTGTCATCCATTGCGCCGCGTTGAGCAAAAGCCCGGACTGCGAGGTCAACCCGGCTCTGGCCCGCAAGCTTAACGTCGAAGTCACCGCCCTGCTTGCCGAGTTGGCAGCTCAGATTCCGTTTGTTTTCCTGTCCACCGATTTGGTTTTCGACGGACGATCGGGCAATTACGACGAGAGTTCGCTGCCGGATCCGTTGAGCGTTTATGCAAAAACCAAGGCTGCCGCCGAGCGGATTGTGCTCGCCAATCCGAAGCACCTGGTCATCCGCACATCGTTGAACGGCGGCACCTCCCCCACAGGCGACCGCGGATTCAACGAGCAAATGCGCCGGGCCTGGCAAGCGGGACAATGCCTGCGACTATTCACTGACGAGTACCGTTCTCCCGTTGCCGCCAGGGTCACGGCGCGCGCGATTTGGGAATTAGCGGGCCAGAGCCGAACCGGCCTGTACCACGTCGCCGGCAGCGAGAGGATGTCCCGGCACCAGATCGGTCAGCTCCTGGCGACGCGGTGGCCGCGACTGCATCCCCGGATCGAGCCTGCGTCGCTGAAGGAGTACGCCGGAGCCCCGCGCGCGCCCGATACCTCGCTCAATTGCGCCAAGGCGCAGAGGCTGCTCTCCTTCCGCCTGCCCGGCTTCAGCGAGTGGCTTGCGGCGCACCCCAACGAAGCCTTTTGACCCGGTTACTTCGCGTCCGGCATAGACTGCTAACCTGCGGGCGCTCTGGCCTCCTGTCTTGAAAGCAGGCTGACAGTGATGCCGGACACACAAACCGCACGCCGCGCCGCGGGCCGTGCCCGCCTCGTCCCTGGCCCGCGGGGTCTCTGCGCCGGCCCTCGAACTCTTTACATTTGTAAAGATCGTTGTTGACATCCTTTACAAATGTAGAGATTGTGCTCGCCAGCGAAAGACATGCTATGCCAAAACCTGGAATCGAACTGACCGAGGCGGAGTGGGCGATCATGAAAGCCGTCTGGGAAACCGAGCCCTGCACGGCGCCGGATATCCGGCAGATGCTGCGGCGGCAGACGGGCTGGACCTATTCGACGGTGCGCACCCTAATGGACCGCATGGTGGCCAAGGGCCTGCTGGCCGCGGAGAAGGAGCGGCACCCTACCCTCTACCGGTCGGCGGTTACCCGTGAACAGGCGCAGCGGGGCGAGCTGTTTTACGCCCTCAAACATGCCTTCAACGGGGCCCTCACGCCGATGGTCCAGTGCCTGCTGGACACCGGCAAACTCTCAGCGGATGAGCTGACGGAACTGGAATCGCTCATCAAAGCCAAAAGGAAAGGGGCGAAGGCGGCCTGAAGTCCTGCAACCATTAACCCATGCCATGAACCTGCTGATCGAGACTCTGAACTTGTGGGCCGACCACGCCATCCGCTTCGCATGGCCAATGCTCTGGCAATCCAGTCTGCTGATTGGAGTATTATTCGCCCTGGACTTGCTGCTGAGACGGAGACTGCGCCCGGCGGTGCGCTATGCCTTGTGGTTGGTGGTGCTCGTTAAGCTGCTGCTTCCACCGTCGCTGGCCTTTCCCACCAGCGCCGGCTGGTGGCTGCGCCCGGGGAAAGTGGCGCCAGCAAGACATCGCCCAACCGCCGTTGTAGTCACCTACGATGCCACTCCGACGCCGGTGCTGCCAACCGCTGCCACGCCAGCCTTCGTGGTGCCATCGCGACCGCGTCTGACACCCGCCGCCTGGGTGTTTGTCGGAATGGTTGGCGTCGGCCTCGCACTGCTCGCGTGGATGCTCGCGCGCTGGCGCCAGGTTGCCCGTCAGGCTCGCAGGGCGGCGGTGGCTCCCGGCTGGGTAAACGAGATCATCCCCGAGCTGCCGCACCCGGCCCGGCTCAGGTTGACGGACTACCCCCAATCCCCCGCTGTGTGCGGCTTGTTCCGCCCGGTGATCCTGCTGCCGCGCTCGCTAGTCGAGCAACTTGCGCCCGCGCAACTGCGCGCCGTGCTGCTGCACGAGTTGTTCCACCTCCGCCGGTGCGATGTGTGGGTCAACTGCGCCCAGGCGTTGCTGCAAATTGTCTATTGGTGGCATCCGTTGCTTTGGCTCGCCAATGCCCGCATCCGGCGCGTGCGCGAGGAGGCGGTGGACGATGCAGTCATGCTGGCGCTCAACGACGACGCGGAGACCTATGCCCCCACATTGCTGGAAGTCGCCAAGCTGGCCCTGCACCGCCCGCTGGCGAGTCTCGGCCTCGTTGGCATTCTCGAATCCCGCAGTTCCCTGCGCCAGCGTATCGAGCGGCTCATGGATTTCCGCCCGCCCCGCCAGGCCGGTCTGAGCGCCGCCGCGCTGGTCGGAGTGCTTGGCTTTGCGGCGCTGGCCGTTCCGATGGGGGAGGCGCCCGCGCCGAGCGCCGGCTCCGGGTCGTCTGCGGCCCCGGTTTTGACGAATGGTCTCATCTCTCAAAGCGCGGCCGAAGCCGGCTTGGTGTTGGACCGGAAAGCCAGGGTCAGAAGGCTGGTGCAAGACGGCAAGCTGCTCTATGAAATGAACAAATTGGATCAGGCGGAGGCCAAGCTCAGACTGGCCCTCAAGGAAGACCGGCAAAATCAGCCGGCCATGTATTACCTGAACCTGATTTCAGAGGTAAGGTCCGGCCGAGCACGGGCGCAATTGCCCGACAAGCTGCCTGTCCCGAGCCCCTACGCCCGCACGAATCTTGTCCGTGCCAGCCAGGGCCGTCAGGCCATCATCACCAAACTTGAGCGCATCCGGCTGGACAGCGTCTCCTTCAGCCGGCAGCCGCTCGGCGAAGTGGTGCGCAGCCTCGCCGACGAGAGCAGGAAGCGCGACCCGGAGAAGCTCGGCGTCAACTTCCTCCTCAAGTCCCCCGCGAGTGCGAACACGCCGGGGGATGACTACCTGGAAGCCTGGGTGGGACCGCTAAAGCCAGCCACCTCTCTCACTGCGGTGGAGCTGCACTCTCTCCCCATAACAATCCAGCCGGCCCTGACCAACCTTCGATTGGCGGACGCTCTGGATGCCATCGTGAAAGTCGCTGGCCGGCCAATCAAGTACTCAATCGAGGACTACGGCGTGGTCTTCTCAGACAGAAGTAGCCCGGAGTCGCCGCCCTTATATGTCCGCACCTTCAAGGTTGATCCGAGCACGCTGCTTGAATACCTGTTCGTGCCGACAGGCCCCGTCTGGACCAACGAGTCGGTGGCGGTAATGACGGCCTTGCGCGACTGCCTCGCCAAGGCGGGGGTGGACTTGCAACCCCCCAAGTCGCTCTTCTACCACGACCGCCATGGCATGATCATTGTTCGGGCGACGTTGCGGGACCTGGACACCATTGAGGCAGTAGTAGCGGGGATGAACACGGCGCCACCGCAGATCAACATCAAGGCCAAGTTTGTGGAAGTCTCCCAGGATGATACGAAGGCACTGGGTTTCGATTGGTACTTGGGGAATCTGTTGACGACCAACAGCCCGACTGGCGGACACGTCGGCACCGCTCCTTCCGCCGGCGGCATGCCATCCACGACTAGCCCTGTGGGGGTCTTTCCCGGCAACTTCTCTGGCGGCTCGAACGGCCAGCCTTTGAACTCCGGCCCGGGCCCCGCGGGCAGCCAGCCCGCTACCCTGACGGGCATCCTGACCGAGGCTCAGTACCGCATGGTCCTTAAGGCCCTCCAACAGCGGGATGGAGCCGAGTTTGTTGCTCAACCCGAGATCACCGTCAACAGCGGCCGCCAGGCACAATGCAAGGTTGGGGACGTCCGAAGTGTGGTTAAGGGGTTCGACGAGCGGGCACTGAAGCCTCCGGGCATAACGAGCACAAACGAAGATGAGAGCGCAGTATATGCCACTGAGCCCATGGAATTCGGGCTGACCTTGGACATCACTCCGACGGTATTACCGGACGGCTACACCATCAGCCTGCCGCTGGTTGCTTCCTCGCTCGAATTCCTCGGGTATGAGGATAACCGAACTAACCGGGTGACTGTTTATGTCAACGGGCAGCGCAAAGAAGTCATTCCGCCCCGACCTATCGTGCGGTCGTGCCAGATAACCTCGCAGGCCAATGTGTGGGATGGCCAGACGCTGGTGTTGGGGGGCCTGGTGTCGGAGAGCAGTATCACGATGAAAGGCGGAGTGCCCGTGCTTGGCAACCTGCCGGGGCTGGGCCCGCTCTTCCGCAGCGAGTCCAAGAACACCCGGAAGCGCAATCTGCTGGTCTTCATCACTCCCACAATCATTGACCCTGCTGGGAACCGGGTGCATTCGGACGAAGAGATGCCGTTTGCTCGTGACACGGCACCACCGCAGCCGGGGCGCTGAGCGACCTCGGTTGCGGCTGGATGTCAGATTCTGCCATCGGCGATCATGTGGAATCCACTACTTAACCTGCTGGCACGCGCGGGAGCGAGGAAAGGGGGCTCCAGACGAGGTTCCCCCACCGTTGCCGCAAGATCGCTTCCCGTGGAAGTGCTTGCCAATTGACAACTTATGATATGTGCGTGGGTGCCTTGCTGGTAAACCTTTGGCAAACCCGCTGGGCCGGACAGGCTCCCAGAGCCTGTACACCGAAGGTACACCGGATGCACACCGGAGGTACACCGGAAAATCCCGTGTGCATCCGGTGTACCTCCGGTGTACCTCCGGTGTACTCAACGCGAACGGCCGGAGAATCGAGCGGTTCGGTCCGAAATGAACCCGAAGCTTGCGGGTTTGCCGAGCGCTCACCCTTGCTGTTTCTCGAGGAAGCTGTTGCAGCGGCAGATACACGGAGCTATGCTGGCGTGTACCCGGTGTCGCTCGCGTAATTCTTCAACCCATCCAGCCACCGCCATGCACCTGCTCCTCTGGGCCGAAGATTCCGAAGCCGAACTGCGCTCGGAAGTAAAGCAATTGTTGCCCGGCGCGCTCATCGAGCTTGCGGATGCAGACGTGGGCGCGAACATGCCATCGCTTTCCGGTGGTCTCGCGTTTTCCTGGCCCTGGGGTCCTTCTCTGCCCCTGCCTTTCCTGGCTTTCGCCCGGCAGTTGTTGCCGAATGCTCTGCCGGTGCGCGCTGGCTCGATTCGGGATTGGGCTGCCCATCTCTTCGCTGCGGTCGCCGGAAGCCTGCCGGATGATCAGCCCTGGTCGCTGCACATCGAACCTCGCTACGGTGTGCGGGAGGCTCACCACATCGGCGCGCGGGCCTGGCACAGCGCGCGACGCGCGAGGTTGAGTGAGGGACGAGAGACGAAGCCGGGACCGTGGCCGGAGCGAAATGCGGTGCCGGCTGCCACTGCGGGCCGGCACCGCTGCCAGCTTATTCGGGAAGCCCTGGTCGAGTCGCTCCATCGGAAACGCCGCCACTTCTTGCGTCAGCTTTGTTGCCAGCCATCCCCCTTTACCCTGAGGACTTCGCTGGTGCAACTGCTCTTGACTTCACCCGACACGGGTTTCCTTTCCGTCGCGGCGGCGCCGCTGCCCTTCGATCAACGCCACCTGGTTTCACCCTTCCCGGCGGGCGAAGTGCCCGCCGCGGCAGACAAGTCCGCTCCCAGTCGCGCCTTCGCCAAGCTGGTCGAAGCCGAGCTGCGGCTGGGCCGCTCAATCCAACGCAACGAGACGTGCGCCGACCTGGGCGCCGCCCCGGGAAGCTGGACCTATGTCGCTGTGTCGCGCCGCGCGCGCGTCATCGCGGTGGATCGTTCGCCCTTGCGCGATGACCTCATGGCCAGCCGGCAGGTGACGTTTGTGCGCGGCGATGCCTTCCGCTACCAGCCGCCGCGGCCGGTGGACTGGCTCCTGTGCGATGTGATCGCCGCGCCCGAGCGCACGGCGGAACTGCTGCAACAATGGCTGTGCCGCGGCTGGTGCCGGCATTTCGTGGTCACGCTTAAAGTGGGCAAGGGCCAACTGACCGGTGGCGAGGGGCACGGCGCCGAAGCGCTGACCGCGTTGAAACGGGGATTACCACCGCTGACGAGCGAGCGGTATCTCACCCGCCTTTGCGCGAACAAACGCGAGGTCTGCGCCTTCGGCTCCGCCGGTTAGGGTTCCGCGCCGAAGGGACGATTGTATCGAAACCCGCCGTTGCCTGTGGAGTCCAGCCCGCGCTCGGTCGAGCCGGATGCACCCCTGCGACACCCCCGTCGCGCCACGCTTGACTTGCGCGGCGGGCGTGCAAATACTCCTTGCTGTCGTATGCCGGAACCGAGCAGTTGTCGCAAGAAGCCGCTGACGCGTAAAGACGCGCGCGAGCTGGATGTGAAGATCAGTTTCCTGGAGGGATTGGTGCGCCGCGATCCCCAGTATGTGGAAGCCCTGCAAATTCTCGGGGACCACTACTCGCACCGCGGGGATTTCGGCCAGAGCCTGAAAGTGGATGAGCGGTTGTCGCGACTCGATCCCGGCAACCCCCTGGTGTTTTACAACCTCGCCTGCAGCTACACGTTGAACCGGGAATTCGACCGGGCCGCAGCTTCGCTGGATCGGGCGCTCAGCCTGGGCTACCGCGACTTCAATTGGCTGGCGAAAGACCCGGACTTGCGCCAGCTCCGCCAACACCCGCTCTACCACAGCATCGAAACCAGAATCCGCAAAATGAAAGTCAGAGTGGCTTGAACGTTACGGTCCAGGGCCGCACGCGGCACTTCCGCACGGTCACCTTCGACCCGCGCCGCAACGCGGTCTTGCTGATCGAACAGCGGCTGTTGCCGCACCGGTTCAAAGTCGTCCCCGCCACTGATTTCCGCCAAACCGCGCAGGCTATCCGCGACATGGTAGTGCGCGGTGCCGGCGCGATCGGCGCCACCGCCGCCTATGGCCTCGCCCAGGGCGCGCGCGCCTTCTGCGGACGCAGCCTGGCGGCATTCCGGCGCCATGTCGAACTCGTTGTAAAGACCCTAAGCGCTGCCCGGCCTACAGCCGTTGATCCTGTCAACGCTATGAATCAGGTATGGCGGGCCATGCAGCCAGGGGAGACCGTCGAAGAACAACAGACGCTGGCGCTGGCTGCCGCCGAGGAATTCGCCAACGAAGACGTGCGGCATTGCCGCGACATCGGAAAACAAGGCGCCAAACTGATTCGCAGCGGCATGAACGTGCTCACCCACTGCAACGCCGGCTGGCTCGCCTTCGTGGATGTCGGCAGCGCCACAGCCCCGATGTATGCCGCCCACGCCCAAGGAAAAACCTTCCATGTCTTCTGCGATGAAACCCGCCCGCGCTCCCAGGGGGCCACGCTGACCGCCTGGGAACTCGCCCAGCAGGGAATCTCCCATCAGGTTATCGCCGACAACGCCGCCGGCCACCTGATGCAGCGCGGGAAAATTCACCTGGTGATTGTGGGAAGCGACCGCACGCTCGGCCGCACCGGCGAAGTCGCCAACAAGATCGGCACCTACACCAAAGCCGTCCTGGCTCACCGCCACGGCGTGCCCTTCTACGTGGCGATTCCGCTGTCCACCATAGACTGGAAATTAGAATCCGGCTCCGACATTCCCATCGAGGAACGGCACGAGAGTGAAGTGCTCGGCGCCTGGGGCGTCGTCACCCGCCCCTCGCCCCTCGCCCCTCGCCGCATCAAACTCACCTACGCACGCGTAGCGAATCCCACCAGCGGCGCGTTGAATCCCGGCTTCGACGTCACGCCACCGGAGTTGATCACCGGCATCATCACACCGGCAGGAATCTTAGACCCCCGCGAGCTATGGTCGCGCCGTCGGGAATTGGGTTGTCCTGGGCCTGCTGAAGAGCCGAGCAGCGCGTATGCATGATAGTGGCGGGATGCCGGTAAAACAGGGTTAATGCAGA
>CAZVFC010000049.1:0-69029 GCA_964625855.1 uncultured Verrucomicrobiota bacterium | reverse complement strand
TCAGAAATGTCAGAATCTCGGCTCAGTCAACTTCCATGAGGTCAGGAGGTCTGAGCCTGGAACTCAGCCTGGTCGGCTCGGGTGCCGGCGGCGCTGTTGACGGCCAGCGTATCACCGAGACGATGACGCGCGGAGTGGCAACCGGCCCGATTGATCCGGCCGTGCCCTACCTTTACACCGGAACCATCAAGCCGGCGCCCGTTGACATTAAGCAAGTCGTGGACAACTTCGATGATAATCAGGTGATAGGCTGGACCTGGCAGGGGCCGGGTTTGTTTCTTCCTCTCATAGAGTCCAATTATCAGTTCACCGTGCGCGGCAGATGGCCCGGCATAGTGACCCATGAACATGCCGACAGCTACGCTTGGGGTGCGAAACCTACCAACTGGAGCGTTGCCAATGGCCAGACCCTGGAATGGCGGGTGGACTTGGTGGCCACGAGTGAGGGTGCCACTAACGCGGCGGTCCTCGTGCCCGGCAGCTATGCCCGGCAGCAGATCTACTTCTTCTATAAGGGCCGCGACTTCGTCGAACTGGCCAAATGGGTGGGCTCAGGAGCGGCGGTGTTCTTCTACGACCACCAGGCAATCAAGAACACGAATGTAGTCCTTTCCCTCGCGCTCACGCGGACGGATCCCAACCTGGTGCTCACTGCCCGCGTGTTGGACAAGGACAATCAGGAAACCGTCCTGTATCAACGCAGCTTCGTGGATACCCCGCAAGCCGATCCCACGCTCACCTCGGCAGAGCTTCTCGCCTTGTCCGGCATGAACCTGACCATCCTCCCCGACATTGCCGATGCCCCCATTACTTACGGCGACAGGGTGTACCTGGGCATCTGGCAATACACCGACGGCACTCAACCCGAGGCCGACGTCACCTACGACAACCTGCAAATGCGCACGACGGAAATCCCGACGCTGAGCATCGAGCGCGCCGTGCGTGTGATTTTCCCCGCGACGGGCCTCAACTACGCCGCCGAGTGGGCGCCCACTCTCGATGGCCCGTGGCAGCCGGTCCCGGACCAGACCATACCCGGAATGAACCAGATGACCCTCCCGGCCAGCAGCGTCACGCAATTCATCCGCGTGGTCCAGAGGCCGTGAACGCGATGGATTCAACAAACCCTGGCCGAGAAGGCAGCGTTTGATGGGTGAGCCGTAGCGCAGAGCGCCGCACTATGGGTTTGGCAGGTCAAGACGCCGAACAAGCTGCGTCTTGTTGCCTCAGGGCGGTGCGACGCTCTGCCGAGACGCTGCTACGAGATTGGCACTCCGTACACGCGGTCCCGCATGGCTCTCAGGGCGGTGCGACGCTCTGCCGAGACGCTGCTACGGCCGTGGGCTTCCTTTGGGCTTGTCATCAGCAGCCTGCGGGAGCTAGGCTGTGCGTCATGATGGGGCGGGAAACAACGGAAGCCCCAGGCGCGGTGGCGCAGCCACTGTTCGCCACCACGCATTGGAGCGTAGTACTGGCCGCTGGCCAGGGGGACACGCCGCAATCTGCTGCGGCCTTGGAGAGGCTCTGCAGCACCTATTGGTATCCGCTTTACGCTTATGTGCGGTGACAAGGCTGCGAGGTTTCCGACGCCCAGGATCTTACTCAGGCATTCTTTGTCCATATCCTCTCCCGCAGTTTCCTGAAGCGCGCCAGCCCCGCGAAGGGCAAGTTTCGCTCGTTCATACTTGGCTCGCTCAAGTATTTCCTGGCCGATGAATGGGCCAAGCTCCGGGCACAGAAACGCGGAGGCGGGCTTGCTCCGGTGTTCCTGGATGCGCAGACGGCCGAGGCGCGGTATCGGCTGGAGCCGGTGGATTTGATGGACGCGGAGAAGCTCTTCGAACGGCGGTGGGCGACGGCGCTGCTGGACCGCGTGCTGGAGCGGTTGGAGGCGGAGTTCTCGAAGGCGGGGAGGAAGCCGGATTTTGACCAACTGCGGCCTTTCCTGCTGGGGGAAAAAGGCTCGGTTACTTATGCCGAGATTGCCGCCGCATCGCAGATGACTGAGGGCGCGGTGAAAGTGGCCGTGCACCGCCTTCGGCAACGCTACCGCGAATTGTTCCGCGAGGAAGTCGCCCACACGGTCGAGGAGCCTTCCAAGCTCGATGAGGAAATGAGGCATCTGTTCGCCGTGTTGACCGCCTAAGATGCGGCTGGAACAAAGCCGGTAACCTTTGGGTCGGTTTGCCGGAGTTCAAGAGCGAGAGCTCGAACATAACAACCAGAAACGGGCATGAGCCAAACCAAGAACTGCCCTGAGTGCGGTGCGCCGATCCCGGGCGACGCCCCAAAGGGATATTGTCCGGCCTGCCTGGTCAGGCTGGGGGCCGGGTGGGAGCCAATGCAGAATGCAGAAGGCAGAATGCAGAAGGAGGAAGACATAGCCTCTGCCGATCATGCGGTAGGGTCGCCTCGCCGAGGCGACCGTGAGCCCAGCGCTTTCAGCGAAAGCGCCCTACCCATGCTGTTCGGCGGTTACGAGTTGCTGGCCGAGATCGGGCGGGGCGGGATGGGTGTGGTTTACCGAGCCCGTCAACTGGCCATCAACCGCGTGGTGGCCCTCAAGATGCTGCTGCATGGCCGGTTCTCCGAGGCCGCCTTCGTTGAACGCTTTCACATCGAGGCCGAAGCGGCTGCCCACTTGGACCACCCGAACATTGTTCCCATTTACGAAGTGGGCCAGCACGAGGGCCAGCCTTACTACAGCATGAAGCTGATCGAGGGCCGCAGCCTTGACAGGGTAAATGCAGAATGCAGAACGCAGAAGGCAGAATACAGAAGGCAGAGTGCCGAATGGCTGCGCCGTTGCGCCGAGCTGGTAGCGACAATCGCCCGCGCGGTCCACTACGCCCACCAGCATGGCGTGCTCCACCGCGACATCAAGCCGCACAACATCCTCCTCGACGCCGAAGGGCAGCCGCACCTGACCGACTTCGGGTTGGCCAAGCTGCTGAACCAGGAAAGCGGGCTGACGTTGAGCGCCGCGGTCATCGGCAGTCCTGGGTTCATGGCACCCGAGCAGGCGGCGGGAAAGACTCGGCAAGTTACGACCGCGGCCGATGTCTATGGCCTGGGGGCGGTCCTCTACGCCTTGCTGGCCGGCAAGGCGGTGTTCCATGCGGACACACCGCTAGAGACTGTGCGCCTGGTGATCGAACAGGAGCCCGTCCGACCGCGGCTCGTGAATCCAGCCGTGGACCGCGACCTGGAGACCATCTGCCTCAAATGTCTCCAGAAGGAACCCGCCAAGCGCTACCCCTCCGCTCAGGCACTGGCCGAGGACCTCGAATGCTGGCTGCGCGCCGAGCCGATCCAGGCCCGGCGGGTGGCTCCCTTCGAGCGGGTTTGGCTCTGGTGCCGGCGGAACCCGCGCCTGGCCAGCGCGATGGGCGTGGCCCTTTTGAGTCTGCTGATCGGGCTGGCGGGAGTGCTCTGGCAGTGGCGCCGAGCGGAACGGCAACGGCGCCAAGCCGAGTCGAACGAGCTGCTCGCGCGCCAGAGCGCTTACGCCTCCGACATCAACCTCGCGCAGCGGGCGTTGGAGGCCAATGACGTAAGGCTCGCGCTCAGCCTGCTGGATAAACACCGGCCTGAGCGGAAAGCAGAAAGTAGAAAGCGGAAAACAGAAATCCTCCTGCTCGGCGGGGCGGATTCTGCCCCTCGACCCTCGCCCTTCGACCCTCGCCCCTCCATTGATTTGCGCGGTTGGGAATGGCGCTACCTCTGGAAGCTTTGCCAAGCCGACGAGTCAGCTCACCTCCAGCCAAACTCTGGCGCCGTCGGGGCGATGGCCATCTCGCCGGATGGAAAAGTCATGGCGGTGCAAACCGGCAGCAAGAAAGTCGCGCTGTGGGACCTGACGACGAAACAGCAGATCGCTGAGCTGTCGGTGTCGGCACCGATTAGCCTCCTGGCGCTCTCCGGCATGGGCAGTCGCTTGGCCACGAGCGCTCGCAATGCGCAGGGAGATCCCAGAGTCGAGATATGGGACACGAATGAGCCCGCACCGAGAGCCACCTTCCGCCCACCGGTGCCACTCCTGTCCCTGGCGCTTTCGCCGGACGGAACTTTGCTGGCGACCTTCGACCGTGACGGCGGAATCGTGGTGAAGGAGTGGGTGTCCGACCGCACGCTAACGAACTTCGCAGTCCGATACCCTCGTCACCGAACGGGCCGCCTGACCTTCTCGCCGGATGGCAGCCGGCTGGCGATTGGAGAAGACTACGGACGGATCAGTCTATTGGACTGGCGTACTGGAACCGTTGTGGCCATGACGCACGAAACCCCAGGCGGCGACCCTGTCAAGGCGCTGGCCTTCTCTCCGACCACGCCGGCGCTGGTGGCCGGGTATGGAGGTGCCGGTGGAACCATCCGCCTTTGGGACGCGCGGTCGGGGGCGCCTTTGGGGCAACTCACCAGCCACACCGGCGTGCCTGCGGCACTGGCCTTCACTCCGGATGGCCGGTTCGTGGCCTCTGCCAGCAGCGACCGGACTATCCGGGTCTGGCGGGTGGCGGACCAGACTGAGATGTGCCATTTCCGGGGGCATGCGGGTGAGGGGCGATTTCTGGCATTCCTCCCGGATGGTAAAACACTCGTCAGCGGCTGCGACGTGAGCACGGCTTGTTTTTGGGACGTGACGGCAACCAATCGGTCTCCCGCGCATGCGAGTATGGTGATCTCCTTGGGACCTGGTCTTCAGGGCACGAACGAGCCCGAGAGTTTCCTCTCCGGACCGAGGAGCGCGACGACCGTGCGCCGTTTTGGTTTCACATTTGCCCCTGATGGCAACAGCTTGATCACCACGGATCCGTACGGGGTGCTCGGGGTTTGGGATACGCGGGCGTTGCGAAAGACCGAAGCGCTCGCCGAGTTGGGCAGCAACTACTGGGGTGTAGCTCTCTCACCCAACAGTCGTTGGCTGGCGGCCGGTGACGGGTCGGGGAGAGTCAACACCTGGGATTGGAAGCACCGCCAGCCCGTCCAAAGTCTTGCCTTTCCCTTCCAGTGGTTTGGGCGCCTCCAGTTCTCGCGCAGCAGCCGGTTCCTCTGGGCTTGGACGATGTTCAATGATCGGACCACTCGGTTTGGCATTTGGCGGACGGAGGATTGGCGGGAGGTGAGGCTACCGGGAGGTCTCGTCGAGGGTCTCTGGTCGGCCGATCTCTCGCCCGACGACCGGTTGCTCGCGACCGGCTATCCCGACGGCAGGGTGAAGGTGTGGGACTTTCCCTCCGGCCAGCCCGTAACCACCTTCACCCACCATAAAGGGTCTGTGGCCGCCGTAGTCTTCTCGCCGGATGGGCGGAAACTGGCTTCAGCGAGCTATGACAGCACGGTCCGACTTTGGGATGTGGCCGCGCGGCGGGAGTTGGCGTCCCCCCTGCGCGGCCATTCGGTTTGGGTTTGGGAAGCGGCTTTTTCGCCGGATGGCCGGTGTCTGGCCACCGGCGGCTCCAGCGCACAGGAGGCGGTCAAGTTGTGGGACTTGGCTACACGGCGGGAACTGCTCTCCCTCCAGGCAGAAGGCGAACTCTTCTTCCATATTGCCTTTTCTCAGGACGGCAGCAGCTTGATGGCAACGTCTTTCGCTGGCCTCGCCCACCTCTGGCGCGCCCCCTCCTGGGCGGAAATCGAGGCGGCGGAAAGGAAACAGGGGGTTCCATGAATTTGCACAGAAGCTCGTATCCCAGTAGCAGCCGACGTGAGGAGGCTCAAATCCTTTGGAGGCCGAGAAACATCGGAGCCTCCTCACGTCGGCTGCTACTGCCTAAACGGGGTGCGAGAGCTTCCTCTCTGTCGCCTTCGTTGCCTTCTGTAGTGTGCGCCCGGGGTGGATCACCAGCCTTCACGCTCATCGAGCTACTCGTCGTCATCGCCATCATTGCCATCCTGGCGGCGCTCCTGCTGCCGGCCTTGAACAAGGCCGCTGGCACTGCGCGCTCCGCCGCTTGCAGGAATAACCTGCGCCAATTGCAGTTGGCTTGGCTGAACTACGCCCACGACAATCAGGACCGGCTGGTGCCCAACTGGTTCAATTGGAACGGTTCGGATTGGACGACCTCCTATAGTACCACCAACTCCTGGGTGTCCGGCACAGCCTGGACCAACTGGACCACCGCCGGGATTCACCAGGGAGCGCTCTGGCCTTACACCGGGAACGAGGGCATCTATCGCTGTCCTTCGGATCGAACGCTTTGGCCCTACGGCACCCGCCGGGCGCCGCGCCCGTTCAACTTTGGGCTGAGCGCGTATCTTAACGGCCTCGTGAACGGTGACCTCCGCCTGGCGCCGTACTACTGGCTGATCGTGCACAAAGCCTCGCGAATCCAACGACCGGTCAGCCGGTTCACGTTTGTGGATAGCGACGAGGCGAGCATGACCTGCAGCACCTTCGTCCTTCAGCCTCACCAAATTGGCTTTTGGTGGATGATGCCGGGTGATCGGGATCGCGGGTGCGAAGCCAACGTGGCGTTCGCCGATGGGCATGTGAACTTCAAAAAGTGGCAGTAACTGGGCCGTGTACGTACAGCCACGGTAACACTCACTCAGAACCGACAAGATGACAACGATCTGGCGTGGCTCGTCAGCATGATGCCGAGCGTCAGCGACCCGTGACAGGTCCCCAAGGGCCCTGATAAGTCACACATATTAACTGGGACAGCCGCCTAACCCGTGAAGGGAGGGCGTGCTGCCTACGGCACAACCCGCGCCCCGCGCCCATGGAATGCCGTGCCGCGTCTCCGACCTTCCGACTCCCGGCGCCAGGACCTGTGGCCTGTGGTCTGGCAGGCCAGTGCCTGGCCATGCCCGAGCCACGCCATAGCCAGGGCCGAGACAGTACATGGCTTAATAGATTTTCTATTAAGCCATGTACTGTCTCGTACCTGTCTCGGCCCTGGCTATGGCGTGGCTAGCAATCGTGCGTTCCCGAACCAGAACTGGTACTAAATCGGGGGCCGCCGTCGGGCCAACTGGTGCGGGTTCCACTCAGTCCCTTGTAACCTTTTCGGCCTTTTCCCGGAGTAACTGGAGGACAAACCGGCGATTTCGTGTCGCTGTTACAGCCCACACATGCGGGCCGGCGACACGAGGCGCCGGGGAGTCCACTAAAGAGAAAGGTTAATAGCATGAAGAGATTCGCAAGTAAGTTCCTTAAATCGAAGATCACCCGTGCGGGTGGGCTGCTGGCCCTCGTTGCAGCAGCCGCGGTAACTGTGGCTTGGTCGAACCAATGCCGGGAGCCGCTTAGACTGGAAGGCGCCTGGATCGCCAAAGTGACCAGAATGCCACTGCAATGGTCCTATGTCGAGTCCCCCATGGATCTGCTGGCCAGAAGAGCATCCCTTTCCGGCTCAATTCAGGTCCACATCCCGCCCTCGATCGTCATCCCCGGCCTGTTCGCTGACCTGGAATACAACAGCCCACTCGTGGGTGAGGCAGTCATGACCGGGCAGAATACCGTGAAGTTCACTGCGGTTTGGTACGGCATGAAGAAGGGTTTTCCGTTCAACCAGGTTGTGTACATCGGCGTGAACAGCGGCGAGGGTACGATTACCGCACGGGGCAAGGCGGCAATGACGCACCACCTGGCCTTCTACTATCCCAACGCGGATGCCGACGGCGATGGTCTTCCGGATCCGGGCCAGGCGCCAGCCCTTTGCCTCCCGCCCACCGGGACCATAGACACGCGCGTGGCCATCCTGCCACCGTGCACGCCTTGAGGACGGGGTCCATGATGACGAAGCAGAATCTAGACGGAGGACAAACCGGCGCTTCCCCCGCCCTGACCGCCCGTGGGTGCGGGCTGGCGACAGGAAGCGCCGGAGGGCGCACTAAACGTAAAAGCAAAACGAAAGGTTAATGATGAAGACAAGACTCAACTCTCTCAATGCCTGGATTCTCCCGGCCGCCTCGCGCAACGGCCTGCGGAGACAGCTAAAGCGCGTCACGGCGGCTGGACTCCTGGCGGGTGCCTTGTGGCTTTGTCTGGCCTGGGCGACGAACGCCGCGCCGGGGTCCTGGACACAGAAGGCGCCCATCTCCGCGCCGACCACCACCTGCGCTTCCTGCGCGTTGGATGGAATCTTTTACGTCATCGGCGGCCATTATCCGGACGCGAACACTGCGCTGGCGAGCGTCTGGGCCTACAATCCGCAAGCGGACACTTGGACCAATAAAGCCCCTCTCCCCACCCCACGCCACTGGCTGGGCCAGTGCGCGGTGGCTGTGGACGGGATCATCTACGTGGTCGGCGGCAGCGGTTCGGGCACGCCGGGGACACTGGTCCTGCCCGTCGCTGCCTACAATCCGCGGACGGACCAATCGACGAACGGAGCCAACATCCCTACCGGACGAGGGAATCTGGCAGCTTGCGCCGTGGATGGCATCATCTACGCCATCGGCGGCTATCTCGATGGCACCCACACGACCGCCGCCGTCGAGGCCTATGACCCGAAGAGCAATCAGTGGACCACCAAAGGCAACGCGCCCAACCCTTGTTTCTTTCAGGCGGCCAGCGTGGCCCCCAACGGACTGGCTTATCTTTTCGGTTACACCCTCACGTGGGCTTATGACCCGAAGACCGATTCCTGGAACACCAACAAGAGCCATTTTTACCCGTATAGCTGGGCGCTCAGGTCCGCCGAGGTGGACAATCTCATCTACCTGTTTGGAGGATTCACCCAAGACTGGACCGGTGCGAACGATTTTACACTGGCGTACGATCCAGCCCAGGATCAATTCACCGCCCGACGGAAGATGCCCCGCGCGCGGGGCAGCGCCGCCTGTGAGGTCATTGGGGGCAAGGTCTATCTGACCGGGGGCACGAGCAAACCTTCCACACGTCCCGACGCGGTGTATTACACGGCCCTGGACGTATTCGATCCGCAAGGCGGCGTGCCCCAAATCCTGAGTCTGACCTGCGAGAGTCCCTCCTGCGTCCGGCTCCGGTGGCAGGGCGAGCCGGGCATCTGGTACGGCGTCGAATCCAGGCCGGACGTCGCCAGCGGCGCCTGGACGCGGGTCGCGTTCACTTGCGGCACCAACAGTGTTCTGGCCACCAACACGCTGGTGGAAGCGAGCTGCCTCGTACAGGTGGGGGATACGAACCGGTTCTTCCGGGTTCTCGAAGAGCAGTAGCCAAACGTGGCCCCGCGCCCAGCTCCGATCCTGTATCGGGTCGGAGTGCGGGATTGAGCGATCAGTCATCTCCCTGGGGTTTTCCGATAGGAACCCTGAAGGTTCAACGTGCCTGAAAGCTCAGAGTCCTTACCTGCCGGCTTCGACTTCGGCGTGGAAGGCCTTCTTGTGGGGTTCGCCGGCTTCGGCGTAGTGCGTGATGCCTTCGCGTTTGACGATCTCGCAGAAACGAACGTAGGTGCCGTCTTGCCTCGCGATCACGGGGCTGCGCTTGCACTTCAGATACATGATCGGCAGGCGTGCCATTTCGACGCGTTGGCGGACGGCTTCGGTGTCGGCGACGGCTTCAGCCTGGTCGAAGAGTGACTCCGCCTGGCGGACGAACTCGTCGGAGAAGAGCTTGTCATCATGCTGAAGACCGAGGTGGATGTGGGTCTCGGGCGTGAGGCGGTTGTGGAGGAGATCGAAGTAGGCCCGGACGTATTGGCCGGCGCGCCCATAGTACCCGTGCATGAAGTCGTTGATGATGGGCTCGACATCCGCCTCGGGATTCCAGAGCAGCTTCGCGAGGAGGTAGGCGCGCAGTTCGGCGAATTCTCCGCCCCGGCTCTGGTAGGCCGCCTGCTCCATGATGCCGATCGCCTTGTGGTCGCGGAAGAATTGGATGTTGGGCTGCAGCACACGGAAGTTCGGATACGGCATGACGTAGTGGCTGAAGTTGACGACGTAATCCCAGATGTAGATGTGCGGGGCGATCGCGGCCCAGCCCTGCATATCGGCCACGAAGCTCTTGTTTTCCGGGCAGGTTGTGAAGTCATGGGCGAAACAGCACTCGATGCTGCAGAAACGGACGACGACATTGTCGCGCGGCTTCAGAGTGCGGGGCGGTTTGCGCGTGTAGCTGTAGGCGAGGGTGCCGATGAACTTGCCGGGGAACTCCGCCTTCACATTGTCGGCGACCTGGTTGACGAACTGGATGATCGGGCCGGACTGGCTGCCTTCGCGGTCCACGATTGCCTGGCAGGCTGGGCATTGGCAGGGGTTGCTCCAGTCGTTTTGCGACACGTCGTAAATGAGGTATTCCGGGAGCTCGCGCATCTTCTGCTTGATCCGCTCGGTGATAATGCGGAGGACTTCGGGGTTGGAGAGGCAGAGCTGGGCGCGGTCGGCGGTGCGCTTGCCGTCGAGGAGGCTGTAGTATTCCGGGTGGTCTTTGAAGAACTCCTCCGGCGGCATGAGCGGGTAGAACGTGTGGACCGCCCAATAGCATTCGACCCCGCCGGGCTGCTTGCGGTAGCCCATGGCGCCGTTGACGCGGTTGCGGGCGGCCCAGGTCGGGTCGAAGGCCTCGTAATAGAAGTCGTTCCGGACGCGGACGCCCGGCTTCTCGGAGTGGTTGAGCCCGGTGAAGACGTACTTGGCCTTCTTCGGGGTAACCGTCACCTTCGGCGTGTAGAAGCGCACGCCCAGCTCGCGCTCGAGGAACGACATGACCCCATACATGGAGCCGCGTTGTTTGCCGCCCCAGATGACCACCGCGGGCCCGGCACTGCGGTACGTGAACGACTCATCGTCGTCTTTCGGCGGCGGGGTGCTCGCGCCAATCATCTTCTGCGCCAGGCTGTTCCAGCCTACGACGATCACGTTGCCCGATTCGGGCAGGGCGCTGTCGGTTGCTAACGCGAGGGACGCGCCGCCGACTTCCTCGAGCCAATGCCGCAACTCACCAGCGGCCCAGTTTTCGCTCTCCGAGGCATCACCTCCGACGACGATCTTGTAGGTGGTGCGGCCATTTTCGAACAGGACATGCTCGACGCGCCGGCCGGCGGTGAATGGCATGGTTGAATCTTGCTCGCCCCCTTCCGCGAGCATGGTCCTGGTCCGCAACAGGTATTGAGCGAAGTTCCGGGTATCCACGCCGATAGGAAGCTCTTCCCCGGCGGCCCAGTCGGCGGTCCAGAGGACGACTTGCGGAGCCCCCACGGACGTCGCCTCGAACTTCGCGGATTTCAGCACCGCCGAGGTGAGGTGCTGCGATTGGCGCGCGCGGATGACGGGCGTGCCGTCCTCGCGCGAGACGACCTCGAAAAACCGCAGGCGCTCGGCGATTCCTTCTTGGGAAAAGGGAAGGAAGCGGCAAGCGAACGCCCAACGGTTGCCGCGCTCTTCGATCTTCAATAACAGCGAGTTGCGGCCTTGGCGCAACGCGACCGGCGCGACGTTATGGTCCATCTGCAGGCCGCGCGGCCCGGGGCAGTCCAGGACCGCCTCGCCGTTAAGCCAGGCCCGGACGCCGTCGTTGCTGCCCAGGGCGAGAATACAGGCCTGTTCCCTCGGGGAGTCAATTTCCGCGTATGCGTAGGCCACCACGTTGTCGGCCTTGGTGATAGCCGCATCGAGGTTGACCGCATTCTTGGGCGAGACGTGGCGTACCCACGTGCAGGAACCGCCCTGGAACGAAACCACCTGGCCCGCCACCGGCTTGGCCTTGGCCTCTCCGCCATTGGCCTGAAGCCAGTCCCTATACATCCCTGGCAAACGAATTGCGTCGGGTTCCGGTTGCGCCCCTCCCAGCGCGGGAAAGGGCCCGCACAGCAACCATTCCTTGATGTATTGGCGGGATGGATCGGCGCAGTGGCCCGGCGTTTGAGCAAAGCTGAGCAGGGCCACCGCCCATAACAAGCCGACAGGCACTGCGACATGCATCGCACTGAATCGGAGGAGAAGGAACTTCATTGCGGTTTGTGTTGTTCTTTTGTTACGGCAACGGATGCTGAGCGAAGGCAAGGCTACGAGAAGTCACGGTCCAGGCATAGCGGAATCACGTTCACGGAAACGATTGGCCGTTGGCCAGACTTCGGGCCGAACCAGAGCTACCCTTGAAGTTCCAGGTGGCTTTGCGGGTGGAAGCGCGGGGGCGGTTGGCTGGATTGTGCGTAATGGGTCAGTTTTCTCGGGGGGGCAGCCGTGTCTGAACGCATCGGCATTTAGTGCTTGGGTGTATGTACATTATATGGCGTACACCCTCTATGCGTTCACGCCCCCGTTTCGATGCGGCTCTCCGGCGTCAGTTCCGTGAAGCCCTGGGTGTGCTCTGGCCGGTTCTCAAAGGCTCGTTCACCCACGTGGCCAAGCCCTGCGTTCGTCCGGACTGTGTGGCCTGCCTGCAAACACAGCAGGAGATTGGGGCGGTAACGCGGGCTCCGGCCAAACACCCGGCCCTTCAGAATATCCCGAACCTCTTGCGGGAACAGCCCGACCGTGGCAGATGATCTTTACGCCCTCGGTACAACGCTCTACGAACTGCTTGCGGGCAAGCCGCCGTTTTGCAGCGGCAACGCACTGGGTCCCGCGCGAGCTGCCTGAGCCCTTGGCGGAGCGGTTGGCAGCGGCGGGGCTGGAGAACCCGGTGCCGCCGGTGGGGAGTCAGGAAACCTCGGTTCATAGGCGCGGGTGCTGCGTCGAGCATTTGCCGATGAGAACCGGCGCTTCGGAAAGGCTGGCTGTCAAGCGAATGACTGGGATCAGGTTGGGCATTTTGCGCAAGCTCTTAATCGGGGCGGGTTCACCATCTTCCCCCTTGGCTTCAATGGACGAATCAGGGCGGATTGTAGTCTGACTCTGGCCGTAGATCCCGTCCCCATGCACGCCAGCGCCTCACCATATCCTCGCCAGGTCCACACCAGATGTTCATTCGGCGTCCTCCCAGGGCTGGAAAGCCGCCGCTCTTTCGCTGTCGCAGTGCCCTCCAAAGCTGGCGTATCTGATTGAGGTCCAAGCACCTGCGTCAACGACATCCACCACCGTTCCAGTAAACCTTCGGCAAACCCGCCCGGCTGGAGAGGCTCCCAGAGCGTGTACACCGGAGGTACACCGGATGCACACCGGAGGTACACCGGAAAATCCGTTGTGCATCCGGTGTACCTCCGGTGTACCTCCGGTGTACTCAGCGCGAAGCGGCCCGGGCATTGCAGGAAGGAGTGCCGGACACCGAGCGCGTCGTTGCACCGACCGCCAACGAAAACCTCAAGGCCGCCAAATGGCGGTTGGCTGTGGACCTCGTGGCCCAAACACCAGACAGCGCGGCCAACCCTGTCCACGAGTCCCCGCCGAATGAAGAAACGCACGGACTCGGCGCTCCGCGCCCCGAACAACTCCTGGAGTCCCGTCTTCACGCCGTTGAGCGGGTTCCCTCCGAAGGCCGGGGCAAGGCGGCCCAGTTCGTCCCCATCCGCTTCGTCTTCCGCAACAAGCTCAACCAGGACGACCGGTTGCTGCTGACGTTCGACGCGCTGGTTCTCTCCCAAGCGCTCGGACGCGAGGTCAGCCTCGGCAAAATCATCCACGGCGACGATCACGCCCGTCTATCTGGATGTCGAGGGCCTGCCCGACCGTGATTTCTGCTACCTTATCGGCCTGCGCGTCGGCAACGGCGAGTCCGCCCTCCAGCACAGCCTGTGGGCGGGCACCGTTGAGGACGAGGGGAAGATTTGGCGGGAATTCCTTGCCATCCTTGAAACCGTCGAGAAACCAGTCCTGATTCACTATGGAAGTTACGAAGCAAGGTTCCTGAAAGAGATGATGGAACGTCATGGGGGACCAAGCGAGGGGACTGCCATAGCCGTGGCGATGCAGTCGGCGAGGAATCTTCTGTCTGCAATCTTCGCGCACGTCTACTTCCCAACCTACTCCAACGGGCTGAAGGAAATCGGGAGGTACCTGGGATGTGACTGGTCGGGGGGCAAGCCAAGCGGCACCCAGACGATTTGCTGGCGCGACGTATGGGACCGTACCGGCACCGCATCTGCTTACTCGCAGCGGAAGAACGTCGCCGCGTTCGTGGGCGAGACGGTGTAGTAAGGCAGCGTCGCACCTTCTACCGCCGTCCATGGGCCGGTGACCGCAGGTGCTGACCAGAGGGTGCCGGCAGGCCAGATCAGCTCGAGGACCGCGTCCGGGCCGCCCGTCGAGGTGCGAATCACCAGGTTGGTCTGCGAGGCCGGCGGCAGGACGGTGAGCGTTGCCGGCAGGCTGACCACTCCGCCGACGCCGTTCGTGACGGCGAGCTGATACTGACTGCCGCCATCGGTGTAATAGACGTTGGGAACGTTCAAAGTCAGGTCGGTTGCCCCTGCGATGTCTGCCCCGTCCTTCTTCCATTGGTAACTGATGGTTGGAGCGCCGATCGCGGCGGCGGTGAAGGTCGCGGTATCACCTGCCGTCACGGTCTGCGAGGCGGGCGGTTGGACGAAGACCGGCAGGCTGTTGGTGCCATACAGGCCCAGGGTGTAGTGGGCGTTCACGCGCGCAGGCGTCAGCGCGGCCTTGTACCACGCCACTTCGTCCAGCAGGCCGTCAAACCACTTGTCGCCGGAGCCCCAATCGCTGCGGCTCGACCCGATATGGAACGGAGTAGTCGTATTGGGATAGAACGACATGGGCAGGCTGGCAACCAGCTCACCATTCGCGTATAGGCGCTGCCATTCACCGTCATAGGTCGAGACCAGATGAACCCATTGACTGGCGGCTGTCGGGGAGCCATAGCTGACTCCCCACAGGCCGTTTAGGTAGAACCAATTCTCCCAGTCGCCATACTGCCCCATGGCGAATAGCCCGCTTCCACGATTCACCGCGCCTGCAGTGCTAGACACAGAAGAGTAGGTGGCGTAGAAGTTGGGGCTGACCGGCAGGCTGCTGAGGTTGGCCCAGCACTCGAAGCTGAACGGGACCGAATTCAGACCGGTCGAAAAAGGCACGGTCACCAGGTTCTGGTTGTAGTTCTGGAACAGGATGCTCGTGTCGGGATTCTCCACCAGGGCGCCGGGCTGGCTGTAGGTGAAGCCTGCCCCGCCATCCACAGTCCCGCCCCATGAGCGCGTCGCTCCGTCGTGGCGGCCCATCGAGTCGAGGATAATCCCCGTGCCATCATACGCTTCATTGAGCCGCCAATAAGCCTCCGGGTCGTCGGCGACCACCAGGGATTCGTAGGTGTTTTCCGGTGCGGGCAACAAGCCTACGACCGCCGGAGCGGTGTTGGTGAAACCGCCGCCGTTTGTCACCCTCAAGCTGTAGGTGCCGATATTGGCTGCAGTGACACTGGCCAGCGTCAAGGTAGAAGCGGTCGCCCCTGAGACGGCAGTCGAGTTCCTGAACCATTGGTACTTCAACGGCAGCGTGCCCGCCGCCACCGCACTCAAGGTCACTGAGCCGCCGGAGAAAACGGAGCGTCCCACCGGATCCTGCACGACGCTAGGCGCAACAGTCGGCGCCGCAGTGTAAAGGGCTTGCACTTCCGCTGCCACCAGGGCTCGGCCATAAATGCGGGCGTCGTCAATGAGGCCCACCAGATTAAAGTCATAAGGAGCGCCGTCGTAATTCGCCGATTGCCGGGAGCCGATGCTGAGCTCGTGACTCGCCGTGAACAGGCTGGACGGAGGCGTGGCGGTGCCGGCTTGGACACCGTTGACGTAGATTTTCATCAGGCCATCCGCGGCTTTGTACACGCCGCAGACATGTTGCCACGCGCCGTTGGCCGCGACCGTGGTGGAAGCAATGATCGCCGTGCCGCTGGCATTGCGCACGAAGAAGCGGAACTTGCCGGCATCTATGTCCAGGCAGTACTGCTCGCCGCCCCCGCCATAGCCCCGCGCGATGATGCCGCCGTTGTTGTTCCCTTGCAGCGCCGGATTGACATACACCCAGGCCGACAAGCTGAACTCCAGGTTGCTGGAGAAGTCGAACGCCTCCAGGTTGGTCACCACCACCACTTGCTGCTCGCCCCAGTAGTCGGGGTTCACGGAGAGGGCGTTGGTGATGAGCCCGGGAACCCACTGGGCCGGGTCGCTATAGAAGTTCAGGAGGGTGCCATCGCGGCCATTCCCGGAGCTGTCGGTCGCCGTCAGGCCGCCTGTTTCGTCGAACCGAAGCCAGGTGCGGAGGCCGGTGACGACGTCCGGAGGCGTGGTAACCACCGCGACTGCTGTGGTGGTAGTGTTGGTCGTGCTGCCGTTGGGATTCGTAACCACTACGTCATAGTTGCCGCTGTCGCTCGCCGCCGCGCTGGTGACGCTATAGGTGGTATTGGTGGCGTTGACAATGTTCGTCCCATCCTGGCGCCACTGGAAGGTGAGCGGCGGCACGCCGTAAGCATCCACGCTCAGCGAAAACGGCCAGCCGGCGTAAATGGTTCCTTTGGTCGTCAACTCAGGAGGATCAATCAGGAAGGTGGGCGGATTACTGTCGCCATACCCGGCCAAGGCATGGCCCCGAAGCTGGTTGCCGCTGAGAGTCTTGGCGTAAACTGCAACTTCATCAATCGAGCCGTTGAAGTAGCGGCTGGCGCTGCCGCTGTCATACCCAATGTTCATGTTCCAGTAGATCGGCATGGCGCCGATGGCCACCGTGTTCGTGGCGGCGCTCCAGGTTGTGCCGTCATACATGTACATGACCGCTCGACTTGAGCTGATGGCCAGCGCGACGTAGGCCCACTGGCCGTCCGGAGGCGTCAGCCCGGAATTCCAGATTGAACCGTTGTTCCAATTGTAGCCGAGCGTGGTGCCGGTCGCGAAGCAAAGGCCGCCGCTGTTGGCGGCGGTGCCGGACACCGCGGGATGCCGATAATACACAACGCCGGCCGCAGTGGACTGCTCGCCGTTGCGCTTGATCCAGCACTCGATCGTCGCTGCGTTCACGCTGTTGCGCCATAGCGGGGGAATGTTGACATAGCCCGGGTTGCTGGTAGCGAGCGCCAGTACGCGGTTGCCGCTATCTATCCCGCCGACGGTCTCAGCCGCGGTGGCGGCGCCCTGGCGGTACGTGCCGTCGAAGGCCAAGCCGCCTGTCCCGGCGTTCGGGACCACCGTCGGGTTGAATTTCTCATTGAAGCGCCAGTAGCCCGCCGGGTTCAGGGCGAGGACCTGGTCGGCATAGCCGGCGGCATTCGTCGTGGCGGCGTCGTGGTGGGCGGCGATGTCGGCGGCACTCAGGGCGTTGGTGTAGTAGGCGTATTCGTCAATCGCGCCGTTGTATTCGTAGGTGGCGGTGCTGCCGGTGTTGCCCCGCGAGCCGATGGTCAGCGCCCGCGCAGTGGTCGGCGGGCTATACGTGTTAGAATTCTTGTTAGCGCTCACCGCCAGGACACCATTGGTGTAGATTTTGGCGGTCGCGCCGTCCCAAACGGCGACAACATGGTACCACACGTTGGCATCCACCGGGGCCGTGATTTGGGCATCGGCTACCATGGCGGTGCCGCTATTGGCGTATAACCGGAACATCCAGCCGTTGCCGTAGTTTTGGCTCGAATCGGATTGGTAGAGCAGCCAACCATGGCGCGGGCTGTTATAATCGAAGAAGGCCGTGGGGGTGCCCCAGGCCGACATTGACGACCCAGGGAACTTTGGTTTGGCCCAGAACTCGACCGAGAAGGGCGCGGCTTGGGCCAGCACCGCATTATAGGGGATCACGACGGCTGTGTTGGTGCCGCCGGGAAAGTTGTAGGCGGTATTGTCCGGGTCCGCCAGCGCTCCGGACACACCCCTGACCACGCCTGGATCCTGTGCCACGGCATCCGCGCCGTTGGCAACGGCACCCAAGGTGCCAATATTGGTCGCCAGCGGGTACGGAGTGGGGACCACGGCAGCTTCGCTGAAGCGATAGTAGGTCAGTGGGCCGTCAGCGAGGACTGAGGAGGGATAGTCGGCGAGAGCGGACAGCCCGGCCGTGAGAGCCAATACGCCGGCTGCAGCCAGCGCCAGGTGATGTCGGATCGAGGTTGGTTTCATTAGTTTAGTTTCGTGTGTGAGCCGGGGTGGGCACCTTTTGTTTCGTTGCTAGTCCGATTCATTCGCGCGGATTTTGCATGGACTCCGGAAGGCGCGCATCCCCCAATTGGATAGGTTGGCCATTTCAGCCGAGATGCTTAATCACCGCCTCGACGCGCGAGCGAACGTGGAGCTTGTCGTAGATGTGTTTGAGGTGGAAACGGACGGTGGCGGAGCTGATGCCCAATCGGTCCGCGATTTCCTTGGTGACGTAACCCTGGGCGAGATGGTCAAGGATTTCTTCCTCGCGAGCGGTGAGCTTGTCCTGCGGGTGAACCTCCGGCTTGGATTGATGGAACGACTCGATCACCTTGCGGGCAATCTGGTCGGTCATCGGCGCGCCGCCGTGGTGCAGGTCGGTAATGGCCTCCAGCACTTTGGCCGGGTCGCTGCGCTTGAGCAGGTAACCGCTCGCCCCGGCCCTCAGCGCGCGGAAGATGACCTCCGTATCCTCATACACCGTGAGCATCATGACCGGCACCGACGGCAGCGCGGCCTTGAGCGAGGCCGTGCAGGCGATGCCGCTCATGCCCGGCAGTTGGATGTCCATCAGGATCACATCCGGCGGCGAAGGCGGGATCGTGCGCAACGCCTCCTCCGCGGTGGCGCAGAGGCACTGGCAGCGGAATCCGGGCGCGCCGTCAATGTAGCGCGAGAGATTGCGCCGGACTTCAGGATTGTCTTCAACGATGGCCACAGAGATTGCCATATCGCCTCCAGCCTAAGCGCTGCGCGCGCCGCTGCCATCCCCCATTCGGATAGGTAAGGCCCGGATGCCGTTCCCGCCGGATCGCTGGTCCGCCAACGGCAACTGCAGGCAGACCGTGGTGCCTTCCCCGGGCGCGCTGCGCACCGTCAACCGGCCGCCCATTTCCTCCATGCGCGCCGTCATGTTGCGCAAGCCGTTGCCTGCCTCACGGTGTGCTTCTGGACGGAATCCGCGGCCATTGTCCGAGACCTCGATGACCAGCGCGCCATCGCTCGTCCTCAACCGCAGCCACAATTCCGCGGCGGCCGAATGCTTGGCCGCGTTGTTCAAGGCTTCTTTGACGACGAGGAAGACGTTGTGCCGCACCTCAGCCGACAGCGGAACTTCCGGCAGGCTGCTGGCCACATCCAGCCGGCAGCGGATGGCGGTGGGTTCAAGGAATTCCCGGGCGAAGCGACAGAGATACGTCGCCAGTTGCGCGGGGGTGTCGTTCTTGGGGTTCACGGCCCAGACCGTTTCATCCAGCCTTCGCGCCAGTTCACGGGTGCGCTCGGTGATCCGCCCAATTTGCTCGCGCGCCTCCTCCAGCGACCGCGAATCCCGCACCGCCAGCGCCCCCAGGTAACCGATCTCCGTCAGGCTGCCGCCCAGGTCGTCGTGAATGTCCCGCGCAATCCGAGTCCGCTCCCGCTCCAGCGCGTGGAGCTGCCGCAGCAGCTTGACCTGCCGCTCGTGCCGCCGCCGCAAGACGTGTCTCACCGTCACGCCGACCGCGCCGCCGAACGCCGTCAGAAACAACGCGGCGAACCACCATGTCTGCCAGAAATACGGCAGCACGGTCAGGGCGACGACATCGCCCGCCTCGTTCCACACGCCTTCCCGGTTGCAGGCCTGGACCCGAAAGGTATAGCGGCCATGCCCCAGCCGGTCGTAGCTGGCCTCCCGCTGTCCGCCGGTGTCAACCCATTCCGCGTCCACGCCTTCCAGCTTGTGGCGAAAGCGCAGCTTCTCAGGAGCGCTGAAGTTCACGCCCGTGTAGTGAAATTCAATGCGCCGGCTGCCGGGCCGGAGTTCCAGCGCGACGGGCCGCGCCTGCCCGTTATCGTGCTGTGGCCATTCACTCACCCCGATCTCCTTGCCATCTACAACGAGCCTCTCGATGTGCACGGGCGGCGGAACTGTGTTGGTGCTCACGTCGCTCGGATCCACGGCCACCAGGCCGCGAATGGTGGGGAACCACAGGCGTCCGTCGCGGCTGCGGCAACCGGCCGGCTGGCAGCCCCCCTCGCACTCCAGCACCGGCAGGCCATCCGCCTTCCCGTAGGCCACACAATGGATGCGCGCCCGCCGGCGCTCGGCGAATTGATACAGCTCCGCCTTGCTCACCCGGAAGACGCCTTGATTCGAGCTGAACCAATACTGGCCCCGGCCGTCGTCGGCAATGTGGCAAATCACATCATCCACCAGGCCGTCGCGGCTCGTGCACGTCACCGCCCGCCCGTCCTTGAGCCGGGTCAAACCGCCGCCATAAGTACCCAGCCACAGCGAGCCGTCGGGCTCGGGCCGAAGAGCCCACACGAAGTCGCTGCTCAACCCCTGCTCGCGCGTGAACCGCGTGAACTGGCCGTCTTTGTAGCGCAACAACCCCGCGCCGTCCGTGCCGAACCACATCGCCCCGCTCGCATCCTCCGCCGCCACGCGGACATCAGCCAACGGCATGGATTGCGGCAGCGCGACGGTTTGGACCTTGCCGCCTTGCACGCGCGCGAGCGTGCGTGTGATGCGCTGGCCGATCCAGATCGCCCCGCGCGAGTCCTCGTACAAGCTGCGCGTGGGATAGCCGGCGGTGGCGAAACCCGTCAAGGGCGTGAAATGGCCATCCTGCCAGCGGAAGACTCCGCCGGAACGCAGGCCCACCCAGATTCCGCCGGCCTGATCCGCCAACACCGTCGCCACCCGCCAGGAGGCGCTCGTCGCGTCTCCGCCAACGGGGCCGGCGGCTTCCCCGCCCAGGCGCTTGACGCCGTTTCCATCCGTCCCGACCCAAAGCGCCCCGTCCGGCCCTTCGCTAACCGTCGTCACCCGCTCCGAGGAAAGACCCTGGTCCGGCCCGTAAACAGCGAAGAGCGGCAAGCGCAACCGGTTGAGTCCGCCGTCTTCGGTACCGACCCAGATATGCCCCTCGGCGTCTTCCAGCAACGTACGGATCGCAACGCTGCTCAAGCCGTGCTGCCGGGTGAATTGCATGGTGGCGCCATTCGTGTCACAACGGAACAGGCCATTGGCCGCCGTGCCAACCCAGAGCCGTCCACCGTGGTCCTCAAGGATGCAGGTGATACCGCCGGCGGCCCCACCCGGCTGGTCCACTGCGCCCAGCCATTGCCCGTCCCGCCACAGGCGGATTCGGCCGCCCGTGACCAGCCACCACCCTCCCGTCCGGCTCGGACTGTGGAAGGAATACTCGCCGGATTTGCCTTGCACCGCCGGCACGAGGGCGTCGCCTAACACCTGGAAAAGCCCCGAACTGCTCAGCGCCCAAAGGCGGCCCCGGGCATCCGCCCGCACCTGAAAACCCGTCCCCCTCTCGGCGCTCCAGTTGGTCGAAACAATGGAATACTGCCCGGCCGCCAGGCGGCCCACCTTGCCGTCTTCCGTCGAAAGCCAGAGCGCGCCCGATTCATCTTCGGCGACTTGCGTAACCGCCGCGCGTACGCCTTGGCTTTTCGGGAGCACCAGCGGGCTGAAGCGGCCATTCAGCAACCGGATCACCCCGCCTTCCTGGGTGGACAACCAGAGTTCTCCGTGCCGGCCAGTGAACATGAACCGGATGCGGCCGCTGCCCAGTGCCGGCGTGTCGCTGGCCTTGAACATCTTAAGCCGCAACCCGTCAAACCGCGCCACCCCGTCCAGCGTGGTCAGCCACAAATAGCCGTCCGAGGTCTGGGCAATGCCTGTCACCGTATTCTGCGGCAGTCCCTTCTCCCCCGGCCAGACGTCAATCAGATAGCGCCTCACCCCGGCATTCTCCGCGCGCAACCAGACCTCCCACGGCGCGAGCAGCAGGAGCGCAAGCCCGCCGCGAAGGACAGCACACCGCGCGGCATAGACGGCGAGGCGAATAGCGGCATGAGGATGGCAGCGCGAGTCTAAATTGAGTCGGCCTAACGGCCCGGTCATGGGGCACAGCCTACTCCTGGCGCTATTCCGGTCAACAAGCTTCCGCCGCGCAGCCCATAAACGGACACATCCACGTGGATGTGATCGCCGTTGGCGGCAGACGGACCGGGCGGGCAGGTGCGCCAAGCGCGCGCCCCTGGCATCTCCCTCGTTCTGAGCCTTGCCAGGGTCATCCCAACCCCGTGCACCAGCGATGCACCAGCGATGCACCAGCGATGCAAAAGCGTTTTCCGCGTGTGCATCCGGCGTGCATCGCTGGTGCATCGCTGGTGCACCTCCTGTACACAGCGTTGGGATGAGCCTGGCAAGGCTCGGAACGATTCCTTTAAGCAGTTCTCCCGTCTTGCACGGCAGCCGCTGTCTTCCACGCTCCGCGAGCCGCCATTCAGACTGGCCGTGCCCCCTATTTGGACTTCCCGGATAGGCCTATGCAGTCTGTAAGACTTGTTTTGCGGCGCGGCGCCCCAGACGCCCGATTCCCCGGCTCACACCGGCGGAGCCGTTACCAGAAGTGAGAAGCTTCTCAATCTCCTTTCTCACCGGGGCTGAGGTTTGGGCGCCCAGGCGGGTGACCGAGAGGGCAGCCGCGGCGCTTCCGAACCGCACGGCCTCGATGAGTGACTTGCCCTCCGCGAGCGCGACGGCCAGGGCGCCGTTGAACACATCACCGGCGCCGGTGGTATCCACGGGCTTGACCTTGTATCCGTTGACGAAGCCTCGGGCTTCCTTCCCGGCAACAAATGCGCCTCGCGCGCCCAGCGTAATGATCACGTTCTGCACGCCGCGTGCCAGGAGCGCCTCAGCCGCCTTGGCCACCGCTGCGTCATCCTTAACCGCTACGCCGGTGAGCAGCTCCGCCTCGCTTTCGTTCGGGGTGAGCAGATACAGACGCTCGAGCAAGTCGTCAGGCAAAGGCTGGGCCGGCGCGGGATTGAGGATGACTCGCGCCCCTGCAGTCGTGGCCAGCTCTACTGCTGCCTCGACAGTCTTGAGCGGCGTTTCCAATTGCAGGACGACTACATTGGATTGGCAAAAGGCGCTCCTGGCTTTCCGCAAGTCGGCCGGAGTCAGCTTGGCATTGGCGCCCGAGGCCACCGCGATGCTATTCTCGCCGTTCGCGCCGACGAAAATCAAGGCGACCCCCGAGGGGCTGGTCTGGTCCCGCGCGATATAGTCCACGTTGATGCCGTCGGCGACAAAGCCGGCGACCGCCTTGTCCCCGAACATATCCTGACCAACCCGGGCGATGAAGGTAACGGCGCCACCGGCGCGGGCAGCACCGACAGCCTGGTTTGCCCCTTTGCCGCCCGCGGCGCTGGCAAATTCGCCGCCAAGGAGGGTCTCGCCCGGCTTGGGAATGCGCTGGACTTTGATGATCATGTCGGTGTTCGAGCTGCCGACAACGAGGATGGAATTCTTAGTCATAAGAGAAATGGCGTAATGGAGTGTTGGTTGGAGTGCGTCAGAGCTTCGAGGCAATGAGGACCCCGAGGCCCAGCAGGTAGAATAAGAACATCGCGGCCAGGAACTTGTTGGTGCCCGGCGGGGCGCCTTTGAATTCCTTCCAGATGAACACGCCCCAGAAGGCGCCGATCATCGTGGCTCCCTGCCCGAGGCCGTAGGCGAGTGCCGGGTCGGCCGCGGTGGCGGCGATGATACTGAAGCTCATGCCGATGTTCCAGATGACGCCGCCGAGGATGCCGATGAGATGAAGGCGGACGTTGCCTTTGCTGAAATAGTCGCCGAACGGCACCGGCTCACCCGAGAGCGGTTTGATCATCATGATGCTGTTCCAGATGAAGTTGGAGAGCAGCAGGCCAGCGGAGAAAAGGACGATCGCCGTATAAGGGCTGAGCTTGCCGGCCTCGAGCACCTGGGTGGCGGGGTCAATCTTGCCCATCGCCTGGGCGACGAAGCTGTAGAACCAGCCCATGAGCAGGCCCGCGGCCACCGAGATGACAATGCCTTTGGTGGGGGTCTTCTGGCCGCCGCTGGCCAGCCGTTTGTAGGCCAGGCCGTCGAGTATGATGGCGACCATGACGCCCGCAACACCCAGGGCGAGCATGGGGACGTTGCCTTGTTGTGTGGCGAGGTAGGTGGTGATGACGCCGAGGACCAGCGCCAAGCCCACGCCCACCGGGAACGCCACCGCCAGCCCGGCGATGTCTATGGCCGCGACGAGCAGGATGTTCGACAGGTTGAAGATTACCCCCCCCAGGAACGCCGAGCCGAGCCATTTGGCGTCCGCCTGCTGGAGATCGGCCACGAAGCCGCGTCCGCCGCTGCCCGTGCTGCCCATGGTGAAGGCTAACAGGAGCGCCAGCAGCAGCACGCCGATGGCATAGTCCCAGTAGAAGAGCTGGAAGCGCCATTCCTTGCTAGCGAGCTTCTGGGTATTGGCCCACGAGCCCCAACACAGCATAGTGATGACGCACATCGCGACAGCCAGCGGATACGATTGAACGATGACCATGATTTATTCCTTACAGGTTAGTGGTTTGGCAGTTGTGGTGACTTCAATTGTTTGACTATAGCCGTTTGACCGATTCGCGCATCACTAAAGTGGTGGGGAGCAATATGCCGCCCTTGGTCTGCCGATGGGGAGACTGGATCTGGTCAAACAGCAGCTTGACAGCAACCTCCCCCATCTCCGAGTTGGCCTGCGCCACGGCGGTCAAAGGGGTGGCGAGGTAGGAGAAATAGGGTGTATCGTCGAACGAGATAATGGAAACGTCGTCGGGGATTCGGCGCTTCTCTTCGGTGAGGGCGCGGATGGCGCCCAGCCCGTTCAGATTGCTGAGCGCCAAGATAGCGCTCACGCCGGGTTCGGTCCGCAGGAGCAGCTTGGTCTCAATGTAGCCGCTCTGCTCGGTGAAGCTATCGCCAACGATAAGGTTTTCCTCTACCTGGAGGTGGTGCTGCGCCAGTGCTTCCTTGTAGCCACGGACACGGGACTCGTTGGGAGAGGTTCCGCGCAAGCCCTGCAAACACGCAATGCGGCGGTGTCCGCTGGTGATCAATAACTCGGTCGCCTGCTTCGCGCCGGAGACGTTGTCGGAGCTCACATAAGGCAAGGGCAGGTTCGTGAAAAAGCGGTCCACCAGGACGATGGGCAGCCGGCCGCCGATGAATGGCGCCAGGTGTTGTTCGGACCGGCCCGTGGGGCAAAGCACCACCCCTTCGACACTCCGGCTCTGCAGCAGCGCCAGCTCCTGCTGTTCCAGCTCCGTGTCGTCGCGGCTGTCGCAGAGGATGACCGAATACCCGTGTTTGCGGGTTCCGACGATGACCTGGTGGGCAATTCCCGCGAAAAACGGGTTGGAGATGTCCGGGATCACCAGGCCGATGGTGAGAGTCTTCTTCAGGCGCAGGCCCCGGGCGAGTTGGTTGGGAACGAAACCAGATTCCTTAGCCAGTTTCCGCACGGCGGTTTCAGTCTGCTTGCTGATGCGGTAGCGACTGGCCTGGCCACTCAAGACGCGGGATATGGTGGTTACCGAGAGCCCAGATTGATCGGCGATGCGTTGAAGCGTAGGCTGGATTCGGCTAGGTGCAGCCGGGAAGTGCGGGTTCGAACTGTCCTGTATCATCTGGCGCAAACGGTGCAGGTCATCTTCAGCGGAATGTGGCGGGCGCGCCCATGTCGCGGGACCCGCCGTAGCCAACACAATCGTTTGCGCTATGCTGCCCACGACGTGCTGCGCCGTCAACACATTTATTGGTCGGTTCTATTCGTTGTTCCGCGGGACCTAATCCGTCGTCCGGTGATCAGACATTCCCTTGAAGAACCGGTCACCAATAGCCGATGTAATCACTTTGCACAGGACTTGGGTTCCAAAAGGTCCAATGCGGGTGCATCACCGTTTGCTTCCGCCACTGAACCGACCCGTCCATGGAGCCGATATTGCCCCCCTCGGACCCGATGGCCTTCGGGGGCGGACTGGCCGTCAAATGGCGCAGCCCCCCGACAGTGTGGGGAGCAACCGTGACATCCACCTGGTTGTCGAAACTGTCAATTCCGGTGCTGACGATGTCCGCCATCAAGACGGTGTAGGGGGTGGAGATATCGGTCGTTTTCTTCGGGGAATCCCAAGGCCATGGGAGCGCACCGTAGCTCCCATCCCGTGGTCGCGTATCAATCTGTGTCGGCACGCTCCAAAGGCAAAAGTATCCCACGCGCACCCGGTCAGGCTTGAACCAAAACCACGACCCAATGCGCAGTAGATTGGGACACGAGAGACAATTGGTGCTGACACGAGCGGTGGTGACAAAATAAGCATAGGCATTGGTCGGCAGCCACACGGCGTGAGTGGACTGAACGCCTGCGGAGGGGTTCCAGACAGCACTGGGGAACTTGTCGGCGTTGTCCCCGGCATACATGATTGCTGCCAGGGAGACCTGCCGCATGTTGGATTTGCAGGCCGTCCGATAGGCCTTCTCCTTGGCTCGTGCCAGAGCCGGAAGGAGCAGAGACGCTAGAATACCGATGATCGCGACCACCACCAGCAGTTCAATAAGGGTGAATCCGCCTTGGGACGCGGGAATTCTCCGAACTCGCCTCTGAGTCGTATCCGAGGGTTGTGGGTCAATCACGGGCATGGTTGACCCGAGAGAGGGGACGAAATCGTCGCAATTCGCGCAAACCATTGTTCTTAAAAGCAGTAGCTTCTGCATAAGCTTTTTCATTCCTGCGTTTCTTTATGAGCCTGTTAACGCAATCGTTTGCGCAAATATCCCGTTTCTCGTGCATGCTGTCAACGTCAAAAAGCAATAAAACGTTATCGGCCAGTCAAGGCGGCAGAGCGCGTCACTCTGTTCGGGCCGTTGTGCGCCGCCGCCCCGGTGCTTGTACTCATAAGGGATCCAGTCAGGACGCCAGGTAATGGCACGCGGTCTGTTCGCTCCAGGAAACCGCTCCCTTGCAGGCCTTTGCCCTCACTGGGCAGGGATTGACGGAGCCGCGATCAGAATTGCTCCGCAGTCGCGCCCTCATTGACTCGAGGGAGCGAACGCCTGCAATTCGGCGCACGTGGCGAATGCCTGTTTGGAGTTGTCACCGCAGGCGGGCTTGCCGATGACGCGGAGGCCGAAGAGCTGAACCGGTTTGGGCAACTCACAGGCAAAGCGCTCGCCATTCTTAAGGCCGGCGGGATTGGTGGCACTCGTGGCAGGATAATCGGCCAGTTCACAGAGCGGCACCCAGGAGCCCTTTAGGGCGGACTTGACCTCCAGGCGCGGCCTGCCAGCGGTGGCATCAAACCAGCCGCCGTCGTGGAAGGTCTTCCCATGCGCAAACACGACCCGACCAACAGTGACGGGCTCTTCCAGTTCCACGCCGAACCAATCCTGCTGTGCGCGTTTGCCGCTGAAGGTGGCGGCGATGGTCTCGAAGTTGTCGTCAATGATGGAACCGGCGTTGGGCTTGCGCGAGCGGATCTCAATCCCGTCCATCAGCAGGTTCCTGTCCGGGCGCGGTGGTTGAAAGGGAAGCCAGATCTTGTAAGCGGTGCCGGTCTTACCGGCATCGGCAAAGGGGACCAAACCCAGCTTCAACCGCGCGCCCTGTTTCATGGCATCGGTGGGTTTGCAGACCACGCCGTTGATGCGAAAGACCTCCGCACCGCGCCAGGACTTGAGTGGCTTGGGCGCGGGCTGGACGGTGAAATGCAGGGCGGCGAGTTTTGCGCTGGGGACACCGACGGCGCTGAGGGGGCATTCCTTGGTGTCAAGGAGCGCCTCATCGGCGGCGAGCACGAGCGGCCCATAAAGGACCGCCAGGCGGCCCTCGTTCTTGTGGTCGCCAATTACCACTCTCGGTTCCAGCTTGAGCGCGAGTCGCACCTTATCTCCTTTCTTCCATTCCTGGCGCAAGGCCACGTAGCCGTCCGGGCCAAGGTCCGCCTTCACCTTCTTGCCGTTGACCCGCAGGTCCGGGCCTTGGCACCACGCGGGAATCCGCAGCTTGAGCGCGAAGGCTCGCTTCGACTCGGGCGCGAGGGTGATGCTGATCCGGCCGTCGCTCGGATACTCGGTCGCCGTGGTCACCGTTACCGGCGTGCCGTCACGGAGCTGGAGCTTAGCCGTGCCTTCGTCATAGAGATTGATCACAATGCTATCGGCCTCGGTGCTGAGGGCGAAGGTCGGGATGAGGGAGATGCCTCGCGGGCCGCTGGACAGGCAGCAATGCCCGTCGAGGGTGCCGCTGTACGGCTTCTTGCCTTGCATCTGGACGTAATAGCCCCAGGCCGAGCCATCCGGACATTGGGCGCCGAACAATTGGTTGAGAACCACCTTCTCGAGTTGCTCGGCAAAGCGGGCCTCGCCGGTGAGCCGCAGCAACTGCGCATTGAATTGGAGCCAGGTGACGGTGACGCACGTCTCCCCGACATTGTTGACGTTGGGGAGGTCAAAGTCATCGTGGAAGAACTCGCGGTAGCTGGCAGCACCGGTCAGGTAGAGACGATGTTCGACGATGTCCTGCCAGGCGTTGAGACAGGCTTCGAGTAATTGACGATCCCCAACCGTCCGGTAATACTCCAGCGCGCCGTTCAGGCAGGACAGCATCTCGTAGGCTTTGCCGTTGCCGACTTTGTCCACGCGCTTCGCGGTCAGCAGGGTGGAAATGATCTTGGGGCCGTTGGGCTGCTCCCAGGCGCGAAGGATGTACTTGCAGAAGTCGAGGTAGCGCGGCTCGCCGGTCAGACGGTAGAGCAGGACCATCGGCTCGAGCACGCTGGTTGGCGCCATGCCCATATGCTGCCCCGCCGGGATGATGTCCCGCTTGCCCGGTTCGTCGCCGAAGGTGCTGCAAAGCAGGTCCGCCATGCGCCGGCAGGTGGGCAGCGGTTCCAGATTGCCGGTACAACGCATATAGGTGATCAGGCCGATGAGATTGTACTTGTGCGCCCAAACATCCCATAGTGTCCAACGTTCGCTCTCCACGTAGGTCCCCAGGTAACCGTCCGGAAGCTGGCATTTGATCAACTCCGCAGCCGTGTAGTCGAGCTTCTCCCGCAAGGCCGGGTCGCCGGTATTGACCCAGGCCAGCGTCGCCGCGTGCAGCCACTTGCCCATGTGCTCGCCATCCCAGATCTGCCGGCCCGGTCGGTGCCGGTAGCCTTCCAGCAGGCGGGCAGGGTCCAACTTCACCATGCGGTTGGTTGCGTTCGCGGCCACGCGCGTGCCGATCCAACCGCGCAACTGCGCACGGTCCGGCACCTGGAAATCCTGCCGGTCGGCGATGGCCGGCGCGACCTTCTCGGGAATGGGAGCAATGGCGCTTGCCCGCGCCACCAGCGGCATGGTCACAGCCAGGACCAGTACCAATGGCCGTGTCGTTATATGGGTTTGCATAAATGCTCGATCTAACATTGGGCTTGACCGGTGATCAGGAGCCACCCGCGATTGTAACTGCTTGAACTCACTTGCCAGCCGGTTTCTTCTTCTGCGCCTTGGGCGCGGCCTCGGGCTTGGAGGGGTCGTACTTTGGATTGCGCGTGGGCATCTGGGCACCCACCTCCTTGCGCCAGGCCTGCAGACGCGTGCGGAGCTCATCCACCTTCTCAGGCATCTTCGCCGCGAGATTGTTCTGCTCACCGATGTCATCCCGCACGTTGTAAAGCTCGACGCGCATGTCGTCGAAGAACTCAATCAGTTTGAGATCGCCCTTGCGGATTGCGCCGTAGGGTGTCGTGCCGCCGAGTTGGTAATGCTGGTAGTGCGGATAGTGCCAGAACAACTCGTCGCGCTTCAGCCCGCCCGTCTGGCGCAGGAGCGGGACGAGGCTGACGCTGTCCACGGCTTTCTCAGCGCCTTCCTTGACTCCTGCCACTTCCAGGATGGTGCGATACAAATCCATGCCGATGACCGGGGTCTCGCACACGCTGCCCGGCTTGGTCACCCCGGGCCAATAGACGACCAACGGTGTCCGAGTGCCGCCCTCGTAACAAGAACCCTTCCCCACGCGCAGGGGGAGGTTCGAGGTCGTCGGCACTCGGCCACCATTGTCTGAGGCGAAGATGAGAAGGGTATGATCCGCGAGCTTCAATTCCTCCAGCTTCTTGCGAATGCTGCCGACGGTGTCATCCATGCTCTCGATCATCCCCGCATAGCCGGCGTTGGTCTGTTCCTGACCAGGCTTCCGCTTGGCGCGGTACTTCTCGATCAGCGCCTCCTTGGCCTGCACGGGCAGGTGGACCGCGAAGTGGGGCAGGTAGAGGAAGAACGGTTTGTCTTTATGCTGCTCGATGAACCGGTTCGCCTCAACGCCCAACCGGTCGGTGAGATATTCCCCGTCGGGACCTTCGGGCAAGGTCGCGATCTTATACGGCGCGAAGAAGGTCTTCGTACTTGGGGCGTCGGTGCCGGCGAGATTGATGTCGAAGCCGTGTTTGTCGGGATAGTATGGCTCGCCGCCCAGATGCCACTTGCCGATGCTGGCGGTGGCGTAGCCGGCGGCATGCAGCGCGTTAGCCAGGGTGAATTCCTCCAGCGGCAGATACTTGGTCCAATCCGGCACCAGCAGCTTGGGGTTCTCCGGCGGGAGGCCTGGTATCCAGTCGGTGATATGGAGCCGGCCCGGGTACTTGCCGGTGAGAATCGCCGCGCGGGAGGGCGAGCAGACCGTGCAGGCGGAGTAGGCCTGGGTGAATCTCACGCCATCGCGCGCCAGCCGGTCAATGTGTGGTGTCTCGTAATACTCGCTGCCGTAGCAGTGAAGGTCCGTCCAGCCCAGGTCGTCCGCCAGGATGAGCACCACGTTCATTCGCGGCGCCGTGGCCGCGTGAGCGTCAAGCGGCCCATACAGGGTTGCGGCGAACGTCAGCAGGGCGCCAGCCCAGTTGCGCAAGATGGTAGGGTGCGTTGCTCGTAGGCAGCTAGGTTGTGGTTTCATTTGTTATAGCGGATGAACATCTTACTTTGCCGCCGGCACGAACCGCAGCGCCAGCACGGGCTTGCCCGCGCGCCCGAAGTCGCCGGTGATTCGGATGCCGGCCTCGGTCCAACTGTTGGTCTCCGGCTTTGTCAGCATCAGTGTAAGCTCTTTTCGCTCGCCCGGGGAGACCTCCACCTCCGGCGGCAAGTCTGCGGCCCAGCCCGCTGGAACGGTCACACCGAGCCGGCCAGTGCGCTTACTGGCGCTGAAGTTGTAGAGGAACACCGGCACGGACTTTGTCCGGCCCGCGCCGAATTTGTAGGCCGATTCACTTAACACAGTATTCGCCTCGGGCAGAAGAGCCTGCAGCACGAGGGGAGCGGGTTCGCCCTCGAGCCGCTTCGGTGGTTTGGGCGGTGGGATCAGCTTGGACTGGGCTCCTTTTGGGAGGACTGCGAAGAGCGGCGCGCGGCCGACCTTGAGCGCCTTTCCTGTGACCGGCACCGCGCGGCCCAAATGATCGTAGCATGCCAAGGGTGGGGCCGACAGTTCGAACGCATTCTCGCTCTTTGCCCAAACCACTGCCACATCGGCCACCTTGCCGTCCGGTTTTGCCCTGAAGAAATACGCCTGCCCGGCCTTATCGCCGATCTCCACGCGCCCTAGCGGCTTGGCATCCGCCAGCAAGCGTCCTACGGTGGCCAGCGCCAGGTAGCCGGGCCGAGGGGTGAGGTCGCTGTGCAGCAGCCCGAACTGCACCTGCCCCTCGCTGTATTGCGGCAGCATGAAGTAAAACACCGCCGCCGCTCCCTGATGCAGCGTCAGCGCGTAGGTCTTGGTCAGGCGTTCAGCTTGCAGGCGCAGATCCTCCCCGCTCAATTCCTTCAACTGCTCGTCGCCCTGCCATTTCACCCGCACGCTGATCTCGGTCACCCACATGGGCTTGCCCGCCGAGACCTCGCGGTGGTCCGCAAACGCCTTCGGATAGCCCTGGAGCTGCTCATAGCAGTGGAGATTGTAGGTGTCGAAATAGCCCCAGGCTTCGTTAGCCTGGAAGTCGTGCAGCGTCGCGGCGCGATGGATGGCGAAGACGTTCAAGCAGGCAATCACCTTCGGGTTCCCGGCTTTCAGCCCGAGGTAAGCCGCCTTCTGCAACGAGGCCATCTCGCTGCCGGTGTGGCCGCCGAACACGTCTATGTCCGCTTCATTCCACGGTTCGATCGCCAGGACTTGCCCCTGCCAGCGGCGGGCCATTTCGCGGTAGAACTGGTAGATGTCTCGCAGATCGAGCGGGAAGCGCTTGCCGTTCGGATTGGCCCAAGCCGGTGAGGCATGGCCCACCTGCAAAACCTGCAAGCCCGCCTCCCACTGGGCTTGCGCGGAATCCTCGTAGCGGGTGCTGGAGACGAATTCCCCGCGCTTGGGCTCCAGCTCAGGCCACGATAGCCGGTCCCGCACCCAATTGATGCCGGCCAGCGCGCAGAGATTGGCCGGCGCGGCCATGCGTTCTTTGGGGAAGAACCACGCCATCGCCACATCAATGGCGATAGGAGAGGTCAGGGGCGTCGGTGCCCGGAGCGGCTCGACCACCCCCACTGTCACCCGATTGGAGGCGCCCCCGGGGCCGCAGAACACCTCGTAGTAGCCGACGGGCAGTTTGCCGAGCCGTGCCCGGCCATCGGCCTCGCACGGGCCGTCGGCGACCTTGGTCCCCTCGTAGTCCACCGCGCGCCAATCCCGGCCGTTGCGGGACGGCGCCTCGACGACGACTTGCTCGCCCGCTAAAAAGATGTTGCCAGGGTGAGCGGGCAGCGGATGTGGAATGACGCGCGAACGGGTCTCAGCTTGAATGCGGAGCCCTGGGCTTAACAGAACACCCAGGACTCCGGCCACCATCCATAACTTGCTCATCATTCGCTGACGCCGGCGCGGCGCGCGTGCGCATAGTATCGCCTACTGGCGCAAACGGAAGAACTTCTGCCCCTCAGAACTCGAGTTTGTGTAAGGCCGCGTGCCGTTGATCACATCCACGTAAGGCCCCGTCACGTCGGGTGCCGCCTGGAGGAAGAAGGACCCGCTCCAGTTGAGGATGACCGTGCCGGCATCGGACGTTTCGGAGAGCAACGGCTGCGTGGTGTTGGCGGTCGGGGCCGGTCCCAGGCGCACACCGCGGAAGTTCTGGTTGGCACCGGCGTAGCCGAGGATTGTGCCGGTGGAGCCTGCCCCCGTGTCTGTGATCCGCACGAGCTGGCTATTCTCCGCCTCCGTGGTAACCGCGTAGAGTACGGGGTTGGGGCCGCTGAAGTCGGCCGTCACGTAGTAAGCCCCCCCGGGCATTTTGTCAGTCAACGTGTAAGCCAAGCTCCAGGTTGAGCCGTCGAACTCCCAGCGGGCAACGCCACCGCCGGCGACCGACTCAGCTACATAGATCAGGTTCCCATCCGGGCTGACTTCCAGGTCGGACGAATAACTGCTGCCCGTATTGATCACGTACTCGACCGTCTCGGGGGCTTCCGGCAGGCCCGCAAATCGCATGACGCCCTGGTGGGCGGGGACGGCCGTGACGCCATACAGCCGCCCGTTGAAAATAAGCATGTCACGCAAGTTATTCCAATCGCTCTGAACGAGCACAGAATTGGTGTCGAAGCCGAAATAATAGGTGCTCGAGTTGCGTGAATAGCCCCAATAGTTGTTGGTGCCATCGGCGACTGCCCCGCGGAAGAAATTCCCGCTGGAGCCGTTCGTGCTGGAAATCGCCAGCGTGTAGTGGGCCTGGTCGTCAATGAGTGCGATGCCCCGTGGAACAGTCGCAGGGCTGACCGTCTGCAAGTCGGCCCCATAGTTCAAGTTGGTGTTGTACGCTCCGAGGACCAGGAAGCGCCCATTTGCCGAACGCGAAAGACTGTTGCCCGTGACGGACTGGTTCGCGCCCACCGGCACCACCGTCGGGCCGATGGCCACAAGGCCAGTCGGCCCGCTGTCGGGAATGCTCATCGTCGTCAGATAGGTCCCATCGGGCGCCCACTGGTCCAGGAACATCGAATTGCCGTGCGAGGTCAGTCCCTGGGCTCCGTCGCCCACGCGGATGACCGCCACGTTGGTCGGGTAAAGGTGCAGCGAGGCGACGATCGTGACCGCTGCCGGCGCGCTGGTCTGGGCGTTGATGAAGTTGGACACGATAACCCGGTAGTTCCCGGTGACCGCCGGCTGGACATTCGTCAATACGTAAGCGGCCGCCGTCGCGCCGGGTATGTCGTTGCCCTCGAGCTGCCATTGGAACTGCGGTTCCGAGCCGGTGACACCCACCGCTACAGCCGTCTTCGAGCCGGCCAGCACCTTGCGCGGCGTTGGTTGTGCCGTGATGGTTATGGGACTCGGCGGAGCGACCACCGTCAACGTCACCGGGACGCTGCTCTCCGACCCGCCAATCCCGTTGAACACGGTCAAACTGTAGGTGTCCTCGTCCGCGGCGGCCACGTTCGAGATGCTCAGCGTGTCGGTGGAGGTGCCGGCGTATTTGACACCGTCATCGAAAAGAATATTGATCCCCTTGTACCATAAGTAAGTCAGGCCGGGCGTGCCCACCGCTACGGCCTGGAAGGTGGCGGTTGTTCCGGTCAGGTTGGTCGTGGACACGGGCTGCGTGACAATTGCCGGGTCTCTTACCGTCAGCACTGCCGGAGAACTGTCCACCCACCCGGCGGAGTTGGACACCGTCACGGAATACGTTCCGCTATCGGGAGTGGACACACCGGTCATGGTCAGCACGTTGCTCTGGCTCCCGGAGACATTTCCCCCGTCGCTCAGATCACCAAACCCGGCCTTGTGCCACTGGTAGGTAAATGGCGCGGTGCCCGAGGGGGTTACTTCAAAGGTTGCGGTGGTGCCGTAGGCGTTGGTGACGCTTTGCGGTTGGACCGCGATGGAGGGATCGGTGAGCCCGAGGACTGCGTTGCTGCTCGTCACACTGCCTCCCACACCGTTGCCTACGACAACATAATACGTACCCGCGTCGCCGGCGGAGAAACTGGTGATGGTCAGCGCATTCGTCAAGGAGCCGGAAATCCGTCCGCCGTCGCTCAAGGGTGAAAGGTCTTTATACCATTGATACGTCAGGGTCGGGGTGCCGACCGCGGCAACGTGCAGCACGGCGGTTGTGCCCACAGCCAGCGTTTGGTTTGTCGGTTGCGTCGTGATGAACGGATCGTTCACGGCCAATGTGACGGATGCGCTCGTGACGGTCCCGTAAGTGTTGGTGACGATCACTGAATAACTTCCCGCATTCGCCTGCAGCACGTTGCCGATCGAAAGCGCGGACGTCGTGGCGCCGGAGATATTCCCGCTGTCGTGGACATCCACACCATCCTTTTGCCATTGGTAACTGAGCGGCGCGCCGCCGAAAGCTCCAACCGTGAACACAGCCGTGGTCCCCGCGTCAGCCGTCTGATTGGTCGGCTGGGCGTAAATGTCCGGTCCGCCGGTAACCGAGGCCCAGTTGGTTGAGACCCGCAGGTCGTCAATCACGGCGCCCGGGGCGGTCGGGAACTGGCACATCAGCGCAAAAGCCCTCGCGCCATTATTGTTGATCGCCCCGCTGGCGGCGGTCGGCACGATCGGGGCACTGAGTGTTGGAGGGGGCGGCGTGCTCGAGCCGAAGGTCGAAGAAGAGGGGTTGATCCACAGGTTCACATTCGTTTGGACGCCCGCCTCACGTTGGTAGCCTTGGACGACGAACAGCACGTCCCCCACGTTGTGGGCATTGCCATCCGGTTCATACACGAAGTTGGCCGTCACTTGGTTCATGCTGGTGCCCAGCACATAACCGGTGCCGACGGTCTTAGTCAGGAGTCTGGAGCCCAGCCTGCCGATCTGGTTGGCGGTGAAGCTGCGGCTGGGATCATCCACGAAAGCCGCAATCGGATTGTTCGCCGCGGAAGTCGGCACGGCGGTGAGGTCGGTAATCTTCAAGAGGAACGAACAGTACACCATATCGGGCTGACCAACGGGTAGGTTCAGCTCCAGGCAGGCGCTCATACTGCTGGCTGGGGCCACCGAAACGCTGTTGCCCGTCGAGGCTGGCAGGCCCGGGTAGCTAAGATTGTCCGCAACGATCATCGGCTGTGTCGCCGGGCCCCCGGCGGGGAAATTAGCCCCGCGAGCATACCACGGAGCGAACAACGCGGGGCTGAATTGATTCGTCAAAGCGATGCCCACAGCATAGCTGGTCCCCCCGCTCGCCGTCGCGTCCGCGAAGGGATCAAAGCTGGGAAGGGCCAATGTGAGCTGGGAAACCAACATTGACGTAAAGAAAAGCAGGCACGCGCTCCCAAAGGAACCGCGTGTTGAATTTGACCGAAAGGGGGATCTGCACGAAGCGCTCTGGTCTAAAGCAGGTTGCATCGCATGGGCGCAAACCTTTGTTCTATTATTCGAGAACCGTCGCATATGTCAGTCTTTCTATTCTTGGGTTTGGATTTATCTATACGCAATCGTTTGCGCAGAATATAGCCCCCGCCGGGGGCCTGTCAACAAGAATTGTCATGGATTTGTTGCAAAGGGCGGCTCATGCCAGTACCTGCGACGATCGCCGCAGCCACTCGTTGCGCTGGAGCTGTCGGCTGCACTCCGCACAGCCCCGGCACCAAACCCCAAGAGCGGTTACTGCGACGCGACGGCGACTCCTCGGAGCGACTACGGTGAGGCTCCCATGGGGATCGCTCCACATGGGAGACACACCGGGGTATCGCTGGGGTGACACCGTGGTCACACCCGTGCTGGTGGCTGGGGGGCTGTGATTGCTGGTCACCATAGGACGGGACATTCCCGCCCTTTCGGCGAATCGGGTAGCTCACACCAGCTCAGGAATGGACAGAGGACCGACTGGCGCCGGGTTTGGGGCGGCCACAGACCTGTGAGGCTAATGAAGTCACTTCCAGCGGGGTCCTTGTCGCACGATATTGGTGCCCAGATGCGCCAGATTGGGGAGAATTTCATTTGCATCTGAAGTTGACAACTTCTCAAGAGGGATGCAACATTGCACAAACGTTTGCGTTATTAATGATGCCACAAGCCTGCAAGTAAACACTAGACCTATGAAACAAGAATACCACCTTAGAACAATGGTTTGCGCCATATCCGGCAACGATGAAATACACTCGGCGGCTCCTGTGAATCCTCCACGTCATTTGATGTCAGCGAGCGATGACGTCAGGAAAGCGGTTCTGCTGTTCGCAGCCTTGAGCCTTGTGGTTCACTCGGCGCGTGCCTTGCCCGATTACGAGCCGTTCGCCGACGCTACCAGTTCGGGCGGGACCAGTTACGCGGTCGGTTCTTTCCTTGCTGGGCAGACCAACGCGGCGGGTCAGCGTTGGTGGGAGCTCGGGCCGAATTACGGCCTGGGCTTGACTCCGCAACCAACTATCGCCGCGGGCGACTTGTCCGTTCCCGGGCTCTACTCGGCCGGTGGCGGCAGGAGCGCCGCTTTTGGCGGCAACGGCGACAGTGCGCGGTTGAACTTGTCGGTTGGCGCGGGCGGGATCCAGAGCGGCTCTGTCTATTTTTCCTTTGCCATGAAGCTGACCGATCTCACCGGTTTGACGGCGGGCGGCGCCTATTGGGCGGGCTTCAATAATGTCCAAGGTATAAACGCCGGCACCGCGACGCCGGGCACGATCGTGACTCGCGTGCTGACGCGGAGCGCCACGGGGGGCTACAATATTGGGGTCCAGGAGGGGAGCAGCGGTACCATCGGCAACGCCGCGTGGGATCCGAACATCTTCACCACTTCGGATACCATCTTCCTGGTGGGAAGTTACACCTTCAATCCGGGCACGGGAGACGACGTCTCGCAGCTTTGGGTCAATCCGAGCTCCTCGACGTTCGGCGCGGCGACGGAGCCGACGGGAGCCCTCGTATCAAGTGGCGGCACGGACATCGCCAGGATTGCCAGCTTCATGCTGTTTGATCGCACTGTCAACGAACCTGCCGGCGGTCTAATAGATGACCTGCGCTTTGGCCAGAGTTGGGCGGACGTAACGCCGATTCCAGAGCCGTCGGTCATCGCGCTGGGCGCGCTCGGCCTCGCGTGTTTGCGGCGGCGGCGCTCGTCACCCAGATAATGATCGTGTCCTGTCCCTTCACGGAATCCAGGCACTGCGGTCCAGTCCGGCTGGTTACTCTGCCGGCCCCGGCTTGACTTGGGGCGCGGCTTGCTGATGAAAAGGTTGCTGCTTCTGCTGCCACTGTCTTTGGCCCTCGAGCGTGCCCCGGCAGCCGCTTGCTTCGATCCGTTCACGGATGCAACGGCGGATGGCGGGACCAGCTACGCCGTCGGGAGCCTCCTATTGAAACAGGTCAACGGCCTCGGGACCACCTGGTACTCGCTCACCAATGTTCCTGCGCCACCGGCTACGGGAATTCCCGTGGTGGCTTCAGGGAACCTGTCCTATCCGGGCTTGCCGGCGCCCACCGGGAACTGCATTTCGATTCCCGCCAGCACGGGAGTCATGGGACGATTGACGCTCGGCTTCACTGTCACCAACGGAACGGCTTACTATTCGTTCCTCCTCAAGGTTACTGATCTCTCGGGTGTGGACACTAGCGGCACGCAGAACAACTTCTTCGCGGGCTTCGGCGATACCATCGGCAATCAGAACGCCACATTGTTGCGGGCCGCGACCCGGCTTTATACCCGAAGAGCCGGTGCCGGTTTCAACCTGGGCGTCTCCCGGAACTCGAGCACTCCCGCCAATTGGGTATTCGACACAACGCAGCGGAACACGAACGAGGTCCTGTTCGTGGTCGGCGGCTACGACTACAACGACCACACCGCCAAGCTGTGGATCAATCCTTCCGGGTCAACCTTCGGCGCCAACACGGCCCCGTCTCCAACCATTACCGCCACTGCCGGCGCTGACTTGAACAGCAACGGCATCCGGGCCTTTGTCTTGGGTTGCCGCACCAATCCGCCGCCTGGCTGTCTAGTGGACGAGTTGCGCGTCGGCACCACCTGGGCCTATGTCACGGGCGCACCGGACATCGCGGAGCAGCCGGCCGGCCAGGCACTCGACGCAGGTGCGACCGCAACCTTTGCGGTCAAAGCCGCAGGCGGTCCGCCCTTGAGTTATCAGTGGAGAAAGGACGGCGTTTCCCTGACCAACAGCAGCAGGACCACCGGAGCGAACACTGCCATGTTATCCGTCAGCAGCCTGGTCCACAGCGACGCCGGTGGTTACTCCGTGAAGATCACCAATTCATACGGCTCAATCACCAGCCGGGTGGCGCTGCTGACCGTGAAGGACCCGGTCATCATTACGCAGCCGCTCACCCAGGTCCTGCCCGCCGGAACGAATGCCGCGTTTCAGGTCGTCGCGACAGGCGTCCCGCCCTTGACCTATCAATGGTACAAGGATGGCGGCATGCTCACAGACGTGGGAAACATTTCCGGCGCGACTACCTCCACGCTGACCATCAGCAATACTAGTTACGGCGACGCTGGTTCGTATTGGGTGCGGGTCATGAATGGGTCCGGCAACAGCGTGCTGAGCGACCACGCGGGGCTGGTGACCACCGATCCGTCCGTCGCCGCCAGGCGCCCGAACATCGTCTTCATCCTGTGCGATGATCTGGGCTATGGCGATTTGGGCGTGCTCTATCAGAACGGCCGCGCGCCGGGGCTGCCGAGGGAAGCCACGCCGCACCTGGACACGCTGGCCGCCGAGGGGATTCGGTTCGGTCAGCATTATTGTCCCGCGCCGGTTTGCGCCCCCTCGCGAGCATCGTTGTTGCTGGGGGTGCACCAGGGCCACGCGAACGTGCGGGACGAGCAGTGGAACAAGGCCCTGGCCAACAACCACACCCTGGCATCGGTGCTCAGAAAGGCCGGGTATGCGACGGCGGCCATCGGCAAGTGGGGCCTGGGCGGCGACGACCTCGGCGGCACCACTCCCGCCGATTGGGCCGCCTATCCGACCCGGCGTGGCTTCGACTATTTCTTCGGCTACGAGCGGCACGGCGACGGCCACGAGCACTATCCGAAGGAGGCAGTTTATAGCAGCAAGAGCAAGGAATGCTACGACGGCACCAACAACATCACTCCGGACTTGGACAAGTGCTACACGACCGATCTGTTCACCGCGCGCGCCAAGAAGTGGATCGCGGACCAACATGCGGCTCGGCCTGCCCAGCCGTTCTTCCTCTACCTGGCCTACGACACTCCGCATTCGGTCTATGAACTGCCGACGCAGGCATATCCCGCCGGCGGTGGCACCCATGGCGGCCTCCAGTGGGTCGGGACGCCGGGCCACATGATCAACACCGCTGGCGGCGCCGTTGATTCGTGGGTGGATGCGGACTACGCTGCGGCCACCTACGACGACGACAGCAACCCGGCCACTCCCGAAGTCCCCTGGCCGGAGGTGTTCCAACGCTACGCGATGTCAGTGCGGCGGATTGATGACGCGGTCGGCGACCTGCGGCAATTGCTGCAAGACCTGGCCATTGACACCAACACGCTCGTGGTGTTCACCTCCGACAACGGGCCGACCACGGAGGATGCGACGGGCCTGACGCCGCGCTACGCCGCCAACTTCTTCGACACCTTCGGCCCGCTGGACGGCAATAAACGCGACCTCTGGGAAGGCGGCATCCGCATGCCCACGCTGGTGCGCTGGCCCGGCACGGTCGCGCCAGGCGCCATTAGCAACACCCCTTCGCAGTTTCAGGACTGGATGCCGACGTTCACTGAACTGGCCGGCTTGCCGGCCCCGGCGCGCAGTGACGGGGTGTCGCTGGTGCCCACGCTGACGGGGGTCGGAACGCAGCGACCAAGCACGATCTACGTGGAATACGAGGATATCTACAGCACGCCGAATTATCCCGAGTTCGAGCCCGCTCATCGGGCGCGGGTGCATAACCAGATGCAGGTCATCCGGCTGAACGGTTTCCAGGGGGTGCGCTACGACATCACTGCCCACACCAACGACTTTGAAATCTACGACGTGGCTCACGACCTTAGACAGGCCACCAACCTGGCGGTCAACCCGTCCTTTGCGGGCCTGCAGCAAGCGATGAAGGACCGTGTGCTCCAGTTGCGCCGGCCCGACGCAAGCGCGCCGCGGCCTTATGACGATGAACTGGTGCCGGCTGTCTCGGTTTCGCCGGTCACGTATGGCGTCGAGTGGAAGGCATACACCCAGGCCTTTCCGTGGGTGCCGGAATTGACAATGCTGACCAGCTCGTCCGGCGGCACGACCAACCGGCCCACGCTGGCAGTGCGTCCGCGGGACGATGCCATGGGCCTGCTGTTCAACGGCTACCTGGTCGCGCCCGCGGATGGCGACTACAGCTTCTACCTGGCCGCGGACACAGGCGCTTTGTTGCGCGTTCATGACGCGACGGTGGTTGATGCGGACTTCGGCTACGTGGGCGGCACCGAGGTCAGCGGGACGATCAAGCTCAAGGCGGGGTTGCACCCGTTCCGGCTCTACTATGCGCGCGGGACTGCGGGAAGCCCCGCCTTGAGTTTCTCCTGGAGCGGTCCCGGCTTCGCCAAGCAGCTTGTCCCGGAGAGCGCATTCCGTCGCGACGGTTTCGCCCTGCCCGACTACTGGTTCCCCTTCAACCAGACTTCCGGCCTGACGACGGAGGAAGCCGGGGGCGAGGCCACGGCGTCGCTGGCCGGCTTCACGAACGATCCGGCGCAATGGGTGGCGGGCAAGTTCAACCGCGCGCTGCAGTTCGATGGTGTTTCAAACGTAGTCGTGGTCAACGGCTTCAAGGGCATTGCGGGGGCCAATCCGCGCACCATTTCAGCCTGGGTCAAGACCACCGAGAACAGCAAATCCATTGGCATCGTGTCCTGGGGCGATCTACCTTCCGGCAACAAATGGTCGCTTCTCGTGCAAAACACGACTGAACCCAAAGGCACGCTCCGGCTGGAACTCGGTTACGGAAACACGATCGCCAGCACGCCGGTCAACGATGGCCAATGGCACCACGTCGCCTGCACTCTCGACAGCCTGCCCACGCCCACCTCCACCGACGTGAAGTTCTATGTGGACGGCCAGCCCGATGCCGTAATCGGGGGCGCTCCGGTCGCCATCAATACGGTCGCGCTCGATGCCGTGCTGATTGGCTCTGACATCCAGAACCGCTTCTTCAACGGCGTCATTGACGAGGTTCGCATCTATAATCGCGCGCTCAGCGCCGCAGAGATTGCCGCCCTCTTCGAAGCCACCAACCAGTCCGCCGCCGCCTGGCACTACCGCTACTTCGGCAACGCGGCCATAGACTGGAGCGCCGATGACGATGGCGATGGCGCCAGCCGTTTGGGCGAGTACGCATTTGGGGGCGACCCGCAAATCGCCGATCCCCAGACCAGACAAATGCCCGCGGAAATCGTATCCGATCACCTTGAGTTCCGTTTCCATCGGCGCCTCGCGGGCACCCATGATTTGATTTACGGCTATCAATCTTCCTCCGACCTGAAGAGCTGGACCGCCCTGGCAGGCGCCGAACTCCCGGTTTCGCCCTCGGCCCTTCTGCCTGGCTTTGAGGAAGTGAGGTTCCGTGCCGCCGCCGAAGTCTCCAGCGCAGCGCCTCTGTTCATTCGCCTGAGCGCGCGCCTACCCTGAAGGAAACACCCGCATGTTTCTCGCCCGCGCGTCCCGTCGGTTCTCCTCGAAACGCCTGCCCCTTCCGCGAATTGTGCTGTTGGCGGGGGCCATGGTCGCAGCCAATGGAGCCTTGGCCGCCGCTCCCAAACCCAACATCCTGATCGCGGTCGCGGACGATTGGTCTTACGGTCACGCCGGAGCCTACGGCTGCAACTGGGTGAAAACGCCCGCCTTCGACCGCGTCGCCAGCCAGGGCGTCCTGTTCACCCGCGCCTACACGCCCAACGCCAAGTGCGCCCCATCGCGCTCCTGTATCCTGACCGGACGCAACCCCTGGCAGCTTAAGGCCGCGTGCAACCATTACTGCTTCTTCCCGCCCGAGTTTAAAACCTTCCCCGAGGCCCTCAGCGAGCACGGTTACTTCGTCGGCATGACCGCCAAAGGGTGGGGGCCGGGCGTGGCGACCAATGCCGCCGGACAGCCGCGCCGGATGACGGGCCGCGAGTTCAACGACCGCAAAGCCACCCCTCCGGCCAAGGGCATTGCCGCCAATGACTATGCCGCCAACTTCGACGATTTCCTCCAAGCCGCCCCCAAGGACACGCCCTGGTGCTTCTGGTACGGCGGCTACGAACCGCACCGCCGTTTCGAGTACGGCAGCGGGGTCGCCAAAGGGGGCAAGGCGCTTGCGGACGTGAACCGCTTGCCGGCTTGCTGGCCGGACAACGAAACCGTCCGCAACGACCTGCTGGACTACGCGTTCGAGGTCGAGCATTTCGACCGGCACTTGTCGCGCATGCTGGCAATGCTGGAGGACTCCGGGGCGCTCGCTCGCACCGTCGTGGTGGTCACGTCCGACAATGGAATGGCCTTTCCGCGAACCAAAAGCCAATCGTACCAGGACTCCAATCATCTCCCGCTGGCCATCATGTGGCCGCAGGGCATCCGCCAAGCCGGCCGGGTGGTGGAGGATTATATCAGCTTCGTTGACCTCGCCCCAACGCTGGTCGAACTGGCCGGCGTGCGCTGGTCCCGGACCGGCATGGCGCCGCCCGCCGGCCGAAGCTTCACCGCCATCCTCTCCTCCGAAAAGTCCGGCCGGGTTGAACCGGCTCGGGACTACGTCCTGCTCGGCAAGGAGCGCCACGACGTCGGACGCCCGAACGACTGGGGCTACCCCATTCGCGGCATCGTGAAGCAGGATGCCCTCTACCTGCGGAACTTCGAGCCGTCCCGCTGGCCGGCAGGCAATCCCGAAACCGGCTATCTCACTTGCGACGCCAGCCCGACCAAGACCCAGATCCTCAAGGCCCACCGCCGTGATGCCAGCGACGCCCACTGGGCGCTGTGCTTCGGCAAACGCCCCGCAACCGAGCTCTACGACCTCAAGCAGGATCCCGATTGCCTGGTCAACCTCGCCGGCCGCTCCCAGACCAAGGCCCTCGAAACCTCGCTCCAGAAGCAACTGTTCCGAGAACTCAAAGCCCAGGATGATCCCCGCATGTTTGGGAAGGGCGAACTATTCGAGCAGTTTCCCTACTCCGACCCGAACTACCGCGATTTCTACCATCGCTTCATGGCCGGCGAGAAGCGGATACCGGTGTGGGTCAACGAGTCCGACTTTGAGCCTCACAACAACTAACGCTTGCGGGCGCCAGGGTGAAGCGGGCGCTCGGAAAGCGGAAGCAAGCTCCGCGCACTCCAAACGCTTCGCGCCCACGAACGCCCGCACTTTAATACGTCACCGGACTTGCGACCCGGAGCACTGAGCCTGAAATCGGTTTCCACGTCAAAGAAGACGCCGTCCCTTACCGTGTCAGGAAGCGGCAGAAGGCCTGAACCGAACTTCTGCCCGAGTTTGGAACAACGTCGTTTCCGCGCAAGCCCCGGAGTTTCCTCAACTCCGACCGCAGCCGCTGGTCCTGCTAAGGCGGCACGGGCCAGTCACGCCGGGAGTATCAATGGTGAGGGCGACACCGGCATGGTGGCAGGGCCGCTGCAGGTGTTGTTACCCGCGCAGGAACGGCAAACCCCTCCCACCGAGTAGGCTGTGTATTTTGGCAAGACTTCCCCCTTGACCCTTGATCCGTCCCGTGTACCATCAGTTCCGCTGAAAGGGACGCAGCGGAGAGGATAGCATAACTAAGCCAAATGTAGTCTATGAAACTTTCAGAACATGCGGTCGCAATCGCGACGACATTCACGCTGGCCTGCCTCCTCGCGCCGGCCATCACCACCGGTATGGCCCAGGCCCAATCCCAGCCCAACCAACAGCCGCCCGACTCCGTAGTCGCGGTCGTGGCCGACGCCATGTCGCTGCCCTTCGTGCCGCCCGACCAGCGCCCAGTCTTCGGCACCTTCTGGGAAGTGCACAGTTCGCTTCCGTGTCTGGGCGCGCCGCTCCCATTTCCACCCATGGACACCAACGCACCGGTCTACGCTATCGGCGATCCCGTCGGCGGCGGCCAGTTCCTCGTGGACCTGACCGCAGGCCAGGTGATTTCGCCACAGGCGCAGTACAACCGTAGAGCCCTGAGCTCAATGACCACCGCCTCAATCGTGCAGGCTCAAGCGGACGAGCTGCAGACCTTCGTCGCTCAGGTCCAGGCCAGGCAAGCCTATGCCGAATTGCACCCCACCGACCAGATGGGTCGCCTGAGCCTCGAGGGCGGCGGCGTGTTCGGACCAATGGCCTTCTCCTACACTGCCGAGGACCTCTGGTTGGAGATGGTCACCGTCACCAATGCTACCGGCTTCCTCGTCGTCCACCCTCCGGAGACCGAGGCCACGACCGGTGTTTATGACCTACTGATGACCTCAACTCTGAGTGCAGACGGTCCTGGCCTCAACCTCACCAATTGGTACTGGCTGCTTCGTACTTCCCTTGGCGACACAAACCTAATTGTGCCGGACCTGCCGGCGGCCCAGGCATACTTCCGACTCGCCCGAACCAACGATGCGGATGGTGACGGGTTGAGCGACGCGATAGAACTGCTGGTAACCCACACCGACCCAAACACGCCAGACCCCAACCCGTTTCCAGTCATCGTTTCCCAGCCACTCAGCCAGACCGTGTTTGAGGGAGACAGCGTCACCTTCACCGTTCAGGCTAATGGGCTGCTGCCGTTGTCCTACCAGTGGCAATTCACGGCTCCGGGACTGGCGACTACAAATCTCACCGGCGCCACTGATCCCTCTCTGACCTTAAACAACATCAGCCCAACCGCAGCAGGCACCTACTCCGTGCTGGTGTTCAACCTGCTCGGCTCAGCCGTCAGCTCAAATGCAGTCCTCACGGTTACAAACAGCGGAGAATTTGCCACTGTTCTCGTTGGTCCGCGCCAGGATTACAGGTTCAAAGGCGACAAAACCTACTACGTTGACGGAACCGCTGGCCCTGTTGACCTCTACGGCGCAACGACCATTGAAGGCGGGGCCGTGGTCAAGTACGCTACCAACGCCGGAGCGACGCTGGTCATCCGAGGCTCACTCGTCTGTCAAACCACCCCATGGCGCCCGGCGATCTTCACGGCTGCGGATGATGACATGCTTGGGTGGCCCATCCTCAGTTCTTCCGGCACACCCACGAACTTCTACGCACCCATCGCTCTGGACGTAAATTCCTCACAGAACATCGCGCTGAAGCATGTTAGAATCACCTACGCGCAAACTGCTATCCATTATTCCGGAGACCCCAGTCGTGACGTGCTTGGCACCCTCCGCCACGCGCAGATCCTGCACTGTGCCGCCGGACTGGTCAGCGATGGTATCACAAACCACCCCTGCCAGATTGACGTGGCAAACGTGCTATTCAGTGACGTGGGAAAGGCCATCACTGGAGCCCGCTTCCGCGGGTCGGCCAACCATCTTACGGTTGACCACTGTGACACCTTCGTGTCAGACACCACCTCCAGCGCGCTAGGGTTCTTCGTCACGAACTCTGTGTTTGGCGACACCACGTCACTGGGGGATGGCGCCGGTCTGGACGGAAGCAACAACGGGTTCTACACCGACCACACACCACCGTTCGGGACAGGCGGAGCCAGTGATGACCAATCGCCATTTGCACCAACCGGTGGTGTTGACGGCCAGGGCAACCCGTTCCTATACATTGTTAACGGTCAGGGGGCCTACTACCTGCGAGATGGTTCCCCCTTCACCGGTGCCGGTACCACCAACGTGGCTTCGAGCCTCAAGAACGATTTCGCCCAAATGACGACCACCGTCCCACCGGACCTGCTCTCCGACGACATCAACTCCAGCACGACAATTGGCCCAACAGCCATCCGTGATCCCAACGCCGCCGCCCTAGGATACCATTACCCCGTGGTTGACCATGTTCTGATGCTCGCCACCGTGAACAACGCCACTCTCAATATTGAGCCGGGGACCGTCCTCGCCTTGGTCGGCTATCCCTATTGGTGGGCCAACTGGGGTATTCGCCTCAACCCGGGCGGGCGCCTTAACGTCAACGGCCTTCCTACGAATCACGTAATCTTTGCTCATTTGGAAGGCGTCCAAGAGAGTCCCGTCGGCGACCTCGCACCGGACGGACCAATGCTCAATTGGAGAAACCTCGGCTTCTTCAGCGGCCTCGCGGCCCCCTATCCTGAGGTCAGGCTCCACTACGCCGACTTCCCCACCATCTCGGCGGGGTGCAACGCGCACCTCTGTTCCCTCGACTACGACCCCGAGTCCTATTCGATCATCTCCAACCTTGAGCTCGACGGGTGTCTCCTTCAAGGAGGTTGGTTTGTCTATGACGACGGCGGCCCTGCAGGCCGCAAATTCACCCTCCGCAACACCGTGTTTGACCGCTGTGAGGTCTGGATGCTCGACGGGGGCGCCTACGAGTATTACTTCCAGGCCTCCGCCTGCAGCGCCCAGGTCACGGCCGCCAATAACCTATTCCACCAGTGCTTCATGGCGCTTCGTCCTGTGGAAGGTTCCAGTAGCTGGAGCTTCACTGACAACATCTTCGATTATGTCACCTTCTACTCCAACTACGACCAATGGTTCCTCAATAGCCCCATCAGCACCAACCATCACAACGTCTATGTGGGAATGAGCATCGTTCCCAACGGCGGCGGAAGGCTCACACCCGCAGCACCCACTACCACCGACCCCGACCTCCCGAGCCTCTCCTACGAAAGCGGCCCCCTGGGCATGTTCTACCTGCCAACAGCGGCAGCGAACCTGCTCGCGAAAGGATCACGTTCGGCGGCAGCCGCCGGCGAGTACCACTTCGCCAGCCGCACGAACAGCGTGAAGGAAGCGGCCGGCCAGGTCTCCATTGGCCCACATTACTTAGGCCTCGCTTCCGGCGGAGTGCCCGACGCCAACGGCGACGGCGTCCCCGACTTTCTCGCCGACCGCAATGGCAATGGCACTGAGGAGACGAACGAGGTACCTTGGCAAACAACCAATGCAACGTCCCTCGTGATTCTCTCCCCGGCGCAGAACTCAACCGTGAGCGGCCTTGTCCTACTCCGAATCAATCCCGGTACCAACGCTTTGGCCATTCGCTCAGTCTGCCCTCTGGCGGACGGTTCCGTTCCAACACGATCACTCGCAGTCAAGGACCCGGCAGGCTCACTCGCGGAAGTCGAGATCGACACCCGCTACCTCGAAGATGGCCAGCACGCGCTTTCGGTCGCCTACTCCTTGCCCGACGCCGACGGTCTGCGAAGCGCTTTTTCGCCGCCCGTTGTGCTTGCTGTCACAAATGCAGCGCGTCAACCACATCCAGAGCGCACAGCGGGACAATCCCTCGCAGTAAATATGGAAGTGCCTCCGTCAGTCACCAACTATACAATCTGGTTCTTCAATTCCGGATACCCAAAGGCCCCCGACCCCTTTGCCCCATGGATACAGACATCGTATACCGAGGGCTCGCCCACCAACGGCGCGATCACGTACTCCGAAACCACTGCAAATCTCGGCTTCGGCGACGGCAACACCGACCCGAACATATACTCCCTCACCGAGTTAGCGGACGCCGCTGGAGAAGGTTCCGGGTCAGCGGTCGCTAATGCCAACACGCGGCAATTCACGCCATGGCCATCGGTAGTTAGCCCCGGCTGGTGGGCTGCGGCATACGCGGACAACTTGGTTGACTTCAAGGACCTGGACTTCACCCTGAACGGTACACCTGTCGTCAGCTGGTCCCTTATTGCGGACAAGAACAGCTACAACATCAATCCCCTCACGCTGGCGTATAACGACCCCTGGTACCACGGCGTACAACTCGGCTCCGGGTGGCGGCTCTGCGGGCCCCTCTCCGGGACCGCCGTCACCATTGCGGCTGATCCCTCCCCCAGCAACCCGGCGCTGGCGCAGACTTGGCCCCTAAGGCTTGGCAGGAAGCAGACCTTTCCTTCAACGAAAGGTACTGGGCCCCATCCGCAAGACAAGTATCAGCTCCTCGCGTGGCTTAGCAGCCCTATCGTGCGCAACTTTTACGGCGCGGGCCACGGAAATCCGTCCCTCTTCCTGGACCTTGGAACCGGAGATTACGCCGAGAATATTCGTCACCGCTACCGTTTCGTATTCCTTGATGGCTGCGAAACTGCCCTCGGTGGCCTGCTGGGTGCCTTTGGGGCCACCGACACCGAACTGGCTTTGCCGGTCTACCCACCGTCCGACGTCCAGCCGCCACCAGCCCTCCCGATAGACATCAACTACTACTACGCAACAGGTTTCAGGCCTGGCGCCTTCGTCGGCTGGAAGGCGACGCCCTATAATTGCTTCGCTAACAACCACGTTCTCGACGACCGCACAGGTCAAGAGTGCGAGTTGGAGTGCTACGAGGCCCTGTGTGACTGGCACAGCCAATTCCTGGCAAGCTGGGCCTTCGGCCGGACGCTTCTGCAGGCGATCGGGGACGCCAACTCCCTGGCATTTGGCATCTTCGCCGACCCCCCAACGCGATACATGACACTTGAAATCCCGCAACCTGACGGCTCCACTGTGACCGCTTTCTTTACGCCCGAGACGTGCCTGAAGGTGTTCGGCTACGGTGACATCAAGTTTAACGAGTACAACCACGCCACTGACTGGGCCCAGTGACGCTAAGAATGAGAAATGCTTGATACTAATGCCCTCCTCAGCATCGCGTTTTCAATGATCGCGAGCTTCACGAACGTCGTGCCGGTTGCACCGTTCGCTGTGCCCACGCAGGCTAGCGACCTCGAACGGTGCGTCATCGGCAGGCCCGGTTCCGGGCCGGGTTGGGCGGTCCACCTTGTCCTGACCCACCACAACGGAACGCAGTTCTGGATAAGGGACGGCGCCATTTACGGTTACTCATCGCCCGGCTCGTTTTTCACGCTCCAAGACCCTGCCCTTGTGCCGATGTTTGCCGGGACCACGACATTAACGTCGAACGATGTTGTGCAGCTCGCCGAGCAAACCCTTCGGCGCCTTGTCAAGAACGGTGATCCCCTGCGGGACGGACCTCCCCGAGTCCAATACGCCAGCGAGTTGGAAGGCAAGCGCATTCCGTTCTTCAGGGTGAGCTGGCCGCACAAACGTCTCGGGGCTACCACTGCTGCCCAGGTGGAAATCGATGGCCGCTCGGGAAAAATCGTCTGCCTCGACCTCTGGGCAGAGGAGTTCTTCGACCGCGCTCTTCAGGAGGAAATAAAGAGGAAGGTCCACGCCCCGGAACTGCCTAAGCCGACGCGCAGGTCCGAGCATGCCAACTCACCGAAACCAACGGCAGATTATGTCAGCCAAGCGATTACGAACTGGCTGAGCTTTTGCGGCAAGCTGGAGTTGCAGCCTGGCAGCCAGAGGACCCTCGCCGGCGTTGACTGGGACGAGACCTTTCTCTGGTCACGATGGGGCATCTACAGCAACGGCGTGTGCATTGCTCCATTCTGTCGCATCAAGTTCAAGAATGGTGCCTTTTTTGATTCAATTGACGGAACCGTTTTCAGCCATCATGGTTCCGATGCTGCCTTCGCCGAGGGCGGTACGACTACCGGAAGCCTCCTTCGGGGTGGATTCGAGGGGCAACCAACCAAGCACTTGGACGAGCTGCTAAGAAGTCTCCAGGCCCGTATCTCCACGCGCCTGGGCCTGCCCGGTGCCTTCTTCGAGCAAACCAGCCCGAAGCGGATTTCCCCAACCGAGTTTTCGGCAGGTCGCTCGCTCACACGGGCTAACGTCTGCTGGCGCCGACTACCACCGCAACCCAACGCGGACGAGGAAATGGAAAACATGCGGGGACACTTCACGGCGGAATTTGACCTTCTGACCGGGGAAACCAAGAGTCTCTTGTTCCACTGCTACTTTCCCCAGCTAAATGAGCAAATCTGGCAGGCCCTCAGGGCACATTAGTGATCCGCAACCCAAACTCAGGCACCATCAGAGACAAGGTTTGACCAATGCAGAAACAAGATCCCCGCCTCCGTGCAGTAACCCTCATCGCGTATGCGGTACTGGTCCTCGGCGCAGCCGACGTGGTCTGCTCCGAGGTCCACTCCAATCCCACCGGCACGTGGACATGGACCACGCCCATCCCCCAATCAGACCAAGCCCCGCGCCGGTCGGCCCGCATCCCTGCACTGCAAAGAAAGAACACGCTTACCCTGAAACTGGACGGCGACAAGCTCAGCGGGACGATCTACACCCAACTCAGCCAGCCACGGACCAACCCTGTCCCGATAACAGCCGCAACTCTGCATGGCGACCAGCTTTCCTTTGCCGTCACCCGGGAGGTGTATGGCAAAAAGTACCTTCAGAAATTCGCAGGGACAGTTACCGACGACACCATCAACGGTATAGTCGATTACGAACTCAACGGCCAACCCCACTCCGCCCCCTGGACCGCCAAGCGCGAGCCGCAAGGCGCCACTGAAGAGCCCACCGCACGAACCAAAGGCGTGGTGCCAGGCCGCAACCCCGCCGGACGTTGGCAAATGCCCGCCGCCCCGAAAGGCACCAATGTCGGCGCCATAAATGCCCCCGCCACGAGCACGAATCGTAATCAATGAAAACGGCCACCCTCCCCCTGCTCGGCTTCTTGTGCCTCGCCCCAGGGCTTGGGTTTACCGCTACGGTTCACTACGTTGACCTCAACAACCCGGCCCCCACCTCTCCCTACACTGACTGGTCCACCGCCGCCACCAACATCCAGGACGCCATCGTCGCCGCCGATCCTGGCGACTTGGTCCTCGTCACCAACGGCCTTTACCAGACCGGCGGTGCAGCCTCCGGCAAAGAATTCACCACCAACCGGGCCGCCCTCACCAAGGTCATAACAGTCCAAAGCGTCAACGGACCAGCAGTTACCGTCATTCTAGGCGCGCAGGGGGATTCCCGAGCCGGCGTCGCCCCGGTCAGATGCGCTTTCCTCACCAACGGTGCCAGCTTGGTTGGCTTCACCCTGACCAACGGTGGATCGGGTACCACGGGCTACGGCGGGGCCGCTTACGGTGTGCCCGGCCCCCTTGCCACCCCCACGGCCTTCCTCTCTAACTGCGTCCTTACAACCTCTGCCGCCGACTTCGGCGGTGGCGCTTGCGGCCTGATCATGGACAGTTGCGTCGTGTCTGGGAACACCGCCAACGGAGGCGCCGGCGTCTTTGCTTGCACCTTGAAGAACTGCGTGATCTCCAACAACAACACCCCCGCCGGCCTGCCCAGCTTCCCGCCCGCTGCCTGCGGTGGCGGAGCCTACCGCAGCACCCTGAACCACTGCCTGATTTCAGCCAACTTCGCCGGCTCAGGCGGTGGAGCTTACCAGTGCAAGATGACCAACTGCCTCATTAATGCCAACTCCGCCATCGAGGGCGGTGGCATCTCCGCCGGCTGGCTCTACAACTGCACCGTCGTGAGCAACACGGCAACATCTGGCGGCGGGGTCTATGTCGGAGGAACCACCGCCCTCACCAACTGCATTGTCTTCTACAACTCCGCCACTTCAGGCCCGAACTACCAGTCCGGCCCTGCCTTCTCCCACTGCTGCACCACGCCTTTGCCCGCTGGCCCCGGCAATTTCACCAACGACCCGGCCCTCATGAATCCTGCCGCGGCCGACTTTCACCTCCAAACCAACTCGCCCTGCATCAACGCCGGCATCAATTCCGCCGTCACCGGCGCCACCGACCTCGACGGCAATCCCCGCATCGCCAGTGGCACGGTTGACATTGGTGCCCATGAACTCCAAGCGCCCGCCTCAACCATCTCCTACGCCTGGCTCTTGCAGTACGGGCTGCCCACCGACGGCACAGCCGACGCGCTCGACACCGACGGCGACGGCATGGCCACTTGGCAGGAATGGCGCGCCGGCACCAACCCAACGAATGCCCTATCTGTCCTCCGCATCACGGCCGTAGCCGCGAGCGGAGCCGTCGCCACTCTGCGCTGGCCAAGCGTCAGCGGAATTACCTACTCCCTCGAGCACAGCACCAACCTGCTGGTCCAACCCGCCTTCTTACCCGTCCAAACCAGCATTGCCGGGACTGGAGGCCAAATCACAATCTCGGATACGAATCCCACCCCTGAATCTCCAGCCTTCTACCGCCTGAGCGTTCAGTAGTGTAACCCACCCTGACGAAGTGGCGACCCGCTACCACGTAGCGGGGGTCGCCCGCGATAAATGAAGGCTCACAACTCATGCGAATCGAAAACTCGATCGTCGGCATGACCGCCAAAGGGGGCAAGGCGCTTGCGGACGTGAACCGCTTGCCGGCTTGCTGGCCGGACAACGAAACCGTCCGCAACGACCTGCTGGACTACGCGTTCGAGGTCGAGCATTTCGACCGGCACTTGTCGCGCATGCTGGCAATGCTGGAGGACTCCGGGGCGCTCGCTCGCACCGTCGTGGTGGTCACGTCCGACAATGGAATGGCCTTTCCGCGAACCAAAAGCCAATCGTACCAGGACTCCAATCATCTCCCGCTGGCCATCATGTGGCCGCAGGGCATCCGCCAAGCCGGCCGGGTGGTGGAGGATTATATCAGCTTCGTTGACCTCGCCCCAACGCTGGTCGAACTGGCCGGCGTGCGCTGGTCCCGGACCGGCATGGCGCCGCCCGCCGGCCGAAGCTTCACCGCCATCCTCTCCTCCGAAAAGTCCGGCCGGGTTGAACCGGCTCGGGACTACGTCCTGCTCGGCAAGGAGCGCCACGACGTCGGACGCCCGAACGACTGGGGCTACCCCATTCGCGGCATCGTGAAGCAGGATGCCCTCTACCTGCGGAACTTCGAGCCGTCCCGCTGGCCGGCAGGCAATCCCGAAACCGGCTATCTCACTTGCGACGCCAGCCCGACCAAGACCCAGATCCTCAAGGCCCACCGCCGTGATGCCAGCGACGCCCACTGGGCGCTGTGCTTCGGCAAACGCCCCGCAACCGAGCTCTACGACCTCAAGCAGGATCCCGATTGCCTGGTCAACCTCGCCGGCCGCTCCCAGACCAAGGCCCTCGAAACCTCGCTCCAGAAGCAACTGTTCCGAGAACTCAAAGCCCAGGATGATCCCCGCATGTTTGGGAAGGGCGAACTATTCGAGCAGTTTCCCTACTCCGACCCGAACTACCGCGATTTCTACCATCGCTTCATGGCCGGCGAGAAGCGGATACCGGTGTGGGTCAACGAGTCGGACTTTGAGCCTCACAACAACTAGCAACCGAAGTCCCCCAGCGATTGCGAACATGCCAACAGGCCCACCCGACCATCCGCCGTTGTCGGAGGTCACGTTGATGCCGCTTGCATGGGTCTTCGTCAGGGCCTAAGCCGGTTCCAAAGCGCGAGCAGGGCGGTTGCGAACTCGTCGGGACGCTGTGCCATCCAGCGGCTGACTTCCTCCGGCGCAAACCAGCCGCCGCGCTCGATTTCCTCCGGGTCCAGCTCGAATGGTCCTTCGGCCGCGCAGCGATAGACCCAGACGTGTTCCTGGTCCGTCTCGCCGCAGGCGGCGAGCTTGAATAGCCGCTGCGGGCCGGTGGGCACCTGCAAGCCGATTTCCTCGCGCAGCTCCCGCACCGCACAGGCATCGTAATCCTCGCCCGCAGCGAGGTGACCCGAGGCGGACGAGTCCCACAGCCCGGGCTGGCGATCCTTCGTCATCGAGCGCTTCTGCAGAAAGACCTGCCCTGCTGCATTGAACACCAACACATGCACCGCGCGGTGCATCAGACCCAGCCGGTGCACCTCGCGGCGCGTCCGTTGCCCGACGACCTCGTCGCGCTCGTTCACGACATCAAATATCTCTTTCTTCACACTAGGGATTGCGCGCCTGGCTTCGCAGATTCGCCAAGGCGTTGGTGGCCAGGCAAAGCGCGTCGGCCAGAACGGTTGGCTGGTTGGTGCCCCGAGCCTGGACCACAAACCTGCGCTTGCCGCAGAAGCCAACCAGCAGGACGGTGTCGGGATGCCCAGCGCTGTAACTGTCGCTGAGCCGATAAACCGGCCCGGCCAGTCCCGGGATGGGTTCCAGCCGCCCCGAGCCGCGGAACGCCTTGATGCCCGATCGGGGCAGGAACTCGCTGTAGATCATGTAAGTGCCCGTGGCCAATTTGAAGAACATCTGATTCTTGCTGTCGGGCGGGACATCGGAGTCGGGATCGGGAACGCGCGGCGCGAAGGCAAGCGGCGGGGCGAAGAACCATTTGGTTTGGCTGTAGATCTCCTGGGCCTCGGCCGGGCTGGAGGGCTCATAGCCAGACGGCCGGCAGCCGCCACCACCCAGGAGGACCAGGCCACCCACGAGGATTATCAGCGACCGCCGGTTCATTACGCGTTCCTGGAGAGAGCCTGCACCATGCGCGCGAATTGGTCCAGCGAGACCTGTTCGGCGCGGACCCGGGGCGACAGGTTCAGTCGCTCGAATTCCGCGGCGAGGCAAGGCTCGGGCCAATCTTCCTTCAGCAGCTTGAGCATCATCTTGCGCCGCTGCGAGAAGCTGCGTCTGACGATGCGGGCGAACGTGTCGCGCTGTCCGGGCCGGAGCAGCGGCTGCGCGCGGCGCGCCAGGCAGACGCAGGCCGAATCCACATCCGGTTCCGGAAAGAAGCAACTGGCGGGGATCTTGAACGAGGTCTGCGGTTCATAGTCCAGTTGCACCAGCAGCGTGAGCACGCCGTAATCGGGCGTGCCGGGCTCGGCCAGGAGCCGCTTGGCCACCTCGAGTTGCAGTGTGACTACCATCCGCTGCGGACCGCGCGCCTCGTCGGCGAGCGGGCGGGGCCCGACACCACCGGACATGGGGGCTCGCGGGGACGCTTGCTCTCCCATAGCCAGTTCCACGAGGATCGGCGAGGCGACCGAATACGGCAGGTTGGCGACCAGCTTCCACTCGCTCCAATCGCGCGGCTCGCGGCGCAGGTACTCCAGGGCATCGTCATGGAGCAAACGTAGGACGGGCGTCCCGCCTGTCCTCGATTCGATGACTCCTCCCGTTGGGGACAGGCGAGACGCCTGTCCTACGTTAAAGCGCTCTGCTAGCACCTTCACCAGTCTCGTGTCTTTCTCGATGGCGAGGACCTCGCCCGCCTGCTCGACCAGCAACTCGGTCAGCGGCCCGAGGCCCGGGCCAATTTCCAGGACCCGATCCGACCTGCTCAGCTCCGCGACCGCCACGATGCGCCGCAACTGGTTGGCGTCGTGGAGGAAGTTCTGGCCCAGCGACTTTGTCAGGCGGATGTTGTGCTCCGCCAGGAGCTGCTTCATTTCCGTTGGCTTCATGCGCGCAACACCGCCGCCAGCGCATTGACCGCCGCCTGGAGCTGGCCGGCCGAGATCGTTAGCGGTGGAGTGAGGCTCAGGACACTCGAATGCTCGCCCTCCGGCAGAAAGAGGAATCCGCGCCGGAGCAGCGCCTTGACCGCTTGCAGCACAACCTCCGAGGCCGGGACGCCATCCTTCGCGCAGACCTCCACACCAGCCAGGAGACCCAGGCCGCGCGGAGCCAGATCATGAGCCGAGCGCTGGGCAGCGAGAGTTGACAGCGCAGCAAGCAGGCGCCTGCCCAGCGCCGCACTGCGTTGAACCAGCTTCCGCGCTCGGATCTCCCGAAGCTGCGCCAGCGCCATCGCGCAGCCGACGGGATGGCCCAGAAAGGTGCTGGTATGAATCGCTTCTCCGTCGGAAGGCGGCCAGGCTTTGTCCATCAGATCCGCGCGACCGACACAAGCCGACAGCGGGAATCCTCCCGTCAGCGCTTTGCCCAGGCAGATGAGGTCCGGCACCGTGCCGAAGTGTTCGCAGGCAAACCATTTGCCCGTGCGTCCGAAGCCGGTGTAGATCTCATCCAGGATCAGCAGTGCCTGGTGCTCATCGCAGACCCGGCGCAGCATCGGCAGGAAGCCCGGCGGCGGTATGTTGACCCCCCCGCGCACCTGGACCGGCTCGACCAGGATCGCCCCGACGCGCCGGGTCCGGAGCAGGCGCTGGATTCGGGATTCAATGTCCCGCACGGCGGGCGACTCTAGCGCGCTGAGGGCCAGGCGGGACGCCTGGCCTGCTTTGGGGAACGGCAGAAAGTGCCCGAATTCACGAAGCTGGCTGAGAAACGGCGCGCGGAAATGTGCCCGCTGCGTGACGTTGAGCGCGCCGTAGCCCAGACCGTGATAGGCGCCCTCAAAAGCAATCACTCCCGGTCTGCCGGTGGCCAACAGGGCCGTCTTGAGCGCCGCCTCCACCGCCTCGAAACCCGAGTTGCAGAAGATCGTCTTGCCCGTGATCACTTCCCTGCGTCGGCCAATTGTTTCGGACTTCGGACTTCGGACTTCGGACTTCTTCCGCCACCGCTCGAACGTAAGCCGGCTCAACTCCCGCGCCAGTTGCGCCTTGAGCGCGTGCGGATGGACATCGCCCATTGCATGCGGCAGCGTGGCCATCTGGTTTTGCCCGGCTCGGATCACGCGCGGGTTTGCATGCCCCGCCGCGGCCACGCCGAAGGCGGCGGTTAGATCCAGATACCGATTGTCTTCTGCGTCCCAGACATGCGCGCCTTTAGCCCGTTTCCACACGATGGGCCAGGAACCGTCCGCCTCCAGGAACGTGACATTGCGCGATTCATAAGCGCGCAATAGGGCCAGGGTTTGGTGTGTGGTCATGGGTGGTTAGACTCCCCTTGTCTCCGGCGCCCAAATCACCTTGTGCATTTGGACCTGAAACCGCACCGGCAGGGCGTCGGCGATGATCCGCTCCGCCAATTCCCGGCGCGAAATTGGCGTGTGTTCCGGCGGCGGCGGCTTAAGCACGCCAGGCGGTTGCCCGGGCGCGAGCGGATGCGCCCACGAGAACAGCAAGGGGCAAACCGCGGCGAGCTGGTGTTGGGCGATGCATTCCCTGGCCCATTCGTAATCCTCGCGGCTGGCAATGACGAACTTGATCTCGTCCGTGCTCCTGAGGTGGCGCAGGTTCTCCCAGCAATTGCGCCCCGCCTCGCCGCTGCCGGGGCATTTGAGGTCCATGATCCGCCGCACGCGCGGGTCCACCGGCGAGATGTCGTGCGCGCCGCTGGTTTCGAGCAGCACGGTGAAGCCGTCGTCGCACAGCCCCTGCATGAGCGGCAGGGAATTCTTTTGCAGCAACGGCTCGCCACCCGTCAACTCCACCAGGGGCAACCGGCCACTTCGGACTTCGGACTTCGGACTTCGGACTTCCCGGAACGGCCTGGCCAGCCGCAGGACTTCCGCGCGGATACTCGGTAGCGATTGCTTCGTGCCCTCGGCAAACGCATAGGCCGTATCGCAATACGAGCACCGCAAGTCGCAAGCCGTCAGCCGGACGAAGACGCACGGCAAACCGGCAAACGTGCTCTCGCCTTGCAGGCTCAAATAGATCTCGTTGATGACCAGCGTATCAGGCACCGGCGGCAATGTAACCGGAGTCGGCCGATAAGTGAACACCGATTGCCGGCACTGGGCGGGAACCGGCGACCCCGTGGCGCGTTCGCTCCAGGGAGACAAGCCGCCGCCGCCACCTTGCTCGCGGCGGAGTGCGCCAAATTGGATTCCATCTTCATTCACGCTTGATACCCGGACCTGCACCGGATATTCAGTCATAACGGCCCCGTGCCCCTCGCAGTGCCAGCACTCGAAAAACCCCACTGCCCCTCGCCCGCCGCACTCAGCGCATCTCGTCCGCGCCTGAACCCGCACGCGCACGCGGCCGCCAAGCTTCCTGCGCGGCCTGGAACGGCCCGCTTGTCAGCCCGGACCGGTCGGGATGCAGTTCCAGGGCCCGACGGCGAAACGCAGCCTTGATATCCTCGGAGCTTGCATCCGCTGTCAAGCGTGTAGATGTCCTTAAAAACCACTGGGGCTGGTACGCTCGGTTTTTCAAGACAGCGCCCCCGCGAAAACCACAGGCCCAGGCCGCAAAGAGCCCTTAGCGCGCGTCTTTAACAAGATTGTCACAAGCTCTGGCCCCCCGGAGCCGTAGGATTATGCCTTCCGCCGAGGGCCGGACGCCCCTCGTAGCCTGGCGCAGACGATTGCGCAGGCTGAGGCACCCCCCCCGGCAGCAGCCAGAACCGCCTTAGGTCTGCCAACCCCTGCACGAGCCAGCGCCTAGCCACCCCCAAGCCAGTACCTGGCTTGGGCGTGTCTAGTACTCGGCTCGTACCTGGCTCCCCGCCGTGGGCTGGCGACAGGGCTTAACGGTTTGCGCCGGGTGACGGCGACGACCTTGGCGCGGATTGCCGAGCGGCTCCACATGCGGGCACCGCGCCAGATTGCTTGCCTGCTCCATCGGAACAATCGGGAGGCGGGAGGAAGTGAAAATAAGTTGTTCTGAACCCCCTACGTACTGGCACATTGTGCAAATAGTGTGGCACGTTCTGCAAGTGACAGACTCCAATTTGATGCTACCTTGAAACCACGGCTGCAACCAAAGTCATGAGCGACCGATTCAAAGTTTCCAGCCTCCTTGCCCGGCGACTCAGAATGCACCAGGTCTCTGTGTCCGCAGTCCTGCGCCGGGCGGACTTGCCGCCCAATTTCCTCAATCAGGAGAAAATCTACGCCACCACCTCCCAACTCTTCGCCCTTTGGAAAGCCATCGGCGAAACCAGCGGCGACGCGGAGATCGGCTTGAAACTTGGTGCCGACGCGCACTTTGAGCACTACGATGCTACCCAACTTACCGGGCTCTGCAGCCGCACTTTCCGCGATGCGCTCCAACGCATTGCCCGCTACAAGATCCTAACCTGCCCCGAAGAAATCCGCGTTAGCTCCCAAGCCGAGGAAACGACTGTCGAGATCGCCCTCCTCAGGGGCGAAGGTGCTGAACCCGACATCCTGATAGAGGTGTGCCTGTCATGGATTTTGGCCATAGGGCAACGCGGTACCGATGGCCAGATAAAGCCGCTGAGGCTCGAACTCGCCCGCCCTGTCCAGCATAGGGAAAAGCTGGACAAGCACTTCGGCTGCCCCGTTCGGTTCAAGGCCAAACGCAACGCCCTCGTCTTCCGCAGCCGCGATCTCGATCGCCCATTCACCACCCACAATCAGGAGCTGCTCGAGATGATTGAAACCCAGTTGGACAAGGAACTCCAGGCACGCCAAGCCCCCGCCAGCAGCACCGCGCCGATGCTTGAGAGAAACCAAATCATTTCTCTCTGCCGGCTGCGCTCCAGCCTTGAGGCATTCGCGGTGCTTCAACTGCGACAGCGCGGCGAATGGAATGGAACAAGGGAAAGACTCGAACCTGTATTGTCGCGCCTCCGTTTCGCGGCCGAGCGCTCCGATTTTCCCACCTTCCACAAAGCCGATCTTGAGTTCCACAGAACGCTGGTCGACAAGTGTGGCCAGCCGTGTCTGACCAAGTGTTGGGAAATCGTCGCCACAGAAGCCGACAAGTGGATTCTGCAGATGCAGCAGGGGACGTGGCCGAGCCTGATGGCGCTATATCGGGACCATCTTCAGTTTATCGAAGAATTGAGCGGAGATAGCGACCGCGTGGCCGAGGATGCGTGCCATCATCACCTCGAGGCCGGCTGGAACCGCGTGGCGGCGATGCAAGAAGACCCCGCGTTTCCGGCGGACCCAGTTGGCCGGGCAACTTCATTTCTTTCAACGCACTACGCCAGTGTAATCAAAATGAGCTCGCTGGCGCGCGACGTCAGCCACGTGAGCCTGGGCCATTTCAACCGCGTCTTCAGAAGCAAAATGAAGATGGCGCCATCCGAGCTTCTGCGCCGCATCCGGCTCGAACGTGGCGCGGCTTTGCTGCGCTCCACCAATGACCCGGTCGCCGTTATCGCCGCCGGGGTTGGTTACAGAAGTTGTTCCCATTTTGTCCGCCACTTTCGCAAAGAATATGGCTGTACTCCGCTCGTTTATCGCCGCCGACCGATTCGCCGGACAGCTTAAGAAGCCCTGTTAGGCCTGCAGCGCTGCCGTTCCATTCTTCCCGCCCTCTGCCGCGTACAAAGCCGCAAAAATGTATCAAACCGCACCTTTGGATAGCCCGATTTTGACAATCCGGCTCCCCAAGGCTCATACGGCTTGAACCCGCGCTGCAATGATGCAATAAGCGTGACTATGCAAGACGCAACGAAATCCTCCGACAACGCTTCCGCGTATTCGGCAGGATGCACTTCAACCCCACCATCGCCGCACGCTGAGCCACCGAGTACACCATCGAAACCGAAAAGTTAAAAACCACATCTCACCATGAACGCAATTCTCGAAATTATTAGCAAAGCCATGCCGGCACCTAAACCCCTTCTACCTCTGACTTTGGCCATATCACTGGCCTCAGTCCCGCTCCATGCGGCTACCTTGACTCACTACTACCCACTGGACGAGACAACGGGAACAACGGTTGTTGATCCCGTCGGCGGCCAGGATGGTACCCTGATCAACGGAACGTTTGACTCGCTAAGCGCTCCAGGTGTCATCGGTCAGTCACTATTACTCACTGACCTTGCCTACGTAGACTTGCCTGTTGCTGCCCTGCAATTCGGGACTAATTCGTTCTCCATTAACCTCTGGGCCCAGCGCGGAGTGGTGGACAGCGGGTATCGCACATTGGTGCAGCTTCAGAATACCAATAGCGGAAATCCAGGGGGAGTGTTCGCGCGTATTCAGGCCAGTACCGCGAAACCCGCCAATGCCTGCAGATTCACAGTTGACCGAGGCCCGGCTAACGATGACGTTTACAGCACGAATGTCGTTCTCGCTGACGGTGTTTTCCACATGTTCACGTTTGTTCGAGATGTCGTGAACACGAATTCGGGCCACCGCATATACATTGATGGAGTGCTCAGCGGAGAGACCGATGTCGGAGTCTGCAATGTTAACGGTACGCTCGCAAGCTTAGGCGTCGGACATGGGGGGACCAGCCCGTGGCTGCCTGCCAATTATTTTGTCGGACCGATGGACGATGTGCGGATTTACAGCGGCGTGCTGTCCGACGCTGACATCGCGGCGCTCTACACGAACCGCCAGCCCCCGATCGTGACCCCCACTCCTCTGACCGTAACCTTGGATCCAGTTTCCCAAACCAATGTACTCGGAGGCGCTATCACCCTTACTGGTGGCTTCACCAATGACTATGGCTTTCTCCCTTTTGCTTATCAATGGTACAGAGACAGTCTGCCCGTCTCAGGCGCTACCGACACTGCATTGACCCTGCCCTCATTGACCTTCGAAGACGCAGGGATTTATGTGCTATGGGCCACTAATATCTACGGTGGCCTGGGTACCGCCCCTGCCACCCTGACGGTCTTGTTTACGAATGTTTCGGTCGTAAGCGGAAGAGCGTTACTAACGCTGCAGCATGTACAAGTCGGGTACACTCAGCCTGTCACCCCTGACTCGGCAACAGACATCGCCAACTATGTTTTTGAAGGCAACGCGCTGACGGTCAGCAACGTTTCCATGGTGAACCCGACCACTATCGAACTGCTCACCAGCACCCAGACTCCGGGAAGCAATTATCTCCTCCGAATCAGCAACGTCGCCGGAAGCTCGGGAACATCCACCAACGTGGTTCCCCCGGGAACCCAGTTACCCATAACAACACCGAATTTGGTCCTGTCTTGCGTTAGTTACGAGGCAGGCACTTCCGCCTCAGGACCGCCCGATCCGGAATCTGCAGCGGGCGGATATTGGCAGCCGTATTGGACCGGCACCTCAAACCTCACTGTCGGCCCCGTCACCGGCGACCCTGACGGCCTGAACGCGTGGCAAGTCGTAGATTTTACTACAGACACGGGCGCCCGCGGCTACCAGGCACGCATTCCCCGGATTTCGCAAGACCTCGCGCGCACGAATGGATGGCGCCTCCGAACTTATTGCCGCTTCGTGGACAACAACTGGTCGCCCACTGCCGCCCTCGGCTTGCTTTATGGAGATGTGGGCTTGGGTAGGCGATTCTTCATGGCGTTCACTTCCGACGTGGGCTCAGATAACAATCTGAAGGCGGTAATTTACGGATACGGGGGCAATCCTGGTACTGTTACGCTTACCACAGATGGATTCAGCGGCACGGCGTATCACACCCACACGATTATATATGATCCTGAGGTTGGCGCCGCCTCGTACTATTTCGATAATACCTTGGTGATCAGCAACTGGGAAGGTGATGATGTCAGGGGATACAGTGGCCCGACTTTTGGCGCGTTCGTTTCGGGCGGCCAGGGCATGATGAACTACAATACCGTCCAATTCGACGTAGTGAACGGGACGAATGCTGTTGTGCTGCTCAACCCGCAGAACACTAGCGTGCTGGTCGGCAACGTGGCTGCCTTTACAGCCGGTTTTTCACCCGGTTTTATCGGCGGCTACCAATGGCTCTCAAACAATGTCGTGATCCTTGGCGCGACCAATACAACCTATACCACACCACCGACGACCTTCGACATGGATGGAGCGCAGTACGCCTGCCAAGTCTTAAGCTATGAGGGTCTCGTTCAAGCTCAAACGGCGCCTGCAACGTTGACCGTCACAGCCGCTCGAGCGACCATCACCGGGTTTTCCGTAAACGGATCCACGCTTACGCTCACCGCTACCGGCGGAACTCCCGCAGGCCAGGTCGTTCTTCTGCAAAGCACAGATCTGGCTTTGCCGCTGTCCCAATGGACCCCTGTATCAACTAACGCGTTCGATGTGAGCGGGAATTTGCAACTGTCCACCGACATTATCGATCCCGCAAAGAGCCTGAGCTTCTACGTTCTGAAGCAGTAACCGCCGACCGGGTTGTGACCATGCACCTAAACGGCGCCAACAGTATGAAAACTCAACCGCCTGCTCATCGAAACCTCAAGCTCCCACAAGCCACGACGTCAACGGGTTTTACACTGATCGAGCTGCTCGTTGTCATCGCCATCATCGCCATCCTCGCGGCAATGTTGCTTCCGGCGCTGGGGCGGGCCAAGTCGAAGGCCCAGGGAATCCGGTGCATGAACAACCAAAAGCAACTTGGCCTGGCGTGGTTCATGTATGCGCAGGACAACGGGGATAGGCTCGTGCCAAACTTGACAGGTTACTATGGCACCGACGGCATTGGTAAGACCTATATTTCAGGCATCCTGGACCATGCCAATAGCACGGACAACACGAATACCTGGCTGTTGCAGCAAAGTATGCTTCACCAGTATTCGCCAAACGTCAGCATTTGGAAATGTCCCGGCGACCGCTCGACCTCCAGAGGCGCTCCGCGAGTCCGTTCCGTCGCGATGAATTGCTGGCTCTACAACGGCCGGCTCTCGCACTCACCCGGCTTCAAGGTGTTCAAGAAGTTATCGGACATGACCATGCCAATGCCCCCGTCCGAGGTTTTCGTGATGGTGGACGAACGCGAGGACAGCATTGATGACGGTCATTTCGGTGTGGACATGGCCCCGCCGGGAACGGCGTTGTTGGTCAACATCCCTGGCAATTACCACGGGAATGCATCCGGCTTTTCTTTTGCCGACGGGCACAGCGAGGTGCATCGCTGGCGGAGCACCATGCCGCCGCTCATCCCTGGAACACGAGTGGTAAATGTCTATGTCGGCAACAATAAGGACTTGGCTCTTATTGATTTGCCATGGCTGCAGTCCCGTTCGACCACGCTGGATAATCAATGAGAATTCACCCTCCGAGCCACACGAGGAATATAAGCGTGATTGTACACTTCAGAACCCTCATCTTGGCTGCTGCGGCATTCACCGCATGGATCATGTCTTCTGGTGCCGTCGCCGCGCCGCATCCCTTCCTGAACATCGAGAAGTTCACCCTGAGCCGGGACGACGGTTTTATGGAAGGGTGGCCTACCCTCGTTCGCACCCGGACGGGAAAACTGCTCTGCGCCTACAACGAATGCGTGTCGCACGGGAACCGGGACAACACGCATATCACCCTGCGCGAGAGCACAGATGGCGGCGCCACGTGGTCCAGGAAACAGTACATCGGGGAAACGACCATGCGCGCCGAACATTGGAACAGCATCCGGATATCGACTCTCCGTGACGGGCGCGTCCTGATAGCCTGCGACCGCAGGATCGGGCATGAACTTGACCCCCAGCAACCACACCAGATGTGGCTTTGGGAGAGCAGAGATGACGGAAAGACCTGGGCGGACGGCCGCAAGCTAGGCATCCGGGGTTATTGTTCGGACAAAGTGCGCGAGTTGCGCGACGGTAACCTCCTCTTGTGCGTGAGCGTATACGATCCGGAGGTCAAGAAATCCGGGATTTACGGACATATCAGCCGAGATGGCGGAACAACGTGGACGCCCCGGATCACGGTCGCGAAAGATAAGCGATTCTTCCTCATCGAACCCGCGGTGCTCCAACTCTCGGATGGGACACTGGTGGCGTTCATGCGCGAGAATTCGTTCACCGGGGAGGATTGTTGCACCGCCTTCTCCAAGGACGGCGGACTCACGTGGGACGGCGTTTACCAGATCAAGATTCCGCACTGCCACCGCCCCAGCGTGGGGTTCCTCGCCAGCGGGGATATCCTGATGACCTACCGGGATTACGACGGCCGCTCCTCCTCGGCGCGCGACCTCTACGCCGCCGTGTTTTCGGAGCGGACGGCGCTTGAGAAGAGCACGGGCCGGCAGAAGGTCATGCTTACCCAGTTGGATCACGACAGCAGCGCAGACCCCGACGGCGGTTACTCCGACTGGGTGCAGTTGGATGACAGGCGCGTGCTGATCGTGAACTACATCGTGGACGATGCGCCCAAGGCCTACATCCGTGGCTATCGGCTGACGCTCCCGAACCAGTAAAGGCTGAAGAAACGGAGGCGTCAGTCCACGCTCGATGTTGAGAATTCTCATCTCCCAGTCTGGGGTGGTTGCGAAAGGAAGTTAGGCTAGGGCCGCGTTAATCCCGATCATTTTGCTATGAAGCGAACACTATGAAAGAGTTTAAAGAAAAACTGCGCCGCGGAGAGGCACTTGTCGGTGCGATTCAGGACCTGGCCGAGCCCTCCATTACGGAATTGATCGGCAATATAGGGTACGATTTTATCTGGCTTGACACCGAGCACTCCGCCACGGATTACCAAACGCTTTTGATGCAGATCATCGCTGCCCGAGCCGCCGGCGCCGCTTCTGTTGTGCGCATCCCCTCCAATGGGGCCTACCTCGCGAAGCGCGTCCTGGAAATGGGCCCCGACGGCATTATCTTCCCCATGATTCAGTCGGCGGAGGAGGCGAAGCGGGCCATGGATGCCTGTATCTACCCTCCTGACGGAGCCCGAGGCTTCGGCCCGCTCCGGGCGGCCAAATACGGGATCGCGGATTTAACGGAGTATATCGCAAATGCCGCCGATTCCTTTTGCCGCTTTATCCAGGTTGAAAGTCGTCTGGCCGTGCGCAATCTGGATGAGATTTTGGCGGTTTCGCATATTGACGGAGTGATCATTGGCCCCTGCGACCTGTCCGGTTCAATCGGCAGACTTAATCACTTGCGAGACCCGGAGAACCTCGCGTTAATTGACGAGACCATCTCCAAATGCAGGAGCGCGGGGGTTCCGGTGGGCATAGCGGTAGGCGAAAATACGGAGGCGAGAGTGCGTTTTTGGGTGGACCGGGGCATCCAATTCGTGGCATGTGGCAATGATTACGCGCTCTTCGCGGCGGCTGAAAAGCAGGCTTACGACGAGGTGCGCAGAGCGATGAATGGCACAAAACGAAGTCACAACGGGCAGCGTTCGCGACCGCCAGAGAGTCCGGCGGGAGCAGGGCGTGCCGCCCCGTGAATTCCATCAAGTTGACATCGCGTACTGGCTACGCGTGGGTCGTGGTCGGCCTGCTCTGGCCCGTCGTCATGCTGAACTATCTGGATCGCCAGATGGTTGCCACTATCCGCGCGTCCATTCGGGCCGACATTCCGAGCATAGCAAACGATCAGGACTTCGGGACCCTGATGGCAGTGTTTATGTGGGTGTATGCGGTGCTTAGCCCGGTGGGAGGCTACGTTGCCGACCGGTTTGGCAAGCGAGGGGCGGTGATCGGCAGCCTTTTCGCATGGTCCGCCGTGACGTGGGCCACAGGGTACTGCACAACGTATTGGCAGATGTTCTCCTGCCGGGCGCTCATGGGGATCAGCGAGGCCCTGTACTTTCCCGCGGCCCTAGCTCTGATAGCAGACTTTCATCCAGGGCAGACGCGTGCGCGGGCAGTGGGAATCCACATGAGCGGCCTTTACGTGGGTATGGCGCTAGGCGGCATCGGAGGGTACGTCGCACAGATGAGCTCCTGGCGGAACTGCTTCACGTGGTTCGGCGCGGCCGGAGTTGCCTATTCGTTTGTTTTGATCCTCGGTTTGAGGGACAAGGAAAGAACCATGGCGGGAAGAGAACCGGCAGAGGTACGTGACTCGATCCCGGAAACCTTGCGCGCGCTATGGTCGCAACCGGCGTTCTGGCTTTTGGTTCTGTACTTCGCCCTTCCCGCTATTTCGGGGTGGGTGACCCGGAATTGGCTTCCGACCTACCTGGCGGACACGTTCCATTTGAAGGAAGGGCCGGCGGGGCTTTCGGCCACTGGCTACATCCAGTTAGGCTCGTTCGCAGGCGTCTTGCTCGGCGGCGTGTTGGCGGACTACTGGATGCGCTCAACCCGTCGGGGGCGCATCTTCACCAGCGCTACGGGATGCCTGCTGCTCGTCCCGGCTTTGCTCGGGCTTGGATACGCGTGGAGCTTGCCGGCTGCCATTGGGTTTATGCTCCTGTTCGGCATCGGGTATGGTTTTTGGGACACGAATAACATGCCCATTCTGTGCCAGATAGCACGACCGGAACACCGCGCCACAGGCTACGGTTTCATGAACCTCGTCGCATTCAGCCTCGGCGCGGTGGCGACAGTCGCTCTCGGGTGGATGCGCGATCACGGCATCAAATTCTCGGCGGCATTTGCGGCGTCCGCCGCTGTGGCCCTGCTCAGCGCTCTGCTCATCCTCTTGCTCAGGCCTCGGGCTGAGGTCGAGCGGGAAGAACAATCTGCAGGCCCCGTCGCGCCGGCGAATGGGCTTCCTTCGGTCACCGCTCAGCGCGGTGGGCGTGGTGTTTAGATCAAACTCAAGATACACGATATGGAAATGCACTTTGAACAGGGGTACCTTGGCGTCTGGGACCGATGGGCGATCGCCCTGGCTCTGATTGCCCTTGTTGCGACTCTTCCGGTACTTGGCGCAGAGTCCCCTGGCGATAGTAATTCAAGCTCGGAGGTCGCAGGGGTGGACCGCGGCCAGCCGCGTGCGAGCAGTGCCCTGATTAAGTCGTTGCGCGCGGCCGACGATGAGCGGGTCGCGGCAACAATCGCCGCCGACAAGGCGCGGCTGAGGGCCATCCTGTCGGACGATCTCCGTTACAGCCATTCCAATGGCCAGATGGACACCAAATCCTCTTTCATTCAATCGCAAGTGGACGGACGTTCGCGGTACCTGTCCATTGAGTATGAACAGCGGAATTTCACCTTCCCCGCGCCCGGAATAGCGTTGATGGCTGGCCGCGCCCGCGTGAAGGCCTCCAGCGCGGATGGCAAAGCGGACGTCCGACTGGTTTTCCTTGCTGTATGGCGGGAGGAGCAGCGGCGCTGGCGGTTCCTTGCGTGGCAGTCCTGCAAGCTCCCGCCAACGGAGGACAAACGCTAGGTTGCTGCGGTGGAATCTCAAGGAACGTTTTGACCAGTGAAGGTGTGGCCAGTGCCAGCCCACAAATCGAGAACGTGCGCGGGACTCCCGGCTTCTGGCAGCTCGCAGTTCTGAAGTCGCTGAAGCTTCACAGCCAACTGCGGCGAAACCGGAGCCAACGTTTCTAATGCAAGTTCCAAGCGGGTAGTGTCTGACATGGGGATTACTCTAGTCCCTGGAGTCTTTGCGGATTGAGTCAAATCCTTTATCCAGGCCGTTTGGGGAGGCCCAGGCGGACTTCATCTGCCTTGCCCATACCGACCCTGAAGCGACTGAGCGCTTTGATTGGAGCCGTTGAAGCGAGTCGGCGTGCCGGAGAGAGGGGTCTTTCGGCGCCAGAAGGTCGATTCGTCGGCTGTCCGGTTGGCCGGTACGGTGGTTTGTGCGGGGCCGGGCTGCAGCCGTGTCGAGGGCGCCGGATTATGGGTGATTCATAGGCTTCCAGGGGTATCGAGCCACCGCCTGCGAAGGGGTCGAGGACTAGGGGCTTAGAGCCATGCTCGCCCCCGAGGGCCTCGTGGGCTGAGTGAGTGAGCGCGCGGCTAGTCCTAAAACAAGCGAGTTAGGAAATCGTTATCCGCAGAATGCAGTTCGCCGCTTGA